>NZ_SCRH01000026.1 GCF_004298145.1 Mycobacterium sp.
CGATGGGTTCATTAACAGCCACCACCCGAACCCTGGGGCAGAAGTGTCACCACCAAAACCGCCCAAACTATCACCGATGTCCTGACACAGAACTGTCACCGATGTCTTGGTAGATGACAGGGCGAACCAGGCCGTCGCGGTCAACGGGAAGCCGGTGGAGGACGGGGCACTGCCGGGGTTGCAGCGCATCGGCTTCGTCCGCAGCGTGCGCGCGCCGCAGTTCGAGGGGATCACGTTTCACGAGGTGCTGTGCAAGTCCGCGCTGAACAAGGTGCCGAACGCGGCGGCCCTGCCGTTTCGCTACACCGTCAACGGCTACCGCGGGTGCTCGCACGCCTGCCGGTACTGCTTCGCCCGGCCCACCCACGAATACCTGGAGTTGGACTGCGGCAACGACTTTGACACCCAGGTCGTCGTCAAGACCAACGTCGTCGAGGTGCTGCGCCGCGAGCTGCGCCGGCCGTCATGGCAGCACGAGACCGTGGCCCTGGGCACCAACACCGATCCCTACCAGCGGGCCGAGGGGCGCTACGCGCTGATGCCCGGCATCATCAGCGCCCTGGCCGAATCGGGCACCCCGCTGTCGATCCTGACCAAGGGCACGCTGCTGCGGCGCGACCTGCCGCTGATCGCCGAGGCCGCGACGCGGGTTCCGGTCTCGGTCGCGGTGTCGCTGGCGGTGGGCGATCCCGAGCTGCACCGCGACGTCGAGCCCGGCACGCCCACGCCGCAGGCACGGCTGGGTCTGATCAGCGCGATCCGCGCCGCCGGGCTGGACTGTCATGTGATGGTCGCGCCGGTGCTGCCGCATCTCACCGATTCCGTCGAGCATCTCGACGGGCTGCTCGGCCAGATCGCCGCGGCCGGTGCCGGCAGCGCGACGGTGTTCGGCCTGCACCTGCGCGGCTCCACCCGCGGATGGTTCATGTCGTGGCTGGCGCGCTCACATCCCGAACTGGTCGGCCGCTATCGCGACCTGTACCGGCGCGGTGCCTACCTGCCGCAGGGCTATCGCGACCTGCTGCGGGAGCGCGCCGCCCCACTGATCGCCAAGTACCGGCTGGCCGGCGATCACCGCCCGTTCTCTCAGGCGGTTTCGGCCAGCCGGGCGCCGGAACCCGTTCAGCAGACGTTGTTTTGAGTTAGCCGGCCTTGTCGGCGCGCGGCTTGGTCAGGATGAATTCGTCGATCACGGCCACGTCGCCGAACGGGCCGCGCAGCGCGTAATGGGTTGCCTTGATCGAGGTGTTGCCGCCGGGTGGGCCGGGGTCGACGTCGAAAGCCACGAAACCGTAAGGGTTGTCGCGGTCGCGGAACGCCGACCACGGCGCGTCCTCGAGGACGTAGATCGGCGCCTTGCGCCCCCGCCCGGGGTCGAAAGCCCCCACGCCGGTGACCACCCGGCACCGGGGCTCGGGAAAGAACATCGCGTTGCTGGGTGCCGAGGTGCCGCCGCCGCCGATGACCAGGTGCACCGTTCCCCGGGTGGAGTCGATGAGATCGCTTCGGGTGTCGACGGGTATCGGCGTTCGGGTGTCGGTCCCCAGCGTGCCGCGCAACGGGTGCGAGCGCTCGTAGTGGTGTTCGTGGCCGCACACCACCAGATCGACCTGGTACTGGTCGAACAGCGGCAGCCATTCCTCACGGATGCCCAGGTCGGCACCGTTGGTCTTGTCGGCGGTGGAGATCGCCGTCTGGTGCATGCACGCGACCACCCAGTCGACGTCCGGATCGTGGCGGGCGGCGGCGAGTTCGGTTGCCAGCCAGCGCTTTTGCTCGCCACCGGAGTAGCCGTGCACGTAGGAGTTGCCGCCGTCCTGGTAGGCCACGTCGTCGTTGTTGAGGCTGATCACCCGCACCGAGCCGGCGGTGAAGGAGTACCACAGGCCGCGGGTTTGTGGGCTGGACCCGGAGTCGGGCAACGCGAAGTAGGTCTGATAGGCGCCGTAACCGATCGGCCCGTTGCCCAATTCGTTCTCGTGGTTCCCGGCCGCCGGCATCCAGGGCCGGTGGCGCGCCGAGCGGGTGTTGTTCTCGAACCAGTTCGACCAGGTGCGGATCCGGTTTTGGGCCAGATTGGCGTAGCACAGGTCGCCGTTGACCAGGTTGAACAGCGGGCCGAGGCGCTCGATGGCCATGGTGGTGTCGGCGGCCGCCGGCGAGCCGATGTTGTCGGTGGCGTAACGGCCGTCGGGCATCTTGGCGAGCGCTGGGGTGGACTGATCACCGAAGCTGGTGAAACGCAAAGGCTTTCGTCCCGACGGGGCGGTTCGCACGGTGCCCTGCTCCGGTTCGGCGCCGTCGTGCACTGCGGCGTACACGTAGTCGGTGTCCGGGGTCAGGTTGGTCAGCCGCGCGTGGTTGACGCGAACTTCGGTGTTGGACTTCGCGTCCCGGTAGGTGCGGGTCTCGGCGGCCACGGTGCGGCCGAACCCGGCGCTCGGCGTCCCGAGCATGACGCGCGGATTGCGGACGGCGTCGGTGGTGTGCCAGGAGACGACCACCTCGGTGCCGGCGTTCTTACCGAATTGCAGGTGCAGGCCGCCGACCGGCGGTGCGCCATTGCGGTCGGGCTGGAGCCACGTCGAGGGGCCACGGGAGCTCGCGGACTGCGACCACAGCAGGGTGGCGCCACCCACCCCGACGCCGCCGAGAACCGCCGAGGCGGCACTTGACGTGAGTAACCGGCGGCGGCTGATGCCGGCCTGCTCCGAATCGTTGCTCACTCAATGCTTCATACCGGAACCGAGCCACCTGAAGGTGAACGCCCCGCTCGTGGCGGGTCGGGCCGCGCCGGAAAGCGCGAATACCGACGGGCGCCGATGCACGGTGGGAGCTGTTTCGCGGGTACGGCGGTAACGGATTCGGTAGCGTTTGAGATATGACGAACGTGCGAACAGTGACCACGGGGATCGCGGCGGCGACATTTGCGGCGGCCGCTGCGATGACGACGGCGTCCGCGCCCTCACATGCGGATCCCGCCGGCCACCAGGTGACGTACACGGTCACCGCCACCGGCAACCTGACCGGCAACGTCAGGTACATGAACAGCGATCCGCCCAGCCAGGCGGCCTTCAACTCGAACTCGTCGCAGTTCCTGAGCACCGTGCAGACGGCGTTCACCGCCGGGCAGCCGCTCGTCTACAACGCCACCCTGACAGACCCCAACCAGTGGGCGTTCGTCAACGCCAGCGGCGGGTGCCACTGGCCGGACTGCGATTCGTCCAACATGCCGCAGATTCAGTGCCAGATCGCGGTGGACGGCCAGGTGGTGGTGACCCAGAGCGCCACCACCGGCGTCACCTGTTCGACGCGGCCCTGGTAGTCAGCCCAACCACCCGGCCGGGCTGCTCGCGGGCTCGGCGTGCGCGACGACGACGACCTGGGCCGGTTCGGCACCGACCGCCCGAATCTTGTGGCTGATCGAGGCGTCGAAGTAGGCGCTGTCGCCGGTCCCGAGCGTGAACGTCTGATCGCCGTAGTCCAGTTCGACGTTCCCGGCGTGCACGAATATGAATTCCTGGCCCGCATGCTCCGGGTGTGGATCGTCGGACAGCTTCTCCGTCGGGCAAACCACGAACGGCGACATCGACTTTCCCAGTAGCGACGCGGCCAGCACCCGGTAGCGCTCGCCCTGGGTGTTGCGGGTGGCGCGCTCGACGGCGATCTTCTCCTGCGCCGCCTGCTCCGAGAACAGCCGCCCGACGTCGACATCCAGGGCCTTGGCGACCTTGAGTGCCACCGCGATCGACGGTGTGCTGTGCCCGCGTTCGATCTTCGACAGGTAGCTCTTGGTCAGCCCGGTCTGCTGGGCCAGCGCCTCCAGGGTGAGGCCGCGTTGCTTGCGGACCGCGCGCAGCAGTGCGGTCACCGACCACCCCTCTCATGACACAAGGTTTCCTATAGTGATACGATTGTGTCACACGTTCGCGCGCCGAGGGAGCCGATTATGGCCAGCACGTTCACCGATTCGAAATCCGACTTGATGCGCCGCGCCGCCGAGCAGTTGACGGCCTTCCAAGCCAAAGATGCCGCCGAATGGCAGTTGACCACCCGTCAGAAGTTGGCTTTGACGTGCCGCGCCCTGTTCGACGCCGGGCATGACTCCGGGCTGGCCGGACAGATCACCGCCCGCGCCGAGGCGGACGGCACCTACTACACCCAGCGGCTCGGCCTGGGGTTCGACGAGATCACCGACGCCAACCTGCTGTTGGTCGACGAGGACCTCAACGTCCTCGACGGTGAGGGAATGGCCAACCCCGCCAACCGTTTTCACAGCTGGATCTATCGCGCCCGCCCCGATGTGCAATGCATCGTGCACACCCACGCGTTCCACGTGGCGGCGCTGTCGATGCTGGAAGTTCCGCTGATCGTGTCCCACATGGACACCACCCCGCTCTACGACGACTGCGCGTTTCTGGCCAAATGGCCGGGCGTGCCGGTCGGCAACGAAGAGGGGGAGATCATCTCCGCCGCCCTCGGCGACAAAAAAGCAATCCTGCTGGCCCATCACGGCCACGTCATCGCCGGCGCCAGCATCGAGGAGGCGTGCTCGTTGGGAATCCTCATCGAGCGCGCCGCCGAACTGCAGCTGACCGCGATGGCCGCCGGCACCGTCAAAGCACTTCCGGAAGAACTGGCCCGCGAGGCCCATAACTGGACGCTGTTACCGCTGCGCAGCAGGGCCAACTTCGCCTACTACGCCCGCCGGGCGCTGGCCCGGCACCCGGACGTGCTGACCGGCTAAACCGTTATCCGCCAACCTAATCCGAGGAGCCTACCTGTGGCGCAAACGTCCGAGCGCAAGATCCACGGCATCATCGCCTACCCGGTGACTCCGTTCACCGGCGATGGCATCGACACCGCACGGCTTGCCGCGCTGGTCGACCGCCTGGTGGCCGCCGACGTTCATGCGATCGCACCGCTGGGCAGCACCGGCGAATTGGCCTATCTCGACGAACCGGAATTCGACACTGTGGTCGACACCACCATGGCTACCGTCGCGGGCCGGGTGCCGGTGGTCGTCGGTGTGTCGGATGTGACCACCGCCAAGACCATTCGGCGCGCCAAGTACGCCCAGCAGGCCGGGGCCGACGCGGTGATGATCCTGCCGGTGTCCTACTGGAAGCTCACCGAGCGGGAGATCTTCGCGCACTACCGGAGCATCAGCGACGCCATCTCCATCCCGATCATGGCCTACAACAACCCGGCGACCAGCGGCGTCGACATGCCCCCCGAGTTGCTGGTCCGCATGTTCGAGTCCATCGACAACGTCACCATGGTCAAGGAGTCCACCGGCGACCTGACCCGGATGCAGCGCATCGCCGAGCTGTCCGGCAACCGGCTGCCCTTCTACAACGGCAGCAACCCGCTGGTGCTCGACGCGCTGAAGGCCGGCGCCTCCGGATGGTGCACGGCCGCACCGAATCTGCGCCCAGCGCCGTGCATCGACCTCTATGAGGCGGTGCGCGCGAACGACCTCGACACGGCGCAGAAGCTCTACGACGATCTCAAGCCGCTGCTGCAGTTCATCGTCGCGGGCGGCCTGGCCACCACGGTGAAGGCCGGCCTGGAGCTGCTCGATTTCCCAGTCGGAGACCCACGCGCGCCGCTGCTGCCGCTCGACGAGCAGGGCCGCGCCGAGCTGAAACGCTTACTGGCTTAACCCAAATCCGTCGCGGAGAAGGTGTCGCACTGCTTCGGGTCACCGGTCTGATAGCCCGCGGTGAACCAATGCTGGCGCTGCTCCGAGGAACCGTGCGTCCAGGACTCGGGGTTGACCCGACCGGTCGCTTCCTTCTGGATGCGGTCATCGCCCACCGACGCCGCGGCCGAGAGGGCATCGGCGATGTCCTTGTCGCTCAACGGCTCCAGGTAGGGCACGCCGGTGCTCTCCTGCTTGACCGTTGAGGCGTAGTGGGCCCAGATACCGGCGTAGCAGTCGGCCTGCAACTCGGTGCGCACACCGTTGCCGCCGGCCCCCTGCGCGCCTTGCTGGGAGCGGCCGAGCAGGCCCTGCAGCTGTTGCACATGGTGGCCGTACTCGTGGGCGACCACATACTCCTGGGCGAATGGCCCACCGCTGGAACCGAATCGATCGACCAGTTCCTGAAAGAAGTCGGTGTCGAAGTACGCCGTCCGGTCGACCGGGCAGTAGAAGGGCCCGACCGCGGTGGTGGCCGCTCCGCAGCCCGTGCTCACCCGGCCGGTGAACAGCCGGACATGGGGACGGGTGTAGCCCGTCATCAGCTGATGCCACACGGCGTCCACGGAGTTGCCGGTGGCGACCACGCGGCATTGCACGTACTTGTTGGCGTCGGCGCCGGTCTTGCACTGGCTCAGGTCGAAACCCGGCGCCGAGTAGCCGTGGGTGTTCGTCTGCGGCTGGTTCATGACACGGCCGGGATCGACCCCCAAGAACAACGCCCCGAGAAGGATGATCAGCCCGAGCCCGCCGCCCCCGACGGCCATCCCCATCCCGCCGCCACCCGACGACGATGCGTTGCTGGTGTCGATCTGCATGCCCTCGTTGAAGGTCATGACGCGCTCCTAACGTTGCCGGGTCGCAAGGGAGTCGGTGTAGCTGCGCAGGTTGCGCAGGTATCGGCGCAACGCCAGGTTCAGCAGCGGCCCGACCACGACCATTGCCAGCTTCGCCGCCCCCGCCGGCTTCTGGGCCATGGTCCACGTCAGCCGGCAGCCGCCGGGGATGACCTCGACCCGGTAATCCTCGGCGAAGGCCGCCACGGATTTGGTCGAGCACTCGTTGAAGCGAAATGCCATGTGCGTGAAGGGTTCCCACGCCAGGAATTCCTCGTTGCCGACGATGCCGCCGCGCATCTCGACGGTGCGGGTGGTCCCGACGCCGCGCGGCTCGGGGCTGGTCCAGGTCACCTTGGT
Source organism: Mycobacterium sp. (assembly GCF_004298145.1). Taxonomy (GTDB): domain Bacteria; phylum Actinomycetota; class Actinomycetes; order Mycobacteriales; family Mycobacteriaceae; genus Mycobacterium. Next base: position 6,901 of record NZ_SCRH01000026.1, read on the forward strand.
GATCACTTTCGCCCAGCGCGGCCAGGATCCGGCGTCGGAAAGCACGTCGAACAGCTGCTCGGGGGTGATGGCCAGGTCGACGCTGTTGCGGAAGGCAAATGGCGCCTTGTGGATGAAGTCCACGTCGACGCGCTCGCAGGGGAACATGAAATTAATCTAGCCGGGACCGTCGCTGGCCGCGGCCAGTAAGGGCACCACGACGTCGCTGATCGGTGTGGCCAGGCCGTGGGCCCTGCCCCTGCGGACGATCACGCCGTTGCGGATATCCCATTCCATCGGGCGGTGATTGTCCGCGTCGGTCAGGATCGACGTGCTCATGTCCTCGGGAACGTTGCGAAACATGTCGACCAACTCGTCGATGACGCCGTCGGCGAGCCGGGCGCCCTCGGCGCGCGCGACGGCCAGGCATTCGGCGACATAGCGGCGCGACAGTGTGGCGACGTCGTCGCGGCGGAACATCCCGGACCGCCGCCGCGACAGCGCCATGAACCCGGCCAGCGCGTTGGTGAGCAGCTTGTGCCAGGCCGCGGTGATGATGTCGGGGTCGCAGTCCACCCGGCAGCCGGCGCCGCGCAGCAGCTCGGCGACCGCCTCCGCGGAGGGGCCGCTGGGCAGCACCAGGGCCGCCTCGCCGCGCAGCCGCACCCAGCCTTCGGGCTGGGTCTCGGCCGAGTACCACACGATGCCGGGCAGGACGGGGGATTGCGGGCAGTGCGGCCGCACCTGCTCGACCTGCTCCACGCCGTTTTGCAGCACCACGACGATGGTGTGCACGTCGCACAGGCGGGCCAGCCAGCCGGCCGCCTGCTCGTTCTGGGTGGCCTTGACGGCCAGCAGCACCACATCCACCGGCCCGGGCGCCTCGCCGGGATCGGTGTGCACCGGGCCGGGGACGACGATCGGGTCCGCACCGTCGGGCCGCAGTTCGATGCTCTCGCGCGGGGTGCGGCCGCACACCACGACCGAATGTCCGGCCCGATAGAGCAGCGCGGCGACCGTCGTGCCGACGGCACCGGGACCGACGAGGGCGATGTTCGTGGCGATAGGAGCGAAATTACACCGCCCCTTAGACTGATCAGTCGTTCAACCTGAAGGGGAGTGTTTTTGTGCTGCGCAGCCACGCCGCCGGTTCGCTGAGAAGTAGCGACGCCGGGCAACAGGTGACGCTCGCGGGCTGGGTGGCCCGCCGCCGCGACCACGGTGGGGTCATCTTCATCGACCTGCGCGACGCCTCCGGAATCGCCCAGGTGGTGTTCCGCGCCGACGACGTGCTGGCCCAGGCGCACCGGCTGCGCGCCGAGTTCTGTGTCGCGGTCTCCGGCGTGGTCGAGATCCGCCCGGAAGGCAACGCCAACCCCGAGATCGCCACCGGCGACATCGAGGTCAACGCCACCGCGCTCACCGTGTTGGGGGAGAGCGCGCCGCTGCCGTTCCAGCTCGACGAGCCCGCCGGCGAGGAACTGCGGCTGAAATACCGTTACCTGGATTTGCGCCGCGACGGCCCGGCGGACGCAATTCGCTTGCGTTCCAAGGTGAATGCCGCCGCACGCGCGGTGCTCACGCAGCACGATTTCGTCGAGATCGAGACGCCGACGATCACCCGCTCGACCCCGGAGGGCGCGCGCGACTTTCTGGTGCCGGCCCGGCTGCACCCCGGCTCGTTCTACGCCCTGCCGCAGAGCCCGCAGCTGTTCAAGCAGCTGCTGATGGTGGCCGGGATGGAGCGCTACTACCAGATCGCGCGCTGTTACCGCGACGAGGATTTCCGCGCCGACCGCCAGCCGGAGTTCACCCAGCTCGACATCGAGATGAGCTTCGTGGACGCCGAGGACGTCATCGCCATCTCCGAGGAGATCCTCTCCGCGCTGTGGGCGCTGATCGGCTACCAGATTCCGACACCGATCCCGCGGATCAGCTACGCCGACGCCATGCGGCGGTTCGGCTCGGACAAGCCGGACATGCGTTTCGGACTCGAGCTCGTCGAGTGCGCAGAGTTCTTCAAAGACACCACATTTCGCGTCTTCCAGGCGCCGTACGTCGGCGCTGTCGTCATGCCCGGCGGGGCCTCGCAGCCGCGGCGCACGCTGGACGGCTGGCAGGAATGGGCCAAGCAGCGCGGCCACCGGGGGCTGGCCTACGTGCTCGTCGGCGACGACGGTGAGCTTTCTGGCCCGGTGGCCAAGAACCTGAGCGACACCGAACGCGGCGGCCTGGCCGCGCACGTGGGGGCCAAGCCGGGGGATTGCGTCTTCTTCTCGGCGGGCCCGCCGAAGCCGTCGCGGGCCCTGCTGGGGGCGGCGCGCGGTGAGATCGCCCATCGGCTGGGCCTCATCGATCCCGACGCCTGGGCGTTCGTCTGGGTCGTGGACCCGCCGCTGTTCGAACCCGCCGACGACGCGACCGCCGCCGGTGACGTGGCCGTCGGCTCGGGCGCGTGGACCGCGGTGCATCACGCCTTCACCTCGCCCAAGCCGCGCTACGAGGACGCCATCGATACCGATCCGGGCAACGTGCTCGCCGACGCCTACGACATCGTCTGCAACGGCAACGAGATCGGCGGTGGCTCGATTCGTATCCACCGCCGCGACATCCAGGAGCGGGTGTTCGCGGTGATGGGGCTCGACCACGCCGAGGCCGAAGAAAAGTTCGGATTCCTGTTGGAAGCGTTCACCTTTGGCGCACCTCCACACGGTGGGATCGCGTTCGGGTGGGACCGGATCAACGCGCTGCTGTCCGGGGTCGACTCCATCCGTGAGGTGATCGCGTTCCCGAAGACCGGCGGCGGCGTCGACCCGCTCACCGATGCGCCCGCGCCGATCACCGCCCAGCAGCGCAAGGAATCCGGAATAGACGCCAAGCCGGAGCCCGGCTAACCCCATTGACCTCGGCGAACGGCTCGCTCAGGTGCTCGTGGTCCGCAGCTGGTCCGCAGTGGTGTTCATCCGCTCCGCGATCACCGCACGGATAGCCGTGCGGGTGGATTCGTCGGCATCGGGCCACAGATGGCCGTAAACGTCGAGCGTGGTGGTGGCGCTGGCGTGCCGCATCCGCGCCTGCACCGTCTTGATATCGGCGCCCGAGGCGATTAGCAGCGATGCTAGGTAGTGCCGCAAATCCTGAAAAGTGAACGTTTCTGGCAGGCCCTCCACCTTGCCGCGGACGGTGCGCATCGCCTTCTCAAGCGTCCATACGCTGCACCGGTCGGTGCCTGGCCCCGCGGTGAGCATCATGTCGGCGGGATACTTGCGCACCGACGTTGACAGAAGCAACGCCAATTCCCGCGGAATCGGTATCGGCTGACTGCTGCCCTCAGTCTTGAGCGGTCGATCCGGCCACTGCCGTTTGGGGTGCACCACGCCGCGGATGAAATCGACATCGGTGACCCGCAGCCCGCACGCCTCGGAAATCCGCAGCCCGGCAAACGCGCCGAGGAGCACCGCCGCTTTCAGGTGGTCGGGCATCTCATCATGGATCGCCCACACCTGTTCTGTCGTGGCCACATACACCTTGGATTTGCCCATCGGGGGCGAGGTCCGCCGCGAACACGGGTTGCGTCCAAGCACGCCGTCGTGCACGGCGTCTGTGCAGATTTGCGAGAACCGCGAGTGCGTCCGGTAGATGTAGGACGCTTCCAAACCCTCGGCTTGCAGCCGTGCCACCCACGCCTTGATCTGTCACGGCCGCACTGCCGTGAGTGGCATACTGCCGAATTCGCCGCAGATCAGCCGAATATGGGTGCGGGCCAACTTCACCGACGCAGGTCGGTGCACCTGGTAGCCCTCAAGCCATAAGTCGCACCACTGCTTCACGGTCAATTGCGCATCTCGTGGCGCGACATGGGTACCCGATACCACCGCCGCGGTCTGCCCGTCGAGCCATTTTGCTGCATCCGTCTTGCGCCTGAACGACTTCGTATGCTCTTGCCCGCGCTCGTCGACGTAGCGGGCCAGCCACCGAAGTCCCTTGCCGTGCCGGATGGTTGGCACACTGCGCGTGGTGCCATCTAGGCCGCGGACGGTCTTGGTCCAGCGATCCTCGACTCCGGCTCTACGGTTGCGCTTTACCAAGCCTGACCTGCTCACGTTTTAGCAAGATATCGCCCGAGACTGACAATAACTCCGCTAACGACTCTCGCGCTGATCCCAGGCCGCTCAATGTGTTTAAGCCCGCAGATTGGAGGCTCTCGATACCTTCGAAATCATCCGGAAGTTCCTCTAGGGGTTCGCGAATCATCCCGATGACCGTTGCTAGCAGTCGGTACGACTCGTGGGCGCTGGCCGATAAGGCGCCCACCCGGTATGTCAGATCACTGTCCTGCGTGCCCGCCTTGCGGCCCAGTAGAGAATCTAGAGAGACCTCAAATATATCGGCGATGCCAACCGCTTCGTTGATCCGCACAGAGCGGTCACCGGACTCGATCTTCGCCACAGTTGTCGGATGAATCGGCTGAATTCCTCTGTCCGACAACATCTTCGCTAACGTGGCTTGGGACCAGTGTCGGTTCTCCCGCAAGGTTTTGACCTTCTTCCCAAAACGTACATTAATCCATTTCTGTATTCCCATTTCCGCAACTTTTCTATTTTGGTTTGACCAGTATGGCAGGCGCAGCTCACACTGAGCTTATTCCTGGAAGTGAGAATATGACGTATTGGGAAGAGAGGAGTGGCGGGATGGATCAGGAATTTGTGGGTGCTCTCGACCTAGAGGAGCTGACCGGTACAAAGGCCAGTACCTGGCGGTACTGGGCCAGCATCGGCACTGGACCGGCCAGCTTCAAGCTCGGCAGGCGTCGGGTGTGGAAAAAATCCCGCGTGATGGCATGGCTCGCGGAACAGGAGTCGACGACGGTGACTGGCGGTGTACGCCAATGAACCTATCCCCAGGTAACCGCGAACAAGCCAGCATGCCGGGAAGAAAGCGATGACAATTTGGCCCATCGTGCCGAACAACCGTGAAGCAGCCGTCGCCTACCGGGAGTGCGGGTTCGCGACCATTCCGCTCCTCCCGCGGAGCAAGGTCCCTGCAATACGCAACCCGCACCACTGGCTCAGCTCTGAGAGTCGAAAGTGCCGCGGCGAATGTGGATTGCTGGGCCACGGTTTCTACGACGCCAATACTGACGTCGATTGGGCGTACCGCTACTGGACCACGCATCCCGACCATGGGATCGGAGTTCGGCCGCACCCAGCCCAGATCGTCCTCGATGTTGATCCGCGGCACGGTGGCGACGTCGCTCTGGCCCAGTTGGAAGCCACGTTTGGCTCGCTGCCGGAGACGATGACTACGTTCAGCGGCCGCGGCGATGGTGGTCGCCACCTATGGTTCGACGGCGTTCACGCGCGGGTGCGTAGCAAGCTCTGTCTCGGCGTCGAGATCCTCAGCCACGAGCGAAATTTCGTCGTCATGCCGCCCAGCCTGCACGGGCTAACCGAGGAGCCCTACACGTTCAAGATGCCGGTGGCCGACGTTGCCGCCGCCCCCCAATGGCTGAGCGAGATGGCTGCCGACCCCGGGCCATCGTCGCGCCGTCGGCTCCCGCATTACGCCAGACGATTGGCTCCCAGTGCAGCTCGACGGAAGTGCCGGGGCCTGGTACGTGCTGTTGAGAATGCCGCTGAAGGCCAAAGGCATTCGATCTTGTATTGGGCGGCATGCCGTGCTGCTGACGAAGGCCTCTTCAACGACGACGATCCCATTTATGCCGCGCTGGCCGACGCCGCTTCGGGTGCTGGGCTTCCCTCAGGTGAGATCGAACGAACCATCGCCGACGCGATTGCCGCAGTCCTCATGCAGGAGGGGCCGTGGCGGTAACCGGGGCCTGCCGCGAGATGCAGTTCGAGACTATGAGCAGCAGGAACGGTTCAGTCGGTGGCGGCGACCTAGAGGAGGAGATCGAGCACCACCTCGTCCAACTGCGCGCCAAGCACGAGGCGAAGCTGAGATTCGAAGACGAGATCCACCAGACGTCTCCCGTCCCTGCGTTGCGCTGCTTGACTGACCTGCTTGGCGAGCCCGATACCGATGCTCAGTACCGCATTGATCGACTGGCACCAGCCCAAGGACGTGTGTTGCTGTCGGCCCAATACAAGGCGGGCAAAAGCACCATCGTTGGGAACCTACTGCGGTCTCTTGCCGACGGCGACGCATTTCTAGACCGGTTCTCGGTGACCACTCGATCGCAGCGCGCCGTGCTCATCGACAACGAACTGTCGGAGAACACCATGCGTCGCTGGCTCCGAGACCAAGGCATTATCAACACCGACCGCGTGGATGTCGTCGCCTTGCGGGGTCGTATTGGCGCGTTCAACATCCTGAATGAGGGCGTGCGGGCGGAGTGGGCCAAACTCCTCTCCGGGGCCGATTATCTGATTCTTGATTGTCTGCGGCCGGTGCTGGACGCTCTCGGCCTCGATGAAAACCACGATGCCGGGCGGTTTCTGGTTGCCTTCGACGCCCTGTTGGCGGAATCCGGAATCAATGAAGCCCTGGTGGTGCACCATATGGGCCACTCCGGCGAACGAGCCCGTGGTGACTCTCGGCTGCAGGATTGGCCCGATGCCCTCTGGCGACTGGTCCGCGAGAAAGACGAACCCGACTCGCCCGTGTACTTCACCGCCTACGGGCGTGACGTCGATATCCCAGAGGGCTATCTGGAATTCGACTACGACACCGCCGGTTGACATACACCGACGGCACCCGCCAAGCTCGTGCGCGTAAAGCCGATGAGGAGGAGGTGCTCAACGAGATCATCGAGATCCTCGTCGAACACCGAGTCAATGGCGAGGGCACCGAGATGAGCCGGAATGGCGTCCTCTCTGCGGCCAAAAAGTACGGGCGCTCCGCCCGCACCATCGACCCAGCACTGACGCACGGCGTTCGCGAGGGCATTCTGACCTGCGCCGCTGGACGCCGAAATGCTCACATGTACTCCCTGGCGAATCCCTGCTCGGTATGTTCACGACCGATTACAGGACTTTCCCGCGGTATCCATCCCGCCTGCGAGCCGACAGATGAGTGAGTGCGCAGTCGGACTCATCGGCGCAATCGGTTGTGGCCCTTTTGATCAGGGCACATGTATCCTGCCGCAGCACCGAGTGCGGTCACTGAGTGCAACGATTGCGCCCCTTAGGGGCGCAGTCACCCAGTTAGCAGTGGTAGTGAACTCATACAGGACAACCCTGCCATGTTTCTCCAAGGTGCCCCGCCTGACGACATCGTTGACACCGCCCGCCCACTCCGACCGCATGGCGGGCAGTAACCGATCAGGGACCGAAAGTTCGGTGCCGCAGCGGATTATGCCGCAAACAGAATAATCCAGATTTCAGGCCGGTCAGGCCCGTAGCGCAGTAATCTGTGCGACGCGCGACCGTGAGGAGTTAGACAGATTGGCCGACGACGACACTGACGCCGAACCGACTGCGGCTGCCGCATCTGACGGCGACGAGACGGCCATCAATTCAAACGCCGGTCTCACCGAGGAGATGGACACAGCTGCTACGCCTACGAGGAGCGAGCCTGAATCTGTCCAAGCCTGGTCACTCGACGAGCACGGCGAGGGCCCTTTTGTCGAGAGCCGATGGCCCGGGCGTCTCCGGTGGGCCGGGGTGATGGCGCTCCTATGCGCGACCGTCGCCGCCGTCGTGTGGTTCTCGATGGTGTTCTACTTCCAGGGCCGGTCGACACCAAAACCAACGACGTCACCCACCGCTCCTCCGTTGACCTCGCTGCCCGTTGCTTCCGCACCAGCATTGCCGCCGTCGTCGTCGAAGACAACTACCAAACCGAGGACAACTACGGGAACCGAACCACCTACCAGCGACCTGCCTCCCGCTGGTGCATCAGATTTCCGCTGCAGTGCGAGGAACGCGGCCAGAATCAGCTATGACAAAAACACGGGCAAGGAAAAAGTCTGCGTGAACCAGGCGCTGACGCCCAGCACGCCGCCAACTTGGGAGTGGGCAGAGCCGCCGCCGATGACAACTGGCGTCCATCAAACTGGCACATCGTGCGATGTGCGCGTCGATAACGTGTCGCGTTCGACAGATGGTTACCTAATCAGCTGCGAGCCGATTCACCGTGGCGACCCTTACGGCGGCTACTGGCAGCACTTTCTCGGTCCGATTGAATAGGCGCAATCAAGCTGCGGATCAGTCTTCATCTCAGACGCTGTCCGCCGCGGATTCATCTAACCCGCGGAGTTGGGCAGGTCGTCGTGTGGGGACGATGGGCAGATAGCCGAGAAAAACTCGTACGGCAACGATCCTTCCCCGCCCAAAGGATGATCCGAGCACGGTTTGTTATCGCCCCAGCTCGGACACCAGCAACGGCACGGTTACTGCACCTCGCCCAACCTGTCCGCTATCGCGGGATGGGAAGGTGCGGCTATCTCCGGAGCCCCGCCTAGCGCCTGCTCGAAGGCGTCGATTGTTAGCACGACGTGGTCGTGTATCGCGGCTGCCCTCTTCAGCTCGTATTCGGTAAACGTTCCACCCGACTGTTCGAGCCGGGCTCGTATCCGATTGATGTGTTGGATGCCCAATAGAGCACCCTCGAACAGCTTCCAATCATGAGTCGAAAGCCCTGCCGCCAGTACGCCAGCCTGCTCGGCCAAGTTAGTCGTGGGCAAGACATCCTGCTCTGGCCCCCAGCTGCCGGTCGCCGATATCGGCGCGACGATCGCTTTAGCAACGTATAAATCGCTGGTCACCAGTCGAACAGCTGTGCGCAGCTTGGCTTTTTGCTCTCGCCGCTGTTGCCATTGATCGCGCGCGACTTGAAGCATCGCACCGACTATTACGCCGAGGATTCCAACGAAGACTGTCAAAGCAGAGATCCTTTCGCGCGAAGTTCCGCAGCTCTGTCTATCGCACGGGAACGGAAGCCTGTCGGTTTTGACGAAGTTGCTCCGGGGCCCCCCAAGAGGGGCTTGGTCTCAATGGTCCGGCCGTGGTGATGGGGCCGACCCGGGTAAGCAGCTGGACCTTGTCCTGCTGGTCAGTCAACACCCAATCGTCACACATCCGACTGATGCCAGGCGCTGAGAGCCGACATCGACGTGGCACACGATGACGGTATTAGGTATTCGCTGCAGCGTTCGCGTCGACGACAGCAAGGATCTGCATTACGCCAGCACCCCGGCATCCCGACTGACACAAGCTGGGCAGCGGTGAGGCTGGCGGCCGCGGACCCGCGGGCGCTCCCAGGTCTCCAGACAGTCTGTGCAGACCAGTGTTTGCATGGCTGGCGGAGGCGCCGCAGCGACGTTGTCCATGAGCAGTTGACGTTTCGCCGTCGGGTCCGTCTTTCGTGCCGCTCCGCGGCATCCGGGACATACGGGATTGCTGGAGCGGCGGGCCGCCATCCACGAGGTGCCGCACTCTCTGCACACCTCGGCGACACCGGTAGTCGAAAATCGGGTCACGGCCAGCGGAGCCCCAGTGGTCAGTGAGTGACGGAAGTCGGCGAGAGTGGCGACCGGCGTTCCGTGACGGCGAGCGTTGCTAATCTTGGACGATTGGGAGGCGACGTCAGCAGTAATGACCAGGCCGCATGATTTAGTGAACGAGTCTTTGGCAATGAGGCCGTGCTCGCGGGCTTGGGGGTATAAAACGGTCTCACGGTCGATCAAGTTGCCTGCGCCGTCGACCGCGGCACCCGTGAAACACACCTGCATCCCAGGTTGGAGCGTGATTTTGTCTTCGATCAGCCGGTAGGGGGTGGTGCGGCGGGTTACCAGCTGATCGTCGAGGTCGAGCAGCGCCGCTAGCCTGCAGAGCTGATCGAGTTCAACGTCGGTGACGATGGAGTCTTCCAGTGCGGCATCGATCAATCCGTTGAGGAACTCACGATGCGCCCGCTCACGGCGAGCGGTATCTAGGCCGAGTTCGTCGGCGAGATGGGCCAGTTCACGTCGCTCGGCCGCGGTGAGTTGCAAGTCTGCTACTGCCCGGTCGAGCAAGGTCACATACGGTGCCACGTCGGAGTGGCTGCAAACGCCGCGGGCCAAGTCGGCGAGATAGGGGGCCTCGACTCTGGCCTCGGTAAATCCGTCGCGGGTCAGTACGCGCCGGGGGACCTCGTCCTGCACAGGTCGGGCAACAACCGGGTGACAAGTTGTCGTAAACGCCTCAGCCACGGCCAGCAGAAGCTGGCCGGTAGACCGGGCATCGTACAGAGCACGGTGTGCACCCTGCTGGGCAATGCCGTATTCAGCGCACGCAACTCCAAGTTTGCAACCGGTGGCGTCCAGGGTGTCTAATCCCTGTCCCCAATCAACATCGATGCCCGCACGGACCAACTCATGGCCCAGCATTCGAGTGTCAAAGCGCAAGTTGTGACCAACAACAACGCTCCCTGTCAGGCGCGCGGCGACATGTCCAGCGATGTCGTCAAACGCCGGAGCATCGACCAGCATTGAGGCGGTGATGCCATGGATCCAGGTCGGCCCCGGATCGCGGTAGGGATTCACCAGGGTGTCGAACTCGTCGATCACCCGCCCCGAGGACTCCATGACGATGATGGCGATCTCGACGACGCGGTCGGTCCGGTAAAGGCCTGTGGTCTCGACATCGATGACCGCTACGCGATCGACACCGGCTAGCACGTTTTCGAGACCGCTGCGGTTGATGATTTTTGTTCGGGCATCATCAACTTCGGCCGGGACACGTTTTGTCGACCTGACCGTTTCTCGACCCGGAGGGAAACTTTCGTTGTTGGGTTCGGGCCTTGCCTGTGGCGCTGGGGGGTGTGTCCATCCTGTCCACCGTGCGCCATCCCACCATCGCAGCTCCGCCCTGCGCCAAGGATCGGGATACCAGTTAGCCGGTGCAGACACGCCGCAACCCCCGTCCGGTGCTCAACATCGATATTCGGTGGTGTGACCGTACAGAGGACGGCTCAGCGCATGCGGCAATTCGGCCAAATCGGAGCCATGATCTTGTCTGTCTTCGTCGACCGTGCTTTGTAGCGCGGCCACCCATGGCGGTGACGGCACGTTCGCCTGATGACCGGCGGCGGTGACGGGCTGTCGATTTGGTCCGAGGGGAGCTGCCGCTTCACACCACTGATCAGGCACCGGCAGCCGACCCGATTCATCGATCGTGGATAGCAGCCGCTGCTGGGCGTAGGACGTAGGCCAACGTTAACTTCACCGACCACGTGATCGACATGATCGTCGGTGTGGACATGTTGACGAGATTCGGCCCGCCGGGCTTGGTCAACGACAACTTCGAGCAACTACCGCGGCCCGCCTTTGCCCGTCATCAACACCAACGATTGCGGGCAATATGGCGGGTTTCGATGGATTGGCAGCGCCGAAGCCGAAATCCAGGAGAATGTTGCGCGGCGGAGGTTATGCGCCTGGTGGGGGATTGACGTGGTACTGGAAGACACAGCCGTCATCCCACTTCCGTTGGCGATGATACTTTCCCGTATTGGCTACGGTGACAGCAATCAGGCGACTCTCGCCCACCTCGTCTTCGCTGACAGTCCAGGTGAAGCTGACTCGTTCGCCTCTCATGTCTGCGATCACGGGGTAGTAATCTCCGTGGCTTGCCATCGAGGGCGTCTGATCGCCGGGGACCGAATAAGCCGTCCAGATGAGTTCGCGCCCGCGCGGGTCGGTAGCTTCCAATTCGAACGTCACCGTGTTGCCGACTTCGAGCCGCGGCGGTGGGTTGAACGGATCCACCTGAGAAACAGACAATGACGGGTTCGACGGAGCGACCACCCCCATGCCGTCGCGAGCGGAGTTCAAAGAGGGGTAGTGGCGATGCGGCCCATCGTTCATGGCCTTATAACGAGCCAATTGGTTTCGAATTTGCCCCGCTGCCCCGGCCAGCAACAGTCGCTCAGCAGCAAACACGGGGCGGGAATGACCAATCGAGTTTCGGACGTCCAAGATGATGCTGATGTAGACATCGGTCCGCTTCTTGTCTTGAAGGACCGGCTTCACTGCGTCCCAGTTCTTATTGATGGTTTTTTCGAGCTGGTAGATCTCGGTGTAATCAAGCATGTCCTGGGTCACCGTGATGCCGTCGCGGCGCTTGTCTTCTTCGGTCCGCTTTTCCTGTAACTTTGCGACTTCATCTTGGGTCAGGTCGTCGATCCACTTCGGTACAGCGAGCCTGATCACCTCTCGCAGTGCGGTCTCTGCGGAGACGAGCTCTGCATAGGCGTCGACATCGGAAGAAGGGCTTCCGGCTGTCTCGTCGTGCGGCTTCTCAGGTACGTCAAGGGTGAAATGCCGCCCTAGCGCAGCGAGGCTGTCGTCGTCGGCGTCCTCCAAGAGGGTGTGAAACAGGTGGTCGGGTGACCGCTTCGTCTGAATGCCGAACTGCTTGATCACCGCTGCGTGCACAGCCGTCGAGAATTGGTTCTCAAGCTCGGAAACCAGTTGAGATGCGAGCCGTACGCGATCACTGGCGGAGAGCCACTTTGACATCGCCGAAGTATCGCATTCGATGCTGACGGAGCTTGGCCGCGACTCGGCACCCTCGGCCTTCTAGGCTTCACGGATCGTGGGGCTCACTCCGACATACCTGTTGACGACTCGCAGGGAGGGCATACGAGTCGGAGACGGTACCTTCGCGACCAGGTGATCAGGATTGGTCGAGTGCGTCAAGCACTTTCGGTAGCCATAGCGGCCACACCGCTGCCACGTCCATGTCCAGCCCCTTGCCGCTGCAGGGCCGGTGCCCAACTCCTCGGCAAATTCGGCCTGCTTCAACTCAGTCATGGTGGCTACCTTCTTCGCGATGTGGTCATCATCATTATCGCCCGGCGCGCCTTGTTACTCCCATCCGCCTTGTCTGTCGGTATTACCCTCGATGAACACTCCCCGACGGTACCGTCGCTATCGTGCAGCGCGTCCTGGACATCGATCTCGACTTCTTCGTGACTCCGCCGGTCTATCGACCTGGGGACACAGGTAGGCCATCGCCGACTGAGTACTCGGTGCAAACCGGCAATGCCGCATTCGACTTCCTACGGCACCAATGCGGTCTTCAAGGTCCAGTGCGAGGGTTTCTGACTGAGACCCACGACCAACTGTTCTTGATGTGGCGCAAGGCGATCGCTGACGGAATTCTCGTTCCCCCGTTTCACGTCACCCACGTCGATGCCCACGCCGATCTCGGCAATGGCGACAACGGCTACGCATACGTCATGACGTCGTTGCTGTTCTCCACACCCGAGGAGCGCCAGTTCCCCTCCCCGGCCCAAGGTGAGGTGGGCTTGACCGAGGTCAATTTCCTATTGTTCGCGATCGCGTGTAGATGGATCAATAGTCTCGAGTACGTCTACGGGCCGGGTGGCGGAAGTGACGAGATCGCACCCGTCATGCGCGATTTCGACCTTCACGCCAATGCGATTCGTCTAGCCGCCATGACGAAGAAGAATCTGAGCAGAGCGATTAGCAGCGGCTTCAGGCACAACGTCGCCGTCGAGCATTTTGAGCCCGAGATACCGTACGAACACGGTCCACGCGAGCGCTTTTACGCCGACTCTCCCTACGACTTCGTCTGCCTCACCAGGTCACCGCTTTACACGCCGTCAACTGCAGATCCTCTGTACGACGCAATCGTCGACAACTTTATCGACCCGATTTAGTCGCGGTGGGGATCAGGTCGTGTCGTCGGCGAAGTACCGGTACAACGTCGCCCTGCTGACACCGAGGTACCTGGCAATCGTCTTCCCCGAGTGGCCATCGGATTTCATCCGCTTGGCGGTGGCGATGTGCGCGTCGTCGTCAACCTTCCGAGGCCGCCCAAACTTGGTCCCGTTAGCGCGAGAAGCATGCCGCTTTAATGCCGTTCGCTCTCTGGTCAACTCCCGCTCATACTCAGCTAGCGACCCGAGCACGCCGATCATCATGCGTCCTGCGGGAGTTGACGAGTCAATGCCATCGCTGGTGGAAATCAATTTGACGCCGCGGTAGGTCAAGGCCTTGACCGTCTCCAAGATGTGCAGCGTGTTGCGTCCGAGCCTATCGAGCTTCCAGACCACCACGGTATCGCCCTCACGGACGTAAGCCATCAGCGCGGCCAGGCCCAGGCGGTCATCGCGCCCACCGGACATGATGTCGGAGAACGTCTTCGACACCCCGGCTGCGGCGAGTGCGTCGTCCTGCTGATCGAGAGTTTGGGTGACGGTCGAAACGCGGGTGTAGCCGACTCGTTGACCGACTGGGGCTTGGTCGACGCCCATTTCATGACTCATAAGTATGGAAATCGCAGATTTGCGAAAGTTATTTCCGAGACAAGGTTTTGAGACAGTTCGACGTCGGCGAACGCGGCCGAGTCAGACCCACCGCTCGGTGTCTCGAATATGGTCTCTTTTGAGACGTCGAAGACGAAGCGAACCTCGGCTTCAGTGCATCTAAATATGGTGGCCCGAGATCAGAGCTTCTGAAGGATTCCGGTCATACCGGCGAGGAACACGGCGGCGAGTGCCCAAATTGCGCTTTTGAGTGCAGCCATGGCAATTGCTAGCCAGCCCACCACGGTCCAGCCAGGAGCCACGCCCAACGGGGCGGGCGCAAGGACCGAGATCGCAAACATGGCCTTGGATGGGCATGGGTAATCGCCGAGCATCTCGCAGGAGGAATCGGCCGTGATATCCAACGAGGATGGTTGTTCGTGACGCTGCTGGTAGTGGTGTGCTACGGCCGCTCGCGCACCCGCTAGATCTGTGGGAACTACGCACTTGCCATTGAGTGAAACAATCACTATGCCTGCAACGACTGTGGCCAGAAGCCACACACCAGCCCGCCACCAATGGTATCCGTAGCCGACGATCGCCCCGTAGCAAGCTCGCCAAACTCGTTCGCTCCATGGGGAATTGCGGGTCAGGTGCTGGGCGGCGGCGAAGCGGAGGCGACGTGCCATATCCGGGTGACCGTTGCGTGCGTAGACGGCAGCCACCGCATGCCAAGGTTGCGCTGAAATCGCCTCCGGTGGCGAATTGCGCAACCAACGCCTCGCAAACCGCCAGTCATCGCGAAGATCGCCATAAACATCGGTAACAGTAAATCCCGTGGCATCAACGGTGGGTAATGCGCCCCGACCCGAAAGCACAACCCGACCGATGTTGGCACCGATCATCTGTACGATGCCGCTGACGATGACCGACTTGCCGGCACCCCCGAGTGCCGGTGCCGCAAAAATGAGATCGCCGCCGATAGTTGTTCCTTGGAGTGCCAATGCAAGCCCAGTCGGTTGAACGAATGTTCCGCCGTAGAGGGCGAACTGGTCATCTATCCGCGCCGACGATATGTGGACCCGGCCGACAACCATAAACCCAGCCCTCATGTACAAGCTGCCCTTGAGATGCATGCCGTCAAGAGCAAGTGCGATGGCTCCCCTATTTCGGATCGCGGCCCCATCGAGGCTGAATTCCCCTAAGACCTCTGCACGCGTCGCGACGACTGCACCCGCGGCGCTGATTCTCTCTGCGTCGATGCCGCCGTCAATTTTTGCCATGTCCATCCCGAGAGCTATCCCGGCATGGGCTCGGAGCACCGCAGTAGAGATCCGTAGCTGGCCGCCGATACGTACTGCGTAGGCCCGTATACCTCCGATTGCTGCGAACCCCCGCTGCCCGAAGACTGAACCCGCGACAACAGCTCCATCCAGTCGTAATGCCCAGCCCTTGTGATTTCGTAAGACTGCGCCGCAGAGGTTGATGTCTCCCGAGATACTCGCGCCCGATAGAGACACACCATGAATTGTCGTGAACCCGTTGTCAAGAAATAGATTCCCATCAATGGAAGCCCGATCCAGTAGCAGGCCTGCCACTTGGGAGCCGGTCAGATGGATGTCCTTGAAGGATGCGCGGTCCATCACCAGACCCTCACTGAGGCGGCAACCGACAAGGTGCAACGGGTAAGGAAACTCGATGTGCCGCAAGTCAACTAGATCGTCGAGCGCCATCCCGGTGATGCGTAAGCCCTGAGGATCGAACCGATGGTCTCGTGCCGACAACAGCGTCTGCCTCAGCGCTGCGGCCGGGATCGTCCGCGCTTCTGGCCAAGGCGCATCTAGCGACGGCATCGGCTGTCCATCAGACCCGTCGACAACCGAACCTCCGATCGCTGCAGCTAATAGCACAGAAACCCACTGCTGCACTTCATCTTCGGCGGCTGAGGCACCAAGCTCTTCGCTCATCGAATGCCGCTCAGTCGCCAGCGAACCATGCTGTTGTCACCGATCGCACTTGGGTTTGAAAGCCTGGTTGTTCAAATGTGACGGTCCATAGTGGGGTGGTCCGGTTGATCGGATCGCTGCCGCTGCCATTGCCGAGAACGCTTGACATCAGATCTGCTCCGCAGGCGTAGTCAGGGACGTATCCGTCGTTGCGACCACGTCGGGCCCCGCCACTGATGTAGTTGCAGTGGGTACCGTTATCAAGCATCAGCGCAAAGGGTTTCGGGTTTTTGGGGGGTTGCACCGTCGTCAAAAGGCTGGTGTCATACGAGAGGCGGCGGACTTCCTTGTCCCACGGATTAGCCATGCACAACATGGACGAGGGGGCCGACGGCCAGCAGACGTTGGCTGCGGCCGCGGATGGATAGCAGCTGTAGATGTTTCCGCTGACAGCCGATGGGGATGGAGTGTCACAACCCCCGAGCGGCATGCTGTTGTTTGCAGGCACTTCGGTGTAACCGTTGGTAGGTTGTCCATCTGCCCCCACGGCGACTTCGGTGATGAGCTCGGTCCTCCCAGTGCTGGTCGGCGAGCCTGGTGGAGGAGTTGCGGCTGCGCTGGTTGTCGGCGATGCAACCAGTGGCCCGAGTGGCTGACGATTTGAGGTCGGCGTGCTCGGCGGTTGCTCCGGTCCCCGTTGCCATGGATGCCAGATGATCGCACCGGCGGCCACCAACGCAATTACAGCCAACGGGACAGCCACGTTGAGCCAGCGCTTGCCTGGATGGTCGGCTTGCGAACTTCGCCCAGAACCGCTCGCAGGCGAGGATAATGATTTACCGCTTGCCGCAGCGGGTTTAGTCGGAGCGGCACTGGTCGTGGTGCCAACAACGGCTCGTTCAGCGAGAGCCCGGGCAAAATCCGAACATCCGGCAAATCGGGCATCGGGGTCCTTGGCGAGCGCAATTCCCAGGACGGGGTCTAGGGCTGAAAGCCCTGGTCGGCTGTCCGCCAGTGCTGGCGGTGGCACATTGAGGTGGCGGCTGATGACTACCGCAGGATTGGAGTTCGGGAACAATTGCGAACCGGTCAAGAGGTGAAATGCCGTGGCGGCCAACGAATACTGATCGGCCCGGCCATCGAGGTCTTCACCCAAAAGTTGTTCGGGGGCTGCGTATGCCACTGTTCCTACAGTGAAATTGGTCTTCGTTAGACCGCTGATGTCGTTGATATTGCGGGCTATCCCGAAGTCGGTCAGCAGGATTCGCTGCTCACCGTCGTCATCGAGATGGGTCAGCATGATGTTGGCGGGCTTGATATCTCGATGCAAAAGTTCTTGCTTGTGGGCGTAGTCCAGCGCGCTGGCGACCGCGGTGATGATACGAACGACGTCTTTCACGGGCATGCCGGACGGATATCGCTCGGCCAGGAGACGGGCAGCATCGAATCCGTCGATGAAATCCATGGAGAGCCAGAGTTGTCCGTCTTCTTCCCCCCGGTCGTGCACTCCGACGATGTGTGGGTGCCATAGCGTGGAAGCGAGGTCGGCTTCGCGATCGAAGCGAGCTCGGAATTCCTCGTCTGCGGACCACTCGCGAGGCAGCAGTTTCAGGGCGTCGCGGCGTGGGAGCCGCGGGTGTTGAGCGAGATACACCTCGCCCATTCCGCCAGACCCCAGCAACCGAATGATGATGTACCCGGCGAAAATCTGGCCGTTGGTCAATGGCATGAACGCATCCTCAAGATCACTGTGGCCAGTACTCGATCATTGGTTCGGAGAACACTTGTCCGCTTGGTGACGTGATTGAGATGCCGGTGGGGCGCACCCGATAGCGGGTTCCGTCTACCGGGTTGGTGACGTCGAATCCGCCCGAAGACCGCACCGCGTTGGCCAGTTCGATGCTGGCACTGTCGCTGAGCCGGACGCCGCGATAGTAGTAATTGGCGGGTCCGTCCTCGCAAACCACCACCAGGGATTGAGTGGTGCGCCCCATCACCGCTGGTGTACTCCCCGGATCACACCGACCGGCTGGATAGCCCAGGAACCCCTGGCCGTCGGCATCCGGCAAGGTGAATAGAGGTCTCGACGTCGCCAAAGGCGTTCGGAGAGTCGATGATTTCGTCGTTATGGCGCCAGTAGTCGGTGCTGTCGGCACCTTTGCGTCGGAAGCGCTCGGTGGCGGCTCTTGATTGTTTCGCAAGATCAGCAATGCAGCGATCAGCGCGGCGGCCACGAACGCAGCCACAGCTCCGGCAACCAGCACCAGTCGCCAATGCCCGACCTTGCGCTCCGGTGGTGGCGGGGCGTGCAGATTGTCGGCGTACGGGGTTTCTCCGCTCCCGTCTGGATTGGGGCATCGGGCCGAGAATTGTCGGGTACCCACCGGTGGGCGAGGGCGGGGGGCGTGGACGGTTGGTGATTGGCTCGCCGCGAACTCAGTGTCGGGCTGATCGCAGAAGGGAGCGCTCGCCGCGATTGTTTCGGCCTGAATTTGTTCTCCACCGGTGAGTGCATGTTGGGCGGCACGGGCTAGATCACCAGCACTGCTGTAGCGATCAGCGGTGCTTTTAGCCATGCCCCGCGCGATGACGGCATCGAAAGCGATAGGGATTCCTGGACGTTGTCGGCTTGGCAGCGGGATAGGATCGGTCAGGTGCGCGCTGATCACTGCGGGCATATCACCCGAATAGGGTCGAGATCCCGTCAAACACTCATAAAGCACGCAGGCCAACGCATAGACATCGACACGATGGTCTATCTCACCACCGGTGCGGAGCCGCTCGGGAGCCATGTAGGCAAACGTGCCAACAGTGGTGCCGGTGCTGGTCAGCTTCGCATCGGAGGCCGCACTGGCTAGCCCGAAATCAAGCAAGCACGCGAAATCGTCGCTGGTGAGCACGATGTTGGCCGGTTTAACATCGCGATGCGTCAACCCGACGTTATGAGCAGCATCTAAGGCCGCGGCAATCTGTTGCACTACGGCGACCGCCCGCGCCGGAGCCATCGGACCCCCTTGCGATAGCACGGCTTCTAGGTCGGTGCCGTCGATGAGCCGCATATCGATAAACAGCTGCCCATCGATCTCGCCGTAATCGTGGATCGGCACCACATGCACCTCATGCAAGCGTCCCGCGGCGCGAGCCTCCCGAAACAGCCGCTGCCGGAATGCCTCGTTCTCCGAATAGTCCGACCGAAGTAGCTTCAACGCGACTACGCGGTCCTTCGCGGTGTCTTCGGCCTCCCACACGTAACCGAAGCCGCCTCTACCGAGCAACCGCCTGAGCCGGTAACGGCCAAACCGCGATCCTGCTTGCAAGCCGTGCAGGCTGTCGGAAGTCCTTGGCTCTTCCTCCATTTACACCTTGTCCCACTCTGCCCGGCACTTCAGTTGGTTGTTCAGGGCAACATTATGCAGCGACAACCTCTAACCAGGGGCTGGTTTGGTGTCGAAAGTCGTGCCCTGGAAAGGCAGTCAAGGAGGAGGCCGATGAACCGCCGCGAAGTCGATCGCGCCCGCCGGACGGCCATCCTGTTTGTGGTCCCGTTGTTCGCCCTCGGCTACGGGGTAGCCCCGACCTCGCCCAGGTATCGATGGACGAGGCGGGCTTCATTGCCGCCATCAGGGCCGTCGGGATGGCCGGTGCCGACCACGACCTCCTAGCCGACGGGAAGTGGGTCTGCGACCAGTTTTTGGACGGCGACTGGAACCACAACCAGATCGCCGCCAAGGCTCCGAAGCTGGCCAATCCCATGGAATTGCTGACCCGCAAAGGGGCAATGATCCAGACTGAACCCGGCTACGCGATCGTGGGCCCGAGCGGCATCTGTTTTGCCCAGGCCGATACCGCGGCGGCCCTACTGTGTTGGCTGATCGACTGGGCTGCTCGGAGCTGGTGATATGACCGACGATGTCAAAGACTCCACCGAGACGGCAAAGGCCACCGAGTGGACCGGCGACGGTGCCGAGGCCGACAAGACCGAGCTGGTGCCCCCGGCCGTCCAAGCAGCTGCACCCACCGCCTGGGAGGACTACCCGGAGACGGGCAGCACGACGGATTTGGACTACCCGCGTGGTTGGCGGGATAGGTTGGCCAAGTCATCGCCAGTATTATTCGCCATTGCCCTGTTGACAGTCGTTATTGCCATTGCAGGGTTCCTCTGGATTGATCATCACCAGCCAGTGAGTCACACGGTCACCACCGTCACTGTCGCTGCACCCCCACCGCCGTCACCCGATGATCGGTTCATCGCCGAGCTCGCCGACCAGGGAATCAGTGCGGGCAACCTGAGCGCTGCGAATCATTACTTCATGCAGCTGGCCCATTACATCTGCTATCGGCTGTTGCCCCCAGAACCTCAGCTTCGGGAGCCCGAGGTTGACACGATCGTGAAGTCCGAAAACAAAAATGTCGATGATGGTGGTCACATGATGCGGTTTTCTCGTGCCGACGGTGAGCACCTAGTTGATGCCGCCATTAACGTCTACTGCCCTCAGGCGACTCGATCATGAAATTGCTGATTACCGCAGTACTGGTTACCGCCGGGATCTGCTGTGCACCAGGTGTCCAGGCACAGACATTCGACGAGTTCTGCAATACGAAGCTGAATTGGCCGATGCCGTTGCCTCCGACCGTGGGCTCATCGCTGGGTGTGATCGATCAGGACACCACCTTGGAGTGCTTGACCAACATCACGGCAACTGCGCCTGACGGCCACGACGTGATGAATGACCCGGTAAATGACAGCTACAAATGGCAGATCAACAGCATGAATCCGCCTGCGGGGACGCTGGTCTCACGGACGCAGGAAATCCATTTGACCGTGAAGCCTGCGACGTTCTGACGGGAGAACCGAAATGACCAAGTCCCCGCGGCCATTCGTCATCATGGCGATTATCGGACCGTCCTCTTTTTCGTGACGTACATCCTGATGCAGTTGGCCTTTGGCGCCGCCGACACCGCCCATTCCGGAAGGCTGGTGTTCCAAATCGGCGGATTCGCCATGTTCTTGGCATGGTTGGCCAGCATCGTGGTGACGGTAGTGGGCATCGTCGGCGCGATCCTTCGCACCGTTCGACGTTGAGATCCACCGAGGGCGGGGCTTAATCAGGGAAACTCGCGACCACCGGCACCGGGCCAAGGACCAGATTCAGCACCGGGGTTCATCGGAGTCTCGTTGAATCCGGGTGCCGGTGGTATCACTCCGAACGGGCCAGGACCAACGATTTGCCCACCTGGGTGTGGAGTCGGGCAGTAGTTGACAACCGCGGCGTTCACCCAAGCAGAAGCCTGGCTCATATTGACCGCGCCAGGAATACCGGACGGTGTGAGTCCCCCGTGGTCAGCACCACCGCGCCAATTGTCACGGACGATCATGGCGTCCTGCGCTGGCGTATATCCATGACTGAGGCTGTCGCAGATTGCATGGCCTACCTTGATCAGTGCACCAGGACCATTGGCGGAGGTGATGCCGTGAGCCGCCAGCGTGCTGAGATAGCTGTCATCATCAGCTTGGGCAGCCGGAGCCGACAGAATAGCCAGTGTGGCGGAGACAGCGAGTAACGCAAGAGCCCGGCGGGCAGTAATGGTCATGGCTGCGCCCTCTTCAAATTGGTCAAACCCGCTGGTAACACCCCTGATTCAGGCTCAGACGCCCCCAGGAAGATACGGGTGTGGCGGCATCGTCGGGCTCGCATACGACCATGCACCGACGCTGGAAGCATCCAAAGCTGAGATCCAGCAGATGATCGCGGTCCTCAAACAACACGGCTGGGGTGGGCCAGGAGATTTCCACACCCATGCCTCCGCACTGAGCAAACAGGGCGTCACGGCGGTCTTTGACCCGTACTCCTCAGTCCAGAATTCGGGAGGGTCGATCACGATCTACGGCGAATGCCGCGACATGACCACCAAAGCGAACATGCTGCCCGAACCGATACCACAAGATCAGTTGGCGTGACGCCACCCAAGACGGTGTCGTGCAGATCGACGTGCCGAATAGGTGCCTTCACCATGACGCCGTCGGTGCCAGCCCCAAGCGCGGCATGATGACGTTCGGCTTGGACTGCGACCTCTTTACTGCGGCGCAGTAGCGGTGGTCGATGCTGGCAAATTGAACTGTTCGAACGCCGCCCAAGCGAGCGCGCCAGGATCGGACTGCCACATGATGCGATCGCCTTCGGCGGTGACGTGGACCGCGACATTGTGATCGACGTTTTTGGAGCTGTGGACGACGGCCAGCCCCTCGTACTCATTACCCGACTTGTGCATCACGTCGACCTTGCTCACCACCAGGTGGTACTGCGCGAAGCGTTGATCAGTGTCAAAGCTCTGCTGCATCGAGGCCTTGACTTCGCTGGCTACCGCTGCTTCCCGGTTGCTGTCTTCACGCTGAGAAAGGAAGTGCCAAGCAGCAGCGATCGCGATCACGATTCCCGCGCAGATTAAAATCTTCTCTAAACCCGACCGTTCCTTCCACCACCCGACGATCCTGTTCTGAGTGGTGCCGTCGGCCGGACCGGGCGGATTTTCAATCGGACGAATGTCGTCAGTGGACATATACGGGAATGTTAGCGCGGCGCTAATCGCGGCGAAGCAATTTCAGTAATGCGTTCACGACGATTTGCCAGTGCCCTGGCTACGTTAGCGGCACCCATAGCGGCAAGGCCATAGCGCTCAGTAGTCATCTTCATCGGAGTTGTCGGAGATGGCCACCACGCGGATATCCTCGGGCGAAGAAGGCAGCTGTTGGCGTTGTTCAGAACGATCTCCTTGCAGCGCCGCTTGCACCTCCGGCCATTTTTCGGAGGGAATGAAGGTTCGTATGACCTCGATGATGCGCCCAACGTCGGCGATGATGGTGGACATATCTGTCCCTTGGGCACGAGCATCAATCATCGCCTGTAGTTTCTCGGCTGCCCGTAGCCCGGTGTCGATGCTGACGTCCACGTCGCCATTGACCAGTCGACTGAACGCCTCATTCATGATGCATTCATAGAGGGCCATCGGCGTGAGAGCTGTTGCCACGCCGTTCACGATATCGATTTGGGCTTCGCGGGCACGGCGCTCGACGATCTCCCTGTAGGTGGCACGGGCGACCTGCTGCACCGGAAAATGCCGGGCAGCGTGGTTGCGGACCGAGTCAATCGTCACCGTTTTTCCCGCCGCGGTTTTGTCGTCTCCAAGGGCGCGCAAGATCATGGCGTAGCTGGAACCGGTGGCCAACAGATCGTTGACCTTCTTCCGCACCGCGTCATCGCTGCAAACACGGCATCGGGGCTCAACGAGGTGGAAGCCGGTGATGTTTGGGACCAACTTGACCGAGTCGTCGATCATCTGGGGCAGGGACATGGCTATCGCTCCTTAACTCCGGATCGGGCGGTGGGCTTTTTGCGGTACTTCCCTGCACTTTTAAGCAACCACGTGCCTTCCGGACAGGGTAGGGACCAAGGTTGGTCAATCGAATCGGGATTAGAGCTCGGCATGAGCGCAGCGGGGGAACCGTGCCGATGAGCCGCAAGGGTGCCGACGGTTCCGCTCTGCCGAATATCACCGGCATCTCGCGATGCTTCCGTCATGGCATCGGCCGGGGCGATCTCTTCTTTCCCACGACGGTCGCAGCGGGCTCTGGCCAGTAACTGGACGGCGCCGTTTTAGTCCCGGTCCGCAGTCAGTCCGCAGTAGATTCAATGGAACTTTCGGCTCCCGTCAGAACCAACTAACCTGACCAGCGTGTTTCTTGCGCAGCCGTCAGAGCTAACGGCAACAAACGCCCAGCAAGGAATCCGGAATAGACGCCAAACCCAAGCGGGTTGACGAGGCATGACTCAACAGTTCCCGGACACCGAAACGATCAACGCATTCAACAAGACCATCGCCGACGAATTCCGCGCCAACAACGGCAAGGTCGGCGGTCAGTTCGCTAACGCCGACCTGTTGCTGCTGCACACGACCGGCGCCAAGTCCGGCCGGCCCCGGGTGTCGCCGCTGGCCTATTTCCGCATCGACGGCAAGCTCATCGTCATCGGATCGTTCGCCGGCGCCCCGGTCAGCCCGGCCTGGGTGCACAACCTGCGGGCCGACCCGCGGGCCCGCGTGGAGGTCGGCGCCGACCAATTCGACGTGACCGCGCGCGAGCTGCCGGCCGACGAGCGCGGCGACCTCTTCGACAAGGTCACCGCCGCGGCGCCCGGGTTCGCCGAGTACCAGGCCAAGACCAGCAGGATGATTCCGCTGTTCGAGCTCGTCCGGACCTAGCCGGTGGGCGCCTCGCGGACGGCGGTGCCCTCGTTGGTTCTCGCCGCCGCGCGCGCGGGTGGCAAGCGGCTGCGCGCGGTGTGGTTCAACCTGGTGCAGACCTCGGTGGCCGCGGGCGCGTCCTGGTTCCTGACGCACGACGTCCTCGGTCACCCGCAGCCGTTCTTCGCGCCGATCGCCGCGGCGGTGTCGCTGTCGACCAGCAACGTGCTCCGCGCGCAACGCGCCATCCAGATGATGATCGGAGTGACCCTCGGGATCGGGCTGGGCTCGGCGGTGCAGGGGCTACTCGGGCCGGGAGACCTGCCCATCGGCGTCGCCGCGCTGGTGGCGCTGGGTGCCGCGGTGTTCATCGGGGGCGGCTTCATCGGGCACGGGATGATGTTCGCCAATCAGACTGCGGTGTCGGCGATCCTGGTGCTGGCGCTCTATCACGGCGGTGTGGGACTGGAACGCATCTTCGACGCGCTGATCGGCGGTGCGGTGGCCATCGTCTTCGCGGTCGTGCTGTTTCCCGCCGACCCGCGCACAGTGCTGCGCGCCGCGCGCGTCGGCGTCCTGACGGTGCTGCACGACGTCTTGTCGCGTGCCGCCGACATCGCCGCCGGACGCAAAGCCGCCCCACCCGATTGGCCGCTGAAGGCCGTCGATCGAGTGCACGAACAGCTCAGCGGCCTGCTCGAGGCGCGCACCACCGCCCGCCACGTCGTCACCATCGCGCCGCGGCGGTGGGGCCTGCGCGACGCCGTCGATGCGGCCGATCACCACGCCGTGCACGTGGCGCTGCTGGCCGGTTCGGTGCTGCAGCTGGCACGTGCGGTCGCCCCCACCGAAGACGGCGGCCACGAGCGGCCTGCGCAGCGCGTGCACACGGTGCTGGTCGTGCTCGCGGCCGCGACCGCCCTCGCCGAAGCCGATCCCGCCGGCGCCCGCGCGTACGCCGCGTCGGCGCGTCACCACGCTTCGCGGTTGCGGTCCGGTGGCGGCGGGAAAACCCCAGCGATGCTCGCCGACGAGGTCAGCACCTGCATCGACGACCTGCAACGGGTCATCGACCTTCGGCACGTGTGAATCTCACCGCGAGTCGGCCAGGAACTCCTGCACCAATTTCCGCGGCGCCTGCGTCAGCCACGCCTCGGTGATGAGCTCCTGGAGGTCGCGCACCGAGATCTCGGCCAGGTTGACCAGCACCGCGGGGTAGCCGTCGAAATGCGGGGTGGTGAAGTAGGTTCGCGGCTCGTCGTCGATCAGCGCGAACTTGACGCCTTCGTCGGACACCCGAACCCCGAGGATGTCGCCGCGCGGCGGTTCCGGGGCGTTGCGGGCCAGCGCTTCGCGCTCCGAGGGCCGCAGCGGCCGCTCCCAGGCCAGCAACTTCTTGCCGACCCGCCAGTCGTGCGGTGACGGCTCGGAGGTGAGGGCCAGCTCGCCGACGATGCGGGCGACCTCGTCCCACGTGGCCACTCCTCGATTGTGCTCCCGTTTCGGCGCGGTCGCCGTCGTATCGGCAAACGCTCGGTGACCCGACGGCCCGCGCGGCGCCGTGGCATGTGATGTGATCGGCCTTGTGCCCGAAGCTCCGAGGGAAGTCGATGCCGCGGCCGCCCGCCGGCATCGGGTCACCCACCGCACCGAGTACCGCTACTCCGACGTCGTGACCAGCTCTTACGGACGCGGTTTCCTGACCCCGCGCGACTCGTTGCGGCAGCGTCGCGTCGCACACCAACTGACCATCGAGCCGGCCCCCGCCGACAGTTCCACCAGCACGGACACATACGGGAACATCAGCTCCTACTTCCACGTGACCGAGCCGCACAGCGTCCTGACGGTGGTCAGCGATTCCATCGTCGACGTCTACCCGCCGGCGCCCGGCCTGTACGCCGGCGGACCGGCGGTCCGGCCGTGGGAGGCGGCCCGGCCGGCCGGGCGCATCGGGGCGCTGGCGACCGAATTCACCCTGGACCTGAACCCGCCGGAGATCACCGACGAGGTCCGCGAGTACGCGGCCCCCAGCTTCACGCCCGGGCGGCCCTTGATCGAGGTGCTGCGCGACCTGGCGTCGCGGATCTTCACCGACTTCACCTACCGGTCCGGCTCCACGACGATTTCCACCGGGGTCAACGAGGTTCTGGCGGCCCGGGAAGGGGTATGTCAAGACTTTGCCAGGCTGGCGATCGCCTGCCTGCGCGCCAACGGTTTGGCGGCCAGCTACGTGTCCGGCTATCTGGCCACCGACCCGCCCCCCGGAAAGGATCGGATGATCGGCATCGACGCCACGCACGCCTGGGCCGCGGTGTGGACTCCGCAGGATCCCGGCCAATTCGAGTGGCTGGGGCTCGATCCCACCAACGACCAGATGGTCGACGAGCGCTACATCGTGGTGGGACGCGGCCGCGACTACGCGGATGTCCCGCCGCTGCGCGGCATCATCTACACCGACTCGGAGCACAGCGTGATCGACGTCGCGGTCGATGTGGTGCCCTACCCGGACCCGCGCGAAGGCGACGTCTTGCATGCGTGACTTCACCTGTCCCAACTGCGGCCAGCGCCTGACGTTCGAGAACTCGACCTGCCTGAATTGCGGCGGCGCGCTGGGATTTTCGCTCGACCGGATGGCGCTGCTGGTGATCTCTGACGACGAAGCAACCGAGCACGCCGGCGTCGTACCCGCCGGCGAGTATCAGCTGTGCGCCAATCTACAACTGGCCGAATGCAATTGGCTGGTACCGGTCAACACCCCCCGGCTGCTCTGCGCGTCGTGCGCGCTGACGACCGAGCGGCCCAACGACGCCGACACCGTCGGGCTGGCCGGGTTCGCCCGGGCGGAGGCGGCCAAACGACGACTGCTCGCCGAGCTGCACGAGCTGAAGCTGCCCATCGTCGGGCGTGACAAGGATCCCGGTTACGGGCTGGCCTTCCGGCTGCTGTCCAGCGCACACGAGAACGTGCTGACCGGGCACGAGAATGGCGTCATTACAATCGATTTGGCCGAGGGTGACGACGTGCACCGCGAGCAGCTGCGGATCGAGATGGACGAGCCGTACCGGACCCTGCTGGGGCACTTCCGCCACGAGATCGGGCATTACTACTTCTACCGGCTGATCGCCCCGTACCGCGACCACCTGGAGCGGTTCAACGAGCTGTTCGGCGACCCCGACGCCTCCTACTCCGAGGCGCTTGACCGCCACTACAGCGAGGGCGCACCGGAGGGCTGGCGGGACGACTTCGTCTCGTCCTATGCCACCATGCATCCGAGCGAGGATTGGGCCGAGACGTTCGCCCACTACCTGCACATCCGGGACGCGCTGGACACCTCGGCGTGGTGCGGACTGGCGGCGGCGTCGGCCACCTTCGATCGGCCGGCGCTGGGGCCCAGCGCTTTTCAGACGATCATCGACATGTGGCTGCCGTTGTCGTGGTCACTGAACATGGTGAACCGGTCGATGGGTCACGACGACCTGTACCCGTTCGTGCTGCCGGCCGCGGTGCTGGAGAAGATGAAGTTCATCCACGCCGTCGTCGACGACGCGACGTCGGAGTCCCGGGGTCCCGCGTCCGTGGGGGGCTGAGTCGCGCTCGGGACCGTAACGCGATTCGCGACGGCACAAACGGGAATACTGCGACGATGTGCTTCTCGATGACGGCGGATCTGGTGGTGGGGGCTGGGCTCGTGCCGGTCGCGGTCGCGACCCTGCGCGAGGTGAAGCACTGGCGCGAAGTGCCATTTGCTTTGTTGCCGACGGTGTTCGCAGTCCACCAGTTCATCGAGGCGGCCGTGTGGCCCAATAGCGTTGTCTCCCCCGGGATGGCCCACTTGGCGATGCTCGCATATGTCTTCATCGCATTGCCGCTGCTTCCCGCGTTGGTTCCGTGGGCGATCTTGATGCTGGAACCGTGTGGCGCCCGGCTACGGGTGGCGCCTTTTGCGGTGCTCGGCATCGTCGTTTCGGTCTATCTGGCTGTCGTCGTGCTCACCGAACCAGTCAAAGTGACCAGGGGCCCCCATGCGCTGCAGTACCAGACCGGCGTCGACGGCGGCTACGTGTGGGCGGGGCTCTACGTCATCGCGGTCATCGGGCCGGCGTTGATGTCGGGCTATCGCTCCATTGTGGTGTTCGGATTAGCGAACCTGGTGGGGCTGATCGTGGTCGCTCTCCTCTACGTGCATGCGTTCGCGTCACTGTGGTGCATCTACGCCGCCACGCTGTCGGTCCTGGCGCTGGTGCACATGGTGCGGCGTCGGCGACTGCCCGATCCGCACCGCTACCACGGCGTCGCCGCGGATCGGGTGGCATTGAATGTGTGAAAGATGTAGGGAGAGAATGAAGCTAGGCGGAATTGCCGTACTCCTTCTCACCCCGCTTCGCGGGCTGCATCGTCGTACGGCTAGGCGGGCATCACCCGTCGCACGTCGGGGCCCCAAAGTGGTTGCATGCCACCGGGCAACGCCAGCTGCGTGGTGGTGATGACCTCGGCCAGGGCGCGCAGCTCGGTGTGTACCGAACTGAGCAGGTCCGCCAGCTCGGCACGCCGCCCGTCGTCGTTCACCCGTTCCAGCTCGGCGGGATGGGACCGGCGCAGCAGGGTGCCGATCTCGTCCACCAGCCGTTCCGGGCGCGACGACCCCGAAGATCCGGGCAGGTCCTTGAGATCGGCGCGCAGCCGGTCCAATTGGTACAGCAGCGACCGCGGGTTCTGCGCGTCGAACAGCATCAGCTCGGCCATGGCTGCCACGCTGATCTTGCCCACGGTGCGGCGCCGGTAGATGACCGAGGACTCGCACGCCACCAGCGTCGACTCGATGACGGATTGTTCGGCGGCGGCACCGCGCGCCACGGTCAGCGTCGCCTGCAACAACGCCGTCAGCCACAGGCCGCGTTCGATCCGCTTGCCGATATCCATCATCGTCCAGCCCACGTCGCGCACCATCGACTCGCTGGCCACCCCGGACAGGGTCAGCATCCCGGCCAGCGTCTGTGTCTGGGCCCGGGTGAGCGAGGCGTCGGCCTCGGCGAGCGAGTCCGGCGGTTCGCTGTCGAGTGCCAGCGCGCGTTCCACCGCTGCGAGCACCATCCAGGTGTCGTTGGACATCTGGTCACGCACCGCCCGGGCGGCCAGTGCCAGGCCCTCCACCGACTGCACCAGGGAGCCGGGCCGGTGCGGGTCGACGGTGAGCGACCACAGCGTTGAGGGAGCGACGGCGATCATTTCGGCCCCGTCACCGGCGCCGTCGCCGTCGGCCGCGGTGTCGGTTCCGGTGATGCGGCCCAGCGCGGCCATCAGCACCGGCACGCATTCGCTTTCCTCGCTGTGCTGGTGATGCCGGTACACGTGGAACCTGTCGCGGGCGACGATGAGCAACCGCGCCATGCTCTCGGCGCGCTCGCCGTAGCGGCCGATCCAGAAGAGGTCGGACAGCACCCGCGGAGAGCTGACGCCCCAGGTGCCCGCGGCCGTCTTCACCGGCGGTTCCACGCTCGGCAGGCTGATCGCCTCGGCCCGCGCCCGCTCCGTGGGGCGTACCCAGACATCTTTGGCCGCAATGGTTTTCAACGTGTAGGCGGCGTCCCCGGGCGCCAGCACGTAACCGATGCCGCCGATCATCGGCGCGTAGCCGCCCCGCTGTGCGACGGTGAACAACCGGATACCCACTCCCGCCGACGACAACACGCCGGCGTGGTCGGTCGGCGCGGACGAGAACTGCGGCAGCTCCTGGCCGACCCACTGCCACGGTGCAGTCTCGATCTGGGCCGCCAACTGTGCCAGCTGCCGGGACGAAAGTGTCGGTCCGACAAGCGTTTTGTCGTCGACGGTGGACCTCACCAACAGCGACGACAGGTTCGCCAGCAAGTGGGAGCGCTCGGCGGCGGTGCCGCCCCAGTAGACCGGCGCGCTGGGCAGCAGCAAGGTTTCCGACAGCAGGTGCTCGGCCATCGCGGGCAGGAAGCGCAGCAGCCCAGGGTTTTCCAGGATCCCGCTGCCCAGCGTGTTGACAACGGTCACCGTTCCGCGGTGTTGGGCCTCCACGAGGCCGGCCACCCCGAGACGGGAATCGGCGCGCAGATCCAGCGGGTCCGAATAGTCGGCATCGACCCGGCGCAGCACCACGTCGACGCGTTTCAAGGTGCCCAGCGAGCGCATCCACAACATGCCGTCGCGCACCACCAGGTCCGCGCTCTCCACCATCGGGAAGCCCAGCAGGGTGGCCAGATAGGCCTGGTCGAAAGCGGTTTCGGAGTAGATGCCCGGGGACAGGACCACTACCACCGGATCCTGGGCATCGTCGGGCGCCGCGTCGATCAGCGCCAGCCGCAGGGCCTGAGCGAACGGTGTTGTCGGCCGCGGCGTGATCCTTTCGTAGAGGTCGGGGACCGAGTGCGCGACGACGCGCCGGTCGGCCAGTGCATAGCCGGCGCCCGAGGGCGCCTGCGTCCGGTCGCCGTTGACGACGAAGGCGCCGTCCGGTCGCCGGCTGACATCACAGGCGTGCATGAAAAGCTGGTGGCGCCCGGGGATCTCGATTCCATTGGCGGCACGCACGTAACCGGGGTGACCGAACAGCAGCTCGGGGGGAAGCACGCCGTCGGTGAGCAGGCTGCGCGGCCCGTACAGGTCGGCCAGCACGGCATCGAGCACCCGGGACCGCTGCAGCAGCCCCGCCTCCAGCACCTCCCAGTCGACCGCCGATAGCACGATCGGCAGGGTGTCCAGCTGCCAGGGCCTCGGCTCCTGGCCGCGACCGCCGGGCTCGACGTCGGTGTAGGTGATGCCGTCGTTGTCGATCAGCCCGTGCACCACCGAGCGCAGCCGGTCCAGCCCGGCGCGCCCGCGCTCCGCGATGGCGTCGGCCACCTCCGCCCACGCCGGCCGCACGTTGCCGCCGCGGTCGACGAATTCGTCATAGCCGCTTGCCGGGCCGCGCCGCAGATCGAAGAGCGCTTCCTGGGCACGCGCGGCCCGGTAGCCGGCCAGCAGGCGGTCGGCGTCGTAGTGGCCGCCAGCGCCCGTCGAGGCTGCACCGGTCCCGAATGTCATGTCCGCAAACGCCATTACTGCTGCACGGTACGCACGCGGCGCGAAGCGAGGACGCCCGGCTCGCCGAATCCGCGCCGAGCGTTACGCCGGCGGCGGGCCGGGCTGGTAACCCGCCTGCCCCAGCGGGACAACCTGTCCGCCGGCGAGCTTGCGGTAGGCGTAGGTCAGGACGAGTGCACCGACGGGAACCGCCACCAGCGCGCCGAGGCCGCACGTCAGCAGGCTGACGAAGGCCGCCGCCAGCACCACCAGCCACACCAGCAGTGCGTTGGCGAAGTTCGAGCCGACAAGCGAAAAGCTGGAATTGAAGCCCTTGATTGCCGACTCCGAACGGTCCACCACGAACAGGATGGTGAACTGGACGAAGAGGCTCACGATGAGGCCGGGGACGAAGCAGAGGGAAAAGCCGATCGAGGTGAGAATGCCGACGATCAACGCGGCAACATACGCCATCGCGAAGTTGCGCGGCTTGAAGAACGAGCCAATGGTCACCGGGCGTCCGTCGGCCAGATCCAGGCAGCCGGATAGGAAGGCGGAGTGGGCGAACGCGGACACGAGGTACGCGGCCAGGTAGCCGAGGATGAGCAGCGTCATCCCGCCGCCATTGAGGTTCGCCGTGAAGGTGAAGTAGTCGTCGTCGGAGCCGGACGTGGTCGTGCCCACGTTCTGGCTCAGGCCAATCAGGGCGGAGGCGACGCCGATCAGCACCAAGTAGACGAGAGCCGAAACGACCAGTGTGGCAGCGTTTTTGGTGAACGTGTTCCATGCCCAGCCGAACGCGTCACCGATGCTGAACGCCGGCTTGGGCGGGCCCCCGTACCCGGGCGGGGGTGCGGCGTAACCCGGGGGAGGGCCGTAACCCGGGGGAGGGCCGTAACCCGGGGGAGGGCCGTAACCCGGGGGCGGGCCGTAACCCGGAGGCGGGCCGTAACCCGGAGGCGGGCCGTAACCCGGAGGCGGCGGGGGGTAGCCGGGGGGATTTTGACCGCCGCCCTGAGGGTCGGCCGGGGTGCCTGGATATTCGGGGGGTTGGCTCATGTCCGTCCTTGCTCTCGGATTTCCTCGTGTCTGAAGTTTCCTAGGAGGGAACGCGCGCTGAACTTGGCAAACGCCGAACTTAGCAAAGATGCGGCCTTGCCGCGCGGATTGCCGGGCTCGGCATGGACGTCCGTCCCTCGTGGTATGCCTGAAGCCGTGCCCGACGGTCTGTTTGACCTGCCCGGCGCGCCACAGCCAGACGATCATGGCCGGGGCGTGTCGGGTGGCTCGCCGCTGGCCGTCCGCATGCGCCCGGCATCGCTGGACGAGGTGGTCGGGCAGGACCACCTGTTGGCGCCCGGGTCTCCGCTGCGCCGCCTGGTCGAGGGCTCCGGCGTGGCGTCGGCCATCCTGTACGGGCCACCCGGCAGCGGCAAGACCACGGTGGCCGCGCTGATCTCACAGGCGACCGGCCGCCGGTTCGAGGCACTCTCGGCGTTGTCGGCCGGCGTCAAAGACGTTCGGGCGGTGATAGAAAAGGCGCGCACCGCACTCCTTCACGGCGAGCAGACGGTGCTGTTCATCGACGAGGTGCACCGGTTCTCCAAAACCCAGCAGGACGCGCTGCTGTCGGCCGTGGAGAACCGGGTGGTGTTGCTGGTGGCGGCGACCACGGAGAACCCGTCGTTTTCGGTGGTGGCGCCGCTGCTGTCCCGCTCGCTGATCCTGCAGTTGCGGCCGCTGGGCGCCGACGACATCCGCACCGTGGTGCAGCGCGCGATCGACGACCCGCGCGGCCTGGGCGGGCAGGTCGCGGTCGCGTCCGAGGCCATCGACCTGCTGGTGCGGTTGGCGGCCGGTGACGCCCGGCGTGCTCTGACGGCGCTGGAGGTCGCCGCCGAGTCGGTGGAACCCGGTGGCGAGTTGACGGTCACCGCCGTCGAGCAGTCCCTGGACGAGGCCGCGGTGCGCTACGACCGGGACGGCGACCAGCACTACGACGTCATCAGCGCCTTCATCAAGTCGGTGCGCGGCTCGGACGTCGACGCGGCGCTGCACTATCTGGCCCGCATGCTCGTCGCGGGGGAGGACCCGAGGTTCGTCGCGCGCCGGCTGCTGATCCTGGCCAGCGAGGACATCGGCATGGCCGACCCGACCGCGCTGCAGGTCGCGGTCGCGGCCGCGCAGACGGTGGCGTTGATCGGCATGCCCGAGGCGCAGCTCACCTTGGCGCACTGCACGATTCGTCTGGCCACCGCGCCCAAGTCGAACGCGGTCACCACGGCGCTGGGCGCGGCGATGAACGACATCAGGGCCGGAAAGGCCGGCCCCGTGCCGCCGCATCTGCGTGACGGGCACTATTCGGGTGCGGAGGCGCTGGGTAATGCGCAGGGCTACAAGTACTCCCATGACAGCCCGGATGGTGTTGTCGCACAACAATATCCGCCGGATGAGCTGGTGGGTGTCGACTATTACGGACCGACCGGTCGCGGCGGCGAACGGGAGATGGCGGGCCGACTGGAGCGGCTGCGCGCGATCATTCGCAGGAAGCGGGGTTGAAAAGGGATGAAAACCTTCACCGACGAGGAGATGGGCCAACTGCTGCCCACCGCCAAGCCCTACAGCGTCGTCATCCTCATGCGCGGCCCGAGATTCGGTGACGAGTCGTCGCCGGCGATCATCTGGGAGCACGGCCGGCGCAACTTCGGGCTGCGCGACGACGGAGTGCTCGCGGTGGTGCTGCCGGTCACCGACGAGTCCGATGTCTGCGGCATCGGAGTGTTCGCCGCGACCGTCGACGAGACCGCCGCCATCATGGCCGACGACCCCGGGGTGGCGGCGGGGGTCTTCGTCTACCAGGTGCACACCTGCCGCGGATTCGCCGGCGACGCGCTGCCCTGACCGGGAGCTGGCCGCACACTCGGCACGGCTGGCCGCCGCAGGTCGGCCCGCGCAGGCAGCACACAGGCCGCACACTCGGCACGGCTGGCGGGTGGCCTAGACCAGCTCGGGCACCCGCAGTTGCGCGATCGCCAGCTCGAACTCGGCGACGTCGATCACCTCGGCCCCCAGCTCGCGGACGCGCCTGCTGCGCAGCTCGGTGGCGCGGTCGCGGTTGCGGGCCATCGCGTCCATCGAGTCGAACGTCGAGCAGGTCACCGCCCGGCGGCAGGTGGGGTGGTCGACCAGCAGGCTGGCGCTGCAGAACCCGTCGAGGTGCTCCATTTCCGGCAGCACCGCCATCCGGTAGAAGTCCAGCGACCTGCTCAGCTGATCCGGCACCACTTTGAGCCAGGTGGCGCGCACGCACGCGCCCTGGCCGGAGGGGTGGTCGCGGTGCAGCAGGGCGATGTCCCATTCCTCCAATCGCGCGCTGCCGTCGAACATCAGCGCGGCCCGGTCACGGATGGGCGCGACCCGCTCGGCGCTGCCGCGCATCGCCTCGATGGTCTCCCACGAACTGGTGGCGATGCAGGTGCCGGACTGCCGGTCAACCAACAGCGACAACCCCAACCACCCGTCGATCTCCTTGAGGGCAGGCATGACGACATCGCGAACATGCGCAATTCCGATGTCGACCGACAGGGGTTGCGCCTGGATGGTGGTAGAGCGTGCGTACACGGTTGACCCCTTCTCTGTCGGGGCAGCACCCCGGTGGCGCCACCGGTCCCACCAACCACCTTCCTCCTGCCGGTTCCGCGCCGCAATGCTTTCGGGGGCAGATCGGCGACCGGCCGAATGCCTGGTTCGGCCGGTCTACCGCCCATCTCGATCAGACCAGCTCGGGCACTCGGAGGTGCGCTAGCGCCAGCTCGAACTCGCATTCATCGAGTTCCTCGGCGCGCGCCTCTTGCATCGAGGAGTTCTTCAGCGCGGTTGCCTGCTCCCTGTTCCGCTCCATCGCATCGATGCTGTCGAACGTCGCGGAGGACACGCCACGCCCGGAGGTGCGGTCGATCAGAAGGCTCGCACTGCAGAACCCGTCGAGGCTCTCGAGCTGGGGCAGGACGGACGACTTGTAGTACTCGATGCCTTGATCCATGGTTTCTGGCGGCACCGTGACCCACGTCGCACGTAGGCCCGCCCCCTCGGGTGCGCGGTGGTCGCGATGCAGCACCGCGATCTCCCACTGCTCGACGTTCGCCGTGCCCTCGAACATTTCCGCCGCCCGATCACGGATTCCCGTCACGGCTTCACCGCTGGCACGCATGGACTCGTCGCTCTCCCAGGCGCTGGTGGCGATGCACCGGCCAGAGCGACGGTCGACCAAAAGGGACACTCCGACGCACCCCGGCATGCCTTGCAGCGCGGGCATGACCTCATCGCGAACATGCGCAATTCCGGCGTCGATGGACGAGGGTTGCGCTTGAATTGTGGTAGAGCGTGCGTACACGATCCACCCCCTCTTTGTTCGGGGCAGCGCCCCGGTGGCGCCACCGGTCATGAACCACCTTCCTCCTGCCGGTTGCGCGCCGCAATGCTCAACTGTGGCGGCGCTCACAAACGATTGGCTGGTCGTGACGCCCGCGCCGTAGGCTGGTTCGGATGCATACCGATGTGCTGGACGTGGACACCTCCCGC
This sequence comes from Mycobacterium sp., assembly GCF_004298145.1. Taxonomy (GTDB): domain Bacteria; phylum Actinomycetota; class Actinomycetes; order Mycobacteriales; family Mycobacteriaceae; genus Mycobacterium. Next base: position 42,894 of record NZ_SCRH01000026.1, read on the forward strand.
CGCCGCATCGTCGATCTCACCGAGGCGGTGCGCGGGTTTTGCTGGTCGCGCGGGGACGGTCTGTGCAACGTGTTCATCCCGCACGCCACGGCGGGCGTGGCCATCATCGAGACGGGGGCCGGCTCCGACGACGACCTCGTCGACACGCTGGAACGGCTGCTGCCGCGCGACGACCGTTACCGGCACGCGCACGGCTCCGAGGGCCATGGAGCCGACCATGTGATGCCGGCGCTCATCGCGCCGTCGGTGACGGTTCCGGTCTCGGGTGGGGAGCCGATGCTGGGCACCTGGCAAAGCATCGTGCTGGTCGATCTGAACCGCGACAACCCGCAACGCTCGGTTCGGCTGAGCTTTCTTCAGGGTTAGCGGCCCGGTAGCCGGTGCCACGGAGCAGGTACTGTGAGCGGTCGAAATGCGTCGTGAGACGGGCTTCTCATACCCCGGCGAATAGGCTGGGAACAAGACGTCGAAGTAACAGGAAGAAGCGGACTCCGAAAGTGCAGACACACGAGATCAGGAAAAGGTTTCTTGATCATTTCGTGAAGGCGGGCCACACCGAGGTGCCGAGCGCGTCGGTGGTCCTCGATGATCCCAACCTGCTGTTCGTCAACGCGGGCATGGTCCAGTTCGTACCGTTTTTCCTGGGCGCTCGCACCCCGGAATACTCGACTGCCACCAGCATCCAGAAGTGCATCCGCACCCCCGATATCGACGAGGTCGGGATCACCACCCGGCACAACACGTTCTTCCAGATGGCCGGCAATTTCTCGTTCGGCGACTATTTCAAGCGCCGCGCCATCGAGCTGGCGTGGACTCTGCTGACCAACAGCGTCGAGCGGGGCGGCTACGGGCTGGATCCCGAACGGATCTGGGCGACGGTCTATTTCGACGACGACGAGGCCGTGCAACTGTGGCAGGAAATCGCCGGGTTGCCCGAAGAGCGCATCCAGCGTCGCGGCATGGCCGACAACTACTGGTCGATGGGCATCCCCGGGCCCTGTGGCCCCTCCTCGGAGATCTACTACGACCGGGGACCGGAGTTCGGGGTCGAGGGCGGGCCGGCGGTCAACGAGGACCGCTACATCGAGATCTGGAACCTCGTGTTCATGCAGAACGAGCGCGGCGAGGGCACGGGCAAGGAAGACTTCGAGATCCTCGGGCCGTTGCCCCGCAAGAACATTGACACCGGCATGGGCGTGGAGCGGGTCGCGTTCATCCTCCAAGGCGTGCACAACGTCTATGAGACCGACCTGATGCGGCCGGTCATCGATACCGTGGCCGCGCGGGCGCCGCGCGGGTACGACGTCGGCAACCACGACGACGATGTGCGCTACCGGGTCATCGCCGACCACAGCCGCACCGCGGCCATCCTGATCGGCGACGGCGTCACACCCGGCAACGACGGCCGCGGATACGTGTTGCGCCGGCTGCTGCGCCGGGTGATCCGCTCGGCCAAGCTGCTCGACATCGAGGGCCCCATCGTCGGCGACCTGATGGCCACCGTGCGCGACGCGATGGGCCAGTCGTATCCGGAACTCACCGCCGATTTCGACCGGATCAGGCGCATCGCCGTCGCCGAGGAGACCGCGTTCAACCGCACGCTGGTAGCGGGATCGAAATTGTTCGACGAGGTCGCCGGCACCACCAAAGCCTCAGGTGCGAAAGCTATTTCGGGTTCGGATGCCTTCACCCTGCACGACACCTACGGATTCCCGATCGAGCTCACGCTGGAGATGGCATCCGAGGCCGGCCTGCGCGTGGACGAGATCGGTTTCCGGGAACTGATGGCCGAGCAGCGGCGCCGCGCCAAGGCCGACGCCGACGCGCGCAAACACGCGCACGCCGACCTGAGCGCGTACCGCGAACTGGTCGACGCCGGCCCGACCGAGTTCACGGGTTTTGATGAATTGTCTTCCGAGGCACGGGTTTTAGGTATCTTCGTCGACGGCAAGCGGGTGCCGGTGGTCACGCACGGCACAGAGGGGGCCGATCGCGTCGAACTCGTGCTGGACCGCACCCCGCTCTACGCCGAGTCGGGCGGGCAGATCGCCGACGAGGGCGCCATCAGCGGGACGGGGGCCGGCGGGAGCGCCCGCGCGGCGGTCACCGACGTGCAGAAGATCGCCAAAACCCTGTGGGTGCATCGGGTCAACGTCGAGTCCGGGGAATTCGTGGAGGGCGACACCGTCGTCGCGGCGGTGGACCCCGGCTGGCGCAAGGGCGCCACCCAGGGGCACTCGGGTACTCACATGGTGCACGCCGCGCTGCGACAAGTGCTGGGGCCCAACGCCGTTCAGGCCGGCTCACTGAACCGTCCGGGCTACCTGCGCTTCGACTTCAACTGGCAGGGCCCGCTGTCCGACGAGCAGCGCACCCAGGTCGAGGAAGTGACAAACCAGGCCGTGCAGGCCGACTTCGAGGTGCACACCTTCCTCGAGCAGCTGGACAAGGCCAAGGCGATGGGCGCGATGGCCATGTTCGGCGAGGCCTACCCGGACGAGGTGCGGGTGGTCGAGATCGGCGGGCCGTTCTCACTGGAGCTCTGCGGTGGCACCCACGTGCACAACTCGGCGCAGATCGGTCCGGTGACCATCCTGGGCGAATCGTCGGTCGGCTCCGGGGTGCGCCGGGTCGAGGCCTACGTCGGGCTGGAGTCGTTCCGGCACCTGGCCAAGGAGCGTGCGCTGATGGCCGGGCTGGCGTCGTCGCTGAAGGTGCCGTCCGACGAGGTGCCCGCCCGGGTGGCCAACCTGGTGGAGCGGCTCAAGGCGGCGGAGAAGGAACTCGAGCGCGCCCGGCTGGCCGGCGCGAAGGCCGCCGCCACCAACGCCGCGGCTGGCGCGGAGCGTATCGGTAACGTCCGGGTGGTGGCGCAACGCATGTCCGGCGGGATGACGGCGGCCGACCTGCGCTCCCTGGTCGGCGATATCCGCGGCAAGCTGGGTAGCGATCCCGCGGTGGTCGCGCTGATCTCCGTGATTTCCGCGGGGCCCGAGGGTGAGAGCGCAAGCGTGCCGTATGCGGTCGCGGCCAATCAGGCCGCCCAGGATCTGGGGATCCGCGCCGACGACCTGGTCAAGCAGCTCGCCGCGACGGTCGAGGGTCGCGGCGGCGGCAAGGCGGATCTGGCGCAGGGCTCCGGCAAGGACGCGGCCGGCATCGACGCCGCGCTCGACGCCGTCCGCTCCGAGATCGCCGCGATAGCGCGGGTCGGTTGAGTGGTCTCCGCACAGCACCGCGTTCCCGACCGGCCCGACGATCCTGACCAGGACAATCCGGGGCGGAGACCCCGACCCGGGAGGAGCCTCGGCATCGACGTGGGCACCGTGCGCATCGGCGTTGCCTGCAGCGACCCCGACGCCATCCTGGCCACCCCGGTGGAGACCGTGCGCCGCGACCGCTCCGGCAAACACCTGCGGCGGCTGGCCGCGTTGGTCGCCGAATACGAGGCGGTCGAGGTGGTCGTCGGGTTGCCCCGCACGCTGGCCGACCGCACCGGTCCCTCGGCGCTCGACGCGATCGAGCTGGCCAGCAAACTAGAAGAAATGCTGGCCCGCCGAGTTCCCCCGACTCCCGTGCGGCTGGTCGACGAGCGGCTGACCACCGTGGCCGCGCAGCGATCGCTGCGCGCGGCCGGTGTGCGGGCCAAGGAGCAGCGTGCGGTGATCGATCAGGCGGCGGCGGTGGCGATCCTGCAGAGTTGGCTGGATCGACGCCGCGCCACCCCGACTGGGCCGGCGCCGGGGGAGCGCAGCGATGGTTGACAGCGCACGGCGTGAACGAGCCGAACCCGAGGCCGTGGGTCCGCCGCGGCGCAGGTCGAGCCGCTCGGCCCGGAATCAGGCGGAGCGGGGCCGTCGGCGCCGGCGCGTCGCCCTGAAGACGGCGCTGGCACTGGTGGCCGTGATCGTGGTGGCGGGTGTATTCGCGGGCGGCAAACTGTGGCACGCCGTGTTCGGGCCCGGTGACGACTACACCGGAAATGGCAAGCGCGACATCGTGATTCAGATCAAGGACGGTGACTCGACCACCATGGTCGGGGAGACGTTGCAGAACGAGCAGGTGATCAAGACCGTCCGCGCATTCGTCAGCGCCGCGCACGGCAACAGCAAGATCTCCTCGATCCAGCCCGGCTTCTACCGCATGCGTACCGAAATCCCGGCGGCCAACGCCGTCGCGCGGTTGGCCGACCCGAACAGCCGGGTGGGCCGGTTGGTCATCCCGGAGGGCCGTCAGCTCGACGACACCACCGACATGAAGACCAACGTGGTGAATCCCGGTATCTTCACGCTGATCTCGCGGGCCACGTGCGTGGATTTCGACGGGGACCAGCGGTGCGTCCCGGTGCGGGACCTGCGCGCGGCCGCCACCAACAGCAGTACCGCGGCGCTGGCGGTGCCGCCGTGGGCCGTCGAGCCGGTCACCGAGCTCGGCAAGGACCACCGCCGCATCGAGGGGCTGATCGCGCCGGGGACCTTCAATGTCGATCCGTCCGCGCCGCCCGAGACCATCCTGTCGAACCTGATCAGCGCGGGGGCCGTGGAATACCTGAAGTCCGGGCTCATCGACACCGCCCAGGCGATGGGTCTGTCGCCCTACGACATCCTGGTGGTGGCGTCGCTGGTGCAGCAGGAGTCCAAGTCGCAGGACTTCGCGAAGGTCGCGCGGGTCATCTACAACCGCCTGCACGCGCGCCACACGCTGGAGTTCGACTCGACCGTCAACTACCCGCTGGACCGCCGGGAGGTGGCCACCACCGACGGCGATCGCGCCCAGAAAACGCCGTGGAACACCTACGTGTCGCAGGGCTTGCCGGCCACGGCGATCTGTTCGCCCGGCATCGAGGCCCTGAACGCCGCCGAGCATCCCGAACCCGGCGACTGGTTGTACTTCGTCACCATCGACGGCCAGGGGACGACGCTGTTCACCAAGGATTATCAGCAGCATCTGGCCAACATCGAGCTGGCTAAGCACAACGGTGTCCTCGATTCCGCCCGCTGAGCGCGCACCCAGAAAAGCGGCGGTGCTCGGCAAGCCCATCGCCCACTCGAAGTCCCCGCAATTGCACCTGGCCGCCTACCGCGCGCTGGGCCTGGCCGGCTGGACCTACGAGCGCATCGAATGCGATGCCGACCGGCTGCCCGGGGTGGTCGGCGGGTTCGGGCCCGAATGGGTCGGGGTGTCGGTGACCATGCCGGGCAAGTTCGCCGCTCTGCGGTTCGCCGACGAGCGCACCGACCGTGCGCAGCGGGTGGGGTCGGCCAACACCCTGGTGCGCACCCCGACGGGCTGGCGGGCCGACAACACCGACATCGACGGCGTCGCGGGGGCGCTCGGGAGCGCCTCTGGATGGGCGCTGGTCTGTGGATCGGGCGGCACCGCGCCGGCGGCCGTCGCCGGCCTGGCCCAGCTGGGCGTCAGCGGCATCACCGTGGTGGCGCGCAATCCCGACAAGGCGGCCCGGCTGGTGGAGCTCGGAAACGCGATGGGTGTCGCGACACGGTTCTGCGACCTCGACGGCGGCGGGCTGGCCGACGAGGTGGCGGCCGCCGACGTGCTGGTCAGCACCATTCCGGCCGACGTGGCCGCGCGCTATGCCGGCACCTTGTCCGCCGTCGGTGTGCTGCTCGACGCCGTCTACGACCCGTGGCCGACACCGCTGGCCGCCGCAGTGACCGCCGCCGGCGGCCGGGTGATCAGCGGCGTGCAGATGCTGCTGCATCAGGCGTTCGCGCAGGTGGAACAGTTCACCGGGCTCCCGGCGCCGCGCGAGGCGATGACTTGCGCGCTGGAGGCATCGGATTAGCCTGCCGCGCATGCGGATTGCGGCGGTGTGTCTGGTGCTGGTCTGGTTGGCGGCGCTGAGCTGCTACGACATCCGCGAACGACGCTTGCCCAACGCGCTGACCCTGACCGGGGCCGGGGTAATCCTGGCGGTGGCCGCCCTGGCCGGGTGCGGGTCGTCGGCGCTGGCCGGAGCCGCCGCGCTGACCGCGGTCTATCTGTTGGTCCACGGGGTGGCGCCGGGCGGGATGGGGGCCGGTGACGTCAAGCTGGCCATCGGGTTGGGCGCGCTGACGGGTTGCTGCGGTGCCGGCGTGTGGTTCCTGGCGGCGGTGGCGGCGCCGCTGTTGACCGCGCTGGTCGGGGTGGTCGCCCGGCTTCGCGGCGGTGCCCACGGCGCGGCCGCCGCGGTGCCGCACGGGCCGTCGATGTGTCTGGCCAGCGCGGTCGCGATCGGCCTGGTTCTCGACGGCGGAGCGCGGATTTAAGCCCACCCGGGCAGACATGGGAAGATGGGACGCGTGTTGCGTTGGATCACAGCCGGGGAGTCGCATGGCCGTGCGCTGGTGGCCGTGCTCGAAGGCATGGTCGCCGGTGTGGAGGTCACCTCCCTCGACATTTCGGAACAGTTGGCCCGTCGCCGGCTCGGTTACGGCCGCGGCGCCCGGATGGCATTCGAGCGGGACGCGGTGAGCGTGCTGTCCGGGGTGCGGCACGGCGTCACCCTGGGCGGGCCCATCGCCGTCGAGATCGGCAACACCGAATGGCCGAAGTGGGAAACCGTGATGTCGGCCGACCCGGTCGACCCGGGGGAGCTGGCCGACAGCGCGCGCAACGCCCCGCTCACCCGGCCACGGCCCGGCCACGCCGATTACGCGGGCATGCTCAAGTACGGTTTCGACGACGCCCGGCCGGTGCTGGAACGGGCCAGCGCCCGCGAGACCGCGGCCCGCGTCGCCGCGGCGACCGTCGCCCGGTCGTTCCTGCGTCAGGCGCTGGGCGTCGAGGTGCTCTCGCACGTGATCGCGATCGGCCCGTCGGCGCCCTACGACGGGCCCCCGCCGGGTCCCGGAGACCTGGCCGCGATCGACGCCAGCCCGGTCCGCGCGTATGACGCGGCGGCGGAGAAGGCGATGATCACCGAGATCGAGGCGGCCAAAAAGGACGGCGACACCCTCGGCGGTGTGGTCGAGGTGGTGGCGCTGGGCCTGCCCGTCGGGCTGGGCTCGTTCACCAGCGGCGACAACCGGCTCGACAGCCAGCTCGCCGCCGCCGTCATGGGCATCCAGGCGATCAAGGGCGTCGAGATCGGCGACGGATTCGAGACGGCTCGCCGCCGGGGCAGCCGCGCCCACGACGAGATGTACCCGGGCCCCGACGGCGTGGTCCGCTCGACCAACCGCGCGGGCGGGCTCGAGGGCGGCATGACCAACGGCCAAGCCTTGCGCGTGCGCGCCGCGATGAAGCCGATTTCCACCGTGCCGCGAGCGCTGGCCACCGTCGACATGGCGACCGGCGACGAGGCCGTCGCGATCCACCAGCGCTCGGACGTGTGCGCGGTGCCGGCCGCCGGCGTGGTGGTCGAGGCCATGGTCGCGCTGGTGCTGGCCCGCGCGGCGCTGCAGAAATTCGGCGGCGATTCACTGGCCGAAACCCGCCGCAACGTCGAGGCCTACCAGCGTGCGGTCGCCGAGCGGGAGTCGCCGGCCGCCCGGGGCACCGCGTGATGGCGCCCAAAGCGGTCCTGATCGGCCTGCCGGGGTCGGGCAAGTCCACCATCGGGCGGCGGCTGGCCAAGGCGCTCGGCGTCGGCTTTGTCGACACCGATGCGGCGATCGAGCAGCGCACCGGCCGCCGCATCGACGAAATCTTCGCCACCGACGGCGAGCGGGAATTCCGCCGCATCGAGGAGGACGTGGTGCGCGCGGCGCTGGCCGACCACGACGGCGTGCTGTCACTGGGCGGCGGTGCCGTCACCAGCCCGGGGGTGCGCGAGGCGCTCGCCGGCCACACCGTCATCTACCTGGAGATCAGCGCCACCGAAGGCGTGCGCCGCACCGGTGGCAACATGGTTCGGCCGCTGCTGGCCGGGCCCGATCGCGCCGATAAATACCGGGCGCTGATCGCCGAACGCACTCCGCTGTACCGGCGGGCGGCGACCATCCGCGTCGACACCAACCGGCGCAATCCCGGCGCGGTGGTCCGCTACATCGTTTCGCGGTTGCAGGCCCCGGCAGGCGCCCGATGACCGACCCCCGTGAGCCCGTGACCATCGAGGTGGCCGTCGATCCGCCGTACCCGGTGATCATCGGCACCGGCCTGCTCGACGAGCTGGACGAACTCCTCGGCGGCCGGCACAAGGTGGCCATCGTGCATCAACCGGCACTGGCGGAAACCGCGGAGGTGATCCGAAGCCGGTTGGCGGACAAGGACGTTGACGCGCACCGCATCGAAATCCCGGACGCCGAAGACGGCAAAGAACTTCCGGTCGTGGGCTTCTTGTGGGAAGTGCTGGGGCGCATCGGGATTGGGCGCAAGGACGCGTTGGTCAGCCTCGGCGGCGGCGCGGCCACCGACGTCGCCGGTTTCGCGGCGGCCACCTGGCTGCGCGGCGTCGACATCGTGCACGTGCCCACGACGTTGCTCGGCATGGTCGACGCCGCCGTCGGCGGCAAGACCGGCATCAACACCGACGCGGGAAAAAATCTGGTCGGATCGTTCCATCAGCCACGCGCGGTCCTGGTCGACCTCGCGACGCTGCAAACGTTGCCGCCCAACGAACTCGTCGCCGGGATGGCCGAAATCGTCAAGGCCGGCTTCATCGCCGATCCGGTGATCCTCGACCTCATCGAGGCCGACCCGCAGGCCGCGGTGGACCCCTCGGGTGAGGTGCTCGCGGAGCTGATCCGCCGCGCGATCGCCGTCAAGGCGGAGGTCGTCGCCGCCGACGAGAAGGAGTCGGAGCTGCGCGAAATCCTCAACTACGGACACACATTGGGGCATGCGATCGAACGCCGCGAGCACTACGAGTGGCGGCACGGCGCCGCGGTGTCGGTAGGCCTGGTCTTCGCCGCCGAACTGGCCCGCCTTGCCGGGCGGCTCGACGACGCCACCGCGCAACGTCACCGCACCATCTTGTCCGCGCTCGGCCTGCCGGTCAGCTACGACGCAGACGCGTTGCCGCAGTTGCTGGAATACATGGCCGGAGACAAGAAATCGCGCGCCGGCGTGCTGCGGTTCGTGGTCCTCGACGGACTGGCCAAGCCGGGCCGGCTGGCCGGCCCCGACCCGTCGCTCCTGACGGCGGCCTACGCGGGACTCGCGGAGGAGTCATGAGCACGACGGTGAACGTCAACGTGCAGGTTATCAACGGTCCCAATCTGGGCCGGCTGGGCCGGCGCGAGCCCGACGTGTACGGCGACACGACGCACGAGCAGCTGGCGGCGCTAATCGAGCGGGAAGCCACCGCACTCGGCCTCAAAGCTGTTGTGCGACAAAGCGATGACGAGGCTCAGCTGTTGGACTGGATCCACTCGGCCGCCGACGCAAAAGATCCGGTGATCCTCAACGCCGGCGGGCTCACCCACACCTCGGTGGCGCTGCGCGACGCGTGCGCGGAATTGAGCGCGCCCCTCATCGAGGTGCACATCTCGAATGTGCATGCGCGCGAAGAGTTTCGGCGGCACTCCTACCTCAGCCCCGTTGCGACCGGGGTGATCGTGGGGTTGGGAGTGCAGGGCTACCTGCTCGCCCTGCGCTACCTGGCCGCGGCGGGCAACGCCGCCGGCTAATCCTTCTTCGGCTCTCCGCCCGGCTTGGTGTGCTCGTCGCCGGCCGTCGGGATGGCCTCGGTCTTCGGGTCGTCCTCGGTCTTGGCGATCGTCTCGGTGGGCCCCTCGCGCTCGGCCGTGGCGACCGCAGTGGTCCGCGCTTCGGCGTGGGCCGCTGGGATCTCACCGGTCGGAGTGTCATCGCCGCGAACGGCGGTGAACACATCGGTGTCACTGTCCCGCTGCTGCTTTGCGCCAAGGCCGTGGTGTTTTTCCGGCGTCTTCTCGAACTGCCGGTCCACCCGCCAGCGACCGACGGTCACGCCGATGATGCCGGGCAGGAAGACGCACAGCGCGGTGAAGGCCGCGAACGTCGTCACCTCGTTGATCAGCCCCCCGGTGTACAGGCCGTTGTACACAAGCGCGATCAGCCAGGAGACGGCGCCACCGAGCAGACCCGCGACCAGGCCGGCCAGCAGCCAGGTCATCGCCAGATCGCCGCGGCGATCCGGATCGCGGTTGGCAATGGCGTCGGCCCGGCCGTCGAGAACCCCCCACACGGCCACCGCGATGATGAACAGAATCAGCAGCGCCACGCTGAACAGACCAGCCTGCGTCTGCCACGCGTTGATCAGCGCACCTTGGAACAATCGAACGACGACCATCGCCGCGGCGTACACCAATCCGCGCAGCATCCAGTTACTCATGGCCCAAAAGCGTAGCGAGTACCGTCAAGACCCGTGACACATTCTCAGCGTCGAGACAGGCTCAGGGCACAGCTTGAGACCAGCGGACTGGATGCGCTGCTGGTCACGGACCTGGTCAACGTCCGTTACCTCTCCGGATTCACCGGGTCGAACGGTGCGTTGCTGGTGTTCGCCGATGATCGCGGCCCCGTGCTGGCGACCGATGGGCGCTACCGAACCCAGGCCGCCGAGCAGGCGCCGGACCTCGAAGTCGCCATCGAGCGCGTACTGGGGCGCTACCTGGCCGGCCAGGCGGCCGAGGCGGGCGCCCGAAAACTGGGCTTTGAGAGCAACGTGGTCACCGTCGACGGATTCGACGCGCTGACCAGTGAGCTGGAGGGCCGGAAGGCGGCCACCGAGCTGGTGAAGGCCGCGGGGACCGTCGAAGCGTTGCGGGAGGTCAAAGACGCCGGCGAGGTCGCCCTACTGCGGCTGGCCTGCGAGGCGGCCGACGCCGCACTCACCGACCTGGTGGCGCGGGGCGGCCTGCGGCCCGGCCGCACCGAACGCGAGGTCAGCCGCGAGCTGGAGGGCCTGATGCTCGACCACGGCGCGGATGCGATCTCGTTCGAGACCATCGTGGCCGCGGGCCCCAACTCGGCCATCCCGCATCATCGCCCCACCGACGCGGCGCTGGCCGCCGGCGATTTCGTCAAGATCGACTTCGGCGCGCTGGTCGGCGGTTACCACTCCGACATGACGCGCACGTTCGTGCTCGGCAAGGCCGGTAAGGTCGCGGCCTGGCAGCTGGAGATCTACCTACTGGTCGCCGAGGCGCAGCGGGCCGGCCGGGAGGCGCTGCACGCCGGCGCCGACCTGCGCGGGGTGGACGCCGCGGCCCGCCAGGTGATCGCCGACGCCGGCTACGGCGAGCAGTTCGGCCACAGTCTCGGCCATGGCGTGGGCCTGGAGATCCACGAGGCGCCGGGCATCGGCGCCACGTCCACCGGCACACTGCTGGCCGAATCCGTGGTGACGGTCGAGCCCGGCGTCTACCTGCCCGGGCGCGGCGGCGTCCGCATCGAGGACACCTTGGTGGTGCCGGAAAAGGGCCGCGCGCAGGCCCCGGAGCTGCTGACCAAGTTCCCCAAGGAGCTGGCCGTCCTGTCCTGACGACGCCCGCGAGCCCCTCCGGGGGCTTGCCCCCGCGAGTAAGGTCGGGTGCGTGAACGGGGTGGCACGGGGGTTGGCACGCCTGCGGGATTTCCGGTGGGACATGTACGCCCAGCCGCTACGAGAGACGCGGCTGGAAATGCAGATCGTCTATTTCGCCGTGCACATTCCGTTCGCCGGCGGGGTCACGCTGCGCGTCCCGCTCTTGACGATGATCAAGCCGTTGCCCTCGCCTGAGGAGCCATCCCGGGTCGACCGCGAACAGGCCCACCGCTAGCGGCGTTCCGTCCGTCGGCCCCCGACCCCGGCCCGCGGGCCGCGGCAGGCGAGCACTCTAAACTGGCCGACAAGCTACAGACAGTTCCGTAGACCACTGTCCATCCTCGAGGAGACATACCGAACCGTGGCAAGCACTGCCGATTTCAAGAATGGACTGGTGCTGGTGATCGACGGCCAGCTGTGGCAGATCGTCGAGTTCCAGCACGTCAAACCGGGCAAGGGCCCGGCGTTCGTGCGGACCAAGCTGAAGAACGTGCTCTCGGGCAAGGTCGTCGACAAGACGTACAACGCCGGGGTGAAGGTGGAGACCGCCACCGTGGACCGGCGCGACACCACGTATTTGTACCGCGACGGCTCGGACTTCGTGTTCATGGACAGCCAGGACTACGAGCAGCACCCGCTGCCGGAGTCGCTGGTCGCCGACGCCGCCCGCTTCCTGCTCGAGGGCCTGCCCGTGCAGGTGGCGTTCCACAACGGCGCGCCGCTGTACATCGAGTTGCCGGTGTCGGTCGAACTCGAGGTCACCCACACCGAGCCCGGCCTGCAGGGCGACCGGTCCAGCGCCGGCACCAAGCCCGCCACCATGGAAACCGGGGCCGAGATCCAGGTGCCCCTGTTCATCAACACCGGGGACAAGCTGAAGGTGGACACGCGCGACGGCAGCTACCTGGGACGTGTCAACGCGTGAGCCGGCCCGTTAAAGGGCGACATCAGGCTCGCAAGCGTGCCGTCGACCTGTTGTTCGAAGCCGAGGCGCGTGGATTGAGCCCGGCGGAGGTTGTCGACATCCGTACCGGGCTGGCTGAGGCGAACCCCGAAATCGCGCCCCTGCAGCCGTATACGGCCGCGGCGGCGCGGGGCGTCGGCGAACACGCGGCACACATCGACGACCTGATCAGCTCGCACCTGCAGGGCTGGACGCTGGACCGGCTGCCCGCCGTGGACCGCGCCATTCTGCGTGTCGCGGTGTGGGAGCTGCTGTATGCCGACGACGTGCCGGAACCGGTCGCCGTCGACGAGGCCGTCCGGCTGGCCAAGGAGCTGTCCACCGACGATTCGCCGGGCTTCGTCAACGGGGTGCTCGGGCACGTCATGCTGGTGACGCCGCAGATCAGGGCGGCCGCAGCGGCCGTTCGGGGCGCGGTGGGTGACGACGCCGCCGACACAGCGGAGGACCACGGACCGCAGCCATGACCCGGTTGGAGCTGCGCCTGGTCGTTGCGGCCGTGCTGGCTGCGACGGTGGTGGTGGGTGCGGTGGTGTGCGCCGCCTACGGGTGGACCGTCGTCGCCTCGGTGCTCTCGATCTACGCGCTGGGGGTGGGCGCCTGGCTCTGTCACTGCGTCGAACGGGTGGCCGTCGCCCGCCGCATCAGCACAGTGCGCTCGGCGGCCAGACCGCTGCAGCCGCTGCTGCCGGTGATGGCCGCGATCATGGGGCTGACGCAGGGCGTGGTGCGGGCGCTCAGCGACGTCACCGACCTGCCGGCCCGCCGCCTGGAGCTGCCCATGCTGCGGTGGGCGGACAGCACCCGGGGCAATCGGCGCCTCATAGACGGTGACGTCGAAAGTGACGACGAGCCGGATCGCTGATCAAGCTGAGGTGAAATGACCACGGGCGCGGCGCGGCGGGTTGACAATACGAGCTGGACCGCAGCGGCGGCGATCCGAGAAGAACAGGTGAGGTCATGATTCGATACAGCACCCAGCCGCGGCGACTTCGCGTCTCCGCGCTGGCGGCGGTGGCCAACCCGTCGTACGCCCGTGTTGACACCTGGAACCTGCTCGACGACGCGTGCCGTCACCTCGCCGAGGTGGACCTCGCCGGACTGGACAAAACCCACGACGTGGCCCGGGTGAAGCGCCTGATGGATCGCATCGCCGCCTACGAGCGGTACTGGCTGTACCCGGGCGCGGAAAATCTGGCGGTGTTCCGCGCCCACCTGGAAAGCCTGTCCACGGTGCGGCTCGCCGAAGAGGTCTCCCTGGCCGTGCGGTTGTTGAGTGAATATGGGGACCGCGCAGGGCTTTTCGATACATCCGCGCCGCTGGATGACCAGGAATTAGTCGCGCAGGCCAAACAGCAGCATTTCTACACCGTGTTGCTCGCCGACGACGCGCCGGGCACCGCACCGGACAGCCTGGCCGAATGCCTGCGGGCGCTGCGTTGTCCGTCCGACGACGTGCAGTTCGAGATCCTGGTGGTCCCCAGCGTCGAGGACGCCATCACCGCGGTCGCGCTCAACGGGGAGATTCAGGCCGCGATCATCCGCGACGACGTGCCGCTGCGCTCCCGCGACCGGCTGCCGCTGATGAACACGCTGCTCGGGCCCAACGAGGACGCGGGCGACGTCATTCCCGATCGCGCCAACGACTGGGTGGAATGCGGCGAATGGATCCGAGAGCTGCGGCCCCACATCGACCTGTATCTGCTCACCGACGAGTCGATCGCGGCGGGCGACGACAGCGAACCCGACATCTACGACCGGACGTTCTACCGGCTCAACGACGTCACCGACCTGCACAGCACCGTGCTCGCCGGGCTGCGAAACCGTTATGCCACACCATTTTTCGACGCCCTGCGCGCGTACGCGGCCGCACCGGTCGGCCAATTCCACGCGCTGCCCGTCGCGCGGGGCGCCAGCATCTTCAACTCCAGGTCGCTGCAGGACATGGGGGAGTTCTACGGCCGCAACATCTTCATGGCCGAAACCTCCACCACCTCCGGCGGTCTGGACTCGCTGCTGGACCCGCACGGCAACATCAAAAAGGCGATGGACAAGGCGGCGCGCACGTGGAACGCCGACCACACCTACTTCGTCACGAACGGGACGTCGACCGCCAACAAGATCGTCGTGCAGTCGCTGACCCGCCCCGGCGACATCGTGCTGATCGACCGCAACTGCCACAAGTCGCACCACTACGGGCTGGTGCTGGCCGGGGCCTACCCGCTGTACCTGGACGCCTATCCGCTGCCGCAGTTCGCGATCTATGGGGCGGTGTCGCTGCGCACCATCAAGCAGACGCTGCTGGACCTGGAAGCGGCCGGGCAGCTGCACCGGGTGCGCATGCTGCTGCTGACCAACTGCACTTTCGACGGTGTCGTCTACAACCCGCTGCAGGTCATGCAGGAGGTGCTGGCGATCAAGCCGGACATCTGCTTTTTGTGGGACGAGGCGTGGTACGCCTTCGCCACCGCGGTGCCGTGGGCCCGGCAGCGGACCGCGATGGTGTCCGCCGAGCGCCTCGAGCACATGCTGGTGTCGCCGGAATACGTTGAGGAATACCGGAAGTGGGCGGCGACCATGGAAGGGGTCGACCGTTCGGAGTGGGTCGAGCGTGAGCTGATGCCCGACCCGGCCAGCGCGCGGGTCCGTGTCTACGCGACGCACTCCACGCACAAGTCGCTGTCGGCGCTTCGGCAGGCGTCGATGATCCACGTCCGCGACCAGGATTTCAACGCGCTCACCCGCGATTCATTCGCCGAGGCATTCTTGACCCACACGTCGACGTCGCCGAATCAGCAGCTGCTGGCGTCGCTGGACTTGGCGCGCCGGCAGGTCGACATCGAGGGCTTCCAACTGGTCCGGCAGGTCTACGACATGGCTCTGGTCTTCCGGCACCGGGTCCGCAAAGACCGGCTGATCAGCAAGTGGTTCCGCATCCTTGACGAATCCGACCTGGTGCCTGAGGAATTCCGGGAGTCGTCGGTCAGTTCGTACCGCGAGGTCAGGCAGGGCGCGCTGGCCGAATGGAACGAGGCGTGGCGCTCCGACCAGTTCGTGCTGGACGCGACGCGGGTGACGTTGTTCGTCGGCGCGACGGGGATGAACGGTTACGACTTCCGCGAAAAGATCCTGATGGAGCGGTTCGGCATCCAGATCAACAAGACATCGATCAACAGCGTGCTGTTGATCTTCACGATCGGTGTCACCTGGTCGAGCGTGCACTACCTGCTCGACGTGTTGCGAAGGGTGGCAATCGATTTCGACCGCATCGAGAAGGCGGCCAGCGTCGCGGACCGGGCGCTGCAAGAGCGTCATGTCGAGGAGATCACCGAGGACCTGCCGCACCTGCCCGACTTCAGCGAGTTCGACGTCGCCTTCCGGCCCGTCGACGAATGCAACTTCGGCGACATGCGGTCGGCCTTCTACGCCGGATACGAGGAGTCCGATCGCGAACACGTGCTGATCGGCATGGCCGGGCGACGCCTGGCCGAGGGTAAGACGCTGGTGTCGACGACGTTCGTGGTGCCCTACCCGCCGGGCTTCCCGGTGCTGGTGCCCGGCCAGGTGGTCTCCAAGGAGATCGTCTACTTCCTCGCCCAGCTCGACGTCAAAGAGATCCACGGTTACAACCCGGATCTGGGGTTGTCGGTCTTCACCGAGACCGCGCTGGCACGCATGGAAGCGCAACGCAACGCCGCGGCGGCCGCGGTGGGTTCGGTGACCGCGGCGTTCGAGCTGCCCGCGGACGCCTCCGGCATGAACGGGGCGCGCAACGGTGCCAACGACGCCCAAGCGGTGCCGTCGGTCGCCGACAACACCTGAGCCCGGGGTCAGCCGGGGGTCGGAGCCGGGCCGGCTCCGCACGTGATGCGAGCCGCGGTGTGCGGTGCGTTGGCCGGCCAGTCGGAAATGCCTCGCCGGATTCCTTGGATGATGGCGTCCCCGCTGGCTGAAGCCGTTTCATTGCAGCTCGAACTGAGGGTATTGAACGGGCTCGGGTCCGCGGCGGCCGGTGCTGCTCCCAGCACACCGGAGCCGAACGCGAGTACGGCGACGAGCAGCATTCGTGTCATTCCACGGCCACTACTACGACTCGGGCGTGCATTACCAGACATGACCGTGTCAGCGTAGGACGAGGGTGCTGAGAAGCCGCTGAGAAGTGTGCTGAGCTCGGTGTTTTCAGCCGGGCCGCGGGCTTGGGAGAATCAATGGCGTGCGGATACCGGGTGTTTGGCCGTTTCGGCGAAGTGGGCGCGTGCGCCCATGGTATTTCCCGCGCTGGGGCATCTCGGCGCGTTCGGCCGCGGTCTCGGCGGTCGTCGTTTTCTGTGCGCTCGCCATTTCCGGTGCAATATTGGACTTCATCGTCTACCGGTCGTTATTGGCCGGTGTCGATTATGCGTCCGCTGAACGAGTCCGCGATATCGCGGAGGATCTGCGAACCGGTGGGCCCGACCACGTCGACCGCGCCCTGATGAGCACCGATCAACGGGTGGTTGCAGTCCAATTGGTCGCTCCCGATGGCAGGGTGGTGACGCGGTCCGCCTCCGCGCCCACCGCACCGTTGGTCCCCGTTACCGACTTCGACCGCAGCCCGCGCCAAGGTCTGCCCGACGATGCGGTGCTGCGTGATGACATGCGGGTCAGCGGGCAAAGGGTCGCAACCGCGTCCGGTGTCTACACGGTGATCGTGGGCGGGGGCAGCGAGGCGGTGGAGGGGATCGCGTGGAAGGTAGCGCTGCGGCTACTTTGCGGCGCGCCGATCATCGTCGCAGTGGCGGCGACCGTGACGTACTGGCTGGTTCGCCGATCGCTGAAGTCGGTGGACGCGATCCGCGCGCAGGTGGCCGAGATTTCGACGTCTGACCTAGCCGAGCGGGTGCCGGTACCGGAGAGCCATGACGAGATTGCGGCCTTGGCGGTCACCATGAACGACATGCTCTCGCGTCTCGAAGCGGGTCACCGTGCACAGCAACGTTTTGTCGGCGACGCGTCCCATGAACTGCGCAGCCCGATCACCACCATCATCTCCGGTCTGCAAGTGGCCGAGGCCCATCCCGATCTGCTCGATGCCGAGCTGGCGGTGAACACGCTGCTTCCCGAGGCGCAACGCATGCACGCCCTGATCGAAGATCTGCTGCTGCTGGCCCGCGCCGACGAGCAAACCCTGCTCCGGCGCAAAGAGCAGGTGACTCTCGACGACCTTGCGCAGGCCGAAGCCGCTCGCGCGCAGCGCGAAGCGCACTGCGTCATTCACACCGACACTCGGCCGGTGTGTGTGGACGCCGACCCGGTGGCTATGTCACGCATGATCCGCAACCTCGTGGAAAATGCTGTGCGCCATGCGGTTTCGTATGTTGCGATCGGAGTATCCAGCCAACAGGGAATGGCAATCATCACCGTCAGCGACGACGGCGCCGGGATCGCCGCCACCGAACGCGCCCGGGTATTCGAACGTTTTGTGCGCCTGGATTCCGATCGCGCGCGCAGTGGCGGCGGGGCCGGTCTGGGCCTGGCGATCGTCGCGGAGGTCGTCGCCGCGCACGGCGGCACGGTCACCATCGACGACCGGCCAGGCGGTGGAACCGCACTGACGGTGACGTTGCCTCAAAACGCTTCTCAACACAGCAATCGGTAACCGACACCCCGGATCGTCTCGATGGTGTTGGTACCGAACGGAGCGTCGATCTTGCGACGCAGATATCCCACATATACCTCGACCACGTTGTCGGGGCCGTGATGATGCGCATCCCAGACGTTCTGCAGTATCTCCGCCTTGGTCACGACCACGTCCTTGTTGCGCATCAGGAATTCGAGCACCCCGTACTCGCGGGGAGTCAAGGTGATCGGGGTCGAATCTCGTTGGACCGTGTGCCGGGCGGGATCCAGCGCCAGCGATCCGGCCTTCAACACTGCCGGCCGCGCCGGTGCGCCACGACGAACCAGCGCGCGCAGCCGCGCCACCAGCACCCGGAACGAGAACGGTTTCGTCAGATAGTCATCGGCACCCAGATCGAAGGCATCGGTCTCGTCGTACTCACCGTCCTTGGCGGTCAGCATGAGCACCGGCGTCCACATATTTCGCGACCGCATCCGGCGCAGCACCTCATAACCGCTGAGGCCGGGCAACATGATGTCGAGAATGACTACGTCAAAGCGGTTTTCGGTAGCCTCCTGCAGGCCATCGACGCCGTTGGCGGCGGCGACGACGACGAATCCCTCCGCCTTGAGCCCCCGGGCCACTGTCGCCGACAGCCGCGGTTCGTCCTCGACGAGCAGGACCCTCATGCCTCAACGCTACGTCGAGCGCCGGGTGCGGACCTAGTCGGGCCAGCGGGCCTCAATCAACACCTCGGCGAAGGAGCCGCCCATGCGGCAAAATCGATTGGTCGTCATCCACACGACGCCGGGTTTTTCCAGCGTGATGCGCGCCGGGTACCCAATCAGGGTCTCACCGGGATTGGTGTGACTGAAGAATGTCGTGCGGTCGTCTACGCCTACGTCGACTTTCCAATCGGGCCACGGTTGGTCGAGGAAGTCACGGTTGAACCACATCGTTGGGCATTCTTCAATCCGGCGTTCCCTCAAGCCCATCGGGGGAAGCATCATGACGGGCGTTCGTGCAAGCTGCCGCGTGACGGGTGGCATGTCCGAGACCGTACGGCCAAAACGCTGTGAAATCGTTGAGAGTCACAGGACGGTTATGTTGCTTGCTGGTCGGGCTGCTCGACGTCGGTACCCGAATGGTCTGCTGCCGCATCATCTTTAGCCTGACCGGGGTGACGGCCGGGACGCTGCGGCACGACGACGAGCAAAACCGCGATCAGCGCCGCGAGCACCGCCGAGGCGAGCGGGCGGCTCCAGGCCAGGCCGCCGTCGGCGACCGGCTTGTCGATGAAATCGCCGACCGTGGCGCCCAGCGGCCTGGTGAGAATGAACGCAACCCAGAACAGGGTGACGCGGGAGACGGTGCTCCAGTAGTAGAGGGCCGCGACCACGATCAGACCGGCCGCGAATACCAAAGCGCCGCGTTCATAACCGAAATCGCGCGTATCGGCCAGCCAATCGCCGAGCGCGGTGCCCAGCGTCTGCGAGAACGTGATGGTCGCCCAGTAGAAGGCCTCCACTTTCGGCGTCGAGACGGTGGAGACCGAGACGCTGCCTTGCGTTGCGCGCCAGAGGCCCAAGGTGGCCAGCAGGCAAGCCAACAGCAGCAGTGACCCGCCCGTGTAGCCGATCCCCAGCGATCGGTCGGCGAAATCGGCCAGCACGGTGCCGAACGTCGTCGACGCCACGATCGTCGCCCAGTAGAGGGTCGCATGGAATCGCTTGGCGAAGATCTGCGCACCAGCCAGCGTCACCAGCGCGACGCCGAAAATCACGACCCCGGCGGCGTAGCCCCAATTCAGCGTCATCGTGACGGTATCGCCGCCGGTCTCGCCCAACGTCGTCGCCAAGACCTTGATGACCCAGAAGCCCAGGGTGACCGCCGGCACCTTGGTCAACGCGTGTCTCGATTCGTCAGTCATCCACGGCCATCTTCCGTTGTCGCCGGTTGTGCACGCCTACGATAGCGCGCGTCGGGTTCTGCTCACCAAGATCACAAGGCCGGCGGATCGCCGCGGGTGGCGCAATGGCGTCGCTCAGAGGGGCCGCCCCGGCTGGCCGAGCCGTGCGCCGGCTGGTCGCCGACACCGACCCGTTGGTCCGCGCCGCCGGCCTCGCCGTGTTGGGTGAATTGGGTTGCGGCCAAGACGATTACAGGGCGGTCAAGCGGGCCGCTGCGGGAGCCGGCATGGCAGGTGCGCGAAGGCGCGGCACGCGCGCTGGCCGGGTGGGCGGGCCCGCTGCGCGTGACGCGCTGGGGATTGCGCTCCAGGACAGCGACGCCGATGTGCGCGCCCCCGCGCGCCGGGCGCTCGAACACGGCGGCGTGGTGGGAAAAAGGTAGTCAGCGCAGGATCTTGGCGTAGAGCAGGCTGTCCTGCGGCTCGGGGCCCATGGTGGGGTAGACGGCGTGCCGGGCCAGTCGGCCCTCCAAGAAGAAGCCGGCATGCTCCAGCAGGCGTGCGGAGCGCTCGTTGTCGACACTGCACGTCGCCCAGACGCGATACACCTCGCGATCGGCGTCGAGCGCGGTGAGCAGCATGCCGAGCACCTCGGACATCAAACCCTTGCCCCACCAGCGCCGGCCAAGGCAGTAGCCGATCTCGACCGAGTGCGGTGCCGTGCGCCGACAGCTGGCCAGCCCGATGACCTCGCCGCGATGCCGCAGCTCGATGACCCAGGTCTTCTCGTCGGCGCTGGCGTTGAGCTTTTCGGTGATCACCCGCCGCGTCGCCGCCACGTCGGGATGCGGCGCCCACAAGAGATACTTGGTGACTTGCGGATCGCGGGCGACCCGCTGGAAGAGCGCCCCGGCGTCGTCGATCGCGGGCGGGCGCAGCGTCAGCCGCGGCCCGTTGATGCGGTCGGGTGGGTAATCGGCCATGGCGATCCGCCCTTAGAGGCCGAGCGCGCGATAGGTGTTGCGGACGAATCTCGGTTGTGCCGTGCGGAGTTTGGCCAGCGACGTGTTGCCGGCGACGGCCGTGGCGGCGTCGGCGGTCAGGTCCGGCAGATTCTGAATCAGATAGATCAGGATCAGATCCGCGGCGGGGTCGGCCTGCCACCAGGTCCCGTAGGCGCCGGGCCAGCTGAACGTGCCGACACCGCCGGGCCCGAATAGCGGTGTGCTCCTTGCCGGATCGGTCACCACCGACAGATTCAGCCCGAAGCCCCGGCCCACCCAGTACGGCGCGCCCAGGAAGTTGTGCCGCTTCTGCTCGTCGGTGAGCCGGTCGGTGCGCATCAGCCGGACGGATGCCTCCGACAGCACCCGCGCACCGTCGACCGTTCCGTCGCCGAGCAGCATCCGCACGAAACGCAGGTAATCGTCGGCGCTCGACCACAACCCGCCACCGGCATTGCAGAACGACGGCGGCGTGAGGTGCGGCGGGCCCATCACGCCGTGCTGCAGGCGGCTCTGCTCGTCGAGCGAGTACATGGTCGCCGCGCGGCGCCGGGTCTCGGGGGTGACGAAGAAGCCGGTGTCGGTCATGCCCGCCGGACCCAGGATCCGTTCGTCGAGAACCTGGTGGAACGGCTTGCCCTCGATGCGGGAAGCGATGACGCCCAGCAGGTCGATCGAATGGCTGTAGGTGACGCGGTCACCGGGTTGATGCACCAGCGGCAGCTTCGCCAGCTCGGCCAGCCAGGCGTCCGGGCCCTGATTGAAGGGCAGCCGCATGTAGGCCTTGGAGATCGGCCCGGACACCGAGAATCCGTATGCCAGGCCGCTGGTGTGGGTGAGCAGATCCTCGATCAGGATGGCGCGGTTCACCGGGTGCGTTCGGTCCAGCGGGCCGTGCGGATCGTCGAGCACCCGCACGCCGGCCAGCTCCGGTGCCCACCCGACGACCGGATCCTGGAGCTTCAGCTTGCCCTCGTCGACCAGGCTCAGCACCGTCGCGACCGTCACCGGCTTGGTCATCGACGCGATGCGAAACAGCGTGTCCCGCTGCATCGGCAGGCCCGCGTCCACGTCGCGATAGCCGATTTCGTTGACCTGCAGCAGTTCTCCGTGCTGCCATACCACCGTCACCGCACCGGCGAGCAGGCCTGCGTCGCACACTTCCCGGACGGAGGCCGCGTTGCCCTCAAGGGCCAAGCGATTCACCCGGTCAGGTTAGCGGGCCGGTGAGGAAAGCCGATCAGCGCCGCTGCACGCGGACGTACCGGGACGCCTGTCGAAGGCCGTGCGCTTCGGTCCCATGCGACGCCCGCGCTCTGCGCATACTCATTTGCCCGCCTCGCGGCGACAGCGGATGCGCATGCTCGACCCGACACGCCGCCGGCGCCAACGTGTCGCTGTGAGGCCGGCGACATGTTCGGTCCCGGAGAGACTCGTGGGGTGGATGTGACGAGTACGGGTGGGGAGCGATGCGCGCCACACACGCCTGGCGCCGCCGCTGCCGAAATTAGTGCTACGCTGCCGTGCAGTCGACATCCTTTAACGATCCGTCCCGTGAGGCGGAGAAGGAGGTCAAGTTTCGTATGGGTGCTGCGGGCGACACCGGCTCAGGCAGTGATTCCCGGGAATTGATGTCGGCGGCCGACGTGGGCCGCACCATTTCCCGTATCGCACACCAGATCATCGAGAAGACCGCGCTGGATGGTCCCGACGCGCCACGGGTCGTGCTCCTGGGCATCCCCACTCGCGGCGTGATCCTGGCCAAGCGCCTGGCCGACAACATCGGCGAATACAGCGGTGGCTCGCCCTCCGACGTCGCTTGCGGTGCGTTGGACATCACCCTGTACCGCGACGACCTGATGCAAAAACCACCGCGGCCGCTGGAAGCCACCTCGATCCCGGCCGGCGGCATCGACGATGCGTTGGTGATCCTGGTCGACGACGTGCTCTACTCCGGCCGCTCGGTGCGTTCCGCCCTGGACGCGCTGCGCGACGTGGGCCGCCCCCGGGTGGTGCAACTGGCGGTGCTGGTCGACCGCGGCCATCGCGAACTGCCGCTGCGCGCCGACTATGTGGGCAAGAACGTTCCCACCTCACGCAGCGAGAGCGTGCACGTGCTGTTGAAGGAGAACGACGGTGAAGACGGCGTGGTGATCTCGCGATGACGCGCCATCTTCTCGCCGCCGGCGACCTGAGCCTCGATGACGCCACCGCCATCCTCGACGACGCCGACCGGTTCGCCCAGGCTCTGGTGGGCCGCGAGATCAAGAAGCTGCCGACGCTACGCGGCCGCACCATCGTCACGATGTTCTACGAGAACTCGACCCGCACCCGGGTGTCCTTCGAGGTGGCCGGCAAGTGGATGAGCGCCGACGTGATCAACGTCAGCGCCGCAGGATCGTCGGTGGGCAAGGGCGAGTCCCTGCGCGACACCGCACTGACGCTGCGGGCGGCCGGGGCGGACGCGCTGATCATCCGGCATCCGGCGTCGGGCGCGGCACACCTGCTTGCCGAATGGACCTGCGCCGGCGACGGTTCCGGCCCCTCGGTGATCAACGCCGGGGACGGCACCCACGAGCACCCGACCCAGGCGCTGCTGGACGCGCTCACCATTCGCCAGCGGCTCGGCGGCATCGAGGGCCGGCGCGTCGTGATCGTCGGCGACGTCCTGCACAGCCGGGTCGCCCGCTCCAACGTCATGCTGCTGGCAACGCTGGGCGCCGAAGTGGTCCTGGTGGCACCGCCCACGCTGTTGCCGGTCGGCGTCGACGGCTGGCCGGTCACGGTGTCGAACGACTTCGACGCCGAACTGCCCGCCGCCGACGCGGTGCTGATGCTGCGGGTGCAGGCCGAGCGGATGAACGGCGGCTTCTTCCCGTCGGTGCGCGAATACTCTTCCCTGTACGGGCTTTCCGATCGCCGCCAGGCGCTGCTGCCCGGCCACGCTGTGGTGCTGCACCCGGGCCCGATGCTACGTGGCATGGAGATCGCATCATCGGTGGCCGACTCATCGCAATCGGCTGTGCTGCAACAGGTTTCCAACGGTGTTCATGTGCGGATGGCGGTGCTGTTCCACGTGCTGGTCGGCACCGAATCCGCCGGAGAAGAGGGTGCGGCGTGAGCGTGTTGCTGCGCGGGGTTCGGTTGTACGGCGAAGGCGACCGGGTCGACGTCCTGGTCGATGACGGTCAGATCGCCGCGATCGGCCCCGGCCTTGACATTCCCGACACGGCCGACGTGATCGACGCCACCGATCAGGTGGTGCTGCCCGGCCTGGTGGACCTGCACACCCACCTGCGGGAGCCGGGCCGCGAGTACGCCGAGGACATCGAAACAGGTTCGGCCGCCGCGGCTTTGGGCGGCTACACCGCGGTGTTCGCGATGGCCAACACCAACCCGGTCGCCGACAGCCCGGTGGTCACCGACCACGTCTGGCACCGGGGCCAGCAGGTCGGTCTGGTCGACGTGCACCCGGTGGGCGCGGTCACCGTCGGGCTGGCCGGCAAAGAGCTCACCGAGATGGGCATGATGGCGGCCGGGGCCGCTCAGGTGCGGATGTTCTCCGACGACGGCATCTGCGTGCACGACCCACTGGTGATGCGCCGCGCCCTCGAATACGCCACCGGCCTGGGCGTGCTCGTCGCCCAGCACGCCGAGGAGCCCCGGCTGACGATCGGAGCCGTCGCCCACGAAGGACCCACCGCCGCCCGGCTGGGCCTGTCGGGGTGGCCCAGGGCGGCCGAGGAATCGATCGTCGCCCGGGACGCGCTGCTGGCACGCGACGCCGGCGCCCGGGTGCACATCTGCCATGCCTCCACCGCGGGCACCGTCGAGATCGTGAAATGGGCTAAGGATCAAGGGATTTCGATCACCGCCGAGGTCACCCCGCACCACTTGATGCTCGACGACAGCCGACTGACCAGCTACGACGGGCGTGACCGCGTCAATCCACCGCTGCGCGAAGCGGCCGACGCGGTGGCGTTGCGCCGGGCGCTGGCCGACGGCGTGATCGACTGCGTGGCCACCGATCACGCCCCGCACGCCGAGCACGAGAAGTGCGTGGAGTTCTCCGCGGCGCGGCCCGGCATGCTGGGGCTGCAGACGGCGCTGTCGATCGTGGTGCAGACGATGGTCCTCCCGGGGCTGCTGACCTGGCGTGACCTCGCCCGGGTGATGAGCGAAAACCCCGCCCGCATCGCACGCCTGCCCGATCACGGCCGGCCGCTCGAGGTGGGGGAGCCGGCCAACCTGACGGTGGTGGACCCCGACGCCTCGTGGACCGTCGCCGGGCCCGACCTGGCCAGCCGTTCGGCCAACACGCCCTACGAAGCGATGACGTTGCCCGCCACCGTGACCGCGACCCTGCTGCGCGGCAAGATCACCGCCCGAGACGGGAAGTGCCCGGTATGAATTCAGGCACGCTGGTGGGGTCGCTGATCTTCGCGGCCGTGCTGGTGGTGGCGATCACGGTGGTGATCCAGCTGATGATGCGCACCTGGCAGCGCCGCGCGCAGCGGCAGGCCGAGCTCATCGGCAACCTGCCCGAGATCCCCGACGAGGTGGGCGCGGCGGGCATCACCACCCGCGGCCACTATTGCGGTTCCATGATGGCGCCCGGCTGGAGTGAGCGGATCGCGGCCGGCGATCTCGGTTACCGGAGCAAGGCGGTGCTGACCCGCTATGCCGGGGGTATCATGGTGGAACGCCTGCGGGCCCAACCGATTTGGATTCCAAAGGATTCGATCACGGCTGTCCGCATGGAGCGCGGAATGGCGGGCAGGCCGGCCCGGATTGGCATCTTGGCGATCCGCTGGCGGCTGCCGTCGGGTGTCGAGATCGATACCGGTTTCCGGGCGAATGACCGCCACGACTACGACGGGTGGCTTCGGGATCGACGCGATGGCCAGGAGAAAGAGGTCGCGTGAGCAGTAAGGCGCTATTGGTACTCGAAGACGGCCGCGTCTTCGCCGGCACCCCGTTCGGCAAGGTCGGCCAAACGCTGGGCGAGGCAGTGTTTTCCACCGGCATGTCCGGCTACCAGGAGACGCTGACCGATCCCAGTTACCACCGCCAGATCGTGGTGGCCACCGCGCCGCAGATCGGCAACACCGGCTGGAACGGCGAGGACGCCGAGAGCCGCGGCGACAAGATCTGGGTCGCCGGCTACGCGGTGCGCGATCCCTCGCCGCGCGCGTCCAACTGGCGCGCCACCGGAACCCTGGAGGACGAGCTGATCCGCCAGCACATCGTGGGGATCGCCGGCATCGACACCCGGGCGGTGGTCCGGCATCTGCGCACCCGTGGCTCGATGAAGGCGGGGGTGTTTTCCGGTGGCGCGCTCGCCAACCCGGTCGAGTTATTGCGGCGCGTGCGGGATCAGCAGTCCATGTTGGGCGCCGACCTCGCCGGCGAGGTCAGCACACCAGACACCTACATCGTGGAACCCGAAGGGCCGCACCGGTTTACGGTGGCCGCGCTGGATCTGGGCATCAAGACCAACACGCCGCGCAATTTCGCCCGCCGCGGCATCCGCAGCCACGTGTTGGCATCGTCGGCGACCTACGAGCAGATCGCCGACATCAAGCCGGACGGCGTGTTCTTGTCCAACGGCCCGGGCGACCCGGCCACCGCCGATCACATCGTGGCGGTCACCCGCGAGGTGCTGGGCGCCGGGATCCCGTTGTTCGGCATCTGTTTCGGCAATCAGATCCTGGGCCGGGCGCTGGGCCTGTCCACCTACAAGATGGTGTTCGGTCACCGCGGCATCAACATCCCGGTGATCGACCACGCGACCGGGCGGGTGGCGGTGACCGCACAGAATCACGGCTTCGCGCTCGAGGGGGAGGCCGGCCAGTCCTTCGACACGCCGTTCGGCTCGGCGGTGGTCAGCCACACCTGCGCCAACGACGGAGTGGTCGAGGGCGTCAAACTCGCCGACGGGCAGGCCTTTTCGGTCCAATACCATCCGGAGGCCGCCGCCGGCCCACACGACGCGAATTACCTGTTCGACCAATTCATCGAGCTGATGGCGGGGGAGCGCTGATGCCACCCACCCCGGCAAGTGTGCGTGTTTGTACGGCGACACGCCGTCACCGCTGTACATCTGCAAGCTCTCGCGTCCCGACCGGAGGGGGAAGGTAGTGCCGCGTCGCACCGACCTGCGTCACGTGCTGGTGATCGGTTCAGGTCCGATCGTCATCGGCCAGGCCTGCGAGTTCGACTACTCGGGCACCCAGGCCTGCCGGGTGCTGCGTGCCGAGGGGTTGCAGGTCAGCCTGGTCAACTCCAACCCGGCCACCATCATGACCGACCCTGAGTACGCCGACCACACCTACGTCGAGCCCATCACCCCGGCCTTCGTCGAACGGGTGATCGCGCAGCAGGCGGAGCGCGGCAACAAGATCGACGCGCTGCTGGCCACCCTGGGCGGGCAGACGGCGCTGAACACCGCGGTTGCGCTGTATGAAAACGGGGCGCTGGATCGCTACGGCGTCGAGCTGATCGGCGCCGATTTCGACGCCATCCAGCGCGGCGAGGACCGGCAGCGGTTCAAGGACATCGTCGCCAAAGTGGACGGTGAATCCGCCCGCAGCCGAGTGTGTTTCACCATGGAAGAGGTCCGCGAGACGGTCGCGGAACTCGGCCTTCCGGTCGTCGTTAGGCCGAGTTTCACGATGGGCGGGCTGGGTTCGGGGATGGCGCGATCCGTCGAGGAGGTCGACCGGATGGCCGGTGCCGGGTTGGCCGAAAGCCCCAGCGCCAACGTGCTCATCGAGGAATCGATCTACGGCTGGAAGGAATTCGAGCTCGAGCTGATGCGCGACGGCAACGACAACGTCGTCGTGGTGTGCTCGATCGAGAACGTTGACCCGATGGGCGTGCACACCGGTGACTCGGTGACCGTCGCGCCGGCGATGACGCTGACCGACCGCGAATACCAGCGGATGCGGGATTTGGGCATTGCGATCCTGCGTGAGGTCGGGGTGGACACCGGCGGCTGCAACATCCAGTTCGCGATCAATCCCACCGACGGCCGGCTGATCGTGATCGAGATGAACCCCCGGGTGTCGCGGTCGAGCGCGCTGGCGTCCAAGGCCACCGGCTTCCCGATCGCCAAGATCGCCGCCAAGCTGGCCATCGGTTACACCCTCGACGAGATCGTCAACGACATCACCAAGGAAACACCGGCCTGCTTCGAGCCCACCCTGGACTATGTGGTGGTCAAGGCGCCGCGGTTCGCCTTCGAGAAATTCCCGGGCGCCGATCCGACCCTGACCACCACCATGAAATCCGTCGGCGAGGCAATGTCGCTGGGCCGCAACTTCGTTGAGGCACTGGGCAAGGTGATGCGGTCGCTGGAGACCAGCCGCGCCGGCTTCTGGACCAAGCCCGACCCCGACGGTGGTGTCGAAGAGGTGCTGACCCGGCTGCGGACACCGACCGAGGGCCGCCTCTACGACATCGAACTCGCGCTGCGCCTCGGCGCATCGATAGAAGAGGTCGCACGGGTCTCCGGCGTGGACCCGTGGTTCGTCGCGCAGATCGACGAGCTGATCGCGCTGCGTGCCGAGCTGATCGCCGCCCCCGTGCTCGACGCCGAACTGCTGCGGCGCGGCAAGCACAACGGCCTGTCGGACCGCCAGATCGCAGCGCTGCGGCCCGAATTGGCCGGCGAGAACGGGGTGCGGTCGTTGCGCGAGCGGCTCGGCGTGCACCCGGTGTACAAGACGGTCGACACCTGCGCGGCCGAGTTCGAGGCCAGGACGCCCTACCACTACAGCAGCTACGAACTGGACCCCGGCGCCGAAACCGAGGTGGCCCCGCAGACCGAGAAACCCAAGGTGCTGATCCTCGGGTCGGGACCCAACCGCATCGGCCAGGGCATCGAATTCGACTACAGCTGTGTGCATGCCGCGACGACGTTGTCGCACGCCGGCTTCGAGACGGTGATGGTCAACTGCAACCCGGAGACGGTGTCCACCGACTACGACACCGCCGACCGGCTGTACTTCGAGCCGCTGACCTTCGAGGACGTCCTCGAGGTCTTCCACGCCGAGCAGCAGTCTGGTGGAGACGGGCCGGGGGTCGTCGGGGTGATCGTGCAGCTCGGCGGGCAGACCCCGCTCGGGCTGGCACAACGCCTCGCCGACGCGGGCGTACCGATCGTCGGCACCCCGCCGGAAGCCATCGATCTGGCGGAGGACCGCGGCGCGTTCGGTGACCTGCTCAGCGCGGCCGGCCTGCCGGCGCCCAAGTACGGCACCGCAACCACTTTCGCCCAGGCCCGCCGGATCGCCGACGACATCGGATACCCGGTGCTGGTGCGGCCCTCCTACGTGCTGGGCGGTCGCGGCATGGAGATCGTCTACGACGAGGAGACGCTCAAGGGCTACATCACCCGCGCGACCGAACTCTCACCCGAGCACCCGGTGCTCGTCGACCGCTTCCTCGAGGACGCGGTGGAGATCGACGTCGACGCGCTGTGCGACGGGACCGAGGTGTACATCGGCGGCATCATGGAGCACATCGAGGAGGCCGGCATCCATTCCGGCGACTCGGCGTGCGCGCTGCCGCCGGTGACGTTGGGCCGCAGCGACATCGAGAAGGTGCGCCGCGCGACCGAGGCCATCGCCCACGGTATCGGCGTGGTCGGGCTGCTCAACGTGCAGTACGCGCTCAAGGACGACGTGCTCTACGTCCTGGAAGCCAACCCGCGCGCCAGCCGCACGGTGCCGTTCGTCTCGAAGGCCACCGCGATCCCGCTCGCCAAGGCGTGCGCGCGGGTCATGTTGGGCGCCAGCATCTCCCAGCTTCGCGAGGAGGGGATGCTGGTGGCCTCCGGGGACGGCGCTCACGCGGCCCAGAACGCACCGATCGCGGTCAAGGAGGCGGTGCTGCCCTTCCACCGCTTCCGCCGCGCCGACGGCTCGGGCATCGATTCGCTGCTCGGCCCGGAGATGAAGTCCACCGGCGAGGTGATGGGGATCGACCGCGACTTCGGCAGCGCCTTCGCCAAGAGCCAAACCGCCGCCTACGGGTCGCTGCCCGCCCAGGGCACCATCTTCGTGTCGGTCGCCAACCGGGACAAGCGCTCATTGGTGTTCCCCGTCAAGCGCCTGGCCGACCTGGGATTCCGCGTCCTCGCCACCGAGGGCACCGCGGAGATGTTGCGCCGCAACGGGATTCCCTGCGACGAGGTCCGCAAGCACTTCGAGGACCCGCAGCCGGGCCGTCCCGCACAGTCGGCGGTGGACGCGATCAAGGCCGGCGAGGTCGACATGGTCATCAACACGCCCTACGGAAACTCCGGTCCGCGCATCGACGGCTATGAGATCCGTTCGGCCGCGGTGTCGGTCAACATCCCCTGCGTCACCACGGTGCAGGGCGCCTCGGCCGCGGTCCAGGGCATCGAAGCGGGCATCCGCGGCGACATCGGGGTGCGGAGCCTGCAAGAACTGCACAGCCAGATCGGCAACGGCGGCCTGCCCGGAAACGGGGCCCGGTGACCGGCTTCGGCGTCCGGCTGGCCGGCGCCAAAGCCGAACGCGGGCCGCTGTGCGTGGGCATCGACCCCCACCCCGAACTGCTGCGGGCATGGGACCTGCCCACGACCGCCGACGGGCTGGCCGCGTTCTGCGACATCTGCATCGAGGCGTTCTCCGGATTCGCTGTCGTCAAACCCCAGGTGGCGTTCTTCGAGGCCTACGGCGCCGCCGGATTCGCCGTACTGGAACGCACCATCGCGGCCTTGCGTTCGGCCGGCGTGCTGGTGCTGGCCGACGCCAAGCGCGGTGACATCGGAACGACGATGTCGGCCTATGCCGCTGCCTGGGCGGGCGATTCGCCGCTGGCCGCCGACGCGGTGACGGCCACGCCGTACCTGGGGTTCGGGTCGTTGCGGCCGCTGCTGGAAGCCGCCGCGGCGCACGACCGGGGGGTGTTCGTGCTGGCGGCCACCTCCAACCCGGAGGGCGCGACCGTGCAGCGGGCCGCATTCGACGGCCGCACGGTGGCCCAGTTGGTCGTCGACCAGGCGGCGGTGGTGAATCGGTCCGCGACCCCGTCCGGGCCGGGATATGTCGGCGTCGTCGTGGGCGCGACGGTGCTGCATGCGCCCGATCTCAGTGCCCTGGGCGGTCCGGTCCTGGTGCCCGGGCTCGGTGTCCAGGGTGGGCGGCCCGAGGCGCTCGCCGGGCTGGGCGGGGCGGAGCCGGGGCAGCTGCTGCCCGCGGTGGCACGCGAGGTGCTGCGCGCCGGGCCGGGGGTGGCGGAGCTGCGCGGGGCGGCCGATCGGATGCTGGACGCCGTCGCCTACCTGGCGGTGTGAGCGGGCCGGAACGGGCCCGATGGTGGCGACCCGCTGCGCCCGGCTACGCCGCGCTTGCGATCGCCACGGCCGCGCTGGCGATCGCCACGGGTCCGATGGCGATCGCCACTAGTCCGACGCCAGTGCCGTACTGGGCTGGGCGGTTTCGACGATGACGGTGGTGGCCTTGACGACGGCCACCGCGACGCTGCCGGGGCGCAGCTGCAACTCCTCCGCGGCCTCGGTGCTCATCAGCGAAACCACGGTGAACGGACCGCACTGCATCTCCACCTGGGTCATCACCTTGTCGCTGACCACCGATGTGACCAGCCCGACGAAGCGATTGCGGGCCGAGCTGCCGATGCTGAGCGGGTCGGCCGGCGGCGCGGGCGCGTTGCTGCGGGAGAAGCGGGCAAGGTCCTCGCTGGCGATCACCTTGCGGCCCGCGGCGTCGTGACTGACCTCCAATGCGCCCTGGTTGATCCAGCGTCGCACGGTGTCATCACTGACGCCGAGCAGCTCAGCCGCCTGACGAATTCGCAGGTTGGACACGCCCCGATGGTATCTGATCCCAGACTGCGGATTAACTGAGACGTGGCTCGGCGCGGCGTCGTGCCGCGCTTGTCAGGAATCGCGGCCGCCCATCGTTCCCGGCGCCGGGGATCGCGCCCAAAAGCCCCCGCGGGCACGCTGCGCCCGTCGCATCGGGCGAGGCGGCGCCGCTGGCGTGCCCTTTGACCGGCGCGATGCGACACGCGCGACACGCCGTGACGAATGCGTGATCCCTCGCACCGCCCGTTGCGG
This sequence comes from Mycobacterium sp., assembly GCF_004298145.1. GTDB lineage: Bacteria > Actinomycetota > Actinomycetes > Mycobacteriales > Mycobacteriaceae > Mycobacterium. The sequence goes on from NZ_SCRH01000026.1 coordinate 74,935, forward strand.
GTGCGCGGCCGCGCATTTCCGATCGGCCCCCGCACCGCACCCAGCGCCGACCTGAAAACTGAAACCGCTGGTAGAAAGCTCAAGTGCGACCGAAAGCGACCGCGGCAAAGCCGCCCGGACGGCGTCCCGGCGGGCGTCATCGACGCCGTCTGGCGCGGCGCTTTGGCGGTCCGCACGCCCTTGCATGCTGGGAGTTTGCCCCGTTTAGCAGGGGGGCGGGTTAGATTTCGTCAGGAGGCCTGAGTACGGTCGTCTCCGCTGGCAGAAGAACCGGCGAGACAAAATGAGATCGATTGAAAGTGATTGATCAGATACGGAGGAATCGTGGCCCTTCCCCAGTTGACCGACGAGCAGCGCGCGGCCGCGTTGGAGAAGGCGGCTGCCGCACGTCGAGCACGAGCAGAGCTCAAGGACCGGCTGAAGCGTGGCGGCACCAACCTCACCCAGGTGCTCAAGGACGCCGAGACCGACGAAGTCCTGGGCAAGATGAAGGTTTCGGCGCTTCTCGAGGCGTTGCCCAAGGTGGGCAAGGTCAAGGCGCAGGAAATCATGACTGAGCTCGAGATCGCCCCCACCCGCCGCCTGCGCGGTCTCGGCGATCGTCAGCGCAAGGCCCTGCTGGAAAAGTTCGGCTCCTAAACCGCTCGCCGACGATGCAGGCCGAACGGCCTGAGGAGAAGGCGGGCAATCCGACCCAAGCCGTGGGTGCACCTGCCCAGGAGCGCCTGTGAGCGCCGGCGGGGGACCGGACGTCCAGCACGGGGCACGTCCCGAACCATCGGGTGACGGACGTGTGGTCGTGCTGTCCGGTCCCTCAGCGGTCGGCAAGTCGACGCTGGTCCGGTGCCTGCGCGAGCGGGTCCCGGACCTGCATTTCAGTGTCTCGGCCACCACGCGGGCGCCGCGGCCCGGCGAGGTCGACGGCGTCGACTACCACTTCGTCAGCCCCGCCCGGTTCCAGCAGCTCATCGACGAGGGCGCGCTGCTGGAGTGGGCCGAAATTCACGCGGGACTACACCGCTCGGGCACCCTGGCCGAGCCGGTTCGGGCCGCCACCGCCCGCGGGTTTCCAGTCCTGATCGAGGTCGACCTGGCCGGAGCCAGGGCCGTGAAGCAGGCGATGCCCGAGGCCCTGACGGTGTTTTTGGCGCCGCCCAGCTGGGAGGACTTGGAGGCCCGGCTCGTCGGCCGGGGCACCGAGACCCCGGAGGTCATGCAGCGGCGCCTCGAGACCGCCCGCATCGAAATGGCGGCCCGGGACGACTTCGACCGGGTGGTCGTCAACCGTCGATTGGAGTCTGCGTGCGCTGAATTGGTATCCTTGCTGGTGGGAACTGCGCCGCACCGGCATGACCCAGCTGGCCAGACCAGAAGCCAGACCACATCCAATCAAGATTGAGCACCGAACTTTCAGCGGTGATCAGCCGTTTTGGGGCTCCAGCCCGCCAAGGAGATTGACCTCTAGTGACTATTCCGCAGTCCGACGCGGCGCTGGCCGCCGTCCCCGACCGGTTCGATCCTGCCGCCGGGGGACAGGGCGCATACGACACTCCGCTGGGCATCACCAACCCGCCCATCGACGAGCTGCTGGAGCGCGTCTCGAGCAAGTACGCCCTCGTCATCTACGCGGCCAAGCGGGCCCGTCAGATCAACGATTACTACAACCAGCTCGGTGAGGGCATCCTCGAATACGTGGGGCCGCTGGTCGAGCCCGGGCTACAGGAAAAGCCGCTCTCGATCGCGCTCCGTGAGATCCACGGCGACCTGCTCGAGCACACCGAGGGCGAGTAACAGGGCCGGGCGCGCTGTGGACCGCACGCGGATCGCCAAACGAGTCGTAGTCGGTGTCTCCGGTGGCATCGCCGCCTACAAGGCGTGCACCGTCGTCCGTCAGCTGTCCGAGGCCGGTCATTCGGTCCGGGTCATTCCGACCGAGTCCGCGTTGCGCTTCGTCGGGGCCGCCACCTTCGAGGCGCTCTCCGGCCAGCCGGTGCACACCGGCGTCTTCAACGACGTGCCCGAGGTTCCGCATGTGCAGCTCGGCAAGCAGGCCGACCTGGTTGTGGTGGCCCCGGCCACGGCGGATCTGCTGGCCCGGGCGGTGCACGGCCGGGCCGACGATCTGCTGACCGCCACCCTGCTCACGGCACGATGCCCGGTGCTGTTCGCGCCGGCGATGCACACCGAGATGTGGTTGCACCCGGCCACCGTCGACAACGTGGCCACGTTGCGCGCGCGGGGTGCGGTGGTGCTCGAGCCCGCCGCCGGGCGGCTCACCGGGACGGACAGCGGGTCGGGCCGGCTGCCCGAAGCCGAGGAGATCACCACCCTCGCCCACCTGCTGCTGGAACGCCACGACGCGCTGCCCTACGACCTCGCCGGCTGCAAAATGCTGGTGACTGCCGGCGGCACCCGCGAACCGGTCGATCCGGTGCGCTTCATCGGCAACCGCAGCTCCGGCAAGCAGGGCTACGCGGTGGCGCGGGTAGCGGCCCAGCGCGGTGCCGAGGTCACGCTGATCGCAGGCCATACCGCCGGGCTGATCGATCCCGCCGGTGTCGAGGTGGTCCATGTCAGCTCGGCGAGCCAACTGGGCGACGCGGTGTCCAAGCGCGCCCCGGAGGCGGACGTGCTGGTGATGGCCGCCGCGGTCGCCGACTTCCGGCCCGCGCACGTTGCCGCCGCCAAGATCAAAAAAGGAGCCGAGGCACCCCCCACGATCGAGCTGGTGCGTAACGACGACGTGCTCGCCGGGGCGGTGCGGGGCCGGGCGCATGGGCAGCTGCCCAACATGCGGGCCATCGTGGGCTTTGCCGCCGAGACCGGGGACGCCAACGGCGATGTGCTGTTTCACGCCCGCGCGAAGCTGCAGCGGAAGGGCTGCGATCTGCTGGTGGTCAACGCCGTCGGCGAGGGCCGCGCGTTCGAGGTGGACAGCAACGACGGCTGGCTGCTGGCGTCCGACGGCACCGAGTCGGCGTTGCAGCACGGCTCCAAGACCTTGATGGCCAGTCGTATCGTGGATGCGATCGCCGCGTTCCTGCACGGGGATAGCGGGTAGGGCGGTCGAGTTCTTCCCGGCACCGGGACGGGTGCCGACCGGGCTGACGCGAGCCGATATAATTCGGTTGACTAACTATTTGGAAGGATTGGCATGAGCGAAAAGGGTCGCCTGTTTACCAGTGAGTCGGTGACTGAGGGACATCCCGACAAAATCTGTGACGCGATCAGCGACTCGGTCCTCGACGCCCTCCTTGCGCAGGATCCCCGCTCACGTGTTGCCGTCGAGACGCTGGTGACCACCGGGCAGGTGCACGTGGTCGGTGAGGTGACGACGACGGCGAAAGAGGCGTTCGCCGACATCACCAAGACGGTCCGCGAGCGGATCCTCGACATCGGCTACGACTCGTCGGACAAGGGCTTCGACGGGACATCCTGCGGGGTGAACATCGGCATCGGCGCGCAATCGCCCGACATCGCCCAGGGCGTCGACACCGCCCATGAGACCCGCGTCGAGGGCGCGGCCGACCCGCTGGACGCCCAGGGCGCCGGCGATCAGGGCCTGATGTTCGGTTATGCGATCAACGACACCCCCGAGCGGATGCCGCTGCCCATCGCGCTGGCCCACCGCCTGTCGCGCCGGCTGACCGAGGTGCGCAAGAACGGCGTGCTGCCCTATCTGCGCCCGGACGGCAAGACGCAGGTCACCATCGAATTCGAGGACGACATCCCGGTCCGGTTGGATACCGTGGTCATCTCCACCCAGCACGCGGCCGACATCGACCTGGAGGACACCCTGACCCCCGACATCCGGGAAAAGGTGCTCAACACCGTGCTCAACGACCTGGCGCACGACACGCTGGACACGTCCTCGACGCGGCTGCTGGTCAACCCGACCGGCAAGTTCGTCGTCGGAGGCCCGATGGGTGACGCGGGGCTGACCGGCCGCAAGATCATCGTCGACACCTACGGCGGGTGGGCGCGGCACGGCGGCGGGGCGTTCTCCGGCAAGGATCCGTCCAAGGTGGACCGCTCGGCGGCGTACGCGATGCGCTGGGTGGCAAAGAACATCGTCGCCGCCGGGCTGGCGGAGCGGGTCGAGGTGCAGGTGGCCTACGCCATCGGCAAGGCCGCGCCGGTCGGCCTGTTCATCGAGACCTTCGGCACCGCCACGGTCGACCCGGTCAAGATCGAGAAGATCGTTCCGGAGGTGTTCGACCTGCGTCCCGGCGCGATCATCCGCGACCTGGACCTGCTGCGTCCGATCTACGCGCAGACCGCCGCCTACGGGCACTTCGGCCGCACCGACATCGAACTGCCCTGGGAGCAACTGAACAAGGTCGACGACCTCAAGCGCGCCATCTAGGTTTGCCGCGGTCTACGTTTCGCAAGCGAACGTGACGTTGCCGTCACGTTCGGGGCCGAGCGTGACTGCTGTGTCACGTTCGGCGGTCACCTCCGCAATAGCCCTTGGGGGACAGGTTGATTCGCCCTCGCTCGGAGGGGGCGGTGGCGACGAAGAAAACGGCCTGTCCGGCGATGAAGTCGCGAAGCGACTCGTCGATGCGCGGAAATTCCTTCGCCACCCGCGCAGCGTAGCCGCTAACCGGTGAAGCGGTAGTCGTCCAAATCGAATCGCCGACTGCGCCAATAGGCCTCCACCGTTGTCGAGGGGCGCAGCGGCACGTCGCCGTTCTTGTCGAAGTAATAGCTATTGGCCAGTCGGCAACTGTCCTGCCAGAAGACCTGACGATGCCGCTTGCGCATCATCTCGGCGAAATACCGGTCGTTGGCCTCCTCGGTGACCTCGACCCGCGTCGCACCCTTGCGGCGAGCCTGCTTGAGACACCGCACGATGTGGTGGGTCTGGGTCTCGATCAGTGCGAAATACGACGAGCCCACATAGCCGTACGGGCCCATCACGCTGAACAGGTTGGGGAACCTGGGAACGCTCACACCCTCATAGGCCTGTAGCCGGTGCTCGTCCCAGAACCTGCTCAGCGTCGTGCCGTTGCTGCCGGTGATCGCAAAGGTCGGCAAGCTGTCGGTGTCCATCACTTTGAATCCCGTTGCCAACAGCAGCACGTCGATCTCGTGGTCGGCGCCGTCGGCGGTGACCACCGCTGCGGGCGTGATCTTGTCGATCGGTTCGGTGACCAGCCGCACGTTGTCGCGGTTGAAGGTGGCCAGATAGCTGTTGTGGAAGCCGGGCCGTTTGCAGCCGACGGCGTAGCGCGGGGTGAGTTGCTCGCGCACGGTGGGGTCGTGAACCTGCTGACGCAGATAGGAAAGCCCGGCCGACTTCATCCTTTTGGCCATCGGAAACACCGTGAAGTATTGCGCCGCGATCGGGAAGGTCAGCTCCACGAAGGCCTGGCTGACCAGCCGCTGGACGACTTTGCCGCCCGGAATGTGCATCGCCCAGCGTGCCGGCGCGGGCAGCGGGACGTCCAGCTTCGGGAAGCACCAAATCGGGGTGCGCTGAAATACCGTGAGTTGGGCGACGATTGGTGCGATTTCGGGGATGACTTGTACGGCCGAGGCGCCGGTGCCGATTACCGCGACGCGCTTGCCCGCCAGGTCCTGGGTGTGATCCCACCGCGCGGTGTGCATGGTGATACCGGCGAAGGAGTCCACGCCGTCGATGTCGGGCAGGTTCGGCACGGTCAGCACGCCGCTGGCGCTGATCAAGAACCTGGCGGTGACTTCGCCACCGGGGTCGATCTGCACCCGCCACAAAGACAGCTCGTCGTCGAACTCGGCGGAAAGCACTTTGGTGTTGAACCGGATCCGCGACCGGATGCCGTACTTGTCGACGCAGTATTCGGCGTAGGCCTTCAGTTCGCGGCCCGGGGCGTAGGTTCGCGACCAGCGCGGGCTCTGCTCGAACGAGAACTGGTAGGAAAACGACGGAATGTCCACGGCGATACCGGGATAGGTGTTCCAATGCCAGGTGCCGCCGACGCCGTCGGCGGCTTCGATCACCAGGTAATCGGGGAGCCCGGCCTCGTCGAGCTTGATCGCGGCGCCGATCCCGGCGAATCCGGCGCCGACGATCAGGGTGTGGTGGTCGGGGTTCATGTGCGCCGCTTTCCGATCACGTGTACCCCGTTCTTCGGCCGTAACGTCAGCGTTGCCTCGAGTTCGACGGGATAACCGGGCGCGAGGTCAAAAGTGAGGCGCTGACTCATGATTGCTGCCATCAGCACCATCTCCATCAGGGCGAAGCTCTGACCGATGCAGATGCGCCGGCCGCCGCCGAAGGGTAGATATGCCGAGCGCGGACGGTCTTTGTCCGGCGGGCAGAACCGGCCGGGATCGAAGTTCTCCGGGTTGGGCCACCAGCGTGGGTCGTGGTGAATGTGGTGGATCGGGATGAGAACGGTGGTGCCGCGGCGGACGTGATGGCCGCCGATGACATCGTTTTCGATGGCCCGCCGCGCGAGGGTCCACACCGCCGAGAAGTAGCGCTGCGATTCCTGCAGGCATGCGGTGGTCCACGGCAGCCCGGCGAGGTCGTCGGCGGTGGGTCGGCGGGGGCCCAGCGCGTCGTCGATTTCGTCGAGCATCCGGTCACGGGCGTCGGTGTGCCGCGCCATCAGATACCAGAACCACGACATGGCGTTGGCGGTGGTTTCGTGGCCGGCGAGCATGAATGTCAGCGCCTCGTCGCGGATCCGCTGCCGTGGCCACCGTCCGTCGTCGGCGCGCAGCAACACATTGAGCAGGTCGGCGGAGTCGGTCGGGTGCGCCAGTCGGTGATCGATCACCGCGTTGACCGCACGGTCCAGGGTGAGCGTGATGTCCTGCATGTCGCGCAACGGCGGCGGCATACGGACGCCGGAGAATGCCAGCCAGTGCAGCGCGTCGTAAACGGGCCGCGGCATGAGGCCCCACAGGCCGAGCCGTTGCAGCCGCTCGGCATGTCGCAAGCCGCGCGTCGCCAGGTCGTTCATGCTTTCCACCAGCGGCCCGAAGTCCTGGCTGAACAGGGAATTGGCGACCACGCGCAGCGTGGCCTCGACCATCGTCTGGTGGATGTCGAATCGCGTCCCGATCGGCAGCGTGTCGGTGACGGCCGTGATCGGATCGATCATCTTCTCGACGATGCCGTTCAGGTGGCGCCGGGCGAAGGTCGGGTTCAGCGGGCCGCGGTGCGCGGCCCAGGACTCGCCCTCGTCGGTGAGCAGGTTGATGCCCGCGGTGGCCCGGACGGGCTCGTACTCGTTCGATTTGACGTATTTCAGCCGGGCCTCGTGCAGCACGTGATCGACGTAATCGGGGTGACTGAGTGAGACGAAACGCCTACCGGCGCAGCGAAACCGAGCGATGTCGGTGCCGCATATGCGGCTCATGAATCCGTCGCCCACATCGAATCCGACAGTGAGGGCCTCGCGCGTCATCGTCCAGGAGCTCAGGCGGGTGGCGGGTCCCGTCGGGGGCCGCTCAGCGGTGAGGGGCGCCATGACTCCCACTGTAGGGGTGACGCGCGCACCGAGTAATGAGATTATCGGACACAGAGTTGGGAATTTAGGACAGGTGATGGCACGCCCCGCGTCAACATTGAGTCATCCGGTGCATGCGACCCGGGTGCTGTGCGAGGTGGCCAGGGAGCGCGGGGTGCCCACGAACGCGGTGTTGGCCGGCACCGCGATCGACCCGGCCGATCTCGACAAGCCGGACACGATGGTCAGTACGGCCGACGAGATCATGGCGGTGCGCCAGCTGCTGGCCCGGCTTCCGGGCCACAGCGGCCTCGGTGTGGATGTGGGCAGCCGGTCCACGCTTACCCACTTGGGGTTGTTCGGATTTGCGGTGATGTCGTGTGGCACGCTTCGGGAATTGTTTTCCATCGCGATGCGCTATTTCGCGCTGACCACGATGCACATCCGTCTCACGCTGTTCGAAACCGCCGAGGACTGTGTCATCGAGCTCGACGCCGACCACCTGCCCGCCGATGTGCGAGGGTTCTTCATCGAGCGTGATATCGCCGGAATCATCACGACTACAACGGCTTTCGCATTACCAGTGACGGAAAAATATGCCGACCAGGTATCGACGGAATTGGCGGTCGACGAGGAGCTGCTGCGGCCGCTGCTAGAGCTCGTGCCGGTTCACGATGTCGCGTTCGGCCGGGCGCACAACAGGTTGCACTTCCCGCGCGCGATGTTCGACGAGCCGCTGCCGCAGGCCGACCGCCACACGTTGGAAATATGCATGGCGCAGTGCGACGTGCTGATGCAGAGCAGCGAGCGCCGCCTGGGCATCACCGCGTTGGTACGCAGCAAGCTATTCCGCGATTCCGGTTTGTTCCCAACGCTTCCCGACGTTGCGGAGGAGCTTGACATCCATGAGCGAACGTTGCGCCGGCGCCTCGCTGAGGAAGGAACCTCGTTTCGCGCGTTGTTGAACGAAGCGCGATCCACCATGGCCGTGGACTTGTTGCGCAATGTCGGGCTCACCGTGGAGGAGGTGTCCACCCGGCTGGGCTACACCGAAGTCTCGACGTTTTCGCATGCGTTCAAACGCTGGTGTGGCGTAGCGCCCAGCGCGTTTTCGCGCTGAGACTAGTGGGCTATGGGTGCAGGGCCTTCTTCAGCGCGGCCAGCCCGCGCTCGAGCGCCTCGGTGGCTGCGGGCACCACACCGGCATAACCCAGGTAGCCGTGCACCAGCGTCTCGGCGTTGTGCACCTCGGCGACGACCCCGGCGGCCGCCAGCAGTTCGCCGTATCGGAGGCCGTCGTCGCGCAGCGGGTCGTACCCGGCGACGCCGATGTAGGCCGGCGCCAAGTTGCTCAGGTCTTTCGCGCGCCCCGGCGCCATGTCCGACGGCGGGTCGAACAGGTTGACTTTGCCCGCGTACCAACGAGAGAACTCGGCGACGGCCTTGACGTCGAGAATCGGCGCGGTGGCATTTTCAGCGAAGGACGGCAGCGAGGCGTCCCACATGGTCGACGGGTACCACAACAACTGGAACCTCAAGGCCGGTCCGCCGCTATCGCGTGCCCGCTGCGCCACCGCGGCGGCGATGGTGCCGCCGGCCGAATCCCCGGCGACGGCGATCCGGCCCGGGTCGGCCCGCAGTTCGGCGGCGTTCTCGGCGGCCCAAAGCGTTGCGGCCCAAGCGTCTTCGACGGCGCCCGGGTAGGGGTGCTCGGGGGCCAGCCGGTAGTCGACGGACACCACGATCGCGTCGGCGCCGACCGCATGCTGGCGGGCCGTGCCGTCGTGGGTGTCGAGGTCGCCGATGACGAAGCCCCCGCCGTGGAAGTACAGCACGACGGGCGCCGCCGGCCTCCCCGGATGACCGTCGGAATGACTTGACGGCCAATAAATCCGGACCGCGATCGAACCCGCGGGGCCCGGAATCGTGCGGTCCTCGACCCGCAGCTCGGGATGCAACGGCCTGCGCGGCAGGTCGCGGAACCGCTGCCGCGCCGCGTCGATTCCGTCCTCGGTGGATAGCCGGAAGGGAACCGCATCCAGTACCTTCTGCAGGATGGGGTCGATCGCGGGTTTCTCGTCGGCTGTGTTATCCAAGCTGGGCATGGACGTACCGTACGCACCTCGTCTGGTGGCCGGCGCCTGGGTGGTGGCCGGCTGGGTGGCCCTCGGCTACGGCATCTACCTGACCGTGCTGGCGCTGCGCTCCCCGCCGGGAATGGAGCTGACCGGGCACTGGGTGCTGCAGCCGGCGTTCAAGGCGTCGATGGCGTTCCTGTTGATGCTGGCCGCGGCGGGGCACGGATGCGTTCGGGAGCGGCGGTGGCTGATGCCGGCGCTGCTGTTGTCGGCCATCGGCGACTGGGTGCTCGCGATCCCGTGGTGGACGCTGTCTTTCATGGTCGGTTTGGCGGCATTCTTGTTGGCGCACTTGTGTTTTATCGCCGCCCTGCTGCCGCTGGTCCCGTCCTTCTCGCCGTCATCGCAGGGCGAGCGGCCGTCGACGCTGCGCATCGCCGCGGTGGTCCTGATGTGTCTGTCGTCGATCGCGCTGCTGGTGTGGTTCTGGCCGCACCTGGGCCCGGACCAGCTGACGCTTCCGGTGACGGTCTACATCGTGGTGCTGACCGCCATGGTGTGCACGGCGTTGCTGGCGAAACTGCCGACGATCTGGACGGCGGTGGGGGCGCTGTGTTTCGCGGCCTCGGACTCGATGATCGCCATCAGCCGCTTCATCCTGGGCAACGAGGCGTTGGCCGTGCCGATCTGGTGGTCGTATGCGGCGGCCCAGATCCTGATCACGGCCGGGTTCTTCTTCGGCCGCGAGTCTCCCGCCGAGGACACCGGGCCGGCCGCCGCCGACGCCCCGGCCCCCGCTGAAGGCTGATTTGTCGTATGCGCCCGCTACGCTGCGGTCCGGACGGTAACAACATTGGATAGCAACATGATTCGCGGTCCGAGGGCGCCGTGAGCCCCAGCGCGCGCACACCGGTCGAGGTGGAACCCATCGCCCGGGTGCTGCCGATGCTGTCGGTACCGCACCTGGACCGCGAGTTCGACTACCTGGTGTCGGCCGAACAGTCCGACGACGCCCAGCCCGGGGTGCGGGTCCGGGTGCGCTTCCACGGCCGGCTGGTCGACGGGTTCGTGCTGGAGCGCCGCCATGACACCGACCACACCGGCAAGCTGGGCTGGCTCGAACGCGTCGTGTCGGCCGAACCGGTCCTCACCCCGGAAATCCGCCGGCTGGTCGACGCGGTGGCGGCGCATTACGCGGGCACCCGCCCCGACGTGTTGCGTCTGGCCGTGCCGGCCCGCCACGCCCGGGTGGAGCGCGAACCCGTCGTGAGCCGGGAGCCGCCGGACCCGGTGATCCCGGCGCCCGTCGACCCGTCGGGCTGGGACGTCTATGGCCGGGGCGCTCAGTTCCTGGCTGCCCTCGCCGAATCACGCGCCGCCCGAGCCGTGTGGCAGGCGCTGCCGGGCGAGCCGTGGACCGAGCGATTCGCCGAGGCCGCCGCGCAAACGGTGCGGGCGGGCCGGTCGGTGCTGGCGATCGTTCCCGATCAGCGTGACCTGGACGCCCTGTGGCGGGCCGCGACGACGCGGATCGACGAGGGCAGCGTGGTCGCCCTGTCGGCCGGGCTGGGGCCGGCCGCACGCTACCGGCGCTGGCTGGCGGCGCTGCGCGGCACCGCGCGACTGGTGATCGGCACGCGCAGCGCGGTGTTCGCGCCGCTGAGCGATTTGGGTCTGGTCATGGTGTGGTCCGACGCCGATGACAGCCTGGCCGAGCCGCGGGCCCCGTATCCGCACGCCCGCGAGGTGGCGATGCTGCGCGCGCATCAGGCCCGGTGCGCGGCGCTGATCGGCGGCTACGCGCGAACCGCGGAAGCCCACGCGCTGGTGCACAGCGGATGGGCGCATGACATCGTCGCGGCGCGGCCCGTGGTGCGCGCCCGCACCCCGCGGGTGATCGCGCTCGACGACACCGGCTACGCCGACGAGCGCGACCCGGCGGCGCGCACGGCACGCATTCCCTCGATCGCGCTGCGCGCCGCCCGCTCGGCGCTGCAGGCCGGGGCGCCGGTGCTGGTGCAGGTGCCGCGACGCGGGTACGTCCCGTCGCTGGCGTGCGCGCGCTGCCGCGCCATCGCCCGGTGCCGGCACTGCACGGGTCCGCTGTCGTTGCAGGAGGGGGGCGCGGCGCTGCTCTGCCGCTGGTGCGGGCGTATCGACCCGACGCGACGGTGCGCGCGCTGCGGGTCGGATGCGGTGCGCGCCGTCGTCGTCGGGGCCCGCCGCACCGCCGAAGAGCTGGGCCGCGCGTTCCCGGGCACGGCGGTGATCACCTCGTCGGGCGACGGCGTCGTGCCCGAGATCGCGCCCGGCCCGGCCCTGGTGGTCGCCACCCCGGGAGCCGAGCCGCACACGTCCGGTGGTTACGGCGCGGCGCTGTTGTTGGACACGTGGGCGCTGCTGGGCCGGCAAGATCTGCGGGCCGCCGAGGACGCGTTGTGGCGCTGGATGAGCGCCGCCGCGCTGGTGCGTGCCCGCGGCGACGGTGGGGTGGTGATGGTGGTCGCCGAATCATCGCTTCCCACAGTGCAATCGCTGATCCGCTGGGACCCGGTGGGGCACGCGGAATCCGAACTGACCGCCCGAACCGAAGTCGGCCTGCCGCCCAGTGTGCACATGGCGGCCATCGATGGAACGCCGGCCGCCGTGGCGGCGCTGCTCGACGAGGCCCGCCTGCCCGACCTCGAAGCCGACCTCCTGGGGCCGGTGGACCTTCCGGCCGGTGTGCGACGCCCGGCGGGAACCCCCGCCGGCGCGCCGGTGACGAGGATGCTGGTGCGCGTGCCCCGCCGCCAGGGCCTGGCGCTGGCGGCCGCCCTGCGCCGCGGCGTCGGCGTGCTCAGCGCCCGGCAAACCCACGAGCCGGCGCGGGTGCAGATCGATCCACTGCACGTCGGATAACTTTCACAAACCGTTACCCCGAGCGACAGTATGTGCATGCAATATTCTCTGTTTACGACATTAGAAGGTTGCTACACTTTTTGTTCCTTAGCCACCGAGAGGCCGGAAACTATCCGGAGAGGGGCGATATGGCAGCGGACAATACGACCGTTGACGAGTCGTTGGATGCCATCACCGATGCTTTGCTGACGGCCTCCCGTTTGCTGATGGCGATCTCGGCCCGCTCCGTCGGGCAGGTCGACGAGACCATCACCATCGCGCAGTTCCGGACGCTGGTAATCCTGTCCAATCGCGGCCCGGTCAACCTGGCCACCCTCGCGGGTCTGCTGGGGGTGCAGCCGTCGGCCACCGGCCGGATGGTGGACCGATTGGTCGCCGCCGGACTGATCGACCGCCTGCCGCACCCGACCTCCCGGCGTGAGCTGCTCGCCGCGCTGACCACGCGCGGCCGCGACGTCGTCCACCAGGTCACCGCGCACCGGCGCGCCGAGATCGCGGCCATCGTCGCGAAGATGCCGCCGCCGGAGCGCCACGGGCTGGTGCGGGCGCTGACGGCGTTCAGCGCGGCCGGCGGCGAGCCCGATGTGCACCTGGACACCGAGCTCGACCCGTAGCCGGCCCGTGGCGATCGCGAGTGCGGCGGTGCCGGGCGAAGCGGGTCGTCACCGGTCGGGTCTTGTGGCGATCGCGAGTGCGGCGGTGCCGGGCGAAGCGGGTCGCCACCATCGGGTCTACGCGCTGCGCTTTGTCGCGGTGACCAGCAGGTACTCCCAGCGCATGGTGCCGTCGACGAGGTGGTGCTGCGCGAGCTCGACGAGCTGGGCGTCGAGCTCGGCGGCCAGCACCCGGTTGTGGCTGATGTTCGCGTAGGCCTCGATCGTGGGCCCGTAGTGCCTTTTGAAGTAGGCGTGTACGGCCTCGGCGCTGCCGAACCGGTTGACCGCCAACGTGCCACGCGCCGTGGTGATTTCGCTGATGCGCTCGCCCAGCAGCGCGGTGACATAGCCAGGGCGCCCCCACAGCGCCGCCGGCGGCACGGGGTGCGACAGGCTCGGCCGGTACGGCCGAATGGTGGCCAGCATCCGGCCGAAGAAGCCTTCCGGGGTCCAGCTGATCACCCCGATCGTCCCGCCCGGCCGGCAGACCCGGACCAGCTCGTCGGCGGCGCGTTGCTGGTCGGGTGCGAACTGCACGCCGATCGCGGACATCACGACGTCGAATTCGCCGTCGCCGAACGGCAGCGCGTGCGCGTTGGCTTCCCGGTAGTCGATCTTCAAGGCCCGGGCGGCGGCCCGGTCGCGTGAGCGGAGGAGCAGCTCCGGGGTGAGGTCGGTGGAGACGACGGCGGCGCCGGCGGCGGCGGCCGGCAGTGAGATATTGCCCGAGCCGGCGGCGACATCGAGGACCCGGACGCCGGGCCCGACGCCGGTGGCTTCGACGAGAGTGGGGCCCAGCGGGGCCATCACCTCCTCGGCCATCAGGGCGTAGTCGCCCAGCGCCCAGACCGTGCGATGTGTGGCGGCGACGCTGGCGTCGCTGACGGTGGAGTCGAGGGTCATCAGACCTCCTTGGGGAAGGGAAGGGTCGTCTCTCGACGTCGTTGTCGACCTGCAGCGGCAGTGCGATCATGCCGCTGAATAATGGCTCCCAGAAATAGTAGCCATAAGCAATAGTGTACGTTCGCAAATCCGGTCACCTCGGGCGGGTCCGGCGGGCGCCCGGAGCTTTCTAGACTGGGCCGGTGCGCCTCGTCTTCGCCGGTACCCCCGAACCCGCGCTGCCCGCACTGCGCCGCCTCATCGACTCGCCGCGCCACGAGGTGATCGCGGTGCTGACCCGCCCCGACGCCGCCGCCGGCCGGCGCGGCAAGCCGGAGCCGTCGCCGGTGGCCCGCGAGGCGCTGGACCGCGGCATCCCGGTGTTGCGGCCATCGCGGCCGAATTCGGAGGAATTCGTCGCGGAACTGTCGCGGTTGGCGCCGGAGTGCTGCGCGGTCGTGGCGTATGGCGCGCTGCTGCGCGACGACCTGCTCGCGGTGCCCCCGCGGGGCTGGATCAACCTGCATTTCTCGCTGCTGCCGGCCTGGCGCGGCGCGGCGCCGGTCCAAGCGGCCATCGCCGCGGGGGATACCATCACCGGGGCCTCGACGTTCCAGATCGAGCCGAGCCTGGACTCGGGCCCGATCTACGGAGTGGTGACCGAGACGATCCGCTCCACCGACACCGCGGGGGAACTGCTTGAGCGCCTGGCTATTTCGGGTGCGGCACTGTTGTCGACCACGTTGGACGGCATCGCGGACTCGACGTTGACACCGCAACCGCAACCGGCCGAGGGGGTCAGCATCGCGCCGAAGATCACCGTCGAGCAGGCCCGGGTGCGCTGGGAGGTGCCGGCCCTCGTGGTGGAACGTCGCATTCGCGCCGTCACGCCCAGCCCCGGCGCCTGGACGGTGATCGGCGACCTGCGCATCAAGCTCGGGCCGGTGGACGCCGGCAACGCATCCGGGATGGCCGCTCCGCCAGAACCGTTGCCGCCCGGCGCGATTCACGTCGACCGCAAATGCGTCTGGGTCGGCACGGGTTCCGATCCGGTTCGGCTGGGTCAAATCCAGCCGCCCGGAAAGAGATTCATGAATGCGGTTGACTGGGCGCGCGGTGCCCGGCTCGATCCCGCGGTGCGGGCTACATGAGCACCGGCCGTGACAGGCCCCAGCGCAACCGGCCAGACCGCAAGCCGGCGCGACCGCAACAACGCGACCGCCGTCCGCCCCAGCGGGATCGCCGGTCTCCGCGCCGGCCACTCGACCCGGCCCGGGCCGCCGCGTTCGATGTGCTTCGGGCGGTCAGCGAGCGCGACGCGTACGCGAACCTGGCCCTGCCTGCCTTGCTGCGCGAACGCGGAATCACCGGCCGCGACGCCGCATTCGCCACCGAGCTGACCTACGGCACCTGCCGTAGCCGGGGCCTGCTCGACGCGGTCATCGGCGCGGCCGCGGAACGCTCGCCGGAAGCCATCGACCCCGTGCTGCTCGACCTGCTGCGCCTCGGCGCGTATCAACTGCTGCGCACCCGGGTCGACGCGCACGCCGCGGTGTCCACCACCGTCGAACAGGCTGGCATCGAATTCGACTCGGCGCGAGCGGGTTTCGTCAACGGGGTGCTGCGCACCATCTCCGGGCGCGACGAGAAGTCCTGGGTCGAGGAGCTGGCCCCGGACCCGGCACGGGATCCGATCGGGCATGGCGCGTTCGTGCACGCCCATCCCCGGTGGATCGCCCAGGCCTTCGCCGACGCCCTGGGAGCGGCCGCGGGCGAACTCGACGCGGTGCTGGCCAGCGATGACGAGCGACCCCAGGTGCATTTGGCCGCACGCGCCGGCGCGCTGACCGCCGCCGAACTGGCGGACGCGGTGGGTGGCACCGTCGGACGTTATTCGCCGTATGCGGTGTACCTGAGCGGCGGCGATCCCGGGCGGCTGGCGCCGGTGCGCGATGGCGTCGCTCTGGTCCAGGACGAGGGCAGCCAGCTGGTGGCCCGGGCGCTGACGCTGGCGCCGGTCGAGGGCGACGCCGGACACTGGCTGGACCTGTGTGCCGGACCGGGTGGGAAGACGGCGCTCCTCGCTTCGCTGGGAATGCAGCAGCACCCGGAGTCGGGGGTCCGGGTCACTGCGGTGGAGCCGGCCCCGCGTCGCGCCGATTTGGTGGCCGAGAACACCCGCGGGCTACCCGTCGACGTGCTGCGGGTCGACGGCCGGCACACCGATCTCGAGCCGACGTTCGACCGGGTCCTCGTCGACGCGCCCTGCACCGGGCTGGGGGCGCTGCGCCGCCGGCCCGAGGCCCGGTGGCGGCGCCAACCGGCCGACGTGCCGATGCTCACCAAGCTGCAGCGCGAGCTGCTCGGCGCCGCGATCGCGCTGACCCGCCCTGGCGGTGTGGTGCTCTACGCCACCTGCTCGCCGCACCTGGCCGAAACCGTCGGGGTGGTCGCCGACGCGCTGCGCCGCCATCCGGTGAGTGCACTGGACGCCCGCCCCTTATTCGAGCCCGTCGCCGACCTGGGCGACGGGCCCTATGTGCAGCTGTGGCCACACCGGCACGGCACCGACGCCATGTTCGCGGCCGCGCTGCGCCGCGAAGCGGGGTAGCGGGGCGGCGACACGAACAGACCCGGCCGCGGCCGCGCTGCGCCGCGAAGCGGGGTAGCGGGGCGGCGACACGAACAGACCCGGCCGCG
>NZ_SCRH01000027.1 GCF_004298145.1 Mycobacterium sp.
AGCGGGGCGGCGACACGAACAGACCCGGCCGCGGCCGCGCTGCGCCGCGAAGCGGGGTAGCGGGGCGGCGACACGAACAGACCCGGCCGCGGCCGCGCTGCGCCGCGAAGCGGGGTAGCGCCGCCAGATGTGAACCAAGCCGCGCGGCTCAGTAGTCTGGCGCTCATGCCTGCCAACACGGGATCATCGAAGGGGCCTCTGATCGCACCGTCGATCCTTTCCGCTGACTTCTCCCGGCTCGCCGACGAAGCTGCCGCCGTGAGTGGCGCCGACTGGCTGCACGTCGACGTGATGGACAACCACTTCGTGCCCAACCTGACGTTCGGGTTGCCGGTGGTGGAGAGCCTGCTGGCGGCCACCACCATCCCGATGGACTGCCATCTGATGATCGAGGACCCCGACCGCTGGGCGCCCCCCTACGCCGAAGCGGGGGCCTACAACGTCACCTTCCACGCCGAGGCAACCCAGAATCCGATCGGCGTGGCCCGCGACATCCGCGCCGCCGGCGCCAAGGCGGGGATCAGCGTGAAGCCGGGGACGCCACTCGAGCCGTACCTGGAAATCCTGCCGCAGTTCGACACCCTGCTCATCATGTCGGTGGAGCCCGGTTTCGGCGGCCAGAGCTTCATTCCCGAGGTCCTGAGCAAAGTGCGTACCGCGCGCAAGCTCATCGACGCGGGGGAGTTGACGATCCTGGTCGAAATCGACGGCGGGATCAACGGGGACACCATCGAGCAGGCCGCCGAAGCCGGTGTCGATTGTTTCGTCGCCGGCTCGGCCGTGTACGGCGCCGCTGACCCGGAGGCCGCGATCGACGCGTTGCGGCGGCAGGCCGCCGGCGCGTCCGCGCACCTGCGTCGATGACCGTTTCGCCGGGTGACAGCTTTGACGCCGCGATGCGCCTGGCGATCGAGCAGTCCAATCTCGTCAAGGGCACGACGTATCCGAATCCGCCCGTGGGCGCGGTCATCCTGGACGCCGGCGGCGAGGTGGTCGGCGTCGGCGCCACCGAACCGGCCGGCGGCGACCATGCCGAGATCTTGGCGCTACGCCGCGCGGGCGAGTTGGCCGTGGGTGGGACGGTCGTGGTCACCCTCGAGCCGTGCAACCACTTCGGCAAAACCCCGCCGTGCGTGGACGCGTTGCTGAACGCGAAGGTGGGCACGGTGGTGTACGCGGTCGCGGACCCGAACCCGGAGGCCGCCGGGGGCGCGGCCCGGCTCCGGGAAGCGGGCGTCGCGGTGCGCTCCGGCGTGTTGGCCGACGAGGTGACCGGCGGGCCACTGCGGGAGTGGCTGCACAAGCAGCGGACCGGGCTGCCGCATCTGACGTGGAAATACGCCAGCAGCGTCGATGGCCGCAGCGCGGCCGCCGACGGCTCCAGCCAGTGGATTTCCAGCGAGGCCTCACGGCTGGACCTGCACCGCCGCCGCGCGGTGTGCGACGCGATCGTGGTGGGCACGGGCACGGTGCTGGCCGATGACCCGGCGCTGACCGCCCGACTGCCCGACCGCTCCCTGGCGAAGCGGCAACCGCTGCGAGTGGTCGTGGGAATGCGGGAAATACCTTCAGAGGCAAAGGTTCTCAACGACGATTCGCGGACCATGTTGATCCGGACGCACGACCCCATGGAGGTGCTCAAGGCGGTTTCGGACCGCACCGACGTGCTGCTGGAGGGCGGCCCCACCCTGGCGGGCGCCTTCCTGCGGGCCGGGGCGGTGAACCGGATCCTGGCCTACGTCGCACCGACCCTGTTGGGCGGCCCCGTCACCGCGGTCGACGACGTCGGAGTCCCGACGATCGCGCGGGCGTTGCGCTGGCAGTTCGACGGAATCGATCGGGTGGGGCCCGACCTGGTGCTCAGCCTGGTGCCGCGCAGGGGCTAGCGGCGCGCCTAGCGCTCACCCAATGAAACCGTTTGCGGCTCAGGGATTTCCGGTTCCTCGGCCTGTTCTTTGCGGCCGCCGATGAGCAGGCCGAGCAGCGCCCCCACCACACAGATGCCGACGGTGGCCGCGAAGATGTCGCCGTACATCATGGCGAACGCCTTGAGGTACATCGTTCCCTGGGCGGCGATTCGCTCCAACAGGGTGGCGTCGGGCGGGATCGCGGCCGTCAAGCCCGCGACGATCTGGTTGAACCGGTAGAGGCCCCACGCGCTGAGCGCGGCCACACCGATCAGCATGCCCGTCATCCGGGCCACCACCACGGCCGCCGAGGCGATGCCGTGTTGCGCCGACGGGACAACTCGCAGCGCGGCCGAGGTCAGTGGTCCGATCACCAGCCCGAGGCCGAAACCCGCCACCAGCAGGTCGGCGTGCAGCGCGGGGACGTTCAACAGCCCGAGAATGTTGTGTTTCTGGCTCATCACATCCTGGCGCCAGAAGTGGATCAGCCAGTAACCGTATGCCGCGATGAGCAGCCCGACGAAGGTCACCGCACGGTCGCCGACGAGGGTGGCGATCCACCCGCCCAGCACCGCCCCGATCGGCAGGGCGATCAGGAACCACAGCAACAGCCCGGCGGCCTGTGCCTGGGTCTGTCCCAGCACTCCCTGGCCGAACAGCTCGACGTCGACCAACGTCACCATCAGCGCCGCCCCGGCGCACAACGATGCGCCCAGCGCGGCCAGGAACGGCCGGAAGCGCACGCCGGCCGGTTCGATCAGCCGGGTCCGGGAGAAGCGCTCCCACAGCAGGAACAGCACCCCGACCACGACCGCACCGATCACCAGCGGCAACCCGTAGCTCGGCAGGATCTGTTTGCCGTCGGGTTCCGGGTTGTAGAGACCGATCACCGCGAGGCCCAGCGCGACCGCGAGCAGCACACCACCGACCAGGTCGACCTTCTCGGGCGTCTCGGTGCGTTCGTGCGACGGCAGGCTGAACTGGATCATCACCATGGCGATGAGGGTCAGCGGGACGTTGATCCAGAACACATAGCGCCAGTCGTGGAACAAGAAGACGATGAAGATCCCGTACAGCGGGCCCAGCACGCTGCCGAGCTCCTGGGCGGCGCCGATGCCGCCGAGCACACCGGCGCGGTTGCGCTGGGCCCACAGATCGGCGCCCAGGGCGAGGGTGACCGGCAGCAGCGCGCCGCTGGCCACACCCTGGATGGTGCGGCCGCCGACCAGCAGGTGGAAATCGCCCCAATGACCGGCCAGCGCGGTGACCACCGATCCGACCATGAACAGCACGAGGCTGACCTGCAGCACCAGCTTGCGGCCGAACCGGTCGGAAGCGCGCCCCAGCAGCGGCATGGCGGCGATGTAACCCAGCAGGTACATCGTGATGATCCAGGTGATGCGCTGCAGCTGGTTGATCGGGATATGAACGTCGGTCATGATGTCGCGCATGATCGTCACGACGACATAGGCGTCCAGGGCCCCTAGCAGTACCGCCAGACTGCCCGCGCTGATCGCTACGCGGCGCCCGGTTGCTGTGGTCACGAGCTCACCGGGGGCTTGCTGACCTGAACCTGCTCCCCCCACTTCGACAGGGTGATCTCGGCGGAATTGCCCGAACTCTTCTGCAGATTGGCCCGGACCAGCTTGTGGTCACTGGTCTCCTGAATCCACACCGTGCTCGGTACCGGCTGGGTCGCTTTGAACTGCGGCACGATCTTGTTCACCGCGTCGGCCGAGACGTTCCCGCTGACGCGGATGGTGCTCTCCCCGTCGATGGTGTCGCGGCCCTCGGCCTTGGCGTTGCTGAAGTTCGCCAGCGCGTTGCCCAGCCCGCTGTCCGGGTTCAGCAGCACCGAGACGTCGTAGATGTCGGACGCCTTGCCGAAGTCACTCCACTTGTTCGGGGTGAGGGTCGCGTAGAGGGTTCCGTCGACGACGACGAAGTTCACGTCGATGTCGGACCCGCCCAGGGTGATCGTGGCGTTACCCGATGCGGCGGTGGCCGACGCCGTGGTGAGGTCACCGTTCAGCGTCTTGATGGGGAGCCCGGGGATCTTGCCCTGAATGCTCAGCGCGATGTGCGCGCTCTTCACATTCTTGGTGGCGTCGGCCGACTGCTTGACCAAGGTCGTGGCGTCGGGGAGCGGCGCGCTGCTCTGCTTTGAGCCCGACGAACAGCCGGCGATCAAGGCGGTGGCGAGGGTCAGGGATGCGAAAACGGCCGATAGACGGCGGCGGGTCTGCATACTCTGCATCGTAGAGGGTGCAGGTGACTCCCCTGGTGAACGCGGGGGCCCGGTGTGGTCTGTGCGACGGTGTTTGCCCTGCTCATGCGTCTGAGTGCGGGCCGATTAGCCTTAGAGGATGTTTACCGGAATTGTCGAGGAGCTCGGGGAGGTGACGGGCCGCGACGTCCTTTCCGATGCGGCGCGGCTGACCATCCGCGGAGCCGTCGTGACCGCCGACGCGGGGCATGGCGATTCGATCGCCGTCAACGGCGTGTGCCTGACGGTCGCCGAGTTGCTGCCCGGCGGCCACTTCACCGCCGACGTGATGGGCGAAACGCTGAACCGGTCCAACTTGGGCGAATTGCGGGTCGGCAGCCGGGTGAACCTGGAGCGCGCCGCGGCCGTCAACAGCCGGCTGGGCGGGCACATCGTGCAGGGCCACGTCGACGGGACCGGGCAGATCGTGGCGCGCACACCGTCTGAGCACTGGGAGGTGGTGCGTATCGAGCTCCCGGCGGAGGTGGCCCGCTATGTCGTGGAGAAGGGGTCGATCACCGTCGACGGGATTTCGTTGACGGTGTCCGGCCTGGGCAGCGACCCACGCGACTGGTTTGAGGTCTCGCTGATTCCCACCACCCGCGAACTGACCACCTTGGGCCACGTTCCGGTCGGGACGCAGCTGAACCTCGAAGTCGACGTGATCGCCAAATACGTCGAGCGGTTGATGTCCCGCTGATCAAGCCGCCGCATTAACCGCGGTGTCGGCGTGGTTCATACTGAATGCAACACGTGGGCTTCTCGTGTGAGCCATTCTGACAGTGTTCCCGTCGGAGAGCGGGAACGGCGAGGTAGCAGAGATGACGAGGTTGGACTCCGTCGAGAGGGCGGTTGCCGACATTGCGGCCGGCAAGGCCGTCATCGTCATTGACGACGAGGACCGGGAGAACGAGGGCGATCTGATCTTCGCCGCCGAGAAGGCGACGCCGGAGATGGTGGCGTTCATGGTGCGCTACACCTCGGGATACCTGTGTGTGCCGCTGGACGGGGCGATCTGTGACCGGCTTGGGCTGCTGCCCATGTACGCGGTGAACCAGGACAAGCACGGGACCGCCTACACCGTCACTGTGGACGCTAGAGATGGTGTGGGCACCGGGATTTCGGCTTCCGACCGCGCCACCACGATGCGCTTGTTGGCCGATCCCACCACTGTCGCCGACGATTTCACCCGCCCAGGTCACGTGGTTCCGTTGCGCGCCAAGGACGGTGGTGTGCTGCGCCGCCCCGGTCACACCGAGGCCGCGGTCGACCTGGCCCGAATGGCCGGCCTGCAGCCTGCGGGCGCGATCTGCGAGATCGTCAGCCAAAAAGACGAAGGCTCGATGGCGCAGACCGACGAGCTGCGGGTCTTCGCCGACGAACACGATCTCGCGATGATCACCATCGCCGACCTGATCGAGTGGCGGCGCAAACACGAGAAGCACATCGCCCGGATCGCCGAGGCCCGGATCCCGACGCGGCACGGCGAATTCCGTGCCATCGGCTACGCCAGCATCTACGAGGAAGTCGAACACGTTGCGCTGGTTCGCGGTGAGATCGCCGGGCCCAACTCGGACGGCGACGACGTGCTGGTGCGCGTGCACTCCGAGTGCTTGACCGGTGACGTCTTCGGTTCCCGCCGCTGTGACTGCGGACCCCAGCTGGACGCCGCGATGGCGATGGTCGCCCGCGAGGGGCGCGGCATCGTCCTGTACATGCGCGGCCACGAGGGCCGCGGCATCGGTCTGATGCACAAACTGCAGGCCTATCAGCTGCAGGATGCCGGCGAAGATACCGTCGACGCCAACCTCAAGCTCGGATTACCGGCCGATGCAAGGGATTACGGAATCGGCGCGCAGATCCTGGTGGACCTCGGAGTGCGCTCGATGCGGCTGCTGACCAACAACCCGGCTAAGCGGGTCGGGCTGGACGGCTACGGCCTGCACATCATCGAACGGGTTCCGCTTCCGGTGCGCGCCAACGCGGAGAACATCCGGTACCTGATGACCAAGCGGGACAGGATGGGTCACGACCTGGTCGGTCTGGACGACTTTCACGAATCCGTCCATCTGCCAGGCGAATTCGGGGGCGCCCTATGACCCGCGCCGGCGACGATGCGGAACGAAGTGGTGCTGAGGAGCGGCGCCGATGAGCCCCGGGCCCGCTTGCCGGGGAGAGCGGCGCCGATGAGCGGTGGCGCCGGCGTGCCGGAAGTGCCGGCGCTTGACGCTTCTGGAGTGCGGCTCGGCATCGTGGCAAGCACCTGGCACAACGAGATCTGTGACGCGCTGCTGGCCGGCGCCCGCAAAGTCGCCGCCGAGTCGGGCGTCGACAACCCCACGGTGGTCCGTGTGCTCGGCGCCATCGAAATCCCGGTGGTGGCCCAGGAGCTCACCCGTAACCACGATGCCGTCGTCGCGTTGGGTGTCGTGATCCGCGGGCAGACACCGCATTTCGAGTACGTCTGCGATGCGGTGACCCAGGGTCTGACTCGGGTTTCGCTGGACTCGGCGACGCCGGTCGCCAACGGCGTGCTGACCACCGACAACGAGGAGCAGGCGCTGGATCGGGCCGGGCTTCCGGCGTCGGTCGAGGACAAAGGGGCCCAGGCGGCCGGGGCGGCGCTGTCCGCGGCGCTCACCCTGCGCGAGTTGCGCGCTCGGTCGTGACGTCGCCGGCCGGCCGCGAGACCTGGGATGCGGTGCTGCGTCCCCATCGCACACCGCTGTTCGCCTACGGGGCGGCGGTTCTCATCGCCGGAGCGCACATCGCGGTGGGCCTGTTGCTCAAGGTGAAGTCCACCGGCGTGGTCTTTCAGACCGCCGACCAGGTGGCGTTCGTGGTGCTGGGGCTGGTACTTGCCGGCCTCGTGCTGTTGTTCGCACGTCCCAGGCTGCGGGTCGGGCCCGCCGGCGTATCGGTGAGAAACCTGTTGGGAGACAAGCTGGTCGAATGGCCCGACGTTGTCGGCGTCTCGTTTCCGGTGGGCCACCGCTGGGCGCGCATCGACTTACCCGACGACGAATACATCCCGGTGATGGCCATCCAGGCCGTCGACAAGGGCCGCGCGGTGGCCGCCATGGACACGGTGCGCTCGCTGCTGGCGCGCTATCGACCGGACCTGCAGACCCCCTGAGGGCCAACCGGCCCAACGGCCGCGCACAGGTCGACGGGCGCGCTGCTCAGCCGCAGCGGCCCGCCGCCTGGTGACCTAACGCTTGAGCCGGAAGCCGGCATCGGAGGCACTCAGTATCGGGTGCAGTCCGTCATCATCTGCTGGAAAATCGGCAGGGCCTGCTGGGCGCCCTGGTTGTGCTCGATCGCGTGCAGCAGATTCACGCGCTGATCGGGCGACGAAGCCAGGTACTGCTGCAAAAACTGCTGGTTGGGCGGCGATTGGTCGAGGTACTGGGCGGCCATCGGGTTTTCCGCGTGCACCGCCCGCATCGCCTGGTCATAGCTACAGGTCGTGTTGATCATCGGACCGTAATCAGGACTGGCGGCTGCGACTCCGGCCCCAGCGGTCGACGCCAAAGCCAGGCCGCCGACGGTGACGGCCAGTTTGGCCAACGAGCGCTTCATCATTTACGGACTCCCTCCATTGCTGTGCCCCCACTCTAACGTTGAGCTAGAAGCTTGGTAGCCAGAACCGAGGCCGCCCAAACCCGCGGCAACGCGCGCGGGGCACTCAGGGGGCGTCCGCTTGCCCCGCTTCCGGACCCTCGCTTTCGGGCCCCCAGCTGCTCGGTAGCAGCGGCATTCGGGGTCCTTCGTCCAGTGAATCCCCGGCAAGTGTGGTTAACCCCACCGGAGCGGCATTCGGCCCGCGGGCGGTGCCGGCGAACCCCAGCGGTCCCGCACCCCGGTCCGAGGCCGTCACGGCGGTTTTGCCGGCCGGACTCGCGTCCGAGTCCGCATCGAGGTATTCGTAGCGGCGCCCGGGGTCGATCAGGCCCGACCGCTGGCGCCGAGGGCGGCGGGCCTGCTCCCGCTGGGCCGATGCGGCCGCCACCGCGGCGGCAGCGGGCTCGAACGATTTCTGTTCGGCCCGCACGCCGGCGCGGATGTCCGCGCCCGACCCGATGCCTGGCGGCCCGACGACGTACGGGTAACTGAACCCGGGGACGCCGACCGCGGGCGCGGGTGCGGGCGTCGCGATCGACGCCGGGGCCGCCGCCGGTGCGGGCGCCGGGGCCGGGGCCGGGGCCGCGGTGGGTGCGCTCAGGCCGGGGGCCATCGCGACCGGCGTTCCCGTGTGCGACGGCGCCGGCGCTACCGCCAGGCCGGGCAGCGCGGGCGCGGGCTGAGCGACACCGGCCAGTCCGGCCAGCCCCGCCAGGCCGGCCGCCCCCACGGCGGGGATGAAGGGGGCGATCAGGCCTACCGAGAGCTGCGACAATTGCGGCACTTGGGGAATGAAGGTGTAGAGCGCCTCGCCCGCCCAGTGCGGAACCTTGAGGAGTAGCGGGTCAGTCAGCAGGCTCTGGATGGCCGTAGACGGGTTGGATCCAGAGCTCAGGTCCGTGTTGAGTTCTTGGGCGACCAGTTGCACGCGATCTACCCACCAGCTCAGCTGATCTGCCCCCCCGCCCGCATCTTGGTTGGGGGGGTTGGTCAGCTGGATCGGCGGGGGCGGGGCGGTCGGCGGGGCCCACGTCATGGCGGTCTGCGATACCGCCTCGTACATGGCCATCGCGGTGGCCGCCTGCAACCACATCCGCAAATAGTCGAGCTCGTTGAGCGCGATCGGAATCGTATTGACGCCAAAGAAATTCGTCGCCTCCAGTGTGGCGTTCAGGGCTTTGTTGGCTGCTATCTCTGTCAGCGTCGGCATGGCCGCCAACGCGGCGGTGTAGGCCGCGGCCACGGTATCCGCCTCGAGGGCCGCTGCCGAGCTGTTGGCGCTGTTCTGCAGCAGCCATGCCAGATACGGCACGTGCGCGGCCACGAAGGCCTCCGCGGTGGGGCCCTGCCACGTCCCGGCCTGCACCTCCGCCAACAAGTCGCTGAGTTCGGTGGCCGCCGTATCGTATTCGGCGCTCAACGCCAGCCAGGCCGCCTCCGAGTCCAGCAACGATGCGGGCCCCGGGCCGGTGGAGAGCGCCGCCGAATTCACTTCCGGTGGGAATGCGGCCCAGATCGGCATCGTCATCGTTGGCCACCCTCGTAGTTGCGAAACTGCGATCTCGTTCGAAGACTCCGACGCCGATATCGCGTGGTGCCAGGTCAACTGACGCGTCCAGGTGTGGCGACGGTCAGATAGGCGATAGGGGCAGCGGCGGTACGGACGGCGATCCGCATCTAGTGAAGCATATCGAGGAATAAACCGTAAATACGGATAGAATTTCAGGCTTTCACCGGAAACACGAAGCTAGTTGTCAGCCATTGGACAGCCGGGCGAGGAACCCGTTCAGGAGCAGCGTCTGCACCAGCCCGGCCTGCTGCGGGGTGCTCAGCCCGGGCAGCTCGCCGACCCGAAACGGCTCGGTCCTCGAGGCGAGGAACCGCATCGCGGCTTCGTGGTCGGGGCCCGCGCTCACCGACAATCGAGCGAAGTGCAGGACGACGCGATCGGCGACGCGCGTCACCCGCGCATAGAGCGGTTCGTGCTTGCGAACCAGCGTCTGCGCGTCGATCCCGACCGTGTCGCTGACCCGTCCGACCGGTGGGCAGCGGCCGCGCCGGACCAAAACGTCCTCCAATGCGCCGACACCGTCCGCGACGATATCGGCGTCCTCGACCGTTCGCAGGGCGTCGCGCACCAGGTCGCTTAGGCCGGCGCGGACGCCCGCGTCGCCCAGGTGCCGCGGCGACAAACGGGTGTGCAACCCGGGGTCCCGCAAGCTCAGCGCGTAGAGCGCGTGCGTGATCAGCGTCAGCACGGTGGGCGCGTGCAGCCCGATCGTCAAATGGACGGATGGCTCGGAGCGCGTCTCGGCCGAATGCACTTGGCCGCGCGGCAGATACAGCACATCGCCGGCGCGCAGGCACACGTCGGTCGACGACGTCAGCCCGCCCGTCCCGACCCCCTTGCGGCTCTGGATCTCCTGTGGCGGCACCGGGGCGGCGGTGGACACGCGCCACATCTTGGACCCTTGGATCTGCAGGACCAGCACGTCGTGCGGGTCGTAGTGGGGGACAAAGCCGGTGGAGTCCGGTGGCGTGACGTAGGCGTTGACCCGCGTCGGAAAGTTCAGCTCCACCTCGAGCGAATGCGACAGCGCGGCCACCGTGCGCAGGTACTGCTCGAGACCATTGAGCACGATGGTGTACCCGTCGGCCAGACCGTCGCGGGCGAGGGCCGGGTCGAGACTGCCGTCGTTGCGCCGGTAGCCGGCGGGATCCTTGTCCTGGCCGCCTTTTACCAGCCGCACGGCCGACGGTTCCGGCCGCACATGCTCGAGGAGTTCGTCGACGGCCGAGGGCCCGGGCAGCAGGCTGTCGAAATAGCCCGGGTGGCATCGCTGGATGTGGTGGTACCTGGTCGCCCAGATCTCGTCGAGGAAGGTGTCGACCGGCAGGGGGTGCAGCAACCAGGCGAGCGATGGCTCGACGGCCAAATTTCCTCCCAACCCTCCCAACCCTTTCCAACCTCTGCAAACATTCGCGGGCGACCGGTAGGGACCACAGTAGACCGGCGCCCGCACGCGGCCCGCCTTTCTCGGCCCGTCGTTCGCGGCTACTAACCTGGATCTGTGCCAGATCCCGCCACGTATCGCCCCGCGCCCGGGTCCATCCCGGTCGAGCCGGGCGTCTACCGATTCCGGGATCCGCACGGCCGGGTCATCTACGTCGGCAAGGCGAAGAGCCTGCGGAGCCGGTTGACGTCCTACTTCGCCGACGTCGCCGGCCTGCATCCGCGGACGCGGCAGATGGTGACCACCGCGGCCAAGGTCGAGTGGACGGTGGTCAACACCGAAGTCGAGGCGTTGCAGCTCGAATACAACTGGATCAAAGAGTTCGACCCGCGGTTCAACGTCCGCTATCGCGACGACAAGTCCTATCCGGTGCTGGCGGTCACCCTCAACGAGGAATTCCCGCGACTGATGGTCTATCGCGGCCCGCGCCGCAAAGGGGTGCGCTATTTCGGGCCCTACTCGCACGCGTGGGCCATCCGGGAGACGCTGGATCTGCTCACCCGGGTGTTTCCGGCGCGCACCTGTTCGGCGGGAGTGTTCAAGCGGCACAAGCAGATCGACCGTCCTTGCCTGCTGGGCTACATCGACAAATGCTCGGCGCCCTGTGTCGGCAGGGTCAGTGCCGAACAGCATCGCCAGATCGTGAACGATTTCTGCGACTTCCTGTCCGGCAAGACCGACCGGTTCGCCCGCGACCTGGAACAGCAGATGAACGCCGCGGCCGAGCGGCTCGATTTCGAGCGGGCGGCGCGGCTGCGCGACGACCTCGGCGCGCTGAAGAGGGCGATGGAAAAGCAGGCGGTGGTGCTCGGTGACGGCACCGACGCCGACGTGGTGGCCTTCGCCGACGACGATCTCGAGGCCGCGGTGCAGGTGTTCCACGTGCGCGGTGGCCGGGTTCGCGGTCAGCGCGGCTGGATCGTCGAAAAGTCCGCCGACCCTGGCGATTCCGGTGAGGAGCAGTTGGTCGAGCAGTTCTTGACGCAGTTCTACGGCGAGCAGGCCGAATTGGGTGGCGCCGCAGACGAATCGGTGAACCCCGTGCCGCGCGAGGTGCTGGTGCCCTGCCTGCCGTCCAATGCCGACGAGCTGACGAGTTGGTTGTCCGGCCTGCGCGGATCCCGGGTGGCGCTGCGGGTGCCGCGGCGCGGCGACAAACGGGCGCTGGCCGAAACCGTGCAGCGCAACGCGAAAGAGGCGCTGCAGCAACACAAGCTGAAGCGCGCCGGTGACTTCAACGCCAGATCCGCTGCGCTGCAGAATATTCAGGAAGCCCTCGGTCTGTCCGCTGCGCCGCTGCGCATCGAATGTGTGGACATCAGCCACGTGCAGGGCACCGACGTGGTGGGCTCGCTGGTGGTGTTCGAGGACGGCCTGCCGCGCAAATCCGACTACCGGCACTTCGGGATCCGGGAAGCCGCCGGGCAGGGACGCTCCGACGATGTCGCCTCCATCGCCGAGGTGACCCGCCGCCGCTTCGCACGGCACCTGAGCGAACAAAACGACCCGAATATGCTTTCGCCGGAAGGAAAGTCTCGCCGCTTCGCCTACCCACCGAACCTGTACGTCGTCGACGGCGGCGCGCCGCAAGTCAACGCGGCCAGCGCGGTGCTCGAGGGACTCGGCGTCACCGATGTCGCGGTGATCGGTCTGGCCAAACGGCTCGAAGAGGTGTGGGTGCCCTCGGAGCCCGACCCCGTCATCATGCCGCGCAACAGCGAGGGGCTTTACCTGCTGCAACGTATCCGCGACGAGGCGCACCGGTTCGCGATCACCTACCATCGCAGCAAGCGATCCAAGCGAATGACGGCATCGGTGCTGGATTCGGTGCCAGGATTGGGAGAACATCGCCGTAAGGCATTGGTAAGCCATTTCGGATCGATAGCCCGCCTCAAGGAGGCCACCGTCGACCAGATCACCGCCGTTCCCGGCATCGGTGTCGCCACCGCCACCGCCGTCCTGGAGGCGCTGCGGCCCGAGCAGTCCAGGGCCGCGCAATGACGGGCCCAGGTGAGTTGGCGGGGAGCCGCTCGGTGGACGCCCCAGCGGGTATCGACGTCGTTCTGGTCACCGGGTTATCCGGTGCCGGGCGGGGTACCGCGGCCAAGGTGCTCGAGGACCTCGGCTGGTATGTGGCCGACAACCTGCCCCCGCAGCTGATCACCCGGATGGTTGATCTGGGTATGGACGCGGGGTCGCGGATCACCCAGCTGGCGGTGGTGATGGACGTGCGGTCGCGCGGCTTCACCGGTGATCTGGACTCGGTGCGCACCGAGTTGGCGACCCGAAACATCGCCCCGCGGGTGGTGTTCATGGAAGCATCCGACGACATGTTGGTGCGCCGCTACGAACAGAATCGCCGCAGCCATCCGTTGCAGGGCGATCAGACGCTGGCCGAGGGCATTGCCGCCGAACGCCGGATGCTGGCTCCGGTCCGCGCCACCGCCGATCTGATCATCGACACCTCGACGCTGTCGGTGCGTGGTTTACGCGAGACCATCGAGCGGGCGTTCGGCGGTGATGCCAGCGCGACCACCAGCGTCACGGTCGAATCGTTCGGCTTCAAGTACGGCCTGCCGATGGACGCCGACATGGTGATGGATGTGCGATTCCTGCCGAACCCGCACTGGGTTGACGAATTGCGCCCGCGCACCGGACAAGACCCCGCGGTGCGGGATTACGTGTTGAGCCAGCCCGGCGCGGCCGAGTTCCTCGACGCCTACCATCGACTGCTGTCTCTGGTCGTCGACGGCTACCGCAGGGAGGGCAAGCGTTATATGACGGTCGCCATCGGCTGCACCGGCGGCAAGCATCGCAGTGTCGCGATCGCCGAGGCATTGATGCAATCGCTGAAGGTCTCGAAGGGTGAAGACCAGCTGTCGGTGCGGGTGCTGCACCGGGATCTGGGCCGCGAATGAGCGGGCCGATCAACCGGGGCATCGTCGCACTCGGCGGCGGACACGGCCTGTACGCGACGTTGTCGGCGGCCCGCCGGCTCACCCCGTACGTCACCGCCGTGGTGACCGTCGCCGACGACGGCGGGTCTTCCGGCCGGCTGCGCAGCGAACTCGACGTGGTTCCACCGGGTGATCTGCGAATGGCGTTGGCAGCCTTGGCATCTGACAGTCCGCATGGGCGACTGTGGGCGACCATCCTGCAGCACCGGTTCGGCGGCAGTGGCGCTTTGGCCGGTCATCCGATCGGCAACCTGATGCTGGCCGGCCTGTCCGAGGTGCTGGCCGATCCGGTCGCCGCCCTCGACGAGCTGGGCCGCATCCTCGGTGTCAAGGGCAGGGTGCTGCCGATGTGCCCGATCGCGCTGCAGATCGAGGCCGACGTATCCGGTCTGGAAGGCGACCCGCGGATGTTCCGGGTGATCCGCGGCCAGGTGGCGATCGCGACCACCCCGGGCAAGGTGCGACGGGTGCGGCTGCTGCCCGACAACCCCCCGGCGACAAGGCAGGCCGTCGACGCCATCATGGCCGCCGACCTGGTGGTGCTGGGCCCCGGCTCGTGGTTCACCAGCGTGATACCGCATGTGCTGGTGCCCGAGCTGGCGGCCGCGCTGCGGGCGACCACCGCGCGGCGTGCGCTGGTGCTCAATCTGGTGGCCGAGCCGGGGGAGACGGCCGGCTTCTCCGTCGAGCGTCATCTGCACGTGCTGGCCCAGCACGCACCGGAATTCGCCGTGCACGACATCATCATCGACGCCGACCGGGTGCCGAGTGAGAGGGAACGCGAGCAACTGCGCCGCACCGCCACGCTGCTACATGCCGAGGTCCACTTCGCCGACGTGGCCCGACCTGGTACACCTTTACATGATCCAGGCAAGCTCGCGGCGGCCCTGGACGGGGTCCGGGCGGCCCACAAGGCTCCGGAAGCGGCTCCGGTCACGGCCACCGCGGATATTCGGGTCGACGGCGCAAGCCCACCAACAGGTGGGAATGGACCCACCGGCAGCGGACCAAGGGGTGACGACTCGTGGCGATGACGACCGAAGTCAAGGACGAACTGAGCCGCCTGGTCGTGAAGTCGGTCAGCGCCCGCCGCGCGGAAGTCACGTCCCTGCTGCGGTTCGCCGGTGGTCTGCACATCGTCGGTGGTCGCGTCGTGGTGGAGGCCGAGGTGGATCTGGGCAACGTCGCGCGGCGGCTGCGCAAAGAGGTTTTCGAACTCTACGGATACACCGCCGTCGTACATGTGTTGTCCGCCAGCGGGATTCGCAAGAGCACCCGATACGTGCTGCGGGTGGCCAACGATGGCGAGGCGCTGGCCCGCCAGACCGGTCTGCTCGACAACCGCGGCCGCCCGGTGCGCGGGCTGCCCGCCCAGGTGGTGGGCGGCAGTGTCGGTGACGCCGAAGCCGCGTGGCGAGGAGCCTTCCTGGCGCATGGGTCGCTGACCGAGCCGGGACGGTCCTCGGCATTGGAAGTCAGCTGCCCCGGCCCGGAGGCGGCGCTGGCGTTGGTGGGCGCGGCGCGCCGGCTGGGGGTCGGCGCGAAGGCCCGCGAGGTGCGTGGCGCCGACCGGGTGGTGGTTCGCGACGGCGAGGCGATCGGCGCGTTGCTGACCCGGATGGGTGCCCAGGACACCCGGCTGGTGTGGGAGGAGCGCCGGATGCGCCGCGAGGTGCGGGCGACGGCCAACCGGCTCGCCAATTTCGACGACGCCAACCTGCGCCGCTCGGCGCGTGCGGCGGTCGCGGCGGCCGCCCGGGTGGAGCGGGCGCTGGAGATCCTCGGCGATACCGTCCCCGACCATTTGGCCTCGGCCGGCAAGCTGCGCGTCGAGCACCGGCAGGCGTCGCTGGAGGAGCTCGGCCGGCTCGCCGACCCGCCGATGACGAAAGATGCTGTGGCCGGCCGTATTCGGCGGTTGTTGTCGATGGCCGACCGCAAGGCGAAGGTCGAGGGCATCCCCGACACGGAGTCGGCGGTGACGCCGGATTTACTAGAGGACGCCTGACTAGGCGGCGATTTTGCTGGGTGCGACGGGTCGGGGAGGGCTACGGTCGGGGAATGAAGCGGCTTTCGAGCGTTGATGCGGCGTTTTGGTCAGCCGAAACCGCGGGCTGGCACATGCATGTGGGCGCACTCGCGATTTGCGACCCGAGGGACGCGCCGGAGTACAGCTTTGCGCGACTGCGCGAGCTGATCATCGAGCGGCTGCCGGAGCTGCCGCAGCTGCGGTGGCGGGTCGCCGACGCGCCGCTCGGGCTGGACCGGCCGTGGTTCGTCGAGGACGAGGACCTCGACCCCGACTTCCACATCCGGCGCATCGGGGTTCCGGCGCCCGGCGGCCGGCGTGAACTCGAGGAGCTGGTGGGGCGGTTGATGTCCTACAAGCTGGACCGTGCCCGGCCGCTGTGGGAGATGTGGGTGATCGAGGGTGTCGAGGGCGGCCGGATCGCGTCGCTGACCAAGATGCACCACGCCATCGTCGACGGCGTGTCGGGCGCCGGCCTGGGTGAAATTCTCTTGGACATCACACCGAAACCGCGTCCGCCGCAACAGGAAACGGTGGGATCGCTGGTGGGATTGCGGATTCCGGGCATCGAGCGGCGGGCGGTGGGCGCGCTCATCAACGTCGGCGTCAAGACGCCGTTCCGCGTCGCGCGGCTGGTGGAGCAGACCGTGCGTCAGCAGATCGCCGCGTTGGGTGTGAGCAGCAAGCCATCGCGGTACTTCGATGCGCCCAAAACCCGCTTCAACGCGTCGGTATCGCCGCACCGGCGCATCACCGGCTGCCGCGTCGAACTGGCCCGCGCCAAGGTGATCAAGGACGCCTACGGTGTCAAGCTCAACGACGTCGTGCTGGCGTTGGTGGCCGGGGCCGCCCGCGACTACCTACTCAAACGTGGTGAGCTGCCTGCCAAACCGCTCATCGCGCAGATCCCCGTATCGACCCGCACCGACGAAGACAAGGACGACGTCGGCAACAAGGTGGGTTCGATGACCGTCTCGTTGGCCACCCATATCGAAGACCCCGGGGAGCGGCTGCAGGCCATCCACCAGAGCAGCCAGAACGCCAAGCTGATGGCCAAAGCGCTGTCGGCGCATCAGATCATGGGACTGACCGAGACCACCCCGCCCGGGTTGCTGCAGCTGGCCGCGCGGGCCTACACCGCCAGTGGTTTGTCGCGAAACCTGGCCCCTATCAACCTGGTCGTCTCCAATGTGCCCGGCCCGCCGTTCCCGTTGTATATGGCCGGCGCCAAATTGGACTCGCTGGTGCCGCTGGGGCCGCCCGTGATGGATGTCGCGCTGAACATCACCTGCTTCTCCTACCAGGACCACCTGGACTTCGGTTTCGTGACGACGCCCGAGGTGGCCAACGACATCGACGACATGGCCGATCGGATTGAGCCGGCGTTGACCGACCTGGAGAAGGCTGCCGCGCGGGAGAACAGCTCCAGCTAGACCTGCCGGACGATCTCGCGACTAGGGGTCGTCGTTATCTGAATTAGTGGCGATCGCGAGCGCGGCGCAGCCGGGTGATGCGGGTCGGCGCCATCTGAATTAGTGGCGATCTCGAAGTGTTATGCGGCTCCCGGATTGTCGGCTTCGTCGTCGTCGTCTCCGTCGTGGAGCAGTTTTTCGGGGTGGTGATAGGTATTGGTGCGGGGTTGGCCGCGCTCGAGGTGTGGGGGTGGTTTCCATTCGGTGTCGCCTTTGGCATTTTTCGTGGTGGTCCAGCCGTCGGGTCGCAGCATGCGGTGGTGGGGGCCGCAGGCGAAGGTGAGGTCGTTGATGTCG
>NZ_SCRH01000028.1 GCF_004298145.1 Mycobacterium sp.
CGGGCGCGGCGAAGCCGGGCGCGGCGAAGCCGGGCGCGGCGAAGCCGGGCGCGGCGAAGCCGGGCGCGGCGAAGCCGGGCGCGGCGAAGCCGGGCGCGGCGAAGCCGGGCGCGGCGGGTCGACGCCAGTGATTTCCGTTTGTCGGCGCACGGAGTAGAACGGGTGCCATGCCGAACATCACCGACGTCGTCACCACGCCCGATGGCACCTGCACCGTTCACCTGTTCACCCCCGCCGGCCCGGAGTCCCAAGGCCCGTGGCCCGGTGTGGTCATGTATCCCGACGCCGGCGGCGTGCGGGACACCTTCGAGCAGATGGCCGCCAAGCTGGCGGGATTCGGCTATGCCGTGCTGCTCCCGGACGTCTACTACCGCACCGCCGACTGGGCGCCGTTCGACATGGCGACCGTCTTCGGTGATCAAAAGGAACGCAGGCGCCTGTTTTCGATGATCGGCAGCATCACCCCGGACCGGATGGCCGCCGACGCCACCGCGTTCTTCGACTATCTGGCCGCTCGCCCCGAGGTGTCGGGCGAGCGATTCGGCGTGTGCGGCTACTGCATGGGCGGGCGGACATCGCTCATGGTGGCCGGCCGGGTGCCCGACCGGGTGGCCGCGGCGGCGTCCTTCCACGGCGGCGGTTTGGTGTCCGACACCGACGACAGCCCGCACTTGCTGGCCGACCGGATGAGCGCCACGGTGTACGTGGGTGGCGCGCGGAACGACGCGTCCTTCACCGCCGCTCACGCCGAACAGCTCGACAAGGCGCTGACTGCGGCCGGCGTCGAGCACACCATCGAATGGTATTCGGCAGGCCACGGATTCGCGGTCCCGGACAACGCGCCCTACGACCCCGCCGCGGCCGAACGGCATTGGAACGCCATGACGGAGGTGTTCGCCGGGGCGTTGCCGCGCTGAGGGGCCAGCAGTAGTTTCGCGGCGACCAGCGCCCCGGCGGCGCCGTGCAACATCAGGACGGCGGCAGGTCGACCAACTCGGCCAGCCGGGCGCGGTGACGGTACCCGGTGCCGAAGGCAAGCTGGTCGCTCTTCGCCCGCTTGAGGTACAGGTGCGCCGGATACTCCCAGGTCATACCGATGCCACCGTGCAGCTGTATGCATTCCTCGGCGGCATGCACGGCGACGTCGCCGCAGTAGGCCTGGGCGATGGCGGCCGCGGCGGCCGCGTCGTCACCCACCCGGGCGCACGTGTCGGCCGCATAGCGCGCCGCGGCCGCCGCCGCGCCGACCTCGAACCACAGGTCCGCCAACCGGTGCTTGATCGCCTGGTACGAGCCGATGGTGCGGCCGAACTGCCTGCGTTGCCCGGCGTAGTCCAGCGTGGTGTCGAAACACCATTGGGCGATTCCGAGTTGCTCGGACGCCAGCAGGGCCGCCGCGGTGAGGATGGCGTCGGCGACCGGACCTTCGCCCGCTCCGACCCGCGACGACGGTGTACCCGAAAACGACACGGCGGCAAGGGGTCTGGTCATATCCAGCGCGAGCAGCGGCGACACCTGCACGCCCGCCGCGGCGCGGTCGACGGTGTGCAGCTCGAGCCCGCGCGGACCGGCGGCCGGCACCACCAGCACATCGGCCTCGCCGGCGCCGGCCACGCCGGTGACCGATCCGCCGAGTCCGTCGGACCCGACACTCACGCCCGTGACCGGGTCGCCCGGCGCGGTGGTCAGGGGCACCACCAACGCCGCCGTCAGCTCGCCTTGGGCCAGCGCCGGCAGGGCCCGGGTGTCACCGGCGCGCACGAGCGCGACCGTGGCGAGGACCGCGCTGGACAGGAACGGCACCGGCGCGACCGCGCGGCCGATCTCCTCCATGACCACCGCCGCCTCGCGGGCGCCGGCGCCGGCGCCGCCGAGCGATTCGGGAACCAGCAGGCCGGCCAGCCCGAGTTCGGTGGCCAGCGTCCGCCAAACCCCCGAAAAGTCTTGGGGCTCCGCGTCATAGACGCGGGCCACCGATTCGGGCGGGCAACGCTCGGCGAACAATTGACGGACGCCGGCCCGCAACGCCTCTTCGGTGTCGGAGTACAGCAGATCCCCGGCCTGCACGCGCTGGGGGCTCATCGGGGCAAGTCCTTCCACGCGGCGTCCTTGTCGACGCGATGTTCACCCGGCAGACCGAGAATCCGCTCGGAGATGGTGTTGCGCAGGATTTCTGAAGTGCCGCCCTCGATCGAGTTGCCGCGTGCCCGCAGATAGCGGTATCCGGGCTCTCGACCGATCAGGTCGACCGTCTCGGGCCTGCGCATGGTCCAGTCGTCGTAATACAGCCCGGATTCGGCGTGCAGCTCGATCTCGAAGCCCGAAATCGCTTGCGCCAGCTTGGCAAACGCCACCTTCATGCCGGCACCTTCTGGGCCCGGCTGACCGGTGGCGGCCTGTTGCCGCAGCCGTTCACCGGCGAGCCGAAGGACCTCGGCCTCCACCCACAGCCGCATCAGCTGATCGTGCATGGCGGGATTGCGCAGCGCCGGCTCGTCGCGCCAGGCTTCGGTGACCTTGCCGATATGGCCGCCCTCCCGCGGAGCGCCGGCGCGGGAACCGATCGCGACCCGTTCGTTGTTCAGGGTGGTGGTCGCGACTCGCCAACCGCCGCCCTCCGGGCCGAGCCGATTCGCATCGGGCACCCGGACGTCGGTCAGGAACACCTCGTTGAACTCGGCCTCTCCGGTGATCTGGCGCAACGGCCGGATCTCGACGCCGGATTGCGTCATGTCGCACAGAAAGTAGGTCAGGCCGGCGTGTTTGGGCACGGTCGGATCGGTGCGGGCGACCAGGATGGCCATCTGCGCGTGCTGCGCCTGCGACGTCCACACCTTCTGCCCGTTGACAATCCACTGATCGCCGTCGCGGACCGCGCGGGTGGACACCCCGGCGAGGTCGGATCCGGCTCCCGGCTCGCTGAATAATTGACAGTAGATCTGCTCGCCGGTGAACAAGGGCCGCAGGAACTTTCGCTTCTGCTCGTCGGTGCCGAAGGCCGCGATGGTGGGCGCGGCCATGCCCATCCCGATGTAGTTCTTGGGGGTGCCGCCCACCGGTGCGCCGGCGGCGGCCAGTCGGGCGTCGACACGCTCCTGGGCGGTGCGCGGCAGATCCAGCCCGCCGAAACCCTGCGGCAAATGCACCCAGGCCAGGCCCGCATCGTATTGCGCACCAAGGAATTCCCGCTGGCCGCTGGTCGCGGGATCGTGCTCGTCTAACAGTGCCTGTACCCGCGCGTCCAGGTCGGCCGTATCGACGGCGTTCATTGGCCGCCGCCCGGCGCGGACCGGAATCCCTGTGCGGCGCCGAGCAGCAGACCACCGTCGATGACCATGGTTTCGCCGGTGATCCAGCTCGCCGCGTCGGAAACCAGGAAGGCGACCGCCGCCGCCACGTCGATCGGTTCGCCGATGCGTCCGAGCGCGATCGACGACGCCAGCGGATCCTCGTGGTCCTTCCACAGCGCCTCGGCCAGCCTGGTGCGCACCACGCCGGGGCAGATCGCGTTGACCCTGATACCCGGCGAAAGTTCCAGCGCGAGTTGCTTGGTGACGTGGATCAGCGCGGCCTTGGTGGCGTTGTACATGCCCATCGCCGGCGATTGGTGCATGCCTCCGATGGAGGCCGTGTTGACGATCGCCCCGCCGTGCTCGCCCATCCACGACTTGACGACGAGAGACGTCCACAGCAGCGGAGCCCACAGGTTGACATCGAAGATCTTGGTGAAGCGGGCGTGATCCTGGTCGATGAGCGGACCGTATGCGGGGTTGGTCCCGGCGTTGTTGACCAGGATGTCGACGCTGCCGAAGCGCTCCAGCGTCACGTCCACGCAGCGCCGGGCCGCGTCCTCGTCGACCGCATGCGCACCGACACCGAGGGCCTGCTTTCCGACCTGAGCGGCGGCCTCGTCGGCGGCCTCCTGCTTGCGTGCAGTGAGCACCACGTTGGCTCCGGCGGCCGCCAACTGCTGGGCGATCGACAGGCCGATTCCGCGTGACGCGCCGGTGATGATCGCGGTACGGCCGGTCAGATCTTGTGAGGTCATGTCGTTGGCCTTCCGTCGTTTGCCACCGAATCCTATTCGCGATGTTTTGGACATGTGTCGAGGTGGTATGCCACGCGCATGCTATCGAAATTGACACTCATGAAACCGCTGGTGGTTGCCGGGGCTGTCGCAGCGGCTATCGCCGCCGCGCCCGCGGCCGCCGCTGACGTCTTCGTCACCGGACCCGCCGCCAGCTCCCCCGCACCGACCCACGTCACCTTCAAGGAAGACCCGGGCGGTGGCGGCTGCGACGCCAACGGAAACTGCGGCTCGGGAGGCCAGTTCACCGGTCCCGGCGGCGGTCCGGGCGGCCAGGGCTGCATCCCGGGCGTGGGCTGCGGCTCCGGCGGCCAGAACGCCGGCCCCGGCGGCATACCGGGCGGCACCGGCTGCCTGCCCGGCGTCGGGTGCGGCTCCGGCCACGGATAAACGCTCGATCCGTCAGCCTCCCGAGAGCCTGGTGATCCAGGCCCGGGAGGCTGCCGGGTCGATGACGTCGTCCAGCTCGAACGTGGTGGCCGCGCGCAGCGCCTTGCCGTGCTCGTAAGCGGCGGCCACGAGCCGGTCGAAGAGGTTCTGCCGTTCCCCGGGATCATCGACAGCGGCCAGCTCCTTGCTGTAGCCAAGGCGCACGGCGCCTTCCAAACCCATACCGCCGATCTCCCCGGTCGGCCAGGCGATGGTGAATTGGGGCGCACGGAAGGAACCGCCGGCCATTGCCATCGCGCCGAGCCCGTACCCCTTGCGCAAGATGATCATTCCCAGCGGCACCGTCAACCGCGCACCGAGCACGAACATCCGGCCGAAGCGGCGAACCGCCGCCTGGATCTCCGCGTCGGGACCGACCATGAAGCCGGGGGTGTCGCAGAGCGAGATCACCGGCAGCCCGAACGATTCGCACAGGGCGAGGAAGTCGCCGGTCTTGTCGGCCGCCTCGGCATCGATCGCGCCACCGAGGTGGTGCGTGCTGTTCGCGATCAGCCCGTACGGCACGCCTTCGACGCGCACCAGCGCGGTAACGAT
This sequence comes from Mycobacterium sp., assembly GCF_004298145.1. Classification (GTDB taxonomy): domain Bacteria; phylum Actinomycetota; class Actinomycetes; order Mycobacteriales; family Mycobacteriaceae; genus Mycobacterium. Next base: position 5,072 of record NZ_SCRH01000028.1, read on the forward strand.
GCCCACTCCGTAGTCTCCCCGCAGCTCGAGAACGGATCCGACGTCGACGATCGCCTCGATCGCCCGGTGTACGTCGTAGGCGCGTAATCTGTTCTGCGGCACCACATGCCGGGCGAGCCGGGAATCGGGTGCCTCCCACGCACCCAGGCCGCCCTGAAAGTACGACAGGTATTGCTTGGCCAGTGACACCGCGTGCGCCTCGTCGCGGGCGACCAGGCTGACCACGCCGTTGCGGCGCTGCACACCGATCGGCCCGATAGCCTCCGGTGGGTACACGCCCAGCCCGCCACCCTCGATCATCGCCGGCCCGCCCATCCCGATGTTGGCGTCCGGCGTTGCGATGATCACGTCGCAGACCCCGGCCAGCGCGGCATTGCCGGCAAAGCATCGGCCGGAGACGATCGACACCAGCGGCACTTCCCCGCGCAGCCCGGCCAGCATCCGGAAGGTCGGCACGTCCAGCCCGGCGACGCCACCGACGTCGGTGTCGCCCGGCCGGCCGCCTCCCCCCTCGGCGAACAGCACCACGGGCAGCCGCTTTCGCGCGGCCAGGTCGAGGGCGCGGTCGGTTTTGGCGTGGTTGCGCATGCCCTGCGTGCCGGCCAGCACGGTGTAGTCGTAGGACACCACGACGGCCTCGGCCGCGGCCCGGCCGAACCGGTCCGCGCCTATCGTGGCCAGGCCGGCGACCAGGCCGTCGGCCGGGGTGTTGACGATCAAGTCCTCTTCCGAGCGCCGGGTGCGCTGCGCCGCGATGGCCAACGCGCCGTATTCGACGAAGCTGCCGGGATCGACCAGATCGGCGATGTTCTCCCGGGCGGTCCGGCGTCCCCGCTGGTGCCGCTTGGCGACGGCGGCCTGACGGCCCTCGTCCAGGGTGAGCGCATGGCGCTGCGCGACCTCGTCGAGGTCGGCGCGCGGCCTGTCGAGATCCGGTGCGGTTGCTGATGATTCGCCATCCGAGCCCGCCTCGGTGCGGGAAAAGACCAACAGCGGATCCCCCGTCCCGACAACCTGTCCGGGTGTCACCAGAACCCGGACGGTCCGCAGCGCGCCCGGAGCGACGAGCACATGTTGCATCTTCATCGCTTCCAGGACGACCAGCTGGCTTCCCGCGGCGTACTCGGCCCCTTCGGGCGCCACCTCGACCACCGTGCCGGCCAGCTGCGCGCGCAGCGCGTCCTCGCCGGGATAGAGCTCGACCGCCGCCACCTGGGGATCGCGCTGGGGCGACGACGCGGCGGCCGCGAGTTCGGGAAGGTTTTCGTCGAGGAAACCGGTATTCACCCAACCGGATTGGATCCGGTCGTCGCGCAGCAGTTCGCGCAGGAATCCGATGTTCGTGTGAATGCCCTCGATACCGAACTCCGACAGCGCGGTGCCCGCTTTCCGCACCGCGGCCTGCCACGACGTCCCGTGCACGTGAACGATGACCTTGGCCAGCAGCGAGTCGTACTGTGGGCCCACGACGAGCCCCGGCCGGCCATACGTGTCGACGCGCACTCCCGGGCCGCTCGGAGGGGAGAACACCGTGAGTGTGCCCGCCGACGGCAGCACGGAGAAATCGGGCCCGAACGTCTCCATGTTGACCCTGAGCTGAATTGCGGTACCGCGCGCAGCGGCCGGCTCACCGATGACTTCGGCGCCGTCGGAAGCGATTCCCGGCGCCAGCCCCAGTTGGTAGAAGGACGCGCCGCCGGCGATCGCCAGCTGGACGGCCACCAGGTCGACGCCGGTGGTTTCCTCGGTGACGGTGTGCTCCACCTGGATTCGCGGGTTGACTTCGAGGAATACGAAATCCTCGCCGGTGACCAGGAATTCCACGGTGGCCAGCCCGCACAGGCCCACGCGCGCGCACAGCCGTGCCGCCGCCCGGTGCAGCGCGCGGCGTAGATCGTCCGAAAGCCCTTGGGCGGGAGCTATTTCAACCAGTTTCTGGTAGCGGCGCTGGATGCTGCAGTCGCGATCACCGACCGCCAGCGCATGCGTGTGGTGTTCGGCCGGCGCGGAGACGACCTGCACCTCGATGTGGCGGGCGCCGGTGAGCAGCGCCTCGGCGAACAGCGCCGGATCACCGAAACCCAGCCGCGCTTCGGCGGCACAGCGCTGGTAGGCCTCGTCGATCTGATCGGCGCCGTGCACCTTGCGCATTCCCCGCCCGCCGCCGCCGGCGAGGGCCTTGAGCATGATGCCGCCCTGCTGCGCGGCGAAGAATGCGTGGATGTCCTCGACGCCGCTCGGCCCCTCCGTCGCGGGCAGCACCGGCACCCCGGCGGCCATCGCGGCGGCGCGCGCCGAGGTCTTGTTGCCGAGCAACTCCAGCACCCCGGCGTCGGGGCCCACGAAGGTGTACCCACCGGCCGCGCAGGCGTTGGCGAATTCGGCGTTCTCGCTGAGGAATCCGTAACCAGGGTGGATCAGGTCCGCGCCGGAGCTCTTCGCCACCGCCAGCACGGCGGGCTGGTCCAGGTAGGCCTGCGGGCCGCTGCCGGGGAGCCCGATCGCTTCGTCGGCCGCGTGCACGTGCGGGCTCTGCGCATCGTCGTCGGCGTAGACCGCGATCGTTCGCATACCCAGTTCGATTGCGGTGCGGATGATTCGAAGTGCGATCTCGCCGCGGTTGGCGACCAACAGGCTCGCGCTCATCGCAGCGGCTCCCCCCACCGCACCTGTTCGCGGAGCCTGGCCTTGAGCAGCTTGCCACCGGCATTGCGCGGCAGCGCACTTTCGACCACCGTGACGTATTGCGGCACTTTGAAGTCGGCCAGCTGACCGCGGCAGTGGTCGAGTACGGCCCGCACGTCGATCTCGTCGTCACCGCCGAACAGCACCGCCCCCACCTTCTCCCCCATGACGTCGTCGGCAACCCCGAGCACGCAGGCATCCGCGACATGGGGCGCCGCCAGCAGCACGGCCTCGACCTCGACGCTGGAGACGTTCTCGCCCCCGCGGTTGATGATGTCCTTGAGCCGGTCGATGATGTGCACCCGGCCCGCGTCGTCGACCCGCACCACGTCGCCGGTGTGCAGCCAGCCGCCCGCAATGGTCGTAGCGGTGGCCTCCGGTCGGTTCCAGTAGCCGGCCGTGACGTTGGCGCCCCGGGTAACCAGCTCTCCCACGCCGGGTTCATCCCCGAACGGGATCACCCCGAGGTCGACCGATGGGACCGCGTAGCCGACGGAGTCGGCGTGCTCGATGGCGTCGCGGTCGGGCAGCACCGTCATCAGCGACGCCGTCTCCGTCATGCCGTAGCCGTTGAACACGGTGGCGTGGCCGAACGCGTTCTTCACCGACCGCACCAGCGACGGGGCGATCGGGGCCCCGCCGTAGCCCACCCACCGAACCCCGGAGACGTCGACCCCGGCAAAACCGTTGTGCCGCAACAGTAAGGAGTAGATCGCCGGAACGGTCACCATGACCGACACCCGCTCGGCGCTCAACGCGGCGATCAACGCGTCGAGGCTCAGCGCGGGCATGATCACCGACGCTCCCCCGACCCGGGCGGCAGCCAAAAGCTGTGAATTGCAACCCGTCACATGGAACAGCGGAACCGAGATGAGCGTTCGCATGCCCTCACCCAGGTCCCGCGGCTGTTGCAGACAGCGGATCGCGTTCTCGGTGTTGGTCAGGAACGCCTCGTGCGTGGTGGGCACCCCTTTCGGGTGGCCGGTGGTGCCCGAGGTGTAGAACAGGGCGGCCGTGTCGGTGCGGCCGAGTTGCTCGGCCACATACGGCGGCCCGTCGGGCAGCGCAGAATCCGGCGCCAGATCGACCTGCGCACCGGAGTCGGACAGGACGAACTCGACCTCCGGTTGCGCGGATCGCGTATTGACCGCCACCGCAATGCCACCGGCCATCACCGTGCCCCAGAACGCCAGCACCCAGTCGATCCCCGCGGGGTAGCGCAGCGCGACGCGGTCGCCCTGTTTCACGCCGGCCGCGCGCAGCCCGCCGGCGACTCGCGCCGCGCGGTCCCAGAGCTGCCGGTACGTCAGCCGGTCGCCACCCAGCTCGACCACGGCCTCGCTGTCCGGACGGGCGTCGACGTGTTCGGCGAGCATGTCCAGCAGGGTGGCGGGCAGCTCGTCGTATCGCGGAATGCCGTCGCGGCCGCGGGACACGCCGGTCATCGCGAACGGATTGCGGTCGCGCGCGATTTCGATCACTGGAGGCATGCCCGGTCCTCACTCTCCGGTGTCCTATCGTGATAACGGTGACAATCGAGGATTCCGCCATCATGCCCGAGGCGTTTTTCACTGTGGACGGCGACTCCTATGTTCCGGGCGTGATGGCGCAGGGGCCGTGGGGCGCGGCCATGGGCGGTCAGATCGTCGGGGGCCTGTTGGGTTGGGGCATAGAACAATCCGGTATCGAACCGGGGCTGCAGCCCGCCCGGTTCACCGTCGACCTGTTGCGCCCGGCCCTGATGGAGCCGGTACGGATTCGGACGTCGATCCAGCGGGAGGGCCGGCGCCTCAAGCTGGTCGACGGCGAGCTGGTGCAAAGGGGCACGGTTGTCGCGCGGGCCAGCGCGCTGTTCCTGCGTCGCGGCGATCATCCGGACGGTCAGGTGTGGTCCACCCGGGTTGAGATGCCGCCGCTTCCGACGTCGTCGGACGGGTTCCCGGCGGACATGCCGTTCCTCATCTGGGGGTACGGGGCGACCCGCGCCGGTAGCCCCGGTATCGCGGCCGGCGAGTGGGAGCAGGCTGACTCCCAGAAGTTCGCGTGGGCCAGGCTCTTTCGGCCGATGGTCGAGGGCCATCCGCTCACCCCGTTCACCCGCCTGGCGTTCGCCGGCGACATCACCAGTTCGCTCACCCATTGGGGCACCGGCGGATTGCGCTATATCAACGCCGACTACACCGTCACCGCGAGCCGATTGCCCGACGGCGAATTCCTCGGGCTGGCCGCCCAGAGCCACTACAGCGCGGACGGGGTAGCCACCGGCGCGGCCACCCTGTTCGACCGGCACGGCCCGATCGGCACCAGTTCGGCGCTGGCCCTGGCCCAACCGGCCGACGCGTTCAAGCCGCCCTACACGTAGGCAGCGTCACTCCATCAACTGGGCCGCGACCGTCGCCCCGAGCTCCCAGCATGCCTGCAGTTGCTCCTTGCTGGGCTTGCCCGAAACCACCACCGTCTCAGCGACTTTGGACCAACCCAGTCCGGTTGTGATGGTGTCGACCGCGCGCTCGGCGCCCTCGGTGCCCTCGTTGCCGTGCAGGTACAGCCCGAAGGGTCGCCCGCGAGTGGAGTCGAGCAGCTGGTAGTAGGAGCAGTCGAACGCGTGCTTGAGGGCGCCCGAGATGTAGCCGAGGTTGGCCGGGGAGCCCAGCAGATAGCCGTCGGCGTCCAGCATCTCGGCGGGCGAGACCGTCAGCGCCGGCCGGCGCAGCACCTCCACACCCTCGATCTCGGGGTCGGTCGCGCCGGACACCACCGCCTCGAACATCTCGTGCGTGTGGGGCGACGGCGTGTGGTGCACGATCAGCAGCGTCTTGCTCATTGGTGGCCCTGCAGGTTGACAGCCGTCTTCATGGCTTCACGCGCGCGGCGGCGATCCCCCGCATAGTCGTAGGCGCGAGCCAGCCGGTACCAGCGCCGCCAGTCGTCGGGGTGGTCCTCCACTTCGGTGCGCACCGAGGCGAACAGCGTGTCGGCCGCGTCCCGCCGGATGCGGCCCGAAGGCCGGCGCGGCAGTGTGCCGGTGTCCAGTTCCATTCCGTCGTCGGCGATCAGGCGCGCGAGCCTCTGGTGCGCGAACCCGGCCCGCAGGGTCGCGAGCATCGCCCACAGGCCGATGACGGGCATGATCAACACCGCCAGCCCGAGACCGACGGCCGCGGCCCGGCCGGAGGCGATCATCGCTACGGCCAGGTGGCCCAGCAGCGCGAAGTACACCAACAACGCGACGCACAGGAAGGCGACCAGCAATTGGGTGCGCAGCGCTTTGGTCATCACAAATTGAGCAGGGGCTCGAGGCCCACCGTCAGGCCGGGGCGTTCCTTGATGCGCCGCACCGCCAGCAGCACGCCGGGCACGAACGAGGTCCGGTCCAGGCTGTCGTGGCGGATGCTCAGCGTCTCTCCCTCGGTGCCGAACAGGATCTCCTGGTGAGCGACCAGTCCGGCCAGGCGCACCGAGTGCACCGGGATTCCGTCGACGTCGGCGCCACGCGCACCCGGCAGGCCGGTACTGGTGGCATCGGGGTTGGGCGGCAAGCCTTTTCGGGACTCGGCGATCAGTTTGGCGGTGCGCGTCGCGGTGCCCGACGGGGCGTCAGCCTTGTGCGGGTGATGCAGCTCGATCACCTCGGCCGAGTCGAAGAAGGGCGCCGCCTGCTTGGCGAAGTGCATCGACAGCACCGCCCCGATCGCGAAATTCGGCGCGATCAGCACCGACGTTTTCGGGTTCTCGGCGAGCCACGCCTCGACCTGCTGCAGCCGCTCGGCGGTGAAGCCGGTGGTCCCGACGACGGCGTGAATTCCGTTGCCGATGAGGAACTCCAGGTTGCCCATCACCACGTCGGGGTGGGTGAAGTCGATGACCGCCTCGGTGTCGCCGTCGGTCAGCAGGCTCAGCGAGTCACCGGCGTCCACCTCGGCGGAGAGCGTCAGATCCTCGGCGGCCTGCACGGCGGCCACCATCGTCGATCCGACTTTTCCCTTGGCTCCCAGCACCCCTACCCGCATGGCCTTCACCCTAGACCGGGGCGGTTTGTCCACAGTTCGCGGTTTATCCACAGCGGCGGGCATTGTCCATTTCCCCCGGCGGCCTGTGATGTCTCAGGACATGGGTGACAGTTCTGTATCAGGACATCGGTGACGGTTTGTGTGTCAGGACTTCGGTGACGGTTTCCCGGGGTTGGGGCGTTGGCCGCGGGGTCTTCCGTTGCC
>NZ_SCRH01000029.1 GCF_004298145.1 Mycobacterium sp.
GGCAACGGAAGACCCCGCGGCCAACGCCCCAACCCCGGGAAACCGTCACCGAAGTCCTGACACACAAACCGTCACCGATGTCCTGATACAGAACTGTCACCCATGTCCTGAGACATCACATCGACCCCGCGGCCGACGAATCGGCGCTGATAGAGCGCATCGCCGAGTTGGAGACGGTCAAGTCCGCGGCGGCCGCCGGCCAGGCCCGGGCGGCGGCCGCCCTGGACGCGGCGCGCCGGGCCAGCGAATCGGCGGCCGGGGTGCCCGCCGAGCGGCGCGGACGCGGCGTTGCCGGCGAGGTCGCCCTGGCGCGACGGGATGCGCCCGCCCGGGGCGGCCGGCATCTGGGCTTCGCCAAAGCCCTGGTGCACGAGATGCCGCACACGCTGGCGGCACTGGAATGCGGGGCCCTGTCGGAGTGGCGGGCAACGCTGATCGTGCGCGAGAGCGCATGTCTGGACGTCGAGGACCGCCGCGCCCTGGACGCGGAAATGTGTGCCGCCGCCACGAGTCTGAGCGGCATGGGCGATGCGCGAGTGGCCGCGGCCGCAAAGGCGATCGCCTACCGGCTCGACCCACATGCCGTCGTCGAGCGGGCGGCCAAGGCCGAGAACGACCGCACGGTCACCATTCGGCCGGCGCCCGACACGATGACGTATGTCACCGCGTTATTGCCGGTGACTCAGGGAGTTTCGGTGTACGCGGCGCTGCGGCGCGAAGCAGACACCTGCGGTGACGGGCGACCACGCGGGCAGGTGATGGCGGACACTTTGGTGGAACGGGTCACCGGACGCTGCGCAACGGTCCCCACCCCGATCGCCGTCAACCTGGTGCTGTCCGACGAAACGCTGCTGGGCGGCGGCAATACCCCGGCCGACATCTGCGGCTACGGCCCCATTCCCGCGGCGGTCGCCCGGAACATGATCGCCGGCGCCGTGATCGATCGACGTTCGCGAGCGACACTGCGCAGGCTCTACACGCATCCCAAGGCCGGGGCGCTGGTGGCGATGGAGTCACGGGCACGGATCTTCCCGCAGGGTCTGGCCGCGTTCATCGGGCTACGCGATCAACGCTGCCGCACTCCCTACTGTGACGCGCCGATCAGGCACCGCGACCACGCGCAACCGTGGGCCGACGGCGGCCCGACCACCGCAGACAACGGTCTCGGATTGTGCGAGCAGTGCAACTACATCAAGGAGAATTCGGGGTGGACGGTACGCACCAGCGTGGATGAAAACCACACCCATACAGCGCTTTTCACGACACCAACCGGGAAAACCTACCGTTCGGCGGCACCGCCGCGCGCCCCCACGATCACCATGAGCAGGCTCGAAGTCCGCGTCGGCGTCGCGCTCGCGCGACATGCGGCCTAAGGCTCAGTAGTGATAGGTGTCCGACGGCGCGGGTGAGTGATCGCGTTCTTCCTCGTCGATGTCCAACGCCTCGATACCGTACGCGCGAGCCAGCTCGAGGATCTTGGTGGCCCGGGCGATGCGGGGCAGATCGGAGCCGTTCCGGATCTCTCCCCCGTCAAGCTCGAACTCGGTGAAAAACTCTTTCGCCCAAGATATTTCGTCCTGGGACGGTGACAGTCCCTCATTGACGACGGCGCATTGGTCCGGTGTCAGGCAGATCTTTCCGGTCATCCCGAACTGGGTTGAGACCGCCGTGGCCTCGATCAGTTTCAGTGGATTGGAGCCGATGGTCGGCCCGTCGATCGCGCTGGGCAGGTCGGCGGCTTTGGAGGCGATGGTGAAGCGAGATCGCGTGTAGGCCAGGGTGGCCGGGTCATCCCCGAAGCCGGTGTCGCGGCGGAAATCCCCGATACCGAAGGCCAGCCGGAAGGTCCCCTTGGTCGCGGCGATCTCGGTGATGCGCTCCAGACCCCGGGCCGTCTCGACCAGGGCCACGATCGGCACATCGGGCAGCCGTTTCGCGGTCTCGGTGACGTGGTCGACCGATTCGACCATCGCCAGCATCACCCCGCCGACCGGCGTGGTGGCCAGCGCGGCCAAGTCGTCCGCCCACCAGGGGGTACCGAAGCCATTGATGCGGACCCAGTCGATGTTGCCGGCGCCGAGCCAACTCACGACGTTGTCGCGCGCGGTGTGCTTGTCTTTGGGCGCGACCGCGTCCTCGATGTCGAAAACGACGACGTCAGCGCGGGAGTCCACCGCAGACTGGAACCGGTCGGCATGCGTGCCGTTGACCAGTAGCCAACTTCGGGCCAGTACCGGGTCGATGCGAGAGCCGATGTCTTCGGACTCGGCGGCGTTGCTGTTGACCTGTTCGTACATTTGCGCTGATCTGTCGTCTCTGTGAGTTGTGCGTGGGCCTCTCGTCCCTAACCGTAGCGATTATCCAGAACCGGTGGTCACGGATGCCCCGCGGAAGCACCAACGTCGCCGACCGGCCGCGATGCGGCACCGCGCCGACCGTCGTCGCAACAACCTGAGGCTGATCGAAAGACACTGTGGCAGAGCCCAATACATCCCGGGAGCCGTCCCATCAACACGGCGAAAGCCCAGGACATCGGCGCCGCGCGGCGTTTAGCAGCTTGCACACCGGGTATGCCTGCCGAAACCGCACACAGCCCGTACGCGCGGATTCAACTCTCTCAATACAGGAGGTATCGGCGATGGCCGAGATGATTATCCAATCACCCGACGAAGTCGTCGCGTTCCTGAAAGCGCAGCACAACCTCATCGAGGACATGTTCGACCAGGTGCTGCACGCCACGGATCCCAAAGCGCGGGAAAAGCCGTTCGCGACGCTGCGGCAATTGCTGGCGGTCCACGAAACCGCCGAGGAGATGCTGGTGCACCCGCGAGCACGCCGTGAGGCGAAGGCCGGCGACGCGATCGTCGACGCTCGCTTGAAAGAAGAGCACGGTGCCAAGGAGCTGCTGTCGCGGATCGAGCAGCTCGACGTCACCTCTGACGAGTTCATCGACCAGGTCACGAAGTTGCGGGAAGCCGTGCTCGAACACGCCAAGCGTGAGGAAAGCGAGGAGTTCCCGGTTCTTCAGCAGCAGCTCGACGCCGACGATCTCAAGCGGATGGGAACAGCGGTGCGCGCCGCCGAGGCCATCGCGCCGACCCACCCCCACCCAGGCGTCGAATCGGCGGAGCTGAATTTCGCCCTCGGCCCGTTTGCGTCCATGCTCGATCGCGCCCGCGATCTGATCGGGAAAGCCATCAGCTAGCGGCTACCGCCGAGGCCGCGTTGACTCTGCTCGAGTTTCCGTAGGCTCGGTGAGATGAGCGTTGCACCGGAAACCACCGTTGCCCTGCAAGACTGGTTTTTCCGCGAATTGCCGGAGATGGCGGTCCGCTGGCAAGCCGAGACGTTTCCCGAGTTGCGGCTGCTCGCGCTCAACGAGCAGCTCGCCGAACAGCTCGGGCTCGACGCCACCTGGCTGCGCAGTTCCGACGGGCTGCGCCTGCTGTCGGGCAACCTGGTGCCCAGCGGGGCCGCCCCGGTCGCCCAGGCCTACGCGGGGCACCAGTTCGGCGGCTTCGTCCCGCGATTGGGCGACGGGCGCGCGCTGCTGCTCGGCGAACTCATCGACAACGACGGGCGGTTGCGTGACATCCACCTGAAGGGTTCCGGCGCCACGCCCTTCGCCCGAGGTGGGGATGGCCTGGCGGCGGTGGGACCGATGCTGCGTGAGTACATCGTCAGCGAGGCGATGCACGCCCTGGGTGTGCCGACGACCCGATCGCTGGCCGTGGTCGGCACCGGGCGTCCGGTCCATCGCGAAACCACACTGCCGGGCGCCGTGCTCACCCGGGTCGCCAGCAGTCACCTGCGGGTGGGCAGCTTCCAATACGCGGCGGCCACCGGCAACAAGGACCTACTGCGCCGCCTCGCCGACCACGCGATCGCCCGCCACCATCCCGGCGCGGCGAAGGCCGAGCACCCCTACCTCGCGTTGTTGGAAGCGGTGGTGGCCGTGCAGGCCGCGCTGATCGCCCAGTGGATGCTGATCGGATTCGTCCATGGGGTGATGAACACCGACAACACGACGATCTCGGGCGAAACAATCGACTACGGACCGTGCGCCTTCATGGATGCCTACGACCCCGACACGGTCTTCAGCTCGATCGATTTCTGGGGGCGCTACGCCTACGGCAACCAGCCGGTCATCGCCGGATGGAACCTTGCCCGCTTCGCCGAGACGCTCCTCCCGTTGCTATCGGAGCGCACCGAGGACGCGATCGCGCTCGCGGAGCAGTCGTTCGGGGTGTTCCACGCCCGCTACGACGCGGTGTGGGCCGCCGGGATGCGCGCCAAACTCGGCCTATCCGCTGACGTCGATGGCGAATTTGCCACGGCGTTGGTCGACGAACTGCTCCTTTTACTCAAGCACAACCACGTCGATTACACGTCGTTCTTCCGCCAGCTCGGCCAGGCGGCGCGGGGTGACGCCGAGCCCACGCGCGGGTTGTTCATGGACCTCGCCGGCTTTGACGCGTGGTTGGCGCGCTGGCAGGCCTTGGGTCCCGACGCCGATGCGATGGATCGCATCAACCCGATCTATATCCCGCGTAATCATCTGGTCGAGGAGGCGCTCACCGCGGCGACGGACGGCGAGCTCGCCCCCCTTGAGCAGCTCCTCGCGGCGGTGACCGAGCCGTACGCGCAACGACCCGGTTTGGAGCGCTATGCCAGCCCCGCCCCCGAGGACTTCGGTAAATACCAAACGTTTTGCGGGACTTGAGTTTACGCTAGCTTGGCGAATTCGGCCTGCAGATCATCGAGACGGCGAAGCGTTTGGTCGCGAGGTTCGGTGGGCAGGTCCACCAGAAGATGCTCCAGGCCCAAATCGCGATAACTCTCGAGCTCTGTCGCCGTCGCTTTACCACCGTGGACGTTGATCACCGGGACGTCGTGGTCGGCGACAGCCCGTAGCTTCTCGAGCTGCCCGGCCAAGGCTTTCGCGGAGGGGCTCATCGAGAGCCAGCCGGCCTTCAGTCGGGCGATGCGCTTGAAGCCCGCCGGGCTCCCACCGAGATACAGCGGCGGATACGGTTTCTGCACTGGCTTCGGCCAGCTGTAGATCGGGTCAAAGTTCACGAATTTCCCGTGGAATTCGGCTTTTTCGGTCGTCCAGATTTCGATCATCGCGTCGAGCCGCTCATCCACCACGCGTCCTCGCACCGAGGGATCGACACCGTGGTTCGCAATTTCTTCACGCAGCCAGCCCACACCCACGCCGAATCGAAACCGCCCCTGCGACACCAGATCCAACGAGGCCACCTCTTTGGCGGTATGAATCGGATCGCGCTGGGGCACCAGCGCGATCCCGGTACCCAGAACGAGCCGCTCAGTGGCGACCGCCGCGGCCGTCAACGCGACAAACGGATCCAACGTCCGGTAATACTTCGGCGGAATGGGGCCACCCATCGGATAAGGCGTCTTCGCGTCGACCGGGATGTGTGAGTGCTCCGCGACAAACAACGATTCAAAACCGCGCTGCTCAAGCGCCTTCCCAAGGTCCGCCGGACCAATGCCCTCGTCGGTAACAAATGTCAGCACACCGAATCCCATGACGCTTAGTCAACCGCATCTCCGCTCGCCTGTCAGCGAGAGATTCGTCCGGGGCTTTCGGCTGCCTGTTCGTCCGCCCGCCTGGCCGGACGTACCGCGCCCCACAGCCCAACGGCGATCCCGACGCCGGCGCCGCCCAGGCCGATCAGTTGCTGCGAGGGCTTCAGCTCGCTGTGCACGCTCATGCCGCCGACGAGGTCGGAAACGTCGGCACCGGCGGAGGCAAGGAACCAGCCACGGGTGTTTTTGCCACGCAGCGCCGCGCCCGCCAGCAGTGCACCGATCAACGCGTCGCGATACCCCATCGACCGCAACAACAGCCGCGCCGTCGGCGTCGGCTCCTCCGGGTCGCCCCACAACTTGTTCGCGCGCAGGGGATCAACGAGGAACGAAACGCCAGAGGCAAGCCGAATAGTGCCCATAAGTAGGCCGAACCGGTCGATTGACATGGTCTGACAGCCTAGGAGCAAACCGCCCTATCGCGCACGCATTCGATCAGAAAGTCGATCACGGCGCCGGGCACGCGTCGGCGATCTGCAGCGCGGCCGGCCACAATGCCGTGGCCAGCCCGAAGGCCATGACGTCGGCGCCGATGGGCGACACGGCTTCTATGCGTGCCTGAATCCGCTGAGTCTGCTCGGGGTGAAGAACGGTCCACGCGAACCCAATACAGAGGTAGGGGATCGCCAGCCACACCGCCAGTTCGATCAGCGCGCCGACGCTGACCTGGTGGCCCAGGATGCGTCGAACCGGGTCCATCGCGCGTTCGATTCGGTCCATCACCACTCCCCGCTACCGCAGCACGAGCTTCAACGCGTAATCGACGACGGCGTCGAGATCACTGCCCAAATGACCGGCGAGCCACTGCTGGGCAAGCTCTGCCATCGCGCCGGTGTACATGGCCGCGGCAACCTCGGCGGCCACCGGATCGGAACCCGGATTAAGACGCCAGCCCTCGGTCAGCACACCCTGGCGCAACATGTCCTGGGTGGCGCGGCGCCGGGCGGTCAGCACCGGGTTGGTGCGCGCATCGGTGAACAACACCCGGCCGCGGCGTGGATCGTCCGAGGAGAAGCCCAGCACCGCCGCGATACCGGCCCGGGTCCGGGCCCCCAGTGAATCCCCGGCCTGCTCGATGGCCGCTGCGATGAGTTCACCGAGCTGCTCACTCACCTGGTCGTAGACCGCGCCGAGCAGATCGTCGGTGTCGCCGAAGCTCTCGTAGAAATACCGGGTGTTCAATCCGCATTCCCGGCAGACCGAGCGGACCGAGACGGCCGCCTCGCCGGCGCTGCCGAACAGGCGGTACGCGGCCTCGACCAGCAGCGCGCGACGCTTGGCGCGGCGGTCCTTGAGCGGTACACCGGCCCACCGGGTGGGACTCGACATCCCTACAGCGTAGGTCGAGGGAGCGCGGGTCTTGTCACACCTGTAACCAAAACATATTCTGGTTACAGTCGTAACCAGAAATCTGAGGAAGTGATCTGTGTTCCTACCACACCAGATAGTCGGGCAGCTGATCAACAAACAGTTGGACGACAACATGCGGCGGCACTTCTTCCGCGGCATGGAGTTCGCCGCACCCGTCGGCGATCCGGGCTGGTTCGGTCCCGACAGCGCCGTGTGGCGCGTGCATTCACACCTGCCCGCGCTGATCTTCGGCCTGCACTGTGCGGCCTTCATGGAGAGCCTGGACCCGTCGATCTACTGGATGGGTATGCACCATTCGCGTCTGATCAAGCGCGACAGCAGCGGAAACCCGATCTCGCGCGTGCCGCAGATCGACCCCGAAGGCGCCGCGATACGCCTGGGCCACTCGGTCGCGTTCTTCATCGGCACGGCATACGGTTCGACGGAAACCGCTGAACGCCTGGCGAAATCCGTGCGCGCGATGCACCACACCATCAAGGGCACCCGTCCCGACGGAGCCCGCTACGACGCCGACGACCCCGAGTGGCTGCGGTGGAACTATGCGACGGTGGTCTGGGGGTTGGCCACCGCACACGAGCTGTATCATCCAATGCCGTTGCGCGGCAAGAAACTCGACCGCTACTACGGCGAGTTCGTCCGGGTCGGGCATGCCCTGGGCGGCACCGATCTGCCGACCACCAAGGCCGAAACGCTCGAATGCCTGGAATCGTACTTACCGAAATTGGCTGTCACCCATGGGAAAGCGATGGGCACCGGCCCCAACGTTGCGATGCCGCAGGCGGCCGTCGACTGGGCCATTCGCGACACGATGCCGAAATGGGCCAAGCAACTGCTGCAGCACCGCGACTGCAACATCATCGAACGCACCGCCCGTCGCACCGCGGTGTGGTCGATCATCAACGGGATCAACGCCGCCTCGGGCCCGACCCCGGAGTTTCGGCAGGCCCAAGCCAGGGTCAAGGCAGGCACCACGGTCCCCCACACCGTGCCGACCTACGTGCTCGGCAGCGATCAGGTTCGCACCCGCTCCGAAGTGGAACTCAGCTTCCAGTCGGTGTAGCCGCCCTAGGCGGCCCGGGCGACACGATGGGACGGTCGTTGACCTAGGGCCCCGCCGACCCCTGGGCGACCAGCTGCCCGAGGTGCTGGGGGCAGTAAGCGTTCGCGGCGATCATGGTGAACTGGGCGGCGCCGTCCACCGTAAACCCCGGATTGCTCAACGACATGTTGTGGATGACGTCGACCTGGGGATGGCCCTGGTCCATCAGTTCGCATGCCCGTTTGCCCACCCCGACGGCGATAGCGGGGCTCTGATACGTGATGCCGGCCCTGTTGAGCGCAGCCAGAAAGCTCGCGTCTGATCCCGAATTGCCGGCCGGATCGGCCTGTGCCAGCGCGGCCGCACCGCCGAGGGCGACGAGGCCCGCTAGCACTACAAGAATGCGCACCTCTTCATTCTCGTCTATCGGCACGGTCCTGCCACCGCCGACCCGGACCGCCGGGGCGTGCGGGCTCGGTGTGGTACACAGTGGCTATGTCCGCGCTGACCCATCAACATCGTTGAAAGTCCCAGCGTGCACGATGATCGACTGCTGACTCCCGGCCACACGTGCTGGCGCACGGCACGTGCCGAAAAGTTCGCCCCCATCATCGATGCGGCCGACTACTTCAAACACGTCAAGGCGGCCATGCTGCGTGCCCGGCACCGAATCATGCTGATCGGCTGGGACTTCGACTCCAGGGTGACGTTCGAGCGCGGCGACAAGGCACTGCCGGGCCCAAAGCGCTGGCTGCGCGGCTGCGGGAAGGCGACGGCCCCGAGGTCGTCATCGTGCTTGCCCGTAAAGGCAACAACCCGCTCGAGCGGGGCACGATGGACAGTGCCCGCCACCGCCTGATCCAACGGCTGTGGGAAGCCGACGAGCATGACCGGTTGGGGGTCTACTGGCCGATGACCGACGGCGGCACGCCGATCTACATCCACTCGAAGGTGTTGGTCGTCGACGATCGGCTGCTGCGGATCGGGTCATCGAACTTCAACAACCGGTCGATGGGGTTCGACAGCGAATGCGATATGGCCATCGAGGCATCAACCAATTCCGAGCATGATGACGTAAGCCGCGAAATCACCTCGGTGCGAAACCAATTGGTGGCCGAGCACCTGGGAGTGTCACCCGGCGAGTTCGAAGCGGCAATCGCGGAACACCGATCGGTTCACCAGGCCATCGAGGCACTTCGCGGCGACGGCAAAACGTTGCAGCCGTTCACCGAGAGCACCGTGGCCAATGAGGCGGGCCCGCTGGCCGAGAACGAGCTGATGGATCCCGACCACGTACCACGGTCGCTGAGCCGAAGCGTGCAACGCTTCATCAGCGGCCTTCGGGGTTGACCCGTCGGCGGTTTGGGTGTGACTCGCACCAGACTCGGCCTAGTGTGGGTAGAAGTGCCAGCGGACTAAGGACGAGCACCAATGAGCATCGACGACGAATCCCTCACAACGCTCGAGGACCTTCGGGGCGATCTTTCGCAGCGGTACAAGCGGACGCCCACCGGCGGAAGTTCGGTCGACAGCGCGATCGTCGACGCCGACATGGCGGCACTCGACCGCGACGGCTACGTCATTTGGGAGAACCTGCTCAGCAGCGAGGAATGCGCGCGGATTCGTGAGGCGGTCCGGCCGTGGCTCGGGCACACCGGACGCAACTCATTCGAGGGTCGCCGTACCCAGCGGATCTACAGCGTGCTGAGCAGGACGCGGGTGTGTGATCGGCTTGTCGACAATCCCCGGGTGCTCGCGGCGCTCGACCGTTTACTGATGCCCAACTATTTGCTTTCGGCGTTGCAGGCCATCAACATTCAGCCCGGTGAGGCGGCGCAGCTGGCTCACCATGACGACGGCTTCTACCCGATTCCGCGTCCCCGGCCTCCGTTGGCGGCCGCCACGATCTGGGCGATCGACGACTTCACCGCCCACAACGGCGCCACAGTCCTATACCCGGGCAGCCACCGCTGGGGCAAGCGCCGGCCGGGCTCCGACGATCAGGCGTTGCCCGTGGTCATGCCCGCCGGTTCGTGCGTCTTCTTCGTCGGCACCCTGTGGCATGGCGGAGGCGCCAACACCACCGCCCGCGAGCGCCTGGCCATCACCGCTCAATACTGTGAACCGTGGCTGCGGCCGATGGAAGCCTTCAGCTTGTCGGTGTCGCGCGACATCGCGCGAGTGGCCTCCGATGACATTCGCCGCATGCTCGGCTACAGCATCCACCCGCCGTTCGTCGGCAATGTCGACGGCTTGCATCCGTTGCGGCTGTTGGGAACTGGGCCGCAGTCGTAGGGCCTGCCCGGCGAGCTAGAAGGTTTCCCATCGACCAGGCGTCGACGCCGGGGCCGACTACGCAGCACCGTACAGATGTAGGGCCCGGGCCGACGCCGTGGCTACCGCACCCCTCAGATTCGAGATCGGCGGACTACCCCGCAGGTGGATCGAGTTGGAGAGCAGGATCACGTAGGTATCCGAGCCCGGGTCCATCCAGAGCGTGGTTCCGGTGAAGCCGGTGTTGCCGAAGCTGCCGATCGGAAAGATCATGCCTCGCGGCATGGAGTAGGCCGTATCAATATCCCATCCGAAACCGAACAGACTTTGTCCCTCGATCGCCGGATAGTGCGGAGCCACTAACGGATTCGTTGTGTTCGGCGTCTTTGCGATGGCTTCTTGGGTGGCACGGCTGGCCGCTTCGAGTTGTTGGGCGCTATGGCCGGGCTGCTGAGGAGTCGTCATCAGCTCGAGAGTCGCTTGCTGTAGCGGAAATTTGCTCGGGCGGTTGGCAAGCCGATCAAGCAGTGCCTGCGCGTACACGCTGACATCGCGCGCCGTCGAGAATACGCCGGCGTTGCCGGCCGCTCCCCCCATGCGGCGCGCCGTCGGGTCATGCACCGTACCCCGAAGCAGGGCATAGTAATCCGGATTTCTCCTCGGGTCGTCTCTGCTTTCCTCATCACGTGCTGTCGGTGCGATCCGCGGCAACAGAGTTGTGCTCCACTTCCCCGCAGGGCAGGCCATCGGCACCTGGCCGGGAGCCGCGGCAACCGCAGCTCCTCTCATCGTGTGGGGACCGCACGCCTTGACCGGTGGAAGATACCGGGTGTCTTGCAAGCCAAGTGGCACAAACACATTGTGCTGAACGTAGATGTCTTCGGCCTGGCCCGTGATCTTCTCGAGCAGGGCGCCAAGCAGGATGTAGTTGATGTCGGAGTAGCGGAAAGCTCCAGCGGGACTCGACTGCAGCGGCGTAGTGAGCGCACGATGCATGCCTTCGGCTTTGTCGGACCCGTCCAGTCCCCACGGATCCCGGAGGCTTACGTCGATCCCCTCACCCGAAGTGTTGGTCAGCAGCATGCGAACCGTCACCTTTGCACGCTGTGGATCGTTCGTCGTGTTGAAGTCGGGCACATACTTCTGGACGGGATCGTCGAACGCAACCTTGCCTTGTTCGGAGAGCTGCATGACGGCGGTCGCCGTTGCGAGGCTTTTCGTCAACGACGCCAGGTCGAAGATCGTGTCCTCGGTCATCGGCTCCGCAGGCGCGGGCGATCCGTCCAGGCCCGGTTCGCCCGCAAGCTTCCGCACACCGTAGGCCCGGTGGAAGACGACCTTGCCGCCGTGTCCGACGACCACCACAGCGCCCGGCAGCGCGTGTGCGGCGATCGCATCGTTGATCAGCTTGGAGACGGTTGCGAAGTTCGGTGCAGAACGCGCATCTGGTACCCGCGCCACCCACGCACCGTCGGTCGCGGGCGGGCGTGATGTGAAGCCAGGCGAGGAGGCCGCAGCCAGCGCAAGCAACACAGTGGCGACAACGATGGCGTTGCGTAGCGATCGTGGCCGGATCATCCACCTGCCGCGGAGAAAGCGGCCCAAATCGCCGACGACGGGCATATCGCCAGGGTAGGTCGACGACTTCGTGGATTGCACGACATCTGCCACCCGACCACATCATCGACACGCCGTTGCCGATTGCCGTCTACACCGCACACCGCCTGTATTACGAACGGGCACAGCCCGTTTCGACGCGGTAACGCGCTTCGGACACTGGCTGGCACAGGCGATGTGCCTGCGGTAGCGTTGGCGCTGCACTGTTCGACGAGATCTGGATCGCAGCGGATTTCTCGGGATGAAAGCAAGCGCTGAGGACACTTCCCCATTGATGTCCTGCCGGCGGCGGGTTGCCGTGCTGGTGGGCATGGCGGCGGCTGCAGCCGTGTTGGCTGGTACGCCGCCAACACTTGCCGGCAATGCCGTTCATCCGGTCACCGCCGCGGAACTCGGCGCGAGCTGGCGACCGGGCTGCCCGGTGGAACCCGCGCAACTGCGGCGGGTCGACGTCGACCACATCGGTTTCGACGGGCAGACCCACCGCGGCGAGCTGATCGTGCACGAAGACCTGGTGCCGCAGGTCATCACGATCTTCGGGCAGCTCTACCGAATGGGTTTCCCCATCGAGAAGATGCGCACGGCTGACCACTATCCGGCCGCGGACGATGAGCTGTCGATGGAGGACAACAACACTTCGGCGTTCAACTGCCGAGGGATCCCGGGGAGTAACCAATGGTCTCAACACGCCCACGGTCGGGCTATTGACCTCAATCCACGTCTTAACCCGTGCGTCTACGCCCGTGGCACCTTCCAGCCGCAGAACGCGGCGGACTACCTCGACCGCAGCCGGACCGACCCGGGACTCTTACACGACGGCGACCCTGCCGTACGCGCGTTCACTGATCGCGAGTGGCGGTGGGGTGGCGACTGGATGGAGCCGATCGATTACCAGCACTTCGAGCGGCCCTGAACCCGGCCTCTGCCAGAATGGGTTGATATGCCGCGCTCATTCGACGTCTTGACCGAGTCACCCGCCAGTGTCGAGCAGATTCATGCCGCATTCGGTCGCGAGGACTACTGGCTGGCCCGCATCGCCGCCGGTGCCGCCGACACCACCTTGGATTCGCTGGTGGCCGACACCGACGGCACGGTGACGGTGCGCACGACCCAACGCCTAGGTCGTCAGCTTCTACCCGGCCTGGTCGCCAAATTCGTCACCAGTGAAGTGAAGATCGTGCAGACCGAGACGTGGCGACCGGACGGTCGCCGCCAGGTACGGGGGCAAGTCAGCGTCTCGGCGTCGGGCGGACTGGGGTCAGGCCATGCCGAAACGTGGCTGGCGCCGACGGACGACAGCGGCTCGCAACTGCGCGCCACCCTGAGCGTCGAGGTCAAAATCCCTTTGGTGGGGGGCAAACTCGAGAAATCCATCGGGAGCGGTTTGGCCGAGGGCATCCCTGAGACACTGCGTTTCACCACCATGTGGATCACCGAAAACAGCTGAGGCGCTGTTCCTCGATCGCTTTCCGGCGTAGGTTCGGCGCGTGATCCTGGTGGGAACGCCGCGGATCGCATCCGCACACAGAAACCACATGAGCAGGCGTCACAGGGTTTCGCCGATGTCGGGGAGCAGAGAAATGCCCTCCGGCTGGCTATTGCGAAGCAACGCCGCAGTCTCTCGGACATTTCTCTTAGCCCAATTAGCACTGAATTGACTCAATACCTGATATTCATACTTGAAGCGTTCGGCTCGGTCCCCCACCCATCTGGAAGCTTGCCGTGCGACTACGCCCTCGGTGTACCAGGCAACATACATATTCAGGGCATCGTTCGTTCGGAATCCGACAGGCATAGGACGAACACCAGGCTTTTCCGACAACCGATCGATCTCGGTTCGAAGTTCAGCAGACTTATCGTCCAAGATTTTTTTCACCTACATTAGAGTCTTATCTGTTGCTAGCCTCCCGCCAGCAATGCACTCCGAGCAGCTTCAAAATGTATTTTGAAAAGCGCCTTGAGCCAGGACAGCACTAGGCTGTCGTCGGCGTCGAGTCCAGGTGTCGTTAAGTCATCGTGGACGTCACTAAGCATTAGCATAAACTGCCATTTCTCTGACAGGTTCAGCAGGCCAAATTCGTTCGGCGCATCGAGTGTCGCGAGCATGAAATCTATGCCGCCGTCCCGGGCCGACCAACAAATTTGAAGTTTGCAATCCTGACCGCGGTAGTAGATTGCCCATGCAGGACGATGTTGATAAATCACCGCATCGTGTATCTCGTCTAGCTCGAAACCGGTGTGCGACAACGTGGGCTCCAAAAACCGTGCCACCTCAGCTGGTTTCACTAGCTAACCACCTCCCTTGTATACCCACACATTCCCGCGCTGTGCGTACCCGTAAGCTCCTGCGACGTCTTTTAGGAAGTTGATCTCCAGAGCTGAGTAAGATCGCCTCTGCACTTCCGCCAACTGTTCAACGCTATCGAAACCTTTGGGCAAGACGTACTCGATGTGGGGCACGCCGTTCTCCATCTGGGTGCGGAGGAAGCGTTCGTTGACTTGCCACACCAGGCTTCGTTCTTGTGTGTCGCCGAGGCCCCTGGTGAGGGCGTCCCAGGTTGGATCACCGGTGTCGAAATATATCCCACCCTGGCCTCTGGCCTCGCCGATGTAACCACTTTCGTGACCGCCGAACTTGCCGAGGACTACTCGGTCTGGGTTGTCACCAACGTAGTGAGTCGACATGTCGGTGAGTTGTTGGCTGAGTCCCGACGTGGGCTCTCCATGCAGGTGCGCGTAGGTGAGATCCGTGGCCGCCTGCTCTGCCCACGGGTTGTAGCCGAAAGGGTGATCGAAGCCGACCGGTGCATGCGGTGAAACCACCGGGCCGGTGTCGAGCACACCGGCGCCAATGTCGGCCAGTTCGCCTGCCCGTAAGGCGGCGGCCCCCTCCCCACCGAAGAGCATCGCGGGCAACGTGGTGGCCGCATCCGAGGCTTTGGCGCCCAAATAGTAAGCCGGACTCGGCGAGTCCAACGCATTCTTGACTTCCCCGATCGCCGTGCCCACCGGGTTTAGGGCCGTCGCGGCGGTGCCCTTGAGCATCTGCTCCCATGACGTGAGCACACTCGGAGCTCCCGGTCCTCCCTGCCCGATGAGGTTTTTGATCCCCTGTTCGGTAGCGAACCAGCGGTCGCTGAATCCTTCGGAGAATCCGGGTGGCGGCGGGGCCTTTGGCTCGGGGGGAACGTAGTTGGGCATACCGTTGTCGATCCACTGCTGGGTGCGGCCAACGATGTCGTTGAGGCGCGCCTCGATCTGATTCGGCGGCACACCGTCGCGGATCATGGTTTGGCGGGCCATCGTCTTGAAGCTCTCCACGTCTGCGGGGTTGAGCCGCGGCGGCGGGACACCGCCCCGCCCCGCGCCGGCGGGGCCAGCCGGCAACAGCATGTCCTGCAGCGACAGCGGCTTACCCCCGGCGCCGGCGGGAACGGGCGGCCCATTCGACGGGGCACCGTCCGGCCCAGCGCCGGCGGGGGCATCGGGCAACAGCATGTCTTGCCACGTCCGTGGCTTGCGCCCGGTCGCCGGATTCGGCGGACCTTGCGGCGGTGCGCCACCACTTGGCGGATGTCCGCCAGCGTCCAGCGGGACATCACCCACGGCAATACGGACAGCGGTGGCGAGCTCGTGGTCGGCGCTGTGGGCATGCACATTCAACGCAATGAGCTGATCCTGCAGCAGCTGCTGCTGGGCGGCGAACCCTAGGGTATCGCGCCCAATCCACGTGTCGCCCACGTCTATTCGCCAATCCGGGGTGATGGTCCAGCCGTTGGCTTCGGCGGCCCGCTCGATGTCCTCGAGCTCGCGCTTGCACGCGCGCACGTCCCCCTCGGCGCGCGACACCGCCGCGGCTACCTGCCTGGACTCCTGACCGTCGGCCTCGATGTCACGGCGAGCCTTTCCCAGATCGGCACGAAACGCGTCTCCGGCCTCGCCCTGCCAGCCGCTGAGAACGTTGTGGACCTGCTGCAGGTTGTCCCCCAACAGCTGCAAGGTATTGGCGCGCCCACTGGCCGTCTCGAACACCTTCTGGATCGCGCCGAGATCCCACCGCTTGACGTCGGATGGGGTCAACTGACCCACTCGTGACCCCTACTCCCGCACCGACCGGAAAGCTCGCGCCGACTCGTCCTCGTTGGTGATATAGCCGAGCATCGCCTCGGCGACGTGCGACCCCAGGCCGTCCACCTGCAGCTGGTGGTGGTCGTGGCGGGCCTGCCACCGCGCCGCGAGCTGGCCCAACGCCAGCTCCGAGGATCCGATCCAGCCCGGCGTGGCCTCGGCCAGCCCGTCCTCATGGCTGAAGAAATCCAGAGCGGCCTCGCCGATCGCGTTGAACATGTCGTTGCTGCCGACGTGCAGTGCGGCGGGATCGACCCTCAATCCAATGGCCACAGATGTTCCCTTCTGCTCGCCGGCGTTGCGCTCCGAATCTTAGTTCGCTGCACCGGCCCGCACACTTCACCTTTGGACGATCAAAGCGTTGACCAGCGGGCCTATCCCGTTGTCAGAACGCTTTGCCGTGGATCTCCGCCAGCGCGTGAATCTGCTCGAGGTAATGCTCGAGCGAGTGGTGGATGAACCTGGCCGACAAAGTGGTGGTGCCGGCAGCGGCGATGGTGTGTAGTGCGTCTTCGGTCAACGCCGGCTCGCCCACCGGGTCCAGCGGTTGATCGGCGGGCAAAACCACTTCGAACCCCGCGGGTAGCTCTCGCGCCTGCAGCCACTCGGCGGCGGTGGCAACGGACACGTAGTACGGACACCACCCATCGGCCAGCGCGATCGCGCGCCGTAACGAGCGCCGCGTGCGCCCGCCGATCCAAATCGGCATATGCGGTTGTAACGCACAGGGATCGATGGTGAGCCCACCGAACGTGTAGAACTCGCCCTCATACACCGGCTCATTGGTGGGCAGTGCCGCCCGCAGCGCCTTCAGGGCATCATCGGCGCGAGCACCACGGTCCTCGAACGGTGCGCCCAAGAGGTCGAATTCTTCCTTGAGGCTCCCGACGCCGACGCCCAGAATCACCCTGCCACCGCTGACATGATCCAATGTGCCATAACGCTTTACGATCGCAAGCGGATGGTGATAGCCGAGCACCAGGGTCATCGTGACGAGTCGGATCTGGTTGGTGCGCGCTGACATGTAGCCGAGTGTGGCCAGTGGGTCCCAGTACCGGGAGCCGCGCCGGGCGGCCTCCGCCGACGGTATTCCGATGTGCTCGCTGCAGGTGAGGTGGTGATAGCCAAGCCCGTCCGCCGCCTCGGCGACGCGGCCGATGGCTTCGATCGTGGCGGTCTTCTCCCACGTCAACGCAGCGCCGGCGACGTTCGTGACGACGGGTGTCGCGATGCCGAGTTTCAATCCAGCGGCTCTTCGCCGGCAAGCACGGTGCGGTGCATGAGACGACCGCTGTCAGCGGCATAGGGCAGCGCCCGGTGCATGGTCCCGGTGTTGTCCCACATCAGCAGGTCGCCCAGCTGCCACTCGTGGCGATAGAGGTAGCGCGCTTGAGTCGCCCAGTCACGAAGGCGCGCAAGCAATGCGCGGCTTTCTTCCACCGGCAGTCCGATCACGTAATCCGCCGTCGCACCGAGCAGCAAGGATTTGCGTCCGGATCGGTGCGTCCACACCATCGGGCAGGACTTGGTGGGGGATTTCTGCCAGAAGGTGATCTCCTCGTAGCTCATCTCGGGCCGCACATAGTATTGCGAGCGCTCCGCGCTGTGAACCACCCGAAGGCCGGCGATCGCCGTCTTGTCGGCCTCCGGCAAGTCCTCGTAGGCCGCGTAGGTGTTGCAGAATTCGGTCTGCCCGCCGGAGTCGGACAGCTTCATGGCGCGCAACAGGGTGGCGAGATTCGGATAGGGCTGCAGCGAACCGTCGAAATGCCAGAACATCGAGCCTTTCAAGTACTCGGCCCGCTGATTCACGTTCGTGTCGAGCGAGATCTTGTAGATCCCGCCCTCCCCCTCGTTCTGCACAATGCTGCCAAGGGTTTTCGCAATGGCGACCTGTTGCTCGTCGCTGATCTGCAGTCCGCGAAAGAAGATCACCCCGCGCTGCTCGAGCATTGCACGGATGTTATCCGCTTCGCGGCCGCTGAGCAGGGTGTCCAGATCGGTCCTGATCTCGCTGCCGATCGACGGTGTGCAGTCGATGACTTCGAGTCGTGTGGTGGAAAGTCCCATGCGTCAGCTCAGCCTCGTGAGAATGGTCTTCGCCGAATGCTTTACCCGGGGCTGCCTCCACAGCTCCACCGCCAACGAGACGGTGATCAACGAGTACAGCAGATTGCGGAGGTTCGCGACGTCCTCAGGCAGCGGTTCGGAATAGTCGAACTTGTCGATATAGGCGACCGCTTCCTCGGCGTGCGGAAACACCTCGTCGTAGAACGCCTGTATCTCGGCCATGGAGCTGTTCACGCGCTTCACATAGCGCTCATGCCCATCCTCGATAGCCCACTCGGGCACCAGGTGCTCGATCTGCGAGAACTCGTGTGGCAGAAGAGCGCTCATCGGCCCGCCTTGGCATTCTCGCCGGCAGCCACGTAGTCGCCCACCACCTTGTGCAGATGCCGCAGCAGGATCTCCTCGTCATTCATCGTGAAATGCGTGAGCGCGCCGCTGTTCAGCATCGCCTGCAACCCTTCAGACGGGCTGGCGTCCTCCAGGATGATGTCGTTGAGGAAGGTCACGGTCAGCTCCTGTCCCAGCCGCTCCTTGTGCGTCTGGGGTGGCTGATAGAACATCTCGACTTCGAAGATGTGCGAGTGCGGGCCCGTCGGCCAATGCGTGTGCGTGCTGAAACCGGATGAACCGAAGATCACCACGAAGTTGGGAAAGAACTGGAACGAATCGAAACCGTACTTCTCCGAGCGAGTCGGATTGAGCCCCGCCGGCATCGGTCCGCGATCGGGGCGCTTGTTCCACGGGCCGGCCGCGCTCGCTTCCATCACGCATTCGATGGGCTTGGAATACGGCGTCTGCTGCGACGGCTCGCCCGCGAAGGAAAACATCCGGTGCGGACC
This sequence comes from Mycobacterium sp., assembly GCF_004298145.1. Lineage (GTDB taxonomy): Bacteria > Actinomycetota > Actinomycetes > Mycobacteriales > Mycobacteriaceae > Mycobacterium. The sequence continues at coordinate 18,952 of NZ_SCRH01000029.1, forward strand.
CTTGAGCTGATAGGCCAGCGCATCGGTAAACGGGTTCGGCTGGTCGAAGGCATCTCGGGCCTCCGCGGTGAGAGCGCCGAACGAGGACGCGTGCAGGTACGGACCGTGGTAACTCTCCGCGAAGCCGTCGACGAAAACCTTCCAGTTGCACTGCAATTCGACTTTGAACCGATACACTTGGTGTGGCCCCGCGAACGGATAGCCCTCGATGCCGTGGGCCAGCTCGCCGAGGTACGACCGCAGCGGCTCGGTGTTGTGCGGGTCGAAGTTGACGAAGATGAAGCCTTCCCATACCTCGCATTGAATCGCGGGCACCCGGCAGGCATCGGCGTCGAAGTCGAGCAGCAGATCCTTGCGGGTGGCGGCGTGCAGCGAGCCATCCAGGTTGTAGCGCCAGCCGTGGAAGCGGCAGTACAGCACCGGGGCGCGACCCTGCACCTCCTCGAACGGGTCGTCACTCCACAGGATTTTGTTGCCGCGGTGGGGGCAGATGTTGTGGAAGGCGCGGATCACGCCGTCCTTGCCGCGCACGATGATGATCGACGTATCGAGGAACCTCAGCTCGCGGGTGAAGTAGCTACCCGACTTCGGTACTCGCTCAACCCGTCCGACGTAGAGCCAGGTCTTCTTGAAGACGTGCTCGCGTTCTTTCTCGTAGAACTCTTTTGAGACGCAGTCCTCGAGTGACACTGGGCCGCGGCCCAATTCGGGATAGGCATCCGTCCAGTGCCCGCTTGACGGCTTAGTCACCAAGACGTCCTGACTCATCGGGCCCTCCTCCGCCTCTCGGCCGAAGGTAGCACTTGACCAAATGCGCAAATAGGCCTTCAATTGCAACACCCTGTTGCAATTTTGGAACGCCACGTGGAGCAAAACCTGCCGTTCGACCTCGATGCCCTGCTGGTATTCGGCAAGGTCGTCGAGTGCCGCAGCCTGTCGAAGGCGGCGGCGCTGCTCGGCATGCCGAAATCAACCGTCAGCCGCAAGCTCAGCAAGCTCGAATCGGACCTGGGCATCAAGCTGCTGCGCAAGAACACCCATCAGCTCACCGTCACGGATCTGGGCGAGAAGATCTACAGCCACGGCGTGAATATCCTGGCCGAGGCCAACGGAGTACGGGCCCTGGTGGAAGGCAGCAAGCTGGAACCACAAGGTGAGTTGCGCGTTGCCATCCCCGTCTTTGTCGGCATCGACTACGCGTCGCGCGTCGGCGCCAAATTCTTGCAGCGTTACCCGCACTCGCGGCTGGATATCCGTTTGGTGGACAACGTCGTTCATCCCGTCCACGACGGGTTCGACGTGGTTTTCGGCACGGGGCCTCTGCAAGACTCGACACTGATCGCACGAAAGGTCTTCAGTCTCGAGCTCTTCCTCTGCGCATCGCCCGACTTCATCCGCCAGCTACCCGAGCCCATCACCTCCCCGACACAGTTGGATACCTTGCCGTTCATCGACTGCGGAGTCGGCGATGGACCGCGCAAGCTCACCGTCGCAAAGAACAAGCGGCGCCATGAAATCTCGCCGATGGTTCGGGGGCGCGCCAACAACTTTCAGGTGTGCAAGCAGTACATCCTGCACGGACTCGGTATCGGTGCGATGCCCAACCAGATCATCGTCACAACCGAATTGCGGGAAGGCAGCATCGTGCCGGTGCTGCCGGACTGGCACCTGGAGCAGCTGGACGTGTACATGATTCATCCCTTCCAGCTTTCGTTCTCCACGTTGATCAGCGCGTTTTACGAGACGGCGTGCGACATCATCACCGAGAACACGGCGCGAAGCTGAGGTTCTCCGCCGCCCGCTCTGAGCGGTCGGGCGGCGAAACCGATCATCTTCACATATAAAGCGAAATAGTGAGCGCGTGTTTGCGGCGCGTCCAATACTTATGTGATGAGCAGGCCCGCACCGCCCGTGCTGACGGTTCAATCGGACTGGTCACAGCGCAGCTTCGCGCCGGGCCGTGATGTGGTCGTTGGAAGTGACCTCCGCGCCGACATGCGCGTCGCCCATCCGCTGATCGCCCGCGCGCACCTGCTGCTGCGTTTCGATCGGGGCAAATGGATAGCGATCGACAACGGTTCGCCCACTGGGATTTTCGTCAACGGCCAGCGGGTGCGCGGGATCGACATCCACGATCGCCAGGGCATCAACATGGGAACGCCCGACGGGCCGCGCTTGACCTTCGAGATCGGACGTCACCAGGGGACGGTCGGCCAGCTTCCCCCAACGGTGGAGGCGGTCCCGGTGATCACGCCGCCCGGTGGCCCGACGCCGTCTCGGACGGGGCCCGCACCGCAAGGCGGCGGCCCGGGGGGCCGCACGGCGAGACCGCAATCGGACCCGGCCCACCATCCCCCGGCCGGCCAGCCGCGACCGACGTCGTATCGGAACAGCGGGCCGCGCCGCGGTATCAACTATCCGAGCCAATCGGTGCCGCCGGGCGCTGCCTACCCGGTTCCGCAGCCGGCCGGCCCGCCGCAACCGCCGGGGCGGCAGCCGCTCACCGAAATAGGGGCAGAAACCCTCGAAGCCTCGGGGTTGGACAGCACCAACCTGCGGCGCGCGGTGCAGCGCTCACGATCGAAGCTGGGGGCGCCCCCCGCGGGGGCCGCGGTCATCGGTCGCGCGGAAGACAGCGACGTGGTCATCGCGGACGTCTTGGCGTCGCGCCATCACGCCTACTTAGTCCCCACCCCCACCGGCATGGAGATCCACGACGCGCACAGCATCAACGGGACTTTCGTCAACGGCACCCGAATCCTGTCGGCGCCGCTGACCGAGGGTGACGTGGTCACGATCGGCAACGTCGACCTGGTTTTCAACGGTGAAATCCTGCTGCGCCGCGCCGAAGCGGCTACCCGCAGCGGCGGACTCGAGGTGCGGGAGGTCGGCTTTCAAGTCGACAACAAGCGCCTGATCCACAAGGTCTCATTGACCGCCAGGCCCGGGACGCTGACCGCGCTCATCGGCGGGTCAGGCGCGGGCAAAAGCACGTTGTCCCGGCTGATCGCCGGAGCCACCTGTCCCAGCTCCGGCGCGATCACGTTCGAGGGGCACGACATTCACGCCCAGTTCGCGTCGTTGCGCAGCCGGATCGGGATGGTGCCCCAAGACGACGTCGTGCACCGCCAGCTGACGGTGACCCAGGCGCTGAACTACGCGGCCGAGTTGCGGCTGCCGACCGACACCAGCAAGGAGGACCGCGCGCAGGTCGTCGCGCAGGTCATCGAGGAACTCGGGCTGACCAAGCACGCCGACACGCGGGTGGACAAGCTGTCCGGCGGACAGCGCAAACGCGCCTCGGTGGCACTCGAACTGTTGACCGGGCCGTCGCTGCTGATCCTCGACGAGCCCACCTCCGGCCTGGATCCCGCGCTGGATCTGCAGGTCATGACGATGCTGCGGCAGCTGGCCGACGCCGGTCGCGTCGTGCTGGTGGTGACGCACTCGCTGAGCTACCTCGATCTCTGCGATCAGGTGCTGCTGATGGCCCCGGGCGGCAAGACCGCATACTGCGGCCCGCCCGACGCCATCGAGGCGACCATGGGAACCACCAACTGGGCCAAGATCTTCGGGATGGTGGGTGCGGACCCCGACGAAGCCAACCGTCGCTTTCTCGCGCAAGCCAAACCACCGCCCCCCGTACCCGACTCGGAGAAGCCCGCCGATCTTGGTGCCCCGGCACGCTCCAGCACCTGGCGGCAATTCTTGACGATCGCGCGCCGCCAGGTCCGGCTGATCGTCGCCGACCGCGCCTACTTCATATTCCTGGCGGTGCTGCCGTTTGTGATGGGCGCGCTGGCGCTCACCGTTCCCGGCTCGACGGGATTCCGCGTGGCCGATCCGAACGGCGACGGGTCCGACGAACCCGGATCGGTATTGATGTTGCTCACCATGGCTGCCGTCTTCATGGGCACCGCCCTGACGATCCGCGATCTCATCGGCGAGCGCCCCATCTTCCGCCGCGAACAGGCGGTCGGCCTGTCGACCAAGGCCTACCTGCTCGGGAAGATGGCCGTCTTCTTCGTGTTCGCCACCGTTCAGTCGGCGATCGCGACCACCATCACCATCCTGGGTAAAGGAGCGCCGACCCGGCCGGCCCTGCTCCTCGGCAGTGCCACGCTCGAGCTGTACGTCGCCACCGCCGCGATGTGCGTGGCCGGGGCGATGGTCGGCCTGGTCCTGTCGTCCCTGGCGCGGTCGAATGAGCAGATCATGCCGCTCCTGGTCGTGTCCCTCATGTTGCAGCTGGTCCTGTGCGGCGGGATGGTCCCGGTCACCAACCGGATCGGCCTCGACCAGATGTCCTGGGCGGTGCCGTCGCGCTGGGGGTACGCGGCGCAGGCCTCGACGGTCGACTTGTGGACGATCGAGCCCGGGGCGCTCGCCCCGAAAGACCGCCACTTCAAACACACGGCTGGGACGTGGCTGTTCGACGTGGGAATGCTGGTGTTGCTGACGGTCGTGTACGCCGGGATCGTGGGGTGGCGCAGCCGGCTCAAGCGCCATTGATCCGTCGCTACAGGAAGTCCAGGGCCTCGACCGTCGCGACGGGGCCTTCATGGGTGGGCCGGTTTGCGCCACCGATGCAGTACACGGTGTTGCCGACCGTCGCGACCGCCTCGGCGTGACGCGGAGTCGGCAGCGGGGGCAGCGTGGTCCACTTGCCATCGGCGATGCCGTACATTTCGGCCACTCCCAAAACCCGCGTCGGTTCCTCGCCACCGACCGCCACGATTCGGCCATCGATGAACGTGGCGCCGTAGCTTCCGCGCGGGGTCGGCATGTCCACCAACTTGGTCCAGGTCCCGGTTTGGGGGTCGAACCGTTCAAACGCCGCGGAGTTCTTGTCGGCGGACAGGAACCTGCCGCCGATCGCGTACATGTAGGTGCCGTCGGACACCGCGGCCAGGTGTTCGCGCGGGGTCGGCATGTTGTCCGCGTCGCGCCACGAGCTGCCGTCGAAGACCTCGGTCTGCGGGACGAGCTGCTTGGCGTTCTGTCCGCCGGCGACGACGAGTTTGTCACCGACCACCGTCGCCGCCGGTGCCGCCCGGGCGTGGGTGAGGCTGGCCAGCTCCACCCAATTGCCGCCACGCAACGCGAACACCTTGGTGGACGCCTGCGTGAGGTCGCTGCTGGCACCGCCGAGCACCACCGCCTCGCCGCGATAGGTGGCCGCCGCGGCGTGGTGCAGCGGGATGGGCAGCGGAGGTTGTGGTTGCCAAGCGCCGGTGCGCGGGTCATAGCTCTCGACGGTCTGGAGTGCGGCTCCATCGCGCAGGCCGCCCATGATCCAGATCTTGTCGCCCAGCACGGCCCACGACATCATCAGCCTGGGTGTCGGTGCGTCCGGTAGGGAACGCCACTGCGCGGCCGGCTGCGTTAGGCGCGCCGGTAGCTGCAACGCTTCCGCCGTCGCGGTCACCTGGCCGTCCCCCACAGCCGTCGACCCGCCGATCGCGTAGACCGATTTCCCCACCGCGTCGACCGCCATCCCGTGGCGCGCAGTTCCCATGTCCGGCAAGCCCGCCCACGTCTTCGTTGCCAGATCGAGCACCGCCACGCTCTTGAGGACTTGCCCCGCCGACTGGCCCCCGGCGGCGACCAGGCGCCGATCGGCGATCGCCACGCCGAGGTCACTGCGTGGTTGGGGAAGGTCGGGCATTTTCGTCCAGGTCCTCGCGGCAGGGTCATACGCCTCGACCGCCGCCAGGTCGGCGTTCCCGTTGGTTCCGCCGATCGTGTACACCAGTTTTCCGTCCGACGCCGCGGCCAGCAGCTGCCGCGGGGTCGGGATGGGGGCGCCAAGGGTCCAGGTATTGCCGTCGAAGATCTCCGTGGAGTCCAGCAGTGCGCCGTTCGCGGCGACACCGCCGGTGACGATGATGCGGTCGCCCACCACGGCCGCCGCCGCGCCCGCGCGTGGCTGCAACATGTGCGGCAGTTCCACCCAGTGACTGTTGACCACCCGCCAAACCTGGTCGCTGGCAACCTTTTGCGCGCCCGCGCCGCGCCGGCCGCCGAGCACAATCGGGTTTCCCTGCCACGTCACGGCCATGGCCTGGTGAACCGGAACCGGGAGATCGTCGCCGCTCTTCCAGCTGTCGATAACGGGGTCATAGCCCTCGTGATTTGCGACGACGGCGTGGTCGCTTCCGATTCCGCCGAAGATCCAGATCGTGCCGTCGGCCTGCGTGGTTGCGGCCGCGTCGCGCGCAATGCGCGCATTCGTGATCGGCTGCCACTTGGCCTGCGCCGGGGTATTGGATTGACCCGCGGCGACCGTGCGGTGGTCGCCGTGCGTCAGTAGGACGTAGAGACCGCTGCCCAGCACCAGCGCCGCCACCACGATCCCCACGGCGATCAACGCCGCCATCATGCGCTTTCGCTTCGCCCCCGGCGGCTTGAACCACGCCACCGCCCCGGTCGCGAGTCCCCGCGGTGTGGCCGGAGGTCGATCGGGAGAACTCGGTGGCGCGATCGCGTCGGTGACGCTTGTCTGTTCGGGGATCGCCTGGGTGGGCTCAGACGTGTTGGGAGTAGCCGGAACTCGCCCCTGCACGCCGACGCCGTAGTGGCCGCGGGCGACGGCCGGCGCTCGACCGGCAGGCCGCGACGGCGGGACCGGTGTCGTCGTTGTCCTGGAATCGCTGAGGGGATTGATCAAAGAGGTGGCGCTGTCCGCGCCTGAAATCCGTTCGCCCGGTCTGGCGATCCGTGGCGGTCTGGGCGCCGGCGTGTACGTCTTCTCGCCGGGCATGCCCGCCGGCGGGCGCACCGCGCGGCCCGAACCGGTCCCGACGGCGGTGATCGCCATCGAATCGGGCTTTAAGCCGTTGCGGCGCAGGCTCTCCTGCAATCCGCGGCCGAACTCCGCCGCCGAGGTCGGCCGTTGCGCCGGATCGAACAGCATCGCCTTCTCGATCGCCGAACACACCGCATCCGGGATCCCGTTGGGACGCAAGTCCGGGACCCGCGTGCTTCTGATCCGTGTGTACTGCGCAAGAAGGTCTTCGCCACTGCGGCGCTCGTATGCAGCGTCGCCGGCAACGAGCGCGTAGAGCGTGGCGCCGAGAGAGTAGACGTCGGTCTCGACCGTCGCCGGATCGCCGGTCATCACCTCGGGTGCGAGGAAATCGACTGTGCCAGAGAATAACCCGGCCGCCGTCTCATAGCCCCCGGCGACGTGCGCCGTTCCGAAGTCGGTGAGTTGCGGTTCACCGTAATCGTTGACGAGAACGTTCGCGGGCTTGATATCGCGGTGCAAAGTGCCGGTGAGGTGGGCGGTTTCGAGCGCCCCGCACAATTTCACACCGATACGCATGGCTTCGGGCCAGGCGATCGGCCCCTCTCGCTGCACCCGTAGGCCCAGGGAACCGGCGGCGCAGTACGACATCACGATGTAGGGCTTGCCCCCCGGGGTGACGCCGACGCGCAGAATGTTGACGATGTTCGGATGCCCCGAGAGCCCGCCCATGGCGTAGCCCTCGCGGAGAAATCGTTCGCGGCTCTCGTCGTCGATAAACGTCGGCAACACTTTGATAGCGACGTTTCGCCCTAGCGCAGTCTCGCGACAGCAATAGACGACCCCCGCGGCGCCTCGGGCGATCTGGCGCGCGTTGTCGAATCCGGCGGCAGCCAACTCCGCGACGAGGTCGCTCGGCCCCGGCGCCCGGGCGCGAACCTTGGGTCTTTCAGCCATTTCGTGGCCTCAACTTCCCAGGCAACTGACGAATCCAGTCAAGCGTAGCGAACATGAACTCACGGCTGAACGGTTCCGGCGAGGATCGCTTGGCGATGGATCGGCCGCGGTCCGGTGGGGGATTCAATCGGTGCCTTTGGTCCTTGGGCTTGCATCTCTTCGGCCCTGACCATCACGGCCTGCCTGAGTGATCCTGCCTGTGGGTCAATAGCCGACCGGAAGCGGACTCCAAAATGTGGCAACCACCCCGTGGCACAATCTTGGTAGGCGTCGACGGCTCAACGGCGGCACTGGGCGCCGTCCGGTGGGCGGCCCGTGATGCAGCGCTACGCAATGTGCCGTTGACTCTGGTCCATGTCGTCGACGCCCCCTTGCCGGAGTGGCTCGGGGTCACCGCGCCGGCTGGCTTCAGGCAATGGCAGGAACAGCGGGCACGCGATTTCGTCTCCTCGGCGATCAAAGTCGCCGAGCAGAGCACCGGTGAGTGCGGTCCAGTTCTGATCGATAGCAAGGTTTTTCATTCGGCCACCGTCCCGACGCTCGTCGGCATCTCCACCGAGGTGGAGATGGTCGTTGTCAGCCGCCGGGGGTGGGGCGGCGCGTTGGCCCGCAGCTTCTCGGGCTCGGTGAGTTCGGCATTGGTCTACCACGCGCATTGCCCGGTCGCAGTGATCCACGATGACGAAGCCATGATCGGCAATGTCGAGCGGGCGCCGGTGCTGGTGGGCATCGACGGCTCACCGGCATCCGAAGCGGCGACTGCGATTGCTTTCGAAGAAGCCTTCCGACGAGGCGTCGGTCTCATGGCTCTGCACGCCTGGAATGATCCCCGGGTTTCGGACTCCAGGGGGTTGCTCCAAGACTCCAAATGGGACGCTCAGCTATCCGAGGAGGAGGAGGCGCTCGCTGAACGGCTGGCGGGTTGGCACGAACGCTATCCCGACGTCGGCGTCCATCGCAGAATCGAAATTGGTGATCCGGCACATTGGCTGATCGCGGCCTCCGAAGGGGCGCAACTGCTCGTGGTCGGTAGCCACGGCTGCAGCCGGATCAGGGGGATGTTGCTGGGATCGGTCGGTGCGGCGGTGGTCAAGAGGGCCAAAATCCCGGTGATTGTGGCGCGTCAATCCTGACGGCACCCGTTTTGTATTCGGGTTTTGAGGGCTTCACGAGCAGCTACTTCGCCGCAGGCACTAGAGAAGACCGGCGCTGCCGGGCGAGACTGGCAGCTATGAGTTTCGTGGAGGAAAAGGTGCTCCCACAGCTGCTGCGGGTGCACGACACGGTGTATCGGAAGACGAACGGCTGGATCGGTCACCGCGCGCTGTGGATACCGAGCCTGCTACTGCATACCGTCGGCGCGAAAACCGGCAAACACCGCACGGCGTCGCTGACCTACGCCCGCGACGGCGACAACTATCTGGTCGTCGCCTCCAAGGGCGGCGCGCCCGAAGCCCCCGGCTGGTACCACAACCTGAAGGCCAACCCCGACGTCGAGATCAACGTCGGCCCAAGGCGTTTCGCTGTCACCGCCCGACCGGTGCGGCCCGAGGACCCCGACTACTCGCGACTGTGGGAGATCGTCAACAAGAACAACCAAAACCGCTACGTCGAGTATCAGAAGCGGACGTCGCGACCCATCCCGATCGTGGTCTTGCAGCCGAAGAGTCAGCGGGGATCTGACGGCCGGCCATGAAAAGCCTGTCGTATTGCCAGTCGACATGCGATGCGCTGAGCAGGTTTGAAATCCCGAGTCGGGATACGCACCAGCGGTGGCCAATCAAGCGGCTACCGCTTCTTGACCACAGCAACCTAGGGAAGGAGTTGGCATGATGCTCTCCAAGGTCGCCATAAAGACGACGACAGTCGCCGCCGGCATCGCGACGGCGGGAATCATGATGGCGACACCGGCGTGGGCGGACCCGCAAGTCGTAGCGTTTGGTCAATCTGCCGAGGTGTCCAGCGCAAACGCCGCCATCGACTACACCGTGAACAACCTGCAGCCCAGCGGCCACAATGACGGCATCTGGTACTCCGATGTGACGGCCAGGAGCGTCAGCGGTTCCCCGACTCCGGTCATCGCCGACTTCAACGCGCGCGCCGTTAACAGCTCGACCTACGCGGTGATGAAAGGGCACGAAGTGGACGGCCTCCCTAACCAGCCGATCGCACCGAGCACCCAGGCAACCGGGCGGCTCTACTTCGATGTTCGAGGCGGCACGGCCCCGGACAGCGTTGTCTACCGCGATGCCGCCGGCGTCGACAAGATCGTCTGGAAGAGCTAGCGGCGCAGGGGTTTAATTCGCCCAGGGCGGTCGGGTCGGCGTCACGTCTCGGGTGCCGTCATGCGGCTCTTCTCAGCCATACCTAGTGGTCGTGCAGCACCGATCGGACGGCCGATTCTCAAATATCGCGTCAAACATCCGCCCACCTGGGCCATGATCCGGGGCCGTGAAGTCCATTCCTCCGCGCAGGCATGCCCTCCGCTCAGGCTTGGTGGGTAGTCAGACTGCCGTGGTGCCGCCGTCGACAATCAACTCCATACCATTGACATAGCTTGAGTCGTCCGAGGCGAGGAACAGTGCGACCGTCGCAATCTCCCCAGGACCGCCCATCTTTCCCCGCGGGATCAATGCCTCAAACTGCGCCTTCGCGTCCTCGTCGAACAACTGCTCCTGTATCGGCGTGGCGACCTGGCCAGGGGTCAGCACGTTGACCCGGATCCTCCTGTCCTTCAACTCGGACAACCACACGCGAGCGTAGGCATGCAGTACAGCCTTGCTCGCCGCGTACACACTCCAGAAAGGAAAGCCCCTAACCGACGCGATTGACCCGGTCATGAAGATCGAGCCACCGTCGTTGAACAGTGGCAACGCCTTCTGCACCGTAAACAGCGTGCCGCGCGCGTTCAGCCCGAAAGTGGCATCGAAGTGCTGCTGCGTGATCTCGCCGAGCTTGCGCTCCTCGCCCATCCCGGCACTCGTCCACAACACGTCGACGGCGCCCTTTTCCCGCCTGACCGCGTCGAACAACCGGTCCAGATCGTCCAGGTTGGCCGAATCAGCCTGCACGCCGGTCACGTTCCGGCCGATCAGCCTGACGGCTTCATCCAGAGCTTCCTGCCGCCGACCCGAGATGAAAACATGAGCTCCTTCGTCAACGAACAACTTGGCACCGGCCAGCGCCATACCGCTTGATCCACCCGTGATCACCGCTACCTTGCCGTCAAGCTTTCCCATGATCACCCCGTCGGGCGATTACCTGACCCGCGAAGTCAAGCAACTGGTCAAGGCTGGGGAACATTGCGAAGGCATCCACGATCGCCTCATCAACACCGGACCCGGCGAAGCGCTCGAGCTTGTCGGCAACCGAGTCAACCGACGTACCCGGTTCGAGGTTGATCCGCATGGCCGTCTTCAACGCGTCAGGGTCGCGGCCGGCGTCCTGCGCCGCACCGCGCGCAATCGACCACAAGTGGTCGGTGACCTCGTCCTGTAGCCCCTCGACCCCAAGCCAGCCGATGCCGCTGCGGCCGACCCGGCGCATCGCGGCCTCGCTGACACCGCCGATCCAGATGGGCGGACCGCCGGCCTGGACCGGGCGCAGGTCGGCATGGACCGGCGGCAGCGAGAAGAACTCGCTCTCCCAGGACACCGGGGTGGTCGTCCACCACTCGTGCAGGAAGGCCAACAGGTCATCGAGCATCTTCCCGCGCCGGCGCCAGTCCGCGCCGCGGGCGATGTCGTGTTCGTCCTTCATCCACCCGATTCCCACGCCAACATCAAGGCGGCCGCCGCTGAGCACGTCGAGCGTGGTCAGCAGCCGGGCCAGGTGCGGCGGCTCGTAGTAGAACGTGCTGAGCGTGCTGGAGTTCAGCCGCACCCGGCTGGTCGCTGTCGCGGCGACCGTCCACAGCAGCACCGGATCGAGGTAGCGGGTCATCTGCGGCGGGTACGGCTGCTCTTTACCCGGATAGGTGCTATGCATATCGACCGGCGTGACCAGGCGATCCCCGACCCACAGCGTGTCGTAGCCAAGGTCCTCGAGTCCGCGGCAGAACGCGCTCAGACCAGCGGCGCTGCTGATAGCGGGCCCGACTATGGGAATTGCGAAACCAAGCTTCATCGTGAGAATCCTTTCGGTGATTTATCAACCATTGGCAGGGCGCGGGCGCCCCTGTTCGTTCGGCGGTACGGCTCAGCCGGGAACGGTGGCGCCGAGGGCGAAGTCGAAATTCCCCACCCCGTGACGGGCGAGGCCCATCACGACCACGCCCGTTCCTTCCAGCCAGTGCGCCATGTTCAAGCCGCCGACGTCCAGCGGGCGCAGCTCGAGGCTCTCGATGAACTCCCCCACGCCCGCCTTGGCGCGCGCGTCGTCGCCGGCGATGAAGACGTCGAGCGGCCGGCCCTGGGCGAGGACAACACCGAAAATCGTGTTGAATGCCTTCACCACGCTGGCACTGGCCGGGGCGGCCTTGGCGACTTCCTGCGCGATCGAGGTGCCATCGGGGATGGCCAGCCCGTCGGCCGCGGAATTGAAGGGGTTGCTGATGTCGACGATGACCTTGCCCGCGAGGGCGTCGCCGTACTGGGTGACGACCGGAACGACATTGGCGTACAGCAGGGCCACGATGACGATGTCCCCGGCCGGGACGGCGCCGAACTCTCCCGTCGTCGCGCTGCCGCCGAGAGCCTTGGCCAGGTCAGCGGCCTTGGACTGATCGCGGCCGATGACCTCGACGGTGTTGCCGCCCGCTACCGCCAGCGCGCCGATGGCGCGGGCCATGTTCCCGGTGCCGATGATGCTGATGCTGCTCATGAGGGTGTCCAATCTTGGAGATGATGTCGAAAAGGTTGACGTATCTACCTTAATCCGAATTTGTTGATGCGTCAACCAATCGGGTAGCATGGGGGAGATGGAACCGAACTGGCTGAACCCTCGCGAAGACCGCGCCTGGCGGGCCTTCCAGCACGCGCATCATCGGCTCGACGTGCACCTGAACCGGGGCCTGCAGGGATCCGGCCTGTCCGGGGCCGACTACGAGATCCTGGCGGTGCTCTCGGGCCATGACGGGGACCGCATGCCCGCCCGCGACCTGTGCAACACGCTGGGCTGGGAGAAGAGCCGTGTCTCCCACCAGGTGCGGCGCATGCAGAAGGGCGGGCTGATCGGCCGCGAGCCCAACCCCGACGACGCCCGCAGCACGATGGTCTGTCTGCTGCCGGCGGGCCGCGCCGCCATCGAGAAGGCGGCGCCCAGGCACGTGGAGGACGTCCGCCGGAACTTCATCGACCTGCTCACCCCGGCTGAGCTTGACATGCTCGCCGCCCTCAACGAACGAGTCCTGCGCCACCTCGCCAAAGGCGACGACTCCCCCGCCGAAGACGAGGCCTCGTAGCCTTCATCAGCCGTGAGCATTTCAGCCCCCGCATACCAGGGCCTTTTTCAGTGGAGCTGCCGGGAATCGAACCCGGGTCCTACGGCATTCCCTCAAGACTTCTCCGTGCGCAGTTCGCTATGCCTCTACTCGGATCTCCCGGTCACGCGAACAAGCCAGGATGACGATCCCAGTCGCTGTTGGTGTCCCGATAAGTCCCGCGACCGAACTCATCAGTGGATCCCTCTAGCTGACGCCAGGCTCCGGGTCGAGGGCGTTCCCGGTCTGACGGACTAGCTGTCGCTTAGGCAGCGAGAGCGTAGTCGCGCTGATGTGAATCGGCGCTTATCTGTTTGCAACGACGCTTACGGTGGTCAGTTGCCTGCACCGGCACGCTTCCCTTGATTCGATGCGCGAAGTCGAAACCTTTCAGCCCCTCGCACCCCGCCGACTTTCGGCAGGAATATCAATGGTACCTGCCTATCAACCAGCGGCAACGGGATTATCTTCCAGCGCAGGGCGAGCGTCGACTCGTTGCGCGGAAAACCCCTTGAATCCGCCCCCGATATCAGCGCAACAACCCGACGTTCGCGCGAGAGTGAGTGGCGCGAAAGGCGCGAAAAGGCGACGAAAAGCGATCAGATCACGAAGTTCAGGTGCTCGACGATCTGAGCGGCCACCTCTTTGTCGCCGCCGAGCTCGACGTCCTGACGACGCGCGGGGCACATCGGCCGGCCGCCGGCGAGCCTGGTGAACTGCAGCCCGTCCAGCCGGATCGTCGCGGTGGGCTCCCGCCCGGCGAAGTCGTCGACCACCGCGGCGCGGCCGTCGACGCTCACCCGGATGGTGCGGGCCAGCGGGCCGGTCAGCTCGAACTGGACGCGTGACCCCTCGGGGGCCCTGGCCAGCCTTCCCACGACGTAGCCCATCGTGGCGCCCATTTCGTCGACGGCAAGCGACGCCGCGGGACGGGCGAGCTCGTCATCGGACGGTGGGCGCCCAAGCGCCACGCGGATGTCTTGCTCGTGCATCCAGCAGTCGAACACCCGGATCCGCATGAAACGGCCGTAGGTGTCCGGGCCCGTGGGAGTCGGCGTCACCGCGTCCCACTCCTCGTCGGACAGGTTCGTCAAAGCCGTGCGCCGATCGTTGGTGATCGCCCTGAAGCTTTCCAACACGTCGGCATCGGCGTGCGCGCCCAGATGGCGAACCCAGCACTCGTTCATCGCTCCGATGTCGTTGCGCACGTGCTCGAGCGCGGAGACGTCGATATCGGGCTGGGGTGCGGCGATGCCGGCGAGGAAGGACTCGGTGCCGATCATGTGCGACACCAGGGCTTTGACATCCCAGCCCGGCAGCGGACTCGCGGCCCGCCATTGCGTCTCGGACAATCCGGCCAACAGCGCGTCGATGTCGTCCCAGACGGCGAAGAGACCGGAGAGGACGGCGGACTTGTCGAGCTTGGTGACGCGGCGATCGGCCATGGTCAGGATCGTAGGCCGATCGGCTGCGCGCTCGACAGAAGGCCGCGTCAGGCCGAGGCGATCATCGCCACGGATCCCATGGCGAGCACCATGCCGATCCCCTGCAAACGGGTCACCCGCTCGCGCAGCACGACCACCGCCAGCACCACCGTCGCGGCCGGATAGAGCGAGATCAAGATGCTGGCCAACGACAGCAGCCAAGTGTGCAGGGCCACCAGCATGGTGATGTTGGCGAAGATGTCCAGCACGGCCACCGCCACCGCCAAATGTAACGGCCGCCCGCGGGGCACCTTCAGGTTCTGGCTTGTTCCGGCCATGGCGAACACCACCAGGCTGGCCGCCACCCGGGCGAAGACCAGGGGCCAGAGCTTGCTGACATGCGGAGCCTGATGCAGGAACACCAGGTTCAGACCCATCGCCGAGCCGGCAACGACCGTGAGCCAGGCCACTTTTGGGGTGAATCGGTACGGCGATCCCTCCACGGGGGCCTCGCGGCTGACCAGCATCACCGCCGCCAGGGCCAGGGCGACACCCACCAGGGCCGCGTGCCCCGGCCGCTCCCCCAACGCCATACCGACCGCCACGGGCACCGCGGCGTTCAGGACGGCCGCCAACGGTGAGACGACCGAAATCGGTCCGGAACCCAGCGCCGCAAAGAACGCCCACATGCCGAAGGCCATGCCGATGCCATAGAGGCAGCCCCACAAGACCGCACCGGCATGAATCGGGCCACCGACGAAGGCGGCCATGACGACCAACAGGAGCGTCTCGATGGGGTAGGCGACGAGCATGACGCGCAGCGCGGCCACCCGCCGGGCCGCGACTCCGCCCACAAAATCGCTGACACCGTAAGTAACGGCCGACAGCTGGGCGTAAGCGGCCCCGATCAGGTCATGCCCTTTGCTCGACGCCCCAGTGCACGGACCACTTCGCGCTGTGCGTCGCGCTGCGCCATGTCCTGGCGCTTGTCGTAAGCCCTTTTGCCGCGCGCAAGAGCCAATTCGACCTTGACCTTGCCCTCGGAGAAATACAGAGACAGCGGCATCAAGGCGAGGTTACCATCTCGAATCTTGCCGACCAGCCTGTCGATTTCTTGCCGATGTAACAACAACTTTCGGTTGCGCCGCGGGTCATGATTGGTCCAGCTACCGTGCTGATACTCCGCAATGTACAAGTTACGCAACCAGACTTCGCCGTCGTCGATGGTTGCGAACGCGTCTGCTAACGATGCTTGACCTTCGCGCAGGCTCTTGACCTCGGTGCCTTGCAACGCCACTCCGGCCTCGAACGATTCGATGATCGAATAGTTGTGCCGCGCTTTGCGATTGGTGGCAATAACCTGTTTGCTGCCACCTTTGCCGCCCGCCGCTTTGGCCCGGCCGGAACCCTTGGCCACAGCTATCGCCGGATATAGAGGCGCAAGGTCGCGTATGCCGTCAGTGCCGCCATCGACACGCCGAGCAGAAACAGCCACGGCGTGATATAGAGGATGTCGGCGTAGTCGACCTTGGCGATCAGGTGAGCTTGGTAGAACTGGCTCAGCGCGTTGTCCAGGAACAATGCCCTCACCAAAATCAGACCGATGACGGCGATGGCGACACCGATGGACGCGGCGAGCATCGCCTCCACCAGGAAGGGTAGCTGGGTGTACCACCGGCTGGCACCCACCAGCCGCATGATCCCGATCTCGGTGCGTCGCGTGTACGCCGCGACCTGCACCATGTTGGCAATCAACAGGATCGCCCCGACGGCCTGCACCAGCGCGACGGCGAACGCGGCATCCCGCAAGCCGTCCAACACCGCGAACAGCCGGTCGATGAGATCTTTCTCGTTGAGGATGCTTCGCACCCCGGGCTGACCCTGCATCGCGGCATCGAATTCCGCGTGCTGTTCGGGGTTGTTCAGTTTGACGATGAACGACGCGGGAAACGAGTCCTTACCCGCCACATCCTTGAACTCCGGGAACTTCTTGATGGCGTCGTTGTAGGCGTCCTGCCGGTTGACGAACCGCACCGATTTGACGTCTTGCCGCGCATCGACCTTGTCGCGCAGCGCCTTACACGGCGCGGACGCGCACGTTGCGTCGTTGGCGGAGATGTCGTCGGTGAGGAACACCTGCGTCTCGACGCGGTCGAGATAGATCTCCCGGGAATTGTCGGCCAGCCGGACCACCAGCAGCCCACCGCCGAACAGCCCGATCGAGATCGCGGTCGTCAGGATCATCGCAGCCGTCATCGTGACGTTGCGGCGAAGTCCGGTCAGGACCTCGTTGAGCAGGAAGCCGAAGCGCACTTAGCGGTCCATCCCGTAGATGCCGCGCTGCTCGTCGCGAACCAGCCTGCCCAACGACAGCTCGACGACCCGCTGGCGCATCGAGTCGACGATGTGGTGGTCGTGCGTGGCCATCAGCACCGTCGTCCCCGTGCGGTTGATCCGCTCCAACAAATCCATGATGTCCTTACTGGTATCTGGGTCGAGGTTGCCCGTCGGCTCGTCTGCCAGCAGTACCAGCGGCCGGTTGACGAACGCGCGGGCTATCGCCACCCGCTGCTGCTCACCACCGGACAACTCGTGTGGCAGCCGATTGGCTTTGCCGGACAAGCCGACGGTTTCCAGCACGTCGGGCACCACCCGGTTGATCGCGTCGGTCCGTTTGCCGATCACTTCCAGGGCGAAGGCGACGTTCTCGTAGACCGTCTTTTGCTGCAGCAGGCGAAAGTCCTGGAAAACACTGCCGATGACCTGGCGCAACCGCGGAATGTGACGCCCGCGCAGCTTGTTGACGTGGAATTTTGACACCCGGACGTCTCCGGCTGACGGGGTTTCGGCGCCCAGCAGCAGCCGCATGAACGTCGATTTGCCCGAGCCTGAAGGGCCGATCAGGAAGACGAATTCACCCTTGTCGATCTTGACGTTGACGTCCTCCAGCGCCGGGCGCGCCGACGCTTTGTACTTCTTGCTGACGTGGTCCAGGGTGATCATCACGGCACGCCAGTGTAGCGGTGATTTTCGCTGGCAGGCGAAGTCAACTGGCCGGGGGCGGCGACGTCGGCGCCGGGCCGAGGCCCGGCTGCGGTTGCTGCGGCGCCGGCGTGGGCGGGGTTGTGCTGGGCGGGCAGAACGGCGCCGGGAGCACGCACGGCAACTGCGGCAATTGGAACGGCGGCGTTGTTGTGGTCGTCGTCACCGGCGGCGGTGGAGGAGGCGGCGTGCTCGTCGGGGTCGGCGTATAGGTGACGGTGGCCGGCGGCTGCTGGATGCGACTGCGCGGCACCCACGTGTAGTTGGGGTCGGGCACGAACCCGGGCGGCACTACCTGCTGGGCCGGGGGTTTGGGCGCCGGTTCCGGGCGATAGGTGTCGTAGACCCACCACGCCACGAAGAAAGCGATGATCAGCACGAAGGTCGACGTGCGCATCCGGCCGCCGAAGACGTAATTCGGCCAGCGATGTTCCCCATCCGTGTCGTCGCCGCGCTTTTCGAGGATGTTCAGGGTGAACTTCAACGCTTCTGCCCCGCAGCTTGGACTTCATCGTCGGTGGGCTGTTCGGCGGCCTGGGCGGCCGGGACGGACGGGTCCTCGACGAGCCCCACCCGCGCGTCCGCCGCGGTCACGATGCCGACGCGGGCCAGCGCCCGAATGACCAGGACGCGGAGCTGCCGGCCGACCTCGAACTGCTTGCCGGGCAGGGTCCGGGCCACCAGCCGCAGGGTGACGGTGTCGACTCCGATGCTTTCCACGCCCATGACGGTGGGTGCATCCAACAGCAATTCCCCCAGCACGGGGTTTTCCGTTGCGCGGCCGCATTCCTGGTGCAGAACCTCGTTCACCCGGTTCAGGTCGGCGCTGGTCGACACCGGGATGTCCACCACCGCGCGCGCCCAATCCTTGGACAGGTTGACCACCTTGACGATCTGCCCATTGGGAATGGTCAACACTTCGCCGTCCGCCGAGCGCAACCGGGTCACCCGTAACGTCACGTTCTCGACCGTGCCGCTGGCCTCCGTCGCGGCAACGACGGTGAGGGTGACCAGGTCGCCGAAACCGTACTGCCTCTCCATCAGGATGAATAAGCCGGACAGCAGGTCCCTCACCAACTGCTGCGCCCCGAAACCCAGCGCGGCACCAACCACCGTGGCCGGCGCGACCAGTCCCCCCACCGAGAACTGCAGCACATCGGCGATCTGCATCATGACCCAGATGCCGATGATGACGACCGACACCCAGGAGATCACCGACGCCACGGCCTGGCGGTGCTTGGAGGCTTCGGAGCGCACCAGCGCGTCGCTTTCGGCGAAGCCCAGGTTGAGCTGTCGGGTCACCTGTTGGGCCACCCAGTTGACGAACCGGGCCGCCAGCACCGCGGCGATCAGCACCATGACGATCCGAAGACCCCTGGTGATGAGCCACTCACCGATCTCACCCCGCCAGAAGTCGTGCCAGCGGTGCGTCGCTGACGTCATAGCTGCGGCAAGAACGCTTGTGTTATTCGTCATCTTTTCGGTTGCGCCAACGGATTCCCGCTTCCAGGAATCCGTCGATGTCTCCATCCAGGACGGCCGCAGGATTGCCGACCTCGTACTCGGTCCGCAGGTCCTTGACCATCTGATAGGGCTGCAGCACATAGGAGCGCATCTGGTTGCCCCACGAACTGCCACCTTCGCCTTTTAACGCGTCTAGCTCAGCGCGTTCTTCGGATCGCTTGCGCTCCAACAACTTTGCCTGAAGCACTCGCATCGCCGAGATCTTGTTCTGCAACTGCGATTTTTCGTTCTGGCAGGTCACGACAATACCCGTTGGGATGTGGGTTAAACGTACCGCGGAGTCGGTGGTGTTCACGGATTGGCCGCCCGGGCCACTCGAGCGGTAAACATCAACGCGCACATCGCCTTCCGGAATATCGATGTGGTCGGTGGTCTCCACCACCGGCAGCACCTCGACTTCGGCGAACGATGTCTGACGCCGGCTCTGGTTGTCGAACGGGCTGATTCGCACCAGCCGATGGGTGCCCTGCTCCACTGACAGCGTGCCATAGGCGAACGGGGCGTGCACGGCGAACGTCGCGCTCTTGATGCCGGCCTCCTCGGCGTAGGAGGTGTCGAACACTTCGACGGGATACTTGTGCTGCTCGGCCCACCGGATGTACATCCGCATCAGCATCTCGGCCCAGTCGGCGGCGTCCACCCCGCCGGCGCCGGAACGGATCGTGACCAGCGCCTCGCGCTCGTCGTACTCGCCCGAGAGCAGGGTGCGCACCTCGGTGGCCTCGATCTCGGCCTGCAGCGCCTTCAGCTCGGCGTCGGCCTCGGCCAGCGCGTCGATCTTGCTGGCGGCGTCCCCGCCTTCCTCGGCCGCCAGCTCGTAGAGCACCGGCAGATCGTCCAGGCGCCCCCGCAGCTCCTCGATCCGGCGCAGCTCGCCCTGAGCGTGAGATAACTCACTGGTGACCCGTTGGGCGCGGGCCTGGTCGTCCCACAATTGGGGATCGGACGCCTCGTGTTCGAGCTTCTCGATGCGGGTGCGCAGACCGTCCACATCGAGCACCCGCTCCACCGTGGTCAGGGTGGAGTCGAGGGCGGCGATATCGGCTTGACGGTCGGGTTCCACAGCCGACAACGTTACCCGGGGCCCTCCGAGCAGCTCAGCCACCGGCGAGTGCTGAAATCACAACCAGCGATCATGCGTTTAGAGTCAAGTCACGATCATGTGCGCCCCGCGTTGCGTGCGACAGCCTCCGCGCGTTGAACCGGGCCCGAAGAGAAGGTCGAGAATGCGCCCGTACCACGTTGCCATCGTCGGCTCTGGACCGTCGGGGTTCTTCGCCGCGTCGTCCCTGCTGAAGGCAGCCGACGCGTCGGAAGACACCGATGTCGCCGTTGACATGCTCGAAATGCTTCCCACCCCGTGGGGGCTGGTGCGCTCCGGTGTCGCGCCCGATCACCCGAAGATCAAGTCGATCAGTAAGCAATTCGAGAAGACGGCCCAGGACCCGCGCTTCCGGTTCTTCGGCAACATCTCGGTCGGCGAACACGTGCAAGCCAGTGAGCTCGCCGAGCAGTACGACGCCGTCGTCTATGCGGTCGGGGCGCAGTCCGACCGCACGCTGAACATCCCCGGCGAGGAGCTGGCGGGCAGCATCGCCGCCGTCGATTTCGTGGGCTGGTACAACGCGCATCCGAACTTCGAGGAGGCCACGCCCGACCTGTCGGGCGCCCGGGCCGTGGTCGTCGGTAACGGCAACGTCGCGCTCGACGTCGCGCGCATCTTGGTCACCGACCCCGACGTCCTGGGGCAGACCGACATCGCCGACCACGCCCTGGAGTCGTTGCGCCCGTGCGGCGTCGACGAAGTGGTGGTCATCGGACGGCGCGGGCCGCTGCAGACCGCCTTCACCACGCTGGAGCTCCGCGAGCTGGGCGAACTGGAAAACGTCGACGTGATCGTCGACCCGGCCCAGCTGGAGGGTGTGAGCGACGAGGATGCGGCCGCGATCGGCAAGACGGCCAAGCAGAACATCAACGTGCTGCGCGATTACGCGAAACGCTCCCCGCGCCCGGGACACCGCCGGATCGTGCTGCGCTTCATGACCTCGCCGATCGAGATCAAAGGCGACGACCGGGTGGAAGGGATCGTGCTCGGCCGCAACGAGCTGGCCACCGACACCAACGGGCGGGTGTCCGCCAACGACACCGGCGAGCGCGAGGAGCTACCGGTTCAGTTGGTGGTGCGCTCGGTCGGTTACCGCGGCGTGCCCACCCCGGGGCTGCCGTTTGACGAACGGACCGCGACGATCCCCAACAGCGGCGGGCGAATCGACGGGAGCCGCAACGAATACGTGGTCGGGTGGATCAAGCGCGGACCGACCGGCGTCATCGGCACCAATAAGAAGGACTCCCAGGACACGGTGGACACGCTGTTCGCCGATCTGGCCCGCGGCGACGATGGCGGCCTGGCGGATTTCCCGGAAGACCATGCCGACCGGCTGGCCGATTGGCTGGCGTCGCGCCAGCCCAAACTGGTCACCTCGGAGCACTGGGGGCTCATCGACGCCCATGAGCGGGCCGCCGGGGAGCCGCACGGGCGTCCCCGCGTCAAACTGCCGAGCTTGGCCAAGTTGCTTCGGGTGAGCCACGGCTGATCGCCGATTCCACCTGCGTCGCGGGGACGAACGGCTCTACTCAACCCCATCGATTCTCCGTAGCGTTGAGGTCGTGGGTCGCGACGAACCGGTGAGCGTGCTTGCCGAAGACGAGAACTGGAATCTGTTGGGCAGTGTCGCGCTTGGCCGGCTGGTCACCAACTTCGCCGGTGAGCCCGAGATCTTTCCGGTCAACTTCGTCGTGCAAGACCGCACCGTGCTGTTCCGGACCGCCGAGGGCACCAAATTGTTCTCGGCGGTGGCGAACCACGCGGTTGTCTTCGAGGTGGACGACCACAACCTGATCGAGGGCTGGAGTGTCATCGTCCGCGGTCGCGCGCGGCTGTTGAGAACCGACGCGGACATTCACGACGCCGAACGCGCGCAGTTACTGCCGTGGACCGCGACGGTCAAGCCGCATTATGTGCGGATCACGCCGACCGAAGTCACCGGTCGCCATTTCCGGTTCGGCCCGGAACCCGAGTTATAGGTTGCCGCAGCGAATCGCGAGCACGGAGTGCCCCGCGTCGCACAGATGCTCGGCGCGGTAGGAATCGGTGACCAGCAGCCGGCCCGCCTCGGGGTGGGCGCGCAGGTATCGGTCCACGCTGCCGCCCGCAACGGCCTGCTCGGCGTGGACGTCGGGGTACAACCGTGTCCACCGTGTGAGTCGGCGATCCAATTGCGCATGCGCCGTTGGGTTTCCGAATGTGCCGTCGCGGGTGTTTTTCGAGATCCTCACCGCCCGAAGTGTGGCTCGGCGCAGTCTCGCTTCCTCGAACGCGTGCCGCAACACCGTGCCGTTGTCCACTTCAACGACGACGCTGCTGACCCGGGGTCTCGCCGACTGTTGGATTATCGCGACAGGACACAGCGCCAAGCGGACCAATGAGGACGCAACCGACGGTCCACCGTGGCAGGCGTGCTTGAGCCCGATCTGGCCGACACAAATCATGACCGCCGACCTCGATTCCTCGACCAGCTTGAGAACCGTTTTGCCCCAAAGAATCTCTGTTTCCACCTTGACCGGTTCGCCGGCGGCATCGACGGCGCGATGGGCGTCGACCAACGCGGCATGCGCGACGGCGAGCAGGGTGTCGCCAGCACGCACACCAGAGGTATCCCGCGGATCGATGACGTACACGAGCCGCAACGGGATATCGCGGCTGACCGCCTCGTCGATCGCCCATACCGCCGCGTGTATCGCCGCCCGAGATCCGTCGATTCCAACGACAATCGCGGGGACTGAATACACCTTGCTCATCGCGACTTCCTTCGTTGAGCGGTGGACGGGTGTTGGCCACCCCGTTCACTCTCAGAATATTCGCCGTAAACCGCTCTCCCCCAGAGGCATTGGTCCCGAAATAGGTGCCATTTGACCCTATGGGCCCCTAACCAGCCGAAATTTACTGTTGCCATCGCGACACCAGCAACCGAATACTGAGTGCGGACGAAACCAGGTTTGTTTGACATGCGAGACCGCGGGCACGACCAGCCACCACCTAGACGGGAGACCTCGCACATGACCACTCAACGGACATCCGCTCAACAGCCATCGTCACAACCCCTGGTCGGAAAAGGCTGGGTCCAGGGCGTCGCCCTGGTCATGATTTTCGGCTTCCTGGTGATGGGCATACTGGCCTACCGCACGTATTCGGCATCGATGCCGATGCCGGACAAAGTTGTCAGCGAATCCGGTCAGCTGCTGTTCACCGGCGACGACATCACGCGAGGTCAGGAGATTTACCAGGCGCGTGGGCTGATGGAATACGGCTCGGTGCTGGGCCACGGCGCCTACCTGGGACCCGACTACACCGCGGAGTACCTGCGGAGGTCCACCGACGACGTCGCCGATCAACTACGCGCGCAAGGCATGGCCGATCCGCACGACCGGGTAGTGAGCGAGTTCCGCACCAACCGCTACAGCCCGGCGACCAAGACGCTGGTGTTCACCGACCGGCAGGCTGCGGCCTTCGACCGCATTCAAGGTTATTTCGCCGCTTATTTCGGTGAGAACTCCACGAAATACGGACTGTTGCCACACCTGATCACCGACAAGACGCAGATTCGCCAGCTGACAGGGTTCTTCGCTTGGACGGCGTGGGCAGCCGCGGCCGAACGCCCCGGCCACAAATACACCTACACCAACAACTGGCCCGCCGAAAAGCGCGTGGAGAATGGTCCGACCGCTGCGGTGATCGTGTGGTCGGCGCTGTCGCTGATCGCGTTGCTGGGTGGCATCGGGATCATGTTCGCCATCTATGGACGCTGGAGCCAGAAGGTGGGCTGGCATAGCGCCGAGGCGTCCACGCTGTCGTTCCGCCAGCCCGGCGAGGTGAGCCTGACCCCGGCCCAGCGGGCCTGCATCTGGTTCTTTGCGATCGTGTCCGTGCTGTTCCTGGGGCAAACGCTGCTGGGCGCGGCGGCGGAGCACTATCGGGCCGATTTGTCGACGTTCTTCGGGCTGGACCTGGCCCGCGTGCTGCCCTACAACCTGGCCCGCACGTGGCATCTACAGCTGGCGCTGTTCTGGACCGTGGCGGCATTTCTGGCCGGCGGCATCTTCCTGGTGCCGTTCATCGCGCGCCGGGAGCCCAGACGTCAGGCGCTGCTGGCGTACGTGCTGCTGGGCGCGGTGGCGCTGGTGGTGTTCGGCTCGCTGATCACCGAGGCGCTGTCCATCTACGGCGTGATTCCCGAAGGCGGGCTGTTTTCCCAGCAGTGGGAATATCTAGATCTACCGCGGTTGTGGCAGATCCTGCTGATCGTCGGCCTGTTCGTGTGGATAGCGATCATCTGGCGCGGCATGCGAGCCAGGCTCAAGGGCGAGTCGAAGATGAACATGCCCTGGCTGTTCTTCTTCGCCGGCCTGGCGATCCCCGTGTTTTACACCGTGGGCGTGCTGGCCGGTAGCGGCACCCACTACACCGTCGCCGACTTCTGGCGGTTCTGGGTCGTGCACCTGTGGGTCGAGGACTTCCTCGAGCTGTTCACCACCGTGATGGTGGCCTACATGTTCGTGCTGCTCGGGGTGGTGCGCGAGCGGATCGCGCTGGGCGTGATCTTCCTCGACATCATTCTGTACTCCGCAGGCGGCGTCATCGGCACCATGCATCATCTGTACTTCTCCGGCACCCCGGTGGAGCACATGGCGCTGGGCGCGTTCTTCTCTGCCGCCGAAGTCATCCCGCTGACCTTCCTGACGGTCGAGGCGTGGGCGTTCCTGCAGCTGGGTGCCCACCAACAGTCCGGTGACGCCAAGCCGTTCCCGCACCGCTGGGCGGTCATGTTCCTGGTCGCGGTGGGATTCTGGAACTTCTTGGGGGCAGGCATCTTTGGCTTCCTGATCAACCTGCCGATCGTCTCCTACTACCAGATCGGCACCGCGCTGACGGCCAACCACGCGCACGCGGCCATGATGGGGGTTTATGGCATGCTCGCCGTCGGCCTGGCCATGTTCGCCTACCGCTATGTGATCCCGGCCGACAAGTGGCCGGAGAAATTGGCCCGAATCTCGTTCTGGTGCATGAATATCGGCCTGGCATGGATGGTGTTCGCCACCCTGCTACCGCTGGGCGTGCTCCAGCTCTACCACTCGGTCAACGACGGCTACTTCGAGGCGCGGTCGCTGGGCTACATCACCAAGCCCGGTAATTCGGTGCTCGAATGGCTGCGGATGCCGGGCGACATCATCCTGATCGTCGGCGGTGTGCTGCCGTTCGTCTGGATGTCCTGGATCGCCCTGCGCAACTTCCGGTCGGGAACGACGACTCAGGAATTGCCCGAAAATCCGTTGTACACCCTGGCCGCGGCCGACGCCGCTGTTCCGGCGACGGACTGACGATGGCGCCGCCGGCAACATCGGTGTGGCTGATTGCCGGGTATTCCCTGGCCCTGCTGGCCGTCGGCTGGAGTTTCGACGTCATGGCGCGCCGGGCGTCCGCGCACGCGGCGCGCTGGCGCACAGGCCAATTCACCTACCGACCCGACCATGACGCATGGATATGTCCGCAGGATCATTGGCTGTGGCCGACGTCATTCGATCCGAAGCACCGGGTGATGCGGTATCGCGCGCTGCCGGTCGTGTGTAACAGCTGCCCCGTCAAATCCGACTGCACCACCTCCGACCACGGCCGCGAAATAAGCCGCGAGGTCGACCCGTGGCCGCATTCGGATGCCGGCCGGTTCCACCGCGGGATCGCCTGCTGCGTGGCCGCATTGGGGATCGTCTTGCCGGTGGCCACGTTGATCGCCAACCACTCGGCCGCCGACGCGCTGGTCTTGGCCGCGACCGTGCTGATCGTCGCGCTGCTCGGAGTACCGCTCGTCCGCCACCTGTGGAACACTCCGTCCAACGCCCCCGAATACCTGCCGCACCGCACCGCGATCGAGGACCAGGCGGCCGCCGCGATCGACCGGTATTCCACCCGCTGGGGCGGCGGATGGAAAAACAAGGAGGACAACGCGACATGACCACCCTCGTGATCGGCCTCATCGCCGCCGGGATCGTTGTGCTGGTGGTGCTCGCGACGTGGTCGCTGGCGGTGCTACGTGAGTACGAACGCGGAGTTGTGTTCCGGATGGGGCATGTGCGTCCGTTGTACCGCCCCGGACTGCGGCTTCTTGTTCCGCTTGTGGACAAGATGATTCGCGTCGACCAACGCCTGGTAACGCTCACCATTCCGCCGCAGGAGGTGATCACCCGCGACAACGTGCCGGCCCGTGTCAACGCCGTCGTGATGTTCCAGGTGACCGATCCACTGAAAGCGATTCTGGCAGTGGAAAACTACGCCGTTGCCACCTCGCAGATCGCCCAGACGACGCTGCGATCGCTGCTGGGCCGGGCGGACCTGGACACGCTGCTCGCGCACCGCGAGGACCTCAACAGCGATCTGCGTACGATCATCGAGAAGCAGACCGAGCCCTGGGGTATTCAGGTCCGCGTGGTGGAGATCAAAGACGTCGAAATCCCCGAGTCGATGCAGCGGGCGATGGCCCGCGAGGCCGAGGCCGAACGCGAACGCCGCGCCAAAGTCATCAACGCGCGCGGCGAGCTGCAGGCATCGGAGGAACTGCGCCAGGCCGCCGAGACCCTGTCGAAGAGCCCGGCCTCGCTGCAATTGCGCTACCTGCAGACGCTGTTGGAGCTGGGGGCGGATCAGAACTCGACCGTCGTCTTCCCGTTGCCGGTCGACATCATCACGCCGTTCCTGCGGAACCCGGAGATGCTGCGGGGTGTGGTCGACAACCTCAACCATCGCGGGTGACGATGCCCGCGGCGGGCTGGTGTGCCCCTAGCCCGCCGGTGGCTCCTGCGGCCCGGGCGCAGCGGGCGGCACCGGCGGAGCGATTCTCCAGTTGTCCGGATTCTTCGGCGAATACAGCACCGGAAACAGCTGGCCGATGGTCGGCCATTGATTCACGTCGACGGCCATGCGCTGATACACCGCGTGTTCGTTGACGGAGGGACCGTTGATCACTCCGGCGATGGTGACGAATTGCTCCCCGGTGGCGTCGGGTCGCGGGCTGACTCCGGTCACCAGCAGCGTGCCGCTCAGCAGCTCACCGCGAGGGCCACGCGGCACGAAGCGCTGGACGAGGAATACCGCCAACACGGCCACCAGCAGGAGCAGCAGTCCAAATTCCCACATGCCGCCATGGTAGGACTGCTGGCGTGACCCACGACGATCTGGCGCTGGCGCTGCTGCTGGCCGACCGCGCGGACGCGTTGACTTCCTCCCGATTCGGCGCGCTGGACCTGCGCATCGAGACAAAGCCGGACCTGACGCCGGTGACCGACGCCGACCGCGCGGTCGAAACCGAGCTGCGGGAGGT
Source organism: Mycobacterium sp. (assembly GCF_004298145.1). Classification (GTDB taxonomy): domain Bacteria; phylum Actinomycetota; class Actinomycetes; order Mycobacteriales; family Mycobacteriaceae; genus Mycobacterium. The sequence goes on from NZ_SCRH01000029.1 coordinate 46,495, forward strand.
GCTCGCGCGCGAACGGCCGAACGACAGCATCGTCGGCGAAGAGTTCGGCGGAGACACCGCGTTCACCGGGCGGCAGTGGATCATCGACCCGATCGACGGCACCAAGAACTTCGTTCGCGGGGTGCCGGTCTGGGCCAGTTTGATCGCGTTGCTGCAGGACGGCGTCCCCGTCGTCGGCGCCGTAAGCGCCCCGGCGCTGCAGCGCCGGTGGTGGGCCGCGCACGGCCAGGGCGCGTTCGTCGCGATCAATGGCGCGCCGCCGCGACGATTGTCGGTTTCCTCAGTGGCGCAACTGAGTTCGGCGAGCCTTTCGTTCTCGAGCCTGACCGGATGGGCACAGCGCGGCGTGCGGGACCGCTTCATCGCGCTGACCGACGCGGTGTGGCGGGTGCGCGCATTCGGCGACTTCCTGTCCTACTGCCTGGTGGCCGAAGGGGCGGTCGACATCGCCGCGGAACCGGAAGTGTCGGTATGGGATCTCGCCGCGCTGGACATCCTGGTGCGCGAAGCGGGCGGGACGCTGACGGCGCTCGACGGGACCGCGGGGCCGCACCGAGGTAGCGCCGTGGCCACCAACGGCCTGCTGCAGCAGCAGGTTCTCGACGCCCTCGCGGCGACGCCGCTGTGAATTAGTTAACAAGTGTTCTCTCTGATCTTACTCCGGAGTAAGATCGGCCCTATCCGCCTGCCCAACAACCTGAGGCCGCTGACACATGACCGATTCCGGTTCCCCACGAACAACCGCCCGACCACGCGCCAAACGGGGCGACCGCAAATCCGGGGTCGGGCTGCAACCGCACAAACGCACCGGCATCGATATCGCCATCGCGCTGCTCACCCCGCTCGTCGGGCAGCAGTTCCTGGACAAATACCATCTGCGCGACCCGCTCAACCGCGGCCTGCGCTACGGCACGAAGACAATCTTCTCCACGGCCGCCACGGCTTCACGTCAGTTCAAGCGGGTCCAGAACCTGCGCGGCGGGCCGACCCGACTCAAGTCCAGCGGCAAGGACTACTTCGACCTGACGCCCGACGACGACCAGAAGATGATCGTCGAGACCCTCGATGAATTCGCCGAAGAAGTGCTGCGGCCCGCGGCGCACGACGCCGACGAAGCGGCGACCTACCCGCGCGACCTGATCGCCAAGGCCGCCGAACTGGGCATCACGGCGATCAACATTCCCGAGGATTTCGACGGCATCGCCGCGCACCGCTCCAGCGTGACCAACGTGCTGGTCGCCGAGGCGCTGGCCTACGGCGACATGGGCCTGGCACTGCCGCTGCTGGCCCCGGGCGGCGTCGCCTCCGCGCTGACCCATTGGGGCAGCGCCGACCAGCAGGCCACCTACCTGCCGGAGTTCTCCGGCGAGAACGTGCCACAGGCCTGCGTGGCCATCGCCGAACCGCAACCGCTGTTCGACCCCACCCGGCTGAAGACGACCGCGGTGCGCACCCCGAGTGGGTACCGCCTCGACGGGGTGAAGTCGTTGGTCCCGGCGGCGGCCGACGCCGAGCTCTTCATCATCGGTGCCCAGCTGGACGGCAAGCCGGCCTTGTTCATCGTCGAGTCGTCGGCGAAAGGCCTCACCGTGAAGGCGGATCCGAGCATGGGGATCCGTGCGGCGGCCCTGGGGCACGTCGAACTCTGCGGGGTGTCGGTACCGCTGGGCGCCCGGCTCGGCGAGGACGAAGCCACCGACCAGGACTACTCCGAGGCGATCGCGCTGTCGCGGCTGGGCTGGGCTGCGCTGACCGTCGGCACGTCGCATGCCGTGCTCGACTATGTCGTCCCGTATGTGAAGGAACGCGAGGCCTTCGGTGAGCCGATCGCCCATCGCCAGGCGGTGGCCTTCATGTGCGCCAACATCGCCATCGAATTGGACGGGCTGCGGCTGATCACCTGGCGCGGCGCGGCGCGTGCCGAACAGGGCTTGCCGTTCATCCGCGAAGCGGCGCTGGCCAAGCGGCTCGGCGCCGATAAGGGCATGCAGATCGGCCTGGACGGCGTTCAGCTGCTCGGCGGCCACGGCTACATCAAGGAGCACCCGGTCGAGCGCTGGTACCGCGACCTGCGGGCCATCGGTGTCGCCGAGGGCGTCGTCGTCATCTAAGTCATTGTCTAATCCGAGCTGAAAGTTCAATCATGGCAATCAATCTGGAACTACCCTGCAAGATGCAAGCGGTGACCACCAAGACACATCAGGGTGCCGCTGAGCTGATGCGGCCGATCGCCCGCAAGTACGACCTCAAGGAACACGCATATCCGGTCGAGCTCGACACCCTGTTCAGCCTTTTCGAAGGGGCCTCGGAGTCAATCGAATTCGCGGGAGCGAACGCCCTGGGCGGTGAGGACGAAGAGCGGGACAAGAACCACAACGGCGCGAACATGGCCGCACTGCTACAGACGCTGGAGGCCAGCTGGGGTGACCTCGCGATGATGCTGTCGGTCCCCTACCAGGGGCTGGGCAACGCCGCCATCTCCGCGGTCGCCAACGAGGAGCAGTTGCAGCGCCTGGGCAAGGTGTGGGCGGCGATGGCGATCACCGAACCCGGCTTCGGGTCGGACTCGGCGGCGGTCGCGACGACCGCCACTCTGGACGGCGACGAGTACGTGATCAACGGCGAGAAGATCTTCGTCACCGCCGGGTCACGCGCCACCCACATCGTGGTGTGGGCCACGCTGGACAAATCACAGGGCCGCGCGGCGATCAAGTCGTTCGTCGTGCCGCGCGAGCACCCGGGGGTCACGGTCGAACGACTCGAGCACAAGCTCGGCATCAAGGGTTCCGACACCGCGGCCATCCGGTTCGACAACGCCCGCATTCCGAAGGAAAACCTGCTCGGCAACCCCGAAATCGTGGTCGGCAAAGGCTTTTCCGGCGTCATGGAGACCTTTGACAACACCCGGCCCATCGTCGCCGCCATGGCCGTCGGTGTGGGCCGCGCCGCGCTGGAGGAGATTCGCAAGATCCTCACCGAGGCCGGCGTCCAGATCTCCTACGACAAACCCTCGCACGCCCAGAGCGCGGCGGCATCGGAGTTCTTGCGGATGGAAGCCGACTGGGAGGCCAGCTACCTGCTGTCGTTGCGGGCGGCGTGGCAGGCCGACAACAGGATCCCCAACTCCAAAGAAGCGTCGATGAGCAAGGCCAAGGCCGGCCGAATGGCCACCGACGTCACCCTCAAAACCGTCGAATTGGCTGGCACCGCAGGCTATTCCGAGCAGTCACTGCTGGAGAAATGGGCGCGCGACTCGAAGATCCTGGACATCTTCGAGGGCACCCAACAGATCCAGCAGCTGGTGGTCGCGCGCCGGCTGCTGGGCCTGTCGTCGGCCGAACTCAGGTAGCTCTCGGGCCGCGCTTTCCGTTGTGCGCCGGACGTGCGACCACCGCGAAATTCGGGCGGCTGTTTTTTCGCAGTGAGTACACGTTGGGCGAGAACTACGCGGCGATCGCGTTCAGCTGTTCGCGGGCCTCGTCGTCCAGCTCGATCGCGGCGACGTCGACGTTCTCCTCCAGATGACGCACCGACGAGGTACCAGGGATCAGCAGCACATTGGAGGCCACGCCCAGCGTCCAGGCCAACGCGACCTGAGCCGGTGTGCGACCGAGGCGCCGCGCGATCTCCTGAACCACCTCGTGGCTGAGTACCGGATTGGGCTGCATGAACGCCGCGCCCAGCGGGAAGAACGGAACGAAGGCGATCCCCCGCTTCGCGCATTCCTCGAGCACCACGGCCGATTCCTGGTGGACCAGGTTGAATGCGTTTTGCACACAGGCGATTTCGGTGCGCTCGCACGCACGCACCAGCTGCTCACGGCTGACGTTGCTCAACCCGATTCCGCCGATCAATCCCGCGTCGCGCGCCCCGATCATGGCCGATAACTGGTCGTCGAACAGCCGGTCGGCGCCGTTGCTTTCGAACACCCGCAGGTTCACCACGGCCAGCCGCTCGACACCGAGACTGCGCAGGTTCGTTTCGATGTCGCGGCGCAACTCGGCCGGATCGCCGGCCGGCAGCCAGGCACCGTTCTCGTCGCGGCGCCCGCCGACCTTGCTGACCAGCGCCAGGTTCTGCGGGTACGGGTGAAGCGCCGCGCGGATCAACTCGTTGGCGACGCCAGGTCCATAGAAGTGGGCGGTGTCGATGTGATCGACGCCGAGTTCGGCCGCGCGCCGCAGCACGGCCAGCGCTTCGTCGCGGTCGCGCGGCGGGCCGAACGCGTTCGGCCCGGGCAACTGCATGGCGCCGAAGCCGACGCGGTTGACCGAAAACTCACCGAGTGGAAAGGGATCCATACCGTGAGGTTAGCGTCGAAGGATGGACGCGTTTCACGCGCTCGGTGCGCGACGAACGCCTCACCGCGGCGATGAGCGTGCGGGCACTGATCGACGGGGCCTTGCCGATACCGGCGGTCAACCTTGTGCTCGTGCACGCAGACTCCGCACCCTATGCCGGGCGGACATGCACGCGAATGCGCGCGGAAATGTGCGTTAACCCGCCACCGCGGACAGCCGCTCGGTGTAGTTTGCTGCTGGGGTGGGCTAGGTTGAGGAGCCAGCCGTGTCTGAGGTCGATTATTGCGTGGTCGGAGCGGGATTCGCGGGCCTGACGGCCGCGTTGCGGCTCCAGCGGGCGGGCCAGTCGGTGGCCTTGCTGGAGGCGCGTGACCGGGTCGGTGGCCGCACCTTCACCGAGACCCGCCCGGACGGGACGTGGATCGATCGCGGCGGCGCGTGGATCGGCCCGGGCCAGGACCGGATCTACGCGCTGATGAACGAGTTCGGCGTGCCGGAGTACAAGCAGCACAACGACGGCGACGCCATGATGATCGTCGGCGGCAAGAAGCACCGCTACGGCGGCACCATCCCCTGGACGATGAGCCCGTGGGCCGTCACCAACCTTGGCCTCGGCTTGATGTCGTTCGAGCGAATGTCCAAATCAATACCGCGCGAAGCCCCCTGGGAGGCAACGGAAGCCGCCGAGTGGGACCGGATCAGTCTGGGCGCGTGGATCGAGAAGAACACGATGTCGAGGCAGGCCCGCGAGATGCTGGACATGGCCCTGGCCGGCCTGTACACGTCGGCAGGGTCGGAGACGTCGTTGCTGTGGGCGTTGCTGCAGACGGGGTCCGCCGGCGGCCCGACCTTCGCCATTTCCGGCAAGGGTGGCTCGCAGGACGCCCGCCCCGTCGGCGGGATGGGCGCCATCTACCGCCAGGTCGCCGCCGAGCTCGGCGAAGCGGTGCACCTGTCGCAGCCGGTCCGGCAGATCGCCCAGGATGCCGAGGGTGTCACGGTCAGCGCGGACGGCCTGACGGTGCGGGCGCGGCGGGTCATCGTCGCGATCCCGCTGGCCATCGCCACCTCGATCGTCTACGAGCCGACGCTGCCGGTGGATCGAGCCTTGCTGCACCAGCGCATGCCGAGCGGTGCCGTCGTCAAGATCTCGGTCGTCTACGACGACCCGTTCTGGCGCGCCGACGGGCTGTGCGGCCAGTCGGCCGCGCCGGGATCCCCGGCCACCCTGACCATCGACGCCTGCACGGACACCGGAAACCCGGGGGTCATGTGCGTCATCACCGAGGGACCCGCGGCACGGCGGCTGAGCGGGCTCGACGAGGCCGAGCGCAAAGCGGTGATCATCGGTGAGCTCGTTGATCGCTTCGGGAGCAAGGCGAACGACCACCGCGAATTTCACGAACAAAACTGGACGATGGAGCGCTATTCCGGCGGCGGCATGATCAGCCACGCCCCCACCGGCGTGCTGACCGAATTCGGTTACACCCTGCGCGAACCCTGTGGTCGCATCCACTGGGCCGGCACCGAGAGCTCGGCCGTCATGTGCGGGTGGATCGACGGTGCGATTCGCTCGGGCGAGCGCGCCGCGGCCGAGGTGACCGCAGCCGACACGGCCGCCGTCGTGGCCTCGAGCGTCGACTAGTCGTGCTGGCGGCGACCCGCTTCGCCCGGCTCCGCCGCGCTCGCGATCGGACTAGTTGGGCGCAGCGCCCGCGTTTTGGCCCAACAACTCGACGTCGGGCGAATGCGGTGCCTAGGAGCTAACCGGCTTGCTTGGCCGGCGGCCGGTAGAAGATGACCAGCTGACCGATGGCCCCGGCCAGGCCAAGCACCACCGAGATCAGCAGACCGTGCCAACCGTCCATCCAGTTCTTCCCGAAGACCAGGTAGTCCAGGCTGAATTTCCCGGCGCCCAGCGTGGCCACGACCACCGCGCTGACCGCCAGCACCAGGTTGTACTCCCAGCCCTCTTTGACGATGAAGAAACCGTTGGCGCGGTGCACCGTCCAGGCCGCGACCAGCATCAGCGAGACGAAGCCCGCCGCCGGGATCGGGGTGAGCAGCCCGGCGGCCAGGCCCAGACCGGCGGCCATTTCCGTGGAAGCCGCCACGGTGGCGTGGAACTTCCCGGGCTTCATCCCGATGCTCTCGAACCAGCGCGCGGTGCCCGGGATGCGGCCGCCGCCGAAGAACTTGTTGTAGCCATGCGCGGCCAACGTCACGCCCAACACCAGCCGCAGGATCAGTAACCCGAGGTCGTACGGAGTCATAGCTGCAAACCTAGATCATCCGGTGTGGCGGGTGACAGGAGCGCCGCGCATTCACTGCTATCGGCGGACAGCCCCGCGAATCGCCGGACTTTCGGCTGCCGAGTCGCGCGGGCGCCGTTGATTCACGTCATGTAGACGCTTCCGCGTGAATTCAGGGGTGACTTCCGGTGGCCGTCGCGCACGGATCCCGGGCCCCATCTACGGCGAAGAATTCGAGGCGCCGTCCAGCACATCTACGACAGCGGCGAACCGAGCCCTGTCGCGTTCTCGCATGGTGGGGCGATCGTGCACTGGGTGTTGCCGAACGTGCGCGATCCCCACAAGTCAGTGTTCATCGGCAACCCGCTGCGCAACCTGGTCCGTGATGACCGGAGATCCGTCCGACTGCTGGGCGGTGACCGAATCGGATCCCGGTCCGCTGCCGTACTGAGCGTGCCGAGACCTGGTGTCTCACGGCGGTGTCATAACGTCGTGATGCAACATGCTCTCCGCGCGGCAAGAATCTTCCCGTTCGCCATCGACTGCCATGTGTCGGTCCGGCGCCTGCGGTGCCGGATAGAAACCGAACCAAACATGCTGGGCCTCAACAATATTGAGCCTGCAAGGGGCTGCGGCCGCGCTTGAACTCGAAACCCCCGGAAAATCGACCGGCCGATTCTGCACGGAGGCAGCAGCTCGGTGTGCAGTGAGGTGTCTCACAAATCCTAGTTTTCGAGATAGAGAATCTTTATATTCGATGCATAGGCTGGTGTCCTGGTGGGCGCTAGCCTATTTCCATTCTTCGCCATCATTTCGGGCTGCCCTGGATCGCGTACCTTGCCCAGCGCTGGGCAGAACCGCGGCCGCCGCTGATGAGCGTCCCCAGCGGCGCCGCGCTGTCGACGCCCGGGATGTTGGACAACGCCTTGGATCTCGGGATCGATGGCGGCGTGGTGTCGGACTGGGCGAGTAGCACACCCCGGGGTTCGCGAGCACTACCCGGAAGCGGTCGTCAGATCCTGAAATTCCTCACGCACCATCGCCTACCGAAAACACCGCAGGCTCAGTGACATCGGCGCAGGCGATGGTCTTCGGCAGATCTACAAAGCCATTGGGCCAACTCTGTTCACGACCTGAAAGGCCGGCCGAAAGCTTTGGCGCGTCGATTAGACCGGGTCGAAGCCGCTGATCAGCCACCGCTGACCGACTTTATCCATGGTGACCCGGACGCTAGAGGCGGTAGCGCTCGGGGGATCGTTACCGACGACGACGGTTTGGTTGACGAACACCAGGGCCACCGCATGGCTGGCAGTGGCAGACACCGAGGCCGCGGCCGGGACGGTGGCAACCGCCGAGATATGCCGTTGTTTGGCGCCAGGGATCACGACGTCGTGGGTCAATTGGGTGTAGGAGTCCTTGAAGACGCCGGTCAAACGGTCACGGGCGCCACCTAGGTCCTTTTCCACGGTGTCGGGCTGGTAGGACAGCATCGCTGCGGTGCCGTCCTTGGCGGCAGCAAGAGACTCGACGCTGCTGGTCTGCGCGGCGCCGAGCGACGCGGCCTGCCACTTCAAATAGGCTCCGGCCACCGCCAGCAACAACACCAGACACGGAAGCACGCCGAAAGCCAGTATCCGCGAAACACTAATGGTGCGTTTAGGTTTCGATTCCCCACCATCTTTGCCGCCGTGATCGGCTTCGGACTCATCATCGGACGGCTCGTCCACTGACTCCGCATCGACGTCGTCGGTGTCCTCAACGTCTTCGCTTACCGACGTGCCGTCTTCGACCTCGTCGGTCGTTTCCTCGACATCCGCGGCCTCATTGCCTTCGGTCGCGGACTCGGTTTCGGCGGGCACAGCGTCGGGCCCAAGCTCCGGCTCGTTCGCTTCGCCGCCACCGGCCTTACCGGACCGCGGGCTCATGACGGCACAAACAAGACGTTCGAAACTTTTGCACCGTCAGCGACTTTCGTCACGTCAATCCGCATTCTCCAAGCACGCGGCGGCTGATCCTCGGCACCAAGGTTGGAAGTCTTGACAGAGATAGCGACCAAGACCTGAGCCTCATTGCCCGACACGGACTCCAAACCCGCCTCGGTGACCGTTCCCACCGACTTGGACTGCACCTTCTTGACGACGTCGATGAAGGGCTGCGAGCGTTTCGAGAAATCGTCATAGAAATGGCCCGTAGCCGAGTCCAGTATGCGCTGGATGTCGTTGTTCACATTCTGATAATCGATGGTGGTCAAGTTCACCGCGCCCTGTCGACCAACCCGAAGGAACAGCGCACGTTGTTCTTCATGCTGATGCAACTGATACGTGCGGAACCCCAACCATCCGACCAGCCCACCCATAGCGAGGACGGCAACCACACCAACCACCATTGCCAGCCGAACAGGCGACATGGAGATCCGCCGTTTCGTCGGTCCTGCCACCTCGTCATCGCCGGCGCCGCCAGGTCCGTCCGACCCCGCATCC
>NZ_SCRH01000030.1 GCF_004298145.1 Mycobacterium sp.
GGGTCCCACGCCCGGGGCTTCGCCGGTGCCGCGGGCGAAGACCACTTGCACGTCCGGGCATTGGGCCGAGGCGGCGGGTATGACGGAACCGGACACGGCCGACGCGGCCATGCCCGATGCTGCGATCACTACTGCTGGACCGAGAGAACGAACTATTTGACGCGCAAACATGCCGCCATTGTGCCCAATCAACACGCCGGTTAAACAGAGGAAACGCCGAAATTACTGTGTTCTCATAAAAGAACCGCCGCTGATGCGGGCGGATCGAGATCGGTTGCGCGCGGCGCTCATCCGGCGTGGGTGCCCGGACTCTTCGCGTTCCGCGCCTCATCACGATTGCCACGGCCGGGCCGGAGCGCGGTCCCGGACCGCCATGTGGTCTGCTACTTGTGGTTACTAGTCGGGGGGACGGGTTGAGCAACAGCCACCCCCGGCAAGCGGCTCGAGTGAATGCGGCAGCGATGTTGAACGCGATAGCGCAGGCCCTGAAAACGGTCTTCAACAAAGCGGGAGACCACGTGGCCAATCCGGCGCGGGTGTCGGATCCCGACAAGCTGCGCGCCGCCGTCTCCGGCAAGACCGCCTTGGTGACCGGCGCCTCCTACGGCATCGGTGAGGCGACCGCGCGCAGCCTGGCCGCCGCCGGTGCGACCGTCCTGGCGGTCGCCCGATCCGAGGAAAGGCTCCACGACCTGGCAGCGTCGATCAACGCCGGCGGCGGGCGCGCGGTCGCCTACCCGACCGACCTCACCGACGAAGCGGCGGTCAGCGGCCTGGCCAAGCAGATCACCGAGGAGCACGGCCCACTCGACATCGTGATCAGCAACGCCGGCAAGTCATTGCGCCGCTCGCTGCATGACCAGTACGACCGCCCGCACGACTTCCAGCGCACCATCGACATCAACTACCTGGGGCCCGTCCGGCTGCTGCTGGGACTGTTGCCGGCGATGCGCGACAACGGCAGCGGGCACATCGTGAACGTGTCCAGCGTCGGCGTGCGGGTGGTGCCCGGCCCGCAGTGGGGTGCGTACCAGGCGTCGAAGGGGGCTTTCGACCGCTGGCTGCGCAGCGTGGCCCCGGAACTGCACGCCGACGGCGTCGATGTCACCACGGTCTACTTCGCGCTGGTCCGCACCCGCATGATCGCGCCCACGCCCCTGCTGAGCCGGCTTCCCGGGCTGTCTCCGGACGAAGCCGCCGACGCCGTCGCCAAAGCGGTCATCGAGCGGCCCCGCACCCTCGAACCGCCCTGGGTGCTGCCGGCCGAGTTGGCGTCGGTGCTGCTGGCCGGGCCGGCCGACTACGGCGCCCGGCTGTGGCATCGCCGCTTCTTCAGCCCTTCCGACGAGGCCGATCATGACGAATGACCGCGTGGTCACCACCGCCGCCCGCGCGCTGCTGCACTCGGGCCTGCTCAGTCCGCCCTCGCCGCTTTCGGTTGTGCGGCTTCTTCGGGAGGCGCGCCGGGGTGGCACGAATCCCTACACGCTGCTGGCGGTCACGGCGGCCCGTTGGCCGAACCGGACGGCGATCGTCGACGACGACGGCGCTTTGAGCTATCGCCGGCTGCAACGAGAAACCGAATCGCTGGCGTGGCGGTTGTCGGGCGATGGAGTTGGCCCCGGCCAGGCGGTCGGGGTCATGTGCCGCAACGGACGCGGTTTCGTCGCGGGTGTTTTCGCCGCCGCGCTGCTCGGCGCCGACGTCGTCCCGATCAGCACGGAGTTCCGCAGCGATGCGCTGTCGTCCGTCGTGCAAGCCCACCACATCTCAACGATGGTCGCCGACGACGAATTCGCCGAGCGAGTCCGGGCGGCCGACGAAACGGTCCGCACCGTGGACCCGGCGACGGTGACCGCCGACGAGGGCGCCCGGCGACCGCGCGTGGCCGCACCCGGCCGGATCGTGCTGCTGACTTCGGGCACCACCGGCAAACCCAAAGGGGTGCCGCGCGCACCGGAGATGCGGTCCGCGGTGGGCGTCTGGGTGACGATCCTCGACCGCACCCGGTTGCATACCGGGTCACGAATCTCGGTGGCAATGCCGATGTTTCACGGGTTGGGGCTGGGCATGCTGATGCTGACGGTCGCCCTCGGCGGCACGGTGCTCACGCATCGTCAGTTCGACGCCGAAGCCGCGCTCGCCCAGGCGTCGCTGCACCGCGCCGACGCCTTCACCGCGGTGCCGGTCGTGCTCGCGCGCATCCTCGAACTGCCCGAGCGGGTGCGGGCGCGAAACCCGCTGCCGTACCTGAGGGTGGTGATGTCCAGCGGGGACCGCCTCGACCCCACGCTGGGGCAGCGGTTCATGGACACCTACGGCGACATCCTCTACAACGGCTACGGTTCCACCGAGGTCGGCATCGGTTCCCTGGCGACGCCGGCGGACCTGCGTGAGGCTCCCGAAACCGTCGGAAAGCCGGTCGCGGGGTGCCCGGTGCGGATCCTCAACAAGGGCAACCGACCGGTGGGGCCGCGGGTGACCGGGCGCATCTTCGTCGGCGGCGACCTGGCCGGGAGGGGCTACACCGGTGGCTCCCCCGGCGAAGAAGCGAAGGCCGTCATTGACGGCATGCGCGGTATGACCAGCACCGGCGACATGGGCTATCTCGACAACGCGGGCCGGCTCTTCATCGTCGGCCGCGAAGACGACATGATCATCTCCGGCGGCGAGAACGTCTATCCGCGGGCGGTCGAAAACGCGCTCGCCCAGCACCCCGCCATCGCCGACAACGTGGTCATCGGCGTACCCGACGAACGGTTCGGTCAGCGGTTGGCGGCGTTCGTGGTGGCGCAGCCGGGCAGCGACATCGACGTGCCGGAGCTCCGGGAGTACTTGAGGGGTCGAGTCTCGCGCTTCGAACAGCCCCGCGACATCAACGTCGTGGACAGCATCCCGCGCAATCCCACCGGCAAGGTGCTGCGCAAGGACTTGTCCGGCTGAACACGATCGTCCGGCTCCTTATTCGCGCCGCTCCACGGTGCGCGCCGTTCACTCCTCGGCTGGCTCGAGGGCGGCGACCTGCTTGGCCAGCCAGTTGGGCGCCAGCGCGGAGATCGCGGTGGCACCCGCGGTGGAACCCAACACACCCGACCAGGCGACCGGTCCCAGTGGCGTGCAGCCGAAGAACTGGCTGAGCACCGGGGTCTGCACGATGCCGACCAGCACGCCGGCGCTGCCCAGGGCGGTCGCCACGACCAGCGGGCTGTGCCGGCGGGTCAGCAGCGTCTGCGCCAGCTGCGTCGTGACGAGCGCGGTCAAACCCATTGTTGCCGTGCGGCGTTCGGTGCCCGGCGTCCAGCGGCCGATGGCCCACGCGGCCGTCGCCCCGGCCGCGGTCACGGCGCCGCGGGTGACGATCTGACGCATCAGCGGGGCGTCGAGGGAGGGTGTGGGACCGGTCAGCACCGCACGCTGGTGCTGCCGGCGCGCCTCTTCGGCCTCTTCGGCGGATCGGTACTCGGCCTCGTCGGGTTCGACGTATTGCGACGTGACCGCGACCGCAAGCGCGGGGAACATGTCGGTGAGCAGGTTGACCAACAGCAGCTGACGGGTACCGACCGGCGCGCGGCCGGCGCCGAAGGCGGTACCGATGATGGTGAACAGCACTTCGCCCACGTTGCCGCCGACGAGAATGGTGACGGCGTCCCGGACGCCGGCCCACATGCTGCGGCCCTCGACCAGCGCGTCGAGCAGCACGCCCAGATCCTCGTCGGTCAACACGATGTCCGCGGCACCGCGCGCGGCCGACGAACCGCGCCCACTCACCCCGATCCCCACGTCGGCCATCCGGATGGCGGCGGCGTCGTTGGCGCCGTCGCCGACCATGGCGGTCACTCGCCCGCAGCGCTGCAGGGCGGCCACGATCTGCACCTTCTGCTCGGGGCTGACGCGCGCGAACACCTGAACATCGGCGACCATCTTGGCGCACGCGTCCTCGTCGAGGCCGGCGAGTTCGGCGCCGGTGATCACCCGCGCGTCCGCGGGCAGGCCCAGCTGCCGGGCGATCGCCCGTGCGGTGATGGGGTGGTCGCCGGTGATCAGCACGACGTGGCGGTCGGCGTCCGCCAGCGCTTCGATCAGCGGGCGCGCCGATGCCCGGGCGGTGTCCGCCAACCCGACGTAGCCGAGCAGTTCGAGGTTCTGCGCCGCGGCATCCACGGCGTCGGCGTCGGTGTCCTCGTCGTCGGTCTCGTGTTTCCAACCGCGCTGCGCCACCGCGAGCACTCGCAAGCCCTGTTCGGCAAGACCGCGGACAACCGTCTCCGCCCGCTCCTGGTCGGCCTCCGGCTCGGCGAACCGGCAGCGCGGCAGGATGACCTCGGGAGCCCCCTTGAGGATCAGCACCGGTGTGTCCGAGGGGTGCCCATTGGCAATGCCGCCGTGGCCCGAAGCACCGATCGCGGCGGCGAAGCCGCGGCTGGACTCGAAGGGCACCTCCGCGAGCATCGTCCAATCCGAATCGCCGTGGCCGTTCAGCGAATTCGCCGCGGTGAGGATCGCCTCGTCGGTCGCGTGGGCGTGCCCCTGGCCGTCCTGCGGCTGAGCGGACGCCCGCGCGGCGGCCTGCAACAGCCCCGCCGACTGCGGATCGGTCAGTTCGGGAAACGGGTCGTGCGGGTTGGCCCCGACCGGCACGGCGCACACCACGCGCAGCCGGTTTTCGGTGAGCGTGCCGGTCTTGTCGAAACAGACGGTGTCGACGCGGCCCAACGCTTCGATGGTGCGCGGCGCACGAACCAGCGCGCCGCGGGCCGTCAGCCGCTGGGCCGCCGAGAGCTGGGAGAGGGTGGCCACCAGGGGCAGCCCCTCCGGCACCGCGGCCACCGCGATCGCGACGCCGTCGGCCACCGCCTGACGCAGCGGCGTGTGGCGCAACAACGCCAACGTCGACACGGCGGCACCGCCGGCCAGCGTCAGCGGCAGCACCTTGCTGGTGAGTTCCCGCAGCCGGGCTTGCACCCCGGCCGCCGTTTCGACGCCGGCGACCGCCGAGATCGCGCGATGCGCGGCGGTCCCGACCCCGGTGGCCACGACGATCGCCCGGGCGTGGCCGGCGACGATGGTGCTGCCCTCGAAGAGCATGCTGGCGCGGTCGGGGTCGTTGACGGCGACGGCATCCACCTGCTTGTCCACGGGAAGCGACTCGCCGGTGAGCAGGGACTCGTCGACCTCGAGGTCTTCGGCCACCAGCAGGCGGGCATCGGCCGGCACCACTTCGGGTGCGGCCAGGTCGATGACGTCGCCGGGCCGCAGCGATTTCGCCGACACCGTCGCCGTCCGCGTGGCGTGCTGGGCGGCATCGAGCCGTCGCCGCGTCGTAGCGACCGCCGGGACGACCACCCGGCGCACCATCTGGTCCTGCTCCGCGAACAGTTCGGCGGCCGCGGACTCGGCCCGGAGTCGTTGCGCCCCACCGGTTATCGCGTTGACGGTCATGACGCCCGCGACCAGGAGCGCGTCGATATTGCTGCCGACGATGGCCGAGGCCGCCGCCCCGACGGCCAGGATGGGAGTCAGCGGATCGGCGAGTTCGGTCCGGGTGGCCGACGCCAGCCGGGCCGCGTTATGCAAGGGCTTGCGCAGGGGCGCCAGCCCCGGGCTGTAGGACAGATCGTCGAGACGACGGCGCCACGAGGGTTCGGTCTCGACGGCCAGCGGGCGCGCCCCACCCGCCAGCCGCGAATAGACGATCTCGGGATCCAGCGCGTGCCAGGCGGTCAGCGGCTGCGGGGTCGGGTCGGGCAGCCGGAGCACCCGGGTGGCCGAGAAGGTTCCGGCCACCAACGCCGTGGCCGCGGCGGCGTTGACCGGGTTGAGCCAGCGCCGAAAGCTCACCGGGTTGGTGGTTGTTTCTTGCTCACCGGTGACCAGCAGCAGCCCGGCCAGCGTCGTGCCGCCCTGGGCGAGGTGCACCGCCGATTCGCTCGCCGAGCGGGCCACCGGGATAGCCGACAGGATCCGCACCGCGTCGGCCAGGTCGGTGCCGGTGATGATGTCCGCGGTCCATGCCGTGGCGGCACGCGGATCATCAAGTGCCACACCGATATCGGCGATCGCAAGCGCGGCCAGGGTGTCGGTCGATGCGAAGTCGCGGTGCAGCGCGGTGATCAGCAGCACCGGTCCGCGATCGGCCCGCAGCTCACGGACCACGTTCAGCAGCGGCGTGCCGGGCGGGTGCGTCGCGCCGACGCTGGCGGTGAGGTCCTCGGTGCCGGCGACGTGGCGTAGCACCACTCGCGCACCCGTGCGGTGCGCGGTCTGAAAGAGCGGAATCGCGTAGGGGTCGACCTCCCAGCCCATGTCGACGCTGCCGACGCGTTCGCCGTCGACCATCAGGTCGGCGCTCTCCAGGCCCTGCGCGGGTGTAGCCGAAGATCCTTGGGAAGCAACCCATTTCAGCCAGGCGCCGGTCGCCGGCAACTCGTCCGGGTCGGGTTCGGGCGCCTCTTCGCCGTGCAGCAGCGCGTCGGCGACCTCATAGACCCGGTCATCGTCCCAGCCGGGCGCATCGCCGCGGACACGCAAGACGGCGCGGTGATCGCCGCGCAGCGCGGCGCCGTCGATGACGACCACCTTCACCCGATCCAGGCGGCGCAGTGCGCCCGGGTCGAGAACCAGTTGCCCGGAATTGGCGAGCCCGCGACCCAAAACCGCCGCGAACGCCTGACGGCCCATGTGCGCGGCCCGCGGCACGCCGGCCTCGATGGCCCCGGCCGCATCTTCGGTGCCGCCACCGGCCACCAGCGCACTCACCGCGGCGATCAACGAGCCGTTGGCCGCCGAATCGACATAGCTTTCCACCGGCCCGGCCATCGAGCCTTTCGCCTTGTCCATCGCGGCGTCGATCGTTCCGCCGACCACGACGTGCGACACCTCACCCGCCGACGCGGCCGCCCAGCTGTGCCGGGGCACCCCCGACTTGGCCGACGAGATCACCGGGACCACCGGGGCTTGTGGCCGGTCGGGGGTTGCCAGGTGGGGCTCTCGGTCGCGCCACACGCGGCGCTGCGCCGTCGCCTCGGAGACCTGCAGGGTGCGCTGCGTCAGATCGAGCATCGGCGTGCCGATCGATTGGGTCAGGCCGTGGGCGGCCGCCGTAATCGCGGCGAGCGTGAGGTCGGTGCCCACCCGGCCCAACCGCGCCTCGAGGATCGAGACCATGCGCGGTTGATGATTGATGAGCGCGGCCGCCGCTCGGGTGGTTTGCGGGGCCGCGGGCAGCCGGGTCACCCATCCGGTGACCGCGGCGCCCATCGCGACCAGATCCATTGCCGCCGCGGTGAGGGGCACCAGAATCGCCAGGGGGTTGCCCGGGTCGGCGAATGGCGCGGAAAGCGGCGCCGACTCCGACCTCGACCAGGTGATGTCGGCGGCGATGGACGTCACCGTTGACCGCACCTCGTCCAAGACGGCGTCGTGGTCCGCGTCGTCGGAGAGTTCGACCACCAACCGGCCCAACGAACCCTCGACGTGGGCCTTGGCCACGCCCGGGATTCTGCGCACCGGCTCCTCGACGGCGGGCGCGTACTCGTGCCAGCGGGGGAACGGCAGCAACGGGTCCAGGTCCAGATGCACGCGTTGCCCGCTGTGCCAGCGCACCGGCGGCGTGATGGGGGCGGCGGCGCCGTCGGTGGAATTGTCCAACCCGATTGCTCGCCCGGTCGTTTGAGCCACCGAATGAATGACCGGGCCCGCCAGCTCGGCGACCGGGCCGGCCAACGTCTGCAGTGCACCGGCGGCCCCCGCCGCAGTCGATACGCCGGCCCGCACCACCTGCGCGGCTCCGCCGGCCACACCAGCGACGACGCTGGAAACGCCGGGAATCTTCACTCGTCACCCTTCAATTACGTCTCCCGCGCCTAATGATCCTGGCGTGTGAAGGACCTGTCCACACGTGGGCGGGAAGGTAACCCCTGCGACGACACCCCTGACGATGCCGGACGATGCAGGTCGGGCTTCCCGAGACAGCAGGGCTGCGATCACGTCCCTGGCAGAAACATTACCGGCTCGAGGGCAAACTAAACGCGCTGAACAGGCCGGGGTCGAGAAAGACGGTGATGCCGGCGATCCCGACGGCACCCGTGGTCAACACGTGGATCGAATGGGCCCGCATCACCCGGTCGGCGGCGCGGCGGTACTCGGCGACGGCGGGTTGCGCGTTCGCGGCGGTCGGGATCATCACGACATCGCCGGGCTGGGCCAGGGCACGCGCGGCGAGGAACTGCAGCACCGTCTCCCGCCCGCTGAACCATACTGGCAGAGGCGGCATTTCGAGTTTGACGTCCTCCTGCAGCAGCGCGGTCAGCGCCGCCATGTCCGCGTTTTCGAATGCCGCGCAATACCGGTCGAGCAGTTCGCGCCGCCGGGCGTCGCCGGGCTCGCTCATGCGTTCCTCGGTTACCGACAGCTCGGCCAGGTGGGCCCGCGCGCGCTGCAGCGAGCTGTTGACCGCGGCGGGCGTGGTCTCCAGGAGTTCGGCAACCTCGGCGGCGCTGAATCGCACGACGTCGCGCAGAATCAACACCGCGCGCTGGCGCGCCGGAAGCTCCTGAAGGGCCGTCATCACGGCCAGCCGCACGCTCTGCTTCGCGGTGAAGTCCTCTTCGGGGCTGTTGAACATCATGGCGTCCGGGATGGGCTCGAGCCACGCGTGCGCACCGGCCTTCGCCTCGAGATCGGCATCCGGGTCGATCGAGCCATCACCCACTCCGGCCGGCAGCACGCGGCGGGCGCGGCTCTCCAGCGCGCGCAGGCAGGCGGTCGTCGCGATGCGGTACAGCCAGGTCTTCAACGCCGCGCGTTCCTCGAACGCCGCATAACCGCGCCAGCCCCGGAGATACGTCTCCTGGACGAGGTCTTCGGCGTCGTGCACCGAACCCAACATGCGGTAGCAATGCGCGATGAGCTCGGCCCGAAATGGCGCCGCCCGCTCGACGAACTCCTCCTGCGCCGGCACCACCCTCTCCTCTCGGCCGCGAGGCAAACCTACCCCCGTAGAGACATCCGACCGCCGAAATTCATCGGTCCTCCCGCGATGAATCCGGGTGCCGCGCCGTATCTGAATTAGTGAAGCCGCGGCACGGCCGTGGTCCACGTGAGGAAGCGAGCACGAAATGAACCAGATCCCAACCCCCACCACCGACGGGCTCGTCGGCACCACCGCGATCGTGACGGGAGCCGGCCGCGGATTCGGCCGCGCCATCGCCACCGCATTGTCGACGGCGGGCGCCGAGGTCGTCGGTGTCGCGCGCACCCGATCACAACTCGACGAGGTGCGCGCCCAGCTGGGTGACACCTTCACCCCGGAGGTGGCCGACGCCGCCGATCCATTGACCGCCGGCCGGCTCATCGACCGGTACCGGCCGCGGACACTGGTGCTGTGTGCCGGGGCGACACCGCGGATGGCGCCGCTCCAGGATCAGAGCTGGGAGACGTTCAGTGACAACTGGAATTCCGACGTGGCGCAGGCGTTTCACTGGGTCCGCCACACGCTGCGGCATCCGCTGGCGCCGGGCAGCTCGGTGATCGTGATGTCCAGCGGCGCCGCCCTGGCCGGATCACCGCTGTCCGGCGGTTATGCGGGTGCGAAGGCGACCGTCAGGTTCGTCGCCGGCTATGCCGCCATCGAATCGCAACGCGCCGGGCTGGGAATCGGTTTCACCGCCGTGCTGCCGCGGTTGACGCCGGCCACCGCCCTGGGCGCGGTCGCCGTCGCGGCCTACGCCGGGCGCCAGGGTGTCGATGTCGACACCTTCTTAGAGACCGCCGGACCCGCGCTCACCGCCGAACAGGTGGGCAAGGCTGTGCTCGAGCTCGCCACCGCCGGCCCGGACCACGATGCCTACCTGCTCACCTCCGCCGGCCTCTCGCCGCTGACCTGAAACACCGAGATCGAAAGGCGCACAGCGATGAACACACCCCCGATTGCGTCGGCCCGCGAGTGGGCGGCCGCGCACCGACAACTGCTGGAAAAGGAGAAGGAACTCACCCGGGCCCGTGACGCGCTTGCGGCCCTGCGGCGGCGGATGCCGTGGCTGGCCGTGGACTCCGACTACGAGTTCGAGGGTCCCGAGGGCAAGGTCAGCCTGCGGGGCCTGTTCCAGGGCAGGCGTCAACTGGTGGTCTACCGCGCCTTCTACGGGCCCGACATCGACGGCTGGCCCGAGCACGGCTGCCGCGGCTGTTCGATGATGGCCGATCATGTCGGCAACCTCGCCCACCTGAACGCCCGCGACACCACGCTGGTGTTCGCCTCGCGGGCACCGCAGCCCGACATCGAGCGCCTGAAGGCCCGGATGGATTGGAAGATGCCGTGGTACACGATCACCGACGGCTTTGACGCCGACTTCGGCGTGGACGAATGGCACGGCACCAACGCCTTCATCCGTGACGGCGATCGGGTGTTTCGCACCTACTTCGTCAATAACCGCGGCGACGAGGCGCTGGGGACCACCTGGAGCTTCCTGGACATGACCGCGCTCGGACGCCAGGAAAACTGGGAGGATTCGCCCGAGGGCTACCCGCAGACCGCTCCCTACGAATGGTGGGACTGGCACGACAGATACGGCGAACGCGAGCCGTCACGCTGGTTCGGTGAGCCCGACCCGAACGATCCCAACGACATCCGGCCGCCGCGCGGGAGCTAAGTGGCGCAGCGCGTTTGGCATTTTTCACCTCGACCGCAACGGAGTGACAAAGCCCGAGAATCACGAATGCGCGGTAGCCGTCGACCGGCTACTCGCGCAATATTTCGCCGAGAACTCCGCGGCTATAAAATTCGGTGGTTCGCCCTGCCGACGTGATACCCAGCGGGGAATGATTTCTCGATGACCTGCAGCTGGTGGTCCACCCGGGACTCGAGTTCGAGCACCACGCAGTCGCTGAGCGCCTTCGATTCGAGAACTATGTACCGCCGACCACAATCGGTGATCGGGTCGCCCGAGTGCAATTTCTCGACCGGCACCGACTCCGGAGTTCCATCTGCCTCCATCCATGACACGCTAGGTCAATTCCGCGGCCGACGGAATAGATCGTTACGTGGGGCCGGGCCGCCGCTGCTTGAAAAACACGCTCACCCGCGAGATGAGGCCGTCAGTGTCCTGCTCGAAAAGGATGCATTCGGGCCACGTGGTCGCAACGCCGTCGATCTCGAATGTCTCGGACAGCTCGGCGAACGAGACCCTGGAGTCCACGTGCGAGACGCGGTGCACGTGCAACCGATGGCCCGGCATATCGGTGCATACCTTGCGCAGGTAGGCGACATAGTGCGCCTTGCCCTCGACGACGTCGCAAAACGGGCCCTCCCGGGTCAGGCCTTGTTCAGCGATGGTGTCGGCCAGTCCGTCCCAGTCGTGAGCGGCCAGGCATTCCAGATAGCGCTCGACCACTTGACCTTGCGGCGCGTCGCCCATGATGTCTCCGCTCCTCGCACTGCGCCGAGCGTAACGCCAGGGCGAAAAAACCGGCAGACTGTCGCCGTGGCGTTACATTCGCGGGGCCGGTCGTTGTTTTTCGTCCACGCCGACCGGACGCTGTCCGAGCAGGTGCCCGCGCCACCCGATGCGGTGCGCGATTTCTACGTGGACCTGGACAACATCAAACTCGTGCACCCGCTGATCGTGTCGGTGGAAACGCTGTCCCGCAGCGAAACCCAGGATGGCTACCAACAGGCTTACCGGGTGGTCGACCGAATTCCACTGGGGCCGTTCACGATGCGGACCTCCTATCGGGCGCGGCTGCGAGTGCCCGCCAGCGGCGACGTGCTGACGGAGGCCGATCAGTCGCCCGGGGTGCGGCTACGCGGCAGCGTGAGTTTCGACCCGGTCGACGGCGGCACCCGGGTCACCGAGCGGATCGGGATCACCGCCCCACGGCTGCTGGCCGGGGTGACGATTCGCGAGGGGGTCAAGGCGCATATCAAGATGCTGGCCGGCATTCGGAGGCACTTCGAATCCGGTTGACCAGTGCGAAGATGAGTTGGTCACACCCCGGCGAAATCGATGACGCCGCGAATGTTGCGCCCCTCGCGCAGGTCCACGAACGCCTCGTTGATCTGGTCGAGGCGGTAGTGACGGGTGACCAACTCGTCGAGTTTCACGGCGCCCGCCTGATACAACGACAGCAGCAACGGCACGCTCGTGCGGGGATTCATCCCGCCGTACAGCGCCCCCCTGAGCTGTTTGGCCGACAGCGTCATCTCCTGCAGGACCAACGGAATCGGAGGCTCGGTGAACGGGGTGATGCCGGTGAGCACACAGATCCCGCCTTTGCGAAGCAGCGCCATCGCCAACGGGATCAACTCCGCGCGCACCACGCCGGGACAGACCACGACGCGGTCGGCCATCAGGCCGGCGGTGATCTCCTTGACCAACGGAATCGCGTCCTGAGCGGTGGCGGCGGTGTGGGTGGCACCGAAGATCTTGGCCGAATCCCGCTTGGAATCAACCGGATCCACCGCGACGACATATTTTGCGCCGACGGCGCGCGCTCCCTGCAGGGCGTTCATTCCGACGCCGCCGGCGCCGATGACGACCACGGTGTCGCCGGGTTCGGTGCCCGCCGACACCGTCGCGGAACCCCAGCCGGTGCTGACGCCGCAGGACACGAGTGAGGCGGCATGGAACGGAATCGCGTCGTCGATCTTGATGACCGATCTCTCCGACAGCACGGCATATTCCGCGAACGTACCGAGTTGCCCATAGGCCAACAGGTTTTCGTCGCCGAGATGCCGGCGGCACGTACCGTCGGTGGGCATTTCCCGCACGAACAGGCTCGCGCCGATGTCGCAGAGGTAACTCTGGCCGTCCACACAGAACCGGCAACTGCCGCACGCGGGAATGAAGGAGAGCGCCACGTGATCCCCGGGCCGCACCGTCGTCACGCCCGGCCCGACTTCTTCGACGACGCCGGCACCCTCGTGACCGCCGAGCAGCGGGAACCAGTCCGGTGCGGGTTGACCGCTCGCGGCCAGCACCTCGGGGGTCGGTACCACGTCGCCGGTGAACAGGTGGTCATCGGAGTGGCAGATTCCGGCAACGGCCATTCGCACCAGGACTTCACCGCCACGGGGCGGGTCGAGCTCGATCTCACGGATCTCCCAGTCCCTGCCGACCCCGCGGATCACAGCGGCACGACACTTCATTGCGATCTCCTTGATGTCTCGTGGCATTCGAGGCGCCGCGGGGGCTGCGGCGCCAGGCCGGCCCGCAGTTCGCGCTTGAGCACCTTGCCGTAGCTGTTTTTCGGTAGCTCGTCGACGAATTCGTAGCGCTTGGGCCGTTTGAAGCGGGCGATGCGCCGCAACAGATGCGCGTCCAGCGCCGCGGGATCGACGGCGCCGACGATGAATGCGACCACCACCTCACCCCACTCGGCGTCGGGCGTGCCCACCACGCACGCCTCCGCGACGCCGGGATGTTCGAGCAGGACCTCCTCCACTTCCCGGGGGTAGATGTTGCTGCCGCCGCTGATGACGACGTCCTTCGATCGATCCCGCAGCGTGAGAAACCCGCGCGCGTCGAACGAACCCATGTCGCCGGTGTAGAGCCAGCCGTCTTTGAGCGTGGCGCGGGTCGCGCCGGGGTTTTGCCAGTAGCCCGACATGACCGCGTCGCCGCGGCACACGATTTCGCCGATCTCGCCGGCGGGCGCCGGGTGGCCGTCCGCGCGCAGCACCGCGACCTCCATGCCGGACCGCGCATAGCCGACCGACCCCAGGATCGCTTCGTCGTCGGATTCGTGGTCGGCACAACGCAGCCCGGTGATGGTCATCGGTGACTCGCCCTGCCCGTAAATCTGCGCGAAGATCGGGCCGAACGCCGTGATCGCCTTCCGCAGGCTTTCGACGTACATCGGCCCGCCGCCGTAGACGATCGCCTTGAGGTTGGCCGGACGGCCGCGGCCCGTATCGACCAGCCGTTGCACCATCGTCGGGGCCAGAAAGGCGCTGCCGGCCGGGTGGTGCTCGCAGAGGTCGAGGAACTCGTCGGGATCGAACGCGCCCGATGCGGGCACCACCTGGCGGGCGGCGCGCAGCACGTACGGCAGGACGTAGAGGCCGGAGCCGTGCGACATCGGTGCCGCGTGCAGCAGGCTGCAGCCCTCGTCCGGGGCGTCGATGTCGGCGAGGTGGGCGACGGCCATCGCCGTGAGGTTGCGGTGCGACAGCATCGCACCCTTCGATCGGCCGGTCGTTCCGCTGGTGTAGAACAGCCACGCCAGCGCCGACGGGTCGGTGGTCGGCGGCACCGACGGGGCGACGTCGAGCCGGCGCGAATAGGCTTCGGAATCAAGGGTTTCGACGGGTGCAATGGTCAGGGATTCCAGTTCGGCGCCGATCGCCGAGGAGGCGAACACCTGCGCTGCGCCCGCGTCGTCGAGGATCTGGACCATCTCGTGCGGATGCAGCTTGTAGTTGATGGGGACGACGACGCACTCGGCGGCCCAGATCGCGAACATCAGCTCGATGATCTCGGGACGGTTGTGGGTCGCGATCGCGATGCGAGCGCCCGCCGCGTGCTGTTGCCGGATCGACGCGGCCAGGCGTAACGCCCGGTCCCGCAACCCAGCCCAGGTGCACAGGCAGCGATCCCCGTGATACACGGCGCCGCGATCGGGGAACCGGCTCGCGGCATGGTCAAGCGCCACGAAGAGATTCATCGCTCGATCCACTGCGAGGACAAGGCGAACTCCGATAGATATTTCGTCGAACTCCATCCGCCGTCGACGACGATCGTCTGGCCGTTGATGAAACTTCCGCCCGGCGAGCACAGAAAGGCGACGGTGCTGGCGATGTCGTCGATGCGGCCCAACCGCTGATGCGGCGTCATCTCGGTGTTGATCTTGCGGAATCGCTCGTCCTTCAACCGCTTCTCGACCATCGGCGTCACCGTCACCCCGGGCGCGACGGCGTTGCAGCGGATGCCGGAGGCGCCGTACTGGCAGGCGATGTGAGTGGTCAGCGCGGTCAGGCCGCCCTTGGCGGCGGAGTAGGCGCCGCCGCGCAGGCCGCCGACGACCGCGAACGTCGATGTCACGTTGACGATCGCCGACCCGGGTCCCATGTGTGGCAGCACGTCGCGCGCGAGGCGGAAAGGTGCGCGCAGCATCAAACCCAGGAAGTAGTCCAGGGTCTCGTCGTCGGTTTCGTGCAGCGGCTTGGGGCTGCCCACTCCAGCGTTGTTGATCAGGAAGTCGATGTGGCCCCACCGGGCCACGGCGAGGTCCACGATGCGGCGCGGCGCGTCGTCGTCGGTCAAGTCGACAGCAAGCGTCGCAACGCGATCCGGATCGTTGACCGTTTTTTCCAGCTCGCCCAGCCGGTCCTGGTCGCGGCCCGTGCCCAGGACCGCCATGCCCATCTCGGCGAGCTTCGTGGCGCACCCCAGGCCGATGCCGCCGCTTGCTCCCGTGACGATTGCGACCTGCATCTCACCCATCCTTTGTCTCCGCCCGTGTGAGAGCCGCTCGGATCCGATGCTTGAGAACCTTGCCAGCGTCGTTCTTCGGCAGGGCATCGGTGATCACGACCTGTTCGGGTGCCTTGAATTTGGCGACCCCCTTGCTGACCAGCAGCGCGAGCAGGCTCGCGACGTCCGGGGCCTTCGCGCCGGTGGGGACGATCACCGCACAAGCCCGTTCCCCCCTGCGTTCGTCGGGCAGGCCGACCACCGCGATCTCGGCGATGCCGGGATGGTCGGCGAGCAGGTCCTCGACTTCCTTGGCCGAGATGTTCTCGCCGCTGCGGATGATGACGTCCTTGGCCCGGCCGGTCACGACGAGGTACCGATCTTCGGCACCGGCTGAGACCCAGCGCCCAAGATCGCCGGTGCGGAAAAACCCTGCGGCATCAAAGCAGTCCGCGTCGTCTTGCCGATGGCGGTAACCCTGCAGCATCTGCGGGCCGCGCACGCAGATCTCCCCGTCACCCGCGGGCGCGGCCTCGTGTGCGACAAGCTTGATCTCGGCGATGCCGGCCCTGCCGTCGGTGTCCGCCGCGCGGTCCGCCTCGTCCGGCCGTGGCGCTCCGATGGTCGTCACCGGGACTTCCGTGCAGCCGTACACCCGGGTAACCACCGCATGATCGAAATACTGTGCGGCGCCGCGAATCAGCGACGGTGATACCGATGCGCCACCGCAGATGAACACCTTCAGGTCGGGCAGGCGGGTGCCGGCACGCTCGGCGGCGGACAGCAGCTGCTGTAGAAACGGTGTGGCCCCCGCCATGTGGGTGCACCGTTCAGTGTTCATCAGAGCGACCGCCTCCGACGGATCCCACCGGTCCATCAGCACGGCGGTCGTGCCCAGCAGCAGCGGGCATTCGAAGGCGTAGATCGAGCCGCCGATATGGGCGACCGGCGAGGGGACCAGGAACGCGTCGCTCGGATCGATCATCCAGTGGTCGCGGATCTGACAGATCAGGGCGTGTATCGAATTGTGGGTGTGCAGGACGCCTTTCGGCCGGCTCGTGGTGCCGGATGTGTAGAGGATCATCCGCACGGAATCGGGGTCCAGTGCCGGAAGCGACAGGGCAGCCGGCGGCCGGCCTATCAGGTCCGGATAGTGTGTGTGCGATCCGGCATGCCTGGTTTCGGAGCCGCGCAGCACCACCACCTCCGGCGCCGGGTTCATCGTGGCCGTCACGCGTTCGACCATCGCCGCGTAGTCGTGGCCGCCGTAGTGGTGTGGGACGAAAACGATTGCGGTGCCGGCGTCTTCGAGGATGAAACGTAGGTCGTGGTCGCGCAGCGACGGCAGGATCGGGTTCACCACCATGCCGGCCAGTGTCGCGCCCAGATAAATGACGGCGGCCTCGTGCCAGTTGGGCAGCATGAACGACACGACGCTGCCGGTGGGCATGCGTGACAGCAGGGCGGCCGCGAGCCCGCGTGCCTGCGCGTAGAGTGTGGCGCAGTCAAGCCGAACTTCCCTGTCCACCAACACCGTTCGTTCGGGCGATCGCTCGGCGGCCGTGCGCAGGGAATCCGCCAGCGTGGTGTGCACCCACAGCCCGTGCCGGTATGACTCTGATGCATGCGCCGCGTCGTGGCGGGTCCCGGTGATCAACTCAACCGGCCTGACCGGTGACGCGACGCATGGTCATCGCGTACCGGAACCTCGACGACAGGTGGGTGTTGATCGTCACCTGGGCCACCTCGCCGTCGGAGGTCGTGTAGGTGCGCCGCATCTGCAGCGCGGCCGTTCCCGCTTCGACGCCGAGACCGTCGGCCAGTTCCGGCGACAACAGGACGGCCGCGATCTCCTGGTGCAACTGGGAAACGCTCACCCCGAACAGGTCCTCGATCAACGGAAAGATCGGGCCGGCATGGCGTTGCAGCAGCCGGCCGACCGCCGCGAAACCGCGGCTGATGTAGTACTCCGTTCGGCAGATGGGCACCGATGCGCCATCGGCCTGCCGGTAGCCGCGCACCGAGAGCCACTGGGTGCCGGCCTCGAGCCCGGTCCGGGCGGCGAGTTCGTCATCGATCGTCACCATCGCGTTGGATTCGATGGTCAGCTGCGCGCCGGCGGCGAACGCGAGGAGGTCGTCGATCGACATCGCGTCCTGGGCATAGGAACTCGACGCCGGACGGGGGACCACCCGGGTGCCCGCCCGCGGTCGGGACGCGACCAGGTTGTCCTCGCGCAGCCGGCGCAGCGCTTCGCGGACGGTGTAGCGGCTCACCGCGAAGCGTTCGCACAGCTGGTACTCGGTCGGCAGTTGCGAGCCCACCGGGTACACCCCGTCGACGATCTCCTTGCGCAGCGTGCGCGCGATCTGGAGGTAGCGGTGGTCGCCCGCGACGGCCTGGGACATCAGCGACCGTGTCCTGCCGGGCGCAAGGCCAGAACGCTGCCGTCGCCGTCGGCCGAGATGTACAGCGTTCCGTCGGCCGCGGCGGTGATACCGGCGAAGGGGCCTTGCGGTCCGGAAAACGGTGGCATGCCGCGCAGCGGCTTGGGCGTCAAGCCCGGCGGGGGGCCGACCGGCAGCCCGGACGCGACCGTCTGGCGCGCGTGGCCGCTCAGATCGAAGGCGATCAACTCCTTGGCGCCGGCGTCGACGACGTAGAGCACGTCGCCCTGGACCAGAATACCCTGCGGGCGTTGCAGATCGGCGACGACGGTGTCGACTCTCGACCCGTTCACCCGGACCACCCGCCCGGCGCCGGCCTCCGCCACCAGAGCGGTCCCGTCGGCGTCGATCGCGACGCCGACCGGCTCACGCAGATCGGTCGCCAGCACCTCGGTGGCCCCCGACCGCAGCGACAGCACCCGCCCGGTGCCCAACTCCGCAAACACCACACCGCCCGGGCTCACCGCGACGCCATAAAGCTGGTCGAAACCGTCTGCCAGCACGTCGCTTTCGCTCGCCTCGGGTCGGTAGCGGGCGACCTGGCCGCCCGATGTCGTGACGACGAACTCGCCGGGCCCGCTCGCGGCGACGCCGCGCAGGAATCCGGGATAGCCTGGGCTGAACAACATTCCGACGGTGTGCAGGGAGCCGTCGGGCAAGGCGATGTAAAAGTACGTGCCGTCGGCGATGTAGAGCTGCCCGTCGTGGCCCACCGCCAGGTCCATCGGCCAGTTGAGCCCACCGGGCAACACGGATGCCACCGTGCCGTCGGGTGATATCTCGGTGATCTCGCCGGTGAAATTGGATACGAACAGCCGGTCGCCGACGAAGGTGCAGTTGTCCAGGCCCGGATTCAGCTGGGCCAGCAGCCGCCGTTCGCCGCTGCGAGGATCGATGCGCAGCACCTGCCCGCTCGCGACCTGTGTCGACACGATGTAGCCCTGTGCGTCGAACTTGACCGAGTCGGGGACACCGAGATCGCCCGTGACACACTGTGGTTCGCCGCCGTCGGGGTCGACGCGCCAGATCTCGTTGGCGCCCATCACCGGGAAGTACAGCAGGCCGTCCGGTCCGACCTCCATCGCGTTCGGTGAGGGCACGTTCTCCAACAGCACCCGCGGCGGGCCGCCCCCCAGGTCGAATTCCAGCAGCCGTCCACCCGCACGGCATTCACCGATGAACAGCCGACCCCGGTGGAAGGTGATGCCGTTGGCCGATGGCACGTCGTCGCGCAGCACTCGTGTCCGACCGCTGGTGTCGCGCACGCTGACCCGGCCGTCCATCACCTCGGTCGCGTACAGGTTGCCGCTCGCGTCGAACGCGACGTCGTCGGGTGCCACGATGTCGCCACCCTTGGGGCTGGCGGTCGCCAGCTCCCCGGTGCGGTGATCCAGCGCGCTGATCTGGCTGCCGGTCACCTGGGCGATATAGATGCGGCCGTCCGGGCCGGTGCGCAAGCCGTTGGCGCCGAACAGCCGGCTGGGCGCGGTGATCCGCTCGAGCCCCCAGCCGTGCGCGACATCGATCGGGTGTGCCGGCGCATACCGCGATGGCTGCGTTGAGATGGACATGCTCGCCGAGGTCCTTCCGTCAGCCGGTTGGGCTGGACGTTATCAATTCCTCGTAGTCCAGACAATAGCCGCCAAAGCATTGCGGGCCGATCTTGACAGCGATGTCCGCCGATCGGAATAGTGTTCTCCAATGGACAGAATGGGATGCTTTGTCCGGACAAATCAGCGGTAGATCCCGCTGTTGGTGCTGGACGGCGCCGGCGGCAGGCGAAAGCAGGTCATGGTCGATCTCGTAAGGCTCGACGGTCGCGTCGTGGTGGTTTCCGGCGCCGGCGGTGGCGGCATCGGCACGACCGTCACGGCCATGACCGCGCGGGCCGGGGCCACGGTGATCGCGGTGAGCCGATCGAAGGAAAACCTCGACGAGCACGTCGCTCCGCTGGCCCGACAGGGGCTTCCCGTGGTGCCCGTCGCGGCCGACGCGTCCACCGACGAGGGCATCGCCGCGGTGATCGACCAGGCGCGCCGCGCCGACGGGAGCTTGTACGGGCTGGTCAATGTCGCCGGCGGCGCGCAGCCGTCGACGTGGATGCCGTCGACCCGGGTGGCACGCAGCGACTGGCGCAAGATCTTCGCCGACAACCTCGAAACGGCTTTTTTCATGAGTCAGGCCGTCGCGGGCGAGCTCGTCGCGCAGCAACTTCCGGGGTCGATCGTGTCGATCTCGTCGATCAGCGGCATCAACACCGCGCCGTTTCACATCGCCTACGGGACCGCCAAGGCCGCGATCGCCGCGATGACCCGCACGATGGCCCTCGAATTGGCTACGGCGGGGATCCGGGTGAACGCCGTGGCGCCCGGCGTCACCGAGACGGCGGCCTCGCGCACCTACGTCGACGAGGACCCCGAGCGGGACCGGCAGGCGATCGCGATGGGCCGGCGTGGGCGGCCGGAGGAGCAGGCCGGCGCCATCCTCTTTCTGCTCTCGGAGATGTCGAGCTACATCACCGGCCAGACGCTGCTCGTCGACGGCGGGCTGGACCTCAAATGGAGCCATCTCGGTGCCGACAACACGTCGCTGTTCCTCAAAGACGAATCCTTCCGTGCGGACATTAGGAGGATGTGATGACAGATCTGGATAAAAGCGTGAATTCCGTGGCGGCCGAGGAACTCTCGAAACCGATGACGATCGGCGTGGAAGCATACATCTCCGAGGCCTATGCCCGCGCCGAGCGGGACAGGCTGTGGCGCAGGGTCTGGCAACAGGTCGGCCGCGTCGAGGAGTTGCCCGAGGTGGGCAGCTACCTGACCTACGACATCCTCGACGACTCGATCATCGTGGTGCGCACCGGCGAGAACGAATTTCACGCGCACCACAACGTGTGCATGCACCGCGGCCGCCGGCTGATCGACACCCCCGAGGGTGCCAAGAACGCCTGCGGGCGCACCCGAAAGTCGTTCGTCTGCGCCTTTCACGGCTGGACCTATGGCTTGGACGGAGCCTGCACTCATATCCGCGAACAACAGGACTGGCAGGAAGCCCTCACCCCCGACAACACCCACCTTCGACCGGTCCGGGTCGACACGTGGGGCGGCTGGTTGTGGATCAACATGGACCCCGACTGCGAGCCGCTGGCCGACTACCTCTTCCCCGCCGCGAAGATCCTCGACCCGTTCGGCCTGGAGAACATGCGCTACAAATGGCGCAAGTGGCTGCCCTTCGACTGCAACTGGAAAGTCGCGCTGGAGGCCTTCAACGAGACCTACCACGTCTACACCACGCATCCCGAGTTCAATAAATTCGGCGAGTTCAAGGGATGGGCGAAAGCCCAAGGCAAGCACAGCAACATCGGCTACGACGCTCCGGCGGACATGGAGGCCACCAAGTCCAAGATCCGCCTCGGTATCGGCGCCGACCCACGTGTGTCGACCGCGGAAATGCAGGTGTACACGATGGAGGAAACCAACGCCACCACCACCCAGACGCTGGTGAACGCGGCCAAGCGACTGGTCGACGAGCTGCCGGAAGGGACACCGGCCGACAAGGTCCTCGAGCACTGGCTGGCGGCGGCACGCCGCGACGACGAGGCCCGCGGCGTGATCTGGCCGACGATTCCCGCCGACATCCTCGGGCAGGCCGGCACCGCGTGGCAGATCTTTCCGAACTTCCAGATCGGGCAGGGCCTGACCAGCGCGCTGTGCTACAGCGCGCGGCCGCACCCCAGCTACAACCCCGACAAGTGCATCTTCGAGGTGTCGGTCTTCGAGCTGTATCCGAAAGACGAAGAGCCCCAGACGGAATGGGAGTACACACCGGTCGGTGACCCCCGGTGGCGGTCGGTCCTGCCGCAGGACTTCTCCAACATGGCCGCCGTGCAGCAGGGCATGAAGTCGCTCGGCTTTCCAGGTACCAAGCCCAACCCGTACCGCGAGCGCAGCACCGTCAACCTGCACCACCAATTGTCGAGATACATGGGTACCGGCGAACCACAGGAGCTTTGAGCTAGATGACCCAGTTTGATAGGCGGTCCGATCCCTGCGGACCTACGCAGACGCCGGACGACATCGATATCGATGCGCTGCGCGAAAAGTACCTGTTCGAGCGCGATAAGCGGCTACGTGCGGAGGGCTCGAAGCAGTACCTGGAACTCAAGGGCGACTTGGCCGAATTCGCCGAGGTCGATCCCCACACGCCGGTGACACCGCGCACGCCGATCGACGAGGACGTCGACGTGGCCGTGCTCGGCGGCGGCATCGCCGGTCTGCTCGCGGGTGCGTACCTCAAGAAAGCCGGCGTCGAGGACGTGCACATCATCGAGATGGGCGGGGACTTCGGTGGCGTCTGGTACTGGAATCGCTTCCCGGGAATCCAGTGCGACAACGACGCCTACTGCTACGTCCCGATGCTGGAGGAACTCGACTACCTTCCGTCGAAGAAGTTCGCCGACGGCGCCGAGATCTACGAGCACTGCCGCGGTATCGCAAAGCATTTCGGGCTCTACGACGGTGCGATCCTGTCCACCCAGGTTCGTACGGCGCGCTGGGATGACACGATCAAGCGCTGGCGGTTACACACCAACCGGGGCGACGATATCCGTGCCCGGTTCGTGGTGATGGCACAGGGCTCGTTCAACCGGCCCAAGCTGCCGGGCATTGCCGGGCTCACGGAGTTCAAGGGACACATGTTCCACTCCGCCCGCTGGGATTACGACTACACGGGCGGGGACGCCAACGGCGGACTGCACAAGCTGCATGACAAGCGGGTTGCGCTCGTCGGCACCGGTGCAACCGGTGTGCAGTTGGTTCCGCATTTGGGCCGAGACGCCCAGCACCTCTACGTCTTTCAGCGCACGCCCTCATCGGTGGACGTGCGCGGCAACCAGCCGACCGACCCGCGGTGGGCGGCGTCGCTGGCGCCCGGCTGGCAGAAGGAGCGCAAGCGCAACTTCCACCGCTGGTCACCGTTGGGAGAGGGCGCGGTGTTCGACGAGCCCGACCTGGTCTGCGATTTCTGGACTGAACTCGGGCGCAACCTGACCGCACGGATCGCGGCCGCCGACGATCCCGCGGCACTGACCATCGAGCAGGTCATGGCGATCCGCGAAGAAGAGGACTACAAGGTGATGGAGCGGTTGCGGCGCCGCGTCGCACAGCTCGTCGACGACCCGCAGACCGCCGAGGCGCTCAAACCGTATTACCGCTTCATGTGCAAGCGGCCCTGCAGTAACGACGAATACCTGCCGGCGTTCAATCGCCCGAATGTCACCCTGGTCGATGTGTCGGAATCCAAAGGCGTGGAACGCCTCACCGAGCGGGGCATCGTTGCCAACGGCGTCGAACATGAAGTCGACTGCATCATCTTCGCCAGCGGTTTCGAGATCACCACCGATATCAGACGGCGGTACGCCATCGACGTGATCGAGGGCCGCGACGGCCTCTCGCTCTTCGATCACTGGGGCGACAGCTATAAATCGCTGCACGGTATGACCACCCGAGGCTTCCCCAACCAGTTCTTCACCGGCTTCATCCAGGGCGGCGTCACGGGCAACACCACCGCGATGCTCGAGCAACAAGCCGAACACATCGCCTACATCATCTCCGAAGCGGCGGCGCGCGGCGCGACGACGGTCGAGCCGAGCCAGGAAGCTCAAGACAACTGGGTCAAGACAATCCGCGAAACCTCGATAGACGGTGCGGAATTCGCGGTCTCCTGCACACCCGGCTACTACAACAATGAGGGCGGCGGGGGCGGCGAGGGCATCCGCTCGGCCATCGGCGACCCCTACATGCCGGGTTTCTACGTGTTCGACGACCTGCTCAGTCAGTGGCGCGCAAAAGGTGATCTCGACGGCCTGGTCCTGGCGAACGTAGATGGCTGACTTGCGATTCGACGACCGCGTTGCCGTGGTGACCGGCGCCGGCCGCGGCCTGGGGCGCGCGTACGCGCAACTGCTCGCCTCGCGCGGGGCGAAGGTGGTCGTCAACGACGCCGGCGGCAAACTCGACGGCGAAGGGGCCGACCCCGGTCCGGCCGAGCAGGTGGCCGGCGAGATCACGGCGGCCGGGGGACAGGCCGTCGCCTGCGGCGCGTCGGTCGCGACCGCCGAAGGCGGGGACGCGATCATCGCGACCGCGCTCGAGCACTACGGCGGCATCGACATCCTGGTGCACAACGCGGGCAATGTCCGTCGCGGCTCGCTGAAGGAGATGAGCTACGAGGACTTCGACGCCGTGCTCGACGTGCATTTGCGCGGCGCGTTCAACGTGGTGCGACCGGCGTTTCCGCTCATGTGCGAGGCGGGCTACGGCCGCATCGTGCTGACGTCATCGATCGGCGGTTTGTACGGAAACCACGGCGTCGCCAACTACGCGGCCGCCAAGGCCGGCGTGATCGGGTTGGCCAATGTCGCCGCGCTCGAAGGCGCCGCCGAGGGTGTGCGGTGCAATGTGATCGTGCCGGCGGCGGTGACGCGCATGGCGGAAGGCATCGACACCTCCGCCTATCCGCCGATGGGCTCGGAACTCGTTGCGCCCGTGGTGGGCTGGCTCGCACACGAATCCTGCTCGGTGACCGGTGAACTGTTCATCGCGCTGGCGGGTCGCGTGGCGCGGGCGGTCATCGCGGAGAGCCCGGGCGTGTGCCGGTCATCGTGGACGATCGAGGACGTCGGCAACCATCTGGATGCCATCCGGTACGTCGAGGCGCCCCTCATCTTTCCCGTCGTCCCGGATGGACATCACCAGCACATCCGCTACAGCTTCGATCTGGCGCAGAGGTCAAACGAACTACATGGCTCGACCGATCAAGGAGCACTCAATGGCTAGCCCGACGGGCCCGATGGCCGGTGTGCGCGTGATCGATCTGACCGCGATGGTGATGGGGCCCTACTGCACGCAGATCATGGCCGACATGGGCGCCGACGTGATCAAAGTCGAACCACCACAAGGGGATAACACCCGCTACATCTCCGTGGGTCCGGCGCCGGGCATGAGCGGGGTATTCGTCAACGTCAATCGGGGCAAGCGGTCCATCGTGCTGGACCTGCGAACCGACGCCGGAACGCGTGCGTTACGCGCTCTGGTCGAGACCGCCGACGTGTTCATCCACTCGATGCGCGCCAAGGCGATCACCAAGCTCGGCTTCGGCTACGACGACGCCGCCGCGATCAACCCCGCGATCGTCTACACCAATTGCTACGGGTACGGGCGGCGCGGACCCGACCGTGATCGGCCCGCCTACGACGATACGATCCAGGCCGAATGCGGCCTGCCGGCGGTGCAACAGCAATTGACCGGCGAGGCCGATTACGTCGGCACCATCATGGCCGACAAGATCGCCGGCCTCACGGCCCTCTACGCGACGATGATGGCGTTGTTTCACCGCGAGCGCACCGGAGAAGGGCAAGAGGTCGAGGTCGCCATGTTCGAAACCATGGCCTCGTTCATGCTCGTCGAACACGCCAACGGCGCCCTGTTCGACCCCCCGCTGGGGCCGGCCGTGTATCCGCGCACGGTGGCGCCCAACCGCCGGCCGTACCGCACCAGCGACGGCTACATCGCCGCGCTGATCTACAACGACAAGCACTGGAACGCGTTCATGAACGCCGTGCAGCCACCGTGGGCCAGCGAGCTGTATTCGACGCTGGAACAGCGCGCCAGCGAGATCGACACGGTCTACGGGCTGGTGGCCGAGACGATGAAAGAGCGTTCCACCGCGGAGTGGCTGACGCTGCTGCGCGAACTCGAGATACCGGCCGCGCCACTGAATTCGCCCGGCGCGCTGTTCGACGACCCGCATCTGAAAGCCGTCGGCATGTTCGAGACGGTGGACACCCCGCACGGGCCGGTGCGCTTCCCGGGCGTGCCCACGTGGTTCTCGCAGACACCGGGTCGTGTCGCGGGGCCGGCGCCCGAGCTCGGCGCCCACACCGAAGAAGTACTCGCCGAAATCGGCGCTCGCGAGGGAAAGGAACTTTGACCATGGCCGTGCCCGTCTACAAACGCATCCTCGACCTGTTCGAGGCCGAGGGCGTGAACACGATCTTCGGCATCCCGGATCCGAACTTCGTGCACATGTTCGCCGAGGCCGACGCCCGCGGGTGGTCGGTGGTCGCACCGCATCACGAACTGAGCGCGGGATTCATGGCCGAGGCGGCGTCGCGGATGACGGGCAAGCCCGGCCTGTGCATCGGCACGCTCGGCCCGGGCATGGCCAACATCGCCGGGGCGATCCAGTGCGCGCTGGTGGAGAACTCGCCGGTGATCTTCCTCGGCGGCCAGCGCGCCCGCATCACCGAGCGCCGGGTGAGGCGCGGACGCATCCAATTCGTCCGCCAGGAACCGCTTTTCGCGCCGTCCGTCAAGTACAGCGCGTCCATCGAGTACGCCGACCAGACCGACGAGATCATCCACGAGGCGATCCGCCGGGCCATGTCCGGCACCCCCGGCCCGGCCTACATCGAGTACCCGTCGCACGTCATCCTCGAGGAGCTCGACGTCCCGGATCCGCTGCCGCCCCATCGGTATCGCCTGGTCAACCAGGGAGCGGGCGCCCCCGAGGTCGCCGAGGCCGCGCAGCTGATTCGCGAAGCGAAAAGCCCGATCCTGTTGGTGGGCCACGGCGTGCACACGTCGCGCACCGGTCCTGCGGTGAAGGAGCTCGCCGACTTGATGGCCTGCCCGGTGATCCAGACCTCCGGGGGTACGTCGTACATCCCGGGTCTGCAGGAGCGGACATTCCCCTACCTGTTCTCCCCGGCCGCCAACGAGGCAGTCGAGGAATCCGATCTGTGCGTCGCGCTGGGAACCGAACTCGGTGAGCCCATGCACTACGGCCGGACCCAGCATTGGGCGGGCAACGATGCGAACCGCAAGTGGGTGTACGTCGAGCAGGACCCGGCCGCCGTCGGCGTCAACCGCCAGTTCGACGTGCCACTGGTGGGCGATCTGCGCGGCGTCGTGCCGCAGCTCGTCGACGCGCTCCGGGAAACGCCGCGCACCCCGTCGCCCAACCTCGAGAAGTTGGTCAAGGCCGACGCCGAGGAACTCGCGCAGCTCGCCGAGAATGCGCCGTCGGGACGCTCGCCGATTCACCCGGCGCGCTATGTCGTCGAGGCCACCAAGGCGTTCAACGAACTCGAGGACGCCATCATGGTGCGCGACGGTGGGGCGACCGTCATCTTTCAGTGGACCTATTCGCAGTCCAAGCCGCGCGACGTGATCTGGAACCAGAATTTCGGGCACCTCGGCACCGGCCTGCCGTATGCGGTCGGCGCGTCGGTCGCCGAGGGCGGCAAGCGCCCGGTGATGCTGCTGACCAGCGACTCGGCGTTCCTCTTCCACATCGCTGAGCTGGAAACGGCTGCGCGGCAGAATCTTCCGCTGGTGTGCGTGGTGGGCGTGGACCACCAGTGGGGCCTCGAGGTGGGCGTCTACAAGCGCACTTTCTCCCAGCCGTCACCGCAGCCCGGCGTGCACTGGAGCAAGGACGTCCGCCTCGACAAGGTCGCGGAGGGCTTCGGCTGCCACGGTGAGTTCGTCGAGAAGGAAGAGGAGATCGGACCGGCCATCGCCCGCGCCTACGCCAGCGGCAAAGTCGGTGTGGTGCACGTGTGCATCGACCCGAAGGCCAACTCCGAGGAAATGCCCAAGTACGACCGATTCCGCACCTGGTATGCAGAAGGCACCCAGTAAGCGCCGCGATTAAGGAAGAGTGCAAGCTATGCGCGAATACCTGAAGTTCTACATCGACGGACAGTGGGTCGACCCGGTGCGGCCCAATCCTTTCGACGTGGAAAACCCGGCGACCGAGCAGGTTTCCGGGAAGATCTCGCTGGGGTCGGCGGCCGATGTCGACGTGGCGGTCAAAGCCGCCCGGCGAGCCTTCGCCAGCTGGTCGCAGAGCAGCCGCGAACAGCGCCTGGACCTGTTGCAGGCCATCCTCGCCGAATACCAGAAGCGCGCGGGCGATCTGGCCGAGGCGGTCACCGAGGAAATCGGCGCGCCGCCCTCGCTGGCCGCGGGTCCGCAGGTCTTCCTCGGCATCGGTCACCTCACCACGGCCATCGACGTGCTCAAGAACTTCAGCTTCGAAGAGCAACACGGGGCGACGCTGATCGCCAAGGAGCCGATCGGTGTCTGCGGCCTGATCACGCCCTGGAACTGGCCGATCAACCAGGTCGCGGTCAAGGTGTACCCGGCGTTGGCGACCGGCTGCACCGTCGTCCTGAAACCGTCTGAGATCGCCCCGTATTCGCCCTACATCTTCGCCGAGATCCTGGCCGCCGCGGGCGTGCCGGCGGGCGTGTTCAACCTGGTCAATGGTGACGGGGCGGGCGTCGGTGTGGCCCTGGCGAGCCACCCCGACATCGACCTGGTGTCGTTCACCGGCTCCACCCGCGCCGGTATCGAGGTGGCCAAGAATGCCGCCCCGACGGTGAAGCGAGTGACCCAAGAGCTCGGCGGCAAGAGCCCCAACATCGTCCTCGACGACGGCGGCTTTGCCGACGGTGTTAGCGCCGGCGTGGCCAACATGATGCCCAACTCCGGGCAGAGTTGTAACGCACCGTCACGCATGCTGGTACCGAATTCACGCATGGCCGAGGCCATTACGATCGCGCGCGAGGCAGCGGAGCGAATCCAGGTGGGCAGCCCCGACGATGCGACGGCGATCGGGCCGGTGGCGTCGAAGGCGCAGTTCGACAAGGTGCAGCGCCTGATCCAGAAGGGTATCGACGAGGGCGCGACCGTGATCGCGGGAGGTCCGGGCCGCCCGGCGGGGCTGGACAAGGGGTATTACGTCAAGCCGACCGTCTTCGCGCATGTCACCAACGACATGACGATCGCGCGGGAGGAGATCTTCGGCCCGGTGCTGTGCATCCTCGGCTATGACGACATCGGCCAAGCCGTCGAGATCGCCAATGACACCGAATACGGCCTCGCCGGCTTCGTCTCGGGAGCCGACCTCGACAAGGCGCGGGAGATCGCCCGCAGGATCCGCGCGGGGTGGGTGACGATCAACCACGCCTTCGACCTGAACTCGCCGTTCGGTGGCTACAAGCGCAGCGGCAATGGCCGTGAATGGAGCGAGTTCGGTTTCCACGAGTACCTGGAGGTCAAGAGCACCCTCGGCTACGCGCCTGACCAGGCCGGCCAATAGCGCTTGCGCCCGAAATCCGAACGCACCACAGCGGAAAACCGGTTGCGTGTCCTGCACCGAATCCCGCGCGTCCGCCCTTAAGCTGGCTGCGTTCACGAGGAGGGGCAACGACGTATCGGCATCAACCATGGCGCCGGGCGGGATGGTAGTCACGGCGCGCTGACAGCGAGCACCGAGCCGGGCGGGTCTCACCCCGCACCGGCTCGTCGTACTCGGCCCCGGTGGGTCGCCCCCGTGCGCAGGGTTGGCCGGCTGGCGGTCTGGGACCGGCCGGAGCGGCGCAGCGGGATCCCGGCGCTCGACGGCCTGCGCGCGATCGCGGTCGCACTGGTGCTCATCGGGCACGGCGGCATTCCCGGTGTCAGCGGCGGATTCATCGGCGTCGACGTCTTCTTCGTTCTCAGCGGATTCCTGATCACCTCGTTGCTGCTGGACGAGCTGAGCCGCACCGGCCGCATCGAGCTCACCGGCTTCTGGATCCGGCGCGCGCGGCGGCTGCTGCCGGCGTTGGTGCTGATGGTGCTCACCGTGGCCGCGGCGCGCCAGCTGCTCCCCGAACGGTCGCTCGCCGGCCTGCGCGACGACGCCATCGCGGCGTTCGTGTGGATGGCGAACTGGCGGTTCGTCGCCCAGAAAACCGACTATTTCACCCAGGGCGCTCCGCCGTCGCCGCTGCAGCACACCTGGTCGCTCGGGGTGGAGGAGCAGTACTACTTCGTGTGGCCGCTGCTGCTGATCGTGGTCACCCTGCTACTGGCCGCACGCGCGAGGCGCCGTTTCACCCGGGCCACCATCGGCGGTGTGCGCTTCGCTATGTTCGTCATCGCCACCGTGGGGGCGTTGGTGTCCGCGGCGGTCGCCATCGTGATGGCGTCCGACGGCACCCGTGACCGGATCTATTTCGGCACCGACACCCGCGCGCAGGCGCTACTGGTCGGCGCGGCGGCCGCGGCACTGCTGGTGCGGGATTGGCCGTCGATGAACCGCGGCTGGTGCATGATCCGCACTCGGTGGGGGCGTCGCGCCGCCCGGATTCTGCCGCTGTTGGGTTTGGTGGGGTTGGCGGCGGCGACCCACTTCGCGACCGGTGCCAGCGGCGAATTTCGTCACGGCTTGCTGATCGGAGTCGCGATCGCGGCCGTGGTCGTCATCGCCCCGGTCGCGTTGGAGCAGCGCGGCGCCGTCGCACGCGTGCTCGCGTTGCCGCCGCTGGTGTGGCTCGGGACCATCTCCTACGGCGTCTACCTGTGGCACTGGCCAATCTTCTTGGCGCTCAACGGCGAACGGACAGGGTGGGCAGGGCTGCCGTTGTTCGCCGCGCGGTGTACCGCCACGGTGGTGGTCGCCGCCGCGTCGTATTGGGTGCTCGAGCAGCCCATCCGGCGCTGGCGCCCCGCTCGGGTGCCGTTACTGCCGTTGGCGGCCGCGACCGTGGCCAGCGCCGCGGCGGTGACGTTGTTGGTGGTTCCGGTGGGTACCGGCCCGGGGCTGCGTGAGGTGGGTTTGCCACCGGGCGTCTCGGCGGTCGCGGCGGTCTCGCCGTCACCACCGGGCGAAACCCGGCCGCGGGATCCCCATCGGCCATTCACCGTCTCGGTGTTCGGCGATTCGATCGGGTGGACGTGGATGCACTACCTTCCGCCGACACCGGGGTTCGCGTTCCTCGACCACACCGTCATCGGATGCAGCCTGGTGCGTGGCACGCCGTACCGCTATGTCGGCCAAACCCTCGAGCAAAGGTCCGAATGCGACGGCTGGCCGATCCGGTGGTCGTCGCAGATCAGCCAGGACCAGCCGGATGTCGCCCTGTTGATCATCGGCCGCTGGGAAACGGTGGATCGCGTCAACGAGGGCCAGTGGACCCATATCGGCGACCCGACCTTCGACGCCTACCTCAACGGCGAGCTGGAGCGGGCGCTGACCATCGCGGGTTCCACCGGTGTCCGAGTGGTGGTCGCCACCGTGCCCTACAGCCGGGGCGGTGAAAAGCCGGACGGCCGGTTGTATCCGGAGGACCAGCCGGATCGAGTCAATCTGTGGAACACCATGTTGCGCAAGACGGTTGACCACCATCGAGGCGTCACGATCCTCGACCTGAACAAGAAGCTGTGCCCCGACGGCGTCTATACCGCCAAGGTCGACGGCATCAAGGTGCGCAGCGACGGTGTGCACCTGACCCCGGAAGGGGTGAAGTGGCTGACACCGTGGCTCGAGGAGTCGCTGAGGTAGCTCTGCTGAGGTAATTCTCCTAATTGCTTGTGCGGCAGCTGATTTCCATGCTGTCGCTGTCGCGAACGTGGAAGTTGAAGCTGACATAGCCGTTGTCCGGATTGCGAACCCGGTCGAGATAGGGCTGGGTGTCGGCCGAATTGGTGTTGTCGGCCACGACCAGTACACCCGGTGAGAGCCGCGGTTCGAGCAGCTCGATCACCGATAGATACAGATCCTTCCAGCCGTCGAGCAAGACGAAGTCGACCGGCCCGTCCAACTCCGCCAGCGTGGACAGCGCGTCCCCGTCGAGGATGGTGATCACGTCACCCAGGCCGGTCTCGGCGAACGTCTGTTTGGCCGCGGCGATCTTGGTGGCGCTGAGCTCGGTGGTCACCACCCGGCCGCTCCCGTTGTCGCGCACCGCGGCGGCCAGGTGAACGGCGGAAATGCCGAATGACATCCCGAATTCGACGACGGTCGCCGGGCGGGTGGCGCGTACCAGTGAATACAGCAGGCGGCCGGCTTCGGGCGTGACCGGGATGTAGAACTCGCTCATCGCCTCGGCCCGCTCCCGGGCGGTCATCGGCTGATCGAATGTGCCACGCCGCTCGCGCAACAGCGGCATCTGGTTCTTCGACTCGGCATACATGCGGTCGAGCGTCGATGCGACCCTGGGATCCTGCAACGTTGTGGTCATGACGGCGAGCCTAGGTGTGGAGCCTGGGAGACCGGCGGCGGCGCCACGCTGGGCGTCAATGAGTTTGACGAGCCCGGGCCGCGGTGTCACTATGGACTCCGCAAGCACCTCGGTAGGTGAGGCGTCTGCATGGATACAGGCCACTGACCCCGAACGTCGAGAGACGCCCCGGGTCAGGACAGCTCTTCCCGGACCCAAGGGTTGAGCCCAAGTGGCTTCTGGACGAGGAGCGATCACAAGCGCGGCGAAGCCGCGCAGCGGGTCGCGACCATCGGTTATGTCCGGATACGCCGTGCAGTGCCGAAGCTCCGACGAGAGGGGTGCGACCGGCGGTCTTTATGCTGTCGGTCATTCCTGCCTCTTCCGTTCAGGTGAATGTGGTGACACCCGCGTGTGTCCTGGCTGTGAGGAGGTGAGGGCGAGATGAGTCCCGGCGATAGTCCGTATCCGAATTTCGTTTTGTCCCGATCCGGCTCCGGCATTCCTGCCGCCGCCTGACCTCGCTTCTGGTCCTGAGCGGCTCACATACCGCACGGATTATGTCGATGCCGATCGGGCTTCTGGCAGGAGAAGATCATGGCTTTTGTTGTTACGCACCGTTTTTCCGCTGTTTCGAAGGGGCGCGGGCGGTCCATGCTGCGCGCGGGCCGATTGCTGGCCGACAAGTTGCACCTGCGGGCCAACCTGACCCCGCAGGAGCGGGCCAACCTGTACGTCTCGCGGATGCCGATCGCGGTGGTCACAGCCTCGCTGGGCGGGCACGCGTCGCGCCGCCCCGACAACCGCTGGTGACCTGTTCCGCGTATCGCGTGCAACCGCATCTCCTCTCCGCGAGGTGAGAACCATTCGAGACAGCGAGGATCAGATGACGTCGATCCACACCCACGGGGGCCGTCGCAGCCCGGTCTTCGGCCGCACGGCCACCGCCGCGCAACGCCCGCCCGTCGACGCGCAGGGGCCAACGGTGCTGGACACCGCGCACGTCGGCGACATCGTCGGCGCGTTCGGCCGGATCCGGCGCGACGGCACCGGCGGGGCGTCCAGTGGCCGCTGGCGGCGGCTGAAGACATTGGCCGTCATCAGCGGTCCCGGCCTGATCGTCATGGTCGGCGACAACGACGCCGGCGGCGTCGCAACCTACGCACAGGCCGGCCAGGACTACGGGATGGGCCTGCTGTGGACGCTGGCGTTGATGATTCCGGTGCTGTATGTGAACCAGGAAATGGTGCTGCGGCTGGGCGCGGTCGCCCGGGTGGGTCACGCACGCTTGATATTCGAACGGTTCGGCAAATTCTGGGGCGCCTTCAGCGTCGGTGATCTGTTGATCCTGAACGCCTTGACGATCGTCACCGAATTCATCGGTGTGTCACTGGCTCTCGGTTTCTTGGGCTGCCCGAAGATCGTCGCCGTCCCGGCCGCCGCGGTGCTGCTGTTCGCCGTCGTGGCCGGGGGGTCGTTTCGCCGATGGGAGCGGTTGATGTTCCTGCTGATCGCGGTGAACGTGCTGATAATCCCGATGGTGCTGCTGGTGCGTCCGGCCCCGAAAGCGACCGCGGCCGGGCTGATCCCGCAATTCCCCGGTGGGCTGAACTCGACCGTGCTGCTGCTGGTGGTCGCGATCGTGGGAACCACGGTCGCGCCGTGGCAGCTGTTCTTCCAGCAGTCCAACGTGGTGGACAAGCGCATCACCGCGCGCTGGATCCCTTACGGGCGAGCCGATTTGGTGATCGGAATCGTCGTGGTCATGGTCGGGGCGACGGCGCTGATGGCGGTGACGGCGTTCGGATTGTCGGGTACCGCCGAGGCCGGTCACTTCACCGACGCCGGCTCGGTCGCCGCGGGGTTGTCCAGGCATCTGGGGGGCACCGTGGGGGTGCTGTTTGCGATCATCCTGCTGGACGCATCGCTGATCGGCGCGAACGCCGTCGGCCTGGCCACCACCTATGCCGTCGGTGACGCCATGGGCAAGCGGCACTCATTGCATTGGAAGGTCAACGAGGCCCCGCTGTTCTACGGCGGCTACGCGGTGCTGCTTGCGGTTTCGGCGGCGGTCTCCTTCAGCCCCGACCACGTCCTGGGCCTGGTGACCCAAGGTGTGCAGGCGCTCGCCGGCGTGCTGCTTCCGTCGGCGACCGTCTTTCTGGTGTTGCTGTGCAATGACCGCGCGGTGCTGGGGCCGTGGGTGAACACGGTGCGGCAGAACATCATTGCGTGGACCATCGTCTGGGGTCTGGTGCTGTTGTCCCTGGCATTGACGGCGACGACCTTCTTCCCCGATCTGTCCACGGCCA
The DNA here is from genome assembly GCF_004298145.1 of Mycobacterium sp. Taxonomy (GTDB): domain Bacteria; phylum Actinomycetota; class Actinomycetes; order Mycobacteriales; family Mycobacteriaceae; genus Mycobacterium. Next base: position 34,226 of record NZ_SCRH01000030.1, read on the forward strand.
CCATCGAGACCGGGCTCGGCGCCGGTGCCGTGGTCGGCATCGTCGGTGGTGCGGTGATGATCATCGTCGGCCGGCGGCAACGCGGCCTGGCCGACGCGGAAGCCATCGTGCGCACCCTCGGAGGCGGTCTGGACCCGGAGCAGGTCGACGAACTGGACGACGCCGCATCGCTCACGCGTGCCGAGCGGCGGGCCGTGCGCCGGCAGGATCGGGCCAGCTGGCAAACCCCCAACCTGGCGCTGCTCGACCGGCCCGCGATGTCCTCGATGCGCAGGGCGGGCTTGCTCACCCTGCGGGGCTATCTCGTGGTTGCCGTTGCCTTCGTCGTCCTCAAGATCGTGCAGGCCGGTATCGTCGGGCCGGTCGCGTCACTGTGAGTCGGTAGGCAGCAGAACGATTTTCCCGTGGGTGTGTCGTTGTTCGAGTTCGGCGAAGGCGTCGGCGACCCGGTCCAGTGGATAGGTTGCGGCGACGTCGAATTCGATGGCGCCCGAAACGATCAGGCCGGCCATCTCGGAGAGCACTTCCGGTGTCGAGGCGTCCATGCTGCCCTCGGTCTTGGCACCCACCTCGCCGGCCTTCTGAAAGGCGATGATGGTGTCGATCCGCTCGGGCGCCACGCCGAGGTCGACGGCGAGCTGGACGTAGTCCGCGCCGAACAGGTCGATGAACGCGTCGATTCCGTCCGGCGCCGCGTCGCGCAGCCGCCCGGTGAGCCCGTCACCGTAGGCGATCGGGATGACGCCGTGCGCGCGCAGCCAGTCGGCGTTCCCGGCGCCTGCGATGCCGAGTACGCGCGCCTCGCGTAGTACCAGCAGCTGGACGACCAGACTGCCCACGCCGCCGGCGGCCGCGGACACGGCGACCGTCTGACCCGGTTGGGGGGCTACCGCGCGGACGGCCGCGTACGCCGTCACACCGACCACGTAGAGCGAACCCGCTGTCTCCCAACTGAGTTGGGCGGGCTTGCGGATCAATTGGCCCACCGGAACGGCGGTGTGGGTCGCGTGGCTGGACCGGCGCAAACTGAATCCCAACACCTCGTCACCGACCGAAAACTCGGTGACTCCTGGCGCCACCGCGGTCACGACGCCGGCGAGGTCGCTGCCCTCGCCGGAGGGAAAGGTGGCGGGGAACATCTCGTGCATCGCCCCGACCCGGATGCCGGCCTCGCCGGGGTTGATCCCGGCCGCGCGAACTTCGACGACCACCTCACCCGGGCCGGCCGTGGGCATATCGATGTCCGCCACATACAACACCTCACGGCCTCCGTAGCGGTCGAACCGTACGGCGCGCGCTCCTGCAGCCGTCATCCCGATCTCCTCACCGCGCGATGATGCTCCCACCCACGCCAGCATAGGCACGCAAAGAGCTACCCACCGGCGGCCCGTTGGGCTTATGTTCGTAACAGCTGCCGGGTTTCCACCCGCAATTCGGGGGCGGCGTCGGGGGCCTAGCGCAACTGGACACGGATGACGTGTGGAAGGAACGTGCGTGAAGGTTCCTCGGACCGGCATCGCCGGCCGGGCCTTGCTGCGCTTGGCCGCGGTCATCGCGGTCGGCGCCGCGAGCGCCGGTTGCGGCAGCGCCGACAAGGCCTCGCCGCCGCCGGCGGCGACGGCGTCGAGTTCGGCCGCTCTCCCGGCCAGCTCGAGCGCGGTCACCGGGCCGCCGCCGCGGCAGCCTGCCGATTACGGCTATTTACTGATCAAGCCGAGCGACGTCGGCGGGGGTCTCACCGCGCCCCAGTCACCGATGCTCAACCCCAACAACGCGCCGGGGGTCGCGCAGCTTTTCGCCAATGCCGACAGCAGCCGCCGCCTGTGGGACACCATCGTGGTTGCCGCCGATCCGTCGGCGGCCGCAGCCGAACTGGTCGGCAGCAAACGCGATTACGCGGGCAAGGTGGTCGGTAACTGGCAACAGCTTGCCGTCGGCGCCAACGGGGCAATGGTGTCGGGCGCGTCGCCCGACAACTCCCAGGCAATGACGGTCCTGCTGTTCACCGAGGGCAAGGCGTTCGTCACCCTGGAATTCGACAGCGCACCCAACGACCCGTTCGATCCGGCCGTGGCCCTCGATATCGGGCGTAAGCAAGATGCCGCGATCAAGCGCGGGCTGCCCGGCTAGGGCAGCACGGGGCTACACCAGGCCCAGCAAGCGGAGGTCCGCGACGTACTTGTCGACAGGGCCGACGTCAGATGCGGAATGTCCTGGTCCGCACCGATTTTCGCCGTCCGCACCGCGCGGCGGAAGACATCGGTGGGGGCCGGTGAGCCCGGGACGCGCCGGGGATCCGCGGGTGACGGTCAGGCCACGACCTGGATGGGATCGCCGACGTTGACCTGGTTGAAATACCACCCGGCGTTGTCGGGGCTGAGGTTGATGCACCCGTGGCTGACGTTGGAGTAGCCCTGGGAATCAACCGACCACGGAGCCGAGTGCACGTAGACGCCGCTCCAGGTGACGCGAACGGCGTACTGGGCGGTGATCTTGTACCCCTCGGGGGAGCTGAGCGGAATTCCGATGGTGCGCGAATCCATCACGACCGAGCGCTGCTTTTCCAGCGCGGTGAAGCTGCCCATCGGGGTGGGCCTGCTGGGCTTGCCCATCGACGCGGGCATGGTGCGCAGCACCTCCCCGTCCTTGCTGACGGTGAAGGTGTGTTTGGAGATGCTGGCAACACCGAGGAGCGCATCGCCGGTGTCGAAGCCCGTCGTCAGGGCCTGCACGCCCACCGAGACGTGGGAGTGTGCGGGCCAATACTGGTTGGGGACCCACTGCACGACAGTGTTCTGAACCCACTCGAAGTGGCCCGGCGTACCGCTCGGCGACGTCACGCGGATCGATCGCTCGGCGGCGGCGCGATCGGCCACCGGTGCGGTGAAGGTCACCACGACGGGGTGGGCCACACCCACCACGGCGCCGTCAGCGGGCAAAATCGAGGCAACCCCGGGAGTGGATTGCGGTACCGGCACGGCCGCGATACCGGGGGCCGCCGTTCCCACCAGGCCCATGACCGTGATCGCGACCATAACAAATAGATAACGAACACCTCGACGCATAGCGTCCACCCTTCGAGATGGTGCGATCAACACACGGATATTCTACGGGTTACCCACGAATCGCCGTTTTCAGCAAACAATGACAGCTCGGTGCGCTCGCCACGGTCACGATCCGAATACCGATTGAGCTCAATTGGGCCAGGGGCGGAAACGGGCGGCGAGTCGAGAAGCCCCCTAGGGCGCCACGCGTGAGCGGCACTCGCGTGAAAGCGGCACCGATACCGTGGGTTTCGCGGCCGAAACCCTCCGATTGGCCCTCGCGCGCCGGCGAATCCCCGGCCCCCGGAATGACGGTGCCCAACTTCGCGCGGGGACTGGCGCTGAACGAATTTTTCGACGCGCAACTCTTGGGCGTCACCCGCCGCCGCTGACTGTGGCTCCAGTGGCCGCGCTCGCCGGGTTCAGGTTGGCCAGGTGTCCGCTTTCCACCCCGGCGGCCGGATCGAGCTCGCAGTCGATGATCGACGGCACCCCCGAGTCGATCGCCTCGGCCAGGGCCGCGCGTAACTCGCCGGGTGTGGCGACGTGATATCCCTTGCCGCCGAACGCCGCCGCGATCAGCTCGTGGCGGGCCCGGGCGTTCAGCACGGTGGGGGCGGGATCTGACGGGTTTGCGGCCGTGCCGCCCGATGTCTCGTCACCGCGGTAGACGCCGCCGTTGTTGAGAACGACGACGGTCACCGGCAACCGGTAGCGGCAGATGGTCTCGATCTCCATTCCGCTGAAGCCGAATGCGCTGTCACCCTCGATCGCGACGACCGGTCTGCCGGTCTCGACCGCCGCCGCGATGGCATAGCCCATGCCGATCCCCATGACGCCCCAGGTTCCGGCGTCGAGCCGGTGCCGCGGCACCTCCATGTCGATGACGTTGCGGGCCAGGTCGAGCGCATTGGCGCCCTCGTTGACGACATAGACGTCGCGATTGTCCTGCAGCACAGCGTGAATCGCGCCGAGGGCGTTGTAAAACCGCATCGGGTGCGGATCTTCGGCCAGGCGCTCGCGCATCTTGGCGTCGTTGCGTGCTTTGCGGTCGGCCAGTTCACCGGTCCATTCAGTTCGCGCGGCGATCGGATGGGCGCTCACGGCGTCACACAGCGCGGACATCACCGAGCCGATGTCGCCGACCAGCGGCGCGGCGGTCCGCTGGTTGCTGTCGAACTCGGACGGCGCGATATCAACCTGCACGAACTTCGTGTCGCCGGACCATTGCGGTGACTCCCCATGACCCAGAAGCCAATTCAGCCGGGCGCCGACCAGCAGGACGGCGTCCGCGCGCGCGATCGCCAGCGAGCGTGCGGTCGCGGCGGACTGCGGGTGGGAATCCGGCAGCAACCCCTTGGCCATGGACATCGGCAGGAACGGAATTCCGGTGGTCTCGACGAATTGCCGAATCACGTTGTCCGCCTGGGCATACGCCGCGCCCTTACCGAGCACGATCAACGGTCGCCGGGCCTGGGCCAGCACGCCCAGCGCACGATCGACGGCGTCCGGTGCCGGCAGCTGGCGGGGCGCGGGGTCGACGACCCGCCAAACGGTGCCGGCAGCGGCCGAGGCCTCCATGACCTGGCCCAAGACTTCGCCGGGGATGTCCAGGTAGACACCACCGGGGCGCCCGGAGACCGCGGTGCGAATCGCGCGCGCGACGCCGCGCCCGATGTCCTCGATCCGGTTGATCCGGTAGGCCGCCTTCGCGAACGGCCTTGCGGCGTTGAGCTGGTCGAGGTCCTGGTAATCGCCGCGCTGCAGATCCACCAGCGCCCGATTGCTCGAGCCCGAGATCTGGAGCATCGGGAAGCAGTTCGTCGTGGCGTTCGCCAGCGCGGGCAGAGCATTGAGGAAGCCCGGCCCGGACGTCGTGAGGCAGATGCCGGGGCGGCGGGTGAGGAATCCGGCGGCGCCCGCCGCATTGCCGGCCGAGGCCTCCTGCCGAAAGCCGATGTAGCGGATGCCCGACGCCTGAGCCGCCCGGGCGAGGTCGGTGATCGGGATGCCGACGATGCCGTAGATGGTCTCGACGTCATTGGCCTTGAGCGCCTCCACCACGAGGTGGCAGCCGTCGATCAGGCGGGCCGATTCCTGCGCCGCGCTTCCCGATGCCGGAACTGTGGACATGTGCGACTCCTCGGATGCATGCGGGCGGTACTGCCTTAGCCATCACTGTGACCCCGGCGCCCGCCGCGTGTCCAAGCCGAAGCCGCTATCCGACGATTGATGTGGTCTATCGTCGCAGGTCAGCACGATACCACTAGCTTTCGATAGCTCACGGTTATCGGTCGTGAATGGATCGGTATTGGACGGCGGGCATGCCGCCCGGCAGGGTGGCAGTGACGGGAAAACGGAAAGGAGCGCGGCGATGAGGTCCGATTCGAGAGCCGGCGGTGAGGGCACCGAAGCTGCGAGCCCGCGCATCGCCGACCTGGTCGCGGCGGCGGCCCGCCGGTCGCCGCACGCCTCGGCGCTGGTCCTCACCGCCGAGCGCATACCGGTCAGCTACCGCGACTTGACCCGGCTGGTCGACGACCTGGCCGCACAGCTGACGGCCGGTGGCCTGCGGGCGGGCGATCGGGTCGCGCTGCGGGCCGGCAGCAATGCCGAATTCGTCGTCGGTCTGTTGGCGGCGTCGCGAGCGGATTTGGTTGTGGTTCCACTGGATCCGGCCCTGCCGGTGACCGAGCAGCGCGCCCGCTGCGAGGCGGTGGGTGCCCGGGCGGTGCTCGTCGATCGCCTCGACGATGCCGGCACGGCAGCATCGCAGGGCGTGCCGTGGTGGGAGATCGCGGTGAGCGTCGGACCCGGCGACGCCGCCCCGGCGGTCGGCCTGAACGTCACCGCCGCACCCGAGCGCAACGTCTCGACGCCGCAGGGCCTGCGCGACGACGACGCGATGATCATGTTCACCGGCGGTACCACCGGTGTGCCCAAGATGGTGCCCTGGACCCGCGCCAACATCGCCGGCTCGGTCGCGGCCATTATCGCCGGATACGGTTTGGGAGAGCGGGATTCGACGGTCGCGGTGATGCCGCTCTACCACGGGCACGGTCTGCTCGCCGCGCTGCTGGCCACCCTGGTGTCCGGGGGTTCGGTGTTGCTGCCGGCGCGAGGCCGATTCTCGGCGCACACGTTCTGGGACGACATCGAGGCCGTCCGGGCCACCTGGTACACGGCCGTCCCGACGATCCATCAGATCCTGTTGGAACGCGCCAGAACCGAGCAGCCGGCCGGCACCCACGCCCTGCGTTTCATCCGCAGCTGCAGCGCCCCACTCACCGCGGAGACGGCGCAGGCCCTGCAGGACACGTTCTCGGCCCCGGTAGCCTGCGCGTTCGGCATGACCGAGGCGACCCACCAGGTGGCCACCACGGCTGTCGACGGCACCGGACACCGCGAAAACACCGATGCCACACCGGGTCTCGTCGGTCGGTCAACCGGACCGGAAATCCGGATCGTCGGGCCCGACGGTCAAGCGCTGCCCGCCGAGACCGTCGGCGAGGTGTGGCTGCACGGCCCCACCGTGGTGCGGGGCTACCTCGGCGACCCGTCGATCACCGCCGCCAATTTCACGCAGGGGTGGTTGCACACCGGCGATTTGGGCACCTTGTCGGCGGCCGGCGACCTGGTCATCCGCGGCCGGATCAAGGAACTCATCAACCGGGGCGGGGAGAAGATCTCGCCGGAGCGCGTCGAGGCGGTGCTGGCCAGCCACCCCGATGTCCTGGAGGTGGCCGTGTTCGGGAGGCCGGACCAGCTGTACGGCGAGACGGTGGCCGCGGTGGTCGTCCCCCGCGGATCCACCGCGCCGACGGCCGACGAGTTGGCTTCGTTCTGCCGTGACCGGCTGGCCCCCTTCGAGGTGCCGACCGGCTTTCAGCAGGCGGCGGAGCTGCCGCACACCGCCAAAGGCTCGCTGGACCGTCGTGCCGTCGCCGAACGGTTCGGTCGCGGGACCTAGGAACCGGGGCCGCTCACACGCCGGCGTTCACCCGGGCGGCGGCGGATTCCGGCATGGGCTCGTAGCGGGCGAACGACCGGGTGAACGAGGCGGCGCCGTGCGCCAGCGAGCGCAAGTCGATGGCGTAGCGCGTCAACTCCACCTGAGGCACCTCGGCCTTGACCACCGTGCGTACGTTGCCCGCGGTGTCGGACCCGAGGACTCGGCCGCGCCGGCTGGACAGATCGCCCATCACCGCACCGACGAAATCGTCGGGCACCAGCACCGAGATCTCGTCGATGGGCTCGAGCAGCGCCACCTTCGTCGCGGCGGCGGCCTCCCGTAGCGCCAACGAGCCGGCCATCTGGAACGCGAAGTCCGACGAGTCCACGCTGTGTGCTTTGCCGTCGAGCAGGGTGACGCGGATGTCGACCACCGGGTAGCCCGCATGCACTCCCTTCTCCATCTGGGCGCGCACACCTTTCTCCACGCTGGGAATGAATTGCCGCGGCACCGCGCCGCCGACCACCTTGTCGACGAACTCGAATCCGGAGCCTTCCGGCAGCGGCTCCACCTCGATGTCGCACACCGCGTACTGGCCGTGCCCGCCGGATTGCTTGACGTGACGGCCATGACCTTTTGCCTTGCCGCCGAAGGTTTCTCGCAGCGGGACGCGCAACTCAACGGTGTCCACGGTGACGCCGTACCGATTGGCCAGCGCGTCGAGGACCACACCGGCGTGGGACTCGCCCATGCACCACAGCACGATCTGGTGGGTTTCGGAGTTCTGTTCGATCCGCAGTGTCGGGTCCTCGGCGGCCAACCGGCCCAGTCCCAACGACAGCTTGTCCTCGTCGGTCTTGGCGTGGGCCGCAATCGCCACCGGCAGCAGGGGCTCGGGCATGGTCCAGGGCTTGAGGACCAGCGGTTCGGACTTGTCCGAGAGGGTGTCGCCCGTCTCGGCGCGGCTCAGCTTGCCGATCGCGCAGATGTCACCGGCCACCACGGCCGTGGCCGGCCGCTGCTGCTTGCCCAGCGGGAAGGACAGGACCCCGACGCGTTCGTCCTCGTCGTGATCGGGATGCGCATGGCCATTGCCGTTGGCGGTGCCGAAGAACGACGCAAAATGGCCCGACACATGAATCGTCGTGTCGGGCCTGATGGTCCCGGAGAACACCCGGACCAGGCTGACCCTTCCCACGTAGGGGTCCGACGTCGTCTTCACCACCTCGGCGAGCAACGGCGCGTCGGTGTCAACCGTCAGGCTGGCGTGCGGAGCGCCGAGTTGCGTAAAGACTTCCGGCAGTGGGTGTTCCATCGGCGACGGGAACCCCCGCGTGGCGACCTCCAGCAATTCCAGGGTGCCCACGCCGGTGGTGCTGCAGACCGGGATCACCGGGAAGAACGACCCACGGGCGACGGCCCGCTCCAGGTCGGCGATGAGGACGGATTCGTCGATGGACTCACCGCCCAGATAACGCTCCATCAGCGACTCGTCCTCGGACTCCTCGATGATCCCTTCGATCAGCGCGCCGCGCGCTTCCTCGATCTGTTCGGCGTCGGACGGGTCCGGTGCCTGCGCGGTTCGCTGGCCGTCGGCGTATTCGTAGCGCGCCTGCGACAACAAACCGATCAAGCCGTGGCAGGAGGGCAGGCCGTTCGGCAGGTAAAGCGGTAAGACCTTGTCGCCGAAGGCATTCTGCGCGGCGGCCAGCGCCTCCTGATAGTTCGCGCGGGTGTGGTCGAGCTTGGTGATCACCACCGCGCGGGGCATGCCTACCTGGTTGCACTCCTGCCACAGCGATTTGGTGGGCTCGTCGACACCTTCGTTGGCCGCGATCACGAACAGCGCGCAATCGGCGGCCCGCAACCCGGCCCGCAGCTCCCCCACGAAGTCGGCGTAGCCGGGCGTGTCGACCAGGTTGACCTTGACGCCGTCGTGCCACAGGGACGCCACGGCGACGCCCACCGACCGTTGCTGCCGAATTTCGGCCTCGTCGTAGTCGCAGACCGTGCTGCCGTCCGCCACCGAGCCGCTCCGGGACAACACGCCGGCGGCGACCAACAGGGCTTCCACGAGAGTGGTTTTGCCGCCCCCCGACGGACCCACCAGAACCACGTTGCGAATCTCGCCCGGACCGTTGGCGGTCGGAGCGTTTCCCGCGCCTTGGGAAGTAGTTGTCCTGTCCGCCATGACTTTCCTCCAGGTTGCCCGGGGGGCGCCGCCGCTGACCTAGCCAGCACCTATCTAGCTACCATTCACCCAACTTCCGTCGACCACAAGACCGTCGGGCCAGATCGAATGCCCGGGTCATCCGCGTGCGCACGGACCGCGCTGCGCCGCGCATCAGTGATGCCAGCTGGACCAATGGTGCACGGCGACGGCGATGACCGGGCCGTCCAACGAAACCGATTGATACTGAGGGTATTTCGCGCGCAGCAGCAGCCGCCCGGATTCCATGGCCCGGCCGTCGGCATGGATGGTGGCGACCCCGTCGACCCGCACCCACCACAACCGGGTCCAATCGTCAGCGTAGTGGTCCACCAGCAGGCTCACCTGGGGGTTGCCGTCGATGTTGGCCAGCCGGCGCAGCCGCCGCGTCGTTTTCGGTTTCGCGTCGACGGCCGTGTACACGACGTCCTGGCCGCCCCCCGGGTCGGTGGCGAGCGCGAAAACCACCGGCACCAGGTGCGGTCGTCCGCCCGGCGTGACGGTGCCCAGCCGGGCCACCGGGGACTCGGTGAACCTGCCCCTGGGGTCGAATTCGCCCACGGCGCCAGCTTAGGGCGCCCGGTGGATACGGGCAGTGCGCGTGGCGGACTCGCGAGAACCTGGGACGTGCCGCACATAGCTACCTGCACTACGGTTATAGACACAAAATTGTGCCGCCCAGAGCCGGAGGCCGGGACAGTTTGTTGGTGACGGCGAAGCAGAAGGGTGTCGGGATGAGCAAATCGCACCACCGCTCGGTCTGGTGGTCATGGGCGGTCAGTGTGTTGGCTGTGGTCGCACTGGGCCTCGGCCTGGATGCCGGCATCGGTATCGCGCCGGCGACCGCGTCACCGCCCACCCCGCCGCTGGACCGGTTCGGCGACCGCCCCCCGGTGCCGCTGGACCCGTCGGCGATGGTCGGTCAGGTGGGGCCGCAGGTGGTCAACATCGACACCAAGTTCGGCTACAACAACGCGGTGGGCGCCGGCACCGGGATCGTGATCGATCCGAACGGTGTCGTGCTGACCAACAACCACGTGATCTCGGGGGCCACCGACATCAGCGCGTTCGCCGTCGGCAACGGGCAGACCTACGCGGTGGACGTGGTCGGCTACGACCGGACGCAAGACATCGCGGTGCTGCAACTTCGCGGCGCGGCCGGGCTTCCCACGGCCGCGATCGGCGGCGATGCCCGGGTGGGCGAGCCGATCGTCGCGCTGGGGAACGCCGGCGGTCAGGGCGGGACGCCCAGCGCGGTCGCCGGCAAGGTCGTCGCACTCAACCAGAGCGTCTCGGCGACCGACACCCTGACCGGTGCGCAGGAGAATCTGGGCGGCCTGATTCAGGCCGACGCCCCGATCAGGCCGGGCGACTCCGGTGGGCCCATGGTGAACAACGCCGGGCAGGTGATCGGCGTGGACACCGCCGCCACCGACAGCTACAAGATGTCGGGCGGGCAGGGCTTCGCCATTCCGATCGGCCGCGCGATGGGCGTCGCCGGCCAGATCAGATCCGGGGCCGGCTCCAACACCGTTCACATCGGCCCCACCGCATTCCTCGGCCTGGGCGTGATGGACAACAACGGCAACGGCGCTCGGGTGCAGCGCGTGGTCGACGCCGGTCCCGCCGGCGCGGCCGGGATCGCCGCCGGTGACGTCATCACCGGCATCGACAACGTGGCGATCACCGGGGCGACGTCCATGACCGAGGCGCTCGTCCCACACCACCCCGGTGACACGATCGCGCTGCATTACCGCGCCGGTGACGGCGCCGAGCGCACCATGAACATCACACTGGCGGAGGGACCGCCGGCCTGACATACACGGCGACGATGTCTGACCGGCGGCCAATTCGTTTGCCACCGGGCGTGATTCGTCGCCGACGTGTGGGCGTGATTCCGAATGTCGCGCCTCGGGTACCCGTGGCATCGTGGATTTGATGAACGACGCAAGAGAAGCTGTCGAGCACCATCCCGAGGGGGGCAGCCACGTCCAGGACGGTGTCGTCGAGCACCCCGACGCCGATGACTTCAACAACGCCGCCGCGCTACCCACCGACCCGACCTGGTTCAAGCACGCCGTGTTCTACGAGGTGCTGGTCCGCGCGTTCTTCGACGCCAACGCCGACGGCGCCGGTGATCTGCGCGGACTGCTGGGACAGCTGGACTACCTGCAGTGGTTGGGCATCGACTGCATCTGGCTGCCCCCGTTCTACGACTCACCCCTGCGCGACGGCGGCTATGACATCCGGGACTTCTACAAGGTGCTGCCCGAGTTCGGGACGGTCGAGGATTTCGTCGCGTTGCTCAACGCCGCGCACGAGCGGGGCATCCGCGTGATCACCGACCTGGTGATGAACCACACCTCGGAGTCGCATCCCTGGTTTCAGGAGTCGCGCCACGATCCCGACGGCCCGTACGGCGACTACTACGTGTGGAGCGACACCAGCGAGCGCTACACCGACGCCCGGATCATCTTTGTCGACACCGAGGAGTCCAACTGGACCTTCGACCCGGTGCGCCGCCAGTTCTACTGGCACCGGTTCTTTTCTCACCAGCCGGACCTGAACTACGACAACCCGGCCGTGCAGGAAGCCATGATCGACGTTCTCCGGTTCTGGCTCGGCCTCGGCATCGACGGGTTCCGGCTGGACGCGGTGCCCTACCTGTTCGAACGGGAGGGCACCAACTGCGAGAACCTGCCGGAGACGCACGCCTTCCTCAAGCGTGTCCGCAAGGTCGTCGACGACGAATTCCCTGGCCGGGTGTTGCTGGCCGAGGCCAACCAGTGGCCGGCCGACGTCGTCGAGTACTTCGGCGACGCCAGCACCGGCGGCGACGAATGCCACATGGCGTTTCACTTCCCGCTGATGCCGCGCATCTTCATGGCGGTACGCCGCGAATCACGGTTCCCGATTTCGGAGATCCTGGCCCAGACGCCCGAGATCCCCGATATGGCCCAGTGGGGAATCTTCCTGCGCAATCACGACGAGTTGACGCTGGAAATGGTCACCGACGAAGAACGTGACTACATGTACTCGGAGTACGCCAAGGATCCGCGGATGAAGGCGAACGTCGGTATCCGCCGCCGCCTGGCGCCGCTGCTGGACAACGACCGCAACCAGATCGAGCTGTTCACCGCGCTGCTGCTGTCGCTGCCCGGCTCGCCTGTCCTGTACTACGGTGACGAGATCGGCATGGGCGACGTGATCTGGTTGGGAGACCGCGACGGGGTACGCACCCCGATGCAGTGGACACCGGACCGCAACGCCGGCTTCTCCAAGGCCAACCCCGGCCGGTTGTATCTGCCGGCCAGCCAGGACTCCGTCTACGGCTACCAGGCGGTCAATGTGGAGGCCCAGCGCGACACTTCCACGTCGCTGCTCAACTTCACCCGCACGATGCTGGTCGTGCGGCGCCGGCACGAGGCCTTCGCCGTCGGGAGTTTCGAAGAATTGGGCGGCTCGAACCCGTCGGTGCTGGCGTTCGCGCGGCAAGTGTCCGAAGGGGGCGACACCGTGCTGTGCGTCAACAACCTGTCGCGGTTCCCGCAGCCGATTGAACTGAATCTGCAGCATTGGAGTGGATTCACGCCGGTCGAGCTGACCGGGCAGGTGGAGTTTCCGCGCATCGGTCACCTGCCCTATCTGCTGACACTGCCGGGACACGGGTTCTATTGGTTCCGGTTGGCCGGATGCGAGGAGGACGCATGACCGCAACACAGCCGGGCAAGCTGCCCTGGTCCGAGTGGCTTCCGCAGCAACGTTGGTACGCCGGGCGCAACCGCCAGCTGTCCACGGCTGAACCGAGCGTCATCGTCGGGCTGCGGGACGACCTGGACCTGGTCCTCGTCGACGCCGACTACGCCGACGGGTCCCGGCACCGCTACCAGGTGATCGTGCGGTGGGACTGCGCCCCGGTCTCCGAGTACAGCAGCGTCGCCACCATCGGTGCCGCCGACGACCGGACCGGCTTCGACGCGATGTATGACGCCGATGCCCCGCAAGTCCTGCTGTCCTTGATCGACTCGTCGGCCGTGCGCAGCGCGTCCGGTGTCGAGGTGAGATTCGCCAAAGAGCCCGACGTCGAGCTGCCGGTGGAGGCGATGCCGCACGTGTCCGACGCCGAGCAGTCCAATACCAGCGTCATCTTCGACCGGCACGCGATCTTCAAGTTGTTCCGCCGCGTCAGCAGCGGCATTAACCCCGACATCGAGCTGAACCGCGTGCTGGGCCGCGCGGGCAACCCGCATGTCGCCCGGCTGCTGGGCACCTACGAGATGACGGGTTCGGGCGACACCGCCGATGAGGTGTGGCCCCTGGGCATGGTGACCGAGTTCGCCGCCAACGCCGCGGAAGGCTGGGCCATGGCCACCGCCAGCGTTCGTGACCTGTTCGCCGAAGGCGATCTGTATGCGTACGAAGTCGGCGGTGACTTCGCCGGCGAGTCCTTCCGCCTCGGTGAAGCCGTGGCCTCCGTGCACGCCACCTTGGCCGAGACCCTTGGCACCTCCCACGCGGTCTTCCCGGTGGACAACGTGCTGGCGCGGCTGTCGTCGACCGCGGCCCTGGTTCCCGAGCTCAAGGACCGTGCGGCAACCATCGAAGAGCGGTTCGGCAAGCTGGTCGCCGAGACGATCACCGTGCAGCGCGTCCATGGTGATCTGCACCTGGGCCAGGTGTTGCGCACGCCGGAGAGCTGGTTGCTCATCGACTTCGAAGGCGAACCGGGGCAGCCGCTCGAGGAACGTCGCGCGCCGGATTCACCGCTGCGCGACGTGGCCGGCGTCTTGCGGTCCTTCGAATATGCCGCCTACGGGCCACTGGTGGACCAGGCGAATGACAAGCAGTTGGCGGCCCGTGCCCGCGAATGGGTCGAACGCAATCGCACCGCGTTCTGCGACGGTTACGCGGCCGCCTCTGGGATCGACCCACGCGATTCGGCGCAGCTGCTGGCCGCCTACGAACTCGACAAGGCCGTCTACGAGGCCGGCTACGAGGCGCGGCACCGCCCCGGCTGGCTGCCAATCCCGTTGCGCTCCATCGCACGTCTGACCGCCGCCTAGAACCGGGTCGCGGCCGCCATCGGGCTGACTGCCGCGCGCACCACTGCTGTCTGGAAGCGTGTGTGACAAGAGCATCGGCAGTAGCGCTGACCGGTGCGCTACTGCCGATGCTGGTTTGCCGGGTTTCTAGGTGGCCGGTTGTGCCGGCTGCGCCGGTTGCGCGGTGGTGTTGCTGGCCAGCAGCACCTGCTGCATGTCGGGCTTCATGGCCATCAACTGCTGGTTCCAGTAGGGCCACGAGTGTGTCCCGTTGGCCGGGAAGTTGAACACGCCGTTGCGCCCACCCGCGGCCGCATAGTTGTTCTGGAACTGCTCGTTGGTGCGCAGCGTCAGACCCTCCAGGAACTTGGCCGGCATGTTGTCACCGCCCAGGTCGCTGGGAGCGCCGTTACCGCAGTAAATCCAGATGCGGGTGTTGTTGGCGACCAGCCGCGGAATCTGGACCATCGGGTCGTTGCGCTTCCACGCCGGGTCGGTGGACGGACCCCACATGCTGTTGGCGTTGTAACCGCCCGAGTCGTTCATCGCCAGGCCGATCAGGGTGGGCCACCAACCCTCCGACGGGTTGAGGAAGCCCGACAGGGCGGCGGCGTAGGGGAACTGCTGCGGGTAGTACGCGGCCAGGATCAGCGCCGAACCACCCGACATCGACAGCCCCACCGCGGCGTTGCCCGCCGGGGAAATCTGCTTGTTGGCCTGCATCCACAGCGGCATTTCCTGGGTCAGGAATGTCTCCCACTTGTAGGTGTAGTTTTGCCCGTTGCCCGATGACGGCTGGTACCAATTGCTGTAGAAGCTGGACTGGCCGCCCACCGGCATGATCACCGAAAGTCCGGACTGGTAGAACTCCTCGAAGGCCGGGGTGTTGATGTCCCAGCCGTTGTAATCTTCCTGCGCGCGCAGGCCGTCCAGGAGGTACACCGCGTGCGGTCCGCCGCCCTGGAACTGGACTTTGATGTTGCGGCCCATCGACGGCGACGGCACCTCCAAGTACTCCACCGGAAGCCCCGGCTTTGAGAAGGCCCCCGCGACAGGGGAGCCACCCGCGGCAACGGCGAGACCGGACAGCAGGGAGGCCCCCATGGCCGCGATCGCGAGCCGGCGCGGCATGCCAGCCCCCGCGCCACGCAACTTTCGCACCTTTTCGATGAACGACATAGCTCTCTACCCATCCCAACTTTCATCTGCCGCACCATGCGGTGGAATCTGTTCTCGGGGAGTGAAACACAGCGGAAGGGCCGAAATCGGTTGTCGTGGCCGCGGCGACAGATCGCGGTTGGCTAACGATTGAGAGTCGGCGCGGACTCGGCGCATCGCCTGTGCCATGAGCGGCGCAAAAAGCTTGAAGCCGTGGTAATTCCAATCATCCGCGGCGAGCACCACGGCGACGATGCCGATCGGGATTGACGGGCGTGCCGATCGGCGGTCCCCGCAGGGTGCCAGCCGACCGTGTTCCGCGGGCCTTCGGCCGTCGGGCGTGCGCCGCTACGTGGCGTTCCGGGGCGCGCCTGCGGGCACCGGGGCGGCCGTCCGCAACGCGAGGTGTAGCAGCGGGCTGTACTGGCGGATTAATTCATCATGCGTCATCGAGCAGACTGGTTCGAGCTGCAGGATGTAGCGCGTCACGATCAGGCCCGCGATCTGTGCGCAGAAGGCGCTGGAACGTTTGCGGGCGTCCGCTCCGCCTAACCGCGTTGCGACCTTGTCGATCATTTCCCGTTCAACCATCTGCTTGACGAGACCCGCCAGCGCCGCGTCGTGGGCGGCACCCGCCACCAACGTGCGAAGGGGTGCGCCGCTGTGCGGTTCTTCCCACAGCGCGAGCAATCCGCGCAAGGCACGCTGCGGAAACGTGGCGGGGTCGCCCCCGGCGGCCGCCCGGTCGAGAACATCGGCGGGGTTGGCCGACAAGGCGAGGGCTTCACTGATCAGGCCCCTCTTCGCGCCGAAGTAGTAGCTGATCAAGGCGATGTCGACACCCGCCTCGGCGGCGACAGAGCGCAGGGTGACGCCCCGATATCCGTCCTCCACGAAGCGCCGGCGGGCCACATCCAATATCTGCGTCCGAGTGTCGGGCTTGCCGACTCTACGTCCGCGACGCTGCGAATAATTCATCGTGGTTGATATTATGCCTGTTGCCAGGTCAGTGTGTTGATGTCCTCTGACGAAAGGGTTTTGTTGTGATGCCCCGCACCACGTCACCGACCCCCGATGAGGATCCCCGCCGGAAGCCGCGGCGGGGCGAGGCGCCGGTAAGCCATCCGTGCAATAGCGGGCGCAGCGCTCGGCGCGCTGGTGTCTCCGGGTGTGGAGCCGCCCCGAGCCGCACGCCGACACCACCAGATCATTTTTCTCGCCCGGGCGATCGTGCCACCCACCCTCGAAAGCCCAACGGGTGAAGAAGATTTCAGCTGCCATGCTGCTCAGACGGGGGTGGATGTTGCTGGTCACCCTGGTTGTCGTCACCGCGGCCGGGTACGGCGTGTACCGCCTGCATGGAATCTTCGGCTCGCGCGATGATACTGCGGTCGTGAGCGCCGGCCCGAACGAAATCGTCCCGGTCAGTCCCAAACAGGTGGTCCTCGAGGTCTTCGGCGCTCCAGGGGCGGTGGCGACCATCAACTACCTCGACGTCAATGCCACACCGCAGCAAGTTCGGGACACGACGCTGCCGTGGTCCTACACCATCACGACGACGCTACCTGCGGTCTTCGCCAACGTTGTGGCACAGGGCAATAGCGATTTCATCGGTTGCCGCATCACCGTCAACGGTGTCGTCAAGGACGAAAGGACCGTCAACAACATGAATGCCTATACCTTCTGCCTGGACAAGTCCTCGTGAGTACCAAGCAGGCGTCCCGGCCGACGGTGCCCGGGGTGATCCGTCGGTTGGCGGTGCCCATTCTCCTGTTCTGGGTGGGCCTCGCCGCCGTGACGAATATTGCGGTACCACGACTGGAAGAGGTCGCGAAGGCCCATAACGTGGCCTTGAGTCCCGCGGATGCACCGTCGCATCAAGCGATGAAACGTATTGGCCAGGTGTTCCACGAGTTCAAATCCGACAGCGCGGCCATGATCGTGCTGGAGGGCGACAAACCTCTCGACGAGGCCGCGCATCGGTATTACGGCACTCTGGTCCAGAAGCTGTCCGCGGACACCAAGCACGTCGAGCACGTCCAGGACTTCTGGGGAGATCCGCTGACTGCGGCAGGCGTACAGAGCACCGACGGTAAGGCCGCCTACGTTCAGGTGTACCTCGTCGGCAATCAAGGCGAGGCTGCGGCGAACGAGGCCGTCGCCGCTGTCCGTGACATCGTGGCACATACGCCACCACCGAGTGGGGTCAAGGCGTATGTCACGGGCGCGGCGCCGCTGCTGACCGATCAGTTCGGAGTAGGCAGCAAAGGCACCGTGAAGGTCACGCTGATAACGCTTTTCGTCATCGCGCTGATGCTGCTTTCCGTCTACCGCTCCGTCGCCACCATGTTCCTGTTGCTGCTCACAGTTCTCGTTCAGTTGTTGGCGGCCCGGGGAATCGTCGCGCTGTTGGCGCATTCCGGAATCATCGGCCTTTCGGTCTACGCGACCAATCTGCTCACGCTACTGGTGATCGCCGCCGGGACCGACTACGCGATATTTTTCGTCGGCCGTTATCAGGAAGCCCGCGGGGCCGAGGAGGATCGAAAAACGGCCTACCACACCATGTTTCATGGAACCTCGCATGTCGTCCTGGGTTCTGGTTTAACGATCGCCGGTGCGGTGTACTGCCTCAGCTTTACCCGCCTGCCGTACTTTCAAAGCCTGGGCGTTCCCGTTACGACGGGCATCCTGGTTGCCGTCGTGGCCGCGCTCACCCTGACCCCCGCCGTGCTTACCGTGGGCAGTCATTTCGGTTTATTCGAACCGAAGCGCAGGATGCGGACTCGCCGATGGCGGCGGATCGGCACGGCCATCGTCCGCTGGCCCGGGCCCATACTGACGGTAACGTGCGCGATAGCACTCATCGGTTTGCTCGCCCTGCCGGGCTACAAGACGAGTTACGATGTGCGCCATTACATTCCTGCCGCTGCCCCGGCGAATATCGGCTACGCGGCCGCGGAGCGCCATTTTTCTCCGGCGCGGCTGAATCCCGAATTGCTCATGGTCGAAGCCGATCACGACATGCGTAATCCGGCCGACATGCTGGTCTTGGACAGAGTTGCCCGGGGCATCATCCACCTCCGTGGTATCGCCCAGGTCCAGTCGATAACCCGCCCCTTGGGAACGCCGATCGCCCACAGCTCGATACCTTTCCAGATCAGCATGCAAAACACCGGCCAGGTCATGAACCTGAAATACCAACAAGACCGCGCGGCCGACATGCTGAAGCAAGCCGGCGAACTCGCAAAATCGATCGAGGTTTTGAAGCGGCAGTATGCGCTTCAGAAAGAGTTGGCCGCAGCGACACACGAACAGGCGGAGAGCTTTAACGAAACGACCGCGACATTGAATGAACTACGGGACAAGATCGCGAATGTGGACGACTTCCTCAGACCCGTTCGCAGTTATCTCTATTGGGAAAAGCACTGTTACGACATCCCGTCGTGTTGGGCGCTGAGATCCGCCTTTGACGCGATCGACAGTATCGACCGGCTCACCGAGCGGCTGGAGAGCGTCAAGACGACTTTGGACAAATTGGATTCGATTCAGCCGCGACTGCTGGCGCTGATACCCGACCAGATCGCGAGCCAGCAGGCCAACCATGACCTGACGCTGTCAAATTACTCCACGATATCCGGGATCTACGACCAGACCGCGGCGATGACGGAAAACTCGACGGCCATGGGACAGGCTTTTGACGCAGCGAAGAATGACGATTTCTTCTACCTACCCCCCGAGGCTTTCAACAACCCAGATTTCAAACGCGGACTGAAAATGTTCCTCTCGCCGGATGGCAAGGCCGCCCGCATGATCATCTCCCACGAGGGTGATCCGGCGACCCCCGAGGGCATCTCGCACATCGACCCGATCAGGAACGCGGCGAGCGACGCTATCAAGGGAACGCCCTTACAAGGCGCCAAGGTCTACCTCGCCGGCACCGCTGCGACCTACAAGGACATCCAGGACGGCGCGAAATACGATCTGATGATCGCGGGGCTGGCCGCACTCAGCCTGATTTTGCTCATCATGATGTTCGTCACCAGGAGTCTGGTCGCCGCGATCGTCATTGTGGGTACCGTCGCGCTTTCCCTGGGCACCTCGTTCGGGCTGTCGGTGCTCGTCTGGCAGCATCTTCTCGGTATCCAGTTGTATTGGATCGTTTTGGCACTGGCCGTCATCGTGCTCCTGGGCGTCGGCTCCGACTATAATTTGCTGCTGATTTCTCGGTTGAAAGAAGAAATCGGCGCCGGATTGAATACCGGCATCATCCGTGCGATGGCCGGCTCCGGTGCGGTGGTGACCTCTGCCGGTCTGGTATTCGCGGCCACCATGTCCTCGTTCGTGTTCAGCGATTTACGGGTCCTCGGTCAGATCGGGACCACCATCGGCCTCGGGCTGCTGTTCGACACACTGGTCGTGCGCGCGTTCATGACCCCGTCCATCGCCGCTCTTCTCGGGCGCTGGTTCTGGTGGCCGCAGCGAGTGCGTCCGCGGCCCGTGCCCGCGCCATGGCCGAAACCCCGGCGGCCGGCGCAAGCCGGTTCGCAAGCCGGCGCGCCATGAGGTGGACGGTGGGCCGACACAGGGGCGCAGATACGGCGTAGACGCCCGGTCCGGCCACCCAGGCGCTGACGAATGACGATGTAGCGGTTTACTTTTCGAGGCGATGCAGGATGACGTCGGCCAGTGCGCCGTCGTCGACGTCAGCCGTCATGTACGTGCAGAACGGTTGGCGGCGGCGATCCGTCGGCGAACCCGGATTGAGCAGGCGCAGCCCGGTCTCGGTGGTGCTATCCCAGGGGATGTGGCTGTGCCCGAACACCAGCACGTGGCTGTCGGGGTACAGCCGCGACATGCGCGCTTCGCGGCCGGTCGCGGCGCCGGTCTCGTGCGCGACCGTGAACCGCACGCCCGCCAGGGTCACGTCCGCCCGCTCGGGCAGCCGGGCCCGCAACGCGGGGCCGTCGTTGTTTCCCCAGCACGCCACCAGTCGGGTGGCTCTGGTTTGTAGCTCGTCGAGCAATTCGGGCGCTACCCAGTCGCCGGCGTGTATGACGACATCGGCTCCCGCGACCTCATCCCATACCTGCGCGGGCAGGTCGCGGGCGCGTTTGGGGATGTGGGTATCGGCGATCAGCAGTAGCCTCACGAACCCATTGTGAGCACCGCGGGCTTTTCTGACCTCGGTCCGGGTGGCTCCGGCTTGGGGGCCGGGTTAGCGACCTCCTCACCGAGAAGAAGCGAACGAACGAGTCGACGCGGCCCGAAGGGCCGCAGCATCGAGCTGGCCGGGCGGGGCCGCACGCGCAGCGGCCACCAGAACCAACGTCCCAGCAGCGCGGCGATCGACGGCGTCATCAACGAGCGCACGATCAACGTGTCGAACAGCAGCCCGAGGCCGATCGTACTTCCGGCTTGGCCGATCGAGTGCAGATCGCTGGCGACCATCGACATCATGGTGAAGGCGAAGACCAGGCCCGCCGAGGTGACGACGCCACCGGTCTCGCCCATGGAGCGAATGATGCCCGTCTTCAACCCCGCACTGATCTCCTCCTGGAACCGCGACACCAGCAACAGGTTGTAGTCGGATCCGACGGCCAGCAGGATGATCAACCCGAACACCGGCGCGATCCAGTTCAAGTCCAGGCCAAAGAGGTGTTGCCACACCAACACCGAGAGCCCGAAGGCGGCGCCCAGCGACAGCAGCACCGTGCCGACGATCACCACGGACGCGACTAATGCACGCGTGATGATCACCATCACGACGAAGATCAGCGTCAGCGCCGCGAGTCCCACGATCAGCAGGTCATATTGGGAGCCCGCCTGGATGTCGCGGTAGATGGCCGCCGTCCCGGCGAGAGAGAACTTCGCGCCGGTCAGCGTCGTCCCCTTCACGGCCTGCTGCGCGGCGGCCAGCCCCGGCTTGACCGCCGAGATGCCCGCCGGCGTCGCCGGATCCGCGTCGTGGGTGATGATGAAGCGCGCGGCCTTGCCGTCCGGCGACAGGAACA
The DNA here is from genome assembly GCF_004298145.1 of Mycobacterium sp. Taxonomy (GTDB): domain Bacteria; phylum Actinomycetota; class Actinomycetes; order Mycobacteriales; family Mycobacteriaceae; genus Mycobacterium. The sequence goes on from NZ_SCRH01000030.1 coordinate 55,645, forward strand.
GCTTCAGGCCGCGCTGAAAGTCCGGATTCTGGAACGCTTCCGGTGGCAGGTAGAAGTAGTCGCCACTGCGAGAAGCATCGAAGGCCTGGCCCATCGCGCTGGCCGTGTCGGTCATCTGGGCCATTTGCGTGACGAGGCCCGAGAAGCTGCTGTGCATCGTGAGCAGCGTCCCTTGCATGGACTTCGCCACGGCGATGATCGGCGGGAACTGCGCGAGCATCTGGGGCATGATCGCATCGACGTTGTTCATGTCGTTGATGAGCGTCTTCATGTTCTCGCTGAACTTGTCCACACCGTCGATCGCCTCGAACACCGACCTCGAAGCCCAGCAGACCGGGATGTTGAAGCAGTGCTGTTCCCAATACAAATAGTTGCGGAACGGCCTGGCGAAATCATCGAAGTCCGCCAGATTGTCCCGCATCTGGTCCAGCGTGAATTGCATCTCGTGCATGTCGCCGACCATGCGATGGGTCGTGTCGCTCATCCGCCCCAGCAAGCTTTGCATCCGTTCCATCGAGCCGATCATGGCGCCCAGATCGTCGCTCATCGTGAGCATGTCGGCCGTCCGGTCCCTCATGAATTGAAGGTTCTGTTGGATCGGGATTGATTGCGCACTGATCTGAAAGGGTATGGACGTGTGCTCGATCGGCCCGCCCAGTGGGCGGGTGATGCTTTGCACCATCGCGATTCCCGGCGAACGAAAGACGTCCTTGGCAATCCTGTCCAGGATGATCATGTCGCCGCTGTTCCGCATGTCGTGATCGCTTTCGACCATGAGGATGTCGGGATTCATTGTGGCGGCACTGAAATGGCGCTCCGCGGCCGCGTATCCGACGTTCGATGGCAGGTTCCGGGGTATGTAATAACGGTCGTTGTAGCTGATCTTCATGGTCGGCACGATGAGGATGCCGATGATGGCGATGACCAGCGAGGCCGCGAACACCGGCCCGGGCCAGCGCACGGTGGCGGTGCCGATGCGCCGCCACCCGCGCGTCTTGATCATCCGCCTCGGGTCGAGCAAACCGAACCGGGTGGCCACCGCGACGACGGCCGGCGCGGCCGTCATTGCTCCCGCGACGACCACGAGCAGCCCCACGGCGGACGGAATGCCAAGTGCCTTGAAGTACGACAGGCGCGCCAGGTGTAGGCAGAAGGTAGCCCCGGCAATGGTCAACCCCGAGCCCATGATGATGTGCGAGGTGCCGCGAAACATCGTGTACCAGGCGGTTTCTCGATCTTGGCCGGCTTGCCGCGCCTCCTGGTACCGACCGATGAGAAAAATCGCGTAATCGGTTCCGGCCGCAATCGCCAACGAGGACAGCATCGCAACGACGAACGTCGAAAAGCCCAACAGGCCAGAGTTTCCCAGCAGCGCGACAAGCCCTCTGGCCGTGCCCATTTCGAAACCGACCATGACGAGGACCAGAAGCATGGTGCTGACGGACCGATAGGCGATGAACAGCATGATCATGATGACCACGCCCGTCACACCCATCATCTTGAACATGCTTTTATCGGCGGCCTCGTTCATGTCCGTCGTCAACGGTGCCGGTCCGGTGACGTAGACCTTGAGCCCGTGGGGCGGCGCCGACTTGTCGACGATCGTCCGTACCGCGTCGACGGATTCGTTGCCCTCGGTGCTGCCCTGGTTGCCGGCCAGGTTGAGTTGGACGTAGGCGGCTTTGCCGTCCCGGCTCTGCACACCGGCGGCCGTGAGCGGGTCACCCCAGACGTTCTGGACGTGCTGCACATGCTTGGGATCGGCCTGCAGTTTGTTGACCAGGCCGTCGTAATAGCGGTGCGCCTCGTCGCCGAGTGGCTTATCGCTCTCCAAAACGATCATCGCGATGCTGTCGGAATCCGACTCATGGAAGGTTGCACCGATGCGCTTGGCCGCGATCATCGCGGGCGCGTCCTGAGGTGACATGGTGACCGCGTGGTTGCGTGCGACCGACTCGATCGGCGGCACAAGCACGTTCAGGGCGACCGTCAGGAGCAGCCAGCCGATGATGATCGGCCACGCGAAGGTGCGGACGAACCGCATGAACTTGGGTCGGGTGTCGTTATCGGTATTCATGCGGCTTTCACCAGACAGGAAGTTTGGGCGTGGCGCCCGGTCGAGGATCGCTCGTCCTTGAGCTCACCGTTGACGGTGATGCGGCACCCGATGGCGTCGCTGTTGCCTTGTGCGACCAAGCTGGCCATCACGGCGGGCACGGTTGTCGTGACGGTGAAGGTCCACGGCAGCGTGCTGAAGTCCACCTGTTCCGGCTGCGCGTTCTTGTCGAGGTAGCTCAGGCTTCCCGTTGTGCCGCTGGGTCCGTAGACCTCGTAGGTCACCCGCTTGATGTGCGAGGGTTCGAGTGGTTCGGCGCTGCTGCCCGTCGCGGTAAAGATGGCGTCGGAGCCGAAAACGCCGCGCAGCCGCTCGACGCCGATACCGCCCAGCACGACCGCCACGACGGCGACAAGCGGCACCCAAGCCCGTTTGAGGAACGTGGACACTGACGTTTCCTTTCCGCGTGACCTGGTCTTTCTAGTACGGAGTTTCAGTCGGGCGCGCCACGGCTGATAGGGCCGTTTGACCCGCACCTGAAGGCCGGTGGACACATATCTGACGACGTCGGGCGAACAGGTAGCCGCGGGCCGTGGCTTGAACCGCAACTCAACTAATACCATACCCCCAGGGGTATCACCAGTCCGTCCACACATACCCCGCGGGGTATGGTATGAAGGAGTCATGGTAAACGAAGTTCGCGCGGATGCACCGCTTGAGGCCGATGTCGCCGGGCACGACGCCCGCGCCATGGATGCCGTCCTGGCCCGGTTGCGCCGGGCGCACGGGCAGCTCGGGGGGGTCATCGCGATGATCGAGCAGGGACGCAGCTGCAAAGACGTCGTCACCCAGTTGGCTGCGGTGTCGAAGGCGCTGGATCGTGCCGGTTTCAAAATCATCGCGTCGGGCCTCCGCGAATGCATCGCACGGTCCGACGATCAGCCGGCGCTGTCGATCGATGAACTGGAGAAACTGTTCTTGAGCCTGGCCTGATGGCACGGTGGATGCGGAAGGGGAAGGGGAAATGTCCTCTGACACTGATCAGATCGAACCGAAGGTGACGCTGTGGCTAGACCCGGTGTGCCCCTTCTCGTGGAACACCGCACGTTGGTTGCGTACCGTCGCGGAGAAGACCGGACTGAGCGTCGAATGGCGGCTGATGAATCTGGCGGTTCTCAACGAGGGGCGGGAACTGCCGCCCGCCCAACAGGCCAGGATGCATGACTCACAACAGATCGGTCGGCTGATGGCCGCCATAGCCCGCGAACGAGGCGCCGCGGGATGGGTGGCCGCGTATTTCGCCTTCGGCGAGCGGTACTTCGACCGGTCGGAACCCGTTGACGCCCACCTCGTCGCGCAGGTCTTGATGACGATCGGTGCTCGCGGCGCCATCGCCGCAGCGGTCTCGGACGCATCCCTGGATGAGCTTGTCCGGCAGCAGCATCAGGCCGGGCAGGACGCGCTGGGTGAAACGGGGGGCAGCCCGATTCTGCGGATCGGCGAACACGCATTTTTCGGTCCGGTCCTGACCGGACTGCCGGATGCGCAGTCCGCCACCGCGGTGTTCGATGCGGTCGCCATTTTGGCCGCAACCCCGCAGTTCGTTCAGTTGCAACGGCCACGTGCTGTGGCCTAGCCGCGGTATGCGGCGAAACCCTGAGTAATTCAACGCTGAAAGAGGAGAAAACACATGACATCAGGATTGAGCACCACCTTGCACACCTCGTTCGAGGACGCGGTGGATCGGACCACAAAGGCGTTGGCCGATCAGGGTTTTGGCGTGCTGACGACGATCGACGTGAAAACCACGCTGAAGCAAAAGCTCGGGGAGGAGATGGAGAACTATCTCATCCTGGGCGCCTGCAACCCCACGTTGGCGCATCGCGCTCTGGGCGTCCACCGTCAGATCGGCCAGCTACTACCGTGCAACGTGGTGGTGCGTTCCGACCCCGCCGCCGAGGGCGACGCGGTCTTGGTCGAGGCGATGGATCCGCAGCTCATGGTCAAAGTGACCGGCGAGGCGGGGGCTTTGCAGGAGGTCGCGGACCAGGCCACCGCCAAGCTGCAAGCGGCGATCGACGCCCTCGGGTAACCGGCGCCACGGGCGAAGTCGCGGCATTACCGCGCGAAGCCAGCCTCGTTCGCTTCGCGTTTCCGCTCCGGTTTCGCCGGCAGAGCCCTCCAGGGTGAGGCCGTGCCAGGTCGAGAGGCTCGATCAGCGTGCGCAGATCTTCGATGAGGGGCTTGTCGTGGGTGATGACCCGATAGCCGGTGGGTTTCGTTCGCCCACCGGCTACTACCCGCGAGGGCACCGGGCTTACCGTGCGGCGGTGTCGGCCGGATGGCGATGGCACCGGGCCCCGGCGCTATTGTTAGCAGCCGAAACCAAGGAGAACACCCAATGCGCACCTTCGAATCAGTCGCCGACCTCACCGCCTCGGCGGGCGAGGCTCTGGGCCACAGTGACTGGGTCACGATCACTCAGGACGACGTCAACCTGTTCGCCGACGCGACCGGCGATCACCAGTGGATCCACGTCGACCCCGAGCGGGCCGCGTCCGGCCCGTTCGGCGGGACCATCGCCCACGGTTTCATGACCTTGGCGCTGTTGCCGCAGCTGCAGCACCAGATCTACACCGTCAACGGGATCAAGCTCGCAATCAACTACGGCCTCAACAAGGTTCGTTTCCCCGCGCCGGTTCCGGTCGGCTCGCGGGTACGCGCGCAAAGTTCGTTGGTCAGCGTCGACGACGTGGGTAACGGCGCCGTGCAGGCGACCGTGTCGACCACCGTCGAGATCGAGGGCTCGGCCAAGCCGGCGTGCGTGGCGGAAAGCGTGGTTCGCTTCGTCGCCTGAAACGCGCGTCGAACGTCGACCTGTGGGGGCGAAACACGGCTTTTCCGCCCAACAAGTCGATGTTCGGCCTGTCAGAACTCGGCGATCGCGTGTTCCAGGCGTTCGGCCAGCCGCGCCTGGGCTTCCGCCCGCCGGGTCGGGATATGAGCCGACGGGAAAGGCGTTGTCACGGGCTCATATTCGCGCAGGGTGCGGCGGGCCACCGTCATCTTGTGCAACTCGGTGGCCCCGTCTGCGATACCCAGCGACTCGGCGGCGACCATCATCTTGACGAAGGGCATCTCGTCGGAGACGCCGAGCGCCCCGTGCAGGTGCATGGCCCGCTGCGCGACATCGTGGAGCACCTGCGGCATGGCGACCTTCACGGCCGCGATGTCGCGCCGCACCTTCTGGTAGTCGTGGTGCTTGTCGATCAACCATGCGGTGCGCAGCACCAGCAATCGGAATTGCTCGATCTGGATCCAGCTGTCGGCGACCTTCTCCTGGGTCATCTGGAAATCGGCGAGTCGCCCCTGCCGGGTTTTGCGCGACACCGCCCGTTCGCACATCATGTCAAAGGCGCTGCGCGCCAACGCTATTGTGCGCATCGCGTGGTGAATCCGGCCGCCGCCGAGCCGGGTCTGCGCGATCATGAACGCCTGCCCCTCGCCGCCCAGCACATGGTCGGCGGGCACCCGCACATCGTTGTAGCGGACGTAGGCGTGGCTGGCGCGCTGTGCAGACTCAGCCCCCACGCCGACGTTGCGCACGATCTCGATGCCCGGCGCCTCGGCCGGAACGATGAACAGCGACATCTTGTCGTAGGTGCGGGCCTCGGCGTTCGTGACCGCCATGACGATGAAGAAGGACGCGTGTTTGGCGTTGGTGGAGAACCACTTCTCGCCGTTGATGACCCAGTAGTCGCCGTCGCGGGTGGCCGCGGTGACGAATTGCCCTGGGTCGGAACCGCCCTGCGGCTCGGTCATCGAATAGCAGGACGTGATCTCGCCGTCCAGCAGCGGCTGCAGGTAGCGGGCCTTCTGCTCGTCGGTGCCGAACAGCGCGAGAATCTCGGCGTTGCCGGAGTCCGGGGCCTGACAACCGAATACCGACGGGGCCCAGCGGGATCGGCCCAGGATTTCGTTGAGCAGCGCCAGTTTGACCTGACCGAAGCCCTGGCCGCCCAAGTCCGGGCGCAGGTGGGCCGCCCACAGTCCCTGTTCCTTGACCTGCTGCTGCAAGGGCCGCAGGACGGCCATCATCTCGGCGTTCTTTTTGTCATAGGGGTCGAGGGCGACCAGGTCGAGCGGTTCCAGCTCCTCGGCCATGAATTTTTCGACCCAGTCCAGCTTCGCCTGGTATTCGGGGTCAGTTTCGAAGTTCCACACCGTGGCCGCCGTTCCCCGGCGCCGCGCCGCGCCGGACTCGTTGATGAAGCCACCCCATCCTAGAGCGGGGCAGTCAACGATCAGTCGTCGCCGCGGGCGTCGATCACGCGCCGGGCGATGTCGATGAGCCCCTCGAGGTCGGGTCCGAGGACTCCGGGGACCGAAGTGTCCACAGCGCGCCCCCCCGCGTCACCCGGCCGGCCTTGGCATGGGGATTCATTCAGCGTAACTCGGGCAAGACGTTGGCGCGGTAGAAGTCGATGGCGGCGACCGGGTCGTCCTGGGGAAAGTGCAGGAAGGGGACGGCCCCGGCGTCGAGCACCCGCTGCACGGCGCCGATATGGGGGGCCGGGTCGGTGCCGACGGTCCAGCCGGCCAACACCTTGTCGATGGGGTTGGACTCGGCCGCGCGCTGGATCTCGACGGGATTGGGCTGGTCGACCGCACCGGCCGTGAAGCGCCACAGCGTGGCGGCGCGGGCCGCGTGGGCGTTATCGCCGACGACCGCGAACAGTTCGGCGCGTTTGCCCAAGGTGCCCACATCACGCCCGGCGGCCCGCGCGCCCGCACCGAAGGCCGCCAACAGTTTTGGGTCGGTCACATCGTGGGCCTGGGTGATCCAGCCGTCGCCGTACTGCCCGGCCAGTTTCGCGCTTTTCGGGCCGGCGGCGGCCACGAAGATCGGTGGCGGTGTGGCCGGGACGTCGTAGAGCTTCAACGAGTTCGTCTGAAAGTATCGTCCGGAGAAGGAAATTCGCGATCCACTCCATAACCGGCGGATCAGGTCGATCGCTTCGGCGAGCCGGTCGTGGCGCTCGGCGTAGTTGCCGTAGGCGTTGGTGGTGGCTTGTTCGTTGAGCCGCTCGCCGGTGCCGACTCCCAGAAACACCCTGCCCGGGTTGAGGATTGCCAGGGAGGCGAAGGCCTGAGCGACCGTGGCGGGGTGGTAGCGGTAGGTCGGACAGGTCACCCCGGTGCCGAACGAGACACGGTTGGTGGCGCCGCCGACCAGCGCCAGCGTGAGCCAGGGAAACATCGAATGGCCTTGGTTGTCCTGCCACGGTTGAATGTGGTCGCTGGCCCACACGTATTGGAAGCCGGCCTGTTCGGCCGCCTGAGCCTGTGCCACCAGCCGATCGGTGCGGAACTGCTCGTGGGAGAGCACGAAGCCGACGCCTTTTCCCGCCGGCGGGGGCGGGCCGCTGGACCCGCCGTGGTCGGCGCCCGGTTTCGCGCAGCCGTCGGACGCTCCGACGGACCCGAGCATGCCCGCGCCGGCGGCAACCCGCCCGAACGCTCGCCGCGAGATGCCGGTCACCCGGGTCGGCATACCCGCCGGAGTTCCCTCACACACCCGCTAGCCTGATGCGGATGACCCCACAGGTCCGCCCGGCACTCAAGGCCGACGTCCGCGAGCTGTCGCGCACCCTGGCCCGCGCGTTCTACGACGACCCGGTGATGATCTGGCTGTTTCCCGACCAGGGCAAGCGCACCGCGCACCTGTCCCGGTTGTTCGCCACGATGACCCGCCACCACCATCTTGCTCGCGGCGGCGTCGAGGTGTCCTGCCAGGACGCGGGTATCGGTGCCGCGGCGCTGTGGGATCCGCCCGACCAGTGGCAAGAGTCGCCCGCTGGGCAACTGGCGATGACGCCGACGTTCCTGCGGGTGTTCGGCCTGCGCTCGATGCGCGGCCGCGCGGTGCAGGAATTGATGAAGAGCGTGCACCCAGCGGAACCGCATTGGTATCTGGCGGTCATCGGCAGCGATCCGGCGGTCCGCGGTAAAGGCTTCGGTCAAGCATTGATGAGCTCGCGGCTGGACCGCTGCGACGCCGAGTACTGTCCGGCCTATCTTGAGTCGAGCAAGCCCGAAAATGTGCCGTATTACGAGCGTTTCGGCTTCACCGTCACCCGTGAGATCGTGCTGCCGGACGGCGGTCCGAGCCTGTGGGCCATGTGGCGGGCGCCGCGCTAGCGGGCCGACGGTTCGGCGGGATGAGCCGCGTTTAGCCACCCGATCCGGCGGGCAACCGTTTTGGCATGAGCGAGAACCCCCAAGCCGATGAACTGGTCGATCCCGCGGACTTTCCCGAAGAGGGCGGCCCGGGGGACACCCTGAACGCGAGCGAAGGTACCGACTCGGATGAACTGCGCAACGACGACGGCGACATCGTCGTCGATCCCCCCGAGGGTTGGAGCGAGGCCGATCGGTTCGGCGTGACCGCGAGGGAAGAACGGGAGGGCGAATCCCTCGACGATCGACTGGCCGCCGAGGAGCCCGATGTGCCCGATGCCATCGAGCCGGACGACGGCGGTCCGCGGCGCGCGCATCGGGGCCAGATCGACGGAACCCCGGAAGACGGCGATTCGCTGTACGACGTTGTCGATGAGTAAGTCAGTGCTCGCCTGTTTACTGCAGCCGACGTGATCAGGGGGTGCTTCGCCAGCCGGCGATGCCGGTCGCGATCATCCTCAACTGCTTGACGGCGAGACGCCGGATGTCCTCGGTCGCCTCGATGCTCTGCGAATCTTCGATGGCCTCCGCGATGACGATCATGGCGTTGACGAACAGGGTCGCCAGCACGTTGAGATCCTCGGTGGTCCACTTGTTCAGCCCCGGGAAACGCGCCAGGTCGGTGGCCAGCTCGGACGTGATCAGCCGGATCTCGGTGCGAATGGCGTACCGCAGGACGGACAGCCCGCTGTTGCGCTCGCGGCCGATCAGTCGCCAGTGCTCGCGCCTGTCGGCCACGCTGGCGACCAGGATCTCGACGGACGATTCAATCACCCGGTTCGGGTCGAGCTTGCCGGCGCGTGCGTCACGCAGGGTGTCACGCAGACTGCGGAACGACTCGTCGATCAGTACCAGGCCGAGAGCCTCCATCGACTCGAAGTGGCGGTAAAACGCCGCCGGCACGATCCCGACCTCGCGGGTCACCTCGCGCAGGCTCAGGCTAGAGAAGCTGCGGTCCTGGAGGAGCTTGAGCGCCGCGGCGATGATGGCGCGACGCGTCGCCTCCTTGCGTTCCTCGCGCGACTGGCTTTCCCGCGCGCGCTGGCGTCCGGAGCCGCGCACCCGTGAGGTAGGAGTACGGCTGTTCACTGTGTGAACCCTACCACATAAGGTCAGTAAACCCTTGACTACCCGGCTGTTGCAGTCGCACGGTGTACATATGTTCACTCAAACCGCTCAAGCTTCTGGCCGGGTCCTCGCTCGGACGCTCCGGCAACGCGTGCTGGGTTCAGAGCTACTAGACCTGCTGACCGGTCCGCACGGCGTCGATCGTTACACCGAATTGGTGGCACCGACGTGGACGCTGGGCGAAGCCCGCGCCAAAGTGACCGATGTGCGCCGGACCACGCCCCGCAGCATCACGCTCACCCTGACTCCCAACGACAACTTCCTGTCCGCCCACACCGTCAAGGCCGGGCAGTACATCAACCTGACCGTCGAGATCGACGGGCGCCGGCACACCCGCTGCTATTCCCCGGCCAATGCCGAAGGGGCGGCCACGCTCGAGTTGACCATCGGCCGGCACGGGGGCGGCCTGGTCTCGAACTATCTGTATGAACACGCCCGCCGCGGCATGGTGGTGGGTCTGGCCGGCGCCGGCGGCGACTTCACCTTGCCGGCGCGCGGACCCCAACGGCCGTGGCGGATCCTCTTCGTCTCCGGGGGAAGCGGGATCACCCCGGTGATGGCGATGTTGCGCACCCTGGTCGCCCAGGGGCATCCGGGCGAGATCGCCTTCGTGCACTACGCCCGCACACCCGCCGAGGCCTGCTACCGCGATGAGCTGGCCGCGATGCCGTCGGTGCGCGTGCTGCGCGGTTACACCCGCTCGGAGGGCGGCGACCTGGCCGGACGTTTCGGCCCGGAACACCTGGCCACCGCGATGCCGTCACCGGACGCGGTATTTGTCTGCGGGCCAACGGCTTTGGTCGAGGCAGTCAAAGCGCAATGCGACAACGTGCACACCGAAAGCTTCGCCCCGCCGGCCTTAGCGGTGCCAGCGGGTCCGTCGGGCGGGCGGGTCACGTTCTCCGACAGTGGCGTTGACATCGTCGACGACGGACGCCCGCTGCTGGAACAGGCCGAATCGGCGGGCCTCACTCCGGATAACGGATGCCGGATGGGCATCTGCCACACCTGCACGCGGCGCAAGACCGCCGGCACCGTGCGCAACCTGGTCACCGGTGCGGTCTCGACCGCTCCCGATGAGGACGTGCAGATCTGCGTGTCCGTTCCGGTCGGTGACGTGGACTTGTCCCTCTAACGCTTGGAAGGAAATACCATGATACAGAACAAAATAACCCTGACCCCCGAGCAGGCCGACGCATTCGGCCGTGAGCTCGACGCCATCAAGGAACGCGTGATGGCAGACCTCGGCGAAAAGGACGCCGACTACATTCGCCGCGTCATCAAGGCCCAGCGTGCGCTAGAGGTCGGCGGGCGCGTGCTGTTGTTCCTGCCCCCGGCCTGGCTGCTGGGCACCGGCATGCTCGGGGTCGCGAAAATCCTGGACAACATGGAGATCGGCCACAACATCATGCACGGTCAGTACGACTGGATGCGCGATCCGGCGATCTCCGGTCGCACCTTCGAGTGGGACACGGCCTGCCCGGCCGACCAGTGGCGGCACTCGCACAACTACATGCACCACACCCACACCAACATCGTGGGAATGGATCGCGACATCGGCTACGGGATCCTGCGGATGAGCGAAGACCAGCCGTGGCAGCCGTACTTCCTCGGCAACCCGATCTACGCCTTCCTGCTGATGGTGTTGTTCCAGTACGGCGTCGCGCTCCACGAACTGGAAACCGAACGCATCCGTTCCGGCGAGATCCGCCTCGAGGACAAGCGCGAGGTGCTCCGGGCCATCTGGAAGAAGACCCGTCGGCAGACACTCAAGGATTACGTCGCCTTCCCGCTGCTGGCCGGCCCCTTCGCGCCGTTCGTCTTCACCGGCAATCTGACGGCCAACCTGATGCGCAACGTGTGGTCGTACATGATCATCTTCTGCGGCCACTTCCCGGACGGCACACAGGAATTCACCGTCGAGGAAACCAAGGACGAGTCGCGCGGCATGTGGTACTTCCGCCAGGTCCTCGGCTCGGCAAACCTCACCGGCGGCAGGCTCTTTCATCTGATGTCCGGCAATCTGTCCCATCAGATCGAACACCACCTGTTCCCGGACATGCCGGCCCGCCGCTATGCCGAGGTCGCGCCCGAGGTGCAACGGATCTGCGAACGCTACGGCATCCCCTACAACCGCGGTCCGCTGCTGCGGCAGTTCGGCACCGTCGTCCGCAAGATTGTCAGGCTGACGGTCCCGGACTCGTGGGTGCACAAAGCCGGTGCCGACGAGGCCACCGAGCCCGAGCCGGTCGCAGCGTAACTCCACGCGGTCCGGGCATTGCCCCGCGCCGGGGCAGGGGGACAATGGGCTCCGTGGAATGGACCGGCGCGCGCTATGCGGATACCCCGACAGTGGAAGCCTCGACGTGGATCGACGCCGACCCGGCCCGGGTCTGGAGCCTGGTCTCCGATATCGCGCTCATGCCGGCGTTCAGCGACGAGCTGAAGGCCGTGGAATGGGCCGAGGGATCGGACGGCCCCCGGGTCGGCGCTCGCTTCGTCGGACACAACGAGCATGACGCGTTTGGGCAGTGGAGCAGCACCTCGCAGATCGTCGCCTGCGATCAGCCGCACGAATTCGCCTGGGCCGTCGGCGAACCCGACGATCCCGCGGCGAAGTGGCGATTCCGGCTGGCGCCCCGCGACGGTGGCACCGTCCTGAACTACTGGATGCAGATGGGGCCGGGACGCTCGGGGTTATCGGTGGCCCTCGAGTCGATGCCCGACAAGGAACAGAAAATCGTGTTCGTGCGGCTGCGCGAGTTCGAGGGCGCGATCGAAAAGACCCTGGCGGCGATCAAACGGCTGGCCGAGCACGGGGTGCATTGATGCGGACCGCCACGACGGTCGAGCTGTCCGGTGCCGGGAGCGAGGCCGCTGAGGTCGTGACGTTGGTCGTCGAGGCGGAGAAGCTGGGCCTCGACGTCTGCTGGGTGGCCGAGGCGTGGGGCGCCGATGCGCCGTCGGCGCTGGGCTACCTGGCAGCGCGGACCGAGCGGATACTGCTGGGTTCCGGCGTTTTTCAGGTCGGCACCCGGTCGCCGGTCATGGTCGCCCAGACCGCGATCACGCTGTCCAATCTGTCGAACGGGCGATTTCTGCTCGGTCTGGGTGCCTCGGGCCCGCAGGTGATCGAGGGCCTGCACGGTGTCTCGTTCAGCCGACCGCTGGCGCGCATCTCCGAAACGGTCGACATCGTGCGGCAGGTGTTCGCTGGCGGGAAAATCTCCTATGCGGGAAAGGAATTCGAAATTCCCCGGCCCGGTGGCGGGGCGGTGCCGATGCGTTTGTCGACCCGCGCCGAGCACGCCATTCCGGTGTACCTGGCCGCCCTGTCGCCGGCGATGCTGCGGTTGACCGGACGAGTCGCCGACGGCTGGCTGGGCACCAGCTTTGTCCCGGAAGGCGCCGGCGACGCCTACTTCGCCCACATCGACGACGGGCTGGCGGCGGCGAACCGTACGCGCGCCGATATCGACGTCTGCCAGGGCGCCGAAGTCGCTTTCGCCGCCGGCGAAGACGAGTTGCGGGGGATGGTCGCGGGTCGCAAAAAGGAGCTGGCCTTCAGCCTTGGCGGCATGGGATCGTCGAGCACCAATTTCTACAACCAGGCCTACAGTCGGCAGGGCTGGGCGGACGTCGCCGCCGAGGTCCGCGAGCGCTGGCAGCGCGGCGACCGGGACGGAGCGGCCGGCTTGGTGACCGACGAGATGGTGTTGGCCACCACGCTCATCGGGACCGAGGAGATGGTTTCCGCGCGCCTTGGGGTGTGGCGCGACGCCGGCGTGAACACCGTGCGGCTGTATCCCGCGGGCGACACGCTGGACGCCAAGCTGGCGACGTTGGGCCGGGCGATCGAGCTGGTCCAGCGGACCTAGGTCACCGCGGTGGGGGCGTCGGCCGTCTTGACGAGTTTCACCTCCGGGCGCTCCGGCACCCCGGCGGCGAGGAACCACCGGAAGGCCAGGTTGCCCTGCGGATAGCCCAGCGTGGTGAGGGAATTCGGGTGCGCCGTCTTTGCGCCGGACAGGACGATCGTCACCGAGCCGTCACTGTTGGCGACGGCGCTGTGGCCGTTGATTGAGCAGCGGGCGTCGGGGCCCTCCGAGGGGCCATAGGTGGCCATGAACTGGTTCCACACCACCATGTTCCAGAACCTGCACGCGGGCGGCCGATGGGTGATCACCAGCGCCTCGTCCTCGTCGAGCACGAAACTGCCGTAGGAGTAGCAGGCGTCGCGCGCCGACCAGCCGAAGTTGGCATCCGGTACCTGGTAGGGGTCGGCGAATGCGTTTGCCGCGTGGGCGGTTTCATGTCCGAGGGCGTGACTGTCGTCCAGCCGGTTCCCCACGGCCAGCGGCACGATGGCGAACATGGTGCGCAGCCAGGTCGCGACCGCCCGCAGGCGCGCGGCGGTCTCCGCGTCACCGTGCCGGATGGGCGCCGGCTCGTCGAGCGCCTCGATCCGCCAGACGACCAGGCGCCCGGTCGCAGGATCGGCCTGGTAGTCGCGGGTCATCAGCACGGCCGCGCCGGCCGTCGGGGGGAATTCGAAGGAGAAGTTGCCGTCGGCGTCGACGTCGAGGTCGCTGTCGCGCACGATCGCGACGACCCGGTCCGACCACGCCCCGAGTGACGGCTCGTTGTAGGCGGTGACCGAAAAGTACACGCTGTCACCCTTGTTCCCGCTGATGCGGTATCGACGCTCGGGATCAACCGGACAAATGAAGTAGTAGGCGTCGGTGTTGTCCCCGCCCCAGCGGCGGTCGCGGCGGAACGGAGTGTTGACCGCGACGAATTGCGGCCGACCGGGTTCGGGGAACAGGTAGGTGTCCAACGCCACGCCCAGGGTCGTGGCGAGCGTGCGGTAGCCGTCGGCGATGTGCCGGTCGTCGGTGACGGCGCGGTCGCCGGCCAAAAACGAGCGGTCCAGCTCGCCAAGGGTTTTCAGCAATTCCCGCCACGCGGTCGTCGATTCGTGCGTCATGCGCTGATTCCTTTCAGGAGCAACCGGGTGGTGCGATCGACCCACCCGTCATCGAGTTCGGTGACGCGGGTGAGCAGTGCCACCAGCGTGACGCCGGCGATGGTCTCGGCCAGTTCGGCCGCGGTCACGTCCGGCCGCACCTCACCACGGGCAGCGGCCGCCCCGAGCCAGTCGGCGAGGCCGCCGCCGATGACACCGGCGAAGCGCTCCAGCAGTGCCGAGTGCAGGCTCGGATCCGCGGCCATTTCGCCGATGAGGCCCGGCAGGGCGGCCTTGGCGGACGGCGTGGTGAGGAAATCCGTTGTGCGGCGCACCATCTCGCGCAGCCCGTCGGGTGTCGAGCCGGTTTCGGGGAGAGCGGTGCCGGCACCGATCGGGAACACCGCCTCGTGCACCAGATGTGCCTTGCTGGGCCAGCGGCGGTAGATGGCGGGCTTGCTGGTACCCGCCCGCTGGGCAATGGCGGAGACCAATAGCCCGGGATAGCCCGTCTCGGCGAGCAGTTCGACCGTCGCGCGTAACACCGCAGCGTCGATACGCGGGTCGCGGGGCCGGCCAAAATCAACAACCATTACGAAACTGAGAGTAACATAAGTCGCCGTGACCGATGCCGTTCGCTCCGTTTCCCTCGATGACCTGGCCGCACCCCGATTCAGTGCCGAGGGTCAGCAGATCCTCGACATGATGACCGCGATGGCCCCCGAGTGCCCCTTGGAGGCCGATGCCCTGCACGCCAAGGCCAGTGCGGACACCGGGCTGCGCGATTTCGGGCCCGACGACTACCGGGAACGCCTCGAGGTCTACCTCGCCGCCTTGCGCGAGATCGACGGTCTGCACGACGCCGGCGCGGTGAACTTCTACGGGCAACTCCTGCAGATCCTCAAAAACCGCTTGCTGCTGGCCGACCTGCTGAGGCGGCATCCCGAGATCAACGACATCGAATTGCGCTCGCCCGTGGTGATCGCCGGGTTGCCCCGCACCGGCACCACCCACCTGCACAACCTGCTGGCGGCGCCGCCCACCTTCCGCACCATGCCGTACTGGGAAAGCGTGGAGCCGTTCCCGTTGCCGAATGAGGTTGGCGCCCAACCGGATCCGCGGCGGATTCGGATGGACGTCGCGGTCGGGGTGATCAACATGGTGATGCCGCACTTCGCGCTCATGCACGAGATGACGACCGACCACGTCCACGAGGAGATCCAGCTGCTGGCCAACGACGTTTCCACGATGCTGCTGGAGACGCTCGCCGAAGTGCCCCGCTGGCGTGACTACTACCAGGCCCACGACCAGACGCCGCACTACGAATACCTGGCCACGCAGCTGCGGGCGATGCAGTTCCTGCGCGGGGGCCGGCGCTGGCTGCTCAAGTCGCCCCAGCATCTCGAACAGGTGCCGGTCCTGGATCGGGTCTTCTCCGACAGCATTGTCGTGTTCACCCACCGTGACCCCGTGCCGGTGGCACTGTCGATGATCGCGATGATCACCTATTCGGCGCGTATGCACCGCTCGCCCGTGCCGGTCGAGCAGATAGCCAACTCCTGGATCGACCGCCTCGAGACGATGCTCAGCGCGCTGGTCCGCGACCGCGACACCATCGGCCCGGACCGCTCCATCGACATCCGGTTCGACGACTTCATGGCCGACGAAGTTGGCGTTGCCGAACGGGTCTACACCCTGGCCGGCGAGCCCTTCACCGACGCGGCGCGCAACGCCATCGCCGATTACCTGGCCGGTCATCGCCGCGGCCGATTGGGCAACGCCGAAACGTCATACGAGATGTTCGGGCTGAACGAGGACGACCTGCGCGAGCGCTTCGCGCCCTATGTCGAGCGGTTTCTGGCCTAACCGTTTCCGAGCCGCTACCTTCTCAACACATGGTCACTATGCCCGAGCTGGACGGTGTCGAACACCGATACGTCGATCTGGGAAATGGCGTGACGATCCATGTCGCGGATGCGGGTCCGGCGAACGGGCCGGTGGTGATGCTGGTGCACGGCTTCCCCCAGAACTGGTGGGAATGGCGCGAGCTGATCGGACCGTTGGCGGCCGACGGCTACCGGGTGTTGTGCCCGGACCTGCGCGGGGCGGGCTGGAGTTCGGCGCCCCGCTCCAGTTACCGCAAGGACGAGATGGCCGACGATCTGGCCGGCGTGCTGGATCGGTTGGGCGTCGCGTCGGTCAATCTGGTGGCCCACGACTGGGGTGGGCCGGTCGCATTCATCATGATGCTGCGCCACCCGGAAAAGGTGACCGGATTTTTCGGCGTGAACACCTCGGCGCCGTTCGTGAAGCGCTCGTTGTCGATGCTGCGCAATGTCTGGCGATTCTGGTACCAGATCCCGATCTCGTTGCCGATCATCGGCCCCCGGGTGATCAGCTCACCGAACTCCCGGTTCGTCCACCTGCTCGGGTCATGGGTCGGTGGTGGCTACACGCTGCCCGAGGAGGACATGCGGCTGTACCTCGAATGCATGCGCCAGCCCGGCCACGCCGAGGCGGGCTCGCGGTGGTATCGATCGTTCCAGACCAAAGAGATGCTGGGCTGGATGCGCGGCGAGTATGACGACGCTCGCGTCGGTGTTCCCGTCCGATGGCTTTCCGGCACCGAAGATCCGGTGCTCACCCCGGATCTGCTGCAGGGATACGCCGAGCGCATCAGCGATTTCCAGCTCGAACTGGTCGACGGTGTCGGTCATTGGATCGTCGACCAGCGGCCCGAACTGGTCCTGGACCGGGTCCGCGCCTTCCTCAACGCCCAAACTTAGTTCGCGGTAAGGCCTTTCGGCGTGTCCTAGTCGACGCCGATGGTGACTTCCGTCGATTTGATGAACACGGACGCCGGCTGCCCCACCTTGAGCCCGAGGTCGGTCGCGGCGTCCTTGGTGACCGACGACGTCACGACCTGGTCGCCACCGTCGAGCGTCACCTTCACCACGGCCATCACGGCACCGATTTCGACGTCGGTGATCTTTCCCCTGAGCTGGTTTCGAGTCGAGAGCCGCATCGCAGAATCCTCCATGTCAGAACGGGCGTGTCTGCGATGAGCGTAGCCCCACCAAGCCCGGCCCGGAATGGCTTGTGACACTCCCGTTTACGGGAGCGGCCGCATCTAGTGTCGCGGACCGAGCAGGGCTACGGACGCATCCACGGCCGGTTCAACGATTCCTCGGACCGGCTTTCCGTCTTCGACCGCAAGTGCGGTCAGCTCCCGCAGCCCGCCCAACAGGATCACCGCCAGCGGCGCGGTCAACGGGGGCAGCTCCGCGCGCCGGAAACCCGGGCTGGCGCTGAGGTCGATCAACAGGTTGGACAACAACTGCAGCCCGCGGCGCTGCACCGGGCGGGCGGCGGCGCCGAGCGACGGCAGCTCCCGAATCCAGCTCAACGTGATGGCCGGCCGGGATTCGATGTGTCCGACGTAGGCCTCGACCGCCTGGCGGATCTGCGCGTGCCATTCGGCCTCGGGATCGACCGAGGCTCCGATGCGCTCGCCGAGCTTCTCGATATCGGTGCGCAGCAACTCCAGGAAGCACTCTTCCCGGCCGGCGAACTGGCCGTAGAAGGTGCGCTTGGAGGTGCGGGCGTAACGGACGATGTCGGCCACCGTGCTGGCGCGGTACCCGCGCTCGCCGATCGAGGCGGCCAGGCCGTCGAGCAACCGCAGCCGAAACGGGTCGACCTCCGCCAGATCCGGGGCGCCATCCGTTGCTGTCATCGCTGATGTCACGTCCGGCGCCTCCGTTCCGTTCGATACGCGTCTTGTCAGGGTTGGTACTTCAGAGTACCGTACTGGGAAAGGTTGCGGTACACCGTCGTACCACCCCGGTTCCCGGGGCCTGATATTGGGGAGCGTCACCGCCATGAGTGAACTGGTCACCGCCGCGCCGGCGTCCACCACGGTCAAGTTGCCCCCCGCCCCCCGCATCCCAAAAGCACTGCAGGGGCTGGGGTTTGCACTGTCGCGCCGAGGGATGATGGCGCGCCTGGCACGCCGTTACGGTGACGCGTTCACGTTGAATCTGCCGATGTACGGCCGCGTGGTGGTGGTCGGCGATGCGCAGCTGGCCAAGCAGATCTTCACCACCGGCCCCGAAGATCTCGGCAACATCCAGCCCAACCTGAGCCGGCTGTTCGGCTCCGGTTCCGTTTTCGCGCTCGACGGCGAGCCCCACCGCCGCCGGCGGCGGTTGCTGGCGCCGCCGTTTCATGGCAAGAGCATCAAAAACTACGAGACCATCATCGAAGAAGAGACGTTGCGGGAGATCGCCGGCTGGCCGGACGGCACGCCGTTCGCGACGCTGCCGTCCACGATGCACATCACGCTGAACGCCATCCTGCGCGCTGTCTTCGGGGCCGAAGGCACCGAGCTCGATGAGCTGCGCCGGCTCATCCCGCCGTGGGTCACGTTGGGCTCGCGCATGGCGACGGTTCCCAAACCCCAACGCACATATGGCCGCTACACCCCGTGGGGACGGCTCGAAGACTGGCGCCGCCGATACGACGCCGTGATTGACAAGCTGATCGACGCCGAGCGCGCGGATCCGGATTTCGATGATCGCGCCGACGTGCTCGCGCTGATGCTGCGCAGCACCTACGAGGACGGTTCGACCATGTCGCGCAAGGATATTGGCGACGAACTGCTCACGCTGCTGGCGGCCGGGCACGAAACGACGGCGGCGACGCTGGCCTGGGCGTTCGAGAGGCTGACGCGGGATCCCGATGTGCTCGCGGCCCTCGCCCGGGAGGCGGACGAGGGCGGCAACGAGTTGCGGCAGGCGACCATCCTGGAGGTCCAGCGGGTAAGGACCGTCATCGATTTCGCGCCGCGCCGTGTCTACGCGCCGAGGTTCCAACTCGGCGAGTGGGTCATTCCGCGGGGATGCTCGATCATCGTGGGAATCGCCCAGATCCACGAGGATCCCGCCGTCTTCGCCGACCCGGAGCGTTTCGATCCGCAGCGTTACCTCGGAACCAAGCCGTCATCGTTCGCGTGGATCCCCTTCGGCGGCGGGACCCGCCGCTGCGTGGGGGCGACGTTCGCCAACATGGAAATGGATGTCGTGCTGCGAACGGTGTTGCGCCACTTCACAATCGAGACGACGAGCGCGCCGGGGGAACGCCGGCACTGCCGGGGAGTCGCCTACACACCGAAAGACGGTGGGCGGATCGTGGTGCGCCGCCGCTGAACCCGGCTGGCTCGCTACTGGTTCGAGGCGGCCCGGTGCGGCAGTTTCCAGCCGGGGCGGATGTAGTGGCAGGTGTATCCGCTCGGATAGTGCTGCAGATAGTCCTGGTGCTCGGGCTCGGCTTCCCAGAAGTCGCCCGCGGGGCTGATCTCGGTCACCACCTTGCCGGGCCACAGGCCGGACGCCTCGACGTCGGCGACGGTGTCCAGCGCGATCCGCTTCTGGTCCTCGTCCAGATAGAAGATGGCCGACCGGTAACTGGTCCCGCGGTCATTGCCCTGGCGGTCTTTCGTTGTCGGATCGTGGATCTGGAAGAAGAACTCCAGCATCGCGCGGTAGTCGGTGACCGCAGGGTCATAGCCGATCTCGATCGCCTCGGCGTGCGTGCCGTGATTGCGGTAGGTCGCATTGGGGACGTCACCGCCGGTGTAACCGACCCGGGTCGAAACCACACCCGGCTGCTTGCGGATCAATTCCTGCATCCCCCAAAAGCAGCCGCCGGCGAGAATCGCTTTCTCGTTGGTCATCGTTCGTCCTCCATCACCGGCCAGCAATGACGCCAGGTTACACTCCGCCGATGAGCTGCAATGGTGCCGCGAAATCATGAGCACGCCGAAGTTCTCCCGTAGCGAACTGGCCGCCGCCTTCGAAAAATTCGAAGCGACCGTCGATACGGCGGCGCAGTCGCAGGACTGGGACGCATGGGTCCAGCACTACACACCCGATGTCTTGTACATCGAACACGCGGCGGGCACCATGCATGGCCGCGACGAGGTCCGCGAGTGGATCAGCCGGACGATGGGCAGCTTTCCCGGCAGCCACATGGTCGCGTTCCCGTCGCTGTGGTCGGTGATCGACGAGCCCACCGGACGCGTCATCATGGAACTCGACAACCCGATGCGCGATCCCGGCGACGGCACCGTCATCGGCGCGACGAACATCTCGATCATCACCTATGCCGGCGACGGCCTGTGGCGTCAGCAGGAAGACATCTACAACCCGCTGCGCTTCGTGCAGGCCACGTTGAAGTGGTGCCGCAAGGCGCAGGAGCTCGGCACCCTCGACGAGGCCGGCGCGCAATTCATGCGGCAGTACGGAGGCGCCGAGTGAGCACCAAGCCCAAGCTGGTGATCGGTGCCAATGGCTTTCTCGGTTCACACGTCACCCGCCAGCTCGTTGCCAAGGGCGCATCGGAGAATTTCGAAGTGCGGGCGATGGTGCGTGCCGGCGCCAACACCCGCGCCATCGATGACCTCGCGGTGACCCGGTTTCACGGCGACGTGTTCGACACCGCCGTGCTGCAGGAGGCGATGGACGGCGTCGACGACGTCTACTACTGCGTCGTCGACACCCGCGCCTGGCTGCGCGACCCGTCACCGTTGTTCCGCACCAACGTCGAAGGCCTGGGCAACGTTCTCGATGTTGCCGTCGGAGAACCCGCCCTGCGCCGGTTCATCTTCACCAGCACCTATGCGACGGTGGGCCGCCGCCACGGGCACGTGGCGACCGAAGACGACCTGATCGACGCGCGCGGGCTGACGCCCTATGTGCGGTCCCGGGTTCAGGCCGAAAACCTGGTGATGCGGTTCGTGGACGAAGCGGGGTTGCCCGCCGTGGCGATGTGTGTGTCAACGACTTACGGCAGCGGGGACTGGGGCCGCACCCCACACGGTGCGTTCATCGCCGGCGCCGTCTTCGGCAAGCTGCCCTTCACGATGGACGGGATCCAGCTCGAGGTCGTCGGCGTCACCGACGCCGCCCGGGCCATGATCGCCGCCGCCGACCGCGGGCGCATCGGCGAGCGGTACCTGATTTCCGAGCGGATGATCGCCTTGACGGAGGTGGTGCGGATCGCGGCCGACGAAGCCGGTGTGCCGCCACCGCGACGTTCGATCTCCGTTCCGGTGCTGTACGCCCTCGGCGCGCTGGGCAGTCTGCGAGCCCGGCTCACCGGCAAGGACGCCGAGCTCAGCCTCGCGTCGGTGCGCATGATGCGTGCCGAAGCGCCCGTCGATCACAGCAAGGCCGTCCGCGAATTGGGTTGGCAGCCGCGCCCGGTCGAGGAATCCATCCGGGAGGCGGCTCGGTTCTGGTCGGCGATGCGAAATGCCAAGGGTAGGAGCATGACTCCCGGCTGAACACCACGCCGACCGTTGTTCAGGGCGCAGCGCGGCGCCTGGTGCGGGACTAGCCTCGGGCGGTGTGAATACCGCACGAGTGTCCGTCGATCTCACCGGGGCGCCCCAGACCATGCTCGCGACGTTGTACGCCAAGGCGCTGGACGCCGACTTCCCGAAGCCGGTCCTGGGCGATCGGTACGCGAAGGAGATCGTCGAGCGCATCGACTACGACTGGAAGAAGACGACCATCACCGCCCGGCGGGCGCCGTCGGTGACCACCCGTTCCGCGCATTTCGATGAGTGGACGCGCGAATTCCTTGCAGCGCACCCGTGTTCGACCGTGCTGCACCTGGGCTGCGGGCTGGACAGCCGGTTTTTCCGCTTACAGCCGGGTCCGGACGTCCAGTGGTACGACGTCGACTACCCCGAGGTCGCCGCGCTGCGCGCCCAGCTTTACCCGAGCCGCGATCACTACCGCGTCATCGCCGCCTCGGTCACCGACCCGGCATGGCTGGCCGAAATCCCCGCCGACCGTCCCACACTGATGATCGGGGAGGGGCTGACCATGTACCTGACCGAGCAGGACGGCACCGCGCTGCTGCGTCGGGTCGTCGACCGGTTCGGTTCGGGTGAGTTGCAGTTCGACGCTTTCAATTGGCTCGGGATCAAGTCGCAATGGCTCAACACAGTGGTGCGACGGTCGGGGTCCACACTGCGGTGGGCGATCAACGGGCCAGACGACATCATCGAAGCCGTACCATCGGTGCGGCTGCTGGCCTGGGAGCGATGGTTTGAGTCGTACACCTTCGCGCAGCTGCCACGCTCAGCCCGGGTGCTGGCCAGGTTCATGGCGCAGGTCCAGGCCGTGGCGAACATGTCGCAATATCACCGCTACGCATTCGGTCCGGCCTGACGGGAAGTCTTGACCTCCGCCCTGTGTTGCACCCCTTACCCGTATCTGAGGAGGAGACCATGAGCCACCCGGAAATCAAAGAACCCAACGCCGGGCACCCGATCACCATCGAGCCCACGAAGGGGCGGGTTCAGGTTCGTGTCAATGGCGAGCTCGTCGCGGACACCACCGCCGCGCTGGAACTGCGCGAAGCCACAATCCCTGGGGTGCAATACATTCCGATCGCCGATGTGGTAGAGGATCGGCTCACCCGCACCGACACCAGCACGTACTGCCCGTTCAAGGGTGTCGCCAGCTATTACAGCGTGACCACCGCGGCCGGCGAGACCGTCGACGATGTGATTTGGACCTACGAGCAGCCCTACCCGGCGGTCGCGGCGATCGCCGGGCATGTCGCGTTCTACCCCAACAAGGCCGAGATCAGCGTCTCGGCTCAGTAGGGGTCCCACCCGGGAAGCGCGGTCGCCGTCGCCCGGGTGTCGCTGTAGAGGCGCATCGAGACGATGAGCCCGTCGCGGGTGTCGAAGATGCACACGAACGGGCTGTCGTAGGCGATGCCGCCGGAGGTGGTGCCGGTCGCATGCGCCTCCACCACGACGGTCTCTCCCTCGTTGACACAGCGCACCAAGTCGATGACCAGCTCGAGGTCTTGTTTACGCCGCTCGATCGCGCGCCGGAATGCGCCCTTGTCGCAAGTGCTGCGCGTGTACAGCGTCCAGTAGGTGAAGTCGTCGCGCAGCAGCGCGAAGCCCTCGTCCAGATCGCCGCCCTCGCTGGTGCTCTGCAGGAACATCCAGGCCAGTTCGCCCTGCGGGTCATCGAACGGCGTCATCACACCGCAATATTGACTGGGGACAGAGTTCACGGTCAATCAGAGCTTTCGGAGAGTCATCAGGTGAAGAGCACGCGCACGGTGGTGTTCCCCGGGGCCGCCAGCTTCGGGCACACGCTGGCGCCGCTTCGCCGCGGCCCCGGGGATCCCTGCTTCAGGGCTCCCGGCGACGGCTCGATCTGGCGGACCAGCCTGCTGCCCACCGGTCCCGTCACGGCACGGATCAGTCGCGCGGCCCCCAACGCCGCGCACTGTGTGGCGTGGGGCGGCGGCGCGCACGAGTTCGTCGAAACGCTGCCCGCGATGCTGGGTCTCGAGGACGACGCCTCGGACTTCGCGCCGCGGCATCCAACGGTCGCCGCCGCGCACCAACGGGTTCCGCACCTGCGGCTGGGCCGCACCGGTCTGGTGCTGGAAGCGCTGATCCCGGCGATCATCGAGCAGCGGGTGCCCGGCGCCGACGCGTTTCGCTCCTGGCGCGTGCTGGTGACGAAGTACGGGAGTCCGGCGCCGGGACCGGCCCCGGACGGGATGCGGGTGCTGCCGCCGGCGCAGGTGTGGAGAAGCATCCCGTCGTGGGAGTTTCATCGCGCCAACGTCGACTCCAGGCGGGCGCAGACGGTGGTGACCTGCGCGCGCCGCGCCGCCTCGCTGGAGCGGTTGACGTCACGGCCGGCGGCACAGGCGCGCCGAGCGTTGACGTCCTTGCCGGGGGTGGGGGAGTGGACCGCCGCCGAGACGGCGCAACGGGCCTTCGGCGACGCCGACGCCGTGTCGGTGGGCGACTACCACATCCCGAAGATGATCGGCTGGACGTTGCTGGGCCGCCCGGTCGACGATGCGGGCATGCTCGAATTGTTGGAGCCGATGCGGCCGCACCGCCAGCGCGTGGTCCGGCTGCTCGAAGCCAGCGGATTGGCATACGAACCGCGCCGGGGGCCGCGGCTGCCGGTGCAGCAAATCCACTCGCTGTGATTCGCCGCGTTTTTCGCATCCGCCATCGGGTACCCAATGGGGCAAGTAACTGTGTGCGACCCGATGAAAGGAAGCCAGGAAACAAACGATGACTCAGTTCACAATCCCGGGATTGACCGACAAGCAGGCGGCGCGGCTCACCGAACTGCTGCAAAGGCAACTGAGCACCTACAACGATCTTCACCTGACGCTCAAGCACATTCACTGGAACGTGGTGGGCGCGAACTTCATCGGTGTGCACGAGATGATCGACCCGCAGGTGGAAGCGGTGCGCAGTTTCGCCGACGACGTCGCCGAACGCATTGCCGCCCTGGGCTCTTCACCGCAAGGCACACCGGGCGCCATCATCAAGGACCGCTCTTGGGACGACTATTCGGTCGGCCGTGACACCGTCCAGGCCCACCTGGCCGCCCTGGACCTTGTCTACAACGGCGTCATCGAAGACATCCGCCGATACATCGACGAGACTGACGAACTCGACCAGGTGACCCAGGACCTGCTGATCGGCCAGGCGGGACAGCTGGAGAAGTTCCAGTGGTTCGTCCGGGCGCACCTGGAAAGCGCCGGCGGCCAGCTGGCTCACGCGGGCAAGAGCACCGAAAAGGCCGCCGCCAAGAGCGCGCGCAGCAAATCCTGACGAGCCCGTTCGCGTACTTTGCGCAGTCGCCCCGGCAAATCGCTGCCGGGGCGACTGCGCGTGACCGCGCTGCCGCCGCGGGGCCGACCGTCTGGACCGGAATAAGTGGACCCTAGTCCGGTTATATAGGTAGTTCACTTTTGAGGAGGTCAGATGCCTGCAGTTACGGCCAACACGCTGACATTGCCGCGAGTCCACGGCCCCAGGCCCGCCGACACCGAGCGGCCGGTGCGATCGATCACCACCGGTCCGCGCGGGTATGAGGGCGAGGGCTTCCCGGTCGTCCGGGCTTTCGCCGGGGTCAGCACCGCCGCCCTGGATCCCTTCGTCCACATGGACCAGATGGGCGAGGTCGACTACCAGCCGGGCGAGCCCAGGGGCACCGACTGGCATCCACACCGCGGCTTCGAAACCGTGACCTACATGCTCGACGGGAGATTCGCGCACCAGGACTCCCACGGGGGCGGCGGTCTGATCAGCGACGGAGCGACACAGTGGATGACCGCCGGTTCCGGCATCCTGCACATCGAGACCCCGCCGGCCGAGCTCGTCGACGGCGGAGGCCTCTTTCACGGCGTCCAGCTCTGGGTGAACCTGCCGAAGAAAGACAAGTTCGCGCCGCCGCGATACCAGGCCATCGAGGGCGGCGACGCCACGTTGCTCGCGTCCGACGACGGCGGCGCGCTGATCCGCATCATCGCCGGCGAGATCGACGGCCACCGGGGCCCTGGTCTCACGCACACGCCGATTACCCTCGCGCACGCGACGGTCGAGAACGGCGCCCGGCTCAACATTCCATGGCAGCGCGACTTCAATGCGCTGGTGTACGTGTTGTCGGGCAGCGGGTACGTCGGCCCGGTCGCCCACCCGATCCACCAGGGGCAGCTGGGGGTCCTGGGGCCCGGCGATCGGATCACCGTGGGAGCCCAGCGGATCCAAGATTCGAACCGGACGGCGGCCATTGACGTGCTGCTTCTGGGGGGCCGTCCCATCCGCGAGCCCGTATTCCACTACGGGCCTTTCGTGATGAACACCCGCGCGGAATTGATCGAGGCGATGCAGGACTACCGGGCCGGAAAGTTTGGCAGCATTCCGCCAAACGCGCTGATGCCGCACCATGGCGGTGGCACACTTTAGCAATGCTTCCACGGGGGACTCGCCGGCCGGGGCGTCCGCCTGCGGCAAAGGCCGACGAGACTCGGCAACGGATCATCCAAGCCGCCCGTTTGGTGTTCAGCGAACGCGGCTACGACGGCGGGACGTTCCAGGCCATCGCGGCGCGCGCCGACCTCACCCGACCGGCGATCAACCACTACTTTTCGAGCAAACGAGCGTTGTATCGCGAAGTTCTGGCCGAGACCAATGAATTCGTCATCGGGGCTGGCATAAGACAAGCCGAAGGCGAGACCACGCTGGTGGCGCGGTTGACGGCATTCATCTCCGCGGCCGTCAGGGCCAATTCGGACAACCCCGCGGGATCGGCGTTTTTAATCAGCAGCGCTCTCGAGTCCCAGCGTCACCCGGAGCTGACGGGAACCGAAAACGATTCCCTGCGGCTGAGCAGAGAATTCCTGACGCGCGTCGTCAATGACGCGATCGAGCATGGCGAGATCGTCACCGACTTTGACGCGTCGGCATTGGTCGAGGCACTGCTCGTGGTGATCTGCGGGGTGGGTCTGTACGCGGGCTACATCCAGAGCCCTGAAGCGATGCTGGCCATCACCGGAGTGATGCGCCGGTTGCTGGAAGGTGCGCTCCGGGGACCTGAGGCTTAGCCCATCGGGCACAGTGAAGTTTCACACAAAGAGTATAGGCTAACTAACTTATCCCGGTACCATGGTCCGGATATGACTGATCTGGATGCCTTGACACCGCCTTCCGTGCGGTCCGCCGGCGACAGCTGGTCCATCACCGAACTTGTCGGCGCCACCGCGTTGGGCGTCGCCGCGTCGCGCGCCGCGGAGACAGCCGGGGCCGATCCGCTGATTCGTGACGAGTTCGCGCGCCTGCTGGTGTCGTCGGCCGGCCCGGCGTGGGCCCGGCTCGCCGACCCGGAGTTGTCCTGGCTCGACGACGATCAGCACGGACGGCGCGCGCATCGAACCGGCATCGACTACCAGGCCGTGCGCACGCATTTCTTCGACGAGTACTTCGGCGGCGCGGTCCGTTCCGGGATCCGGCAGGCGGTGATCCTGGCCGCCGGGCTGGACGCCAGGGCCTACCGGCTGAACTGGCCGGCCGGCACCACGGTCTACGAGATCGACCAGCCCAAGGTGCTGGAGTACAAGACCGGAATTCTGCAGCGGCACGGCGCCGTACCGACCGCCATCCGCCATCCGGTCCCGGTGGATCTGCGCGAGGATTGGCCCGCCGCACTGACCACCGCCGGATTCGACCGCCGGCAACCGACCGCCTGGCTGGCCGAGGGCCTGCTGCCGTATCTGCCCAGCGACGCGCAGGACCGGCTGTTCGAGATGTTCACCGCGCTCAGCGCGCCCGGCAGCCAGGTCGCGATCGAGGTGTTCGGCGTGAACTCGCGGAGCAACTCGCAGCGCTGGTTGCGGATGCGGGAGCGGCTCGGCCTGGATGTCAACGTCTTGGCGCTGACCTACCATGAGCCGGACCGCTCGGATGCAGCTGCGTGGTTGGCCGACCACGGCTGGCACGTGCACACCGTGAACAACCGCGACGAGATGGCCCGACTGGGCCGTCCGGTACCCGACGACCTCTCCGACGAGGCGGTGCGCAGCACGTTGCTGCGGGCGCGTCTCGGCGGGACCATCGCCTGATTTTCACCTGTCAAGAATCCAAGGAGTCAATGCCATGAGCTCACTGCGCACCCACGACGACACCTGGGACATCAAGAGCAGCGTCGGTACTACCGCCGTGATGGTGGCCGCCGCCCGCGCCGTCGAGACCGAACAGCCCGAGGCGCTCATCCGCGACCCGTACGCCAAGCTGCTGGTCACCAATTCCGGTGCCGGCGTGCTCTGGGAGGCCATGCTCGACCCGGACATCGCGGCCAAGGTGGAAGCCCTCGACGAAGATTCCGCGGCGCACCTGCACCACATGCGCGGCTACCAAGCGGTGCGGACGCACTTCTTCGACACCTTCTTCACCGATGCCGTCGCCGACGGGATCCGCCAGGTCGTCATCCTGGCGTCGGGACTGGACTCCCGCGCCTACCGGCTGGACTGGCCGGCCGGTACCACCGTCTACGAGCTCGACCAGCCGCAGGTGCTGGCCTACAAATCCACGACCCTGGCGGAGAACGGGGTAACGCCGTCGGCCGACCGCCGCGAGGTGGCCATCGACCTGCGTCAGGACTGGCCGGCCGCGCTGCGCGCCGCCGGCTTCGACCCCACCCAGCGCACCGCCTGGCTGGCCGAGGGGCTGCTGATGTACCTGCCCGCCGAGGCCCAGGACCGGCTGTTCACCCTGATCGGCGAGCTGAGTCCGGCCGGGAGCCGGGTCTCGGCCGAAACCGCGCCCAACCACGCCGACGAGCGGCGCCAGCAGATGCGGGAACGGTTCAAGAAGGTGGCCGACGAGATCGGCTTTGAGGAGACCCTCGACGTCGGTGAGCTGATGTATCGCGACGACCACCGCGCCGACGTCACCGACTGGCTCAACGAACACGGCTGGCGCGCCACCGCCGAGCACTCGACGGCGGCGATGCGCCGCCTGGGCCGCTGGATCGAGAACGTCCCGCTGGCCGACGACAAGGACGCATTCTCCGACTTCGTGATCGCCGAGCGGCTGTAATGGCGCGCACCGCGGACGACTCCTGGGACATCGCCACCAGCGTCGGGGCGACCGCGGTGATGGTCGCGCTGGCCCGGGCTGCCGAGACGGCCGGCGCCGATCCGCTCATCCGAGATCAATTCGCCGAGCCGCTGGTTTCCACGCCGGAGCTCGAGGGAGTCCGTGAGCAGGTCGCCGCCTGGTGGGCGGGCGATCCGGATGACGACCCCGAGGATGGCGCCCCGAACGCCGGTTACATGATCAACTACCAGGCCGTGCGCACCCACTTCTTCGACGCGTACTTCACCGAGGCCACCCAAGCCTGTCGCGCCGGTATCCGGCAGGTCGTGATTTTGGCCGCCGGCCTGGATTCGCGCGCCTACCGCCTGGCCTGGCCGGCCGGCACCGTCGTGTACGAGATCGATCTGCCGAGGGTGCTCGAGTACAAGAGCGATACGCTCGCCAGCCACGGCGCCACACCCACCGCCGACCGCCGGCCGGTACCCGTGGACCTGCGCCACGACTGGCCGCAGGCATTGCGCGACAACGGCTTTGACGCCGGACAGCCCACCGCGTGGCTGGCCGAAGGGCTGCTGCCCTTCCTCCCTGCGTCGGCACAGGAGGCCCTGTTCGCCTCGATCGACGCGCTGAGCGGATCGGGCAGCCGGGTGGCCGTTGAGAACTTCGGGGTCGATGCGGACAAGCGCCGCGAGGCCGAACAGCGGTGGCACGAACTGCGGTCCAAGCGCGAAGCGCGCGGCCTGGACACCTCCTTCAACCCGTTTGACCTCTGGTTCTCTGACGAAGGCCGCCCCGACTGCGCCGAGTGGTTCACCGCGCGCGGCTGGACCACGAGCACGGTGAGTGCGCGCGACGAGGGGCTGCGACTGGGCCGGGCCCCACAGCCCGAAGATCGCCCGTTCGCGAACAGCTTCGTGACGGCAGCCAAGCCCTGAGCGATCACGCCCGACTGCACTCGATGCCGCAGACCCGTAGCGTGTTCACCGTCGGCTCGCGGCCGCGGCTACCGGGATTTCGCCAGGTCATCGAGGACAATGGTGACTCATTATGGGCGGCGGCGCGGCTGAGCGATCACACCGCTGGG
The DNA here is from genome assembly GCF_004298145.1 of Mycobacterium sp. Classification (GTDB taxonomy): domain Bacteria; phylum Actinomycetota; class Actinomycetes; order Mycobacteriales; family Mycobacteriaceae; genus Mycobacterium. Next base: position 85,568 of record NZ_SCRH01000030.1, read on the forward strand.
TGCTGTTAAAGGGCCGGCTCGTCGCCGGCCTCGCTTCGGCCTTCGTCATGGCCGTCACCGGCGTCGGCTGGACGGGCTACCACACCGCCCTGGGCAGAATCATCATTTCCCACGCGCTGCCGAATGGGGCGACGTCGCTCGGCGACAACCAGAACATCCTGCTGATGGGCTTGGACAGCCGGTTGGACCAGAATGGTCAGCCGCTATCGCAGGAGATCTACGAGGCGCTGCACGCGGGCGACGAAACCTCGGGTGGCTACAACGCCAATGTCCTTATCGTCGTGCACATTTCGGACCGTGACGGGCCGGTCACCGCGGTATCGATTCCCCGCGACGACTACGCCGAGTTGCCGGGCTGCCCGGGCTCGGTCTGCGCGGGCAAGATCAAGCAGGCGTACGGGCTGGCCTATCAGCAGTCGTTGAACGCGCAGGCCGCCGGGAACTCGGGCGGCGCGGGAGCGACCGATCTGGTGGCTCGCGAGCAGACCGCCCGCGAGGCCGGCCGCAAGGCCGAAATCGCCGCCGTCAACGATTTCCTGGGTATCTCGGTCGACCACTTCGTCGAGGTCACGTTGGGCGCCTTCTACCAAATCGCCAAGGCCGTGGAGCCCATCACGGTCTGCCTCAGCGGCGATACGCGTGACAGCTATTCGGGTGCGGACTTCCACCAAGGGGTTCAGCGCATCGATGCCGCGGAGGCGATGGCCTTCGTTCGGCAACGGCGCGACGAAACCGACGGCTCTTTCACCGATTTCGACCGGACACGACGCCAGCAGGCGTTCCTGGTGTCGTTGGTCAATGCGGCGCGCAGCGGCGGTGTGCTGTCCAGCGTGAGCGGGCTGCGCAAGATGCTCCAGGTCGCCCGCGACAACGTCGCCGTCGACGCCGGGCTGGACCTCGTGCAGTTCGCCTCACGCGCCTCCCGACTGACCGAGCGGCCCCTGTCGCTCTACACCCTGCCGATCTCGGGCTTCGGCAAGGACCCGAACGGATCCGACATCAACCTCGTCGACCTTTCGGTCATCCGGCGCATCGTCAACGAGCGCTTCATGTCGGACGCGCCGGCCGCGCTCGACGCCGCGTCACCGACCGCCCAGCCACCGCCCACCCCGGCCGAACCCGTCATTCTCGACGTCGTCAACGCCACCTCGCATGACGGGCTCGCGGCCGCCCTCGAGGAGGCCTTCGCCGGCCGAGGCTTCACCCGGGGCAGCGCCACGACCGCCCCCACCCCGGCCGACGACAGCATGATCGAGTACGGCCCCGAGGCCGGCCAGGGCGCGCGGATCCTGGCCGACCAACTGCACGTGCCGGTGAGCGAAGATCCCACTGTGGCCTCCGGAACCGTCCGGCTGACCGTGGGAACCCGGTTTCCCGCGGCGGACTACCTCGCCCACCCCGGCGCCCACCCCGCCGGCGGGGGCGACGCGTCGGCGTCCGGGCAGGTGAGTGCCGTCGCCGCCACCGGCACCGGCGACCGCGCCCCGGCACCGACCGACCTCAGCCAGATGACGGCGTCGAGCGTCCCCTGCGTCAAGTAGCCCCGCGCGCCCGGTCCTTTCTACTGCCCTCCCAACCGGATGGTTAGTATCGCGGTTATCACCGATGAGCGGCCGCCACGCGGCGGGACTCTGCTCGGGAAGGACAATGATGACCACCGAATCGGTTGCATCGAAGACATCGCTGGCCAAGGACTCCAAGAACGGGACCGGAGCGGCCGACATCGCCGGCACGGTTGCCCGGCTTCGTCAGACCTTCGCCACCGGACGCACCCGCGACATCGAATGGCGCAAGCGGCAGTTGCTGCAACTGCAGAAGTTGATGGAGGAGAACGAGGGCGCGCTGGCCGCGGCGCTCGCCGAAGACCTGGATCGCAGCCCCTTTGAGGCCTACATCGCGGACATCGCCACCACCGCGGGTGAGGCCAAGTACGCGGCCAAACGGGTGCGCAAGTGGACGCGGCGCAAGTATCAACTGCTCGAGCTGCCGCAGCTGCCCGGCCGCGGCTGGGTGGAATACGAGCCCTACGGCACGGTGCTGATCATCGGCGCCTGGAACTACCCCTTCTACCTGACGCTGGGGCCCGCCGTCGGAGCGATCGCCGCCGGGAACACCGTGATCCTCAAGCCGTCGGAAATCGCGGCCGCGTCCTCGCGTGTGATTGCCGAGCTGGTGCCCAAGTATCTCGACAACGACGCCATCGCGGTGATCGAGGGCGACGGTGCCACGAGCCAGGAGCTCATCGCGCAGGGCCTGGACCGGGTGATGTTCACGGGCGGCACCGAGATCGGCCGCAAGGTCTACGAGGGTGCGGCACCGCACCTGACCCCCTGCACCCTCGAACTCGGCGGAAAGAGCCCGGTCATCGTCGCAGCGGACGCCGACGTGGACGTGGCCGCCAAGCGGATCGCCTGGATGAAGCTGCTCAACGCCGGACAAACCTGCGTCGCACCGGATTACGTGTTGGCGGACGCGTCGATTCGCGACGAACTGGTGAACAAGATCGGTGCCGCCATCACGAAGTTCACCTCGGACAAGCCGGACGGCATGCGGGTGATCAACCAGCGGCAGTTCGATCGGATCAGTGGCTACCTGTCCGGAGCGGACGGCAAGGTCACCGTCGGCGGGGCCTGCGATGCGTCGACGCTGCGCATCCAGCCCGCCGTGGTGGTGGACCCCGCCCCGGACGGGCCGCTGATGCAGAACGAGATCTTCGGTCCGGTCCTGCCGGTGATCACCGTCCAAAACCTGGATGAGGCGATACGTTTCGTGAACTCACGACCCAAGCCGCTGTCGGCGTACCTGTTCACCAAACGGCGCGAGACGCGCGAGCGGGTGATCAAGGAGGTGCCGGCGGGCGGCATGCTGGTCAACCACGTCGCCTTCCAGGTGTCGACGGCCAAGCTGCCCTTCGGCGGGGTCGGCCCATCGGGCATGGGCGCCTACCACGGCAAGTGGGGTTTCGAAGAGTTCAGCCACCGCAAGTCGGTCTTGACCAAACCCACTCGGCCCGACCTGTCGAGCTTCATCTACCCTCCATACACCGAGCGGGCCTTCAAGATGGCCCGCCGGATGTTCTGACCCGGTTTCGCCAAACCAGTTGCTAGACAGAGATTTTCATAGCGGAGAGGAACCTTATGCCCGGAGTGCAGGATCGCGTCGTCATCGTCACCGGAGCCGGTGGGGGGCTGGGCCGTGAGTACGCCCTGACCCTCGCCAAGGAGGGTGCCAGCGTCGTCGTCAACGACCTCGGCGGTGCCCGCGACGGCACCGGCGCCGGCCACAACATGGCCGACGAGGTGGTCAACGAGATCAAGGACGCGGGCGGCCGGGCGGTCGCCAACTATGACAGCGTCGCCGAACCCGAGGGCGCCGAGAACATGGTCAAGACCGCGCTCGACGAATTCGGTGCCGTGCACGGCGTGGTCAGCAACGCCGGGATCCTGCGCGACGGCACCTTCCACAAGATGTCCTTCGAGAACTGGGACGCCGTCCTCAAGGTGCACCTCTACGGTGGCTACAACGTCATCCGCGCCGCATGGCCGCACTTCCGTGAGCAGAGCTACGGCCGGGTCGTCGTCGCCACCTCCACCAGTGGTCTGTTCGGCAACTTCGGCCAAACCAACTACGGGGCGGCCAAACTCGGCCTCGTGGGCCTGATCAACAGCCTGGCGCTGGAGGGGGCGAAGTACAACATCCGCGCCAACGCGGTCGCCCCGATCGCCGCGACGCGGATGACCGAAGACATCCTGCCCCCCGAAGTGCTCGAGAAGCTGACGCCGGAGTACGTCGCGCCGGTGGTGGCCTACCTGTGCACCGAGGAAAACCCCAACAGCGCTTCGGTTTTCGTGGTCGGCGGTGGCAAGGTGCAGCGGGTCGCGCTGTTCCAGAACGCCGGCGTCAACTACGACAAGCCGCCGACGGTGCAGGACATCGCCGCGCAGTGGGGCGAGATCACCGATCTGTCCGCGGCCAAGCCGGCCGACTTCAAGCTGGGCTGAGCCCGCGGGCGGCGGAGTGTCGGCGGGTCAGACGAGCAGCGCTTCGCGCAGGCGCTCCGCGTCCGACTCGCTGACACCCGCGGCGCGCAGGTAGGCGTTCAGCGACCCGAATTCCTCGTCGATCACCCGGCGCGACGCGGCCAGGTATTCGGGGCGGACGCCCAGGACCCTTTCCGAGAGCCGCGCGTCGCTCCAGGTCATGACCTCGGGGGTGAGTTCGGTGTTCGCGCGTTCCTTGACCATCTCCAAGACCGCCGTCCGGAGCTCGCCGACGGCGTCGTTGCTGCGCAGGTAGTCGGCGACGATGATGTCGCGATCGATTCCGATCGCCTCCAGCACGAGCGCGACGATGAAGCCGGTGCGGTCCTTGCCGGCGAAGCAGTGGGTGAGCACCGCGCGTCCCGCGGACAGCAGCGTGACGACCTGCCGCAGCGCTTGCCGCGACCCGTTACGGGTTGGAAATTCCCGATATTCGTTGACCATGTATCGGGCGGCAGTCACGTCGACGGATTCATCCGACTCGCCGTTGGCCCACAGGTGTCGAAAGGCGCGCTCGTGCGGGGCCTCACCGTCGGGCTGCTCCTCAGCGCCGAGGTCGGGCATCGGCAACAGGTGCACCTCGATGCCGTCGGGAACGCGTCCAGGCCCGCGCCGGGCGACCTCCTTGGCCGCGCGCAGGTCGGCGACGTCGGTGATGCCCACTTGACGCAGCGTCGTCCGGCCCTCGTCGTCCAGGCGGCTCAGCTCACCGGACCGAAACAACCGGCCCGGCCGCAAGCCGTTGGCGCCGTCGGCGACGTCGCGAAAGTTCCACCCGCCGGACAGTTCTCGCAGGGATTCAGTCATGTGAGGTCACCGCCGCGGCGAGCGCGGACTTTTCCTTGCCGAGCTCGGTGCGCGCGATGGTCCGCATGTGCACCTCGTCCGGGCCGTCGAAGATCCGCATGGCGCGGTGCCAGCCGTAGAGGCGGGCCAGCACCGTGTCGTCGCTGACACCGGCGGCCCCGTGCACCTGGATGGCGCGGTCGATGACGTCGCAGGCCACCCGCGGCGCGACCGCCTTGATCTGGGAGACCAGCAGATGCGCGGCCTTGTTTCCGTGCTGGTCGATGGTCCACGCCGCCTTCTCGCACAGCAGCCGGGCCTGATCGATTTCGTTGCGGGACTTGGCAATTGATTCCCGCACCACACCCTGCTCGGCCAGCGGGCGACCGAAGGCGATCCGTTTCTGGGCCCGGTCGGACATCAGTGCCAGCGCACGCTCGGCGCCGCCGAGGGCGCGCATGCAGTGGTGGATGCGGCCCGGTCCGAGCCGGGCCTGGGCGATCGCGAAGCCGCCGCCCTCTTCGCCGAGCAGGTTGGTCGCCGGCACGCGCACGTTGTCGTAAATGACCTCGCAGTGGCCGTGCTGGTCCTGCCAGCCGAAGACCGGCGTGGAGCGCACGACCGTCACGCCCGGCGTGTCCATCGGCACCAGCACCATCGACTGCTGCTGGTGGCTGGCCGCGTCGGGGTTGGTGCGGCCCATGACGATGAGTACCTTGCAGCGCGGGTCGGCGGCACCCGAGGTCCACCACTTGCGCCCGTTGATCACGTAGTCGCCGCCGTCGCGCACGATCGAGGTCTCGATGTTGCGGGCGTCGCTGCTGGCAACGGCCGGCTCGGTCATGGAGAAGGCGCTGCGGATCTCGCCGGCGAGCAACGGCTCCAGCCACTGCTTGCGCTGTTCGTCGGTGGCGAACAGGTGCAGCGTCTCCATGTTGCCGGTGTCGGGTGCCGCGCAGTTGAGCGCCTCGGGAGCGATCTCCAGGCTCCAGCCGGTGATCTCGGCCAGCGGCGCATATTCCAAGTTGGTCAGGCCCGACTCGGCCGGCAGGAACAGGTTCCACAGGCCCTGCTGCCTGGCCTTGACCTTCAGCTCCTCGACGACGGGCGGAACCGTATGGTCGCGCGGGCCGGCTTCGTGACGGTATTTGTCGTAGTCGGCCTCGGCTCCGAACACGTGCTCGGTCATGAAATCGGAGAGCCGCTTGTGGTAGTCGCTGGCCTTGGCCGACATCGCGAAGTCCATGCCCGTCACGATAGGACACGTGCTATTGGACGTCGCGAGCAGACGCTAAATCGCATGCTGCAGTGCGGATTGGTGCGATTCCGTGTCTGCTCGCGCAGGATAAGGGGCGTGACCGAATCCCGCCCCCCGTTCCCGCCGTTCACGCGGCAAACCGCGATCCACAAGGTGCAGGCGGCAGAGGATGCCTGGAACACCCGGGATCCCCGGCGCGTCAGCCTGGCGTACACGGTCGACTCGCAGTGGCGAAACCGCAGCGAACACGTCGTGGGCCGCGACGAGATCGTGGCGTTTTTGACCCGCAAGTGGCAGCGCGAGCTCGATTACGCGCTGCGCAAGGCTCTTTGGGACTTCCACGACAACCGCATCGCCGTGCGGTTCCAATACGAGTGCCACGATCAATCCGGACAGTGGTATCGCAGCTACGGCAACGAGCTGTGGGAGTTCACCGAGTCCGGACTGATGGCGCGCCGCGAAGCCAGCATCAACGACGTGCCGATCGACGAGTCGCAGCGACGCTATTTCGGGCCCCGTCCGTCGTCCGAACACGGCCACGACATCCCGCTCTGGTAGCTCCTTTGATGGGCGGGCGCAACAATGCGCTCTTGTGACGTCACAACGCGGCGGCCGCTACTGCATCGCGTTGCGGCGGCGAAGCATCGACCGGGAGTCGATCGCCGACGGCCGGGGCATCCCGCCGTGGGCGATCACCCGTCCATGGTGAAACCTGGTTATGGTAGCGAAGCGCGCGGCCGAGCCGGCGCCACGCCCATCAGCAGGGACAGTACGGAAAAGTACGGAAAGTAGATGCACGCGCCATGACAAATGCGCAGACCAACGCGGTCAAGGTAGGGGTGGTCTCCGAGTCCGGTGCCGACGAGCGGCGGGTTGCGCTGGTGCCGAAGGCGGTGGCGTCGCTGGTGGGCACCGGCGTGGCGGTCGTGGTCGAGTCGGGAGCCGGTGAGCGGGCCCTGCTGCCCGACGCGCTCTACACCGAGGCCGGGGCGAGCGTCGGTGACGCGTGGGCCGCCGATGTCGTGGTCAAGGTCGCGCCGCCGACCCAGGCCGAGGTCGCCAAGTTGCGCAGCGGTCAGACGCTGATCGGATTTTTGGCGCCGCGCAACGCCGACAACTCGATCGGCGCGCTGAAACAGGCGGGTGTGCAGGCGTTCGCGCTGGAGGCGATCCCGCGGATCTCGCGGGCCCAGGCGATGGATGCGTTGTCGTCGCAGGGCAACGTGGCCGGGTACAAGGCCGTGTTGCTGGCGGCCTCGGAATCGACCCGGTTCTTCCCCATGCTGACGACCGCGGCCGGAACGGTGAAGCCGGCCACGGTGCTGGTGCTCGGAGTCGGGGTGGCCGGGCTGCAGGCGCTGGCGACGGCCAAACGGCTGGGTGCGCGCACCACCGGTTACGACGTGCGGCCCGAAGTCGCCGACCAGGTGCGCTCGGTGGGCGCGCAGTGGCTCGACCTGGGCATCACAGCGGCCGGCGAGGGCGGATACGCCCGTGAGCTGACCGACGAGGAACGCGCGCAGCAGCAGCAGGCGTTGGAGAAGGCGATCAGCGGTTTCGACGTCGTCATCACCACGGCGCTGGTTCCGGGCCGGCCGGCGCCGCGTCTGGTGACCGCCGCGGCCGTGGAGGCGATGAAGTCCGGCAGCGTGGTGGTGGACCTGGCCGGTGAGACTGGCGGCAACTGCGAGCTCACCGAACCCGGGAAGACGGTCGTCAAGCACGACGTCACGATCGCCTCGCCGTTGAACCTGCCGGCGACCATGCCCGAGCACGCCAGCGAGCTCTACAGCAAGAACATCACCGCGCTACTGGACTTGTTGGTCACCGACGGAAAACTGGCCCCGGACTTCGATGACGAAGTCATCGCGGAGTCCTGCGTGACGCGGGCCGGCGCCGGCGACGATGCAGAGCGCAGCGATGCCGCGACGCGGCGCCCGACAGGCTGAGAGGACTACATGTACGACGAGCTATTGGCCAACCTGGCGATCCTGGTGCTCTCCGGATTCGTCGGGTTCGCGGTCATTTCCAAGGTGCCCAACACCCTGCACACGCCGCTGATGTCGGGCACCAACGCCATTCACGGCATCGTGGTGCTGGGCGCACTGGTGGTGTTCGGCTCCGTCGAGCATCCCTCGTTGGCGCTGCAGATCATCCTGTTCGTCGCGGTGGTGTTCGGCACCCTGAACGTCATCGGCGGGTTCATCGTCACCGACCGGATGCTGGGCATGTTCAAGGGCAAGAAGAAACCGGTCACTGCCAACAGCGAGGAGCCGGCGGCCAAATGAACTACTTGGTGATCGGCCTCTACATCATTTCTTTCGGCCTCTTCATCTACGGCTTGATGGGCCTGACCGGGCCCAAAACGGCGGTGCGGGGCAACCTGATCGCGGCGGTGGGTATGGCGCTGGCGGTGGTTGCGACGCTGATCAAGATCCGCCACACCGACCAATGGGTGCTGATCATCGCCGGTCTGGTGGTGGGGGTGGTGCTCGGTGTCCCGCCGGCGCGCTACACCAAGATGACGGCGATGCCGCAGCTGGTGGCGTTCTTCAACGGCGTCGGCGGTGGCACGGTCGCGCTGATCGCGCTGTCGGAATTCATTGAGACGAAGGGCTTTTCGGCGTTCCAGCACGGCGAGTCACCGACCGTGCACATCGTGGTGGCGTCGCTGTTCGCCGCGATCATCGGGTCGATCTCGTTCTGGGGGTCGATCATCGCGTTCGGCAAGCTGCAGGAGATCATCTCCGGCCGGCCGATCGGCTTCGGCAGGGCCCAGCAGCCGGTCAACCTGCTGCTGCTGGGGGCCGCGGTGGCCGCGGCGGTGGTGATCGGCGTGCACGCCCATCCCGGCACCGGCGGAACGTCGCTGTGGTGGATGATCGGGCTGCTCGCCGCGGCGGGCGTGCTGGGCCTGATGGTGGTGCTGCCCATCGGCGGCGCGGACATGCCGGTCGTCATCTCGCTGCTCAACGCGATGACCGGGTTGTCGGCCGCGGCCGCCGGTTTGGCGCTGAACAACACCGCGATGATCGTGGCGGGCATGATCGTCGGCGCGTCCGGCTCGATCCTGACCAACCTGATGGCCAAGGCGATGAACCGCTCGATCCCGGCGATCGTGGCCGGCGGCTTCGGCGGCGGAGGGGTCGCCCCCAGCGGCGGCGGCGGTGGCGACAAGCACGTCAAGGCCACCTCGGCGGCCGACGCGGCGATCCAGATGGCCTACGCCAACCAGGTGATCGTGGTGCCCGGCTACGGCCTGGCCGTCGCGCAGGCGCAGCACGCCGTCAAGGACATGGCCGCGCTGCTCGAGGACAAGGGCGTGACGGTGAAGTACGCGATCCACCCGGTCGCCGGCCGCATGCCCGGGCACATGAACGTGTTGCTGGCCGAGGCCGAGGTCGACTACGACGCCATGAAGGACATGGACGACATCAACGACGAGTTCGCGCGCACCGACGTCGCGATCGTCATCGGCGCCAACGACGTCACCAACCCGGCGGCCCGCAACGACGCGTCCAGCCCGATTTACGGCATGCCGATCCTCAACGTGGACAAGGCGCGCTCGGTGATCGTGCTGAAGCGGTCGATGAACTCCGGGTTCGCGGGCATCGACAACCCGCTGTTCTACGGCGAGGGCACCAGCATGCTGTTCGGCGACGCGAAGAAATCGGTGACCGAGGTCGCCGAGGAACTCAAAGCGCTATAGCTCGGTAGGCCGGCGGCGCCTGCGCGCCGGGTGCCTAAACGGGGGGGTAGGCCGGCGGCGGGTATCCGTTGCCGTCGGTGACGCCGCGCAAACCCCAGGTGAAGTACCGCATGAAGAACTCGATCTCGTCGCTTGCGTCGTAGCTCGGACTCGGATCCATCGGCCCCACCTCTCGAATCTCGTTCGATCAGCAGTCTAGTCGCACGGCCGTCGACGTGACACCCGGCGTTTTTGCATAAACTGTCCAACCAGTTGATTGATAGTTATTCTTGGCCGAACCGGGCCTGGCCTGCCCATACCGACGATAGTGAGAACAGATGCCCACCGACAGCGTCACACCCAATGGGCAAACGCGGCGCGAAGAGTTGCTGGCCGTTGCCACCAAGCTCTTCGCGGCGCGCGGCTATCACGGCACGCGGATGGACGATGTGGCCGACGTGATCGGCCTCAACAAGGCGACGGTCTATCACTACTACGCCAGCAAGGCGCTGATTCTGTACGACATCTACCGCCAGGCCGCCGAGGGCACGCTGGCCGCCGTCCACGACGACCCGTCCTGGACGGCGCGCGAGGCGCTCTACCAGTACACGGTCCGGCTGCTCACCGGCATCGCCAGCGATCCCGAGCGGGCCGCCGTGTACTTCCAGGAGGCGCCCTACATCACCGAGTGGTTCACCAGCGAGCAGGTCGCCGAGGTCCGCGAGAAGGAAGTCCAGGTTTACCACCACGTGCACGGCCTCATCGACCGCGGGATCGCCAGCGGCGAGTTCTACCCGTGCGACTCGCATGTGCTGGCGCTGGGCTACATCGGCATGACGCTGGGCAGCTACCGCTGGCTGCGGCCCAGCGGACGACGCTCGGCCAAGGAGATCGCGGCCGAGTTCAGCACCGCGCTGCTGCGCGGACTGATCCGCGACGAGGCGATCCGCACGACGTCGCCGCTGGGACCCTAGGCGCGCGCACCCTTGAGGTGCTTGTCGAGGAATGCGAGCTGGTCGGTGACCGCACGCTCGAATGCGTCGTCGACGTAGATCGCGAAATGGCCCTCGGGGTACAGCTTGACCTCACCGCGGGGCGCTTTTGCCGCGTAGTGCAGCGTCGCCGCCGCGGGAGCCACCGAGTCGGCTTCGCACACGCAGAACAGGATCGGGCAGGTGATCCTCGGCGTCAGGCGTCCCGGGCGATAGGTGAAGACGTGCAACGCGATTCGGGCGGCGACCTCATTGCGCAGTTCGACGCCATCGGGCACCAGCCGCAGGTAGCCCGAATACGCGTCGGGTGTGTTCATCAACGCGACCTCGCCGGGCCGGCCCGCCGTTGCGACCATCACCGGTGGCTTGCCCAGCCGACTTGCGAGCACGTCGCGCACCGCCCGCGCGGCGATGCGCGCGGTGATCAACGGGTTGGTGACGGTGCGCGCCGACGCGATGCCGTCGGTGAAGGGGCACTGGGCGACGGCCGCGGCGATACCCGGTAACCGCGCCGCGGTGGCGATCACGTGACCGCCACCAAAAGAGGTGCCCCACAACCCGATCCGGTCGGGGTCGATCCCCGGGAGGGTGCGGGCGTAGGAGACGGCGGCAGCCCAGTCGGCAAGCTGCATGCCGATGTCGAGGACCTGACGCGGCCGGCCCGCGCTGTCGCCGAAATTGCGGTAGTCGAACACCAGGCAGGCATAGCCGGCGGCACTGAAGCGTTCGGCGTAGGCGTCCAGCCGCATGCTGCGCACCGCGCCCAGGCCGTGCGCCATCACCAGCAGCGGCGAGGGCCCGCCGCCCGGCGGGCGGTAGAGCCAGGCGCTGATCAGGTCGTCGCCGGACGGGAACCGAAGGTCTTCGCGTTGTGTCATCAGCGGTTGATTCTGCCCCCGCGGATCACCACGAGTCCGGCAGGTATGCGCGCCCAAATTAATGGACTAGTGTCTAGAAAAGTTTTGAGCGCTCAACGGACGGAGATTCTCATGGCGATCCGCGTCGCGCACGTCGGTACCGGAAATGTCGGTGGGCTTGCCCTCGCCGAACTCATCACCAACCCGCAGTTCGAGCTGACCGGGGTGTGTGTCTCAACCCCGGAAAAGGTGGGTAAGGACGCCGGGGAACTGTGCGGCGTCGGCCTGGACGCCGCAGTGAACGACGGAAGAGCCACCGGCGTCACGGCCGTCGACGACCTGGACGCCATCATCGCCGCCAAGCCCGAGTGCGTCGTCTACTGCGCGATGGGCGACACCCGGCTGCCCGACGCGATGGCCGACGTCATGCGCATCCTGGCCGCCGGCATCAACGTCGTCGGCTCGTCGCCGGGGCTGCTGCAGTACCCGTGGGGCGTGATGCCCGACAAATACATCGCCCGCGTGGAAGAAGCTGCCAAGCAAGGTAATTCGAGCATCTTCATCAGCGGTGTCGACCCGGGGTTCGCGAACGACCTGATTCCGTTCGCGCTCGCCGGGACGTGTCAGCGCATCGAGCAGGTGCGCTGCATGGAGATTCACGATTACGCGTCGTACAACGGGACCGAGGTCATGGACTACATGGGATTCGCCAAGCCCATGGACGAGATCCCGATGCTGCTGCAGCCGGGCATCCTCGGCATCGCCTGGGGAACCGCCATCCGTCAGCTGGCGGCCGGCCTGGGCATCGAGGTCGACGAGATCACCGAGTCCTACCAGCGCGAGCCGGCGCCGGAGGACTTCGATATCGCGGTCGGCCGCGTCGCCAAGGGGACCGTGGCCGTGCTGCAGTTCGAGATTCGCGGCATGGTCAAGGGCCACCCCGCCATCGTCATCGAGCATGTCACCCGGTTGCGGCCCGACCTGCGGCCCGACCTGCCCCAGCCCGCCGGGGGCGACGGTTCGTACCGCGTCGAGATCACCGGCGAGCCGTCGTACGCGGTCGACATCATCCCGAGCAGCCGCAAGGGCGACCACAACCACGCCGCGATCGCGGGCGCCGCGGGTCGCGTCGTCAACGCCATCCCGGCGGTGATCGCGGCGCCGCCCGGCATCCGGACCACGCTCGATCTCCCGCTGGTCACCGGCAAAGGCCTTTACGCACCAAGCACTTTGGTGACCACTTAAATCGAAAGGAGCCCCTACGTGGGACGGGTAGACGGCAAGGTTGCACTCATCAGTGGCGGCGCTCGGGGGATGGGCGCCGAGCATGCGCGGCTGCTGGCGGCCGAGGGTGCCAAGGTGGTGATCGGCGACATCCTCGACGACGAGGGAGAAGCCGTGGCCGCTGAAATCAATGCGATCGGTGACGCGGTGCGCTACGTCCACCTCGACGTCACCCAACCCGACCAGTGGGACGCCGCCGTCGAGACGGCGGTCGGCGAATTCGGCAAGCTCAACGTGTTGGTCAACAACGCGGGAACCGTCGCGCTGGGCCCGCTGAAGAGCTTCGATCTGGCCAAGTGGCAGAAGGTGATTGACGTCAACCTGACCGGGACGTTCCTGGGCATGCGGGTGGCCGTCGAGCCGATGATCGCGGCCGGGGGCGGCTCGATCATCAACGTGTCCTCCATCGAGGGCCTGCGCGGCGCGCCGATGGTGCACCCGTACGTCGCCTCCAAGTGGGGGGTGCGCGGGCTGGCCAAGTCCGCGGCGTTGGAGCTGGCGCCGCACAACATCCGGGTCAACTCCGTGCACCCCGGCTTCATCCGCACCCCGATGACCCAGCACCTGCCCGAGGACATGGTGACCATTCCGCTCGGCCGCCCGGCCGAGTCGCGGGAGGTGTCGACCTTCATCCTGTTCCTGGCCAGCGACGAATCGTCGTATGCCACCGGCAGCGAGTTCGTCATGGACGGCGGCCTGGTCACCGACGTGCCGCACAAACAGTTCTAGAGCCGGTGCTATAACCGCGAATATGCCAGGCAGTCTTGGCGACCTGAAAAGGATCGTCGGATCCAACCACGTCGTCACCGACCCCGACGTGCTGGCGGCGCGCAGCGTCGACCACACCGGCCGTTATCGCGGGCGGGCCAGCGCGCTGGTGCGACCCGGCTCGGCCGAGCAGGTCGCCCAGGTGCTGCGGGTGTGCCGCGATGCCGGCGCGCACGTGACGGTGCAGGGCGGCCGGACCTCGCTGGTGGCCGGCACCGTCCCCGAACACGACGACGTGCTGTTGTCCACCGAACGGCTGCACTCCATCGGGGGCGTCGACACCGTCGAGAGCCGCATCGAGGTCGGTGCCGGAGCCACCCTGGCCGCGGTGCAACAGACCGCAGCCGCGGCCGGCCTGGTGTTCGGCGTGGATCTGGCCGCCCGCGACACCGCGACCGTCGGCGGCATGGCGTCGACCAACGCCGGCGGCCTGCGCACCGTCCGCTACGGCAACATGGGCGAGCAGGTCATCGGCGTGCAGGTCGCGCTGCCCGACGGCTCGCTGCTGCGTCGGCACAGCCGGGTGCGCAGGGACAACACCGGCTACGACCTTCCGGCGCTGTTCGTGGGCGCCGAAGGGACGCTGGGCGTCATCACCGGGCTGGACCTGCGGCTGCACGCCATCCCCCCGCACCGGGTGACGGCGATCTGCGGGTTCGCCGATCTGGACGCGCTGGTGGCCGCCGGCCGGGTCTTTCGCGACGTGGACGGCATCGCGGCCCTGGAATTGATCGACGGCCGGGCCGCCGCGCTGACCCGCGAGCATCGCGGGGTGGGGGCCCCGGTCACCGGCGACTGGCTGTTGCTGGTGGAGTTGGCCGCCGATCATGACCAGACCGAGCGCCTCGCCGGTCTGCTCGAGGACGTGCCGATGTGCGGCGAGCCGGCGGTGGGTGTGGATCTTGCCGCGCAGCAACGGCTTTGGCAGGTCCGCGAATCACTCGCCGAGGTGCTCGGTGTGTACGGGCCACCGCTGAAGTTCGACGTCTCGCTGCCGTTGTCGACGATCGGCGAATTCGAAAGACACGCAGTCGATTTGGTCGGCACCCACGCCCCCGAGGCGCTGCCGGTGCTGTTCGGACATGTCGGTGAGGGCAACCTGCATCTGAACGTGTTGCGTTGCCCTGCCGACCGGGAGCGCGACCTCTACGAGCCGATGATGGAACTCATCGCGCGATCGGGCGGCAATGTCAGCTCCGAGCACGGCGTCGGCAGCCGCAAGCGGCCCTACCTCGGCATGTCACGCGAGCCCGCCGACATCGCCGCGATGCGGACGCTCAAGGCCGCGCTGGATCCGACGGGCTATCTCAACGCCGCGGTGTTGTTCGACTGATCACGCATTCGCCGCGAGAGTGCAAGTACCGACGCTGCTACTCGGGAAATGCGTCGCCCGTTGCACTCTCGCGGGAGATCCGCTCAACTGCCCTTGATGCCGACCGCGTGCCTCAGCTGCGCCAGGAACTGTTCGGCGTCGTCGCTGCGCACGATGTAGTGCGAGATCGCGATCCGGATCACCGTCGCCGCTTTCACCGCGGCGTTGGGTCCGGGGAGGTGCCGTTGCAGGCCTTCGCGCATCTGCGGGATGACCCAGGAGAACTGGGCGATGGTGTGCTCGGGCTCGACGTCGACCATGCGCACCCCGGAGTACGAATGCTGGTAATCGACGATGAAGCGCAGCACGGCGTCCAGCTTGTCCACGCCCTTGAGGCCCGCGGTGGCCTTGATCAGGCCGCTTTCGAAGATCTGTCGCTCGTAGCTCGAAAACGCCGACAGCAACTCCTCTTTGGAGGCGAACCAGCGGTACAGCGTCGGGCGGGAGACGCCCGCCTGGGTGGCCACGTCGGACAGGCTGAGCTTGGTCTTGCCGTTTCGGCCGAGCACCTCGGCGGTGGCCGCCAGGATGCGCTGACGGGTCGAGGTGTCGGTGTCGGCGATCGTCGCCGCCCGGGCCGGCTGGCTCATGATGCACGCTTTACGAGGTGTGTCATGGTTTTCGCCTCCACGTTAGGCCCGAGGGGGGCGCCGGCGCACCAGCACCGACTGCTGGATGGCGCCGACCGCGCCCTGCTCGTCGAACAATGTTCCGATCGTCGTCCCGATCCCGTCCGGCCCGTAGCTGGTCTCCGCCCGGATCCCGATCCATTCTCCGTCGGGGACACGAAATACGTGCACGGCCAGATCGGTGTTGAGAAACGTCCACTTGGTGATGTCGAGCTTGCTGCCGATGCCGTTGGCGCAGTCGGCCACCGCGAACAGCCGTTCCAGCTGGGTCATGGACTCGCCGTTGACCAGATCGACCGTCGGGCTGATCCACGATTCGCCGGGGCCTTCGCTGAGCGGCTCGGTCAGCCACAGCCACTGGAGACTGTGCACGTAATTGCGGTCCCAGTCCCTCGCCTTGAGGTTGCGGTCGTAGGCCTCGGTTCGGGGACGGGGCAGGGGGGCCGACGCGTGCGCCAGCACCCGCGTGTCCTGGTGCTGCAACCGCCAGCCGCTGGCGCGCGCCACCGGCCGGG
Source organism: Mycobacterium sp. (assembly GCF_004298145.1). Lineage (GTDB taxonomy): Bacteria > Actinomycetota > Actinomycetes > Mycobacteriales > Mycobacteriaceae > Mycobacterium. The sequence continues at coordinate 101,757 of NZ_SCRH01000030.1, forward strand.
CGCCGCCGTCGGGGCCCGGGGCCAGCATCTCGGCGCTGACGAGTTCGATCTGCTTGCCGGGGCGCTGCACGTGGGAGCGCACCCAGAGGTCACCCTCGGCCGGCACCCCGCCCAGCAGGTCGATGACGACCCTCGACAGGCGCGTGTCGTCGCGCTGTTCGCACCGCTGAAGCGCCCGCACCAGCAACGCCGACACCGGACCGCCGTGCTGGATCGCCGCCGACCAGGTGCCGCGCGCCAGATCGGTCGCCCGGAACTTCTCACCCGGCGCGTCGGCCGGGTCGATCAGCTCGTAGTAGGCGTCGGTCATCGTCAACCTCTTCGGAGTGTCAGGGCAGGCCGGCGCCGGGAGTGGTCACCGTGACGGCGTCCAGCCGGGAAAGCCGGGTGCCGACCAGGCGCTGGGGATACGCTTCGGTGCTCGACAACAGAAACAGCGTGCGGCGCTGCGGGCCGCCGAGGGCGCACGCGATGGCGATGCGGTCGCCCATGTCGATGCGGTCCGTCACGTCGCCGCCGGCCACGATCCGCTCGAACTGATGGGCCAGGGTCATCGCCACCCATACGCCCCCTTCGGCGTCCAGCGCGATGCCGTCGGGCGGCCCGTCCAGTCCCTCGGCAAAGATCCGCCGGTCGGTCAGTCCACCGTCATCGCCGATGGAAAACGCGCTCAGCCGCCGGCCCGTCGATTCGGCGACGATCAGCGTCCCGCGGTCCGGGGTGATCGCCATTCCGTTGGGGAAGTCGAGGTCATCGGCCACGATAGTGGCCCCGGTGGCGTTGTCGTCGGGGTCGAGGCGGATGATGACGCCGCCGCGCAGCGCCTGGCATCCGATGTAGGCCCGGCCCACGTGGTCGATGACCATGTCACCGAGGTTGGCCGGCGCCACGTCGGCGAGATCGGCGATGGTGACGACGGTTTCGCCGTCATAGCGCAGCACCTGCCGGTCCTCCGTGGAAGCGATCAGCAGCGACCCGTCGGGACGGAAGCCCAGACCCGACGGCGAGTGCCCGGGCAGCGGCAGCGTGGTCAGCGCGCCGCCCATGGTCGAGGTGTGGACCGCTTCGCCCAGCATGTCGGAGAACCACAGCAGGCCCTCGAACCAGCGCGGCCCCTCGCCGAAGCAGAACCCGTTGGCCAGCGGCTCGGGAATCATCCGCTCATGCCTCTGGCCAACCTTCCGCTTTACAAAACACCGAAAAAGTGTCATGCACCGCGGGTGCCGGTGTCAATCTGCCGATCGGGCGAGTTCGGTCGCGACGGCCTCGTGGTACGCGTCGATCCTCGCCGGGTTGGCCTGGATGAATAGCTGATCGGGCAGGGGCGCATGCCGGTACGCCTCGATCGTCATGGTCCGGGAGAACAGCGTGACGTCCTGGCCCGGCCTGGTGAAGTGGTAGGACACGGTGATCCGGCCCTCCATCCCGCCGTTCCCGTCGCGATCATGGCCCAGGCGGCCGATCGAGGTGAACACGAACAGGGTCGGGCGCACGGCGGCGGCCAGCTGCCAGCTGAAGATCCGGTTGCCGTCGGGTCCCGCTTCCTCCCAGGTGTCACCGACCTTGAGGGGCAGCTCCGGCAAGCCGCCGATGTGCGCGCTGCCGGGGTAGGTCTTGGCCCAGTTGGCCGGGTTGGTGACGAAGTCGTACACGGTCTCGGCGGACTGCGTGAACGCGGTCTCTGAAGTGGTGGTCACGATACCCAAAGGTGTTGTCTCCCTGTGTGTTCCGTTGGCGGGTTCATCGGCTGGGCCGCGGTCTTGTTAGCCAAGCTTTACAAATCCTACTCAAAGTGTCACGCTGAGCCGAGTGCTGTCAGTGCGAGAGGTGGAGCGGATTTGACGAAAGCTTCCGAGGAATCCGAGCAGACCGAGTGGACGGTGCAGGGCCTGCTGGACCTGTTCGACGTGCGGGCCGACGGGCAAGACCGGTTCACCGGTGACACCGGGATCGCCGCCGGCGACGAACGCCAGGTGGTGGAGGGCACCCAGGTGCTCGCCCAGGCGATTGTCGCGGCGGCCAAACGATTTCCGGACAAGTCGGTGCGCTCGGCGCACGCGGTGTTCTCCCGTGCCGTGACCGTCGGGCCGTCGATCGAGCTGGTGCTCGACGTCGTGGCCGAGGGCCGGTCCACCGCGACCGCCGTCGTCGCCGTGCATCAGAACGGCCGGCGCTGCCTGAGCATCACGGTGCTGGCCGATGTCCCGACCGCCGATGTCATCCGTCACCACTTGCCGCGGCCCGACGTCGCCGCGCCGGCCGACGCGCACCACTCCCCGATGCCGATGGTCGGACGCGAGCTGCGCCTGGTGGACGTCGTCGACGTGAACAGCCCCGAGGAGGTCGGCCCGCCGGAGCTCTACGCGTGGCTGCACTACGACCCGATCCCGACCCGCGACGACCTGGCCAAGGCGCTGCTGGCGTACTTCACCGGCCACCTGGGCATCTCCACCACCATGCGCGCGCACCCGGGCATCGGCACCGCCCAGGCGCACCTGACCGTGTCCACCGCACCGATGAGCATCTCGGTCGCCTTCCACGAGCCGGTGCGCTGGGACGGGTGGCTGCTCTACACGCACGAGAGCACTCAGGTCGGCGCTGGAATGTCCTACGTGCGTGGGGCTGTGCACTCCGAGGAGGGTGAGCTGCTGGCGTCCTTCGCGCAGGAGGCGCTGATCCGCCCGCTGCGGACCAGCGATACCGCGATCGATTCCCGCGCACGCTTCTGACGGCCATGTACTTCACCATCACCCACCCCATGCACAGCTATCCCTACAATCCGGAGCTGGTGAGTGGGGACGGCATCGGAAAGGTGGCCGCCGCCGCCGAGGCGGCCGGCATCCACGGCTTCGGCTTCACCGACCATCCCGCACCGTCGCAGCGCTGGCTGGAGGCCGGCGGCCACGACGCGGTGGATCCCTTTGTCGCTTTGAGCTTCGCGGCGGCCGCGACGACCACGCTGCGGCTGATCCCTAACATCGTGGTGCTGCCGTACCGAAACCCGTTCGTGGTGGCCAAATCCGGCGCCACCCTGGATCTGCTCTCCGGGGGCCGTTTCACGCTCGCGGTCGGTTTGGGCTACCTCAAGCGCGAGTTCGCGGCGCTGGGGGTCAGCTACGACGAGCGCGCCGAGCTCTTCGAGGAATCCCTGCAGGTAATCCGGGCGATCTGGACCGGCGACGACATCACCTTCGAGGGAAAGCATTTCAGCGCGCGCGGCATCACCGCGCATCCCCGGCCCGTCAGCCGCCCGCATCCGCCGATCTGGATCGGCGGCAACACCACGACCGCCCGGCAACGGGTCGCGCAATACGGCGACGGCTGGTGCCCGTTCCCCGCCCCGCCACAACTGGCCCAGACGGCGGGTACCGCGGCCATCACTTCCACCGAGGAGCTCTCGGTGGCCATCGACGATCTGCGGCGCCGCTGTGAGGGAATCGGAAAAGACTGGTCCGCATTGGATATAACCTTCACCAGCTTCGAGGGCGGCAGTCCCGCCGATGACGCGTTCAACGCCGACGCCTACCTGGACGGCCTGGACAAGCTGGCCAAGCTGGGCGTCACCTGGGTCAGTGTCCACCTACCCGGCGACAGCATGACGCATGCACTCGAGACTCTCGACCGTTTCCGCACCCTCGTGATCGACGCGGCCTGAATGGACTTCTCCCGTGTGGCGCTCTCACCCGAGGACCAGGATTTCCACGATCAGTTCCGGGAGTTCATCACCGAACATGTCACCGACGAGGTGCGGCGGCGCGATCGTGAGACCGGTGAAAACTTCAGTGAGCAAGTGCATTTGGCATTGGGCGAAGCGGGTTATCTGGCGTCGGACTGGAGGCTGGAGTCCGAAGGCGGCTTCGATCCGGTGCGGCGCCGGATCTTCCACCTCGAGATCGGTCGCGCCCATGCCCCGTGGTTCCACTGGGGCACCACGGCGGTCGTCGCGCGGTTGGTGCAGCGGTTCGGGGCAGCCGAACTCGTCGACGCGGTGCTGCCGGGCGTGCTGTCCGGTGAGATCCGGCTATGCCTGGGCTACACCGAGCCCGAGGGCGGCTCCGACGTCGCCACCTGCAAGACGCGTGCCGTGCGCGACGGTGACGGATGGATCATTAACGGCTCCAAGATGTTCACCTCGAACGCGCAGAACGCCAAGTATGTCTTCCTGCTCACCAACACCGATCCGCAGGGACGCAAGCACAAAAACCTGACCATGTTTCTGGTGCCGCTGGATTCGGCGGGCATCGAGATCCAGGGCATCCGCACGCTGGATGGTGACCGCACCAACATCGTGTATTACAGCGACGTGCGGGTCGATGACCGCTACCGGATCGGTGAGGTCAACGGTGGCTGGACGGTGATGCGGTTCGCCCTCGACGCCGAACATGGCATCACCGATATCGAAGACCATGGCCTGCAGAATATTTCGATGCTATCAGAGCACGGCCACCTGCTGGCCGAGGCGGCCGACGGAGTCGCGGCGATCCTGTCCACGCCCGACGCGAACGGGTGGCGCCCGATCGACGACGAGTCGACGAAATATCGGCTGGGCCGCGGCATGGCCCGCATCGAGGCGGCGCTGTCGACTCCCGGAACGTACGGACGCGTGGCGCTCATCCAGACAATGCGTGAAGTCTCGCCGGAATTGATGGACATGCTAGGGGTGGCATCGGCATTGCCCACCGACACAACGGGTTCCGCGGACGACGGTGCCATCGAGTTCATCTTCCGCCACGGCGTGCCCGCCGGGATCTACGGCGGCACCATGGAGGTGTTCCGCAACATGATCGCCCAGCACGAGCTGGGGCTCGGGCGTCCGAGCTACGGCCGCTGACCGGGCAGCTCGGCCAGCACGTCGACGCGGGCGTCGTCGAAACTCAGAAATCCCTTGATGGGCAGGCTTTCCGGTGGTGGATCGGGGTAACACCAGGCGACGTCCTGCACCACGCGGTCACCCGAGGCGAACGACCAATACGTCGCAAAGCCTTTGTAGTTGCAGTAGCTCGACGTCTCGGATTGCCGCAGCAGATCGGTGCGCACGTGTGCCGGGTCGACATACAGCCTCGGCCCCAGCGCGGTCTCGAAAAGAATCATCGTGTCGTCCGTGTCGACCAGCGTGGTGCCGGCGACGCGGACGCGCAGGCGGCGTTGTGTCGGACGGCAGTCGACGCGGTGATAGGGATTGGGTGGGTAGTGGACGAGTTTGCGGCCCTCCTCGAACCAGGTGTCGACGGCGTCCCACGGGACGTGAACGAAACCCGGTGCCTCCGGCTCCGGCTCACTCGGCAGGTCGCCGACGTCGTCGGCGGCGAAGACGTAGCACAGCGGTCGGCCCCGTCGGTGCACCATCAGCGCCCGCTCGGTGTCGATCACCCGCCGCCCGTCCCTGACCGCCTGCACGCGCCGGGGATGCGGCTCGACGTAGACCCCGATGTCCAGGCCGCCGGGTATCGCGGGCGAGAAGCGCCCCGCCGGATCGCTGCTGAGCGGACCACTTCCTGCTACCAGACTCATGAAGCCAAGCCTAGAAGGCCGTCCGGCGTGGGGCCTATGCACCAAATTGGGGCAGTTCCGGTGCATAGCGCCCACACTCGGCGCCTAGGGTAAACCCATGGCGGGACCGGTGGAAGGCGTCAAAGTCGTCGAGCTCGGGGTGTGGGTGGCCGGACCGGCCGCCGGCGGCATCCTGGCGGACTGGGGCGCCGACGTGATCAAGATCGAGCCGCCGACCGGTGATCCGGCGCGCATGTTCGGCCGGATGCTGGGATGCGACCTCGGTCTCAACCCGCCGTTCGAAATGGACAACCGGTCCAAGCGCAGCGTGGTGCTGGACCTGGGCACCGACGCGGGTCGCGGCACCGCGTTCGAATTGCTCGCCGGCGCAGATGTTTTCCTGACCAATGTGCGTCCCGGCGCGCTGCAACGACTCGGGCTGGACTTCGAATCGGTGTCGGTGGCCAACCCCCGCCTGGTCTACGGGCTGATCACCGGCTACGGCGAAAGCGGGCCGGACGCCGATCGCGCCGCCTACGACGTGGCCGCGTTCTGGTCCCGGGCCGGCGTGGCCCACCTGCTCACCCGGCCCGGCGAGACGCCGCCGTTTCAGCGCGGCGGCATGGGCGACCACTCGGCCGGGATGACGATGGCCGCGGCGGTCTGCGCGGCACTGCTCGCGCGCCAGCGCACCGGAACGGGCCAACTGGTGACGACCTCGCTGTACCGGCAGGGCGCCTACACCGTCAGCTTCGACCTGAACACCTATCTGATGAGCGGCCAGCCGATCGCGATCGGGCAACGCGATTCCATGGGCAACCCGTGCATGAACAACTACACCGCCCAAGACGGGCGGCGGTTCTGGATCGTGGGCCTGGAGCCCGAGCGGCACTGGCCGGCGCTGTGCCGCGCGGTGGGCCGCCCCGAGTGGCGCGACGATCCCCGGTTCGCCGATGCCCGCTCCCGCGCGGTCAACTCGGCGGTGCTGATCGCTGCGCTCGATGAGATCTTCGCGACACGCCCGCTCGACGAGTGGGCGCAGGTATTCGCCGGCGAACCGGATTTCTTCTGGTCACCGGTCAATACGCTCGAGGACGTCGTGGCCGACGAGCAGTTCCACGCCGCGGGCGGCATTGTCGACGTACCCGACGGGGACGCCGCGGTACCGATGGTGGCCACCCCGGCGGATTTTCACGGCACCCCCTGGGCACCGCGTTCTGCGGCACCAGAACTCGGGCAGCACACCGAGGAGGTCCTGGCCGACCTCGAGGCGCGCCGCGGTTCGTGACGGCCCGCCGGGACCTTTACAAATTTCGCCAGAAGTGTCACGCTGTGCGGTGAGTCGCTTCACCCGACGCGTGCAGCGGCTACACGCCCTTGGGAAAGCCCATGACAAGCGCTTGAGGCCCGCCAGCGGAGTCGTTGCGGGCAGTGGTGAGGAATGGATCGATGGTCGCTCCAACGTTCGACATCAGCAAGAGCAGCGCCGCCCGAGCAACCCAGGCCAACGGCGAGGGCCTGCGGTATCGACTGGACGTCGTCGCGGCCAGCGCCGTCGATGTCGTGCAATCGGCCGGCGGTTGGCTCTACGACCGTGCGATGGCCGGCTGGGAGGTGACCGTGTTGCTCCCGCAGGGCTGCGACACCCGGTCGCTGCGGATCCTGGGCGTGCGGGCATCGGACCTCGAGTCATCCCTCGCCGCGCTGGCGGCGGGCTCGACAAGCCTGGCCGTCAGCGCCGAGGCATTCACCACCTACGCGCGGGTGCGTGCCGCCGTGCTCGAATCGCTGGACAACCGGCTCACGGAGGTCGCGTTGTGGGGTGACGGGTGGCCGCTGGAAGTGAACCGTACGACCACCCGCGCCCAACACCTGCTCAGCGGCGCCGCGCGCACGTTCAAGGGTTATGCGCTTGCGGCAGAGGGTATTTCGGATACCGCCGTCGCTCCCGCCGAGAAGCTGCTGTGCGACGTGGGTTCGGGGGCCGACTCAGAGCTGATCCGGCTCGACTAGGCCTATGAAGAAGTACCACAAACACGCGCTGCTTTACCTACACGAGACGATCTCGTTGGGATCCGGACGACGCGACCCCTTCACCGAGATCTTCGCCGACACCTATCAGCCGATGATGGAACAACTGGGCGCCCGGCTGTTCGCGATCTGGGAATCCACCCCGTACAACGGTCACTGGCCGCAGGTGACGGTGATCTGGGAGATCGACGGGTTCGCCGACTACGCCCGGATCGGCGCCGCTCAGGCTCGCGGTGGCAGCCACGAGGCCGCGGCCGGTAACTGGGCGGCGTTTCTGGCCGACGTCGGCGCGTCGGGCGAGGGGCGAATCATGTACGCCGGACCCAGCAACAGGACGCTCGCCCAGCTGCGCGAGGCCAATTTCACTGCGCCGCTGGTGATCCAGGAGATCATGCAGACCAAGCCGGGCCGCCAGGACGACTACATCCGGGAGCTGGAGCGGCTCTACGTGCCGTGGTCGGAACGTACCGGGAAGCGCTGGCTCGGTTCGTTCACCACCACTTTCCGCTACAACGAAGTCATCCACTACTGGGCGTTGGACGGGGGATGGGACTGCTTCGCCGAGCACTACCCCTCGTGGAAAGAGAGCCCGCCCGCCGAGATCATCACCTGGATGAGCGTGGCACCCGCGCTGCGTGACGGCTGGGAAGATTCCATCCTGGCCGCCCTACCGCCATCGCCGCTGCAGTGACCGAGCGCCAAAGACCCATGAACCACACCGACTTCAGCTACGACCCCTTCGACGACGCGGTGATGGCAAACCCCTTGCCCTACTACCGAATCCTGCGCGACCACCACCCGGTCTACTACATGCCGCAGTGGGACACCTTCGCGCTGTCCCGTTTCGAGGACATCTGGAAAGTGCTGGAAGTCAACAACGGCACCTTCGTCGCCTCGGAGGGCACGTTGCCGGCGGCATCGGTTCTGGCCCAACACAACACCGGGCCGGTCGACGACCCGCCGCTGCAGCCGCTGCCGTTCCACGCCGTGTTCGACGCGGACCTCTACGGTGAGATCCGGCGCACCCACTCGCGGCCGTTTCGGCCACGTTCGGTCACCGACCTCGAGGGCAGGATCAGGGCGCTGGCCAACGAACGCCTCGACCTGCTGCTGCCGCGCGGCTCATTCGACCTGACCCAGGACTACGGCGGCGTCGTGGTAGCCGCCATCGTCTGCGAACTCCTGGGCATACCAACCGATCTCGCGCCGCAAGTCCTCGCCGCGGTCAATGCCGGCAGCCTCGCCCAGCCCGGCGTCGGCGTGGACACCGGGCAGGCGCGCCCCAACTACTTCGAGTTTCTGCTGCCGGCGGTCGCCCGCCGCCGCGCCGGAGAGTCCGGGGCACCACTGGACGTGGTCGACGGCCTCCTCGGCTATCACCTGCCCGACGGCCGCGCCCTCGACGACATGGAAGTCGCCACCCAGATGCTGTGCATCTTCATCGGGGGCACCGAAACGGTGCCCAAAATCGTCGCCCACGGGCTGTGGGAGCTCAGTCAGCGACCCGACCAGCTGGCCGCCGTCCGCGCCGATCCCGAGAGCAACGTGCCCGTCGCCCGGGATGAGATAGTCAGATACTGCGCGCCTGCGCAGTGGTTCGCGCGAACGGCGCGCAAGCCCTTCGACCTTCACGGTCAAACCATCAACCCCGGCCAGCGCGTCATCACCCTGCTCGCGTCGGCCAGCCGCGACGAGCGGGAATACCCCGAGCCCGACGAATTCGTCTGGGACCGGCCCATCCGCCGCTCGCTGGCGTTCGGCCGCGGCCAGCACTTCTGCATCGGATACCACCTGGCGAGGCTGGAAATGGATGTGCTGCTTGCCGAATGGCTGCGCCGGGTGCCCGACTACGCGATCCAGGCCGAAACCGCCACCCGGCTGCCGTCCAGCTTCCAATGGGGTTGGAACAACATCCCGGTGGAGGTTTGACGTGTGGTCCTACCGGATCATCGCCCCGTACCTGTTCGAGCGGACCACGATCGCCGACAAGACACCCGAATGCCTGACCGACGGGCAGGTGCTGCTGCGGTTTTCGGCCGCCGGCGTCTGTGGCAGCGACCTGCCCGCGTTTCGCGGGGCCAAGGGCCGACTCCCGGGTGACGACGGCCGCAGCGGTCCCGAGAAAGACGGCTTCCCCATCCATGAGGTCGCCGGCGAGGTGATCGCCAGCCGGCATCCCGCACACCGCCCCGGAGACCTCGTGGTCGGCTGGGCGTCCGAGTTCGACGGCATGATGGAACGCGTGGTCAGCAACGGTGACGGGTTGGCGCCATACGATCCGGCGCTGACCCCGGCGCAGGCTATCGGGCTGCAACCGCTGGCCTGTGTGCTCTACGCCTGCGAGCAGCTGGGTGACTTGGCCGGCCGGCACGTCGCGATCATCGGCCAAGGATCGATCGGCCTGCTGTTCTCCTATGTCGCCAAGGCGGCCGGTGCGCGGCGCGTCACCGGGATCGACCCGATCGATCGTCGTGATCTGGCAAGGGCATTCGGCGTCGACGATCCGGTGCGGGCCACCAGTGACCGCTGGGCGAGTCAGCTCGAGCCCGGGGATCGCGCCGACGTCGTCATCGAGGCGGTCGGTCACCAGGTCGCCACCTTGGCGCACGCCATCGACGCCACCGCCCCCGGCGGCACCGTCTTCTACTTCGGCGTGGCCGACGACGAGATGTATCCGATCAGCATGCGGGCCATGCTGCGCAACAATCTGACACTGAAATCCGGTGTGACGCTTGACCGGCGGCGGATGCTGGAGCTCGCGAGCAAGTTCACCGCCGAGCATCCCTACCTGCTCGGTGCCTACCTCACCCACACGTTCGGTGTCGAGGCGGTGCAGGACGCATTCGAGCTGGCCTGCCGACCGGTTGCCGAACGCATCAAGATCGCGATCGCCGGGTGAGGGACCGACCGTGACGAACGCTTCGCCGAGCAATCTGCAGCTGGCACTGAGCAGCAAATCCGTGATATTCGGCGGCTGGGTCACCGGCCCGACATTGCTGGGACCCGAGGAATTCGCACGTGCCGGTTACGATTACGTCGGATTCGACGCCCAACACGGCTATCTCGACGACGCCGACATCGCGGGCATGCTGCGCCGCACCGAACACCTGCCCCTCGGCACCGTGGTGCGCCTACCCAACGCCGAAGCCGCACCCATCGGGCGGGTGGCCGACGCCGGCGCCGACGCCGTCGTCATCGCGATGATCGAGTCGGCCGATCAGGCCGCCGCGGCGGTGGCCGCGACCCGCTACCCGCCGGGCGGCGTGCGTAGCTTCGGACCGCTGCGCGCCAGCCTGGGTCACGACCCCGCCGCCCACGAATCCCGGGTCAGCGTGTTCGCGATGATCGAAACCGCGGCGGCGCTGGCGGACATCCGGGAAATCTGCGCCGTCGACGGCCTGACCGGAATCTACGTCGGCCCCGCCGATCTCGCGATCTCCCTGGGCGCCGGTGTGGTCGGCGCGACCCGACATCCGGAGGTGCTCGACGCGATAACGCGCGTCCAACGCGCGGCGTCGGACGCGGGCCTGGTCACCGGCATCCACGCCGGGGACGGCAACACGGGTCACGCCATGGCGCGATTGGGGTTTGGCATGATCACCCTGGCCGCCGAGTCGCAGGCGCTGCGGCGGGGGGCCGCGGAGCACCTGCGTGAGGCGACGCAATGACCACCCGCCTTTTGGATGACCACGCCGCGATCCGCGAACTGATCGCCGGCTACGCGCTCGCACTCGACGCCGGTGACTTCGACGCGTGCGTGCAGCTGTTCGCTCCCGACGGTGAATTCCTGGTCTACGGCACGACGTTCGCGGGCCATGACGGCATCGCCGGCATGTTCCGCGACGCCCCGCGCGGCCTGCATCTGACCGGCGTGTCACGGATTGCTGTCGAGGCGGAGACCGCCACCGCCAGATCGCAGGTGTTGTTCGTCCGCGCCGGCGATCTGCAGCTGCGGCCCGCCCTCTACGACGACGAACTGACGCGCATCACCGGTCACTGGCGCTTTGCGCGGCGGCGGTGCAGCTTCATCACCAGCGGTGGATTGGCCGACAGTCCGGAGGGCGGGCCGGCATGAACCCACGTGTCGCGTTGGTGACCGGCGCCGCCGGCGGGCAGGGCCGGGCCATCGCCGAACGGCTACGCGCCAAGGGGTTTTCGGTGGCCGCGTGCGATCGGCGCACCGACGAACTCATCGCGGCGATACGCGAATCGCGCGACCAGGAGCTGATCGCGGTCGAGCTCGACGTCACGTCGGAGCAGCAGTGGAACTCGGCCGTCGCACAGGTCGTCGACCGCTTCGGGTCGCTGAGCACGCTGGTCAATTGCGCCGGGGTGCTGCACCGGGCGTCGCTGAGCGAGGAGACGGCCGAAGGTTTCGAAAACTCTTGGCGGGTCAACTGTCTGGGCGCCTTCCTCGGCGTGCGCGCGGTGCTGGAACACCTTCGCGAGGCGCCGGATGCGTCCATCGTGAACATCTGCAGCACCGGCGCGATCCGCCCTTTCCCGCAGCACGGTGCCTACGGCTCGTCGAAGTGGGCACTGCGCGGCCTGACCCAGACCGCCGCGGCCGAACTCGCCCCCTCCGGCATCCGCGTCAACGCCGTATTTCCCGGACCGATCGCCACATCGATGCTCGACGAGGCCACCCAGACCCGGCTGGCCGAGGCGTCGATGTTCGGGCGGATAGGCCGGGCCGATGAAGTCGCCGACGCCGTCGCCTTCCTGGTCTCCGGCGAGGCGTCGTTCATCACCGGCTCCGAACTGATTATCGACGGTGGTCAATGCCTGCAGATCCGATGAACGACATTTCGGTCGGCATCATCGGCGCCGGCCCCGGCGGCCTGGCGCTGGGAATCATGCTGTCACGTAACGGGTTTGGCAACTTCACCATCTTCGACCGGGAAGACGGCGTCGGGGGCACCTGGCGGATCAACACCTACCCGGGACTCGCGTGCGACGTCAAGTCGCACCTCTACTCGTATTCCTTCGACCTGAACGCCCACTGGTCACGGCTGTGGTCGGGACAACCCGAGATCCTGGACTATTTCCAGCGAAGTGTCGATAAGTACGGTCTGCGGCCGCACCTGAAGCTGCGCACCGAGATTTGCGCGGCACACTGGGATCCGGATACCCAACTATGGTGCCTGACCACCCCGGCCGGCGAACGGCATCACTTCAACGTCGTCGTGTCGGCCGTGGGCCTGTTCACCCGGCCGCTGCTCCCCGAACTCATCGAACAAGAGCCGTTCACCGGAACGGTGATGCACTCGTCGCGCTGGGACCACTCGATCCCGCTGGAAGGCAAACGGATTGCCGTGCTGGGTACCGGATCTACCGCCGCCCAGCTGATCCCGGAATTGGCCAAGGTGGCCGACAAGGTGTATTCGGTGCAACGATCGGCGACCTGGATACTGCCCAAGCCGGACCGGCACTACACACGGCGGGAGCGCTGGGCCTTCGCGCACCTCCCGTTCGCCAAGAAGCTCTACCGGACCCGGCTGTGGCTGCGCAGCGAATCCAACGTCTCGGTGATCGAGCACGGCAGCGAAAAGACCGAGCAATTCACCGCTGTCGCACTGGGACTGCTCGAGAGGACCGTCGACGATGAGGAATTGCGCCGCAAGCTCACACCGGATCATCCGATGGGCTGCAAGCGGCTGGTGTTCTCCTCGGACTACCTGTCCGCACTGACCCGGCCCAACGTCGAGGTGGTGACCAGCGCGGCGCGCTACCTGCGCGCCCGATCCCTTCTCACCGAAGACGGCACCGAACGCGAGGTCGACCTGGTGGTGTGCGCCACCGGCTACGCCGCCGCCGACTATCTCGGGGAACTGGACGTGTCCGGCGAACACGGAATCACGCTGCGGCAGGTCTGGCGCGACGGGGCGCACGCCTACCTCGGCATGGCGGTGCCGGGCTTCCCAAATTTCTTCATGCTGTACGGGCCGAACACCAACGTCGGCTCCAACAGCGTCATCTTCATCCTCGAAGCCCAGGCACGCTACGTCGTGCGGGCGCTGCGCTACCTGCGGCGCAACCGCAAGCGCTACGTCGCGGTGCGTCCCTCGGCGCTGGCCGATTTCGTCGCCAAGATCGACCGCTGGATGGCGGGTACCGTGTGGACCACCCAGTGCAGCAACTACTTCCGCGCTCCCAACGGGCGAGTGGTCACCCAGTGGCCGCGTAGCGCGCGTACCTTCTGGGGAATGACGCGCAGGTTCAGGCCGGCCGATTTCCGCTTCGAAGCGCCCGCCATCCCCGTCTCGGCCGCGGCCGCCGCGCGCGAGCGGGGCACGCGATGACGGAGCCGGACGGTGCCGATCGCTTCGACCCCGCGCTGCGCGCGGCCGCGAGCATGCGCACCGACTTTTCTTCGGCCGCAATCCAACTCACCCGTGGACCGTTCGACGAACGCCGCCGTCTCACCGCCGGGCAGACCGATGCGCGCGAGGTCCGGATCGCCGAGGACAACGCCGCCGGCGTCGGGGTGCGCATCTATCGCGGCGGGCCCGAGCCGGCGCCGGTCGTTGTTTATTGCCACGCCGGCGGTTTCGCGCTGGGAAACCTCGATACCGATCACCGCCAGTGTGTGGAGCTAGCCCGCCGCGCCCGCTGCACGGTGGTGTCGGTGGACTATCGGCTGGCGCCGGAACACCCCTATCCGGCCGCGCTCGAGGACGCGAGCGCCGTGCTGCGCTGGGTGGCCGCCGACGCGGCCGCGCTCGGGGTGGATCCGGCACGACTGGCCGTCGCGGGCAGCAGCGCCGGCGCCGCCCTGGCCGCCTGCCTGACGCACGGCGCCGCCGACGGCTCGTTGCCGCCGGTGGCTTTTCAGCTGCTGCACCAGCCGGTGCTCGACGACCGGGCCACCCCGTCGAAGGCGGAATTCCGCACCAGTCCCGCCTTCGACGGCGAGGGCGCCGACCTGATGTGGCGCCACTACCTGGGCCCGGCGGCCGGGTCGGCGGCCATGGTGCCCGCCCGGCGAACCGGATTTGCCGGTCTACCACCGGCTTTGATCACCTGCGCCGAGATCGACCCGTTCCGTGACGAGGCCATCGACTATGCGCAGCGGCTACTGCACGCCGGAGTCTCGACCGAGCTGCACGTGTTTCCGCGCGCCTGCCACGGCTTCGATTCACTGCTGCCGGAATGGCCCGGCTCGCAACGATTGTTCGCGCTGCAGGGCCACGCCCTGTCGTGCGCGTTGCACGGCGGCTAACCGTCGAACCTGATGAGCTGGCGCACCGCCGTGCCCGCGGCCAGATGGTCCATCGCCTCGTTGATGTCGTCGAGCCGGATCGTCGAGGACACCAGTGATTGCACCGGCAGCCGGCCCGAGCGCCACAGCTCGACAAACCGGGGAATGTCGCGGCTGGGCACCGCCGAGCCGAGATAGCTGCCGATCAGCGAGCGGCCCTCGGCCACAAACCCCAACGGCGACACGGTGATCCGCGCGGCCGGCGGCGGCAGGCCGACGGTGACGGTCCGCCCGCCCGGCGCGGTCAAACCGATCGCGGTCTCGAGTGCGGCGGGATGGCCGGCGGCCTCGACGACCACGGCCGCCTTCACGTGCGCGTCGGCGGCCTGCCGCGGCGTGTACGCCTCGTGGGCACCCAGGCCGCGCGCGGCCGCCAGCTTGTCGGGCAGCTGATCGACGGCGACGACGCGCACGTCGTCATAGGTGAGCGCGGTGAGCAGCGCCGCCATCCCGACGCCCCCCAGCCCGACGACGGCGACCGTCTGGCCCGGTCGCGGATGCCCCACGTTGAGCACCGCGCCGCCGCCGGTCAGCACCGCGCACCCCAGCAGCGCGGCGACGTCGGCCGGCACGTCGGGTGGCACCGCGACCGCGCTGGCCCGATTGACGACCGCCCGCGTCGCGAAGCCCGAGACCCCGAGGTGGTGATACACCGGCCGGCCGGCGCGGCTCAGCCGAACATCGCCGCCCAGCAAGGTGCCCGCGCCGTTGGCGGCGCTGCCCGGCTCGCACGGCGTCAGGCCTTCGGTCGCGCACGCCGCGCAGTGGCCGCACCGCGGCAAGAACACCAGCACCACCCGCTGGCCGACGGCCACATCGCCGACGCCGGCACCGACCTGTTCGACGATTCCGGCGGCCTCATGACCGAGCAACATCGGCACCGGGCGGACCCGGTTGCCGTCGACCACCGACAGGTCGGAGTGACAGATGCCGGCCGCCTCGATGCGGACCAGGATTTCGCCGCGCCCCGGGGGCGCGAGGTCGAGGTCGCTGATGCTGATGGGCCGCGACTGCGCGTAGGGCCGGGGTGCCCCGATGCGCTCCAGTACCGCGCCCCGAATTCCGGACATGCTGGAATACAACCATGGCCTCGGCTCCAGCAGTTCCCCCCGCTCCGGACGGGTTGACCAGCAGCGACTTCCCGGTGCTGTGGCCGGTCGGGACGCGGTGGGCCGATAACGACATGTTCGGCCATCTCAACAACGCCGTCTACTACCAGTTGTTCGACACCGCGATCAACGCCTGGATCAACACCAGTACCGGGCTGGACCCGATCACCACGCCCGCGCTGGGCATCGTCGCCGAGTCGGGCTGCCGCTACTTCTCCGAACTGCACTTCCCCCAGAACCTCGCGGTGGGCCTGGCCGTGACACGGCTGGGCCGCAGCAGCGTCACCTACCGGCTGGGCGTCTTCGAGTCCGGAGCAGGCCCAGCGCGGCGGATCACCGCGCTGGGGCATTGGGTCCACGTCTACGTCGACCGGGTCACCCGCAAGTCGGTCCCGATTCCCGACCCCATCCGGTCCCTGCTGTCGACGGCCCGCGTCGGCGAATCGAGCTAGGCCCCCCAGATAGCGGCCTGCGCTGGGGTTTTCGCTCACCCCGTTATGCTGCGCGCATGCCAGTCTTGAGCAAGACCGTCGAAATCGGCGCCGACGCCGCACTGATCATGAAGATCGTCGGCGATTTCGAGGCCTACCCGCATTGGAACGAGGAGATCAAAGGCCTCTGGGTGCTTGCCCGCTATGACGACGGCCGGCCCAGTCAGCTACGGCTCGACACCGATTACCAAGGCATGCAGAGCATGTTCATCCAGGCCGTGTACTACCCGGGGGAAAACCAGATCCAGACCGTCTTGCAGCAAGGCAACCTGTTCACCAAGCAGGAGCAACTGTTTTCCGTGGTGGCGATGGGCCCGTCGAGCCTGCTGACGGTGGACCTGGACGTCGAAACCTCGATGCCGGTCCCGGCGCCGATGGTCAAGCAGCTCCTCAACAACGTCCTCGACCACCTCGCCGAGAGCCTCAAGCAGCGCGCCGAGCAGCTGTCCGCGAGCTAGGGGCCGCGCTCGCGATCGCCGCGGGGCTGATGGCGGCGACCCGCTTCGCCCGGCTTCGCCGCGCTCGCGATCGCCGCGGGGCTGATGGCGGCGACCCGCTTCGCCCGGCTTCGCCGCGCTCGCGATCGCCGCTATTCGAATATTCCGGTGCGGTCGCGCAGCTCGGTCAGCCGGGCCGCCGCGTCGGTGAACTGCCACACGGTGTGCTCGATTACCGCCGCGGTGTCGCGCCGGCGCAGCGCGGCGATCAGCTGCCGATGGTTGTCGACGGCGGCCTTGCCCCAATGCGGATCGGCGGCGTACACCAGCACCGGCATGTAGCGGGCGGCGTTGAGCAGGAACCAGGCCAACTTGATTCGGCCGCTGGCCTGGTTGAACACGCGGTGGAACGCGAATTCGATGCCCGCGATGGTCTCGGCGTCGCTGGACCCGACGGCCGCGGCGAGCGAATCATTGATGCGGTCCAGCTCGTCGATCTGGGCGTCGGTGATGTGATCGGTGGCCGCGACCGCCAACTGTTTGGCGATCGAGGCCTGCAGCCAGAAGATGTCCTCGATGTCTTGGTGGGTGAGCGGCAACACGACGTGACCGCGGTGCGGTTCGAGTTGCACCATGCCCTCACCGCGCAGCTTCAGCAGGGCTTCCCGCACCGGGGTGACGCTGACACCGAGCTGGGCCGCGGTCTCGTCGAGCCGGATGAACGTTCCCGGACGCAGCGTGCCGGACATGATCGACGCCCGCAGATGGCCCGCGACCTCGTCGGACAGCTGAGCCCGCCGCAGCGGCCGCCGGCTCCTCGGCTGCATAGACATCGGTGCGTTCACAGGGGCTGCCAGGGCTTTCAGTGGCTCGGTCGGATGGAGTTCAAGCTTTGACGGGGCTGGACGAGGGCTTGTCGAGGACTTGTCAGTGGACCATCAAAGCCATAGTGTGACCCACACAACACCATGTTTTATCAAATATCAACCTGGCGCAAGCGGTGCGCGAGTGAAGGGAAGTGTTGAGTTTGACCGCGCAATTGGCAAACCATCTGACACGCGCGAACGAGCAGCCGTACCTGGCCCGGCGGCAAAACTGGGTGAACCAACTCGAACGGCACGCGCTGATGCAACCGAAGGCGGCGGCGCTGAGGTTCCTGGGCAAGACTCTGACCTGGGGTGATCTGCGCGGCCGGGTGGCGGCGCTGGCCGACGCGCTGAGCCGCCGGGGTGTCG
Source organism: Mycobacterium sp. (assembly GCF_004298145.1). Taxonomy (GTDB): domain Bacteria; phylum Actinomycetota; class Actinomycetes; order Mycobacteriales; family Mycobacteriaceae; genus Mycobacterium. The sequence goes on from NZ_SCRH01000030.1 coordinate 119,811, forward strand.
GTTTCGGCGACCGGGTCATGATCCTGATGCTCAACCGCACGGAGTTCGTCGAGTCGGTGCTGGCCATCAACATGCTCGGCGCCATCGCCGTGCCACTGAACTTCCGGCTCACCGCGGCCGAAATCGCCTTCCTGGTGCAGGACTGCGAAGCGCGCGTCGTCGTCACGGAATCGGTGCTCGCTCCCGTGGCCACCGGGGTACGCGACATCGAGTCGCTGCTCGGCACGATCGTGGTGGCCGGTGGCTCGACCGACGACGGCGTGCTGGGTTACGAAGACCTCATCAACGAGACCGGGGAGCCGCACCAACCCGTCGACATCCCGAACGACTCGCCGGCGTTGATCATGTACACCTCGGGCACCACCGGCCGGCCGAAGGGCGCCGTGCTCACCCACACCAATCTGACCGGCCAGACGATGACCGGGCTCTACACCAACGGCGCCGACATCAACAGCGATGTCGGGTTCGTCGGTGTGCCGTTCTTCCACATCGCCGGTGTCGGCAACATGCTCACCGGGGTGTTGCTCGGCATCCCCACGGTCATCTACCCGCTCGGCGCGTTCGAGCCCGGGCAACTGCTCGACGTGCTTGCCGCCGAAAAGGTCACCGGGATCTTCCTGGTTCCCGCGCAGTGGCAGGCGGTCTGCGCCGAACAGAAAGCACACCCGCGCGACCTGAAATTGCGGGTGATGTCGTGGGGGGCCGCGCCGGCGCCCGACGCTTTGCTACGCGAGATGTCGGCGACGTTCCCCGGCACCCAGATACTGGCCGCGTTCGGCCAGACGGAGATGTCCCCGGTCACGTGCATGTTGCTGGGCGAAGACGCCATCCGCAAACGTGGCTCGGTCGGCAAGGTGATCCCCACGGTAGCCGCCCGCGTGGTCGACGAAAACATGAACGACGTGCCCATCGGTGAGATCGGTGAAATCGTCTATCGCGCACCAACTTTGATGAGCGGCTACTGGAACAATCCGGAGGCCACGGCGGAGGCGTTCGCCGGCGGCTGGTTCCACTCCGGCGACCTGGTCCGCATGGATGAGGACGGCTACGTGTGGGTGGTCGACCGCAAGAAGGACATGATCATCTCCGGCGGTGAGAACATCTACTGCGCCGAGGTGGAGAACGTCCTGGCCAGCCACCCCAGCATCGTCGAAGTCGCCGTCATCGGCCGGGTCCACGACAAGTGGGGTGAGGTGCCGATCGCGGTCGCCGCTGTCGCGGGCGACAATTTAGGGCTCGACGAGCTGGACGAGTTTTTGACCGAGCGGCTGGCGCGCTACAAGCACCCCAAGGCGCTCGAGATCGTCGATGCGCTGCCGCGCAACCCGGCCGGCAAGGTGCTCAAGACTGAACTGCGGATCCGCTACGGAGTCGCGAAAATCGACTAAATCCATTCTAGGGCAACAGATTTTACGGCCAGAGAGGAAATTTGATGGGAGCTGTAACGTTTGCCGGTTGTTGGCGAAGGGTTAATTGTGCAGATGCGGTTCACACGTGCTTGGCCATCGGGTACATTCCTGTGGTCTCCGTTACTACTTGCCAGTAGGGAGCCGATGGTCACAGACATCAAGTCGGGGCGAGGTGGAGGCGTGCTACACGATCCACCGCGGTGCCAGGGGGCGCGCGGTGACGGCCAGAGGGGGCAGCGGTGACTTCAACGTCGACGAGTCGACGGGGTCCCTACCTGGTCGGCTACCTGCGCGATCAATTGGAGACCCCGCTGACGCTTGTCGGCGGCTTCTTCCGGATGTGCGTGCTGACCGGAAAAGCCCTGTTCCGTTGGCCGTTCCAGTGGCGCGAATTCGTCCAGCAGTGCTGGTTCATCATGAGGGTGGCGTTTTTGCCGACCATCATGGTCTCGATCCCGCTGACCGTGTTGCTGATCTTCACCCTCAACGTCCTGCTTGCACAGTTCGGGGCCGCTGACCTGTCCGGCGCCGGCGCGGCGATCGGCGCCGTCACCCAGCTCGGCCCGCTGACCACGGTGCTGGTGGTCGCCGGTGCCGGCTCGACGGCGATCTGCGCCGACCTGGGCGCGCGCACCATCCGCGAAGAGATCGACGCGATGGAGGTGCTCGGCATCGACCCGATCCACCGCCTGGTGGTGCCCCGGGTGATCGCCGCGACCCTGGTCGCCACCCTGCTCAACGGTCTGGTGATCACCGTCGGTCTGGTCGGCGGCTACTTGTTCGGCGTCTATTTGCAGAACGTGTCGGGTGGCGCATACCTGGCCACCCTGACCACCATCACCGGCCTGCCCGAGGTTGTCATCGCGACGGTCAAGGCCGCGATCTTCGGTCTGATCGCCGGCCTGGTCGGGTGCTTCCGCGGGCTGACCGTGCGCGGCGGCTCCAAGGGGCTCGGGACCGCCGTCAACGAGACCGTCGTGCTGTGCGTCGTCGCGCTCTACGCGGTCAACGTGGTGCTGACCACGATCGGCGTGCGATTCGGGACGGGGCACTGACATGTCAACTACCGCCGTCTTTCGCTCCCGCTTCCCGCGGGCCGCAGAGAATCTCAACCGCTACGGCCTTGCCGCGGCGCGGGGGCTCGACGACTTCGGTCAGATGGCGTGGTTCGGTGGCGTGGCCCTGGCGCACATTCCGCACGCGCTGCGCAACTACCGCAAAGAAACCCTGCGGCTGATCGCCCAGATCGGTATGGGCACCGGCGCCATGGCCGTCATCGGCGGCACCGTCGCCATCGTCGGCTTCGTGACGTTGTCCGGTAGCTCCCTGGTCGCCATCCAGGGGTTCGCGTCACTGGGAAACATCGGCGTCGAGGCGTTCACCGGATTCTTCGCCGCGCTGATCAACGTGCGCATCGCCGCGCCCGTCGTCACCGGTATCGCGATGGCCGCCACCGTCGGCGCCGGCGCCACCGCCGAGCTGGGCGCCATGCGCATCAGCGAAGAGATCGACGCCCTGGAAGTGATGGGCATCAAGTCGATTTCGTTTTTGGCGACCACCCGGATCATGGCCGGGCTGGTGGTGATCATCCCGCTCTACGCGCTCGCGATGATCATGTCGTTCCTGTCGCCGCAGATCACCACGACGGTGCTCTACGGACAATCCAACGGCACCTACGAGCACTACTTCCGGACATTCCTGCGCCCCGACGACGTGTTCTGGTCGTTCTTGGAAGCCATCATCATCACCGCGGTCGTCATGATCACCCACTGCTTCTACGGCTACAACGCCGGCGGCGGGCCGGTCGGTGTGGGTGAGGCCGTCGGTCGATCGATGCGTTTCTCCCTGGTGTCGGTTCAGGTTGTCGTGTTGGCCGGCGCGTTGGCGCTCTACGGCGTCAACCCCAACTTCGCACTCACGGTGTAACCGCCATGTCAGCACCGATCCAGACCAACGCCCCGCGGACCCCCCCGTACAAGTGGGTCGGGTTGGCGGGCCTGCTGATCGCCGCGGTGGCCCTCGGACTGGTCTACGGCCAGTTCCGGGGAGACTTCACCCCCAAGACCGAGTTGACGATGCTGGCGTCGCGGGCCGGGCTGGTGATGGACCCGGGGTCGAAGGTGACCTATAACGGGGTGGAGATCGGCCGGGTGGGCAAGATCGCGGAGACGGTGCGTGATGGGAAGCCGGCGGCCAAGTTCACGCTGGAGGTGTATCCGCGCTACTTGAAGCTGATTCCGTCGAATGTGAATGCCGATATCAAGGCGACGACGGTGTTCGGTGGTAAGTATGTGTCGCTGACGACGCCGGCTCATCCGTCGCCGCAGAAGATTTCGCCGCATACGGTGCTGGATGCGCGGTCGGTGACCACTGAGATCAATACGTTGTTTCAGACGATCACCTCGATCGCGGAGAAGGTTGATCCGGTCAAGTTGAATTTGACGCTGAGTGCGGCGGCGCAGTCGTTGGCGGGGCTGGGGGACAAGCTCGGGCAGTCGGTGGTGAACGCGAATGCGGTTTTGGATGAGGTGAATCCGCGGATGCCGCAGGCGCGTAAGGATATTCAGCGGTTGGCGGCGCTGGGGGATACATATGCGAATGCGTCGCCGGATTTGTTCGATTTTTTGAACAATGCGGTGATCACCTCGCGCACCATCAATGCGCAGCAAAAGGATTTGGATCAGGCGTTGTTGTCGGCGGCCGGGTTCGGTAACACGGGGGCGGAGGTGTTCAACAAGGGCGGGCCGTATCTGGCGCGCGGGGCGGCCGACCTGGTGCCGACGGCCCAGTTGCTGGACACCTACAGCCCCGAACTGTTCTGCACGCTGCGCAACTATCACGACATCGAACCCAAGGCCGCCGCGTTCCTCGGCGGCAACGGCTACTCGCTCATCACCAACACCGCGGTGCTGTCCGGGTTGGGGCTGATAGCCAACCCCCTGGGACTAGTCGCCGCCGCCGGGCTCACCCTGGGACTCGGCGCCACGGCCGGTCTGGTCGGTGGGGCGCCCAACCCCTACATCTGGCCGGAGAACCTGCCGCGGCTGAACGCTCGCGGCGGGCCGGGAGGTGCGCCGGGCTGCTGGCAGCCGATCACCCGCGGTCTGTGGCCCGCACCCGAATTGGTGATGGACACCGGTAACAGCCTCGCGCCGTACAACCACCTGGAAACCGGTTCGCCCTATGCGATCGAGTACGTGTGGGGCCGTCAGGTAGGGGATAACACGATCAACCCATGAAAATCACCGGAACCCTTATCAGACTCGGCATCTTCTCGGTGGTGCTGCTGATCTTCACCGTGATGATCGTCGTGGTGTTCGGTCAGATGCGTTTCGACCGCACCAACGGATATTCCGCGGAGTTCAGCAACATCAGCGGCTTGCGTGCCGGCCAGTTCGTCCGCGCCTCCGGCGTCGAGGTCGGCAAGGTCAGTTCGGTGAAGCTGGTCGACGGTGGCAAGCGCGCGCGGGTGGAATTCGCCGTCGACCGCTCGATCCCCCTGTACGCGTCGACAAGCGCCCAGATCCGCTACCTGGACCTGATCGGTAACCGCTACCTGGAGCTCAAACGCGGTCAGGGCGAAGGCGCGGACAAGGTGTTGCCGCCCGGTGGTTTCATCCCCCTGTCGCGAACGCAGCCGGCACTGGATCTCGACGCTCTGATCGGTGGGTTCAAACCGCTGTTCCGGGCGTTGGACCCGCAGAAGGTCAACACCATCGCGACCGCGCTGGTCACGGTGTTCCAGGGGCAGGGCGGCACGATCAACGACATCCTCGACCAGACCGCGCAGCTGACCAGCCAGCTCGGTGAGCGCGACCAGGCGATCGGCGACGTCATCAAGAACCTGAACATCGTGCTGGACACCACGGTTCGCCACCGGCAGCAATTCGACCAGACGGTCGACAAGCTCGAGGTGCTGATCACCGGGCTCAAGGACCACGGCGACCAGCTGGCGGGGGGGACCGCGCACATCAGCAACGCCGCCGGCACGGTGGCCGATCTGCTGTCCGAGGACCGCGCGCTGCTGCACAAGACGATCAACTACCTCGACGCGGTGCAGCAGCCGGTCATCGACCAGCAGGACCAACTGCAGGACTACCTCAAGAAGGTGCCAACCGCGCTGAACATGATCGGGCGCGCCGTCGGTGTCTACGGGGACTTCGTGAACTTCTACGCCTGCGACATCATCCTCAAGATCAACGGTCTGCAGGCCGGCGGTCCGGTCCGCACGGTTCGGCTGTTCCAGCAGCCGACGGGTAGGTGCACGCCGCAATGAGAACACTGGAACCCCCCAACCGGGTCCGCATCGGGCTGATGGGCATCGTCGTGACGGCGCTCGTGATCGGCGTCGGCCAAAGCTTCACCAGCGTCCCGATGCTGTTCGCCATGCCGAGCTACTACGGCCAGTTCACCGACTCCGGCGGCATCAACACCGGCGACAAAGTGCGCATCGCCGGCCTGGACGTCGGCAAGGTGGAGGGCCTCACGATCGACGGCGATCACATCCGGTTGAAGTTCTCCGTCGGCACCAACACCATCGGCACCGAAAGCCGGCTGGCGATCAAGACCGACACCATCCTGGGTAAGAAGATCCTCGACGTCGAGGCCCGCGGTAACAAGGAGCTGCGGCCCGGGGCGACGTTGCCGATCGGCCAAAGCACCACGCCGTATCAGATTTACGACGCCTTCTTCGACGTCACCAAGGCCGCCCAGGGCTGGGACATCGACACCGTCAAGCAGTCGCTGCACGTGCTCTCGGAGACGATCGACCAGACCTACCCGCACCTGAGCGCGGCGCTTGACGGGGTGGCCAAGTTCTCCGACACCATCGGCAAGCGGGACGACCAGGTCAAGCACCTCCTTGCCCAGGCCAATCAGGTGGCCGGCGTCCTGGGTGATCGCAGCGACCAGATCGACAGGGCGTTGGTGAACGCCAAGACGCTGCTGGCCGCGTTCAACGAACGCGGTCAGGCCATCAACGCGTTGCTGGCGAACGTGGCCGCCTTCTCCGAACAGGTGAAGGGACTGATCAACGACAACCCCAACCTCAACCACGTGCTCGAACAGCTGCGCACGATCAGCGACATCCTGGTCGAGCGCAAGGACGACGTCGCCAGCGGGCTCATCGAGGTCGGCAAGTTCCTTCCGTCGTTGAACGAGGCCATCGGGTCGGGACCCTTCTTCAAGGTGATCCTCGGGAACCTGGCCCTCTATCAGATTTCCCAGCCGTGGGTCGACGCGGCGTTCAAGAAGCGCGGCATCGACCCGGAGAACTTCTGGCGTGGTGCCGGGCTGCCCGAATACCGGTTCCCCGATCCCAACGGCACCCGGTTCCCCAACGGCGCGCCGCCGCCGGCACCACCGGTGCTGGAGGGCACGCCCGATCACCCGGGACCGGCGGTCCCGCCGGGCTCGCCGTGCTCGTACACGCCGGCGAACCCCGGCGGCAACGTCACCGTTGGCGACGAGGGTCTGCCGCGGCCGTGGAATCCGCTGCCTTGTGCGGGCGCTGCTGGGGGCCCGTTCGGTGGGCCGGGCTTCCCGGCACCGATCGACGTGATGACGTCGCCGCCGAACCCCGCCGGCCTGCCGCCGACGCCGGGCATCAATATCGCGGGCCGGCCGGGTGACCCGCCGCCGGACGTGCCGGGAACGCCGGTGCCGTTGCCGACGCAGGCACCCCCTGGTGCACGCACCGAGAACCTGGCGCCGGCCGGGCCGGTGCCGCCGCCGTCGACGTTCGCGCCGGGCTTCCCGCCGGGACCGGCCGCGCCACCCGGGCCGGGCAACCAGTTGCCGGCACCGTTCATCAACCCCGGCGGAGCGGGAGGCACCGGTGTCACGGGAGGTAGCCAGAATTGAGCACCATCTTTGACATCCGCAACGTGCGGCTCCCGAAGCTGTCCCGGGCGTCGGTGATCATCGGGTCCCTGGTGATCGTGCTGGCCCTCGTCGTCGGTTATATCGGTTGGCGGCTCTACGAAAAGCTGACGAACAACAGCGTGGTGGCCTACTTCCCGGCAACGAATGCGCTCTACAAGGGCGACAAGGTCCAGATCATGGGCCTGCGGGTGGGTGCGATCGACAAGATCGAGCCGACCGGCGACAAGATGAAGGTCACCTTCCACTACGAGAACAAGTACCGGGTGCCGGCCAACGCGTCGGCGGTGATCCTCAACCCCACCCTGGTCGCGTCGCGCGCCATTCAGCTGGAGCCGCCGTATAAGGGTGGGCCGGTACTGGCCGACAACGCCGTGATCCCCGAAGAGCGCACCCAGGTGCCGGTCGAGTGGGACCAGCTGCGCAACAGCATCACCAACATCATCTCGAAGCTGGGTCCCACACCCGAGCAGCCGAAGGGCCCGTTCGGTGAGGTCATCGAGTCGTTCGCCGACGGGCTGGCCGGCAAGGGCAAACAGATCAACGCGACCTTCAGCAACCTGTCGAAGGCGTTGACCGCGCTGAACGAGGGTCGCGGCGACTTCTTTGCGGTGGTGCGCAGCCTGGCGCTGTTCGTCAACGCGCTGCACCAAGACGACCAGCAGTTCGTCGCGCTCAACCAGAACCTGGCTGACTTCACCACCCGGCTCGCCCACGACGACACCGCCCTCGCCCGCGCGGTGCAGCAGTTCGACGGCCTGCTCACGACCGTGCGGCCGTGGCTGGACCAGAACCGCGGAGTGCTGACCCACGACATCAACAACCTGGCGACCGCGACGAACACGCTGCTGCAACCGGATCCGCTGAACGGGCTGGAGACCGCGCTGCATGTCACTCCGACGGCCGCGTCGAACATCAACCAGATTTATCACCCGGCCCAGGGGGCCGTCGTCGGCCTGCCGGCGATCCAGAACTTCGCCAACCCGATGCAGTTCATCTGTAGTGCGATTCAGGCCGGCAGCCGGTTGGGTTATCAGGAGTCGGCCGAACTGTGCGCCCAGTACCTGGCGCCGGTCCTCGACGCGATCAAGTTCAACTATCCGCCGTTCGGCATCAACCCGTTCAGCACCGCGGCGACGCTGCCCAAGCACGTGGCCTATTCCGAGCCGCGGTTGCAGCCGCCCAACGGATACAAGGACACCACCGTCCCGGGCATCTGGGTGCCGGACACCCCGACGTCGCACCGCAACACCCAGCCGGGCTGGATCGTCGCCCCGGGCATGCAGGGCCAGCAGGTCGGGCCCATCACCGCGGGCCTGATGACCCCGGAGTCGCTGGAAGAGCTCATGGGTGGGCCGAACATCGAGCCCGTGCAGTCGAACCTGCAGACCCCGCCGGGGCCGCCGAACGCCTATGACGAAAACCCGATCGTGCCGCCCATCGGGCTCAACGCCCCGGTGCCGATCCAGCCGCCACCGCCGGGGCCGGGCGTGATACCGGGTCCGGTCGCGCCGACACCGGCGCCGGTGTCGGCGCCCGCGCCGACCGCGGGTGGCCCGGCGTCGCCCGCTGACTTCGGAGGTGGCCAGTGAGGCGCGTGACGAGCGCGGTGCGCGCGAGGAGCAAGCCGAACCGAGGGCCAGTGAGGCGCGTGACGAGCGCGGTGCGCGCGAGGAGCAAGCCGAACCGAGGGCCAGTGAGGCGCGGGACGAGGCCGATCCTTCACCGGTCCTGGCAGGGGCTGGTGCTGCTGGTGACCGCGATGGTGCTGAGCTCGTGTGGCTGGAAGGGCATCTCGAACGTCTCGATTCCGGGCGGCCCCGGCAGCGGCTCGGGCTCGATGACCGTCTATGTGCAGGTGCCCGACACCCTGGCGATCAACGGCAACTCCAAGGTGATGGTGGCCGACGTGTTCGTCGGCTCGATCAAGGCCATCCAGCTGAAGAACTGGGTGGCCACCCTGACGCTGGGCTTGGACAAGCACACCAAGCTGCCCAAGAACGCCACCGCCAAGATCGGCCAGACCTCACTGCTGGGTTCTCAGCACGTCCAGCTCGCCGCACCGCCGAATCCGTCGCCCGAGCTGCTGAAGGACGGCGACACGATTCCGCTGAAGAATTCGTCGTCGTATCCCACCACCGAGCAGACGCTGGCCAGCCTGTCGCTGATCCTGCGTGGCGGCGGCATCCCGAACCTGGAGGTGCTGCAGAACGAGGTCTACAACATCTTCAACGGGCGCGGAGACCAGATCCGGTCCTTGCTGGGCAAGCTGGACACCTTCACCACCCAGCTCAACGCGCAGCGCGATGACATCACCCACGCCATCGACTCCACCAACCGCTTGCTGACCTACGTGGGTGGCCGGGCCGACGTCCTGGACCGGGTGCTCACCGACGTCCCGCCGCTGATCAAGCATTTCGCCGACACCAAAAACCTGCTGATCAACGCCGTCGATTCGGTGGGACGGCTCAGCCAGGCCACCGACCAGTACCTGTCGGAGGCGCGCGGCCCGTTGCACCAGGATCTGCAGGCGTTGCAATGCCCGCTCAAGGAGCTCGGCCGTGGCGCGCCGTATCTGATCGGCGCGCTGAAATTGATCCTCACTCAGCCGTTCGACATCGACACCGTTCCCAAGCTGTTCCGCGGTGACTTCATCAATGTGACGCTGACGCTGGACGTGACTTACAGCGCCGTCGACAACGCGTTCCTGACCGGGACCGGATTGTCGGGAGCACTGCGGGCGCTCGAGCAGTCGTTCGGGCGTGACCCGGAGACGATGATCCCCGACGTCCGCTACACGCCGAACCCGAATGACGCCCCGGGTGGACCGCTGGTGGAAAGGGCGGACAGAAGCCAATGCTGACTTCCTTCATCCGACGCCAGCTGATCGCGTTCGGGATCCTGACCGTCATCTCGCTGCTCGTGCTCGGTATCTACTACCTGCAGATCCCGAGCCTGATGGGCATCGGTCAGTACACGTTGAAGGCCGAACTGCCCGCCTCGGGCGGGCTGTACCCCACGGCGAATGTCACCTATCGCGGCATCACCATCGGCAAAGTCACCGATGTCGAGCCGACCGAGCACGGCGTCGAGGCCACCATGAGTATCGACAGCCACTACAAGATCCCGATCGACGCGACGGCCGACGTGCACTCGGTCTCGGCGGTCGGTGAGCAGTACCTGGATCTGACATCGACCGGAAACCCCGGAAAATACCTGTCATCCGGGCAGACCATCACCAAGGGCACGGTGCCCGCCGAGATCGGGCCGGCCCTGGACACGGCGAACCGCGGCCTGTCGGCACTGCCCAAGGAGAAGATCGGCACGCTGCTGGACGAGACGGCGCAATCCGTCGGCGGGTTGGGTCCCGCCCTGCAACGCCTGGTCGATTCCACCCAGGCGATCGTCGGTGACTTCAAAACCCAGATCACCGACGTCAACGACATCATCGAGAATTCCGGCCCGGTGTTGGACAGCCAGGTCAAATCGGGCGACAACATCGAGCGCTGGGCGCGCAACCTGAACACGTTGGCCGCCCAGTCCGCGCAGGAGGACCAGCATCTGAAAAGCGTGCTGCGCCAAGCGGCGCCGACGGCCGATCAGATCAACGACGTCTTCGGCGACGTCCGGGATTCGCTGCCGCAGACGCTGGCCAATTTCGAGGTCGTCTTCGACATGCTCAAGCGCTACCACACCGGCCTCGAGCAGGTCCTGGTGTTCCTTCCGCAGGGCGCGTCGATCGCCCAGACGGTGGCTGCGCCCTACCCGAACATGGCCGCGCTCGACCTGGCGCTGTCGATCAACCAGCCGCCGCCGTGTTTGACCGGCTTCACGCCGGCCGCGGAGTGGCGGTCCCCGGCGGACACCAGCCTCCAGCCGCTGCCGACGGGCACCTACTGCAAGATCCCGATGGAAACCCCGGCCAACGTGGTGCGTGGATCGCGCAACATCCCCTGCGTCGATGTCCCGGGCAAACGGGCGGCCACGCCGCGGGAGTGCCGCGACCCCAAGCCGTACGTTCCGGCGGGAACCAACCCGTGGTACGGCGACCCCAACCAGATCCTGACCTGCCCCGCGCCGGGAGCGCGATGCGATCAGTCGGTGCGCCCCGGCATGGTGATCCCCGCGCCGTCGATCAACAACGGGGTGAACCCCGCCCCGTCGGACCGGGTCGCGGGGACACCGCCGCCGGTCAGCGATCCGTTGTCGCGGCCGGGGTCGGGTAGCGTGCAGTGCAACGGCCAGCAGCCGAACCCGTGTGTCTACACCCCCGGCGGGCCTCCCACGGCGGTCTACAGTCCCCAAAGCGGTGAACTGGTAGGGCCAGACGGAGTTAAATACTCCGTCGAGAACTCGACCAGAACAGGAGACGACGGATGGAAGGAGATGCTGGCGCCAGCCGGCTGAACCCCATCGCCACGGACGACGATTCGTTGAGCACCCAAGAGAAGGACGAGGATTCGACGGCACCCGAGAACGGAGCCGAGCAAACCGGTCCGCAGGGTGCTTCCGAGGATCCGGTGGAATCCGGCGAGCCCGGCGCGGCCACCCCACGCGGTCCGTCGCGGGTGGGGCGCGGGTGGCTGGCCGCCATCGCGGCGGTGTTGGTGCTATGCGCCGGCGCCATCGGGGCGGGGGGCTACCTCGCGCTGCGCTACCACGACCAAAGCCAGGCGATCGCCCGCAACGATGCCACGGCGCTGCAGGCGGCGCTGGATTGCGTTTCGGCGACCCAAGCGCCCGACACCAACGCGATGACCGCGAGTGAGCAGAAGATCATCGACTGCGGCACAGACGCTTTCCGCGCGCAGGCCCTGGTGTACACCGGCATGCTGATCCAGGCGTATCAGGCCGCGAACATCCACGTTCAGGTGGCGGATGTGCGGGCGGCGGTCGAGCGCAACAATCCCGACGGTTCGATCGATATCCTTGTCGCGCTTCGCGTCAAGGTGGCCAGCGATCAGACGCAGAACGAAGCCGGCTACCGCCTGCGGGTGAAAATGGCTCTCGCGGAGGGTCAGTACAAGATCTCCAAACTCGACCAGGTGACGAAGTGACGGTGGTGGTCGAGCAGACTGCACCCACGGATGTCCAGGAGTCACGGCGGGATGCTCTGGCGCCCTGGCATTGCCGTGTCGGTGCCTTCGTTATCGACGTGGTGGCGGGGGCCGCGGTGGTGACGACGCTGGCGTTGGTGTCGTTCAGCGTGCCGGTGCGTGGCGTGTGGTGGTGGACATGTATCTGCGTGATCGGGGCCGTTGTCCTGCTGGTGTTGGTCAATCGGCTGTTGTTGCCGACGATCACCGGGTGGAGCCTGGGCCGCGCCCTGGTCGGCATCGCGGTGACGCGGCGCGGCGGTGACGTTCCGGGACCGTGGACGCTGCTGCTGCGTGATGTCGCCCATCTACTCGATACCGCATCGGTGGTGGGATGGCTATGGCCACTATGGGATTCGCGCCGCCGCACGTTCGCCGACATCGCCGCGCGCACCGAGGCGCGGTGCCTGCAACCGGACACGGCGCGGCCTGAGGTCCGGCGCTGGGCCGCGGCCGCGGTGCTGGGCGCGACGGTGCTGTGCCTGGGTGGTGCCGCGATGAGTTACTGGGCGGTGTACGCCCCGCAGCGGGCGAGCGATCAGACTCGCGCCCAGATCGCCACGCAGGGACCGAAAATCGTGGCCCAGATGCTGACGTACGACCCCAAGTCGCTGCACGACGACTTCACCCGGGCCCTGTCCTTGGCGACCGACAAATACCGGGCCCAGCTCGCGGCCCAGCAGGACCTCGTGCAGAAGGGCAACCCGGTCATCAACGAGTACTGGGTCATCAACAGTTCGATCGAGTCGGCGGCGCCGAGCCGGGCGACCATGCTGATGTTCATGCAGGGCCGGCGCGGCGCGGCACCCGAGGTGCGCTACATCAGCGCAACCGTGCGGGTGAGCTTCGCCAAGGACGGCGGGAACGCTTGGCGCGTCGATGATCTCGCCGTGCTGTCCAAGCCGAAACCGCCCGGGAACGGCAAATGAGCCCGCGCCGCAAATTCGCGCCCGGTGAGCGGCCATTGCTCGTCGAGCGGCCCGTCGCGCCGCGGCGAGGATGGATGATGCCGTTGGCCAGCACGGTCGCGGCGGTGCTGATGGTGGCGGCGATCACCGTGTGCGCGCTGGTGTGGGTCTCCCACGAATCCCGGGCGCGGGCAGCGTCGAGAGACCGCGAGGTGCTGGGCTACGTGACCGGTTTCATGACGCAGTTCACCTCCATCGACCCCTATCACGCCAACGACTACGTGAACCGCATATTGGCCCAGGCGACCGGCGAGTTCGCCAAGCAGTACGAGAAGAACGCCAACCAGATCCTGCTCCAGATCGCCCGGGCCGAACCGGCCACGGGCAGCGTCCTCGGCGCCGGCCTGGAGCGATGGAACGACGATGGCAGCGCCAATGTCATGGTGGCCACGGCCATCACCACGAAGTCACCGGATGACAAACAGGTATTGGAAAACGCCAATCGCTGGACGGCAACCGCGACGCAGGAAGGGAACAAGTGGAAGATCAGCAACCTGCAGCAGGTGATCTGACCGCCGCGCAGACCCCAGCGGCCCCCGAGGACGAGGCGACCGCCGCGGCATCCCACGACGTCGATCCCGAGGCCACCGAGGACGCCGAAGAACAGGCGACGGACACGCCGCCGGCCGCCCCTGCACGGAAAAGACGGTTGGCGGGTAAGGCGTGGGCCATCGTCGCCATGGTCACCGCCGTGCTCTTCGTCGGCTCCGCCGGATTCGCCGGCGCGATGGTACAGCCGTATCTGGCCGACCGGGCCGTCACCGAAACGAAGCTCAACGTCGCACGGACCGCGGCCAACGCGATCACCACCCTGTGGACCTACACCCCGGAAAACATGGACAGCCTGGCCGACCGCGCATCCGCCTATCTCAGCGGCGATTTCGCGGCGCAGTACCGCAAATTCGTCGACGCCATCGTGGCGCCGAACAAGCAGGCCAAGATCACCAACAGCACCCAGGTCACCGGGGCGGCGGTGGAATCGCTCGGCGACTCCGACGCCGTGGTCATCGTCTACACCAACACGACGTCCACCAGTCCGTTGACCAAGAACGTGCCGGCGTTGAAGTACCTGTCCTACCGGCTGTTCATGAAGCGGTCAAAGAGTAGCTGGCTGGTGACCAGAATGACCACGATCACGTCGCTGGATCTGACGCCGAAGGCTTAGCGTTCGGCGGTGATAGCGACGAGCCTGCGGATCCTCAGGTCGAGTTCCGTCGCTGCGAAAACCGCTGCGGCAGCTGCTAATTGAAGGCCAACCAGCTTGGCAGCGCCCGCTCGTGGGAGTCGCAGAGCACCTGGCGGGTGTCGCACGATCCCCTGGGTGAGCCCGCGCCGGCCCACATGCCGCCGGTGTCACGGCGCAGCACGATCGCCGATGAACCACCGCCGTCGAGCAGCACGGCGTTATCGCTGCCCAGCCCACGGAACAGGTCCTGCATGTTGTCCGGCGTGTAGTTGCCGCCCTCGAAGATGTACATCTCGTCCTTTTGCCTGGCGTAGGCCAGGGCCGTTCGCGCCGCGCTGGGTCCGCCGTCGTTCAGCTGTCCGGTGTTACCGGGTGCCAACAGCCCGATCCCCGACACCGCTACGAACCTCTCGTTCCTGTTGAGCAGGTCCTGGACTACCGGCGTGGCGGCGTCGTAGTCCTTTTTGGTCTTGGGCCACACCACATACGGTGCGCCACCCGACGGCAGGATCATCGTCGTCAGCGCGCTCCAGTTCTCGCCGCCGCCGGAGAGACCCTGCTTGCCGGGGTAGGCCAGGGTGCCGGTGACCGCCTGGTTGGCGCGGCCCCGGCCGTTGGTGTTGTCCACGAAGGCACCCAACGGTGAACTGCAGCCGGTCTGGCGCCACGAGCCGCCCTTTTGCCCGCGCACGTCGAAGAAGTTTGCGTTGATCGCGATCGTCGGCTGACCCATGCGTTGCCAGGCCTGCAGCGGTGCGTAGAGCTCCGAGGCCTGCCACAGCCCCTCGCCGGTGCGGGCGCCGGGATTGTTTTCGCAGCGGGCCTGGTCGCCCTGGTGTGTATCGACCAGCAGGTGCGGCGAGAGCCGCCCCGCCGCGTTCTTGATGATCATCAGATGGCCGCCGTTGTTCATCTCATACCAGCTGCCTCCCGCGTTGAGCATCGGCGCGGAGTGGCCGGGACCGAAGTTGTAGACCAGGTAGGAGCCGCGGGTGCTGCCGATGGCGTTGGCGAGCAGATCGCGCCCGTCAGCGGCGCGCGCGAGGGGCTGCCCCGAGGTGACGGCCAGCGTGAAGCAGGCGATGAGGGCGGTGCAGCACGCCGCCAGCCGGCGGAAGCTGGCGCGTCGGGTCAGCACGATCGCCCTTTCGGCCATGATCTGGATGCAACACGAACATCATCAGCCCCAGCAGTCACACTGTCAATAAAGGTAACGACCCGATGACGCTTGGGCCACGCGCAAATTACGTTTGCTCGCTTGAACTTTCAGACTGTTCGGTGGCGGCCGGCTCCGCCTGCTTGCCGCGGCGGGCTTTGTGTTGAGCCTGGTGCTCCTGAGCGATCGCGAACTCGACCGCACCCTGAATCCGGTGAAAGCCCTTGCGGTCGTAGAGGTGCGTGACGATGCCGCCGAGCAGCAGCCCGATGACGAGGCCCACCGACGTCATCGTCAGCGCCTGGGCCAGCCCCGCATCCCCGCGGCCACCGAAGTACAACAGCGATCGGGCACCCAGGAAAACCTGGTGCATCGGCTCGAATTCGGCCAGCCAGCGAAAGAAGGACGGCGTCGCCTCCAGCGGCACCGTGGCCCCGGCCGACGGCAAGCCGAGGATCACGAAGATGAGCATGCTGACCAGCATCCCCGCCGTACCCAGCACCGAGAGCAGAGAACTGGACGTGATACCCACCGCGGCGATCGCGAACACGCCGAACGCCCAGAGTTGCCAGCTCAGATCGATGGGCATACCCAACCCGTCGGCGATCCACAGATACACCGCCGAGGTGAGCAGCCCGAGCAGCACCATCATGGCCCACTTGAGCAGCAGCGTCTGGAATCTCGAGATCCTGACCTGCTCGGCGAACCGATACACCGGGCCGAATTCGGCCGGCACGTAACCGAG
Source organism: Mycobacterium sp. (assembly GCF_004298145.1). GTDB lineage: Bacteria > Actinomycetota > Actinomycetes > Mycobacteriales > Mycobacteriaceae > Mycobacterium. Next base: position 136,251 of record NZ_SCRH01000030.1, read on the forward strand.
TAGCGCGTCAACCAGCGTGCTGACCACAATGCTGCCGGTGAATCCGGCGAGCAGCAGCAGGAGCGCGTAATAGAAGGCGGACAATCCGTTCCCGGTGCCGTTGGGCAGCGGGTTGTAGACGACCGAGTGGATTTCGATGGGGGCGGCCAGGCCCACCTGGGCCGCACCCGCCAGCGGCGCGCCACCGGTCTGCGCCGCCACCTCCGCCATAACCCGTTGTCCCGCTATGCCGTTGGCCATGCCCATGGCCATGCTGAGGGTCTGGCCGGCGATACTCGCGCCGAGTGTGCCCGCGCGTGGATTGGTGGAGACGGTGATCGACGGCCGTTCGGCGTGGGCGGGTAGCACCGCACTGGTCGCGAAGTCGCGCAGCTTGGACGAGAAGCTGGGCGGTATCACCACCGAGCCGTACACCTCGCCGGTGTCCAGTTGCCGTTTGGCTTCGCTACGCGAGAGCACCCGTACGTCGAACTTGTTCTTGTCCACCCCATTGACCAGCCGATCGGTGATCTGGGCGCCCCCGGGGCCGGCGTCCTCGTTCACCACCGCGATGGGGAAATGGCGCAGATTGGTCGAGGGGTTCAGGATGCCGCCGAGGTAGAGCGCGCACAGCGCGGACATCAGCGCCAACGTGATGACCAGGGGTGCCGCCCAGAACCGCACGGTGCGGATCGCCTTGATGTTTCGGTCGGGGTTGGGCGCCGCGTGCCGCGGGTGCGAGTGAGGCATGCCGGCTCCTGTCTGTCGTGCCCACTCTATGGGCTCAGTCGCCGGCCCTCTATGGTCTCAGTCACCCAGCTTCGCGTGCATCTCCCAGATCAGCAGCTCCGATGGCTCGTTCGCCGCCGCGCGGCGGCCGTCGGCGTCGGTGAATCGCACGGCGTCGCCCTCGTTCACATCCCCGATCCCTTCGACGCTGACCTGGCCGCGGGCCAGGAAAACATGCAGGTAGGGCGCCCGCGGAAGGCTGACGGCCGCCCCGGGCCGCAGGCGTGTGCCGTGCAGCGCGGCGTTGCGATTGTGCAGGGTGATGGCCGCATCGTGGGCGGGCATGCCCGAGGCGATCGTCACAAGGTTGCCGTCCAACGGTTTCTGGTCGATCTCGTGCTGCTGGTAGCTCGGGTCGATACCGGACTCGTCGGGCACCACCCACATCTGCACGAAATGGACCGGCTCGCTGGGGGAGTCGTTGCGCTCGGAGTGCAGGATACCGCTGCCCGCCGACATGCGTTGTGCCAGACCGGGATAGATGATCCCGCGGTTGCCGGTGGAATCGTGGTGGGACAGTTCGCCCCGCAGTACCCAGGTCACAATTTCCATGTCTCGATGCGGGTGGGTGTCGAATCCCGCTCCCGGGGAAACGATGTCGTCGTTATTGACCAGCAGCAGCCCGTAGTGGGTGTTGTCGGGGTCGTAGTGGTCGCCGAAGGAGAACGAGTGCCGGGAGGTCAACCAGGGTGTGGTGGTGACGGCGCGATTGGCGGCGCGCCGGATCTCCATGGTGGCAGACATGTCCCCAGCGTAATCCTGGGCCCGCTCAGACGACCGCGGCGGTAAGCAGCGCTTGGGCATGACCGAGCGCGGCGTCGAGTTCGGGCAAGGTCAACCCGGTTGCGTGGCCGAGGTGGATCTCGATCTGGTACTCCGGCTGGCCATTAGGGGAGAAGATCGGCAATACGACGAATTCGACGGTGCTCAAGTCTGTTTCGAGGATGTCGGTCACCGACTGCAGCGTCACCATCGTCATCAGCGTGGTGAGCTGGCGAGTGACGTGGGCGGTCGGCTCCAGCGAGGCCAGCAACTGCGCCAGCCGATCGTGCAGCGACCGGTGGGTATCGTCGAACCGCCAGGCGCCATAGCCGCGGGCTCGAATATCGCCCAGTACCCGTTGATGTTCCAGGATTTCGGCGCGAGTGAGCCGGGGCATCACGCGATGCAACCAGGCGTGGACGAAATCGTCGTCGCGCCACGCCATGGCGACCAGACCGAATGGCGGGTCGATGGGGAAACGCTGGCCCACAGCGTGTTCCCCGTCGGTGCCGTGACCGGCCGTGTCGACGGTGGTCAGGTGCCGGGCGCCGATCTTCGACATGGAACAGCCCGCGCCGAGCGTGTCGTGCAGGAAGCCCAGCGCGTCACGCCCGCGGTCCAGCAGCGGAAACTGCTCCCGCAGTCCGTGCACCAGTCCGAACAATCCGCTGCCCAGCACGTAGCGGCGATCCCCGTGCCGCGCCACCCAGGCGCGCCTTTGCAGCTCGGCCAGCACGAGGGCACAGGTCGAGCTGCTGATCCCGCAGCTTTTCGCCAACTCGGCAGATGTCCGTCCACCGGGCGAATCCGCCAGGGCGCCAAGGATATCCATCACACGCGCCGTGGGCGGTGATTTGGCGCTCGATCCGCCCCGCGTCTCGGCCATTGACGTATCCATGCCACCTCCCTACGATCCGTCCCAAATACAAGGATAAACGTCCTAATAATAGGAGGTTGTCGTGTTAAAGGTGGGAGTCTGGGGGCCGGGCTCCATGGGCGTGGTCGCCCTGCGCGGGGTGATCGACCATCCGCAGCTACAACTGGTCAACGTTGTGGTGCACAGCGATACCAAGGCCGGCCGCGATGCCGGGGAGTTGTGCGGCATCGCGCCGGTCGGCGTCCTGGCCAGCCAGGACCCGTCGGCCATGCTCGCCGGCGACGCCGACGTGGTGGTGTATGCCGCCGGCGCCAACCTGCGGCCGCTGGAAGCCGTCGAGGACATGGTGTCGATCCTGCGGGCGGGAAAGAACGTGGTGTCGTGTTCGGTGGTGCCGCTGGTCTTTCCCGACGCCGTCGACGGGGCGTTCACGGATCCGCTGCGCCAGGCCGCGCTGGATGCCGGGGTGTCGTTCTTCACCACCGGCATCGACTCCGGGTTCGCCAATGACGTTCTGCCGCTGGTTCTTACCGGTGTGTCGCGGGTGATCGAATCGGTCCGGGTGACGGAGATGTTCAACTACGCCACCTACCCGGATCAATCCGCCGTGTACGAGATCCTGGGGTTCGGCCAACCGCCGGAGTATCCGGCGTTCGCGGCCACGCCCGGGGTGTTCACGTTCGGCTGGGGGCCGGTGTTGCATCAGCTCGCCGCCGGGCTGGGGGTCAAGATCGACGACATCGAGGAGGCCAACGAGCGGATTCCCGCCGGCGAATCGTTCGACACGCCGACGGGTCACATCGCGGCCGGAACGATCGCGGCCATGCGCTCGACGCTGACCGGTTACGTCGGCGGGAAACCGACATTCACCCTCGACCACGTGACGCGCATGCGCGACGACATCGCCCCGGACTGGCCCCAGCCGCGCATCTGCATTCCGCCGAAGGATCTCGGTTATGGCATGGCGTCCGGCCGCGGTCTGTACCGCGTGGAGATCGAGGGGTCCCCGAGCATGCGGTGCGAATTCGAGATGGCCGAGGACGGCGACCACGATCTCGGGGCGCGCATCGCGGGTGCCTCGCGGATGGTCAATGTCATCCCCGCGGTGTGCGCGGCCCCGCCCGGTCTACTGTCGGCGCTGGATCTACCGCTGACCACCGGGGCCGGCCTCCTTCGCCCGGTGCCGGGACCGGCGCCGGACAGCCGACTGTTTTAGCGCGGCGACGGCGAGCGCCGGAACGGCGCGAGTGAGGAGCCGGGCAATCGGACCTAAGGCCGCTCGCCGGGATACGTTGCGGCGGCGAGCTGCAGGATCTCGGCGCGGTCGGCCGGCAGGACGAACCCGGAATCGATCGCCGCGTCGAGCGCGGCGGTGAAGCGGTCCAGATATTCCGTGCCTCCGCCGGGGTAGAGCCGGCGCAGCGTGGCGGCATCGAAAAGCTCTCCGGAGCCGAAAATCATGGACATGATGCTTTCAGTGTCGCCGTCCGAGCCGCCCAGTCCCGAGGTCCGGGCGATCGGCACGTCCACCCATGGGGTTCTGACGCCGCCGCGGGTGAGGCCGTTGCCATCCAGAACCGGTTGCGGCCCTTGCATTTCGCGGGCCTCGAGGGGCTCGCCACCCGGCGGCGGTTCGCCGGTGGCGACCCAGGTGTTCAGGGCCGCGAGCGCGGCCTGCACCACATAGTGATGTTGCGGGCCGAAGTTGATGCAGTGCGCCAATTGCTGGCCCATCAGCATGTTGGTCGGCGTGTAGGCGGCGACGATGTCCTCGAGTGGCGCCGAGCCGCTGTCGATGAACGCGACCTGAATGGTGTAGTTGTCGGCGTGGGCGGCGCCGGCGATCTCCCAGACCCGCAGCCGTGGGTTGTCGGGCTGCCTGGCGAAGTAGTAGCCCTCTCGGGCACCGCCGAAGACGTCGGTTTCGGTGATGACCGTCAGCAGCGGAACGCGCAGGTCGGGGCGGAAGGTAACCGCCTGCGACGCTTCGGATTCCGCGAAGATGGAACTTCCATCGAGCGGGGCGGCCGGGCCGAAACGGGAATGGACGAGGAAGCCGTCGTAGCTGCGGACCAGCGGATCGACGGCATTGATATAGGTCGTGAGGTACATCGCCGACTGCGATTCGCCCAGCGCGATGAGGCGTTCGACGGGCAGATCCCGTACGAGGGCGTGATGTTCAGCGCTTTTGAGGAGGCCACCGATCTGGGAGAAGATGTCGTAGGAGAACGCGTCACCGGGGTGATTCAGGGCCGCATACCGTTGCGGGTCCTGGCTTTTCAGCGACATGTCCGCACCGAGCAGGCTGTCGCCTCCCTCGACCCCCACCCGCTGCGCCGAGACCCCCACGTAAGCGTAACCGGCGCGGATGATTTCGCGGTGCGCCATCATCCATACCGCGGGCGCGTCGATGCCGCCGCTCACGTTGAGCCATTCGACGAGCACGCTCCCGTTGAACCGAGTCGGATCGCTGGGCGTCAACACCACGATCCGGGTCGTGAAATCGGCGGCGCCCGAAGGCGTCACGTCCCATCGTCCGTCGGAAGTCAGCTCGGTCACCGGGGTGTAGGACGAGGCCGTCGCGGAGACGAAGAACTCCTCGACCCGGTAGCCCACGCCGGCGAGGTCATAGGCGCTCAGCAGCAGCAGTGGTTTGCCGGGCACGGCCGTGACCTGCACGGTGGAACTCGTCATGCGCACATCCTTCCTACCTGTGACCCGCGGGCAGCGAACCGGGTAGCCCGAATTTCGCGAACAGGGTGTCGTCGAGGAAGGCCACCACGTGAGATACCTTCTCGCCGTGCACATCCAGCACATGCAACTGGAAGGGGACGTGCATGTCGCCGGCGCGCAGGTACATGGCCGCGGCAAGCTGGCCGTTGGCGACCAGCGGCAGCAGCCGCATGTCGCCACCCGACTCGGCCGGGCACTGCTGATGGATCAACGTGACGATGTCCGCCGCACCCTGATACCAGCCGAGGTATGGCGGCATTTCCCAGATCGCCTCCGCGGTGAACAACTCCACCAAGCGGTCGATGTCGTAGGTTTCGAACGCGGCGATGTAGCGGGTCAGCAGGTCTTGGGCCTCCGGCGAATCCGGCGGCGCCAGTTGGTCATCGGCGCTGGGGCCGACGGCGTCCAGTTGGGACCGGGCCCGCTGCAGCAGGCTGTTGACGGCGGTCGTGGTGGTACCGACCGCTTCGGCCACCTCGGCGGAGCGCCAACCCAGCACGTCGCGCAGCAACAACACTGCCCGCTGCCGTGGCGGAAGATATTGCAGCGCAGCCACAAACGCCAACCGCACCGACTCACGCGATCCGACGACGACCGACGGGTCGGCAGGATGATCGGTCAACTCCGGTAGCGGCTCCAGCCAGGCCACTTCGCGGCCCTGGACCAGCTCGGCGGTCGGGTCCGAGCTGGGGCCGCCCAGGCCCACCGGCAGCGCCCTGCGCCCTCGCCCCTCCAGCGCGCTCAGGCAGGTGTTGGTGGCGATGCGGTGCAGCCAGGTCCGCAGCGAGGACCTGCGTTCGAAACGGTCGTAGGCCTTCCAGGCCCGCAGCAACGTCTCCTGCACCAGGTCCTCGGCGTCGTGCAGTGACCCGGTCATCCGGTAGCAGTGGGCGAGCAGTTCGCGGCGATACGGTTCGGCCTGCGCCGAGAAATCGGTCCCCACCTGCGGAGTGGGCGCCGAGTATTCCGCCGGGTGGCGGTGCCACCCGCTTGCGGGGGAGCTCATCCGCAAGAGCCTACGCAGTGTCCGCAAACACGGCCCGCATCAGCGGCCATTACGCTGCACCCTGATGACTAGGACCTCCCAGTGAACCGCACCGAGCGCAGTTTCGACGGATTCGGCGGTGTGCGCATCGTCTACGACGTCTGGACCCCCGAGACGGCGCCGCGGGCGGTCCTGGTGCTGTCGCACGGACTCGGCGAGTATGCCCGCCGCTACGACCACGTCGCCCAGCGCTTCGGCGAGGCCGGCCTGGTCACCTATGCGCTGGATCATCGCGGGCACGGCCGTTCCGGCGGCAAACGGGTGCTGGTGCGCGACATCCGCGAGTACACGACCGACTTCGACACCCTGGTCGGTATCGCCACCCGGGAACACCACGGCCTCAAGTGCATCGTGCTGGGCCACAGCATGGGCGGGGGGATCGTCTTCGCCTACGGCGTCGAACGCCCGGACAACTACGACCTGATGGTGCTGTCGGGGCCCGCGGTGGCAGCCCAGGATCAGGTATCGCCGCTCCTGGCGCTGGCCGCCAAGGTGCTCGGCGCCGTCGTGCCCGGACTGCCCGCGCAAGAACTCGACGTCGACGCCATATCCCGGGACCCCGCGGTGGTGGCGGCCTACAAAGACGATCCGCTGGTGTACCACGGCAAGGTGCCGGCCGGCATCGGCCGCGCGTTACTGCAGGTCGGCGAGACCATGCCGGAGCGGGCACCGGCCCTGACCGCGCCGCTGCTGGTGGTGCACGGGGAGCAGGACCGGTTGATCCCCGCCGCCGGCAGCCGGCGCCTCGTCGAATGCGTGGGGTCCACCGACGTCGAACTGAAGGTGTATCCCGGCCTGTATCACGAGGTCTTCAACGAACCCGAGCGCGAGCAGGTGCTGGGCGACGTCGTCTCCTGGATCACCGCTCGGCTGTGAGCGAGAGTGTCGGACCGCTCCCGTAGTTTGGCGCTATTCAGTGACGCCGGCGACGATGCAGATCGACGCGATGAGGAGGAGCGGCGCTATTGAGTGACGCCGGCGACGATGCAGGGCGCGAAGCGATGAGGAGGCGGCGCAGTTGAGTGACGACAAAATGCTGGCGCGCATCGCCGCACTGCTGCGTCAGGCCGAAGGCACCGACAACACCCACGAGGCCGATGCGTTCATGAGCGCGGCGCAACGGCTGGCGACGGCGGCATCCATTGATCTGGCGGTGGCGCGCTCCCATGCGGCCCAGCGCTCGGCGGCCCAAGCCCCGACCCAGCGCACCATCACCATCGGCGCTGCGGGCGCCAAGGGGTTACGGACGTATGTTCAGCTCTTCGTGCTGATCGCGGCGGCCAACGACGTGCGTTGCGATATCGCATCGAATTCGACGTTCGTGTACGCCTACGGGTTCGCCGAGGACATCGACGCCAGCCACGCCCTGTACGCCAGCCTGGTCGTGCAAATGGTGCGCGCGTCGGACGCCTACCTCGCCTCGGGTGCGCATCGTCCCACGCCGACGATCACCGCCAGGCTCAACTTTCAGCTGGCCTTCGGGACGCGCGTCGGCCAGCGTCTGGCCGAGGCCCGCAATCAGGCCCGCCACGATGCCACCAAGGACCGTCGGAGCGCTCCGGGCACTGCTATCGCCTTGCGGGACAAGGAGGTTGAACTGGTGGACTACTACCGCAGTGCGTCGAAGGCGCGTGGCAGCTGGCAAGCCAGTCGGGCTTCGGCCGGGTATTCCTCGGCGGCGCGGCGGGCCGGCGATCGGGCCGGGAAGCGAGCGCGGCTAGGCAGCAGCCCCGAGCTCCCCGGGGCGCGGAGCGCGCTGAGCGGGTGACTGCGGGGAACCCGCCACAGCGGGATTCTCAACGCTCCAGGGTCTATGCGGCCGAGGAGTTCGTCCGAACGCTGTTTGACCGCGCCGCCCAGCACGGCTCACCCGCCGTGGACTTCTTCGGCACGCAGTTGACGCTGCCGCCGGAAGGCCGATTCGGCTCGGTGGCGTCCGCCCAGCGCTACGTGGACGACGTGCTGGCGCTGCCTGCGGTGCGGCGACGATGGCCGCGTGTGGCGCCGCTGCGGGTCCGGCCGCGGCGGGCCGCCACCGCCGCGCACTACGAAAACCACGACGGCACAGGCGTTATCGCCGTTCCCGACCGCGATACCGCCGACTGGGCGCTGCGCGAGCTGGTGATGCTGCACGAAGTGGCGCATCATTTGTGCCAGGCGGAGCCGCCGCACGGCCCCGAGTTCGTTGCGACGATCTGTGAGTTGACGGAGCTGGTGATGGGACCCGAACTGGGGCATGTGCTGCGCGTCGTCTACGCCAAAGAGGGTGTGCGGTGACAGGTCCCGACGACCGGGCGCGCGAGATCGAAGCCCAGCTGACCGACGACGAGCGATTCTCGCTGCTGGTCGCGGTGATGGGGGCCGGTGACATGTGGCCGGTGCGCGACGCCCGCATCCCGGCGGGCACGCCGATGAGCGCGGGATACGTGCCCGGGGTTCCCCGCCTCGGCGTTCCCCCCTTGCTGATGAGCGATGCCGGCCTGGGCGTCACCAACCCCGGCTACCGGCCGGGTGACACGGCCACCGCGCTGCCCGCCGGGCTGGCGCTGGCGGCCAGCTTCAATCCGTCGTTGGCCCGGGCCGCCGGCGAGGTGATCGGCCGGGAGGCGCGCAGCCGCGGGTTCAACGTGCAGCTCGCGGGGGCGATGAACCTCGCGCGCGACCCGCGCAACGGCCGCAACTTCGAATACCTCTCCGAGGACCCGCTTTTGACCGCCACGATGATCGCGGAGTCGATCGACGGCATCCAGCGCCAGGGTGTCATCTCGACGGTCAAGCACTACTCGCTGAACTGCAACGAAACCAACCGGCACTTCGTGGACGCGGTCATCGATCCCGACGCGCACCGCGAATCCGACTTGCTGGCCTTCGAGATCGCGATCGAACGGGCGGAGCCCGGCGCCGTGATGACCGCATACAACAAGATCAACGGCGGCTACGCCGCGGCGAACCATGTCCTGATCAACGAGGTGCTGAAGGGCGCCTGGGCGTATCGCGGTTGGGTCATGTCCGACTGGGGCTCCACCCCGAGCTGGGAGTGCGCGCTGGGCGGCCTCGACCAAGAATGCGGGGCCCAGATCGACGCGCTGCTGTGGCAGGCCGAGACCTTCGGGGCGCCGCTGCGCGACGCGTACGCCGACGGCAGGCTGCCCAGGGAGCGCCTGTCGGACATGGTCCGCCGGATCCTGCGGTCCATGTTCGCCGTGGGTATCGACCGCACCGATGCGGTACCGACACCGGACCTGGCCGCGCACAACGAGGTTGCGTTGCACATAGCGCGGCAGGGGACCGTGTTGCTGATCAACCGGGGGCTACTTCCGTTGGCGCCCGAGTCGCGCATGCGCATCGCCGTCATCGGCGGGTACGCGCACCTCGGTGTGTTGGCCGGTTACGGTTCCAGCACCGTCGTGCCCCGGGGCGGCTACGCGGGCGTGGTCCCGATCGGCGGTGTGGGGCTGGAGGCCGGGCTGCGCAACCTGTACCTGTTGCCGTCGATTCCGATTGAGGAGCTGCGAAAACAGCTGCCGCAGACGCAGATTGAGTTCGACCCCGGCGTCAGTGCGGCCGAGGCCGTGCTGGCGGCCCAGCGCGCCGACATCGCGATCGTGTTCGCGATTCGCGCGGAAGGGGAGGGATACGACCTGGCCGACCTGTCGCTGCCGTGGGGCCAGGACGAGATGATCGCCGCCGTGGCGGCCGCCAACCCCAATACCGTGGTGGTGCTCGAGACCGGCAATCCGGTGAGTATGCCGTGGCGGGACGAGGTGAATGCCGTTGTGCAAGCATGGTATCCGGGTCAGGCCGGTGCCCAGGCGATCGCCGAGATCCTCACCGGGCGGGTGAATCCGTCGGGTCGGCTTCCGATCACCTTTCCGGTCGATCTCGGCCAGACACCTCGCCCGCAGCCGCCCGACCTCGGCGAACCGTGGGGTACGGCGACCACGATCGATTATTTCGAGGGTGCCGAGGTCGGCTACCGCTGGTTCGCCGGCCGCGGCCACGTCCCGATGTTCGCGCTCGGTCATGGGTTGTCGTACACCAGGTTTGACTATCGTGACCTGGTGGTCAGCGGCGGGACGACCATCACCGCCAGTTTCAGCGTCGTCAACGCGGGCGATCGCGCCGGGGCGGACGTGCCGCAGCTGTATGTGACGGCATCGCCCGGCGGACCGTGCCTACGGCTGCTGGGATTCGAGCGGGTCGAGCTCGAACCGGGGGCGACCCGCCGGGTGACCATCGAGGCCGATCCGCGCCTGCTCGCCCGCTACGACGGCAACGTCACAAGCTGGCGGATCGAGCCGGGCGGTTATACGGCGGCGGTGGGGATTTCGGCGACGGCCATGCGGCTGTCTGCCGTCGTCGAGCTGACCGGCCGTACGTTCGGGCGGTGATTGACCCAGGCCGAGCCCGAACGTACGACCGGCCCGACGCGTTACTCGACGGGGGTCAGCGCGTCGCCGCACGTGCAGCGATACGGCTCACCCGCACCCGAGCAATGGCAGGGGACCTCGACGCGAACACGGCAGCCGCAGCCTTCGTGACCGCATGTCAGCAGGGTCCCGGCCTCGTAAGTTGCCATTTGACTCACCCTTTTCTCCTGGTGTGACTCTCGCGGCGCGGTTCGGCCGCCCCCTCACTATATACCCCCGGTGGGTATGCACAAGGGCCGCGGTCAGGTTCCGTGGCGGGCCGGCCGTTCGTGTGAGCACCGCCGGGCGCGGCTAGCGTTGGCGCCATGACCGACAAACCAACCCCCAGCGACGTCGACGCATTCTTGGACAGGACGGTGGTTGGCGACGATCCGTCGTTGAACGCGGCGCTCGACGCCAGCAACGCGGCCGGATTACCGCCGATCGCGGTCTCGGTGCAGCAAGGAAAGTTCTTGAGCCTGCTCGCCGGCGCCATCGGTGCGCGGCGCATCCTCGAGATCGGCACCCTGGGTGGCTTCAGCACCATCTGGTTGGCGCGCGGCGCCGGCCCGCAGGGACGGGTGGTGACGCTGGAATACGAGCCCAGGCATTCCGAGGTTGCGCGGGGCAACCTGGAGCGCGCCGGCCTCGCCGACCGGGTGGAGGTGATCGTCGGGGCCGCACTGGATACGCTGCCGACGGTGACCGGCCCGTTCGATCTGATCTTCATCGACGCCGACAAGGAGAACAACCTCGCATACCTGGAGTGGGCCGTCCGGCTGGGCCGCCCCGGCGCAGTCATCGTGGTAGACAACGTGATTCGCGACGGCCAGATTCTGCTCCCGGATTCCGGCGATGCCCGGGTGCGGGCGACCCGCCAAACGCTGCAGGCGATGGGTGAGCACCCGCGCCTGGACACCGCGGTGATCCAGACGGTCGGGGCCAAACACTGGGACGGCTTCGCGTTGGCCCTGGTGCGGTAGCGTCAGCGCGGGGACAGGTCGGCGACCGCTTGCCCGGCGGAGGTGAGTTCGCCGATCCGCAGCGCGGTTTCACCCGCGTACAGGGCGGTGCTGTCCAGCCAGGAATCGGGTACCCCGGCCACCGGTGTCAGCGGTGTGAAGAACGGACGGGCCGGCGACTGCAGGCGCATCAGTGTGCCCGCATCGAAACGGCTCAGCACCGACAGGGGGCGGCTGGCCGCGTTGAGGGCGGCCGGCAATGCCTTCGCCCTCCCGTCCGCGCCGCACCATCGGCGGGTGGCCTCGTTCGGCACCACCCGGTGACGCAGCGGCCAGCTCAGGCCGAACAGGTTGGTTTCGATCGTCTTGTCCGCCCGCATGATTCGTCGCTGATACTCGCGGCTCGCGTTGGCCTCGTGCGTCAACAGGAATCGTGTGCCGGCGATGACGCCACTGGCGCCGCCGTCCAGCGCGGCGCGACTGTCCGCGGCGGTGGCGATGCCGCCGGCCAGAAACACCGGCCGCCCCGCGGCCGCGCGCAGGGCGTGCGGCAGGAAATCCAGGGCCGGCATGGTCCCGACGAGGTGCCCGCCCGCCTCCCGTCCCTGAGCGATCAAACCGTCGGCGCCCCAGGCGATCGCGGCACGCGCCTGGGCCTCGGTGCCCACCATCCCGAAGACGAAGATCCCGGCGTCCCGCAGGTGCTCGGCGAGGCCCCGCTTCTCGCCGAACGCCAACACGACCACGTCAACTCGGGCATCGACACATGCCGCGACGTGGCCGCGATGAACGAAGGGCAGCAACAGGTTTACCGCGACGGCCCGACCCGGCGCCTGTTCGCGCACCTGATCGATCGACGCTCGCAGCCGCCGGGGGGTTTCGATGCCCAGCGTGCCCAGCCCGCCCGCCTGGGCGACCGCGGCGGCCAGCGGTGCGCCCGCCAGCCCACCGCCCATACCGGCCTGTCCCACCGGGTGATCGAGCCGCAATCGATCCGCGAGGTCCATGGCCAAGACAGTACGCGGTTTCTCGAACTGGGCAGCGATCGGGCGTAATCTTGAGGGCGGATGGATGGGTGCAGTCCGGCTCACAGTGCTTGTCACACAACGGGCTTGCTGCATAACAGAAAGGTCACAAAAATGAGTACAGTCCATTCATCAATCGATCACCACCCGGATCTGTTGGCGCTGCGCGCCCGCTATGAGCGCGTTGCCGAGTCGATGAGTGCGCATTTCACCTTCGGCCTGGCTCTGCTGGCGGGTCTGTATGTGGCCGCGTCACCGTGGATCGTGGGATTCAGCGCGACGAGATCGCTCGCCACGTCTGACCTGATCGCCGGGATCGCGGTGGCGTTCCTGGCGTACGGATTCGCGACGACCCTGGACCGTGCGCACGGCATGACGTGGACGCTGCCGGTGCTCGGCGGGTGGGTCATCGTGTCGACGTGGATCCTGCCGGACGTCGTGCTCACCACCGGCATGACCTGGTCGAATGTCGTCGCGGGTGCGTTGTTGACGTTCTTGGGCCTCAACGCCACCTACTTCGGCATGCGTACGCGCGCCACGGCCGCCCACTGATCGACGACGACGCGAGCGTGCGTGTGTGTACGCGGCACGCCGTGTGGCGCAGGCATTCTGCGCGCGCTCGCGCCGAACGTTGACTAGCCGCAGACGGCGCCGATCGCGGCGGAGCTGACCAGCTTGACGTACTTGGCCAGCACGCCGGTCTTGTAGCGCGGCTCGGGCGGCGTGAAGCCCGTTCGCCGAGAATCGAATTCGGCCGGATCGGCCAGTACGTCGAGGACGCGGTTGGCGACGTCCAGGCGGATTCGGTCGCCGTCGCGCAGGAACGCGATCGGTCCGGCGTCCACCGCCTCGGGCGCGATGTGGCCGACGCACAGGCCGGTCGTCCCGCCGGAGAACCGGCCGTCGGTCAGCAACAGCACGTCCTTGCCGAGTCCGGCGCCCTTGATCGCCCCGGTGATGGCGAGCATTTCCCGCATCCCGGGGCCGCCCTTCGGGCCTTCGTAGCGGATCACCACCGCGTCACCCTTGGTGATGGTGCCGTCCTCCAGGGCGTCCAGCGCGGCCCGCTCGCCATCGAAAACCCTTGCGGTGCCCTCGAACACGTCGGAATCGAAGCCGGCCGACTTCACCACCGCGCCCTCGGGCGCCAATGATCCACGCAGGATGGTGATCCCCCCGGTCGGGTGAATGGGATCGCTCATGGCCCGCAACACCTTGCCGTCCGGGTCGGGCGGGGCGATCTCGGCCAGGTTCTCGGCCACGGTCGCGCCGGTCACCGTCAGACAGTCACCGTGCAGCAGGCCCGCATCCAGCAACGCCTTCATCATCACCGGCACGCCGCCGATGTGGTCGACGTGGGACATGACATGGCGGCCGAACGGCTTGACGTCGGCCAGGTGTGGAACCTTCGACCCGATGCGGCTGAAATCGTCGAGCGTCAGCGCGACGTCGGCCTCGTGGGCGATGGCCAGCAGGTGCAGCACCGCATTGGTGGAGCCGCCGAACGCCATCACCACCGCGATCGCGTTCTCGAACGCCTCCTTGGTGAGGATGTCGCGGGCGGTGATGCCGCGCCGCAGCAGTTCGACGACGGCTTGGCCGCTGCGCCGCGCGAACCCGTCGCGGCGGCGGTCGGTCGCCGGCGGCGCCGCGCTGCCCGGCAGCGACATGCCGAGCGCCTCGGCGGCGCTGGCCATCGTGTTGGCGGTGTACATGCCGCCGCAGGCACCCTCGCCGGGACAGATCGCACGCTCGATGGCGTCGACGTCCTCGCGCGGCATGAGTCCCCGGGCGCAGGCCCCGACCGCCTCGAACGCGTCGATGATGGTGACCTCGCGCTCGCTGCCGTCGGAGAGCTTGGCGACCCCGGGCAGGATCGAACCGGCATAGAGGAACACCGAGGCCAGGTCCAGCCGCGCGGCGGCCATCAGCATCCCGGGCAGCGACTTGTCGCAGCCGGCCAGCAGCACCGAGCCGTCGAGGCGTTCAGCCTGCATCACCGTCTCGACGCTGTCGGCGATCACCTCGCGCGACACCAGCGAGAAATGCATCCCCTCGTGGCCCATCGAGATGCCGTCGGACACCGAGATAGTGCCGAACTCGAGCGGGTAGCCGCCCGCTTGGAACACGCCCTCCTTGACCGCCTTGGCGAGCCGGTCCAGCGAGAGGTTGCACGGCGTGATCTCGTTCCAGGACGAGGCGACCCCGATCTGCGGCTTGGCGAAGTCTTCGTCTCCCATGCCTACCGCCCGCAGCATGCCACGGGCGGCGGCCTTCTCCAGGCCGTCGGTGACGTCACGACTACGCGGCTTGATGTCGGCGGTTGGAGCCGAATCGGTGGTGGGCATCGTTCAAGTATGCGCTGGCCAGTCCCGATACCGATTTCCGGGGTCATACCCCGATGGGGTATAAGGTGGGATTGGCGCCACGCGGCGGCAGGTAGGCGTATCGGCAGGGGTGAAATACAGATGGCAAACGAACACGGGTACTCGCAGCAGAAGGACAATTACGCCAAGCGGCTGCGGCGCATCGAGGGCCAGGTGCGGGGCATCGCCCGGATGATCGAGGAAGACAAGTACTGCATCGACGTGCTGACCCAGATCAGCGCCGCCAACAGCGCCTTGCGTTCGGTCGCCCTGAACTTGCTCGACGAGCACCTGAGCCACTGCGTCACCCGCGCGCTCGCCGAGGGAGGCGACGAGGCCGACACCAAGCTCACCGAGGCCTCCGCCGCCATCGCACGCCTGGTTCGCTCCTGAGCGCAGGGCGTGTTGCCACGCCAAGTTGGATGAACCGGTAGCCGGTGTGCGTACGGTTAGGGAGCGTGACCCCCGCGGCGTTGCTCGGCCGATTGCGCACACCCAAGCGATAACTGTGATGACTGCCGAAACCACCAACGCAGCCGCGCGAACGTGGACGCCACGGATCGCGGCTCAGCTCGCCATCCTCGCGGCCGCGGCCTTCACCTACGTCACCGCCGAGATCCTGCCGGTGGGTGCGCTGCCGGCGATCTCCCGCAACCTGCACGTCAGCCTGGTCCTGGTCGGGACCCTGCTGTCCTGGTATGCCCTGGTTGCGGCACTGACGACGATTCCACTGGTGCGCTGGACCGCGCACCTGCCCCGCCGCCGTGTGCTGGTGGCAAGCCTGACCTGCCTGACCGCCTCGCAGCTCATCTCGGCGCTGGCGCCCAATTTCGCGGTGCTGGCCGCGGGGCGGGTGCTCTGCGCGCTCACCCACGGCCTGCTGTGGTCGGTCATCGCACCGATCGCGATCCGATTGGTGCCGCCCAGCCACGCCGGGCGCGCCACCATGTCGATCTACGTCGGCACCAGCCTCGCGCTGGTCGTCGGCAGCCCGCTGACCGCGGCGCTGAGCCTGATGTGGGGCTGGCGCCTGGCCGTCGTGTGCGTCACCGTCGCGGCCGCCGTCGTCACGGTCGCCGCCCGGCTGATGTTGCCGGAGATGGTGCTCACCGAGGACCAGCTGGCCCACGTCGGACCCCGGTCCCGCCATCACCGCAACCCGCGGCTGATCACCGTGAGCGTGCTGGCGATGATCGCGGTCACCGGGCACTTCGTGTCCTACACGTTCATCGTCGAGCTCATCCGCAACGTGCTCGGGGTGCGCGGGCCGAATCTGGCCTGGGTGCTGGCCGCCTACGGACTGGCCGGCCTGGTGTCGGTGCCGCTGGTGGCGCGGCCGCTGGACCATCGGCCCAAGACCGCGGTCATCCTGTGCATGACCGGTTTGACGGCCGCCTTCGTGGTGCTGACCGCGCTGGCTTTCGGCGGTCGATCCGGCGCGATGACCGCGCTGATCGGCACCGCCGCCATCGTGCTGTGGGGAGCCATGGCCACCGCCGTATCGCCGATGATGCAATCCGCCGCGATGCGCAACGGGGCCGACGACCCCGACGGGGCGTCGGGGCTTTACGTGACGGCGTTTCAGGTCGGCATCATGGCCGGCTCGCTGGCGGGCGGCCTGCTCTATGAGCGCAGCGTCACGATGATGCTGATCGCCTCGGCGATCCTGATGGCTGTGGCCTTGGTCGGCATCGCGGCCAACCGGCGGATCCTGGACGTTGCTCCGGCAAGCTCACGCAATTCATAAACGCCCAGGACATCGGCTAAACCACGGCGGTTTTGGTGTCGCGGCGCACCGTCGATGGCGGTAGCTGGCGTGCCCCCTATGCCAGACTGTGTCGAGAAGTCGAGTGGAGGTATGCGTATGTCGGGCTGGACGAAAGCCTGGACCGGGAGGGGTTTGTTCGCCGCTCTGAACGGCGCCGGATTGGCGATTGTGCTGAGCCTGGCGCTGGTGTTGACCGCGGCTCCCGCACTGGCGGATCCGGACCCGGCTCCGGCCGACCCGGGCGCGGTCGCCGCACCGCCCGGCCCGCCGGATCCGCTGGCGCCGCCGCCTCCGCCCGACCCGTTGGCGCCGCCATCTCCGCCCGACCCGTTGGCGCCGCCGCCTCCGCCGGACCCGCAGGCCGCGCCGCCGTGGGCTCCCCCGATGGCGCAACCCGCCGCGGCCTCGGCGGCCGGGCAGAATCCGGCCCCGTTCACCGGCACGGCGCCGTTCGGCCCGCCGAAGATCCTGCCCGCCAACGGCTCGACGGTGGGTGTTGCCCAGCCGATCATCATCAATTTCCCCGGACGGGTCGACGACTCCGGCGCCGCGGAAGGCGCCGTGCACATCTCGTCGGCCCCGGCGGTGCCGGGCAAGTTCTATTGGATGACCCCGACCCAGCTGCGCTGGCGGCCGACGAGCTTCTGGCCCGCCCACACCGCGGTGACGGTCGACGCGGGGGGGACCGTGTCGAGCTTCCGGACCGGAGACACGCTGGTGGCCACGGCCGACGACGCCACGCATCAACTGACGGTCACCCGCAACGGCACAGTCGAGAAGACGATCCCGATGTCGATGGGCATGTCGGCCGGCAATCACCAAACCCCCAACGGCACTTACTACGTGCAGGAAAAGATGCCCTCGGTGGTGATGGACTCGTCCACCTATGGGGTTCCGGTCAACTCGACGTACGGCTACAAGGTCACCGTCGAGCAGGCCGTCCGGTTCGACAACGTCGGCGACTTCGTGCACAGCGCTCCCTGGTCGGTGGACGACCAGGGCAAGCGCGATGTCAGCCACGGCTGCATCAACATCAGCCCTTCGAACGCGAAGTGGTTCTACGACAACTTCGGTGCGGGAGACCCGATCATCGTGAAGAACTCCAGCGGCGGCAACTACAAGAAGAACGACGGCTCCGCCGACTGGATGAACTGACCTTCTGCCGCCAGCGGTCCCCCGCAGGCGGGAGGCACCCCCAGCAGAATCGCCCATTCCGTGCCGGAATCGGGCGATTCTGTGTCTGCTCGCCAGATATCCGCCGCGTGGGCTTTCGCGGGCCGGGCGATTATGTATAGCATCATATATAGACCTGGCCCTGAGGAGCGGCGATGCGCGGTCCACGTGAACGGATGGTCGTCTCGGCCGCGCTCCTAATCAGGGAGCGTGGCGCGCATGCGACCGCCATCTCGGACGTCCTCGAGCACAGCGGCGCCCCGCGCGGATCGGCCTACCACTACTTCCCGGGCGGCCGCACGCAACTGCTCTGCGAGGCGGTGGACTACGCCGGCGACCATGTCGCCGCGATCATCGCCGAGGCCTCCGACGGCCTGCAGCTGATCGACACCCTGATCGACCAATACCGTGGGCAGTTGCTCGACAGCGATTTCCGCGCCGGCTGCCCCATCGTGGCCGTGTCCGTGGAGGCGGGCGAGCCGGACAACGCCGACCGCATGGCGCCCGTCGTCGAGCGCGCGGCGG
Source organism: Mycobacterium sp. (assembly GCF_004298145.1). Taxonomy (GTDB): domain Bacteria; phylum Actinomycetota; class Actinomycetes; order Mycobacteriales; family Mycobacteriaceae; genus Mycobacterium. Next base: position 154,664 of record NZ_SCRH01000030.1, read on the forward strand.
CGGTGTTCGACCGCTGGACCGACCTGATCGCACAGCGCTTCATCGCCGACGGGATGGCCCGGGAACGGGCGGGCGACTTGGCGGTCCTGGCCACCACCGCGCTCGAGGGCGCGATTGTTCTGGCGCGGGTGCGCCGCGACCTGATGCCCCTCGACGTCGTCCGCCGTCAGGTGCGCGAGCTGCTGTCGGCGACCCCGTCCCACCTGGGGGCCTATCAGGTGACCGGAGAGGATGTCCCGCAATGACCGGTGAATGGCAATCCAGCGCATGCATCCTGTGCGAATGCAACTGCGGCATCGTGGTTCAAGTCGACGATCGCCGGCTGGCCCGCATCCGCGGCGACAAGGCGCACCCGGCATCGCAGGGCTACACCTGCAACAAAGCGTTGCGGCTGGACCACTATCAGAACAACCGCACCCGGCTGCGGACCCCGCTGCGCCGCCGCGGCGACGGCAGCTACGAGGAAATCGATTGGGACACCGCGATCGTGGAGATCGCCGAGGGGTTCACACACATTCGCGACACCTACGGCGGGGACAAGATCTTCTACTACGGTGGCGGCGGGCAGGGCAACCACCTGGGCGGGGCGTACAGCGGCGCCTTCCTGAAGGCGCTGGGCTCGCGCTACCGCTCGAATGCGTTGGCGCAGGAGAAAACCGGTGAAGCCTGGGTAGACGGGCAGTTGTACGGCGGCCACACCAGGGGCGAGTTCGAGCACACCGAGGTGGCGGTGTTCGTCGGCAAGAACCCGTGGATGTCGCAGAGCTTTCCGCGCGCCCGGGTGGTGCTCAACGAGATCGCCAAAGATCCGGCCCGGTCGATGATCGTCATCGATCCCGTCGTCACCGACACGGCCAAGATGTCCGACTTCCACCTGCGCGTGCGGCCCGGTACCGACGCGTGGTGCCTGGCGGCGCTTGCCGCCGTCCTCGTCCAGGAAAACCTATGCGACGAGACGTTTCTCGCCGAGCGCGTGCGCGGCGCCGACACCGTCCGCGACGCGTTGCGCGAGGTTGCGGTGGCCGACTACGCGCAGCGCTGCGGGGTCGACGAGGAACTGCTGCGCGCGGCGGCCCGGCGTGTCGGCACCGCCGCGAGCGTGTCGGTCTTCGAGGATCTCGGCGTGCAACAGGCGCCCAACAGCACGCTGTGCTCCTACCTGAACAAGCTGCTGTGGGTCCTCACCGGCAACTTCGCGAAAAAGGGTGGCCAACACCTGCATTCGTCGTTCGCGCCGCTGTTCGGCCAGTTCTCCGGCCGCACACCCGTCACCGGCGCTCCCATCATCTCCGGGCTGGTGCCCAGCAATGTGGTTCCCGAGGAAATCCTGACCGACCACCCGGACCGCTTCCGGGCGATGATCGTGGAGAGCAGCAATCCCGCTCATTCACTGGCCAATTCGGCCGCCTGCCGCGAAGCGTTCCAGGCGCTGGAACTGATGGTGGTCATCGACGTCGCGATGACCGAGACCGCCAGGCTCGCCCACTACGTGCTACCGGCCGCGTCCCAATTCGAGAAGCCGGAGGCCACCTTCTTCAACCTGGAATTCCCGCACAACACTTTCCAGCTGCGCCGCCCGCTGCTGGAGCCCCTGCCGGGAACACTGCCCGAGCCCGAGATCTGGGCCCGGCTGGTGCGGGCGCTCGGTGTGGTCGACGACGCGGAGCTGCGGCCGCTGTCCGACGCCGCCCAGCGCGGACTCCCGGCGTACGCCGAGGCGTTCCTCACCGCCGTTGCGGCCAATCCGACGGTGGCGCAGCTGCTTCCGTATGTGCTCTACGAGACGCTCGGGCCCACACTGCCGGACGGGCTGCGCGGTGCGGCCGCGCTGTGGGGGCTGGCCCAGAAGACCGCGATGAGCTACCCGGACGCCGTGCGGCGCGCCGGTCACGCCGACGGCAACGCGCTGTTCGATGCGATCCTGGACAACCCCTCGGGGGTGACGTTCACCGTCCACAACTACGCGGACGACTTCGCGTTGATCAGCCACTCCGACCACAAGATCGCGCTGGAAATCCCGTCGATGCTCGACGAATTGAGGGCGCTGACGCGCGCCCCGTCCGAGCTGACCACCCCGGATTTCCCGATCGTGCTGTCGGTGGGGGAGCGGCGCGCCTACACCGCCAACGACATCTTCCGCGACCCGTCCTGGCGCAAACGCGACGCCGAGGGCGCGCTGCGGGTCAGCGTCGAAGACGCGCAGGCCCTCGGTCTGGTCGACGGACGCCGGGCGCGAATCAGCACCGCGGCCGGCAGCGCCGAGGCCACCGTCGAGATCACCGAGACCATGCTCGCCGGTCATGCCGCTCTGCCCAACGGTTTTGGGCTCGATTACATCGACGACGACGGCCACACCGTCGTTCCCGGTGTCGCCCCGAACACGCTCACCTCGACCGAATGGCGCGACCCCTACGCCGGCACGCCGTGGCACAAACACGTGCCGGCGCGCATCGAGGCCGCCCCGGTGCCCGCCGGCATCAGTTCCAGATCTTGACCCGGCTGTGCGGCTCCAGGAACAGCGCACCGGTGTCGGCGCCGTCGAAGGCGTCATAGAACGCGTCCATGTTGCGCAGCACGCCATTGCAGCGGAACTCCGGTGGCGAGTGTGGATCCACCGCAAGGCGCCGGATCGCTTCGGCGTCACGGGATTTGGTGCGCCACACCTGGGCCCAGCCGTAAAACACGCGCTGCACGCCGGTCAGGCCGTCGATGACGGGAGCGGGCCGCCCGTTCAGCGACAACTGGTAGGCCAGCAGCGCGATCGACAACCCGCCCAGATCGCCGATGTTCTCCCCGACGGTGAACGCGCCGTTCACGTGGTGGCCACCCGTTAACCCCCGCGGCGTATACGTGTCGTACTGCTCGATGAGAGCCCTTGTGCGGGAGCCGAATTCGGTCCGATCGGCATCGGTCCACCAGTCGACCAGGTTTCCGTCACCGTCGTACTTGGCGCCCTGGTCGTCGAAGCCGTGGCCGATCTCGTGCCCGATCACCGCGCCGATACCGCCGTAGTTGGCGGCGTCGTCGGCCTCGGCGTCGAAGAACGGCGGCTGCAAAATGGCCGCCGGGAACACGATCTCGTTCATCCCGGGGTTGTAGTACGCGTTGACCGTCTGCGGGGTCATGAACCACTCGTCTTTGTCCACCGGGCCGCCCAGCTTGGCCAACTCACGGTCGTGGTTGACGGCGTACCCGCGTCGGTAGTTGCCGTAGAGGTCGCTGCGGTCAATCACCAGCGCGGAGTAGTCCCGCCATTTCGCCGGGTAGCCGACCTTGGCGGTGAACTTATCCAGCTTGGCCAGCGCGCGCTCCCGGGTCCGCGGCGTCATCCACTCCAGGTCGTTGATGCTCATCCGGTAGGCCGCACGCAGATTGCTCACCAGCTCATCGATGCGGGCCTTGGCGTCGGGCGGGAAATACCGCTGCACGTAAAGCTTTCCGACGGCATCGCCCATCAGGCTCTCGACCAGCGACACCGCCCGCTTCCACCGGTCCCGGATCTGCTCGGTGCCGGTCAGCCGGCGGCCGTAGAAGTCGAAGTCCGCGGCCACCAGGTCGTCGGTCAGCCAGGAGGCGCGGGCGCGGATCAGCCGCCACCGCGCCCAGCTCTTCCACACCTCGAGGTCTTCGTTGCGCCACAGCTCGGCGAATGCCCGGATGTAATCCGGTTGGCGCACAACGACCTCCGCGAACGCGTCGGCGCCGGTGCCGAGCGCGGCGGCCCAGGCGACCCAGTCGAAGCCCACCGACTCGTCGCGCAATTGGTCGAACGTGCGCAGGTTGTAGGTGAGGTCGGCATCGCGGCGTTTGACCACATCCCAGTGCGCCTCGGCGAGTTTGGTCTCCAGCGCGACGATGCGCTCGGCGGTCCGGGTGTGGGCTTCCAGTTCCCCGGGGGATGCCCCCCGATACACCAGGCCGAACATCCGCGCGATGTGTCCGGGATAGGCCTGAAGCACCTCGGCGTGCTGCTCGTCGCGGTAGTAGGACTCGTCGGGCAACCCGAGCCCGGACTGGGTGAAGTGCACCAGGTAACGGGCCGAGTTCTTGGCGTCGGTGTCCACATACATCCCGACGCCGCCGCCCACGCCGGTGCGCTGCAGGGCGCCCAGGGCGGTGGCCAGCGCGTCCGCATCGACGGCGTCGTCGATCGCCGCCATCTCGTCGAGCAGCGGCCGCACGCCGCGGTGCTCCACCGTCTTTTCGTCGAGGAAGCTGGCATAGAGGTCGCCGATGCGTTGCGCGTCGGCGTCGGCGGTGGCCGAACCCTGCTGGCTGGACTCGACGATGAGGTCACGCACCTGCTCCTCGGCGCGGTCGTACAGCTGCCGGAAGGCCCCGTCGGTGGCCCGGTCCGCCGGTATCTCGTATTCGGCCAGCCAGCGGCCGTTGACGTGGCCGAACAGGTCGTCTTGGGGGCGGATGCTGTCATCGACAAAGCTCAGGTCGATGCCCGAGCGGATGGCCGTATTCGTCACCCCGCCATCCTTCCATCTTTCCCGGGTGCAACGATCGGGCCATGTCCGAGGGCGAGCGAACCGAGCCAGGAGCCGAAGAAGATTCCGTTGACGTCGACCCCGACGACGACACGGACTCGAACGCCGACGGCCCCGAATCGGGCCCCGAGTCCGGCGGCGGGATCCTCTCCCATTACGGCGTCGCCTCAACGGTTCTCGGCGCGCTGTCGGTGGCCGCGGTGGTGCTCGGCGTCTTCATCTGGTCCGGCCACCGCGACCAGATCGCCGAACGCGGCCATCTGAGCCGCGTCATGCAGACCGCCGCCGAGTGGACGAATGTGCTGATCAACATGAACAGCGCCAACGTCGCCGCCAGCCTGCAGCGGCTGCACGACGGCACGGTCGGCGAGCTCAACGCCGACTTCGACGCCGCCGTGCAGCCCTACCGGGCTGTGGTGGAGAAACTGCAGTCCAAGAGCATCGGGCGGATCGACGCCGTGGCGATCGAAACCGTGCACCGTGACCTGGACCCCCGGCCGGAGGGGGCACGGCCTCCAAGAGAGATAGTGACCACCAAGTTGCCGCCGTTCGCCAGCCGAACCGATTCGGTCATGCTGGTCGCCACGTCGGTCAGCGAAAACGTCGGCGCCAAGCCGCAGACTGTGCACTGGAGCCTGCGGCTGGACGTCTCCGACGTGGACGGCAAGCTGATGATCTCCGGGCTGGCTTCGATCCGATGAGAAACATCTGGCGGCTCTTCGCCTTCGACATCGCGGCCCCACTGGCCGCGATCGCCGCGTTGCTGGCCATCGGGGTGGTGCTCGGCTGGCCACTGTGGTGGGTGTCGGCCTGCTCGGTGCTGGTCCTGCTGATCGTGGAGGGGGTCGGCGTCAACTTCTGGCTGCTGCACCGCGATTCGGTCAGCCTCGGCACCGACGACGACGCACCGGGGCTGCGGTTGGCGGTTGTCCTGCTGTGCACGGCCGCCCTGGCGGCGGCCGTCGCGACCGGGTACACGCACTGGACGAAGACGGACCGCGACTTCACCGATGACACCCGCAAGGTCGTGCGGATGGCCACCGGCATGGCGGAGGCCATGGCGTCGTTCAGCCCCGCCGCCCCGACCGATTCCATCGACCGGGCCACGGCCATGGTCGTCCCCGAGCACGCCGACGCGTTCAAGGAGCAGTACACCAAGTCCAGCGCCGAGCTGGGCCAGCACAACGTCACCGCCCAAGCCGCCACGGTGTCGGCCGGCGTCGAGGCCCTCGGGCCGTCAGCGGCCAGCGTGGCGGTGATCCTGCGCGTGACACAGAGTGCGCCGGGACAACCGCCCAGCCAGGCGGCGCCCGCCCTGCGGGTGACGCTGACCAAGCGCGGCAGCGACTGGCTCGTCGCCGACGTGCTGCCGATCAGATGACGATCAGTTGGATTCGGCCGAGCGACCGGAGTTCACCTTGACGAACCGATCCGACAATCGGCGGATCCGGATCATCAGCGCGGCCGTCGGGCTGGTGCTGCCGTCGAGATAGCCGCCCAGCTCCTCGGTGCTGACCCCGATGCGGGACGCGAATTCCTGCTGGGCCAGGCCCGATCGGTCGATCAGCAGCCGCACGTGGCGAGCCACCTCGGCGCGCTCGTTGGCGTCCAGGTGGATGCGGGCGCGCTCGAGCACCTCCCACAGCGCCTTGGCGATGCCGTAGGGCCGGGTGCCTGCGAGGACCTCTTCGACCTGGCGGGCGGTGCGCCCGTACGGGTCGCGCTTCAACGCGCCGGCGATGCGCTTCCAGGTGGCGATGTCACCGCCCTGCAGGGCGGAACGGATGGCGGCGGTCGGCCAGAACTCCACCGGCTGGTCGAGGTCCGGAACGGATCCGGATGGCGCGTTGCCGCGGTTGCGCTGCTCAGCGGCCGGCCGGCGGGGCGGCGGTGGGGGGCGTCGGTCGGGTGCCAACGTCACCTCGCCTCCTCCAGCATCGCCACCGCCACGGACAGGCAGCGCTCCCTGATCCCCTCCCAGTCCGAGTTGGCGTCGGCTTCCGGCCCCTGCTCTTCCGGGTAGTCGCACGGATCGGGATCTGCGAGTCGACGGACCAACTGGGTGGCGATCCATTGCCGCCTGGATGATCCACAACAGTAATACCTGTCCATTCCGGCGAGCACCACCGCCGCGGTCTCGGGCTCCAACGAATCGACCATGTCTGCAAAGTCGGCATAATCGCGGCGACTGTTACGGCACATGATCAGGTAGCCCTTGAGACGCAGGGTCTCCGCGCCGGTCGGGACCAGCAACCGGTCGCCGGTGGGCAGCTGCACGTTGGTGGTCTCCACCGGGCTGCGCCGCGCGTATTTCGGCCGGTCGGTGGCCCCCGCCTGCTCGGCGTCCGGGTCCGTCTCGAGCGCGTCGATCGCGACCGAGAGCCGACCCCGCCACAGCGTCACCGGATGAACCGGCCGGCCCGTCCCGGCGATGGCTTTGGCGATGCCGTTGCGCGACGTCAGGCCGCCGACCAGCTTCTTGGCTCCCGACGAACCATTGGTATGGCCGTTGGTGGTGGTCTTCTTCTCACCCGGGGCCACCCCGACCGCGAGCTTCGCCTCGCTCAGGGCGACCTGGTGCGGGATCTGCCCGGGCCCCCGGCCGCGGGTCCGGTCGTCGTCAGGGCCCGCCGACGTCTGGCCGGCGTTGTGCCCGCAGCCACTGAAGGCCAGCGGATCGGTCACACAGATGGCGTCGGGTGCCAGGTGCCTGAGCTTGGCCGCGGACTTGAGCACCATCCGCAGGTCGGCATTGGGCGCCACCAGCGCCGAGATGTCGTCGGGGATGACCACGACGTCGCCGAGGTCGACCTCCGGCAGCGGCCTGTCGAAGTCGACGGACGGCAGAACGCGGGACAGCCACGCCGGCAGCCACCAGTTCCACTGGGCGAACATCGCCATCAACGCCGGAACCATCACCAGCCGCACCACGGTGGCGTCCACCGCGATCGCGACCGCGCACGCCACACCGATCTCGGCCACCAGCGGCATGCCGGCGAACGCGAAGCCGACGAACACCGCGATCATGATCAGCGCCGCGCTGGTGATGGTTCGGGCGCTGGTGCTGACGCCGTACGCCACCGCATCACGGGTGTTACCGGAATGCAGGAACCGCTCCCGGATGCGGGTGAGCAGGAAGATCTCGTAGTCCATCGACAACCCGAAGGTCATCGCGAGCACCAGCGGGGGAACGGTGCTGTCGATCGAGCTGATCTGGGCGAAGCCGAGATCCTTCAGCCACCCCCACTGGAACACCATCACCAGGCTGCCGTAGGCGGCCGCGACCGACAGCAACGTCATCAGGACGCCCTTGAGCGCCAGGAACACCGAGTGGATGGAGACCAACAGCATCACGAACGCGATCAGCGCGACGAAGCCCAGCACCAACGGTTCGGTCGCCGACACCCGGTCGTCGAAGTCTTTGATCAGCGCGGTCGGGCCGCCGACGTCGACGCGTGCCGTTCCCGCCGCGGGGACCTTCGGTAGCTCGGCGCGCATCCAGCCCACGGTTTGGCGGGCGCGCATGTCCTCGGGGTCCACCGACAACACGGCGGACAGCAGCGCGCTGCCGTTGTCCTCGGCGAACTGGGGCGGCGACACCGACACGATGTTGGGTGCCTGCGTCATCCGCTGGCGGACCGCGCCGACGGTGTGGCTGTGTTCGGGCGAGGCCGCGCCGCCGTCGGGGAAGTCGATCAGCACCCGGATCGGGCCCAGCGCGCCCGGACCGAGCGCCTGGGCCGCCGCACCGACCCCGGCGCGGATTTCGTGGGACGAGTCGAACTGACGTAACAGGCTGTTGCCCAACACCATTGATGCCGCCGGCGCGGCCATGACGAGCAGCACAAACGATGCCCCCAGCGCGGACATCCACGGTCGGTGCATCACCCACCCGATCCACCGGTTCCAGAACCGCGACTGGGTGCTTTCGGGCCGCCGCGACCAGTGCAGGAAGCCCGACCGCTTGGCGGCCGCCCGCCCGAACGTGGCCAGCGCCGCCGGCGTCAGGGTCGTCGAGGTCAACATCGCCACCGCGACGGCCAGGATCGCGCCGGTGGCCATCGATTTCAGGGCCGGGGTGTTGATCACGTAGATCCCGGTGAGGGAGGCGATGACGGTCGCCCCGGACAACACCACGGCCAGCCCGGAGGTGGCCATCGCGGCGTCGACGGCCTCGCGGGGCTGGCGCCCGGTCCGCAGTTCCTCCCGGAAGCGCATCAAGATGAACAGCGAATAGTCCACGGCGAGAGCGATTCCGAACATGGACACCGTCGAGGTGACGAACACCGACATCGTGGTGTACGCGGACAGCAGGTAAACCAGGCCCATGGTCACCACGACCGTGCAGACGCCCAGCGCGAGGGGGATCGCCGCGGCGGCCAGTGACCCGAACACGGCGAGCAGGACGATCAGGATGACCGGCAGATTCCACTTCTCGGCGGCGGCGATGTCGTGCTTGGTGTTGGCGGCCGCGGCCGCGCTCAGCGCGCCCTGCCCGATGACGTAGAGCCGGACCCGCCCATTCGCGGTCTGCCCGGGTTGATCGCCCTTGATGCCGACCTTCGTGCGCAGCTTCTTGGCGACGTCGCTGGTGTTACGGGAATCCAGCCGCACCGACAGCACGTACGGCCGGTCGGGCTGCGGTGGACGCTGGGTCGGGTTGGGGATCTCCGCGGTGCCCGGGACCTCGTCGGTGAGTCGCCTCAGCTGTGCCACCGCGTCGTTCATGTCCTGGTAGCTGGCGTCGGCGCGAGGGGCGGCCACCAGCGCCAGCGACGATCCGCCCTGGTCGTGGTAGAGCTCCTCGAGTTTGTCGTGCACCGCCAACGACTGGGATCCGGCCACGTCGAAACCACCGCCGGTGAGGTTGCCGGACTGCGTCAGCGCCAGGTAGACCGCCGGAACCAATGCCAGCAACCAGCCTGTGAAGACCAACCAGCGGTACTTACGCAGGCTGCGGCTGAGGCGCATCATTAACTGCTGGATTTTTCTCGCTCCCCGGTTCTCGCGTAACGCGTGCAGGCGACGATACCGCAGCAAGCTGTGCTTTATGTGGGCTTATCTAGTTCCTGAGCTGCGGTGACAGCGTCGTTGCCAAGACGCTGCGAAGTCGTTGTGAACCGGTGATCACGCGGGATGTCGGTCACATACGCAGTTCCGGGCTGGCAGGGGTGATATCGGCGATGGCAGGATGTCGGTTGGCCCAGCGGGGCCCCGGGGGATGCGGGGGAACGCGGCGATCGTGGGGCCGTGTATTGCAGCCGTTTGCGAGGCGCCGACTTTTGGCGGGCCGCCGCAAACTGTAAGGAGTTACCCATGACGACAGGCAGCGCTGGACGGCGTCGCAGAATCTTCGCCGGGCTCATCGCCGCCACCGTGCCCGGCGCCGCCCTCGCGGTGCTCGCCGGGCCGCCGGCGACCGGCGCCAACGACCCGTGCGCGGCCAGCGAGGTCGCCCGGACGATCGGTTCGGTCTCCAAGTCGATGGGTGACTACCTGGATTCGCACCCGGAGACCAACCAGACGATGACCTCGATGCTGCAGCAGCAGGCCGGGCCGCAGTCGTTGAACGGGCTGAAGTCCTACTTCGACGCCAACCCCAAGGTCGCCGGCGATATGACGTCGATCGCGCAGCCGCTGACGAACCTGTCGCTGCAGTGCAAGCTGCCGATTTCGATCCCCCAGGCGATGGGCATGATGCAGCAGGCCCAAGGCGCGGCCGGCGCGTTGCCCGGTAACCCCGCGGGCGCCTCGCCGCTGGGCGGGACGGGCGGCTCGCACGCCGCGCCGCAGCCGGCTCCTCCCGTCGTGACCAACCCGCTCCCGGGCCCGCCGCGCGGCAACACCATCGGCTAGTTGCTAGTCGTCGATTTCCGGATTCCGGTCGGGCGGTAACGGCCCCTGCAGGGCGGCATCGGTCGGGTCGGCGGACGGATCGCTCGGCAGCTGCACGATGGGCAGCGGACCCGTGATCGGATCGTCGTCCGAGTCCGCGACGTTCTCGGTGCGGAACACGAAGAAGAACACCACCCAGCCGACCGCGGCGATGAGCAGCCAGCTGATCAGCCGGTAGATCAGCATGGCCGAGATCGCGCTCGACAGCGACATCCCACTCGAGACCAGCCCCGGCACCAGCACCGCCTCGACGACCAGCAGGCCACCGGGCATCAGCGGGATGGTGCCGACCGCGCGGGCGGCCGCGTAGGCCACCGTCAGCCCGGCCACCGACGCGTGGTCCCCGGCGGCGTAGGCGGCGAAGCCGAGGCAGGCGACGTCGGCGATCCAGTTGAACATCGACCACCCGAACGCCACCCCCAGGTCGCGCCGGCCCAGGCTGACCGATTCGAGCTGCATGAGTGTCTCGCGCCACTTGTCCCGGCCGGTGTCCGCCGGCCTGCCGCGAACCGAGTTGACCCACGCCAGAACCCGGCTGCCGATGCCCTCGATCAGCTCCGGCCGCGACGCCACCGCCTGCGCCAGGAGCAGCAGCGCGACGAAGCCACCGAGGGTGAACAGCAACGAGAACGGGTTGTTCTTCGCGCCCAGCAGGAAAGCCCCGCCCAACCCGAGCAAAGCCAATCCCACCGCCTGCAGCACGCCGGACATCACCAGCTGCCACGACGCCACCACCGTCGAGGCTCCCCAGAGCCGCTGCTGGCGGAACAGGAAGGTCGCCGACAGCACGGGTCCGCCGGGCAGCGTGGTGCTCAGCGAGTTGGCGGCATAGAACGCGGCCTCCGAGCGCAATTGCTTGACGTGCACCCCGGCCGACTTGAGCAAGGTTCGCTGGATCTGAGCAAAGCTGTGCATCGACGCGGCCGCAGCCACCACCGACGCGAGCAACCACCACCAGTTCGCCTCGTACAGGCTCATCCAGGCTTTGGCCAGCTGATCCCAGCCCAGCGAAACCTCGACGGCAAGCACGCTGGCAACCATGCCGAGGATGACCCACCGCACCCACCAGTACTTCCCGCGCGGGGTTTGTTCGCGCGGGAAGTCGAGATTGCGGGCGGGCGCGTCGTGCGACACGTGGTTTAGGGTAACGGTGCAGGTGGCGCGGCGATCGCTGCGCGCCGCCGACTGTGTCGCCGTCGTAACCGGATCGTGCCGGCTCCGACGGCCGCGGGCGACCCGCAGGAGCCTCGGAACAGGTTCGGAGCAGCGCGGCGGCCGATAGGCTGGCCAGATGTCAGCAAACGTCGACGACGCCTCGGTCGAACCCGTAATACGCAAGACCGCAGCCTGGGCGTGGCGTTTGCTCGTCATACTGGCCGCCGCGGTCGCCCTGTTGTGGGTGATCAACAAACTCGAAGTCATCGTCGTTCCGGTGCTGGTGGCGCTGCTGTTGAGCGCGTTGCTGGTGCCGGTGGTCGACTGGCTGGACCGGCGGGGCCTGCCCCGCGGCGGCGCGGTGGCGCTGGTGCTGCTGGGCGGCTTCGCGATCCTGGGCGGCATCCTGGCGTTCGTCATCCTGCAGTTCATCGACGGCCTGCCCGGCCTGACCGAACAGGTGACGCAGAGCATCGAGTCGACCCGCCGGTGGCTGATCAACGGGCCGACGCATCTGCGCAGCGAACAGATCGACAGCGCGGGCAACGCCGCGATCGAGGCGCTGCACAACAATCAGGCGAAACTGACCAGCGGCGCGCTGTCAACCGCGGCGACCGTCACGGAGCTGGTCACGGCGGCGGTGCTGGTGCTGTTCACCCTGATCTTCTTTCTCTACGGGGGGCGCAACATCTGGCAGTACGTTGTCCAGATCATCCCGTCCGACGTCCGCGACCGGGTGCACGAGGCCGGCAACGCCGGGTACGGGTCGCTGATCGGGTATGTGCGGGCCACCTTTCTGGTGGCGCTGACCGACGCGGCCGGGGTCGGTGCCGGCTTGGCGATCATGGGCATCCCGCTGGCGCTGCCGCTGGCCTCCTTGGTGTTCCTGGGTGCCTTCATCCCGCTGATCGGTGCGCTGATCTCGGGCCTGCTGGCCGTGGTGGTCGCCCTGTTGGCCAAGGGGATCGTGTACGCGCTCATCACGCTGGGCGTGCTGATCGCGGTCAACCAGGTCGAGGCCCACCTGCTGCAACCGCTGGTGATGGGCCGCGCGGTCTCGATTCACCCGCTCGCCGTGGTGCTGGCCATTGCCACCGGTGGTGTGCTCGCCGGGATCGTCGGCGCCCTGCTGGCCGTCCCGACGGTCGCATTCCTCAACAACGCGTCCCGGGTGCTGCTGGCGCCGAATCCCGAGGCGGCGGCCGAAAAACAGACCGAGGAGGCGGACGAGAAGAACGCCGTGCTGCAGGTCGAACCGGACAAACCCGGGGACGGCTCCGGCTGATACCGCGTCAGCCGAGGCGCCTGCCTATAAACGTCCCTCGCGACGCAGCAGATCCGCCGCGGACAGCCCGCCCCCGGAGCGGCGCCGCTGCCGCGCCGGGTCGCCGTTCTCGGCCCGGCCGTGCGAGTTCACCTGCTCGCCCGCCGCAGTGGAGTCGCTGCTCCCCGAGCCCTCCGGCCGCGCGATCGGCAGGGCGGTGGTGGGTTCGGCGGCGTCGCTGTCGGCGTCGTCGGAACGGTTGCCGGGGACGGGGATGGCGCGGGTCTGATCGCCGGATGGCGGCGACGCAGGTGCCGGGGGCCGCTTCGGTGCCTGGGCCGCGAACCGCGCCGTCTTGGCTTCGGTCGGCTGGCTGGGCCGGGCCGGGATGCGGGTGGTGTTCACGCTGTCGTCCGCCCCGGATCGCGTCTTCGCCGTGCTCGAGGACGGTTCCCGGGCGGGCCTGGGCTCGGGCGGGGCGGCCAGTCCCGGGCGCGCCGGGCGCGATGGCTCCAGCGGGCCGGGATGGCTGGGGTCGTGCGGTTGGCGCGGCGCCGCGGCGACCAGGCTGGCCGCCACCGGCGGCCGCGCGGGCCGGCCGTTGAGCGTCGGCCGCTTGCGCTCGTCGGGCAGGTCGATCTCGCCCAGCCCGATCTTGTTCTGCAGCCGACGGGCCCAGCGCGGCGCCCACCAGCAATCGTCGCCGAGCAACTTCATCACCGACGGCACCAGGAACATCCGGACGACGGTCGCGTCCAGCAGCAGGGCGGCCATCAGACCGAACGCCAGATACTTCATCAACACCAGGTCGGAGAACACGAACGATCCGGCGACCACGGCCAGCACCAGCGCGGCGGCGGTGATCAGGCGTCCGGTGGTCGCGGTGCCGATCCGGATGGCCTCTGCGGTCGACATGCCGCGTTCGCGCGCCTCGACCATCCGGGACACCAGGAATACCTCGTAGTCGGTGGCCAGACCGAATCCGACGGCGACGACCAGCGCGATGACCACCACCATCAGAGGGGTTGGCGTGAAATTCAGCCAGGTCGAGAAGTGCCCGTCGACGAAGATCCACGTCAAAATGCCCATCGTGGACCCGAGTGTGAGCGCGCTCATCACCACCGCCTTGACCGGCAACACCACCGACCCGAAGGCCAGGAACATCAACAGCAGCGTGGCGCTGAGAAGGAGCACCAGCATCAACGGACCCTTCGCGGCCAGGCTGTGGATGCTGTCCTGTTCCAGCGCCGGCGTACCGCCGACATAGATGTTCAGCCCCTTCGGGGGTGATATCGCCCGCAGTTCGGTGATCTTCTTGGCGGCATCGTTCTTGTTGACCAGGCCGTCCTGGATCACCCGCACCGAGCCGTCCTTGGGCTGAGACGTCCCGTTCGGGCCGGCGACGCAGGGATTGTCGGCGATGATCGGGCAGGCCCGCTCCTCCCACGTCTTGTCGGTGAACCCGCTGATCGAGGAAATCCTGTTGCGGATTTCGGCAACCTGCTGGTCGGTCACCTTGCTGTGGTTGTCGCTCTGGATCACCACCGTCAACTGTTCGGTCCGGTAGCCGGGGAAGAGCTTGTCGAAGTGCTCCTGTCCCATGCGCACCGGATTGTTCGGCGGCAGGTATTTCTCGCTCATGCCGCCGAACGAGAGGTTGGCCAGCGGAATGACCAGCAAGATCATGCCCACGGCGATCGGGATGGCGAACGCGAGCGGCCGCTTCATCACCCAGTTGACTAATTTGCCCCAGAAGCCGGCCTCGACCTCTTCGCGGGTCTTGGTCTTCTGCAGCCGATCGGCGAGCCAGTTCAGGTACGCACGCGAATATTTCCAGTTCCGCAGGAACGGAATTCGGAACGCGGTCCGCACGCCGAGCGCGTCGACGTGGCGGCCGAGGATGCCCAGGCACGCCGGCAGGAACGTGATCGACAGCAACGCCGCGAGGCCGACCGCGGCAAAGATCGCGTACGTCAGCGAATGCACGAAGCCCTGCGGAAACACCAGCAGGCTGGCGCTCGACGCGATGATCAGCACGGCCGAAAAGATGATGGTCCGGCCGGCCGTCATGACGGTGCGCCGCACCGCGGCCTCGGTGTCGTAGCCCTCGGCGATCTCCTCCCGGAACCGGCTCACCACGAAAAGCCCGTAGTCGATGGCGATACCCAGACCGATCAGCGAGACCACCGGCTGGGCGAAAAAGTGCACCGGCCCGAACACAGCGACAAGCCGCAGGATGCCCAGCGAGCCCGCGATGCTCAGGCCGCCCACGATGGCCGGCAGGCCGGCGGCGACCGCACCGCCGAAGACCAGGAACAGCACCACCGCCACCAGCGGCACCGCAAGGACCTCCATGCGGCGCTGGTCGGTGGCGATGGTCCCCGTCAGGGCGTTGGCGATCGGCTCGAGGCCGGCGAGTTGGACCGTGCCGCCATTGAGTTTTTGCAGATCCGGTGCGACGGCCTTGTAGTTGTTGAGGATGGTGTCGTCGTCGTCGCCCTTCAGCGGAACGCTGACGAAGGTGTGCTTCTTGTCGTCGCTGACCATTCCTTTGATGAGCGGGTTGGTGCTGTCCGGAGCCGCCAGCCAGCCGGCCCAGCCGACGACCTGGTCGGGATGATCGGTCTTGAACTTGTTGAGTTCGGCGACGAGTTTGTCCCGCCACGCCGAATCATCGACCGTTTTTCCGTCGGGAGCGGTGAACGTGGCCACGACGTGGCTGGTGCGGTCACGGCCGTAGGTCTGGTCACCCAGCACCGAGGCCTTGACGGATTGACTGCCTTCGTCGTAGAAGCCGCTCTGTGTAACATGCTTGCCCAGGCTGATTCCGAAACCGCCGCCGAGAAGACACAGAGCTACCGTGACCCCGATCACGATGTACCGATATCGGTACACAGTTCGACCCCACCAGGCGAACACGCAAGCTCCTTACTGGATCGTCAACGACCCGCGCACTGGTTTTCCAGTGTCACACACGCGCGGTCAACAGCGCTGACAGCGGCCGGAACGGCTGCAGCCACGCACCCTGATCAGGCAGCGAATCTAGTCCGATCCGCGGCAACGGTTCCCGGAAGACGCCGGCGATGTCCTCTAGGTCAACGAAGTCCAAGGTATCCGACGCTAGCGCCCAACTCGCATGTTCGCGAAATCCGATCACTTGGACGCTGATTCCGGTTCGGGCGATCTCCTCCAGCGGTTGGCGGAACGCTTGGCCGTCGGCCGAAGCCACCACCAGAGCCGCCAGCCCTTCGGTGCGGCGCAGGTCGATATGGGCCAGCATGTCGCGGTCGACGTCGCTGTCCTCGTCGATCTTCGGTTTGGCGAACACCGCGAACCCCACGTTCCGAAGGGCGTCCACCCAGGGCCGGACGACGTCGGCGCTGCCCGGCGCGATGTTGGTGAAGACGGTGGCCTCGGGCTCGATCACGACGCCCGGGCGCTCGGCGCTGACCTCGGCGGTGCGGGACAGTAGCCAGCGGCCCAGCGCGTCGAACCGCGGGCGCTCCAGCGCCGTCGGGCGGCGGCCCAGGATCGAACCCAGGCCCATGTCGAGGTTGGGGGCGTCCCAGACCAGCAACACGCGCCCACCCGGAGGCGAAAAACCACCCAGCGCCGCGACGGCATCGCCGGACAGCGCCGCCGGCGGCGCGGCGGGTTCCGCTCCGGCGGCGGCCGCTTCAGTCAGGCTCATCACTCATCGCCTACTCATCGTCTAACCCAAACGAACTCGGTGACGGCGCTGCCCGCTTCCTGGGCCTTCGTCTCGTACTTGGTGGTCGGGCGGGCGGTCGAGATGGGCAGCCGGTCGCCGGGGTCGGCCCGGCGCAGCCCGAACTCGCCCGCGCTGAGGGCGGCGATGTGTTCGGCGTAGCCGGCGTGGTCCGTCGCAATATGCAGGACACCACCGGGGAGTAGCCGGTTGGCTATCAAGCCAACTGTGCCCGGCTGCAGGAACCGGCGTTTGTGATGCCGCGCCTTGGGCCACGGATCGGGGAAGAAGACGCGGACCCCGGCCAGCGAGGCCGGGGCGATGAACCGCTGCAGCACGTCGAGCGCGTTGCCGCGGATCAACCGGATGTTGCTCACGTTGTCGCGGTCGATCGCGCACAGCAACTGTGCCAGCCCCCGCCGGTAGACCTCCACCGCGATCACATCGACATCGGGCTCGTCCTTGGCCATCGCCAGCGTCGATATACCGCTGCCGCAACCGATTTCGAGCACCAGCGGTGCCTGGCGGCCGAACCACGAGCGGGTGTCGAGCGGCGGTTCGTCGCCGTCGGGTTCGTCGGCCGGAGCGCCCACCGACAGGCCGAGTTCTGGCCAGCGCCGTTCCCAGGTCTGGCGCTGGGCATCGGAGAGGGCGGATCGTCGTGACCGGAACGCGGTCGCCGGGAGATAGCGAGCCTCGGGGCGGCCCGATTCCCCGATCGGCGTGTCGGCAGGCATTGCCGCCCCGCGCTGCGCGTGCATTTGTCCATGGTGGCCCATAAACCCCGGATGTAGCCGCCCCTGGTCCGGATTGATATCCAACAGTTGCCTTCAACTGGTAACTGATAAACGGTGGCTCGCATCTTGGTGACGTGGATGCCACCATTCGGTGGGACCGCCCGGCACCGGCGCTGCACGCAGTAGCGGCAAAGCCGGCCGGGCGATCGGGTCATTCGGACCGGACAGGCGGGATATGAGGGGACAAGGACACCAGAGTTTCGTCGATGAGCTGGCCCGGTTCGCCGACGGCCTCGTCGACCCGCGCGTGACGGCGATCGCCCGGCGAGCCGCCGCGCCCCTGCGCGTGGTCGTTCGCGGCCGCCGGGGCGTCGGTCGCCGCACGGTCGCCCGCGCCCTGGACCGGGCCGGAAGCGCGTCGGGGATCTCGGCCGACCTCCCGGTGCCGTCGCCGGCGCCCGACCCCGGCGCCGACGCGGTGGTCTACGTGGTCGCGGAGGTGGTCAAGCCCGAGGACGCCCACGCCATCGCGGCCGCCGAGCACCCCGTGGTGGCGGTGCTGAACAAGGCCGATCTGGCGGGCTCGTTGTCGGGCCGGGGCGGCGACGGGCCGGTCGCGGCGGCGCGGGCGCGGTGCGCCGATCTGTCGGTGCTGATCGGCGTGCCCATGGAGCCGATGATCGGCCTGCTGGCGGTCGCGCTCGACGACCTGGATGACGGTCTGTGGGAAGCGCTACATGCGCTGGCCACTCATCCCGGCGCCGCCGCGTGCCTCGACGGCTCGTTCGCCGGGTTCCTGGCGGCGGACGGCCCGGTGCCGACCGGCGTGCGTCAGCGCTTGCTGGACACCCTGGACCTGTTCGGCACCGCGCTGGCGGTCGCCGCCATCCGCCAGGGCAGGACCCCGGCGCAAGTGCGCACCCTGTTGCGCCGGATGAGCGGCGTCGACGCTGTCCTGGCCAAGATCGGCGCGCTCGGCGCCGAGGTTCGGTACCAGCGGGTGCTCGAGGCCGTCGGGGAACTGGAGGCGCTGGGCGCGGGCGGGGGCGGGCTCGGCGAGCAGATCGGCGGATTCCTGTCCCGCGACGACACGGTGGTCGCCCGGATGGCGGCGGCCGTGGACCTGGCCGAGGCGGCCGGGTTGGATGCGGACAATTCCGGGTTGGCCGACGCGGATCGCGACCCGTCCGCGCACCTGCCCCGCGCGGTGCGATGGCAGCGCTACAGCCGCGCCTCGGTGAGCGAACTGCACCGCACCTGCGCCGCGGACGTCGCCCGCGGATCGCTGCGGCTGTGGTCGCGGGCCTGCGCGTCGCTGCCGGGGGAATCCTGGTGAGCGGCGAGGGAAACAACGATCCCGTCGCACAGGTGGACGCCCTGGTGGCAGCGGTCGCGCCGGGCCTGGATCCGCCGGCCGTTCACCGCAGCGACGTGGTGCTGGTGACCGGCCCGTGGATGGCCGGGGTGAGCGGGGTGGCCGCGGCGCTGCGGGAGCGGCTGCCGCAGCACAAGTTCGTGGAGTCGACGGACCTGGGACCCGGCGAGGTGCCGATGGCGGTGGTGTTCGTCGTGTCCGCGGCGGCCCACCTGACGGGCTCCGACTGTGCCCTGCTGGAAGCCGCGACCGAGCACACCGACGCGGTGGTGGGGGTGGTGTCCAAGATCGACGTGCACCGCACCTGGCGTGAGGTGGTCGCCGCCAACCGCGCCGCGCTGGCCGCGCACGCGCCGCGCTATGGCCGGGTGCTCTGGGTGGGTGCGGCGGCGCTGCCCGATCTGGGTGAGCCGGACGTCGACGAGCTGGTCGACGCCGTCTCGGCGCAACTCGACGACGCCGACCTCGCGCGGCGAAACAGGTTGCGGGCGTGGGACTCTCGCTTACGGGCGGTCAAGGGGCGGTTTGACCGCGACGTCGAGGGCTCCGGCCGGCGGGCGCGGGTCGAGGCGCTGCGCGAAGAACGCAGCACCGCGTTGCAGGAGCGGCGCCAGGCCAAGAGCGAACGCACCATCACGCTGCGCGGTCAGATCCAGCAGGCCCGGGTGCAGTTGTCCCACTCCGCACGTAACCGGTGCGCGACCGCGCGCACCGAACTGCAGGAACACGCGGCGGGAATGTCGCGGGGCGACATGTCCGGCTTCGAGGCGCACGCGCGCGCCCGGCTCGACGAGGTGGTGGCCGAGGTCAGCGACGGCACCGACACGCAACTGGCCGACATCGCACGGGTGGTGGGTGTGCCGATGGACCTGCCTGCGCTCGAGAAGCTCCCGGAGGTGGACGTCTCGGCGCCGCCGCTGAAGCCGCGCCGGCAGGAAACCTGGTTGATGATCCTGCTCGGCGTCGGGTTCGGACTCGGGGTGGCGCTCACGCTGAGCCGGCTGATGAGCGGCGTGGTCTCGCGGCTCAACCCCGCACTGGCCGTCGTCGCGGCCGTGGTGTGCGTCGCGATCTCGGTGGCGCTCACCTTCGTGGTGATCAACATCCGTGGCCTGCTGCGCGACCGGGCGCTGCTGGACCGCTGGGCGGGCGACGCGACATCCTCGCTGCGGTCGGTGGTCGAGGAGCTGGTCGCGACCCGGGTGCTGGTCGCCGAGGCGTTGTTGAGCAAAGCGTTGCTGGCCCACGACGAGGCCGAGAACGCGCAAGCGTCCGCCGCCGTCGACGTCATCGACACCGAACTGCGCGAGCACGCGCTGGCGGCGGCGCGAGCCGCGGCCGCGCGGGATCGCGAGATGCCCGCCGTCGCCGCCGCGCTGCAGGCCGTGCGTGCAGAACTCGGAGAACCGGGTATACAACCGCCTGAAAGTCCAGCCGAAGACGTCGGCGGTGAGGAGACCGAAAAACCCGCTGCGAGGAGCGAAGATGGCGACCCGTCGGGAGCTTCTGAATCGTTGTTGTGAGAAGGCTTATACCCGCCCGAGACTTCCCCGACAAGTTCCTCACGATAACCTGTAGTTAACGCCACCAAGTCCTTAATTATGTGGGCGACGGCATACCGAGCAGCACCAGCCCGATACGCAACGAATCCAGGAGAGTTCGATGACCTCAGCGACCATTCCCGGTTTGGACACAGCACCCACGAACCACCAGGGCCTGCTGTCATGGGTGCAGGAGGTTGCCGAGCTCACCCAGCCCGACCGGGTGGTTTTCGCTGACGGCTCCGATGAGGAGTTCAACCGGCTGGCCGGGCAACTGGTCGAGGCCGGCACCCTGAAGAAGCTGAACGAGAAGAAGCACCCCAACTCCTACCTGGCGCTGTCCGACCCGTCGGACGTGGCGCGGGTGGAGTCGCGGACCTTCATCTGCTCCGAGCGCGAGATCGACGCCGGCCCCACCAACAACTGGATGGACCCGGCCGAGATGCGGGCCACCTTGACTGACCTGTACCGCGGCTGCATGCGTGGCCGCACCATGTGGGTGGTGCCGTTCTGCATGGGTCCGCTCGGCGCCGACGACCCGAAGCTGGGTGTGGAGATCACCGACTCCGAGTACGTCGTCATGTCGATGAAGGTGATGACCCGGATGGGCAAGGCCGCCCTGGAGAAGATGGGCGACGACGGGTTCTTCGTCAAGGCGCTGCACTCGGTCGGTGCGCCGCTGGACGAGGGCCAGAAGGACGTGCCGTGGCCGTGCAGCGAAACCAAGTACATCACCCACTTCCCGGAGACCCGCGAGATCATGAGCTACGGCTCCGGCTACGGCGGTAACGCGCTGCTGGGCAAGAAGTGCTACTCGCTGCGGATCGCCTCGGCGATGGCCCACGACGAGGGTTGGCTGGCCGAGCACATGCTGATCCTCAAGCTCATCTCCCCGGAGAACAAGGCGTACTACTTCGCCGCGGCGTTCCCGTCGGCGTGCGGCAAGACCAACCTGGCCATGCTGCAGCCCACCATCGAAGGCTGGCGCGCCGAGACGCTCGGCGACGACATCGCGTGGATGCGCTTCGGCAAGGACGGCCGGCTGTACGCGGTCAACCCCGAGTTCGGCTTCTTCGGCGTCGCACCGGGCACCAACTGGAAGTCCAACCCCAACGCCATGCGCACCATCGAGGCGGGTAACACCGTCTTCACCAACGTGGCACTCACCGACGACAACAACGTGTGGTGGGAGGGCCTGGAGGGCGACCCGCAGCACCTGATCGACTGGAAGGGCCGCGACTGGACGCCCGAGTCCGACGAGAAGGCCGCCCACCCGAACTCGCGCTACTGCACGCCGATGTCGCAGTGCCCGATCCTGGCCCCGGAGTGGGACGACCCGCAGGGCGTGCCGATCTCGGGCATCCTCTTCGGCGCCCGCCGCAAGACCACGGTGCCGCTGGTGACGCAGGCGCGCGACTGGCAGCACGGCGTGTTCATGGGCGCCACCATGGGCAGCGAGCAGACCGCCGCCGCCGAGGGCAAGGTCGGCACCGTGCGCCGCGACCCGATGGCCATGCTGCCGTTCCTGGGCTACCACGTCGGCGACTACTTCCAGCACTGGCTCGACCTGGGCAAGAACGCCGACGAGTCCAAGATGCCGAAGGTGTTCTTCGTCAACTGGTTCCGTCGCGACGCCGACGGCGGCTTCCTGTGGCCGGGCTTCGGCGAGAACAGCCGGGTGCTCAAGTGGATCGTCGACCGCATCGAGCACCGGGCCGGCGGCCAGGACACCCCGATCGGGATCGTGCCGAAGGCCGAGGACCTCGACCTGGACGGGCTCGACGTCAGCAGCGACGAGGTGGCCCAGGCGCTGGCGGTCAATGCCGCCGAGTGGCGCGAGGAACTGCCGCTGATCGAGGAGTGGTTCGACTTCGTCGGCGAGAAGCTGCCGACCGGCGTGCGCGACGAGTTCGAGGCGCTCAAGCAGCGGCTGTCCGAAGCGGGCTGAGCCCGCGGCGTGCGGATCGGTTGATCAGCCGTCCAGCCGGCGAATCGGGGCAGGGTCAAAGGCGGTCTACCCGACTGCATTATGGCTGGTGAAGCACGCCGCGCACCGGGCTCGCCCATCGCCGGCCGCGACCACTTAACACCCGTCAAGTTCGGCGGCGGTACAGTCTGCGCATGCAGATCCGCCCGTACACTTCCGGTCACGGAGGCGCCGACAAACCTGCTGTCATCCTGTACCCGTCCGGGACGGTCATCACCTTCGACGACCTCGAGGCCCGCGCCAATCGATTGGCGCACCGGTTCCGCCAGGCGGGTCTGCGCGAGGGTGACACGGTCGCCATCCTGATGGAGAACAACGAGCACATCCACGCGGTGATGTGGGCGGCTCGACGCAGCGGCTTGTACTACGTGCCCATCAACACCCACCTGACCGCGGCGGAGGCCGCCTACATCGTCGACAACAGCGCGGCCAAGGCGATCATCGGCTCGGCCGCGCTGCGCGAGACCTGCGCCGGCCTGGCCGAGCATCTGCCGCGCGGGCTACCGGAGCTGTTGCTGATCGCCTCCGGGCAAGGGGACGCCGACCTGCCGGGCTGGGAGCGTTACCCGGAATGCGTTGCCGGCCAACCGGATACCCCGATAGATGACGAGATCGAGGGTGACCTGCTGCAGTACTCGTCGGGAACCACCGGCCGGCCCAAGGGCATCAAACGCGAATTGCCGCACGTCCCCCCGGCCGAGGCGCCCGGCATGATGTCGGCGCTGGTCGGTTTCTGGATGACGCCCGATTCGGTCTATCTCAGCCCGGCCCCGCTGTACCACACGGCGCCGTCGGTGTGGTCGATGAGCGCGCAGGCCGGCGGCATCACCACGGTGGTGATGGAGAAGTTCGACGCGGAAGGCTGCCTGGATGCCATCCAGCGCCACCGGGTCACCCACGGCCAGTTCGTGCCGGCGATGTTCACCCGCATGCTGAAACTGCCTGAGAAGGTTCGTCATTCATACGATCTGGGCAGCCTGCAGAGGGTGATGCACGCGGCGGCACCGTGCCCGGTGGAGATCAAGAAGCAGATGATCGACTGGTGGGGGCCGATCATCGACGAGTACTACGCCTCCTCGGAAGCGATCGGCGCGACGTTGATCAGCGCCGAGGAGTGGCTGGCGCATCCGGGTTCGGTCGGCAAACCGATGGACTGCGAGACGCACATTCTCGACCAAGACGGCAACGAGCTGCCGCCCGGCCAGGCCGGCGAAATCTACTTCGAGGGCGGGCACTCGTTCGAATACCTCAATGACCCAACCAAAACCGCGTCATCGCGTTCCAAGCACGGCTGGGCCACCGTCGGCGACATCGGCTACCTCGACGACGAGGGCTACCTGTATCTGACCGACCGGCGCCACCACATGATCATCTCCGGCGGGGTGAACATCTACCCGCAAGAAGCCGAGAACCTTCTGGTCACCCACCCCGAGGTGATGGACGCGGCGGTGTTCGGTGTTCCCGACGACGAGATGGGCCAGCGCGTCGTGGCGGTCGTGCAGACCGTCGATCCCGCGGACGCCACCGACGCGTTCGGCGAGGAGCTGCTGGGCTGGCTGCGGGATCGCTTGGCGCACTACAAATGCCCGCGATCGATCGCCTTCGAAGCGCAGCTGCCACGCACCGACACCGGCAAGCTCTACAAGAACGGGCTGATCGAGAAGTACTCGGTGTGACCGATGCTGCGGGTGGTCGACCTGTCGAGCGCGCCGGCGGACGGCCCGGCGTCACCGCCCGGCGTGATCGTCGCCGTCGGCTCGGCCGCCGACATCGCTCTCGCCGGATTCTGGCTTGACGCAGCGACTTTCACCCTGACCGAGGACGCCTGCGCCGACCGCCGGGTCGTCACCGTCGATTCCGTGTCCGATGCGCTGGGCGAGCTGACCGAACGCTGCCGACGCTGGCCGCACGCCAGCGGGATCTGTGACGACGTGTTGCGCGCGGTGGACCCGCGGGGGCCGACGCTGTCGGCGGTCGTGACCGAATCGTTGGGGTATTCGACGCTGCAGGCCGGCCCGGAGTTCGCACGGTGGCTCCACGAACGTGGCCCGGTCCGCATGCCCGACATCACCGACCCGGTGCGCGCGCGCCGCGACGGCGACATCGTGCGCATCGCCTTCAACCGGCCGCAGCGCCACAATGCGTTCTCCACCGATGCGCGCGCCGCGCTGTTGGAGGCGCTGGCCGTCGCGCAGCTGGACCCCTCGGTGGCCGGTATCGTGTTGAGCGGCAACGGTCCGTCGTTCTGCAGCGGCGGGGACCTCGCCGAATTCGGCACCTTCGCCGACCCGGCCAGTGCCCATCTGGCCCGCACCCGCTACAGCCCCGCGCTGGCACTCGATGCGCTGACCACCCGGCTCGGCCGGGCGTGCCGCGCCGAGGTGCACGGCCGGGTGATGGGCAGCGGCTTGGAGATGGCGGCCTTTTGCGGGTGGGTCACCGCTCGCGGCGACACGGTGTTCGGCCTACCCGAATTGTCGCTGGGGCTGATCCCCGGCGCCGGTGGCACCGTCAGCGTCACACGCCGGATAGGACGTTGGCGCACAGCGTATCTCGTGCTCTCCGGCCACACCGTCGACGCCGAAACCGCGCTGGCCTGGGGGCTGGTGGACGAGGCCTAGCGAGCAAGGTCCGCTCGTCCCGCATCCCACGTCCCGCATCCCACGTCCCGCATCCCACGTCCCGCCTCCCACGTCCCGCCTCGCCTCCCGTGTCCCGCCTTCCGCGTCGCGCCTCGCGCCTCGCGCCTCCCGCGTCCCGTGGACAAGATTACGGATATCGAAAACATATATCGAAATCCCTTGTGTCACTGTCGTTTGAGGGGTAACAATGCGCCGGTTCTTGTCGGTGGGCCCCGATAGTTTCGCTGTATGAGTTCGGGCGCCATCATCGATCGGGACGCGATCACCGCGGTCTTCGATGCCCTCGATGACGCGATCGAGGGCGTGGGGGCACTGTGTTTCGACGCGTTGACCCCCCGAGAGTGCCTGGCGCTCTTGGAGCGCTGCGAAAGCGTACGTCGGCGGCTGCCGGTCCCAGAGCATCAGTTGATCAATCACCTTGCCCGCCAAGCCAGCACTCAAGAACTGGGCGGCAAGCTCGATCACGCGCTAGCCGATCGGCTCAGGATCAGCCGCGCCGAGGCCGCCCGACGCGTCAAAGAGGCCGCCGATTTGGGTCCACGCCATGGCCTTACCGGTGAACCGTTGCCGCCGTTGCTGGCCGCCACCGCCGCCGCCCAACGCCGCGGCGAACTCGGCGCCGGTCACGTCGTGGTGATCCGCCGCTTCTACCGCCGCCTGCCCGGCTGGATCGACCAGGGCACCCGCGAGCGCGTCGAAGCCGACCTGGCCGGCCACGCCGCCCACCACCGGCCCGAGGAACTCGACGGCTTGGCCTACACCCTGGCCGATTGCCTCAACCCCGACGGCCTCTACCGCGACGAGGACCGGGCCCGCCACCGCGCCCTGACCCTGGGTCGCCAGCAACCCGACGGCATGTCGGAACTGCGCGGCCTGATCACCCCCGAACTACGCGCCACCATGGAAGCCGTCGTCGCCAAACTCGGCGCCCCGGGCATGTGCAACCCCCTCGATGACACCCCGTGTGTCGATGGCGCACCCAGCCAAGACGCCATCGACCGCGACCCGCGCTCAGCGAGCCAACGCAACCACGACGCGGTCAATGCGGCACTGCGCGCACTGTTGGCCTCGGGCGAGCTCGGCCAGCACAATGGGTTACCGGCCTCCATCATCGTCACCACCACCCTGGCCGAACTGGAGGCCGCCGCCGGGTGGGGTCTGACCGGTGGGGGCACCATCGTGCCGATGAGCGATGTGATCCGCCTGGGCCGCCACGCGCATCATTACCTGGCGATCTTCGACAAGGGCAAAGCCCTGGCGCTCTACCACACCAAACGCCTCGCCTCCCCCGGGCAGCGAATCGTGTTGTACGGCATGGCCCGCGGCTGCACCGCACCGGGCTGCGACGTCAAGGGCTACTACTGCGAGGTCCACCATGTCACCGACTACGCCACCTGCGGAACCACCGACATCAACAACCTCACCTTCGCCTGCGGCCCGCATCACCGCATACTCGTGCCCGGCGGCTGGAGCACCCGCAAAAACTCCCGCGGCGACACCGAATGGATCCCACCCCCACACCTCGACCGGGGACAACCCCGCACCAACACCTTCCACCATCCCGAAAAACTGCTACACGACGGAGACGACGACCCCGGTTGACGTTGGGACAGAGCGCCTTCGGCGTCGCAGGCTATTGACGCTCGGCTCAGAAGCCCGAATAGGTGGTGGTGGTCGTCGACGGGATGGACGAAACGATCGCTGCGAACATGGCGAACCACAGCACGACGCCGATCACCACGGCGACCGCGCCCACGATCGCGCCGATGATCGCCCACCTCTTGGCGTTGTTGGCCGCCTCGTGCGCCTCGGCGTAGCGGCCCTGCGCCCATAGCCCGGAGACCTTGGTGGAGTAGACGATCGAGACGATCCCCAACGGCAGGCAGCACAGCACCGTGCACAGGATCGCCCAGACCAGATAGTTCTCGGGCTCCTGCTGGCCCTGCCAGCCCGGCTGGGGCGGTGGCCATCCCGGTGGCTGGCCCGGCCACCCCGGTGGCTGCTGCGCCTGATACCCCGGCGGCGGCTGGCCTCGCCAGTCCGGTTGCTGGCCTTGCCATTCCGGTTGCTGACCCGGCCATTCTGGCGAACCTCCGGGCGGCGCGGGAGGATAACTCATGGCGGCTGCCTTTCCCTTGGGTTCAGAAGTCAGGTAAATATACTCCCAAACCTCTTTCTCGGGCCGCGAGATTGGCGACGCCGGGTCAGATCCCACCCCGCGTCACCAGTTGCCGGGCAATCACATTGCGCTGGATCTCATTGGTGCCCTCGCCGACGATCATCAGGGGCGCGTCACGGAAGTAGCGTTCGACGTCGTATTCGGTGGAATAGCCGTAGCCGCCGTGGATTCGCACCGCGTTCAGCGCGATTTCCATCGCCACCTCCGAGGTGAACAGTTTGGCCATCCCGGCTTCCATGTCGCAGCGTTCGCCGCTGTCGTAGCGCTCGGCGGCATAGCGGGTGAGCTGACGCGCCGCGGTGAGTTTGGTCGCCATGTCGGCCAGGTAGTTGCCCACCGACTGGTGCTGCCAGATCGGCTGCCCGAAGCTCTCCCGCTGCTGGGCGTAGGCCAGCGCGTCCTCGAGCGCGGCGGTGGCCACGCCGAGGGCGCGGGCGGCCACCTGGATGCGCCCCGTCTCGAGACCCTTCATCATCTGTGAAAAGCCTTCGCCCGCAACGCCACCCAGTATCGCGGTTTCCGGTACCCGGAAACCGTCGAACGACAGCTCGCAGGACTCCACGCCTTTGTAACCCAACTTGGGCAGATCCCGGGAAACCGTCAGGCCCGGCCCGTGCTCGACGAGCACGATCGAGATGCCCGTGTGGCGCGGCTTGGCGTTCGGGTCGGTCTTGCACAACAGGGCGATCAGCCCGGAGCGGCGGGCGTTGCTGATCCAGGTCTTGGAACCGTTGATCACCAGTCCACCCGTGTCGTCGCTGAGCGCGGTGGTCGCCATGTTCTGCAGATCCGATCCGCCACCGGGCTCGGTCAACGCCATGGTGGCGCGCACCTCGCCGCTGGCCATCCGCGGCAGGTAGGCCCGCTTCTGGTCCTCGGTGCCGAACAGCGTCAGCAGCTTGGCGACCACGGTGTGCCCGCCCATCGCACCGGCCAGGCTCATCCAGCCGCGCGCCAGTTCCTCGGTGACCCGCACGTAGCACGGCATGGACACCGGCGAGCCGCCGTATTCGTCGGGCACGGCCAGCCCGTAGATGCCTATTCGTTTCATCTGCTCGATCCACGCCTCGGGATAGGTATTGGCGTGTTCGACCTCGCGAACGCTCGGTTTGACCTCACGGTCGACGAACGCCCGCACCGTGGCGACCAGCATGTCCTCTTCGTCATTCACCTGTGAGCACCTCACCGATTTGCGCCGAACGTCGACTTGATGAGCAAAAACCAGCGAATTGACACCAACAAGCCGACGTTGGGGGCTTGATCCGGATTGACCCCCGATTCCACAGCCTGCCAGCATGTGGCGTTGTGACTAGTGATGGGTATGCGCGGATTCGCGAGGGTGGACCGTACTTCGACGACCTCTCGGTGGGGCAGGTGTTCGACTGGGCGCCATCGACGACGCTGTCGTCCGGCTTGGCGGGCGCGCACCAGGCGATCGTGGGAGACCGGCTGCGCCTGGCGCTGGACGCCGACCTGTGCACGGCCGTGACCGGCCTGCCCGCGCCGCTGGCGCACCCGGCGCTGGTGTGCGACGTGGCGATCGGGCAGTCGACGCTGGTGACGCAGCGGGTCAAGGCCAACCTGTTTTACCGCGGCCTGGTGTTTCACCGGTTCCCGATCATCGGTGATTCCCTCTATACCCGCACCGAAGTGGTTGGGCTGCGGGCCAATTCGCCCAAGCCGGGCCGGGCCCCGACGGGTCTGGCGGCGCTTCGGATGATCACGATCGACCAGGCCGATCAGTTGGTGCTCGACTTCTACCGCTGCGGCATGCTGCCTGCCGGCCCGGATTTCCATCCAGACAACGCGCCGCACGACGATCTGTCCACGATCGGCGCCGACGTGCCCGGCCCGGCCCACGATCCGGCCGCGCAATGGGACGGCGAGGTTTTCCGCACCAAGGTGCCCGGGCCGCACTTCGATCCCGGCCTGGCGGGCTCGGTGCTGCACAGCACCGCAGACGTCGTCAGCAGCGCCCCCGAACTCGCCCGGCTCACCCTGAATATCGCTGCGACCCATCATGATTCGCGGGTCGGCGGGCGCCGGCTGGTGTACGGCGGGCATACCATCGGCCTGGCGCTCGCGCAGGCGAGCAGACTGCTGCCCAACCTGGTGACCGTCCTGGGTTGGGAGTCGTGCGATCACACCGGTCCGGTGCACGAGGGTGACACCCTCTACAGCGAGCTGCACGTCGAATCCGCCGAGCCGACCGATCACGGCGGCGTGCTGGGGCTGCGGTCGCTGGTGTATGCGGCCGGCGACGCGGCGGGTGAGCCGGGCCGGCCGGTGCTGGACTGGCGGTTTCGCGCGCTGCAGTTCTGACGCCGATGTGCGCCACGAGCACAATGGGGGGCGTGAGCTCGGCCGCAACCGACTGGGGAAGTAGCGGGCTGGCATACCTGACCGGCCTGCCCGGCGGGCCCGCCGACTTCTCCCGCGCCCGCGTGCTGTCCCGTGCGCACGAGGTGGCCGGGGCCGTCGCCGACCGGTGGGACATCGGCGTCGACGCGGCCGGGCTGCTGACCGGACGTGCCGCCCTGCTGGGGTTGACCCGCGCCGGCCGGGTGTCACCGGGCGGGGCCACCCGCTTGCTGGCGGCGTGCGACGGCTGGTGCGCGCTCACCCTCTCCCGCGCCGACGACCTCGCTGCCGTCCCCGCGCTGCTGCAGGTCGACGAGGTACCCGTCGACCCGTGGCCGGTGCTGCAACGGTGGGCGGCCGCCCGTGCGGTGTCCGGGATCGTCGAGCGGGCGGCGCTGCTCGACATCCCGGCGGGTGGCCTGGGCGAGGTGACGGCCGCGCCGCCGCGCATACGGCGAACCGGACCGCCGGCGGGGCCGCGTGCGCCGCGGGGTCTGCTGGTGGCCGATCTGTCCTCGATGTGGGCGGGCCCGCTGTGCGGGCAGCTGCTGGCCCGCGCCGGGGCGACCGTCGTCAAGGTGGAAAGCCCGCGGCGCCCGGATGGCACCCGGGCCGGCGACCGCTCCTTTTTCGACTGGATGAACAGTGAAAAACTTTGCTATGGAATCGATTTCGATAACCAAACCGACGAACTGCGCGAGCTGCTCGCCGTCAGCGACATCGTCATCGAAGGCTCCCGCCCGGCGGCGCTGGCGCGCCGGGGCCTCGGGCCGGACGACGTCGCACCGCGGCCTGGCCGAATCTGGTTGCAAGTCACCGGTTATGACGGACGCAGGCCGGGATTCGGGGACGACGCCGCGGTGGGCGGCGGCCTGGTGGGGACCAGCGCCGAGGGGCCGGTGTTCTGCGGCGACGCCATCGCCGACCCGCTGACCGGGCTGCAGGCGGCGTGGGCGGTGGCGGAATCCCTGGCCCGGGGCGGCGGTGAGCTGATCGCCCTGTCCATGGCGGCCGTCGCCGCGACCTACGCGGCGTTGCCGATCGAGCCGTCGGTCTCGCCGGCTCCCGTGTCGGCCCCGCCGGCGCCGCCGGCATCGCGGCCGGCGTCCGGGCCCGGCGCCGACAACGGGGCCGTGCGCCAGCTGGTCGGCCAAAGGCGTTGCCTGCCATGCTGATTCAGCGGGCAACCCTGCTGGACGGGACGGTGACCGACATCCGGGTGGGCGCGCAGATCGAGGAGATGGCGCCTCCGGATGAGGGTCTGACCCCCAGGGCGGGGGAGGGTGTGCTCTACGCGCGCGGCGGAACCGTGCTGCCCGGGCTGCACGACCACCACGTGCACCTGCGCTCGGCGGCCTCGGCGCTGGATTCGTTTTTCGTCGGGCCGCCCGGGGTCAGCACCGAATCACAGCTCACCCAATTGCTGGCGAACGCCACACCGGGACCCGACGGGTGGATTCGCGCTGTCGGCTACCACGATTCGGTCGCCGGAGAACTCGACCGGACCGCGCTGGACGCGATGGTCCGCAACGTTCCGGTGCGCATCCAGCACCGCAGCGGCGCGCTGTGGATCCTCAACTCCGAGGCGCTGGGCCGGGTCGGCTTGGCCGAACACCCCGACGGGCGCCTGCGCAGCGCCGACCGCGGGTGGTCGCAGGCGCTGGACCGACGCGAAACCGACCTCGCCGAACTCAGCCGCCGCATCACCGCGACCGGCGTCACCGGCGTCACCGACGCCACCCCCGATCTCGACGCCGACGACATGGCCTCGCTGTCCGCGGCACACGGCCGCGGCGAGTTTCGGCCGCGTCTCAGCTTTTTGTCCCCGGGCAAGAAAATTCTGTACGACGACCGCCTTGACCTCGATGACCTCACGGAATGGATTGTCCGGCAGCACAACACGGGGCAGGCGGTCGCCGTGCACTGCGTCACCGCCGCCCAGCTGGTGGTGACCATCGCGGCCCTGCGCGCGGCCGGTGGCCACCCGCAAGACCGTATCGAGCACGCCGCGGTGGTGCCCGACGAGAACTTGGCCGACCTGGCCGACCTCCAGATCACGGTGGTCACACAGCCCAACTTCGTCGTCGAGCGCGGCGACCAATACCTCGCCGAGGTTCCCGCCGACGAGCACGATCAGCTGTGGCGCGTCGCCGCGCTGCGCAACGCGGGGGTCCCGGTCGCGCTGTCCACCGACATGCCGTTCGGCCACGGCGACCCGTGGACGGCGATGCGCGCCGCGGTGCACCGCACCACACCGAGCGGTGCCGTCCTGGGTGGCGGCGAATGTGTCTCGGCGTCAGCGGCTTTGGCGATGTTTCTGGGCCGGCCGGATCAGCCGGACCGGGTGCGCGCCGTGCATACCGGGCAGCCCGGGGACCTGTGCGTGCTCAGTGAGCCACCGGCGACGGCGCTGGCCGAACTCGACGCCGGCATGGTGGCGGCCACCGTCATCGGCGGTGAGCTGGTCTACTTCGGGATGTGACCGGCGATCAGGGAGCCGGGGTGAGCGCCGAGCGCAGAATATCGCATTGGCTGTCGAAAAACTGTTGCGACACTTGCAGTTTCGGTGCGATCAGATCGAATCCGTGGAAGGCGCCCGGAATGATCTCGACCTGGCATGGCACCCCGGCTGCCCTCAGCCGTTCGGCGTAGGCCAGGTCTTCGTCGTGGAACAGGTCGTGCGTGCCCACACCGATCCACGCCGGCGGCAGTCCGCTCAGGTCGTCGCGCCGTGCGGGCACGGCGACCTGCGGGTCCGCGCTGCCCAGGTATGCGGCCCAGCCGAATCGATTGCTGCGGTTGTCCCACAGCCGGTAGTTCGCGCTGGGCGCGGTGGCCGAACTTCGGTCGTCGAGCATGGGATAGGTCAACAGCTGGAACGAGGGGCTCACCTCGGCGCGGTCGCGGGCCAGCAGGGCCAGGGCCGCCGCAAGGCCGCCGCCGGCACTGGCGCCCCCGATGGCAACCCGGTACCGGTCCACCGACGGCAGTCCGGCCAGCCAGGTCAACGCGGAATAGCAGTCTTCCAGCGGCGCCGGATACGGATGTTCGGGCGCCAGGCGGTATTCCACCGATGCGACGGTGATGCCCAGCCGCCTGCTGAACCCGCTGCACAACCGGTCGTCCTGCCGGGCGTCGCCGATCACGTATCCGCCGCCATGGATCCACAGCAGCGCGGGCGCCGGCTCGCTGACGCCGACGGGCCGGTACAGCCGGACGCCGGTCCCCGAATTCAGCGTGATCACCTCGACGTCGCGGACGGGCTTGCCGAGGCGGCTACGCAGCGGCATCAACGCCCGCATGATCGGCAAGCTCCTGGGGCCGACGAGCCGCCGGGGGGCGAAACGGGCAATTCGTCGCAGGTCGGGGTGAACATCGTTGTTCGGCACCGATCAAGTATCACCGACGGGGAGAATCAAAGGACCGCTATCTGTCATTCATGACATCGGGAGGCAGCGTGCCCCAGCTTGCGGCGCGGTTCGTCGACACCACCCTCGGCACGCTCAGGGTCCAGGTGAGCGAGGGACCCGGGCCCGCCATCCTGCTGTGGCCGAGCCTGCTGATGACGGGCGACCTGTGGGCCGGCCAGGCCGCCCGCTTCGGCGACAGCCATCGCCTGGTGCTCATCGATCCGCCCGGCCACGGCGGCAGCACGCCGCTGCGCGCGTCGTTCAGCTTTCCTGACTGCGCGCGCTGCGTGGTCGACCTGCTGGACGGGCTCGGCATCGATCGGGCCCACTTCGTGGGCAATTCCTGGGGCGGGATGATCGGCGGCACCTTCGCCGCGCTGCACCCGGACCGGCTCGATCGCGCGGTGCTGATGAATTGCACGGCGTCCAAAGCTGGTGTCGCGCAAAAGGTGCAGTATGCGGCCATGCTGTGGCTGGCGCGAATGCTCGGCGGCATCCGGGGGCCGCTGACGCGCTCGAGCATTCGCGCCTTCCTGGGGCCGACCACGCTGCGCACCCGCCCGGATGTCGTCGATACCGTGCGGGCGAACGTGGCGGCGGTGGACGCCGATTCGGTCCGCTGGGCGGTGCGCAGCGTGGTCTCGGCCCGGCCGGATCAGCACGCCCTGCTGGGCCGTGTCACGGCGCCGGTGCTGGTGGTCGCCGGCGCCGAGGACGCCACCTTCCCGGTGGCCGAAACCCGGGCCATGGCCGAGTCGATTCCCACCGCGTCGTTCACGGTGCTCGACGGGGTCGCGCACCTCGCGGCGCTGGAGGACCCCGCCCGCGTGAACGAGCTGCTGGAGTCGTTCCTGTTCGGATGACGGCGCGCCCACAGCGCCGCACCGCGACACATCCGTCGAACCGAAACGGCCGCCGCCACGTGGCCCCGAACGGGCCCGCGCAGGGCCCGTAAAGCAGTGGATTAACCGGGCCGCGATCGGGGTATCGGTGCAATGCTGGCGAACGTACTTGCCGTCAGCTTGTTGGGGTTTGCCGGCTCGTGTTCGCGACGTCCCGCATGGGGCCGAGCGTCCGCAGGCCGCCCGATCGGCCGCGACGCGAGGGACGTGACATGCTGGGGCAACTTTACGATCGGGCACTTGGCGGGGAGCGATGTTGGATCCGCCATGACGACGGCGAACTGCGGCCGCTGCCGGCACACCGCTGGCTGGGTGTGCGATGTCCCCCGAACGGCTCAGACGTATCCGGTGACGCCTTCGACGAGGTTTTCGACGAAGCCGTCACGCGGCTGTGCACCGGGCCGACCATCGAGCTGGGCTGCGGTCCGGGACGGTTGGTGGCGAGGCTGATCCAGCGGGGCATACCCGCGCTCGGTATCGACCGGTCCGCGACCGCGATCCAGCTGGCGGGCCGCGGCGGCGCGCCGGCCCTGTTGGGCGACGTGTTCGAGGAGCTGCCCGGAATGGGCCTGTGGCAGACGGTGTTGCTGGTCGACGGCAATGTCGGGCTCGGCGGTGACCCGCTGCGCATTCTCGGGCGCGCCTTCGAGCTGCTGGCCCGTGGCGGCCGCTGCGTCGCCGAATTCGAGGCCGAGACCATCGGCATCCGGTCGCGATGGGTCCGCCTCGAGTCGGCGTGCGAGGTCGGGCCCTGGTTTCGCTGGGCGACCGTCGGGGTGGACAGCGCCGCCGCGCTGGCCGCGCAGGCGGGACTCACGCTGACCGGTGTCCGCCTGATCGGCGACCGGGTGATCGCCAGCCTGGCGGCGGTGTGAGCGTGTCGTACGCAGCTAAATCTGCTTTGCGCAGCGAACCGCCAAATATGTTCCAAACAGGGTGAATAGCCCGTTTAGCGACACCGTCGGGCAAAGCGTGATCGCAACCACGGCCGGTTCTGGGTAAACGTCGGTTTCGGCGACCTACCCGGGGGTACAGTTCCCGACATGACGGCGAACCAACGGGGCATCACACCGTGGGTGAAATGGTTGCTGCGGGCCGGTCCCGCCGACTATGCGCTGGCGCTGAGCGTGGCCGGGGCGTCGCTGCCGGTGGTCGGCAAACACCTCGAGCCGCTGGGCGGCATCACCGCGATGAGTGTGTGGGGTGCGCGGCACGCGCCGGAGGCGATTTCCGCCGCCACCAAGGACTGGTTCACGCCGGGAATCGGCGACGTGCGGCGCCGGGACCGGGAGAGCACGCAGCAGGTCTCCCTCGCGGCGTTGCGGGGGGTCGTGTCGGCGGCGGACCTCGAGATGGACTGGCCCGCGGCCGAACGGACACCGCCGATTTGGGACAGCCTGCGCCAGCGCCGCCACCTGTATCGCCGCGGCGTCCACTACGGGGACCACCCCGCGCAGGTGCTCGACGTCTGGCGTCGCAAAGACCTTCCCGCGCAACCCGCGCCGGTCCTCATCTTCCTGCCGGGCGGCGCCTGGGTGCATGGCAAGTGCATGGGTCAGGGGTCCGCCCTGATGTCGCGGCTGGCCGAGCAGGGGTGGGTGTGCCTGGCGGTGGACTACCGCGTCGCGCCGCACCACCGCTGGCCCCGCCACATCGTCGACGTCAAAACCGCCGTCGCGTGGGCGCGCGCCAATGTCGACAAGTTCGGCGGCGACCGCAATTTCGTTGCGATAGCGGGGTGTTCGGCCGGCGGTCACTTGTGCGCGCTGGCCGGGCTGACCCCCGACGACCCGCAGCATCGGGCGAAGCTGCCCGAGGGCGCGGACACGTCGGTGGACGCGGTCGTCGGGATCTACGGCCGCTACGACTGGGAGGACCGCTCGACGCCGGAGCGGGCCCGGTTCGTCGATTTCCTGGAGCGGGTCGTGGTGCGAAAGTCGATGGCCCGTCACCCCGAGGTTTACCGGGCCGCGTCGCCGATCGCCCGCGTGCACCGTAATGCGCCGCCGTTCCTGGTGATTCACGGCAGCAAGGACAGCGTCATCCCCGTCGAGCAGGCGCGCAGCTTCGTCGAACGCCTGCGGGCCGTGTCGCATTCGACGGTGGGCTACCTGGAGTTGCCCGGCGCGGGCCACGGATACGACCTCATCGACGGCGAGCGCGCCGGCGCCGCGGCCCACGTCGCCTCGCTGTTCCTCAACCAGGTTTATCGCACCAAGACCCGGATCGCGGCAAAAGAGGTTATCTGAGCTGGCGCCGCTGAGTATTGTCCCTCTATGGGTAAGGGGCAGCGGTGAAGAGGCTTAGCGGCTGGGACTCGGTGCTGCTGTACAGCGAAGCACCGAACGTGCACATGCATACCATCAAAGCCGCCGTGATCGAGCTGGACGCCGATCGGCGTTCCTTGGACGTCGACGCGTTTCGCGAAGTCATCGGCGGTCGGCTGAACAAGCTCGAGCCGTTCTGCTACGAGCTCATCGAGGTGCCGCTCGACTTCCACCACCCGATGTGGCGGGAGAACTGCGAGGTCGACCTCGACTACCATATCCGCCCGTGGCGGTTGCCGTCGCCCGGAGGCCGCCGCGAACTGGACGAGGCGATCGGGCAAATCGCCAGCACCCCGCTCGACCGCAGCCGCCCGCTGTGGGAGATGTACTTCGTGGAAGGCTTGGCCAACAACAGGATTGCGGTGGTCGGCAAAATTCACCACGCGCTCGCCGACGGGGTCGCGTCGGCGAATTTGTTGGCCCGCGGCATGGACCTGCAGCCGTGCCCGGAGGGCCGACCGTACCTGTGCGACCCGCCGCCCACCACGCGGCAACTCGTGGCCTCGGCGTTCGCCGACCACGTGCGCCACGTCGGGCGGCTGCCGCACACCATCCGCTACACCGCGCAGGGTGTCGGCCGGGTGCGCCGCAGCGCCCGCAAATTCTCCCCGGAACTGACGCGGCCGTTCGAACCGCCGCCGACTTTCATGAACCACAAGATCACCCCGGAGCGGCGGTTTGCCACCGCCACGCTGGCGTTGGCCGATGTCAAGGAGACCGGCAAGCGGCTGGGGGCGACGATCAACGACATGGTCCTGGCCATGTCGACCGGCGCGCTGCGCACCTTGCTGTTGCGCTACGACGGCCAGGCCGTACCGCTGCTGGCGTCGGTGCCGATGAGCTTCGACTTCTCGCCCGAGCGGATCTCCGGCAATCGTTTCACCGGCGTGCTGGTGGGCTTACCGACCGATTCCGACGATCCACTGGAGCGGGTGCGGTGCAGCCACGAGAACGCCATCGCGGCCAAGGAAAGTAACCAGTTGATGGGACCGGAGCTGGTCAGCCGGTGGGCGGCCTACATGCCACCCGGTCCCACCCAGGCCTTCTTCCGGTGGGCGTCCGGCCGCGACGGCCACAACAAGATCCTCAACCTGAACATCTCCAATGTCCCCGGACCGCGGGAGCGCGGCCGGGTGGGCGGGGCGCTGGTCACCGAGATCTATTCGGTGGGCCCGTTGACCGCCGGCAGCGGGCTCAACATCACCGTGTGGAGTTATGTCGATCAGCTCAACATCTCGGTGCTCACCGACGGGGCCACGTGCGAGGACCCGCACGAGGTGACCGAAGCCATGGTCAACGACTTCATCGAAATACGCAGGGCCGCAGGGATTTCGGAAAACCTCACCACCATCGACGCGGCGATGGCGCCGGCCTGATCGGCTCGGGTCGGTCGGTAACGGGGCCCGGCGGTAACCCGAATCTCTCCGGGACGTTAACGCCATTCCCGTCGACCGCTACCATCGGTCCGACAGGAGCCACCGATACCTGAAGGAGCCGTGCGGCACCGTGAGCAGCGAAAACCAAGAGGCCAACGAACCCGAAGTCCTGGTCGAACAGCGGGACCGGATCCTCATCATCACGATCAACCGGCCGAAGGCCAAGAACGCGGTCAACTCCGCGGTGGCCAACGGCCTGGCCGCCGCCGTCGACCGGCTCGACGACGAACCCGGGCTCTCGGTGGGCATCCTCACCGGGGCGGGCGGCTCGTTCTGCGCGGGCATGGATCTCAAGGCCTTCGCCCGGGGCGAGTTGCCCATCGTCGAGGGTCGCGGCATGGGCTTCACCGAACGCCCACCGGTCAAGCCGCTGATCGCGGCGGTCGAGGGCTACGCGCTGGCCGGCGGCACCGAACTGGCATTGGCCACCGACCTGATCGTGGCCTCCAAGGACTCCGCGTTCGGCATCCCGGAGGTCAAGCGGGGCCTGGTCGCCGGGGGCGGTGGGCTGCTGCGGCTGCCGCAGCGCATCCCGTCCGCGATCGCCATGGAGCTGGCATTGACCGGTGAAAACCTGAGCGCGGAGCGCGCGCACGCGCTGGGCATGGTCAACGTCCTGGCCGACCCGGGCTCGGCGCTGGATGCGGCGATCGCACTGGCCGAGAAGATTGCGGCGAACGGGCCACTGGCGGTGGCCGCTACCAAGCAGATCATCGTCGAGTCCCGCGGGTGGAGCCCCGAGACCATGTTCGCCGAGCAGAACAAGCTGCTGGCTCCGGTGTTCTCCTCCAACGACGCCAAGGAGGGCGCCATCGCCTTCGCGGAGAAGCGCCCACCCAAGTGGACGGGCACCTGATCCATCGCTGGGCGGTTCGATCCCGGCCGGAGTGTCTGCAGGGTCTTCGCTGTCCTCGACGGTGCCGGGCCGCACGTTCCCGGCGTGATCTAAACTACAGTCGAGCATGACACTTTTGGCCAGCTTTGTAACGCGTTGATACCGGAGATAGATCGAGGATGAGCATTTCGTTGCTGCTCGAGATGGCCGCGTCGGGCGACGCCGAGCGCACGGCGGTGGTGTCCGGGGACTTGCGGCTGACCACGCAACAGCTCAGCGATCTTGCCGACGGCGGCGCGGGGGTGGTCGCGGCATCGGGTGCCAAGCACCTGGTCTACGTGGGCACCGGTGGCGCGATGCTGCCGGTGCTGATCTTCGCCGCGGCGCGTGCCGGGGTGGCCTTCACGCCGATCAACTACCGGCTCTCCGCCGAGGGCATCCAGGCGTTGATCGAGCGGCTGCCCGAGCCGCTGGTGGTCGTCGACAGCCGGTACCGGGAGGCGATCGGCGAGGTGTCGGACCGGGTGATGGTGTCCGACGACTTCCTCGAGGCGGGCCGCACCGCCGAGCCCGCGGCGGAGTTTCCCGACCCGGACTCGGTCGCGGTCGTGCTGTTCACCTCGGGCACCACCTCGCAGCCCAAGGCCGTCGAACTCTCGCACAACAACCTGACCAGTTACATCACCGGGACGGTGGAATTCGGGGCGGCCTCCGACACCGACGCCGCCCTGATCTGCGTGCCGCCCTATCACATCGCCGGGGTCAGCGCCGCGCTGTCGAATCTGTATGCCGGCCGCAAGATGGTGTATCTGCCCAATTTCGATGCGCAGGAATGGGTTCGGCTGATCAACGCCGAGCACGTGACCACCGCGACGGTGGTGCCGACCATGCTCGACCGGGTCGTCACCGTGCTGGAGAACGGCGACGGGGCGGCCGTCGAGCTGCCGTCGCTGCGCAACCTGGCCTACGGCGGCTCCAAGGTCGGCTTACCGCTGGTCCGCCGAGCCCTCGAGCTGCTGCCCAACGTGGGCTTCGTCAACGCCTACGGCCTGACGGAGACCAGCTCGACGATCGCGGTGTTGACTCCCGACGACCATCGGGCCGCGCAGGCGGCGCAGGCGGCGGAGGCGCCGGACCAGAAAGGCTGGGCGAGGCGGTTGGGGTCGGTCGGGCAAGCGGTGGCGGGCATCGAGCTGCAGATCCGCGACGAGGCCGGAAATGTGTTGCCGCCGGGCGAAACCGGCGAGTTGTTCGTGCGGGGCGAGCAGGTCTCGGGCCGCTACACCGGGATCGGCTCGGTGCTCGACGAGAACGGCTGGTTTCCCACCAAGGACATCGCGATGCTCGACGACGAGGGCTACCTGTTCATCGGCGGGCGCAGCGACGACACCATCATCCGCGGCGGGGAGAACATCGCGCCGGCCGAGCTGGAAGAGGTCCTGGTCGAGCACCCCCACGTGCGCGACGTCGCCGTGGTCGGTGTCGAGGACCCGCAGTGGGGCCAGGCGATCGTCGCGGTGGTGGTGCCGGCGGCGGGCGTCGCCCCCGACCCCGAAGAACTGCGTGAGTTCGTCCGCAAGAGTTTGCGCGGATCACGCACTCCCGACGAGGTAGTGTTTCGCGACGAGCTGCCCACCACCGCCACCGGCAAGGTCTTGCGCCGGGAGATCATCCAGACCCTCACTCCGATTGCGCGTCGGACGGCCCAGCAGTAAGCGATCAAGGACGGAAATCAATGGTCAAGAACGGAACTCGGCTCGCCAGCCAGGTATGCGACACGCAGGTGATCGTCGTCAGAAGCGCCGACAGCCTCGATGACCTGCGGTGTGGCGGTGTGCCGATGGTGCCGGTGGGCGCCGATCGCTCGGGCGAATTGGACCCGTCGTTCTCCGACGGCACGGTCATGGGCAAGCGCTACGTCGACGAAGCCGGCGCCGAGGTGCTGGTGACCAAGCCGGGCGCGGGGAGCCTGAGCATCGGCCAGACCGCGCTGCACCTCAAAGAGGTCAAGCCGCTACCCGCCAGCGACTGAGAAGGTCACCGCGAGCCGTCATGCTTGCCCGGAATTTTGTTCCGGACAACGAATTCTCTTGCCTTGATCAGGAATTCGAGCTGCTCGCCAACTTGGTGTAGTGGGCCCGCGTTGCGGGTCGAGCGGGAGAGCACGATACCGCCCTCCAGCGCGGCGATCGACGTCACGGCCAGCGACGCGGCATCGGCGTCGTCGAAGCCGTCGTTGACGAACGCGCTGGTGAGCGCGGTGCACCAGCGGCCCAGGATGGCGCCGGCCTCGGTGGAAAGCTTGGGACCATCGCCGTCGGAACAGCCGATCGCCGCCGCCACGACCGGGCAGCCGGCGGTGAAGCCGCCGTCGGTGAGCAGCCGCTCCCAGAAGCCGATGAACTCCTGTAACAACGCCCGGGCGCCCCGCCCGGCGGCGTCGTCGATCATGGCGGTGATGGAGTCGCCCGAGTAGCGCAGCGCTTCGGTCAGGATCTGATTGCGCCCGTCGGGAAAGTGGTAGTAGACCGAGCCACGCGGG
The DNA here is from genome assembly GCF_004298145.1 of Mycobacterium sp. Classification (GTDB taxonomy): domain Bacteria; phylum Actinomycetota; class Actinomycetes; order Mycobacteriales; family Mycobacteriaceae; genus Mycobacterium. Next base: position 195,457 of record NZ_SCRH01000030.1, read on the forward strand.
GCGCCGCTGCGGGCGAGCACCGCGTCGATGGTCAGGCCCGCCGCTCCGCGCTCACGCATCACCTCAGCGGCGCTGGCCAGCATCTTTGTCCGCGTGCCGCCACGCTTTGTCGGGGCCTGCTCCTTGGTGGCTTCACCGCTCGTCGGCACTGTCGTACCTCCTGGGGACGGCGTCACGCAACCGGCGAATGCCGCGCCGCCGGCCAGTGCATATGGCGCGGGCTGAAGCGGAATGTCCGGCGCCGCAAGTCTGGCATCTCGCGGGTGAATTGATAGCCGGCGACGTTGAGCTCAATGATCCACATGGTGTTCTCCCGGCCTGTGTGCGGCCCTTGATTATGCTATGAACCATATAAGACATCCGTAAATTAAGCAATTTCTCGGGCGCGATGTGACGTAAGCCGCAGATACCGGCCGGTCGCCGTGCCGCCCACCGCATTGACGGCAGCGAAAATCCGCGAAAAATATGCTCTATTACATAATCGAGAGGGCTCGGTTCCCCGGGCGCGCGGTCACCACTGGCAAGACGCCGAACGTGCCCTCACGGCGAAAAAGCTAAGACGGGAATTTCGCCGTGAGCGCACGTTCGGCGCGCGCAGTGCCTAGGCGTCGACGGTGTAGCCCATCGGCATCAGCACGCTCTTCTGCTGCGTGAAGTGCTCGACGCCCTCCGGGCCGTTCTCGCGGCCGATGCCGGAATTCTTGTAGCCGCCGAACGGGCAGCACGGGTCGAACGCATACCAGTTGATGGCGTAGGTCCCGGTGCGGATCTTCTCCGAGATCTCGATGCCCTTGGGGATGTCGGTGGTCCACACGCTGCCGGCCAGGCCGTAGGCTGAGTCGTTGGCGATCTTGATCGCGTCCTCCTCGGTGTCGAACGGAATGATGCTCAGCACCGGCCCGAAGATCTCCTCCTGGGCGATCGTCATCTTGTTGTCGACGTCGGCGAACACCGTGGGCTGCACGAAGAATCCATTGTCCAGGCCCTCGGGACGGCCGCCGCCACAGACCAGCCGGGCGCCCTCCTCGATGCCCTTGGCGATGTAGCCCTCGACGCGGGCGCGCTGCTTCTCCGAGATCAGCGAACCGATCTGGGCGGCCGGGTCCGACGGTCCTCCGACCGGCAGGGCCTGCACGAATTCGCTTACGGCGTTGACGATTTCGTCGTAGCGCGAGCGTGGCGCCAGGATGCGGGTCTGGCCGACGCAGGCCTGCCCGGTGTTCATGATCCCGGAGAACACCAGCATCGGGATCGCCGACGCCAGGTCGACGTCCTCGAGGACGATGGCCGCCGACTTACCGCCGAGCTCCAGCGTGCACGGCTTGAGCATTTCCGCGGCGCGCCGGCCGATCTCCTTGCCGACGCCCGAGCTGCCGGTGAAGGTGAACAGGTCGACGTCGGGGTTCGAAGTGAGCGCCTGACCGGTCTCGATACCGCCGGGCACCACCGACAGCACACCCTCGGGCAGGCCGGCCTCGGCGAAGATCTCCGCCAAAGCGTTTGTGGTCAGCGGGGTTTCGGCGGCCGGCTTGAGCACGACGGTGCAGCCGGCCAGCAGCGCGGGGCCCAGCTTGTTGACCGCCAAGAACAGCGGCACGTTCCAGGCGACGATCGCGCCCACCACGCCGATCGGCTCGCGGTGCACGATGGTCTGCCCGTAGGAGCCGTTGCGGATCTCCCGCCACTTGACCTGGTCGACGGCGGGGCCGGCGAAGAAGTTCATCGCGCCCATCGAGCCCATCCAGTGCATCGTCTCGATGGTCGTCGGCGGCTGGCCGGTCTCCCCGGCGAGCAGAGCGCTCAGCAGCTCCTTGCGCTCCTCCATCAGCTTGACCGCGTTGGCGATGACGGCCGCGCGTTCCTTCGGCGGCGTCGTGGGCCAGGGGCCGTTGTCGAATGCGGCACGGGCCGCGGCGACCGCGGCGTCGACGTCCGCCGCCGCCGCCATCGGCGCCTTGCCGAAGTACTCGCCGGTGGCCGGACAACGCACCTCGATCACCTCAGAGGTGGACGGCTCCGTCCACTTGCCGCCGATGAAAAGCTTGTCGTATTCGGTCTTGATGTCGGTCATCTTCCGCCGCTCCTCCTCATGGCTTCGCTCGGCGCCGTCGCCGGCGGGCATGGCGCCACCCTACCCAAGCGAAAACGAAACGAGAACACGTTTCACTCTTGCGGTGAAAGCACCAGCACGAGATTGCTCACCAGGAACTCGCGCAGCACCGGCACGCCCGTCAGCCACCACGCCCATCGCGGGTGGTAGCGCGGAAATACGGCCAGCAGCGCCCCGGTGTTCGCGGCCCAGCTCAGCCCGTCGGCCGCGGACACCGCGAACAACGACGACCCGTAGTCGTTCTTCGGCGGGTGGCCGTGTTTGCGGGCGTAGCGCGCGGCGGCGCGCGCGCCGCCCAGGTAGTGGGTCAGGCCCATCTCGTGGCCGCCGAACGGGCCCAGCCAGACGGTGTACGAGAGGACGGCCAGGCCGCCGGGCTTGGTCACCCGCAGCATCTCGGCGCCGAGTTGCCAGGGCCGCGGCACGTGTTCGGCGACGTTGGACGACAGGCAGATGTCCACCGAATCGTCGGCGAACGGCAGCGCCATGCCCGACGCCCGCACGAAGGTTCCCGTCGCCGCGGCTATGGCGGGTCCGCCCGCGTGCATCTCCCTCGGGTCGGGCTCGACCCCGATGTAGCCGACGCCGGCATCGGCGAAGGCCGCCGCGAAATAGCCCGGGCCGCCTCCGACGTCGAGCAGGGTGCGGCCGGCCGGGGAATCCCCGTGGGCGGCCCGCCACAGGTCGCCCACCATCGCCGCGGTGTCGGCGGCCAGCGCGCCGTAGAAGCGGTCCGGATCGGACTGCTCGTAGCGAAACTGCGACAGCAGCCGCACCGAGCGGGCCAGCGTCGCCCGGCGAGCGAAGACCCGCATGGGATTCGGCGTCACGACCACCGGCCAACCCTACGGCCGGCGACACACATACTGTGGCGGCAAAGAGGGTAAGGAAGCGTCGACGGCACAGACGACGGCTCCGACGAAGGTGGTTCAGGCAGCGAATGGATGTCCCCGATTGGGTATGGGCCCTGACCGTCCTGGGCATCGTCGGCCTGTTGGCCTTCGACTATTTCTTTCATGTCCGCAAGGCTCACGTTCCGGCGCTGCGGGAGGCCGCGGTCTGGTCGGCCGCCTATGTCGGCGTCGCGCTGCTGTTCGGCGTGGCCTTACTCGTGTGGGGAGGCCATGAGGAGGGCCCGGAGTATTTCGCCGGGTACGTCACCGAAAAGGCGTTGTCGGTCGACAACCTGTTCGTCTTCCTGATGATCATGGCCAGCTTCCGGGTCCCGCGCGAGGATCAGCAGAAGGTGCTGCTGTTCGGGATCGTCTTCTCCCTGATCGCTCGCACCGGCTTCATCTTTCTCGGTGCCGCGCTGATCAACACCTTCGCGTGGGTCTTCTACCTGTTCGGGTTGATCCTGCTGATGGCCGCCGGCAGCATCCTGCGGCCGGACGACGCCGAGGAGTCCCGCAGGGCCGACAACGTCGTCATCCGGATGGCGAAGAAGGTCCTGCACACCTCCGAGCACTATGACGGCGACAAGTTGTTCACGACGGTCGACGGCCGGCGCGCCATGACGCCCATGCTGTTGGTGATGGTCGCCATCGGCGGCACGGACATGTTTTTCGCGCTGGACTCCATCCCGGCGATCTTCGGTCTCACCCAGAACGTCTACGTCGTCTTCACCGCGACGGCGTTTTCGCTGCTGGGGCTGCGGCAGCTGTACTTCCTCATCGAGGGCCTGCTGGACCGTCTCGTCTACCTCTCCTATGGGCTCGCGGCGATCCTCGGTTTCATCGGCATCAAGCTGATCTTGCATGCCCTGCACGAGAACAACGTCCCGTTCATCAACGACGGCGAGCGGGTGACCCTCGTCGAGATCAGCACCTACCTGTCGCTGGGCGTGATCGTCGGTGTCCTCTTCGTCACCATCGTCACCTCGTTACTCAGCCCCATGGGCAAAGCCCGGACGGCGATCGCCGGCGCCCGGCGGCACGCGACCGCCTACCTCGACTCCGAATACACCCACGATCCCGCCGAACGCGAGCGCATCTTCCGCAAGCTGCTGGGCGAGCGCGATCAGATACTCGCGCTCGGCCCGAAGTACCGCCAGCTGGTCCACGAAGAGCCGGCCCTGATCGACCTGTTCGACCGCGCGGCCGCCAAGCATGACGAAGCCGTCGGCCGCGGCGAGGCCGAGCCATTCAGCAAAACGGGGCTGGCCATCTGAGCGGCGGCTCGTCCCCGCGACCGGGGCGGGTACTGTGGCACCATCGCTATAGCCCGCCGGATCTGGGCCCTGTTTTCTCCGCGGTGATGAGCGTGTATCCGATGTGTCCGGCCTTGACCGCGTCGGCCACCAGCCGCGTGTACGCCAGCACGGCATCGGGTGCAACGCCGTTGTCGGCGAGAAGCTTTGGCGCTATGACGCGCAGCGCGGTGATCCGGGCGTCGATACGGTCGATCATTTTCAGCAGACTGTCGTGGTGAGATTCGATGTGGCGCAAGTGAAGTCCTGCCCGCTCCAGGATGCCGGTGTAGTCGGTGAGCGTGCGGGCGTCGGCGACGCAGGCGACCCAGGCGGTCAGTGAGGTCAACTCAGCCGGCAGTCCTGCCTCGGTGATCGTGACATCGGTGATACCGGCCAGGCCACCCGGACGCAGAATCCGCGCGAACTGGCGCGCCGCGGCGTCCTTGTCCGGAAACGTGCATAGCGCACATTCGCACACTAGCGCGTCGAACGTGTTGTCGGGCAACGGAAGTTCTTCGGCGTCGCCACGGTGGAATCGCACCTGCTCACCCAGCCCGGCGGCCGCCGCGGCGGTTCGGCCGCGGTCAACGTTGATCTCGCCGAGGTCGACGCCGTCGACGGTGACGTCGTATTCACTCGCGAGTAGGCGGGCGGTGGCGCCAGGTCCGGAAGCGATATCGGCTACCCGCTGCCCCGATCGCAGCCCAAGCACCTCGGCCAGCCTGCGGGTCAAGGATGCACCGCCCGGGTGATAGGACTCGCCGAGCAGCAACGCGACGATGTCGCGGGAATACGCGTCGGCGCAACACGCTTTGATCCGGTGCGGCTGCACGGTCATCGGTGCACCGCCGGTTGTCCAGTGTTGGTCGCGTCGCGCGCAACCCCCTTGCGCCCCAAGGCATCAGTGCTGGCGTGTTTGGAGCCATGCGGAGAGTCGGTCAACACCGCGGCAAGCGGGGCGGCGTTGGGCACGATGTCGGGCACCGGCACACCGGTCAGCTGTTCGCGGACCTGCTCTCGATAACCAACGGAGTTGTACGCGCAGAACGGGATCAGTCGTCCATCGGGAACCACTTGCTGGACACAGCATTTCATCAGCTGTTTGACGTTGAGGGTGTACGGATCCTGGAAGTCTTGGATGACGATGGCGAACACCCGATCGGTGAGCTGTGCGAGCGCCTCGGGCAGGTTGATCCCGCACGCGTCGGCGCACTGCAAAACGTCGGCCGCCCGTCGCAACTGCTCGATCGTGGCATCGGTGCCCAGCACCGCCGATGCCGACCACAGACCCTCCAACGCGTGCCGGATCGCCAGGTCGGGAATGACCCGGTTGGAGATGTAATCGAGGTAGTCCTCGACGTCGAGCAGCCGCGGAATCGGGACCACGTGTTCGCCGTCGGTGAGCAGGTAGGTGATGGATCGGCAGCTGGGGAAACAGCAAGGCACGGGGAAGAAATCGTCGGCCTGAAACCACTCCGGCAGCTGCGCGGCGATGCCGTGGATGATGTCGGAGTTGGTCAGCCGGGTCAGCGGATCGAACTGTAGATGCCGGCCGGCGTGGGTGACCGGCTGGAACACCACCGATTGCACCGCGGGTTGCGTCATGCCGTGGCGGATGATCGCGCCGAGCTCGTGATCGTTGACACCGCGTTCGACCGCGGCGACCAGGCTCACGGTCAGGCCCACCGCCGCGCAGTTGTCCAGTGCGCGGGCCTTGACGTCGCGCAGGTCGCGGGCCCGCAGCTGGTGGTGTGTGGCTTCCTCGAGGCCGTCGAACTGCAGATAGATATGTACGGGGCGACCGGGCCGATTGCGCGCGGCGAGGTCGTCGACAAATCGCCGATCCGATGCCAGCCGGATGCCGTTGGTGTTGAGGATGACGGTTTTGACCGGGCGTGCTTGGGCGGCGTCGACGAACTCGAGGATCCGTTTGTGGATCGTGGGTTCGCCGCCGGAGAACATCACGACTTCGGGTTCACCCTCGGCGGCCACGAACGCGTCCAGCATCCGTTCGCACTGCGCCAAGGTGATCGCATACCCGTCGAGCTGATGCCCCGAGTCGGCGAAACAGATCGGGCAATCCAGATTGCAGTGCGTGTTGACCTCGATCAGGCCCAGGCAGGCGTGCTGTTTGTGGTCGGGGCACAGGCCGCAGTCGCTGGGGCAGCCGTCGCGGATCTCGGTCTGGAATTGCAACGGAATGGTACCCGGCTTGTTGAATCGCATTGAGTCCATGTACATCTGGGCGTCGCCGTATACCAGGGCCTCGAACTCGCCGTGGTCGCGGCATCGCTTGCGCAGATACACCTTGCTGTCGCGGACGTTGACCTGGGCGTCCACCACCACCTTGCACACCGGGCAGATGCTCTTGGTGTACTCGATGAACACCTCGTCGCGATCTCGCTTCGTCGCCGCCACCCGATGCCCCACTTCCCGTCGGCCCGTCCGACCGGCCCACCTCATCACGGCGCGCCCGTGTGCGGTGAGCAACTGTCAGGAGCCGAACACTCCGCTGGTTGTGTCACCCAGACGACAGTTCGCGTGCACACCGCACCACAACAGCGTGCTATAGCGGAAAGATGATGGCAGGAGATGAGCGAGAATGATTCGTGCTACCTGGAACGGGGCTGTGCTCGCCGAAACGCCACGCACCGTGCGCGTAGAGGGCAATCACTACTTTCCGCCCGAATCGCTGCGCCGCGAGCATCTGATCGACAGCCCGACGAAATCGATCTGCCCGTGGAAGGGCCTGGCCCGCTATTACACCGTGGCGGTCAAGGGCGACACCAACCCGGACGCCGCCTGGTACTACCCCCACCCGAGCCCATTGGCGCGCCGGATCAAGAACCACGTCGCGTTCTGGAACGGCGTGCACGTCGACGGCGAACCCGAAGGCGACCGACAGGGGATCGCGCAACGGGTGGCGGCATGGCTTGGCGCCAATGCGGCTCGCCGCGGCGGTCGAACATGAAGCGCCCAACTGTGATCGAAGATCTCACCGAGAACCCCCAGGCGGCAGGTAGCCGGGTGCCGATGTGGCGCATCGGTATCACCGGCGGTGTGGTCGGCATCCTCTGCTGCGCCGGTCCCACTGTCCTAGCGATCTTTGGAATCATCAGCGCCACAACGGCATTAGCGTGGTCCAACAATCTCTACGGCAACTATGCGTGGTGGTTTCGCCTCGGCGGCATCGGTGTTCTCGCGCTGCTGGTGTGGATTGCGTTGCGGCGACGAAATCAGTGCAATATCAATGCGATCCGGCACCTGAGATGGCGACTGGCCGCGATGCTCGCGATCGCGGTCGGCACCTACGCCCTCTTATACGCCGTGACGACCTGGCTCGAAAGGTTCGCCTAAACGGCCCTGCACCGCCTCGATCAAATGCCGTCTTCGAAGCGAGCCCGGCGGGTCGTCCTCATCCGCGCGTTGTCTGGCCGATGCGGCGGGGCGCGGGGGTGATGCGCATGCAGGCGGCCAAGGCGGCGAAGTTGTCTGCGGCCAGCGATCGGGCCAGCAGCACCAGCTCGGCCACCCGGGGATCGGTCACCGTGTAGTGGGAGAACCGTCCCTGCCGGCGCATCTGCACATAGCCGCAGTCCGACAGGCAGGCCAGATGCGACGAGACGCGCCCCTGCGCGAGGCCCACATGCGCGACGCATTCGGTGACGGTGTGCTCGTCGTGCAACAGGAACTCCAGCAGCCGCAGCCGGACCGGGTCGCCCAGGGCCCGGAAGAACTTCGCCACCACCTCGACGCCACCGGGGTCGGTGGGCAGCAGCGCAATCCGTTCGCGACCCTGCGCGTCGGTCATTGGTCAGCCACCTTCACAAGTTCCATTCATCTCCGGACGAATCGAGCGTAGCATCGTGATATCCGGGTATCCGGATATATCACGGGTTACGGGAGGGGGGCTGTTGCAGTACGACCTGGCGATTATCGGCTCGGGGGGTGCGGGGTTCGCGGCGGCGATCGCGACCCGCGGCAAGGGGCGCAGTGTGGTGATGATCGAGCGCGCCACGATCGGTGGGACGTGCGTGAACACCGGGTGTGTGCCGTCCAAGGCTCTGCTCGCCGCCGCGCAATCCCGCCACGTCAGCCTCGACGGGCGCTTCCCCGGGATCCTGGTCGCACCGTTCGGTGTTGACCCGCCGGCGTTGTTCGCCGCCAAGAACGACCTCGTCGCCGCGCTGCGCACCGACAAGTATCTGGACCTGGCCGCCGACTACGGCTGGGACATCCTGCCCGGCACAGCCCGCTTCGCCGAGGGATCCATTCTCGATGTTGCTCTCAATGCGGGTGGATCAGAGCGGGTGCGGGCCGAGCACTACCTGGTCGCCACCGGCTCGACACCCTGGGCGCCGCCGATCGACGGGCTCACCGACGCCGGGTATTTGACCTCGACCACCGCCATGGACCTCGCAACCCTGCCGTCGTCGATCATCGTGCTGGGCGGCAACGCGGTGGGCCTGGAACAGGCCCAACTGTGGAACCGACTGGGCGTGCAGGTCACCGTGGTCGAGGTGCGGGACCGGTTGGCCCCGTTCGAGGAACCCGAGATCTCCGCGGTCATCGCCGATGTCTTCGCCGACGAAGGCGTCGCCGTATTCGCCGGCACCACGATCACCCGCGTCGAGCGCGACCACGGCGGCTACCGACTGTCCTACGCCGGCCCCGGCGGGCGCGGCGAGTTGCGCGGTGAGCAGCTGTTGGTGGCGACCGGACGCCGAGCGGTCACCGCATCGCTGAACCTTGCCGCGGTCGGGGTGAAAACCGGCCCACGCGAAGAGATCCTCGTTGATGAGGGTCTGCGCAGCGACCACCCCCGGATCTGGGCCGCCGGTGACGTCACCGGAGCGCCGCAGTTCGTCTATGTTGCCGCCGCGCAGGGAAACCTGGTGGCCGACAACGCCTTTGATGGCGCTCAACGCAGCCTGGATTTCGCCGCGCTGCCGCGGGTGACGTTCACCAGCCCCGCGATCGCCACGGTTGGGCTCACCGACCAGCAGGCCCGCGCAGCGGGCTACCGGTGTGAGTGCCGGGTACTGCCGCTCGAGTATGTGCCCCGCGCGATCGTCAACCGTGACACCCGCGGATTGATCAAACTGGTCGCCGATCAAGACACGCGGCGACTGTTGGGCGTGCATGTGATCGCCGAGGGCGCCGGCGAGGTCATCGCCGCCGCCGTATCGGCGATGACCAACCAGACGACGGTGGCACGGCTGGCCGAGCAGTGGAGCCCGTATCTGACCATGGTCGAAGGACTCAAGCTCGCGGCCCAGGCGTACACCCGCGACGTCACCAAACTGTCTTGTTGCGCCTGAACCTTCACGAGAGAAGAGGCATCGTGGCCGAGCCAAACCCCATGACCGACGAGACGCTCGCGGCCCGGTTCAGCGACAAACTGTTCGGCACCCCCGACGGCGGCGCCTCCGGCGCCAAGACCCGCCTGATGCGTGTCGCGGTGCAATTGCTCGCCGACGGCGAGCCGATCACCCCCGCCCAGCTCGCGGCCGCGGCCGGTCTCGCCGAGGCCGACCTTCGGCCCGGGTCCGGGCCATTGGACATCGAATACGACGAGCTGGGCCGCATCGTCGGCTGGGGTCTGACCAGCAACGCCACCCCGCACAAATTCACCGTCAACGCCCGCCGGTTGTATACCTGGTGCGCGCCGGACACCCTGATCTTCCCGATCCTGATCGGACGCATCGCCGAGGTCGAATCGCCCTGCCCGACAACCGGAACCATCATCAGACTGACCGTTGACCCCGACGCAGGCGTCACCGCGCTCGACCCGTCCACCGCGGTGGTGTCCCTCGTCGACCCCGGCCAGGTAGACCCCGCAGCGGTGCGCGCCACGGTCTGCGATCCGCAACACTTCTTCGCCACCGCCGACGCCGCCCGCGACTGGCAATCCCGCCACCCCGGAATGACGGTGCTGCCCGTTGCCGAGGCCTACACGCTCATCATGCGGCCCCTCGCCGACGCGTTCCTCCGCGACGCTTCGCCAGGCATGAACCGGGACAGATCAGTGTCGGGGGCGTGGCCGCAGGACCGACCACCATCGGCCGGTGCGGGCCCGCTGATCGAGCAGTTCGGGCGCCCGGCTACGGACGGCGTCGAGCACCTGCGCGGGTGAGGGATTGACCATGGCCACGTCGCCGACAACCACGGTCGGTACGGTCTCGTTGCCGTCGGCGATTGCGCGGACCGTTGCAGCCGCCTCCGGATCGGCCCAGATGTTCACCTCCCGGGTCGGCAGCCCTCGCCGGCGTAACCCGGTGCGCAAGCGCCAGCAGAACGGGCAGCCCGGCCGCCAATAGACCACCACTTCGCGTTTGCTCATCGCCGCACCCTCCTGGTTACCTGGTCGACTCGGCCGGCGCTGTGCGCGGCGCGCCTACCACCAGCCCGGTGACCGCGCCGAACATGGCGTGCCCGATCGCGAACACCCACGGGGTGAACGCCGTGGCCGCGTCGGCATCGACCATCCGCCACACGCCATCACCAGCCATAGCAGAATTTCGCACCACCATGCCACCGAGCGCATCTCTGAACACGACCTGCCTGTTCATGTCACCTCCACAAGAGGATATTCCCGATCACCCAACCCCCAAGGCGCCCGGCTATCGGCGAAGTGTCAATCGCCTGACAGTGTTGTGCGCCGACGAGTTTTGCGGCGGGTCAGGATTCGCCAGGCGAGGGCGCTAGCCCACAGCGCGACGAGAACACCCAGCAACGGCCATACCCCCACCGCCTCGACCCGTCGGACCAGCCAGGTTTGCAGCGCGCCGGCGGCGTGGATGAGGGGATCGTCCGGGCCGGCGGCGGTGAAGTACAGCCGGATCTCGTAGTAGCCGTAGTACGTCACGTAGAGCCCGGTCAGCAGCACTACAGCGCCGGCGAGGCGACCGATGTAGGGCAGGATACGGCGGATCACGCCGGTGGCCGAGGACCCGGCGAAGGCCACCGCCAGCGCGGCCACCCCGACGGTGATGGCCATGCCGCCGGCGTAGACAACGAATGCCAGCACGCCCGAGAGTGTGGAGCCGTGGTGAAACGTCGTGCTGATCAATGCGAGAAAGGGGCCGATCGTGCACGAGAGCGAGGCCACCGCGTAGGCAACGCCGTAGCCGTACAGGGAGCGCAGGCGAGCCGTCGGCGCACCACCGGACAGCTTGGGTGTCACCACCGCGATATCCCGGCCGGCCAGCAACCAGCCCGCCACGGCGATCAGCACGACACCGATGATCACGGTGGCGAACGGAAGGTACTTCTGCACCGAGGTGATCAGCGGCGAAATCAGCAGCCCGAATATGCCGAACACGGTAAGAAATCCGGCCGACATGACCACTGTGGCCGCCCCAGCGCGCGCCAATGCCGCCGGGCGAGAAGTGATTTGGCTGCCCCCGGCGATCACCAAAGCCAGGTAACCCGGCAGAAACGCGAATCCACACGGATTGAGCGCGGCGACCAGCCCGGCACCCAGCGCGAAACCCAGCGGTGCCGTATCGATCACTTCGGCGTCAGTGCGGTCACCCGCGCGGTCAGCTCAGCATCCGACAAAGGGCCCTCGACGACCTCGACGCTGCCGGTGGGGCCGACGAACGCGAAGGCTGGTTGCGCCACGACGCCGAACTTCGCCCAGACAGCCCCGTCGGTGTCGGCCAGTGTGGTGACGGCGTTCAGGTGATATTTGTCGACGAACGCCTGTATGGCCGACGGTTGGTCTCGTGCGGCCACACCCACGAAGGTCACCGCCGGGTGCGCGGCGGCAACCTTGCCGATCATCGGGGCCTCGCCTCGGCAGGTCGGACACCACGGCGCCCAAAACCACAGGACCGCGGGCTTGCCCAGCAAGCTCTCGCCCGCGAACCGGCGACCATCCAGGGTCGTGGCGGTGAACTGCAGCTGCGCCGGCACGGGCGGGTGGGCACCGGGGCGGCTGGGCGAGGCGGTTGCCGGGACCGTGGGCGCCGCTGCCGGCTGAGCGTTTGAGCCTGACCCGCACGCGGCGACCACCAGGACCACCGCCGCAAGCAAAGCCATCAGGCGACCGGTCATGACACGCCGCCCAGTGAGCGCTGAATGTCCAGCAGCTCGTCGACCGACCATTGATCGTCGGCGTGACGACCATAGTGCAGGGCCACAACCTTCCCGTCGGCATCTATGAGGAAGTCGGCGGGCAGACCCAGATGCGTTGTGCCGTCGTTGGATCCGACACCCGAATAGTTCGGGTCGTTCCGGCGGCCCATTTTGGCCCGATACCCGCGGAACGCCGACGACCAGGCCCGCGGATCGGCAACGGCACGCACGCTGGTTTCCACCCCGAATTCGCGGTAGGCGGCCTTGTCCGGGTCGGCGATCACCGCGAACGGCAGCAGCGTCTGATACCCACGCAGCGCCTCGGCCGACGAGTGGAAAAATGCCACCTCGGTGACCCCGGCATCGGCGAGTTCTTCATGCCGGTCGGCGAAACTGTGCAGGTGCACACTGCAGATCGGACACCCGGCGAACCGGCGAAACTGAACGTGCGTGGTACCCGCTTCCGCTGGTAGCGACAACGATTGGCCGGTGATCGTCTCCAACCGGCGCACCGGAATGACCGCGCCCGTCGACAATTGATTACTCATCACGCTCCTAGTCCAATCGAAGGTCTGGACTGCAACCACATGTTGGTCAGCGAGCTGACAATCGTCGCCTCGGCGGCGGCCCGCATCCGCAAACCGGGCGGTCCACACCCGTGCGCGGCGATCATGTCGGCAGTCCCCAATCCCAACGTCATTGCGCGCGCTTACGCAATGCGTCAGGGTCGGTGATCTCGATGACGGCATAACCGACACTGATCAGACGCTCACGCTCGAAGTCCTTGATGACCTTGTTGATCGACGGGCGCTGAACACCGAGCATCGCCGCGATGGTGCGCTGCGCGAGTTCGACGCGGCCCTCGACGGCCTCGTCGAGAAGCAGCTGCGCCAGCTGCGCGGGCAGCGGCCGTCCCAGCAGTCCAATCAACCTGGCCTGACTCGCAGACACCCGTTGCGCCACGCTTGATAGCCAACGCCTCGAGATCGCCGGACGGGTGGCAAGCAGCCGGTCGAATGCCTCACGGTCCAGAAACAGGCAGCCCGAATCGGTCAACGCCCGCGCGGTATATGGCGGCGGCATATCCAGCAGCAGCGGAATATCGCCGTCCACATCACCGGGGCGAAGGACATCGACGACCGCGCGGCGCCGGCCGGAGCCGACCGCGAGCTCGATCTGTCCCCGCCGCACGATCCACACTCCGCTGGCAGGGTGATCGGCGACGAACACCACGGCCCCGGGAGAAAATTCCTTGGCTTGCAGGGTTTCGGCCAGCGCCGACAGATCGTTGGGGTGCAGCGGTGCCGACGCCCCGCGACCGACGCAGCGTGCTACCCAGGCTGCGTGTCGCACTTGTGCCTCCGAGGCCTGCTGTCCGCCGGTCAGCGACTGCACCAGATGCTTGATCGGACTCGCCGGGTGGTCTGGCATCGCGCCTCCTCGATGTCGCCGATCGTGTAAGCCTGCTGACAACCATCCCCGATCCTAGGGAAGCCGCGAGTTCGCTTGTTCTGGGTCGACAGGTCGGGAGGAACCCCAGCCATGGCCACCACCAAGCATTCCCGTTCGTTGGCAAATTCCCCGACCGACTCGCACTAGGACCCAAAGATAAACGGCCGCAACACCTTACACAGTTATATTGACAAGCCCGGTCAAACGCTCAAACGCGCCGCAGGTTGAAAGATCCCGACAACTCCACCCCCGGATACGATTTCACTACACCCCCGCAGCGGGGCCGCAATACGGACCATGTGCCGATTGCCCGGACAAAATCGAAGAGCACCCTTTACCGGTGCCGCCACAGGTAAGGAACGCAATGACTACTGGTAGGGCGATATCGCCTGGCCCGAAGATGGGTACCGGCCCCGACGACACCACTGTGCTGACCAACCTGGGCCCGCTCGCCGAGTTTGCCGGAACTTGGCAGGGAAGCGGCTTCAACATTGCTGCCCGCCCAGATTTCCAGAACCAAGGAAATGTAGTTCTAGAGTTGAATCTGACGTCCGACACACTGTCATTCGATCCGATACCGGCGGTGATCCACAATCGCGGATTCTCGCAACCGGATATCGAGTTATTCGGACTGTCTTATCTACAGCACTCCCACGACGTCACCACCGGCTGGCCGATACATATCGAGCCAGGGATGTGGATCAACCAGCCGTCGACGACCCAGCCGCCGGCGGACCCACCGCCGGGCGGTCAACTCGTCGCGCGCATGTGGAGCATTCCGCACGGCGCTTCGTTTGTGGCTCAAGGGTTTGCTCTGCCCTTCTCCGGCCCGCCGGTGATCAGTCCCGGCACCGACCCCAGCAGCGGGAGCAATCCCACTTTCTCGACCTTTCCGGCGTTCAATAGCACGCCACTACTGCCGGCCTTCCCAGATCCGAAGTCGGCAGTTTTCGCTGCAGGCACGTCAGAGGCTCAGGCGAAATCCGACGGCGGGTTCTCGGAATACACTTTGACCGATCGGCGGGCATTGCCCCCGACGATCACCCAACAGCTTCTCAACGATCCGGTCGTCCTACTTCAGCAGACGATCGAGCGGCAGATCGCCGACGGCTACCAGTTCGAGGGTGTGGCATTAAACGTTGCGACCGCATCGTCTATCCCGTTTCATCCAGAGACAGTGCTATTTCCAGAGCCTGGTCCGCCCGCCAGCGCGGTGAACGTACCGCAATTTGGCGGTGGAATCGCAAACCTTGGCTTCCTGCGCGGTATCTCCGATCAGAAGCCCAATTTAAGTGTCGCTCTCGTTTACGCGACTTTTTGGATCGAAAAGCTGAGCCATCCCGATGGTCGGCCTCCGATTGTGCAGCTTCAGTATGCCCAGACGGCGCTGGTGAACTTTCCGGCCCGTAACATTCCGGGGCAACCAAACGTGAGTTGGCCGCACGTCACGGTGTCGACGTTGCAGAGAACTTTCAACTGAACAACGATATCGCCGCGCTGGGGACTGAGCTCGTCGCGGCCGCACTTGCGTCTGGCGCGGCGGGATGCCCGGCCGCGACACGGGCCGTGATGGGCTTGGTCACCGATCCGGCAGTGATCTTCAGATCCAGGTAATCGATGGCCCGGATCGCCTCGGCGCCGTCGAAGTACTCGACTCGTCCGGCCGTCATCGCCTTGACGTTGACGCCGGCGTGGTGAACCGTGAAATCGTGCTGGAGAACGACGTGGCGGCATGCCGGTTGGCGTCATCACCACTGTCATTCCGGCATGCTCAACCCCGACGGCCCACCCGGTGGCCCGCCGATGGGTCCCGGAGGGTGGTTGTTCGTCTTCCCCGGCGGGCCTCCTGGCCCGGACATGGGCCCCGACGGCCCGGGTATGGGGTTGGGTGGTCCAGTCGAGCCGCCGACGTCGTCCACCGCTGCGCCCGCCACTTCGTCGCTTCCCTGGCAGGTAGCCCGGCTGAAAATCGGTGCCATTCTTTTCTTGACTCGCCCCAGAACAGGGCCCCGAGAGGTCGGGCGACCTCGGTGTCGTACGACCGACAGCCCGACGCCCTGGTGCGGGGCGCCCGGATGGGGGCCACCTCGCCGCGCATCACCTTATTGAAAGCTCTTGAAGCCCAACCGTATTCGACTGTGGAAGCGGTCGCTGATTATGTCGGCGACACGTTGGGGTCTCCACTCACGCCGGTTACGACGTGGTGTGGGCATGTGTTGGCGCCGGTCTGGCTCGCGGTATCGAACCCACGGGTTCGTCAGCGCTGCGTGCGACCCGCATCGGTGACAACCATCACCACCTGGTGTGCCGGGTCTTTGGCGCGGTCACCGACGTCGAGTGTGTCGTCGGTGAGGCGCCCTGCCTCGAGCCGGCCGATCCCACTGGTTCGAGGTCGACGACGCCGAAGTGGTCTTCTGTGGTATCTGCGCGAAATGCCGTACCAGCCCTGAGATTTCCATCGAGTCAGCCCACCACGACGAGGAGATAGCGAAATGACGGGAAGCTACACGACGAACGATGCCGGCAACCCGATACCCAGTGACGAGCATTCGCTAACCATCGGCCCCGACGGCCCGATTCTGCTGCAGGATCACTACCTGATCGAGCAGATGGCCAACTTCAACCGGGAGCGCATTCCGGAGCGCCAACCGCACGCGAAGGGCGGTGGCGCATTCGGCCACTTCGAGGTCACCAACGACGTCAGCGCCTACACCAAGGCCGCCGTGTTTCAGCCGGGCACCGAGACCGGGATGCTGGCTCGGTTCTCCTCGGTGGCCGGCGAGCGCGGTAGCCCAGACACCTGGCGGGATCCGCGTGGTTTCGCGTTGAAGTTCTACACGTCGGAGGGCAACTTCGACATGGTTGGCAACAACACCCCGGTCTTTTTCATGCGGGACCCGTTGAAGTTCCAGCATTTCATCCGATCGCAGAAGCGCCGCGCAGACAACAACCTGCGGGACAACAACATGCAGTGGGACTTCTGGACTCTCTCACCGGAATCGGCTCACCAGGTGACGTGGCTAATGGGCGATCGGGGGATCCCGAAAAGCTGGAGGCAGATGAACGGCTACTCCAGTGACACCTACAGCTGGATCAACGCCGACGGCCAGATCTTCTGGGTGAAGTACCACTTCAAGACCGATCAGGGCATTGACTTCCTCACCCAGGAGGAGGCCGACCTGCTGGCCGGCGAAGACGCCGACTACCACCAGCGCGACCTGTATGAGGCGATCGAGCGCGGCGAGTATCCCAGCTGGACGCTCAAGATGCAGATCATGCCGTTTGAGGAGGCCAAGACCTACCGGTTCAACCCGTTCGACCTGACCAAGGTGTGGCCGCACGGCGATTACCCGCTGATCGAAGTCGGCAAGATGACGCTGGACCGCAACCTCTCCGATTACCACACCGAGATGGAGCAGGCGGCGTTCGAGCCGAACAACCTGGTGCCCGGCACCGGGTTGAGTCCGGACAAGATGCTGCTGGCGCGCGGGTTTTCCTACGCCGACGCGCACCGTGCGCGGCTGGGGGTCAACTACAAGCAGATCCCGGTCAACTCGCCGAAGGTGGAGTTGCACAACTACTCCAAAGACGGGGCGATGCGGGTGAAGAATGTCTGCGATCCGGTGTATGCGCCCAACTCCTACGGTGGTCCGCAGGCGGACCCGTCGCGCGCGGCGGAGGTGCGCTGGTATGCCGACGGCGAGATGGCCCGCACCGCGTATACGCTGCGAGCCGACGACGATGACTGGGGTCAGGCCGGCACCCTGGTTCGCGACGTCATGGATGATGCGGCACGAGAGCGATTGGCTCACAACATCATTGGACACGTCTGCAATGGTGTGAAAGAACCGGTACTGTCGCGGGTGTTCGAGTATTGGCGCAACGTCGACCCCGACCTCGGCAAGGAGGTCGAGCAAGGCATTCAAGCCAACCTCCACACTTAACCGATCTGCGGATCACCGAAGGCGGCCCCGATCATGTAGGTCTGGTTGGTCGGCAGCTTGTGTTGAGATGTGGCTGACAGCCACGTCAAGTCCTCAGACGGCACTTCGATCGCATCGATCGCAGGTGTCGGCCGATCATCTGCGAAGCATCGACGCTAGCCTGATCCGGCGTGGCAATGAGAAACTAACGGTGGCCCGAAAATCAATAGGGGACACCGATTTTCGCCACTTCCGCCCGCCGGTGCCCGGCTCTTCCGGGGGTCTCGCGACGCGACTGCGGACGACAATACAGGGCCGCCACAAATACCAGAGCGGATAGCTCCAAGCGTGGACGAGACGGCTGAACGGCCAGACGATGAAGATTGCCCAAGCCGCCGCGGCGTGGACCGGGTAAAGGACCGGCGCTCTGGCGATCGCGGCCACGTTCGGGTGTAAGGCGAACAGACTGCGGCCGGCAGAACCTACCGATGGTGTCCTAACGCGCACCAGTCAGGGCAGTTTGGCGACGGTCAACAACACCGCAGAATCCTCCAGCGCCTCCAAGCTGTGACGCTCATTGGGCATCTTCAGCAAATCACCCGTCCGGCCCTCCCACGATGTAGCGCCGGAGACCAACCGGACACGACCCCGTAAGACGTATACGCTGGCCTCCCCCGGATTTAGGTGATCGCCCAGCGTCGATCCCGCGATCAAACCGACCACCGTTTGGCGCAGCACGCGTTCATGACCACCCACCACGGTGTCAGCGGCACGCCCGCCATGGGAAGCCGCCAGTTCGAGTTGCTGTCGAGCCAAAGCCGCTAAGGAGATCCGCTGCACGTGCACCATTGCATTCCAGTCAGCTACCCGAGTCAACCGCCGATTCTCTCGCAGGTCTCAACATCGACCGCAGGTGTTGGATGCGATCCGCCGAACGCCCGCCAGCGCGACCGCGTCCGGCCAGGGCGTGGACAACGGCGGCCGGCGAAAGGCATCATCGATGTGAGGTACCGATTCCACTTTGGATCACCCCGTGGTCCATGCCTACCAGCGTGTGAGGAAGGCCCGAGTGGACGACGATCGCGCCGCCTTCGCGGAAAGCATGTCGCATGCCGGCCGGCTGCTCGATCAGCGCCAAGGCCTCGGTGGGGACCGTGCAGTCTGAACTGGTGCCGCTATGGTGGACCTGAATGCCCAGCAACTGGTACGTCTGCTCAACGACGTGCAGCAGCTGCTGGCCAGTTTGCCGCAAGCGGAGTACACCTGGTCGCCGTCGCTGACCGCGGTCGCTGCTGAGCATCGCGTGAGCGCTCGAAACCTTGTGCACTACTGGGCTGTTCGGCAAAACGATCTGCGCGATCTGCAGTCCCGGCTGGCTGTATTTGGGTTGTCGTCGCTGGGCCGCAGCGAGGCACATGTGCAGGCCACGCTGTCGTTGGTGCGGTCGGCGATCTGGGCGATGCTCGGAGGCCAGTGGCAGCCTCCCCGACCGCCGGCGGTGCGGATTGAGGACAGCTCGCAGCTGCTTCGTCGGCGCACTGTCGACGTCTTGGGGCCGGCACCGGCGGGCCGGGTGACTCGCATCATGGTCACGCTGCCGTCGCAAGCCGCGGAGAACCCGGACATGGTGCGCGGATTGGTCAAGCGGGGGATGAACGTCGCACGCATCAACTGTGCGCACGACGACGCCCCGGCATGGCGGGCGATGGCCGAAAATGTGCGGCGCGCCACCGCATCGACCGGCAGGACTTGCCTGATCGCCATGGACCTGGCGGGCCCCAAGTTACGCACCGGTCCGTTGGAGCCCGGGCCTCAGGTCGTCAAGCTGCATCCACGCAAGGACCTGCTGGGCAGGGTCAGCGCTCCGGCGCACGCACGGCTGGTGTCGGCCAGTGATCCAGCGAGCCACTCACCAACCGGCCTGGCGTGTATTCCGGTATCCGGGCAATGGCTGGGCCGCCGACATGACGGAGACGTCCTGCAACTAGACGACAGCCGAGGATCGGATCGCCAACTCATCCTGCATACGGCTCAAACATCCACCGCTGGACTAGGATTCGTGATCGAGGCAGCCGAGACGACGTATCTGAGCACCGGAACGGTGCTGCGTGTCCACGGATGCGACGATCCCGTTGAGGTGGGTGAGCTTCCACCGGCCCAGCAGAGCCTGATGCTGCACCGCGGGGACACCCTGGAGTTGACCAGAAGCGATGCTGCCGCGCCGGTGGCTACCGACGGTGTCGCCCGCATCGGCTGCACTCTGCCGGAGATCTTCGATCACGCCCGCACCGGTGAAACGGTCCTATTCGACGACGGCCGCATCAGCGGCCAGATCATTGCGACTAGCCCCGACCAGATCACCATCCGGGTTGAACACGCCGCCGAGCAGGGCTCCAAACTGCGAGCCGACAAGGGCATCAACGTTCCTGACACTGTCCTTCCGATCTCCGCCCGGACCTCCAAGGACTTAGCCGACCTATCGGTCGTCGCCGAACTGGCAGACCTGGTCGAAATGTCGTTCGTGCGGAACTCCACCGATGTCGAGCACCTCGTCGCACACCTGGACCGGCTCGGCGCAGACCATCTCGGAGTCATCTTGAAGATCGAGACCCGCCAAGCGTTCGAGCAGTTACCCCAGCTATTGCTCACCGCCATGCGCCGACAGCGGGTCGGGGTGATGATCGCGCGGGGTGACCTCGCCGTGGAGTGCGGCTATTACCGGCTGGCCGAACTTCAAGAAGAAATCCTATGGCTGTGCGAGGCGGCCCACCTACCCGTGATCTGGGCGACCCAGGTGCTCGAGCAGCTCGCCAAAAAGGGCAATCCGTCACGCGCGGAGATCAGCGACGCCGCGATGAGCGAGCGGGCCGAATGCGTGATGCTCAACAAAGGCCCGTACATCGACGAGGCGGTCGTGGCACTCGACGCGATACTGCGGCGCATGGCCCAACATCAATACAAGACCAACACCCTGTTGCCGCCCTTGGGCTCATGGCACCCAACATGACGAGGTGGGCGGCAACCACCGTTTTAGCCAATGGATTCGGGTTACCCGTGCCCGGTCGGATCGAAAGGCGCTCGCAATGGGTCACTGCAAGGGCAACGTGCGGGACCAGGAGTTCAACTTCTTCGAGATGCTGGGTCTGGAGAAGATTCTTCCCACCGGCGCGTTCGGTGACCTCGACGGCGACGCCGGTACATCTGCGCGACATCTGGCCATCGAAGGGGGTCACGGTGCTCCAGCGACTGCCCGCAACAACTGGCGTGATGATGCACGCCGGCCATTCCCAGTCCTCGCCGCGAGACCTCCTGCCCCATACAACTATCGGCGGTCCTCCGAAATCCTTCGCGCCGAGCCGGCGAAGGGACGCTATGCCTCTACTACGGTGGGGACATGGATCCGCTGCGTGTGGTGATCTGCGGTGGCGGTTTCGCTGCCGCGGAGTGTTTACTGCGTCTACATCGGTTGGCCGGCGAGCGGGTCGCCATCAGACTGCTTGCCCCCAACGAGTACCTGAACTATCGTCCGCTCACCGTGCTGGTCCCGTTCGGGGAGAGCCGGCCGGCGCAGTACCCGATCGGCGAACTGGCCGCCGCCGCCGGTGCGCAATGGGTCCATGACCGTGCGGTGGCGATCGAACACCGTGACCACATCGTGCACACGGCAAACGGACGCTCGTTAAATTATGACGCACTGTTGCTGGCACCGGGCGGCAAGGAGCGCAAGCCCGACCCGCACGTGGCCGTGTTCACCGACCGCACCGGCGGTCACACCTACCACGGCATCGTCGAGGCAATCGACACCGGCAGGATTAGCAGCCTGGCACTGATCGACCCGCACGGCCCGTCATGGCCGCTGCCGCTGTACGAGTTGGCGCTTTTGACGGCCAAACACGCACGCGAGCGCCGGCTACCTCTCCAGATCACCATGATCACCCCCTATCCGCACCCGCTGTATCCGTTCGGCGACGAGGTCGGCGCCACCGTTGTGCACCTGCTGGAGAGCGCCGGGATCACGCTGTACATGAAAACCAGCAGCCATTTCGCGGGGGACCATCTGATTCACCTGGAACCTGCCGGCGTTGACCTACACCCCGATCGAATCGTGACGGTGCCGACAATCACCGGGCCCAACCTGCCGGGTGTGCCCGGCGACGCGCGAGATCGGTTCATTCCGGTCGACGAGCACTGTCGGGTTGTCGGCACCGACGGACACGTCTTCGCCGCCGGCGATGCCACCGATCTGACCGTCAAGCACGGCAGCCTCGCCGCCCAGCAAGCCGATACCGCCGCTGCAGGTATCGCCTACTTGGTTGACGCAGTACCGGCCCCCGAGCCGTTTCGGCCGGTACTGCGCGGCACGCTGCTTACCGGCGATGCACCGCTGTACCTGCAGGCGAACCTGGTCGCCGGGACAAGTTGGGGTGCACAGCTATTGACCGAACCGACCTGGCCGTCTGATCAACTCGTAGCCGCTCAGGAGCTTGCAGCCTATCTCGCCGAACACCCGGCCCAGAAGGTGTCACAAGAATAGGGGCGGTCACCGGTGGGACGCTGGCTGCAGTGGCATCGGCGTCGGCGGAGGCCGAGGGCCATGACGGCGGTCAGGGCTCCTGGTGGGCCAGTGCGGTCAGCACGTCGTGGTGGTAGCGAGAGATTACGTCGAGTTGGATGCCCTTGGGGCACACCGCGGTACATTCGCCGATCTGAGTGCAGCCGCCGAACTCCTCGGCGTCATGCTGGTCGATCATGGCCAGCGCGCGGGCGCGGCGTTCGGCTTGGCCCTGCGGCAGGTTGCCGAGGTGGGTGATCTTGGCGCCCAGGAACAGTGCCGCCGAGGCGTTGGGGCAGCGACCGGCCAGTAGTCGGTCAGGGCGCTGGCTGCTTACGCGAGGATGCGCAGGGGGTGTTCGAGCTGACCGACCAAGGCCTGCAAAAACACCGCGGCAGTGGCGCCGTCGAGCACGCGGTGGTCAATGGAGAGGGTGAGCTTGAGTGTGGTGGTGGCGGTGAGCTGGCCATCACGCACGACGGCTTCCTCCTGGGCGGCACCGACCGCCAGTATGGCGGCCTCGGGCGGGTTGATGACGGCGGTGAAGTGGTCGATGCCGTACATACCGAGGTTGCTGATCGTGAACGTACCGCCACTCAACTCGTCGGGGGTTACCTTGCCGACCCGTGCTCGCTCAATCAAAGAGTGTGCCTCGGCAGCGATCTCGGTGAGACTCTTCTGATTCGCATCACGGATAACCGGCACAACCAGCCCATTGTCGGTGGCGACAGCGCAGCCGATGTTCACCTGATTGTGCCGGACCAGGTGATCGCCACCCCAGGATGAATTGACCTCGCCATGAGCCGCAAGGGTGATCGCGCACGCCCGGATCAACAGATCCGTGACGGTGATCTTCAGCCCGCCGATGGGCAAGTCCGCGTTGAGATCCGCACGCAGCTTCTCCAACGCACTAACATCGGCAACGGAGGTGAGGTAAAAGTGCGGGGCCGCAGCGCTTTCCGTGAGCCGCTGTGCCGTGATGCGCCGTATCGACGTCAGTGACACCCGCTCGTCACCGTCAAGGCCACGAATAGCCGGGCCAGACCCTGCCGCGGTGGCGGGTTTCGTCGAGGGCGGCTGCACAGCAACACCGGTGCGCTTAGCGATCGCGGCATCGATGTCGACCCGAACGATCCGCCCGCCGGGGCCGCTGCCGGCGATGGTCGTCAAATCGATGCCGTGCTCACGGGCCAGCGACCGCACCAGTGGAGTGGCACGCACCTTTGCCGCCGTCGCGGGCGGATGACCCGGCGGTGTCCCGGCGGGCTGCGGTACGGGCGGTAACGGACCGCCGGCTGCGTGCGTGACCTCACCAGATGTGGCGGTGACTTGCGTTGGGCTGCTTATTGTTTCGGCCTCGGCGGCGGTAGCCGGGCTGTCAATGACGGCGATGGGCTGACCGATCGGCACCGTGCTGCCCTCTTCGGCGATAATTCGGGTCAACACACCGCTGTCGTACGCCTCGAGCTCCATGGTGGCCTTGTCGGACTCGATCTCGGCGAGCACGTCGCCACGCTGGACGGTGTCCCCCTCCTGCTTGAGCCATTGGCCGACAACGCCTTCGGTCATGGTGTCCGACAACCGCGGCATCAGCACGTCTGGCATGACGGTCCCTCCCTAGTAGACGAACCGGCTGGCGTCGAGAACTTCACCGATGACCTTGGTCAGGTCCGCGGCGTCGGGCAGGGCCGCCAGCTCGAGCGGCTTCGCATAGGGCAGAGGCACTTCGGCGGCCGCGACCCGGCGGATCGGGGCGTCGAGATAGTCGAAGGCGCCTTCGGCGATCGTTGCCGCGATCTCGGCCCCGACGCCGTAGCTGAGCCAGTCGTCCTCGAGGATGACGGCCCTGCTGGTTTTGCGCACCGAGGCGCAGATGGTCTCGCGGTCCAGGGGCCGCAGGCTGCGCAGGTCGACCACTTCGATGGACACGCCGTTGGTTTCGAACTGGCGGGCGACATCCAAAGCGATCACCGTTGCCCGCGAGTAGGCGATGACGGTGAGGTCGGTGCCGGGCTTGATGACCGAGGCGGTGCCGATCCGGCCGATCTGCTCGCCGTCGGGAACCTCGCCCTTGGTGTTGTACAGCGCCAGGTTCTCCAGGAACAACACCGGGTCGTCGTCGCGCACGGCCGCGGTGAGCAGCGCTTTGGCATCGGCCGGGGTGGCGGGAGTGAGGACTTTCATCCCGGGCACGTGGGCGTAGAAGACCTCCAGGTTCTGCGAGTGCGTCGCCGCCAGTTGTTGCCCACCTCCACCCGGTGTGCGGATCACCAGCGGCACCGAGACCTGACCCGCGAACATGGCGTGCATCTTGGCGGCGTGGTTGACGATCTGGTCGAGCGCCAACAGGCTGAAGTTGATCGTCATGATCTCCACGATCGGTCGCATGCCGAGCATTGCCGCGCCGATCGCGGCGCCGACGAATCCCCCCTCACAGATCGGTGTGTCCACCACCCGGGTGGGCCCGAACTCCGCCAAGAGACCGGCGGTGATCTTGTAGGAACCTTCGAAAACGCCGATCTCCTCGCCCATCAGGAACACCGACTCGTCGCGCAACAGTTCGGCGCGCAGGGTGTCGTGCAGCGCCTGCCGATAGGTCATGATCGTCATGGCTGTTCCACCGGCCCGGAAACCACGGGATCGCCCGGAAGCTGTTGTGGCGCATTGGGTATCGCCGTGGCGTAGACGTAGTCGAATAGCTCGTTCGGCTTCGGGTCGGGGCTGGTGTCGGCGAACTCCACCGCGCCATCGACCTGCGCCTCGGCCTGTTCGTCGATCTGCTGTGCCGTCGTGTCGTCGAGGATGCCGGCCTCGAGCAGTCGCGCGCGAAATGCCGGAACGGCGTCGAGCCGGCGCAGCCGCTCCGTCTCCTCGCGGGAGCGGTACTTGGCCGGATCCACCACCGAGTGGCCACGCAGCCGCTGGCAGATTGCCTCGATCAGCCCGGGCTGACGCTCGGTCCGGGCACGCGCCAACGCGGCGCGAGCAGCGTCGCGCACCGCCACGACGTCGTCGCCGTCGACCCGCTCGCCGGGGATCCGGTAGGAGCAGCCACGCTTATACAGGTCGGGTTCGGCGGCCGCCTTCTCCACCGGGGTTCCCATACCCAAGCCGTTGTTGACGATCACGTACACGATCGGCAATCGCCACAGCCCGGCCAGATTGAGCGATTCGTGAAATGTGCCGATGTTGGTGGTGCCGTCGCCCAGCACACACATCACCGCCTCGGCATCGGGACCGGGTGGTCCGCGGTGCGTCAGCGCAAGCGCCGCACCGGTGGCCGGCGGGATCTGGCCGCCGACGATGCCGTATCCCCCGAGTAGGCGCACCTTGCGATCGAACAGATGCATGGACCCGCCGCGGCCCCCGGACACGCCGGTGGCCTTGCCGAAAAGTTCTGCCATGACTCGGCCCGGCTCGAGCCCGCGGGCAAGGGCGTATCCGTGGTCGCGGTAGGTCGTGAAGAGGTAGTCACGTGGCTGCAGCGCCGCCATCAGGCCGACCACAGTGGCTTCCTCGCCCAGGTTCAGATGGCAGTAACCACCGATTTTCGCCCGCTGGTACATCTGAGCGGCCCGCAGTTCGAACACCCGGATCAACGCCATCTGGCGGTAGTAGTCGCGCAGCGTCTCCGCGGGTTCGTCGGCCACGGTCGGAGTGGGCTCGACTGGCATACCCCCTGCTTCCCTGCTGTCGCCCAACGGATTAGGCGGTGAGACGGTTACTTACGCACCCGGTGGTTGTGCCTGCAACTCGAATTGCGTACTCGTTGCGTGACACTTCGGACATGTGGGAGGCGGATGTTCACCCCGGACCGGCTCGCCACAGACCTGGCAGACCCATTCGGTGGCCATCGCTGCCACCAGGTCGTGGCGGCTCACGATCCCGACCAGCCGGCCCTCGCGTAGCACCGGAACCCGGCGGATGCGCCGGTCGATCAGAAGGTGCCGGATATCGTCGGCGGCGCTGTCCACCGTCACGCTGATCACCGCCGTCGTCATCAGGTCACTCGCCACCGCACCCGCCTTCGACAGCAGATCGTGCTCGCTGACAAGCCCCAAAAGGGTGCCAGCCCGATCGACCACGGCCGCCGCGCTGATCCGGTGGCGAGTCAGGGTGTCGGCCACCTGTTGCGTTGCCGCGTCGGCGAGGACCGTGACGACCGGCGAGGTCATGATGTCGCCTGCTGTCACGTGTGGCAGCGAAACCGCGTTGCTGTCCTGCGGATCCACCCTCGCAGGGTACGCCCGATGCGCGCCGGAGATTAAGCGTATGCGTGAAAGGTGAACGTCCTGGCCCACATCGTCACCGCTCGCTCCCTTGCTTAACGGTCATCGGCGGGACGAATGGTGGATGTGTGGAATACGTGCACCGGCAAACACGTGCCGAAACCGTGTGCGACGTGACTACATGCATCGCCTTCGGCGGGGCGGACTTTCGGCCAATCCCCAACCCACGCATGGCGGTACGCACTAGTCAGCGAGGTCGATCGGGGGGATAGTTCAATAAGGTCGAGAAGGTGCGGTTGCCACCATTTCACCCGAGCATGGCTACCCGGCTAATGCGCGCGGGAGGAGCGGTCGGGACGGCGATCGGGTGGAGGCAGCAAATGAGTACCAAGAAAGTACAGGTGCGCCGAGTCTACGACGCTCCAGCCCGTGGGGACGGAAACCGTGTGCTGGTAGACCGGATCTGGCCGCGGGGCTTAACCAAGGAAAAAGCAGACCTGGATGAGTGGTGCAAGGCGATCGCCCCCTCCACCGAGCTGCGCAAGTGGTACCACCACGACCCGCAACGCTACGCAGAGTTCGCGCGACGCTATCGAGAGGAGCTGGTCGAACCCGACCGAGCCGCAGCGCTGGCACATCTGCGGACGCTGGCGAAGGACAGAAAAAACCTGACTCTGCTCACGGCAAGTAGGGCCGTCGATATCAGCGAGGCCACCGTGCTTGCCGAGATGCTGAGTTAGGCGAGTGCCCGCGACGATAGTCTCACCGACACTGGCTACACGGCGAGCCGAGAGTGGTCGGGGTAGACACGCCCCGACAAGCCGGTCAACGCGCGGTCGCGTGGCACCGACACAATGGTTAGCTTTCCCGCGGAACTGATGAGTCACTGATGATCAACCATCCCGCGTTCAGCGTCGAACCCTGGTGCCTGCGCTGCACAGGGCTCGACCGGGAAGTGCTGGCGCAGACCGAATCGCTGTTTGCGCTGTCGAATGGGCACATCGGTTGGCGTGGCAATCTCGATGAGGGAGAACCACACGGATTGCCCGGCAGTTATCTCAACGGGGTTTACGAGCAACGGACCTTGCCGTACGTCGAACCCGGCTACGGCTATCCGGAGTCTGGACAAGTGGTTACCAACGTGACCAACGGCAAGCTGATCCGCCTGCTTGTCGACGATGAGCCCTTCGACGTCTCGTATGGACGGTTGGATACCCACGAGTGGTGCCTGGATTTCCGTGAAGGCGTCCTCCGCCGACGTACCCACTGGGTGTCGCCGTCGGGGTGTGCGGTGCGGGTGTCCTCGACTCGGCTGGTGTCGTTGGCGCAGCGTGCGATCGGCGCGATTCGCTATGAGGTCGAGGCGATCAACCGTGCGGTTCGGGTGGTCATCCAGTCCGAACTCGTCGCCAACGAAGCGCTGCCCGGACCACCGCCTGATGACCCGAGGGCGGGTCTGCCGCTGCTCCCGCCGCTGATCGCTGAGGAACATGCAGCCAAGGGGACCCGCGCGGGGTTGGTGCATTCCACGACGAACAGCAGGCTATGCATCGCCGCGGTGATGGAGCACGTTGTCGACGGCCCCGCCGACGCGGCGGTGAACTCCGAAAGCTTCCCGCACCTGGGCCGAACGACCATCACGGCAAAACTCGATCCCGGTGAGCGGCTACGCCTCGACAAGTTCGTCGGCTACGGATGGTCGGGGCACCGGTCGTTGCCAGCGGTGCGCGATCAGGCCGACGCGGCCCTGGCCGGTGCGCAACACACCGGTTGGGACGGTCTACGTGCCGCCCAGCGCGCCTTACTCGACGAATTCTGGGCCCGAGCCGACATCGAACTCGACGGCGACCCCGAGATCCAACACGCGGTGCGATTCTCCCTGTTCCACATACTGCAGGCCGGCGCTCGCGCGGAGGGTCGGGCGATCCCCGCGAAAGGACTCACCGGACCCGGATACTTCGGTCACAGTTTTTGGGACACCGAAGCCTATGTGTTACCGGTGCTGACCCAGGTCGCCCCCGATGCGGCCGCCCACGCGCTGCGCTGGCGACACTCCACCCTGCCGCTGGCCACCGCACGCGCAACCCAGCTTGGGTTGGCCGGTGCGGCATTCCCGTGGCGCAGCATCCACGGGGAGGAATGCTCCAGCTATTGGCCCGCGGGCACCGACGCCTTCCATATCAACGCTGCCGTGGCCGACGCAGTCATCCGTTACTGCGACACCACCGG
The DNA here is from genome assembly GCF_004298145.1 of Mycobacterium sp. Lineage (GTDB taxonomy): Bacteria > Actinomycetota > Actinomycetes > Mycobacteriales > Mycobacteriaceae > Mycobacterium. The sequence continues at coordinate 224,225 of NZ_SCRH01000030.1, forward strand.
TGACGCCGCTTTCGAACGCGAGACCGGCGTCGAACTGCTCACCGAAACCGCCCGGCTCTGGATGTCTCTGGGCCACCACGGCGTCGACGGCCGCTTCCGCATCGATGGGGTCACCGGCCCCGATGAGTACAGCGCGATGGCCGACAATAACGTCTACACCAACCTGATGGCGCAGCGGAATCTGCGCGGTGCCGCCGATTCCGCCGCCCGACACCCGGATCGTGCGCGCGAACTTGGCGTCGACGACGTGGAGACCGCCCGCTGGCGTAAGGCGGCTGAAGCCATGTACGTCCCGTACGACGAGGCGCTCGGTGTGCATCCGCAGGCCGACGGGTTCACCGCCCATCAGGTCTGGGACTTCGCCGCCACCCCGGCCGAGCAGTACCCCCTGTTACTGCACTTCCCGTACTTCGACCTCTATCGCAAACAAGTGGTCAAACAAGCCGACCTGGTGTTGGCCATGCACCGCCGCGGCGACGCCTTCACCGTCGAGCAGAAAGCCCGCAACTTCGCCTACTACGAACCGCTCACCGTGCGGGACTCCTCCCTGTCGGCCTGCACCCAGGCAGTCATCGCCGCCGAAGTCGGGCACACCGCGCTGGCCTACGACTACCTTGGCGAGGCCGCACTGATGGACCTCGACGACCTGGAACACAACACCCGCGACGGCCTGCACATGGCCGCCCTTGCCGGCAGCTGGATCGCGCTCATCGCCGGGCTGGCCGGCATGCGCGACCAAAACGGCACCCTCACGTTCGCCCCGCGGCTGCCCGACCCGCTGACCCGGCTCGCCTTCACCATCACGATCCAGGCACGATGCCTCGCCGTCGAAGTCACGCCCGCGGCGGCAACCTACACCCTGCATAAGGGTGAACCACTGCACCTGGCCCACCACGGACACTCGATCACCCTGACCCGGGGTAACCCGATCACACAGCCGATCACCGCTTCATCGCCGACAAACCCGCCGCCGACACAACCCCGAGGCCGGGCCCCGATCCCGCGACAGCGATCCTCACCGACTCCATAACCGCCATCGTTGTCGAGCATCGAGCCCACATCGACCGAGGACCGCCGCCGACAGACAGTGCCCGCGGCGGGTGTGCAGCAAGCTCAGGCCGAAGACAGTGGTCATCACCTGTCAATCGCCGCTCAGAAGAGAAGATGATCGTGGCAATGATGCTGATGCCTTCTCGCCGTACGGAACCCGCCGCGCACGCCGCCGAAACCAGTCCAACAATAGTTGGCGTCATCGACGCGGAGCCGGCCATGTGCTTCGAACTGTCCGAAGCGGACTTTTCAGCAGACGGCTGCCAGGGTGGTCTCGAATACGTCGCGATCCCCGCAACGCACCGTGAAGATAACTCTCGTCAATTGCGCACGCGCAGAACCTCGTCGAGCCGTCGTCGCGGTGTGGAGGGTGGCACCTCTTCCATGGCCGGCGCCACGCCCACCCGTACCAAAGCTTGAGGAAGACGGTCGTAGTCGAGCAGCGCCGCGACCAGATCGCGGGTGACCCGAAGCTCGGTGAGGTACGTCGACGTGCAGGTAGCCAAGCCCGCCATGGTGCATTCGAGCAAGACCGCAGACAGTGCCTCACCGCAGGCCAACGCGTCAGTGGCGCTATCACTCTCGGTGGACAACACCACGATCTTTGCATAGTCCTCGGGAATGTCAGTGCGCCGTTCGCGATGATGCACCAAAGGGAACACCCGTCGAACGTCGACGCGCTCGCTCTCGGCGGCCGTCAGCAAGGAGTCATACGAGATTCCCTCGGATGCTTCGAAAGGTGCCGTCCACCAGTCCAGCTCGGCGTGATAGAGGGAATCGTAGAGCCGCAGCGATTCCGCGATGTGATATGCGTCGGCAAGCTGTGGGCGCACATCGTCGGACATCACGTCCAGATCCACAATGTCGCCGGCGACGATGGTATGAAGCTGCGGCTCGAATGATTGCCACATCAGCGGCGGTTCGAACGGTAACCGGTCGCTGCGACGGAGCAAGATCGCGTCGGCGCGTCGGCGCTCGTCGTCGGTCACGCGGTCCATTCGGGTAAACGTGATGGCCGCCAGGTGGTTTGGCTCGTCCGGGTTCGGGAACCGATCCACATGAGCCTGCCAGCCGGCCGCGGCCACCGCCACCCGAAGATGGTCGAGTACCGCGCCGCAACCGACGAGCGCCTCGCGGTGCAATCGGTCGACGAGCATGACTCGACGCGGGTCGAGAAAAAGCTGAAGGTCTGCCCCGTTGGTCACCCAGTGCCAGGGCTGGCTGTTGTACAGCGACGGGGCACGGCACGCTAACCGCACCGCACCCTTGATGACCTCGTTTCCCACCACCATCGTGTCAGCCACGTCAGCCTCCGAGCTTCACCTGAGGTCAAGCATCCGCCCCATGCGCACGTGACGACAGAGCCATTTGTCTTCAATCCCTGTACTAACTGCCCGCCACAGGTCGGGAATTGGACCGCCACGGTGGCCCGCTGGTGATCGTGGCGCGGTTCCCCCCCAGGCGGTCGCACGGCCACCACAATCGCCTGCAGGTGCTGGACTTCCCCTATCGGCAGTTCGTCGTGTTCGATGCGGTCGGCGCCGTCCTGTGGGCGACGCTCAACACGACGGTCGGCTACCTCGGCGTCAACGCGTTCGCCGACAACACGTTCGTGGCGTTCGCGGTCTCGTTCGGGGCGGCGCTGGCGGGGATCATCGAACTGATCCGGTGGATCCGTCGGCGGACCCGCCGGCAAGGGCAGGCGCGGCGCCAGCAGCCTCGCAATGGCGCACCGGCCGATTCCCATTAGGCTGACCGGTGATGTCCGCTCTGCGCTCGGTCCTGTTGCTGTGCTGGCGCGATACCGGGCACCCGCAGGGCGGTGGCAGCGAAGCCTATCTGCAGCGCATCGGCGCGCAGCTGGCCGCGTCCGGGATAGCCGTCACGCTGCGCACCGCCCGCTATCCCGGAGCGGCGCGCCGCGAAGTCATCGACGGGGTGCGGATCGACCGCGCCGGTGGCCGCTACTCGGTGTACGTGTGGGCGTTGCTGGCGATGGCGATGGCCCGGCTCGGGTTGGGTCCGCTGCGGAAGGCGCGGCCCGACGTGGTCGTCGACACCCAGAACGGCCTGCCGTTTTTGGCCCGGCTGGTCTACGGCCGGCGGGTGGTGGTGCTGGTGCACCATTGCCACCGCGAGCAGTGGCCGGTGGCCGGGCCGGTGCTCGGCCGGCTCGGCTGGTTCGTCGAGTCGACCCTGTCCCCGCGGCTGAACCGGCGCAACCAGTACGTGACGGTGTCGCTGCCCTCGGCGCGCGACCTGGTCGCCCTGGGCGTCAACGGCGCGCAGATCGCGGTGGTGCGCAATGGCCTGGATCGGGCGCCGGCGCAATCGTTGTCGGGCCCACGCGCGGCCGCGCCGCGGTTGGTGGTGCTGTCCCGGCTGGTACCGCACAAGCAGATCGAGGACGCGCTGGAAGCGGTTGCGCGGCTGCTGCCGCGGATACCGGGTCTGCACCTGGACATCGTCGGCGACGGTTGGTGGCGATCCCGGCTCGTCGAGCACGTCCAACGCCTCGACATCTCGTCGGCGGTGACTTTCCACGGCCACGTCGATGACGTGACCAAACACCATGTGCTGCAAGGGGCTTGGGTGCACCTGCTGCCCTCACGCAAGGAGGGCTGGGGTCTGGCGGTCGTCGAGGCGGCCCAGCACCGGGTGCCGACCATCGGCTATCGCTCTTCGGGCGGCCTGTCGGACTCGATCGTCGACGAGGTGACCGGGATTCTGGTCGACACCCACGCGGAGCTGGTGGATCGGCTCGAAGAACTGCTCGCCGATCCGGTGCCGCGCGACCAACTCGGCGCCAAGGCGCACACCCGCAGCGGCGAATTCTCCTGGACGCAAAGCGCCGACGCGATGCGCAGCGTGTTGGAAGCGGTGCAATCCGGCCGCACGGTCAACGGGCTAGTCACCGGGCGGGGCTGAGCGGGCGCGGCGCCGCCACGTTCCGATCCCCGCGCCGGCACCGCCCACGATCAGCAGCGCCAGCCACGCCAGATGGGCGATCATCGTCGCCGCCCGGCGATCGGCGGGCGCCCCGGCGCTCCGGCCGCCGATCCGGTAGAGCTCGATCTCATTGTCCCGATGGACCGGTGCCAGCGCGCCCAGCGTGCGGGCGGCCGCCCCCATGTCGCCGGCGCTGCCCGATTCCACCACCAGCCAGCCCACGCCGGCCGCGGCCAGGGCCGCCGGGTCGGGCCGGGTCAGCAGCAGCTCCTGCACGGCCCGGGCGTGCGCGCCCTCGCCGGGAATGGTGGTTCCCGAAATGACCAGGTCGCCGCTGGTCAGCACCTCGGCGCGGACCCACCGCGGCAGCGGGTCCAAGACCGGCGCGGCGCCCGACCATGAGAAGAGGCGCATCGTCCCGGCGGGTAACACCGCTATCGTTCCTGGGTCCCCGCCCGCTTCGTTGATCGCCGCGGCGACGGCGGCCCAGCCGCGCGGGTAGTGCACCGGCGACACCTTGCCCAACACGCCCCAGGCCAGGTCGGGCAGCGCCAGCAGCAGCGCCAGGCAGCAGAGCAGCGCCGCCACGACGTCTGTCGGTGGCGGCGCCCACCTTCGCAACATCACCACCGCGCCGGCGCCCGCCAGGGCGTACCCGGGCACCGCCAGCGCCACCCACTTCTGGCCGTCGCGCAGCACACCGAAACCGGGCACGGCGTCGACCACCGCGCCCAGCAGGTGCAGGCCCGGCCCGGTGGCCAGCGCCGCCGGAACCAGCACCGACACCGCCGCCAGCGCCAGCAGCGGGACCGCCGCCGGGCGGCGTGCGACCGTCGGCAGGCCCGCCGCCACCACCCCCAGCAGCACCACGGCCGAGGCGACCGCGAAAAGCGTTGCGCGCGAACCGGGTACGGCCTCACCGTTCCAGATTCCGCCGAGGCTGGCCAGGCTGGCGAGGGTCCCCAGTCCGGGCTCGGCGCGCGGCGCGAACGCCTCGACCCCCAGCCGGTTGGCCGCCGTGTGGGCGGTCAGCGACGAACCCAGCGCCGACGCGACCAGCCAGGGCAGCGCCGCCACCAGCGCGCAGCCCAGAGCCGCCGCCGCGCACGACCGTCGCGACCAGGACCGGCCCCGGTCCCGACCCGGCACCGCCACGCAGACCAGCGCCACCGTCGCGGCCAGCAGGAGCCCGGTCGGGGTCAGCCCGGCCAACGCGATCCAGAAGGCCAGCCCGAAAGACCCCATCCGGCCGACCCCCGTCGTGCGCAGCGTCACCATGGCCGTGGCCACCCAGGGCAGGCAGCCGTAGCCGACCAGCAGGCTCCAATGACCCTGCAGAAGCCGTTCTGCGACATAGGGATTCCAGATCGCCAACGTGGTGGCGACGAACTGGCCGGGCGCGCCGGCACCCGGCAGTGCCACCTCGACCAGCCGGGCCGCACCCCAGCCCGCCAGCCACAACCCCAGCACGAGCAGCGCCTTGACCACGACGCCGCCGTCGACCAGATGCGAGGCCAGCGCCACCGCGAAATCCTGGGGTGTGGCGCGCGGCGCGGACGTCAGCCCCAGCGCGGTATCGGACAGGTATGACCGCGGCGTCGACACCGCGTCACGCAGCAGCAGGTACCCCGGGGCCAGCAGCGGCCCAACCACCAGCAGCGCCAGGACCAGTGCGTACCCGGGACGGGTCCAGCGCACGGCTAACGCATCCGGGCCGGGCTATTCGCGGTCGTGCGGGCCGGGCGGATTCGACTCGGTGGGCCCCGCTTCGGTCGCCTCATCCGGGCCGGAAGATCCGGGTGCATCGGAGCCGGGCGGACCGGACTCGTGACGCAGATCGGGACGCTGGGTGGGCAGCTTCTCGGTTTCGGCCTCGGCGCCGGGCACCGGCTCTTCGAGGCCGGTGCGGCCGAAGAAGTCCTGGTCGCCCCGGTCCAGGCCGGGGTCGGTGAGCGCGCTCTCGCTGCGCAGGCTGAACGAGGCGAGCAGCCCCCCGCCGACCAGCGCGATCAAGCCGACCGCGGTGAAGGTGATCGGCAGCACCCGTGACCACAGCGCGAGCCGGTCGCGCTCATCGCGGGCGGCGTTGACCTGGGATTCGACGGTGTCCTCGTTCGAGGTGACCTTGTAGTCGGCCAGGGTGAGCTCCGGCTTGAGCGGGTCACGGGCGAAGTAGTGGTCGGCGTGCTCGGTCTTTTTGACGATGGTGCCCGACACCGGGTCCACCCAGAACGTGCGCTGCGCCGCGTAGAAGCGGGTCATGGTGATCTGTTCGTTCGGATCGCCGCCCTGGACGCCCCACATCGACGCCGACGTGGTCTGCTTGGCGTCCTCGTTGCCGGCGAGCAGCGACGGGTACGCCACCGGGGCCACCAGCTTGCCGTCGGCGTTGTAGCCGACGTTCTGGGTGAACTTGTAGGTGGTCAGCCCGTTGACGTCTTCCTGGGTGTCGTAGTTGACGTCGAACGGCTTCTGCGCGATCGGATCGAAATAGGGATAGGTCTTCTTCTCGGTGTGGAACGGGAACCGGTAGGACAGCCCGTCGTGCCGCAGCGGCATCGCGGTGGGCGGGTTCTCGTCGTTGACGGCGCGCGGCTTCTGGATCGCGCCGCCGGAGTGGGTGTCGTCGGAGACGGCCAGCGCGGTCTTGCGGTTGAGCGTGACGGTGTCGACGATGGCCAGCAGCAGACCGCTGTCCTTCTGCTTGTCCGTGCGCCGCAACGAACTTCCGACCTGCAGCGTGACGACGTCGGCATTGGCGGGCGACTCGACGCTGATCTGCTGCTGGGCGACCAGCGGCACGTTCTGGTTGACGACGACGTGGTCGGTCGACAACGACGCGGAGTCCAGCGCCGCCCCGGTGCCGTCACCGACCAGCGTGGCGTCGATGTCCAGGGGGACCTTGGTGATCCTGCTCGTGGTGTACGTCGACAACAGCAGCGCGGCGATCAGCAGGGCGGCTCCGAGTCCGATGATCCCGCATGCGGCGAACCGCAACATGACTGCTCGGTTCACGTCGCTGTGCCCTCCTCATGATCCCTTGCTTTGCCCAGCCGCGACCCGACCCGAGCGAGCAGCCCGGGGCAAACTCGTTTGACCCTAACAGCAGAAACTAAGGCAGCGACTTACCAACCTGATGCTCGGGGCGGGTGGGTCCGTCGGGTGTACCCATTCGTCGGGCAACCCAGCACAGGCAAACTGTGGTGGTGAGCGACGACCAGCGGGTGGGCGGGGTGCGCAGCTTCCTGCCGGCGGTGGAGGGCATGCGCGCCTGCGCGGCCATGGGCGTGGTCGTCACGCACGTCGCTTTCCAGACCGGGCACTCCAGCGGCGCCTCCGGCCGGCTGTTCGGGCGCTTCGACCTCGCCGTCGCGCTGTTCTTCGCGCTGTCGGGTTTCCTGCTGTGGCGCGGGCACGCCGCGGCGGCAAGGGATCTGGGAGTCCGCCCGCGCACCGGCCACTACCTGCGGTCGCGGGTCGTGCGCATCATGCCCGCCTATGTGGTGGCCGTCGTCGTGATCCTCACCCTGCTGCCCGACGCCGATCACGCCAGCCTGACGGTGTGGCTGGCCAACCTGACGCTGACCCAGATCTATGTGCCGCTCACGCTGACCGGTGGGCTGACCCAGATGTGGAGCCTGTCCGTCGAGGTCAGCTTCTATCTGGCGCTGCCGGTTCTGGCGCTGCTGGCCCGCCGCCTCCCGGTGCGCGCGCGGGTGCCGGTGATCGCCGCGCTGGGGGTCCTCAGCTGGGCCTGGGGTTGGGTGCCGGGGCACGCGGCCGAGGGCATCAACCCGCTCAACTGGCCGCCGGCGTTCTTCTCCTGGTTCGCCGCCGGCATGCTGCTGGCCGAGTGGGTCCACAGCGGCATCGGGCTCCCGCACCGCATCGCGCGCCATCGCCCGGTGATGGCCGTCGTCGCGGTGGCGGCCTACCTGGTCGCGGCGTCGCCGCTGGCCGGCCCGGAAGGCCTGGTGCCCGGCACGCCCGCCCAGTTCGCGGTGAAGACCGCGATGGGCGCACTGGTGGCCTTCGCGTTGGTCGCGCCGTTGGTGCTGGACCGTCTCGACACCGGTCACCGGCTGTTGGGCAACGCCGCCATGGTCACCCTGGGCCGCTGGTCCTACGGCCTGTTCGTCTGGCACCTGGCCGCGCTGGCCATGGTGTTCCCGGTCGTCGGGACGTTCCCGTTCACCGGCAACATGCCGACGGTGTTGGTGGTGACGCTGATCTTCGGGTTCGCGATCGCCGCGGTCAGCTACGCGCTGGTCGAGTCGCCCTGCCGAGAAGCCTTGCGCCGCTGGGAGAAACGTCAGAGGCCGGCCGAAGCCGCCGAGGCCGTCGATGCGGAGGCGGACGCGATCGCGCCCTAACCGGTGCGGTCCATCCACTGTTCCAGCGTGTGCGCGGACGGCAGGCGGATGGCCTGCTCGATCTTGGCGAACAGATCGGCCCCGTACTCGACCGCGGACCTGACGAGGTTGCCCAGCGCCTCGAGGTGGATGCCGTCGCTGAGCAGGTAGGCGTTTTCACCGACCACGCTCACGTGGCCGGTCCGGGCCGTCTCGCGCACAAACGCCTTGGGCCAGTGGGTGTCTCGGTTCCAGTCGTTCACCAGTTCCATCAGGCGCGGGCGCTCGCCGGCGGCATAGTACGCGGCGGGGCTGATCGAGATCTCCAGCACGTCGCGCCGTAAACCGTTGACCCGCAGGGTCACATGCAGCTTGCCGCGCTCGTAGCTGGAGAGCATCAGGAATTCCTCGCCGTCGTCGCTGCGGAAAAAGCGCAGCCCGCGCGATTGCAGATAGCGTTCGATCAGGTCGGTGCTCAATGGCTCGATCTGCATGCCCTCACGTTGGTGCCGCGGGCTTGGAGGATTCTTGGGGCCCCTCGAACGGTCGCGGGTCAGCCGGCTTCCGCGGTCTGAAGTCGCTGCAGGATCTGGGCCCGGACCGCCGACCGGCGGGCCTTGCCGGCGTCGTCGCGGAGCGGGGTGTCGACGAATTCGATGAAGTCGGGGGTGGGCGGAACCTTGTATGCCGCCAGGTGTTCGCGCAGGAACGCCTGCACGCCCGGGGAGTCCAGGGTGGCGCCGTCGGCCGTGTGCACCAGGGCGTAGGGCACCTGACCCAGGTCACCGCCGTTCGGGTCGGGGACACCGACGACCAGACAGGACAACACGTGTGGGTGCGCCGACAGCGCGTTCTCGATCTCGGCGGGGTAGACGTTGCGGCCACCGACGGTGAACATGTCGACCCGCCGGTCCGACAGATACAGAAATCCGTCGTCGTCGAAATAGCCGAGATCGCCCAGCGAATCCCAGCCGTCGCGGCTCTTCGCCGTGGCGCCGACGTAGCGGTAGGTGGGCGCGCTGCCCGGGCCGGGCCGCATGTAGATCTCGCCGACCACACCGGGCGGGCAGGGATTGCCGTCGTCGTCGAGTACCTTCATCTCCCCGGCCACCACCACGCCGACCGAACCCCGGTGTGCCAGCCACTGGTCCCCGGAGATGAAGGTCAACGCCTGTAATTCGGTGCCGCCGTAAAGCTCCCACACCACTTCGGGACCCAGCAGGTCGATCCACGCCTGTTTGATGGCCGGTGGGCAGGGCGCCCCCATGTGCCAGAACCGCCGCAGCGAGGACAGGTCGTAAGCACCAGGATCCGCGTGGTATGCCGGCAGCGCCCGTTGCATGATCGTGGGCACCGCCGTCAGGAACGTGACGCGATGGTCGCTGATCAGCCGGAGAAACTGGTGCGGGTCGAACCGGCTCATCAGCACCAGGTGATGGCGCATCAGCAACGCCAGCGTCGCGGTGGTGAAGCCGGTGTTGTGGGACAGCGGGATCGGCACCAAGGTGGTGTCGCCCTCCTGGGCGCCCAGCGGATAGCCGATCAGCGGAGGTATCCGGCTGTCGCCGCCGGCTTCGATCAGCTTGGGCCGCCCGGTGCTGCCGCCGGATCCCATCGCCTTCCACACCGGTGACACCGCCTCCGGCAACGGGTCGTCCGAGAGTGCCGGATCGGGGATGAAACCGGCTGGAACACTTGGTATTTCGGTATGACTAAGCTGTCCGGTCGGCGACCCACTGCGCCCGGCTTCGCCGCGCTTGTGATCGCCTCCGCGCCCGACCAGCAGCGCCGGCGGCCGCAATTCGAGCAGGCCCGCCAACTCGGCGGCGGGCAGGCGCGCCGACAGCGGCTGGGGGACCGCGCCCAGCTTCCAGCAGGCCACCGCTGCCTGGATCCACTCGACCGAGTTCGGCAGCACCATGGTCACGTAGTCGCCGACACCCACGCCCCGCTCGGCGTAGGCCCGGGCCAACCGATTCGTCGAGCGGTCGAGCTCGCCGCGGGTCAGGGTCACCCCGTCACAGCTGACGGCGGGCTCGTCGGGGGCGAGTTGGGCAAGCTGCGAAATCTGGGTGCCGATCGGCGGCACCGGCTCACCCTGGGTCATTTAGTAGGCGCCCGTCTGCTCGAAGATGCGGCGCGGATTGTCGACCAGCATCGTGTGCAGCTGCTCGTCGGTCACGCCGCGCTCCTTGAGCGCGGGGATCACATCGTTGTGGATGTGCAGGTAGTGCCAGTTCGGCATCACCTGTGGCACCAGCTCTTCGGGCAGCGCGTCGAAGTAGCAGCTGGCGTCGTGGGACAGCACCATCTTGTCGGCGTGCCCGCGCTCGCACATCTGCGCGACGATGTTCACCCGGTCCTCGAAGGGCGAGATCGCGTCGATGCCGAACCGGTCCATGCCCAAATACGACCCGGCCGCGATGAGCTCCTCGAGGTAGCCGACGTCCGTGCTGTCGCCGGAGTGCCCGATGACCACCCGGCTCAGGTCGACGCCCTCGGATTCGAAGATCCGCTGCTGTTCGAGGCCGCGCCGCAGCCCGGCGTGCGTGTGCGTGGAGATCGGCACCCCGGTGCGCTTGTGCGCCTGGGCGACCGCGCGCAGCACCCGCTCGACGCCGGGGGTGATGCCGGGCCTATCGGTGGCGCACTTGAGGATGCCGGCCTTGATTCCGGTGTCGGCGATGCCCTGCTCGATGTCGCGGACGAACATGTCGGTCATGGTCTCCGGGCCGCCCAGTTCGGCGCCCGGACCCAGGTAGTGGAAATAGAAGGGCACGTCGTTGTAGGTGTAAAGCCCAGTCGCCACAACGATATTCAGCTCGGTCGCCGCCGCGACCCGGGCGATGCGCGGGATGTAGCGGCCCAGGCCGATCACGGTGAGGTCGACGATGGTGTCCACCCCGCGGGCCTTCAGCTCGTTGAGCCTTTCGATGGCATCGGCCACGCGTCGTTCTTCGTCGCCCCACGCTTCGGGATAGTTCTCGGCGATCTCGGTGGTCATGATGAACACGTGCTCATGCATGAGGGTCACGCCTAACTGAGCGGTATCGATGGACCCGCGAGCGGTATTGAGTTCTGACACGTGACTGATGCTAGGTGGACGGGCACGTGACGAACAGGGTCGTTTTGTTCCGGTGTGCCCCGACGGCCGCGCTGTTGGGAGTACCGTCACCCTCGTCTTCGTCGAGAACCCGCTGGGAGTCCCGCCATGTTGCTCAATCCCAACCGCGTGCAACGCCAGTACCCGGACCGCCGCTCCGCTGAGATCATGGCCGCGACGGTGGACTTCTTCGAGTCCCGGGGCAAGGCGCGGTTGAAGTCCGACGACCACGAACGGGTCTGGTACTCCGAGTTTTTGGACCACATCGGCCGCGAGCGCATCTTCGCGTCGCTGCTGACGCCCTCGGCCTACGGCGCCCCCGACTGTCGCTGGGACACCTACCGGATCAGCGCGTTCGCCGAGATCGTGGGCTTCTACGGGCTGAGCTACTGGTATCCCTTCCAGGTCACCGCGCTGGGTCTGGGCCCGATCTGGATGAGCGCCAACTCCGACGCCAAGCGCAAGGCCGCGGCGTTGCTCGAGGCCGGCGAGGTGTTCGCCTTCGGCCTGTCGGAGCAGACGCACGGCGCCGACGTCTACCAGACCGACATGAACCTGACGCCGTCGGACGGGGGCTGGATCGCTCATGGCGAGAAGTACTACATCGGCAACGCCAACGTGGCCCGGATGGTCTCCACCTTCGGCAAGTTCGCCGGGACGGACGAGTACGTCTTCTTCGCCGCCGACTCCCAGCACGACCGGTACGACCTGATCAAGAACGTGGTCAACTCGCAGAACTACGTCGCCAATTACGCGCTGCGCGACTACCCGGTGACCGAGGCCGACATCCTGCACCGCGGCCCCGAGGCCTTCCACGCCGCGCTGAACACCGTCAACGTCTGCAAGTACAACCTCGGCTGGGGCGCGGTCGGCATGTGCACGCATGCGATGTACGAGGCGGTCACCCACGCGTCCAACCGCATCCTGTACGGGACCGTCGTCACCGACTTCACCCACGTGCGACGGCTGCTCACCGACGCCTACGCGCGGCTGGTCGCCATGAAGCTGGTCGCCACCCGGGCCTGCGACTACATGCGCAGCGCGTCGGCCTCCGACCGTCGCTACCTGCTCTACAGCCCGCTTACCAAGGCGAAGATCACCAGCGAGGGCGAACGCGTCATCACCGCGCTGTGGGACGTCATCGCCGCAAAAGGCGTCGAGAAGGACACCATCTTCGAGGCGATGACCCGCGAGATCGGCCTGCTGCCCCGGCTGGAGGGCACCGTCCACATCAACATCGGGCTGCTCGGCAAGTTCATGCCGAACTTCTTGTTCGCCCCCAACGACGAGCTGCCCTTGGTCGGCCGGCGCGACGACGCCGCCGACGACACCTTCCTGTTCGCGCAGGGCGCGACCGGCGGCCTGGGCAAGGTGCGCTTCGGCGACTGGCGCGCGCCGTTCGAGCGCTTCGGGCACCTGCCGAATGTCGCGCTGCTGCGCGCACAAATCGACGTGCTCGCCGAGATGCTGGCCAGCGCCACCCCGGATGCGGTGCAGCAGAAGGATATCGACTTCGCGTTCGCCGTCGGCCAGTTGTTCGCCACGGTGCCCTACGCGCAGCTCATCCTGGAGGAGGCCGGGCTGTCGGGTGTCGACGAGGGATTGATCGACGAGATTTTCGCCGTGCTGGTCCGCGACTTCAACGCCTACGCCGTGGAGCTGAGTGATAAGCCCGCGACGACGGACGCACAGGCCCGCTTCGCGATCCGGATGATCCGCCGCCCCGCGCACGACCCCGCGCGCTACGACCGGATCTGGAAGGAGCACGTCCTGCCGCTCAGCGGTGCCTATCAGATGCGGCCCTGAGCGGTCGCCGTACCCCCGAACGTGACGCTGCAGTCACGTTCGGGCTCGAGAGTGACTGTGGCGTCACGTTCGACAAGAAACGGGTGCGCGCTATTCGGCGACGGCCGAGAGCGCGTCCGCGAGCGCGTCGACGTCGAGCTGGGGTTGGATTCCCGCGGTTCCGGCCAGGCCGGGCGCGCCGATCACCGGGGCCGCCGCCGGTGCCGCACCCAACGCGCTCGACGAGCCGGCTACGACGGGGGCAACGGGGAAGACGTAAGGGGTGGCGGTTACCGGGCCGGTGATGATCGTGCCGGCGTTGACGGCGGTGACGAGGCCGGTGCCGGCGTTGATGGTGACCTCCCCGCCGGCGGTGCCGGCGGTGACGGCGCCGCTTGAAATGGTGAACGCGCCACCGCTTCCCGCGAGGGGAGGGTTCACGGTAATGGTGCCGCTCAGGACCGTGACGTTAGTGACGTAGGCGCTCGTCCCAGCTGGGAAGGGGATGACCTGTCCGTTATACAACCATGTGATGGCGGTGTCGGCTGTGAACCCGGCACCATAGCTGCCGGTGACGGGGTAGCCGGGGCTGACGGTGAAGGTCGCGCCGGGCTCGATGGTGGCGCCGCCGGGTGCGATGTTGGCGGTGCTGCCGGCGGGCAGGGGCGGGTCGATGAGGTTGGCCTGCTGAGTGGCGAGGCTCTGCATCAGGGATTGCGTTCGGGCGGTGGTGGTATTGCCGGCGGTCTGGGCCAGTGAGCGCGCTTGGGTGTCTTGCCCGGTCTGGTTGGTGGTCTGTGGTGGTTCGTCAAACGGGGTCGTGGTGCTCGCGGCCGCCGAATCGGCGGCGTAGGCATACATCGCGGCGGCGTCTTGGGCCCACATCTGCATGTACTGGGCTTCGGTGGCTGCGATCGCCGGGCCGTTTTGCCCGAAGAAGTTGGTGGCGATCAATGCCAGTAGCTGCGCGCGGTTGGCCGCGATCACCGGCGGTGGCACGGTCATCGCGAATGCGGCCTCGTAGGCCGCGGCCGCCGCATAGGCCTGGGCGGCGGTCCGTCCGGCCTGCGTTGCCGAGGCCTGCAGCCAGGCCACATAGGGTGCGGCCGCGCCGGACATCGCCATCGACGAGGGCCCGAACCAGGCCAGTCCGGTCAGGTCGGCGATTTGCGTCGAGTAGCCCGCGGCCGCGGCTTCCAGCTCGGCGGCCACCTCGTCCCAGGCCGCGGCGGAGGCCAGCAGCGGCCCCGAACCCGGGCCGGCATACATCAAACCCGAGTTGACCTCTGGCGGCAGCACCCCGAAATCCATGGCATCTTGCTTTCGTCACGACAGCCGGCGCGTTCGCCAGCCATCTTTTGTCGAAGCGACACCGGTTTCATCCGGGACGGACTACTGCAATTTGGCCCGCGCCGGCAAAGGACTACTGCATTCACCCTTCGGTGGTGCCGGAGCGCGACTTGTCGGCCGCGCCACCGATGACGCCGGCCAGGCCGGTGCGTCCGGCTACGCCGGCCTTGGTGCATGCGCGATAGATGTGGCTTTCGACGGTGCGCACGGACAGCGACACCGCCGCGGCGATATCGCGGTTCGACAGGCCCTGGGCGACCAACACCGCGATTTCGCGTTCCCGGTTGGTGAACGGTGGTGCAAAAGAGGCCGCCTCGATGGCCGGGCTGGTCGCGCCATTGCACGTTCTCGCCAGCCGGCGCGTGCGTGCCGCCGCGGTCATCGCGCTCCCCCCGCGGCCCGCCCGCCGGTGTGACGTCGCGGCTTGTCCCGCGGCATCGGCGGCGGCCAGCAGGTCGCCCATCGCCTCGAATTCGGCTGACACCTGGTCGAGTTCGGCGGCATCGTCGGCTTGTACCGCCGCCGCGTAGCGCGCCGCGACCACGGCGCGCGGTCCTTGCACGCGCGTGGCCAACTCTGCCAGCCGTTCTGCCGCGTCGGTGTCGTCGAATTGCACGGCGGTCTGTAAGCACAACACCTCGCGGGCGAGTTGATCGTGGTCGCGCGCGAACTCCGCCGCCTGGCGGGCCAGCCGGCGCGCCTCGGTGGACCGCGAGCGGACCGCCGTCAGCCAGGCCTCGCTCAGCAGTTCGGTGGACGTGACGTATACGTAGGCCGGATGCCGATGTGCGCGGGCAGTGTTCAGCGCGTCGGCGGCCGCACCCGCATCGCCGGACCGGGCCAGTGCCTGCGCACGCAGCAGGTGGAACCGGTGGAAGCTGTTCACGACGTGGAAGCTGTTTGCCATCTCGGGGTCGACTTCATGCGGCAGATGCCGTAGCGACGCGTCGAGGTCACCGGCGGCCAACATCACCATGCCGAGGATCTCCGCCGCAACCGTTCGCACATCCGCCGGTTCGTCGCGGTGGGCGCGGAGGTGGCGTTCGGCCACGTCGACGGCCTCGGTGATGCGTCCCGTCGCCAGCAGGGCGAACGTGTGAAACTCGGTCAACGGCTGACGAAGGAATCTGCCTTGCTCGCTCAACGTGAGCGCCTCGTCGGCGTCGATAGCCTTTGCCACGGCCTGATCGGCTTGACCGAGTTCGCCATAGGCCAAGCTCTCGGCGCTGTAAGCCATCGTCGCGCCGTACTGGTCGAGGTCCCGGTAGTCGACCTCTGCCATGGTCGCGAGGACCTCGATCGGCCGCGCCGCCAGCGCGAGTTGATTGGCGCGGAACACCAGCAGTTGTTGTCGCCGCGCACCGTGCGAGGCCTGGAGCGCATCGTCGATGAGCCGCCAGGATCGCTCCGGTGATCGCATCCCCCACAACAGATTTGACGCACGCATCACCGCCTCGTTGATGAACGCGGACTGCGTTGCTTCGTCGACCTCCACGCCGTCGAGGACTTCCAAGGCGAGTTCGCCTTTTTCCCGCATGAACAGCGAGTAGGCGAGAGGTATCCGGGCCTGTGCGCCGATGCCGGTTGCGGCAGCGGCGCGAAAGAGCCGCTCCGCGGTTTCGAAGTCCAAAAGCGCACTCGCCGCCGTGGCCGCCGAGAGCAGCACGTCGGGCTCGGGTGGCAGGTCCGATTCCAACCAGAGCAGTCCCCGCTTCATCACCTTCGCGGCGCCGCCGTCCTTCATCGCGGTCGCGACCTGGCCACGAAGGCGTCGCAACCGCGCGGAGCCGCAGCGGTTCAGGCGCACCTCGGCGAACATGGGATGGCCGATGTACACGTCGTCGGCGGACAACCGGATCAATTCGCGCTGTTCGGCATCCTCAATGGCGTCCCGCTCGGCGAGCAGTCTCAGGCACTGCCAGTCGATGGGTTCGGACACGGCTACCAGATCGACGACGTCGCGCACGTCGTCGGGAATGGCGCCGATCTGCGCATCCACCAACTCGGCGAGGGACCCCGACAGGCCGAGGTTTCCCGGCCAGCGCAGAACGCCATCGTCGCTGACCATGCGTCCCGCGTGGAGCTCCTGCTCGACCAGCTGCCGCAGGAACAACACGTTTCCGCGCGTCAGACGCCACAGCTCGTCCCCGCACCGCTGATCCGGTGCGCACCCCGTCGCCGCCAACAACAGTTCGTCGGTCTGGCCGCGGGTCAACGGCTCGACGTCCCGCCGGACCACCAGTCCGTCTTTCCATAGCGCCGTCACCGCGGCCGGCGCCGGCTCGCCCGTACGAATCGTGGCGATCACCGTCGCGGCCCGTGATTGCACGAGTTGATGCAGCACCAGGGCCGACAGCTCATCGAGGAGATGGGCGTCGTCGACGAAGACCACGAGACGTTCCGGTTGTGTGCCGGCGGTCAGTGCCTCGACGACCCGGCGCGCCAACGCATGGGGTGCGCCCGCCATATCGTCAGTCCACGTTGCGAAGGCGCCCAGCGGGATCGCGCGGCTGGTAACGGTGGCGGCGGTGCTGCGTACGGTCCATCCGGCGTCGGCGGCCGCCCGCACGGCCTCGCGGGCCAACCGCGACTTACCGACCCCGGGCTTGCCCGCCAATGCGACACCTCGCGGTCCATTGGTGGTGAGCAGGCGGCTGACCTCGTTGATCTCCCGGTGTCTGCCGACGATGGGCCAATGCTCCAGCACCAGCAGATATTAGCCAGCGACGTCGATTTTCACCTGCGATTTGGCCCGGATGAGCCCGCTGCCGCCGCCCGTTGAGACCGCGCTCATGCGCGAGCCTTCTGTTGCCGCGCCGATCCCTTCCCGCCAGTGTGCGTCAGGCCGCACACTTGAGCCCCAACGTGCGGCAGGGCGCACACTCGATGAACGCAAGCCGCCCCGTCCACCCCTTGAAAAAGTGAGCTACCTCACAGTAGAATGACCAGTGGTCATTCGATCGAGGAGGCGTCATTGCCGACGGTCACCTGGGCGCGCGTCGACCCCGCTCGTCGCGCCGCGATCATCGAAGCCGCGGAGGCGGAGTTCGGGGCGCACGGGTTTTCCCGGGGCAGCCTGAACGTCATCGCGCGCCGCGCCGGAGTCGCCAAGGGGAGCCTGTTCCAGTACTTCGCCGACAAGCGCGACCTGTATGCGTTCATCGCCGACATCGGCAGCCAGCGGGTGCGGGCCTACATGGAGGACCACATCCGCGAACTCGACCCGAGCCGGCCCTTCTTCGAGTTCCTGACCGACTGGCTCGACGCGTGGGTGGCCTACTTCGCTGACCACCCGCACGAACGCGCGCTGCACGCCGCGGCGACCCTCGAGGTCGACACCGAAGCGCGCGTCAGCGTGCAGAACGTGATTCACCGTCACTACCTGGAAGTGATGCGCCCACTCGTGCGCGACGCAAAGGTTCGCGGCGACCTGCGCGCCGATGCGGACACCGACGCGCTGTTGTCGTTGCTGCTGTTGATCTTTCCGCACCTGGCGCTGGCGCCCTACATGCGCGGTCTGGATCCGGTCCTCGGGCTCGACGAGCCCACCCCGGAGCAGCCGGCGCTGGCCGTGCGCAGGCTCGTCGCGGTGCTGGCGGCCGCGTTCTCGGCCCCGCCGAAAACTCCGTCAATCAGCTCAGCCCCCAAACGATCTGAGGAGGTCACATGAACCGAACCCGAATTGCCTCGATGGCCGAGGGCGGTCTCAACTGGGAAAGCTTGCCGCTCAAGCTGTTTGCGGGCGGCAACGCGAAATTCTGGAATCCGGCCGACATCGACTTCTCCCGCGACCGGGAGGACTGGGATCGCCTCACCGACGACGAACGCAGCTATGCGACCCGGTTGTGCGCCGAGTTCATCGCCGGCGAGGAGTCGGTGACCCAGGACATCCAGCCGTTCATGGCCGCGATGCGGGCCGAAGGCCGGCTCGGCGACGAGATGTATCTGACGCAGTTCGCGTTCGAGGAGGCCAAGCACGTCCAGGTGTTCCGCATGTGGCTCGACGCCGTCGGCATCACCGAGGACCTGCAGCCCTACCTCGATGACATCCCCACCTATCGCACGATCTTCTACGAGGAACTGCCGGACTGCCTCAACGCGCTGACGGTTGACCCTTCGCCGGCCGCCCAGGTGCGGGCGTCGGTGACCTACAACCACATGGTCGAAGGCATGCTGGCGCTCACCGGTTACTTCGCCTGGCACAAGATCTGCGTGGAACGCGGCATCCTGCCCGGCATGCAGGAGCTGGTCCGGCGCATCGGCGACGACGAGCGGCGCCACATGGCGTGGGGCACCTTCACCTGCCGGCGTCACGTCGCTGCCGACGACGCCAACTGGGGGGTGTTCGAAACGCGCATGAACGAGCTCATGCCGCTCGGGTTGCGCCTCATCGAGGAAGGCTTCGCCCTCTACGACCCGATGCCCTTCGGCATTTCGACGGACGAGTTCATGGCCTACGCCGCCGACAAGGGGATGCGGCGGTTCGGCACCATCAACAGCGCGCGCGGGCGACCGCTCGCCGAGATCGACCTCGACTACTCGCCGGTGCAGCTCGAGGACACCTTCGCCGAGGAGGACGAGCGGGCGTTGGCCAGCGTCTAGGTTTCGCGTCTGCTCGCGCGGGAGCTTCAGCCGACCCAGACCGTCTTGGCGTTGCAGAATGCGCGGATGCCCAGGCCGGCGAGCTCGCGGCCGTAGCCCGATCGTTTGACGCCGCCGAACCCCAACTCCGGGTAGGACACCGTCATCCCGTTGATGAAGACCTGGCCGGCCTCGATGTCGTCGACGAAGCGCTCCTGCTCGGCCTCGTCGTTGGTCCAGGCGTTGGACCCCAGCCCGAAGGTCGTGGCGTTGGCGATCTCGATGGCCTCATCGATGTCGGCGGCCCGGTACATCGACGCGACCGGACCGAATACCTCTTCGGTGTAGAGCTCCATGTCCTTGGTGACGTCGGTGACCACCGTCGGCGGGTAGAACCATCCCGGCCGGTCCAGCGGCTTGCCGCCGGTGCGCAGCGTGGCGCCCGCGGCGACGGCGTCCTCGACCTGCTTGGCGATTTCGTCGCGGCCCGACTCGGTGGCCAGCGGGCCCACGTCGGTGCCCGGGTCGGTCGGGTCACCGACGGTGAGCGCCTCCATCCGCTCGACGAACTTGTCGACGAACGCGTCGTAGATGTCGGTGTGCACGATGAACCGCTTGGCGGCGATGCAGGACTGACCGTTGTTCTGCACCCGGGCGGTGACGGCGGTCTTGACGGCCTCGTCGAGGTCGGCCGTGGGCATCACGATGAACGGGTCGCTGCCGCCGAGCTCGAGCACGGTGGGCTTGATCTCGTCGCCGGCGATGGCCGCCACCGATTGGCCGGCGGGCTCGCTGCCGGTCAGGGTGGCCGCCGCGACCCGGGGATCGCGCAGGATGCGCTCGACGGCGCCGGAGGGAACGAGCAGCGTCTGGAAGCACCCCTGCGGGAAGCCACCGCGGGCGATGACGTCGGAAAGGTACAGCGCGGTCTGCGGGACGTTCGACGCGTGCTTGAGGATCCCGACGTTCCCGGCCATCAGCGCCGGGGCCGCGAATCGCACGGCCTGCCAGAGCGGGAAGTTCCACGGCATCACGGCCAGCACCACGCCCAGCGGCTGATAGCGGATGTAGGCCTTCTTCGCGCCGACCCTGCCCGCGTCGGCCGGCTCGTCGGCCAGGAGCTTTTCGGCGTTCTCAGCGTAGTAGCGAAAACCCTTGGCGCACTTCAATACCTCGGCCTTGGCCGACTTGAGGGTTTTGCCCATTTCCAGGGTCATCATGGCGGCGACATCGTCGGCCTCGGCGTCGAGGAGGTCGGCGGTGGCGTTGGCCCACTGCGCGCGCTGCGCGAAGGTGGTGGAGCGGCGATAGTCGAGGAAGCGTTCGTAGGCGCGGGCGATCGCGGCATCGACTTCCGCATCGGTGGCCGGGGTGAAGGTCTTCACCGTCTCGCCGGTAGCCGGGTTAATGGTCGCGATGGGCACGCTGACATCCTCCGCTCGGGTATTCGGTGTGAAGATCCACCACCCAGCCTGCCACTACTGTGGCCAACGGGAGGTGTCGGATGACCAAAGCCGCTGAGCTGATCGTCAAGTGCCTGGAAAACGAGGGCGTTTCCGTCGTGTTCGGGCTGCCCGGCGAGGAGAACATCCGATTCGTGCAGGCGCTGGCGTCCTCCAGCATCCGCTACGTGCTCACCCGGCACGAGCAGGCCGCCTCGTTCATGGCCGAGATGTATGGGCGGGTCACCGGCCGGGCGGCGGTGGTCTCGGCCACCCTGGGACCCGGCGCGATCAACATGCAGCTCGGCGTCGCCGACGCCACCACCAACAGCACCCCGCTGGTCGCCATCTCCGCGCAGGTGGGCCACGACCGGGAGTTCAAGGAGTCACACCAATACGTCGATCTGGTGTCGATGTTCGCCCCGATCACCCGGTGGTCGGCCGGTATCCCGACCGCGCGCGCTATCCCCGAGATGGTGCGTAAGGCGTTCAAGCTGGCGGAGTCCGAACGTCCGGCGGCGGTCTATCTCGCGGTGCCGGAGCACATCGACGCGGATGACGCCGACTACGACCTGGGACCGTTGCCGCGCAATGTCGTCCGCCCCGACGCCCCGGCGCCCCGGCAGGTGGAACGCGCCGTCGAAATCCTGCGCCACGCGCGGCACCCGGTGGTGCTGGCCGGGCACGGCGCAGCGCGCGCCGACGCCACCAAGGCTCTGGTGCGCTTCTCCGACGAGTTCGGCATCCAGGTGGCCAACACGTTCCACGGCAAGGGCGTCATGCCCGATGATCACCGCAACAGCATCGGGACGCTGGGCTTCATGCGGCACGACTACGTCAACTTCGGATTCGACAACGCCGACGTCGTCATCGCCGTCGGCTACGAGTTGCAGGAATTCGACCCGATCCGGATCAACCCGCAGGCCGACAAGAAGATCATCCACATTCACCGGTTCCCGGCCGAGGTCGACGCGCACTACTCGGTCGACGTGGGGATCATCGGGGGCATCGGCGATTCGCTCGACGCGCTCACCGACGCGCTTTCGGGTCACAGTTTCAGCCACGCCGCCGACGTACCCGGGTCGGGCCTTCTCGCTGAGGAATTCGCTCGGGGCCAACAGGATTCGCGCTACCCGCTGGCACCGGCGCGGGTGGTCGCCGACACGCGCGCGGCGCTGGGCCGCAGCGACGTCGTCCTGGTCGACACCGGCGCCACCAAGATGTGGATGGCCCGGCTTTACCCGACATACGAGCGGAACACCTGCCTGATCTCAAATGGCCTGTCCACCATGAGCTTTGCCCTGCCCGGGGCGCTGGGCGTCAAGCTGGCGCAGCCGGAGTCCAAGGTGCTGGCCGTTGTCGGCGACGGCGCGTTCCTGATGAACTCGCAAGAAATCGAGACCGCCGTCCGCGAGCGGATACCGCTGGTGGTGCTGATTTGGGACGACGGCGGGTACGGGCTCATCGAATGGAAGATGGACCTCGAACTCGGGGCGCATTACTACGTGAAATTCAACAATCCCGACACGGTGATGTACGCAGAAAGCTTCGGCGCCAGGGGGTATCGGATCAACAGCGCCGAGGAGCTGCTGCCGACGCTGCGCGCCGCGCTCGACGACGACGGCGTCTCGCTGATCAGCTGCCCGATCGACTATTCGGAGAACCTGCGGCTGACCGACCGCCTCGGCGAGCTGGACGAAACGCTGTAATTCTCAACTCCATTGCGCGAGTGTGGCGGGTGACGGCGCGGCCCCGAGCTTGTCATGATAGATAGATGGCGCAGCGTGATCGCGATGAATCCGGCCGGCCGCGAAGTGCCCGACCGCGGGACACCCTGGGGCGACCGCTTCCGCCGGGCAGTGCAGGCGTTCCCCGCATTCCGGAGGACCTGGCGCTGGCACCGGCCGAGACCCTCGCGTATGCCCAGGATCTGCTGGATCGAGGCCTCGCATTCAACGCTCACGAGGTGCTCGAGGCCGCATGGAAGAACGGTCCGACCAACGAGCAGGCACTGTGGCAAGGCCTGACGCAGCTCGCGGTGGGGATCACCCACGTCCAGCGGGGCAATCTGAAGGGTGCAGCCACGCTGCTTCGCCGAGCCTCCGCCCACCTTGCCCGCGAGGATCGGCCGGCACGGCACGCAATCGACGTCACCGGGTTGGTGGACTACGCCGACGCGTTGATCAACGACCTCGCGGCCGGGGCCGATGTCACCGCGTCGCGGCTACGACCCCGCCTGGTGGTCTGACATGTCCGGTAACCCCACCGGGATGGGCGCCGCGCAGTAGCGGCGTTCGGACTACCAGTCCTGTTGATTTTCCAAGAGGGTGACCCGGCGAAGTTCCACGACGAACCATAACGTGGCGGCGACGGTGGCCAGTAGCGCGATGATCGCCACGGTGGTGAGCCATTCGTAGTGTTGGTAGGCGGCGACGGCCAAGCTGGCGATAATGCCGGACAATGCGACGCCCAGCAGAATGAACCCGGGCCAGAAGAAGTTGTCTTTCATGGTGAGACCGGCGCGAGGATTCGCAGTCCGGTGGCGATCCGTCGGGTCGTGATGTGTGTCTCCCATGGCGTCCTTTCGTCAGTCAATTCCCTAGTGACTCAGTAACATCGGGGGTGTCTGCGCTTCTCACGCGCGGGTGGATAACCGGTGCTTCGGATCGATCAGGCCTTGGTCAAATTGAGCCCGGCATCACGGGGAAGGTAGACGTCGAAGACAAGGATCGCGCCGATCGTTGTCACGAGCCAAACCATGACCGTGGCGGCGAGCCATGATGCGGCCCCATAGATGCTCAGGCCGTGCGTTGACACCGCAGCAACGCCCATCGCGCCAAGGGTCAGGGTCAGACCGGTGCATCCCAGCAGCAGCGACGCGTATCCACGAGGCAATTTCAAGATCTTCAGTGACAGGGTGGTCTGCGTTATCGAGAAAAACACCACGGCGACGATGAGGCCCGATGCCGTCAGTACCACATGGGGAACGGTCCGTGCCGCCAACGCCAACCCGATCGTCCACGTTGCCGACCGCGCAGCGGTTCGGAGCACAAAGTACTTCACGACGCCGGCGCCTTTACTACGGCAACATCTGATCGCGGTCGGCAATGCGCGCGGGTAGCCTGATCGTCAAACCGTTTAATGAGGGCGGCGCTGGCTCGGAAGGTGACCATGGCGGCTCCTGAAACTAACAGATAAGTAATTATATTTTAGAAATGATTGGCAGTAACGTCAAGGCTCTTGTGATCTAGAAGTCAGGTGCGATGGACCAATTGCGACGCGACGCCTCCGGGATCGGTGCCCTCGCCGACCCGGTGCGCTACGAGCTGTATCAGTTTGTGTGTTCGCAACCCGGACCGGTGAGCCGTGATCAGGCAGCCGAAGTGGTGGGAATCGCCCGGCATCAGGCCAAGTTTCATCTGGATCGGCTGACGGCCGAGGGCCTGCTGGAATGTGACTACGCTCGGTTGACAGGTCGGTCCGGCCCGGGAGCGGGACGCACCTCGAAACTGTATCGGCGAGTCCACCGCGACATCGCGGTCAGTTTGCCGCAACGTCAGTACGAGTTGGCCGGGCGGCTGATGGGCAAGGCCATCGTCCAATCCCAGCAGAGCGGTGCGCCCGTAGTAGAGGTGTTGTACCGCAATGCCCACGACTACGGCCGGAGCATCGCCGATACCGTGCTCCGCGCCGCGCGGCGGCCGCTGGCCGGCGCGGGGGCCGCGCTGAAGTTGGTGACACGGTTGTTGCGAGAGTATGGCTATGAACCGCACCACGACGACGACGGGGTGTATCTGGTCAACTGCCCGTTCCATGCGCTGGCTCAAGAGCAGACCGAGTTGGCCTGTGGCATGAACCATGCGCTGATCGATGGGATGGTCGATGCGTTAACCCCGCATTGCCTGGAGGCCCGGCTGCAGCCGACCCCGGGCCGGTGTTGTGTAGTCGTGGTACCAAGCGCCGAATAGCTCTCGGGGACAGCGCATCTGTTCCTCGCGTGCGGGCGACGCAGACATCGCGATACGCCAAACCTTCTGGGCGAGAAGGGTTCTCGTGGCGCAAGAAGCTCAGGGGCGGAGGGGATTGACGCGAATGAAGTATTCACCCATGCTGATCCGCCCGGCCGCGAAAGCGATCAGATGTCCGATGTCATCGAGGCTGGGAAACTTGCCCTGCAAGACGCTGGTGGCGATCACGCTGCGCACGGCGCACCGGTCGGCGTGCGGTAGGTCTGCGGCCCGTTCGTCGACGATGTGCCACATCAGCGCCAAGTCATCTGCATCGTCCCATGTCACGACCCCTCACACGATCCTTACGGGTTGGTGACCGATGGTGACCAGAGCTCCTCGAAGCTAACGGACAATATCTCATACCTTAGAACTGTGCGGCTTCCACATCAAGCGCTTTCGTCGTGGGTTGCGATGGTTTCTGCCTGAGTACACGACATCTGGGCCGGCGCGGCTCGCTGAGCGGGCGTGGGGGAGCGCCGACGCGGTCGAGCGCAAGTTCCGGGTGCCGTTGATGCCGTTTCAGGCACTGCCGGCGTTCGCTGGGTACGTTACGAGCTTGCGATCGTCGACGATGGGTGTGGCGCCCCATTGGCCGAGTCGGTGCTGACGCGGGGCGGATCCGATCATCAGGTGCCATACCGTCCAGCCCTGGGCGACAAGGCTGTTCGCGATCAATAGCCGATGGCATCGCCATGGCAGCGGCTCGCCGCACATGATCGCGAGTCGGTGCGAGCGGGCGAGGGTGAGCAGTCGTGTGAGGCCGTGTTGGTATTCGTTGCTGAGGGTGTAGTCCGCGTAGTTCTTGAAGCTCATGTTTTGCCAGCCCGCGTTGATGCTGGGATCGACGTTTTGTCGACGGCGGCGGCCCCCGAGTTCGGGAAGGTGGAGGTAGCCGATACCGGAGTCGTTGAGCCACCGCGACATCTCCGCACTTCCGAACTGCGGGTTGCGTCGCGAGCCAGGCTGGGCGCGCACGTCGACGAGCAGGTTGATACGGGCGCGATCCAGGGGCTCCAAGAAGGTCGGCACCGGGCATGTCCAATGTCCGATGGTCCAGATCTCGCCGGGGCCGCTCATGGGCGTGTGGTGCCTCTAGTCGATCTTCTCCAGGGCGCCGCCCTTGTGCATCGCGATGTGGTCGGTTCTGTCGCTTCTGATCTCGTATTGCGGGTCGTCCTTCGTGCAATGCCGTTGATGGCCTTTGTACTCGGTGTCACGGGTGTGCTTTTTTACGATGACACCGCTGACGTGTCCGGCTTCCGAATTCCACCGGACGTGGTCTCCGACCTCGAAATGTTCCGGCATCGTGCGTCCCCCTCGTCTGCGTTTCGCTTCGGTTCATCAATCATCGCGCTGAATCGTCTCGGGATCGATAGTCGGCGGCGGTCGGCCGCGTGGTCGAATGGGCCCATGCTGTTTCGCCAGCTCGAGTACTTCGTCGCGCTCGCCTCCGAGCGCCACTTCGCGCGCGCCGCGCGGGCTTGCTACGTGTCCCAGCCCGCGCTCTCGGAGGCCATCCGCAAGCTCGAATCCGAACTCAACGTCCCGCTGGTGCGGCGCGGGCAGAGGTTCGAAGGCCTCACTCCCGAAGGCGAGCGGTTGGTGCCCTGGGCGCGGCGCATCCTGGCGGACCGCGACGCACTCAAACAGGAAGTCACCGCGCTGCAGGCCGGGATCACCGGCGACCTGCGGCTCGGGGTGGTCCCGGCGGCCTCGACCACCGTTGCGCTGCTTACGGATCCGTTCTGTGCCGCGCATCCGTTGGTACGGGTCCGGCTCGAGGTCAATCTGCGTTCGGCCGGCATCGTCGACAGGGTCCGCAAGTTCGAATTGGATGCCGGCATCCTCTATCCGGACCAACAGGACACGGCCGACCTGCTGGTCACCCCGCTCTACCACGAGCAGCCGGTGCTCATCGCCGCCGCCGAACTGCTCGACGGCGAATCGGAGACCATCACGTGGTCGGACGCCGTGCAGCTACCGCTGTGTCTGCTGACCCAGGGCATGCGTGGCCGCCGGGTCATCGACGACGCGCTGGCAACCCACGACCTCCAAGTGACACCGCAGCTGGAAACCGATTCCGTGGCAGCACTGTTCGCGCACGTCCGCACCGGCCGGTGGGCGAGCATCGTGCCTCAACCGTGGATCCACACCCTCGGCATACCCGCCGGGGCCAGGATGCTGCGGCTGCGGCGGCCCTCCGTCACCGCGTTGATCGCGCTGGTCACCAACCGGGCGGAGCCGGGCTCGCTGCTGACCCGCGCGCTGCGACGGACCGCGCGCGAGGCCCGCATCGGTGCCACGCTCAGCGAGCCGTCCTAGCCACCGCCTCGGCTGATCGGCGTTGCCTATCAGCTGGTCGGAATCGCGTCTTGGACAGCCCCGGGGTCGCCCCCCGAGACTGGGCTTGATCGTCAGTCAAAGGAGAATTCAATGGCCAAGTGTGTGATGGTGCTCTATCCCGACCCCGTCGACGGATACCCGCCGACCTACGCGCGCGACAGCATCCCGACGATCCACGGATACCCCGACGGCAGCACCGTACCGACTCCGTCGACGATCGACTTCACCCCCGGTGAGCTCCTCGGCTGCGTGTCGGGCGCGCTCGGCCTGCGCAAATTCTTCGAAGACGCCGGGCACGAATTGGTGGTGACGTCGGACAAGGACGGCCCCGACTCGGAGTTCGAACGCGCGTTACCCGACGCCGAAATCGTGATTTCACAACCGTTTTGGCCTGCCTACCTGACCAAGGAACGTATCGCCAAGGCGCCCAGACTCAAGCTGGCGTTGACCGCGGGCATCGGCTCGGACCACGTGGACCTGGATGCGGCGCAAGAGCGCGGGATCACCGTGGCCGAGGTGACCTACAGCAACAGCATCAGCGTCGCCGAGCACGCGGTGATGCAGATTCTGGCGCTGGTCCGCAATTTCGTCCCGTCGCACCGGTGGGTGGCCGAGGGCGGCTGGAACATCGCGGATTGCGTCGAGCGGGCCTACGACCTCGAGGGCATGGATGTCGGCGTGGTCGCCGCCGGACGGATCGGGCGTGCGGTGCTGCGCCGGCTTGCTCCGTTCGACGTCAAACTGCACTACACGGACACGCGCCGGCTGGCGCCGGACGTGGAGAAGGAACTGAACGTGACGTTTCATCCCACGGTGGAGGCGCTGGTGCGGGCCGTCGACGTGGTGTCCATCCACTCGCCACTGTACGAAGACACCCGCAGGATGTTCGACGAAAAGCTGATCTCGACGATGCGGCGCGGCTCCTACATCGTCAACACCGCCCGCGCCGAGGAGACCGTCCCGGAAGCGATCGTGGATGCGCTGCGCAGCGGCCGGCTCGGGGGTTACGCCGGAGACGTGTGGTACCCGCAGCCGCCGCCACCCGGGCACCCGTGGCGGACCATGCCGAATAATGCGATGACTCCGCATGTTTCGGGCACCACGTTGTCCGCTCAGGCGCGCTACGCCGCCGGTACCCGGGAGGTCCTGGAAAACTGGTTCGCCGGCAAGCCCCTTCGCCCGGAGTATCTGATCGTCGAGGGCGGAAAGCTGGCGGGCACCGGGGCTTTGTCCTACCAGAAGTAGTCCTACCAGAAGTAGTCGTGGGACCTCGGATTCGCCGTCGACGGGGCCATGGGCGGCACGTAGCCACCCACCAGCGCGCGATGCCACCACGCCCGATCACGCCGCAGTTCGGCTGCGGTGGTGAAGCGGTACTGGTAGAGCTGTGCACGCACATACCGGGGCGGCGAATCCGGGAAGGGATTGTGGCGCAACAGACGCAGGGTCGGCCGGTCGTTGCGCAGCAGCCGCTGCAGCAACGGCCTCAGCCAGGGCTGCGCGTAGCCCGGCGAGATCGCGGCGAACCACATCAGCCAGTCCAGACGCAGGTGATAGGGGGCCCACTGGCGCGGCAGCCTCCGCAGACCGCCCGGCTTGCCTTTGAATTCGTATTCCCGCCAGAGGGTCTGGTCGGTGAGGTGGGTATCGTCGGTGCCCTCGATCACCACCTCGCGGCGGATGCGCCCGATGCTGCCGAACGCCCCGTAGGTATTCACCAGATGAAATGAGTTGAACGACATGTTCATTCGCTGACGCGAGGAGAGCATGTTGCGTATCGGCCAATAGCTCATGAACAGCACGGCGGCCGTGACCGCGACGACCAGGCCGACAAACCACGGCGGCTCTGACAAATAGGCCGCCGGCCGGCCGTGCGTCGGGTGAAGGTTCCGGGGCACTAGCAACGCGACCGACGAGTCGTCGATGGCGCTGCACGCCAACAGGATCGTCGCCCAGTTGAGCCAGGCGAAGTTGCCCGACGCGACCAGCCACAACTGGGTGACGACGATGATCGCCGCGGCCACGCTGGCCGCGGGCTGCGGCGCGAACAATCCGAACGGCACGATCAGCTGCGCGAAATGGTTACCCGCCACCTCGATCCGGTGCAGCGGTTTGGGCAGATGGTGGAAGAACCAACTCAGCGGCCCCGGCATGGGCTGTGTTTCATGGTGGTAGTACAAGCACGTCAGATCGCGCCAGCACGGGTCGCCGCGCATCTTGATCAGCCCGGCACCGAATTCGACTCGGAACAACAGCAATCGGACCATCCACAACGTCAGCACCGGAGGTGCCACGTCGTGGTTGCCGACAAAGATCATCAGAAACCCGGTCTCGAGCAGCAGCGACTCCCAGCCGAACGAGTACCAGGTTTGGCCGACGTTGACGATCGAGAGATAGAGCACCCACAGCGTCAGCCACATCAGCATCGCCGCCCACAGCGGTACCGCGTCAGCGGCCCCGGCGACGACGGCCGCCGACAGCGCCGCACCGAACCAGGCGGCCGCCGCAAACAGCCGATCGGAATAGCGCAGGTGAAAGATGCTCGGCGTGCGCCAAAACGACTGCCTCGCCACAAACCGTGGAATGGGCAATATCCCGTGTTCACCGATGAGCGCGCGGAACTGCGCTGCGGCCGCGACGAACGCCAGCAGATAGATCGCGGCGGCGCCGCGCTCGAGCACCAGTCTGCCCACCCAATATTCGGGCGCGGAAAACCAGCTCATGGCGCTCACTCCTCGGGTGGTGCCGGTTACACCACCCCGCGTATCCAGTCAATCAGCCGGTAAACGGGTAGCCAATACCCCGGCGAATTATTCGTCGCCCGGCTCGCGCGCCCGGTTGGGTACCGCAACCACCGAGGCGGTCAACAGCGCAAGCGAAACCAATGCCAGCAGTTGGATATTCGCGGAATGGCCGGCATAACCGTCGACCGAGCGCCAGGGTTGCCGCGACAGTGCCGCCCCGGCCATGATCAGCCCGCCGGCGCTGCCGACGAGCGCGAGTCGCTCCCAGCGCCGCCCGTGCAGCGCATACCGCAGGGCCAGGGCGGCGCCCATCACCATGGCGCCGCCGACACCGGCGATCACTGCCCCCGCGGCCACCGCCGGGACCGCCGCCCATGCCCCGGGTCGCCATGGCGGTGCCGGTGCGGCTGCGTCGTCGACGTCCCTTCTGGTGCGCCAGAAGGCGAGCATCGCCAGCAGCGGCAGCAAGGCCAGGCCCACGGCCAGGCCGGCGCGGTAGAGCGAGTTGGAGGCGAACGTCAGCGTGATGGTGCCGGGGTCGCCCGCGGGAACCACCCAGCCCTGCTGCCAGCCGTTGACGACGATCGGCGTCAGCCGGGTCCCGGTGCCGGTGTGTGCCACCCAGCCGGGGTTGATGCTTTCGGGGATGACCAGGACGCGGGAGGTGGCCGAGGGGGCGGCCTGGACTTCGCGCCGGTCCGGTCCCCACGCCCGCCAGGACGAAACACGTTGCGCCGGTGGGGCTTCGGCGGTGGGTGAGGTCGACAGTTCGGCTCCGTCGACGACGAACTGCGCGCCCGGGTTGATCAACAGCTCCTGTTGGCCCGCGGGCAGCGCGATCGGGTCGCGGTCGCACGGCACCACCGCGAGGGGCTGGTCATCCAGTATCGCCCCGACCGTGGTGTGAATCGCGGTGCGCACGAACCGGCCCGCGACCGCGATGACGGGGCCGACGTCGCAACCGACGGTGAGTGCCCGAACGCGGTTGCGGGCGGCGTCGGCGGGTGCGATCGGGTTGCCGTCGGCGCCGAGCGCGGCCACCTCGGCCAGGCCGGGCGGCTTGAGCTGGTCGAAGCCCAACGCGTTGCGGTCGATGACGTCGTCCCAGTCCAGCAGGCTGATGGTCACGGTGTCGGTGACCCGGGGCTTCAGCGCGAGCGTGTGCGCCCGCCCCGCCCCGCTGGAATCCCCGCGGTCGGGCTTGACCGCCGCGACTTGTGGGCCGTCGCCGAGGTTGACGGCCACCACCGTCGGATGCACGGGCAGAGCCGCGCGGCTCGGAACCAGGCGCAGCCCGGTGACCTCGGTGGGGCGTGGCAGGGTGAGCGTCAGGGTGGGCGGCGTCTTGTGCTGCACCACCCGCTGCGGCGCCGTCCACGCGGTGGCCGGGTCACCGTCGGTGGCCGCGTAGGCCGAGCCGAGCACGTCCACCGAATCCGAATCACCGTGAGCCACAGTGGTATTGGGTTCGGCGATCAGGGCGGCCAGCTTGGGGCCCTGCCGGGGCCGCACCCACACCATCGGGGTGACTGACACCGGTGCCGGCACCGTCAGCGTCCGGCTGAAGTTCACCGGCTCCTCCGGGGCCAGGGCCATCGACGGCGCGCAGCGCACGCTGTCGGGCGCCGGGGCGCAGCCTGGCCTGCCGAGCAGTTCCGATCCCAGGTCCCACCCCGTGATCGGCGAGCCGGGCGGCGGTCCGGGCACCCGCACGGTGTGCCGCAGGTCGACCTGGTGGGCGAACCCGGACGCGTCGTACTGGGTGATCGTCAGGTCGGTGATGCCGAATTGGACCCCGGCGGATCCGTCGTCGGTGCCCGCGGCCGTGATCCGCACCCATGGGGTTTCGCCGTAGGGGAGCGCCGCGGCGAGCGGCTTGCCCGGCTCATCGAACCGCAGCGTGGTGCTGCCGGTGGCGGTTTCGATCAGGATGCGGCGGACCTGGGAGCCGACGGCGGTTGCGCTGGGCGTCAACGTGATTGCCGCGTTGGTCACCGGGTGGTCGAAATCGATCTGCATCCACTGGCCGACGGCGGACTGCAGCGAGTTGGACACCCAGGCGGTCGCCGAGTCCCCGTCGATCGCGGCGGCCGGGGAGGTCGCCGGTGCGACGTCGGGCATCGCGGTGGAATCCGACGATGAGCTCGAAACCGTGATCCGGCCGCCCGTCCAGGCGCCGGCCACCGGCTCGGCGCCGGGGACGGGATAGTCGGGCACCCGGTTGTAGGTGTGCCGCGCGTCGCCGGGGGCCCGGGTCGCCGACGAATGTTGGTCCACCCGGCCGTAATCCGTCTCCCGGGCCACCGGGGTGTCGGTGACGGTCACGCCGGCCCCCGGCGGCAGCGGCAGCCCGGCGGCGCGCGCATCGGCGGTCATCAGCACCGGGCCCAGCGGCGGCTGGCCCAGCAGCCGCCGCCGTTCGTCAAGGCGCAGCAGCACTTCCGGCCCGCCGTCGACCCGGGTCAGCCGGTCGGCGTCGGCGAAGTAGGGCGTGGCGGGGTCACCGGGATCACCGGGATGGCCGGGACCGCCATCGCCGCCGACGGAAAAGATCTCGATCGCGGGGTAGCGCGGCCGCAATCCGCCGTCCGCGACGAAGCCCGCCAGCGTGCCGGGCCCCACCGGAGCACCGAACTGCGCCACCTTGCGTAGCCCCGGCGAGCCGTCGACGGCGCGGTGCACCAGGATCGGCCGCGCCGAGCGCGACGTGTCCGGATCCAGGTCGTTGCGCACCACCAGATACGAAATGCCTTGTCGCACCAGGGTATCGGCCAGGCCGGCCGAGGGCCGGCCGGCGGCGAACAGGCGCTGCACCGAATCGAGCGCCCGGATGGTTTGCGGCGGGGTCAGCGGGATCGAATCCCGCACCCCCCACGGGCTGGCGCCCAGCACCTGCAGCGGCTCGTCGTGGCTGGTGCCCCACACCTGGGTGGCGAACGGCGCCCCAGGGACGACGAGCACCCGCCCGGGTGTGGGTGCGCCCGTGTTGTGCTCGGTGAGCCAGCCGGCGGCTTCATGCCAATAGGGCGGGATCGCGCTGAACGTTCCGGGCGGAGTGAGCCGACCGGTCCACGCCAGCGACGTGCTGACCATCAGCGCGGCCAGGACCACCATCGCGGCCGCGACCCGTTTGTCCCGTTCCGGGTGGGCGAACGCCCGTAACCACACCGGCGTCGGCGCGCTGCCCGGTAGCGGTATCCGGCCCAGCAGCTGGGCGATGCCCAGTGCCACCGGGATACCGATCGCCGACCCCAACTTGTGCACGTTGCGCAGGGGGGCGCCGCCGGCGTCCAGGAAGGCCTGCACCGCGTGCGCCACCGGCGAGCCCAGCCCGCCGCTGTAGCCGGCGGCCATCAGCACCACCCCGACCAACAGCATCGTCACCAGCCGGCCGCGGGCCGGCATGGCCGGGCCGGCCAGCCCCGCCAGTCCGGCGGCAGCGACCAGGCAGGTGCCCAGGATGGCGGCCGAACCGGTCACCAGCGGGGCGCCCGCGGTGGCGGTCGGCGCCACGTACGGAGTCCAGCTGTCGGTTCCGCGCAAAATCTCGGTCAGCGACGACCATTGCGTCGTCACGCCGGAGGATTCGATGAAGTCCAGGAACGGGGGGCTGATGGCGCGCAGCATCACCAGCGCCACCACCCACCACAGCGTGGCCAGCAGCAGCGCCACCACCCACCACCCGGTGTAACGCCACCACAGCCGGTTCGGTCGGTGGCATGCCCACCAGATCACCGCGGGCAGGCAGCCGGCCAGGGTCGCGATGGCGTTGACCGCGCCCATCAGGGCGACGGCCAGACCCGCCCGCGCGGCCAGCGCGCGCACGGACCGATCCGTCGAAGCCCGCAACGCGAGGATCGTGGGCAGCAACACCCACGGCGCCAACATCATCGGCAGGGTTTCCGACGAGATCGACCCGAGGGTGGTCAGCACCCGCGGCGACAGCGCGAACGCGGCCGCGGCGATCACCCTCGAGGCCGGGCTGCCGATCCGCAGCGCCTCGGCGACCCGCAACAGGCCCCAGAAGCCGACGGTGAGCAGCAGCGCCCACCACAGCCGCTGGGTGATCCAGCCGGGCACCTCCAATGCATGACCGATCAGGAAAAAGGTGCCGTGCGGAAACAGGTATCCGTAGGCCTGGTTCTGCGCCTGCCCGAACGGCAGCTCGCTGTTCCACAGATTGGTCGCGCGCGCCAGAAAACGCAGCGGGTTCGCGGTCAGGTCGAGTTTGGTGTCGGGGGAGATCCGCCCGGGTGATTGCGCGAACGTCAACGCCAGCGCGACCGCACCGACCAACCACAACCAGCGGCGCGACACGGGCCCGGCCGTCGAGCACGAGACCAGCGGCGGCGACCCGCTGCGCCCGGCTTCGCCGCGCTTGCGATCGCCGCGATCAGACGGCGGCGACCCGCTGCGCCCGGCTTCGCCGCGCTTGCGATCGCCGCGATCAGACGGCGGCGACCC
>NZ_SCRH01000031.1 GCF_004298145.1 Mycobacterium sp.
TGGCGCGCCCACCCACCAGGCCCCCACCCGCGGTGGCCCCATGTCCGGGCCCCACCGGTGAGCGCGCCCACTGGTGGTGGTACACACCCTTCCAACCCCAACCACCACCAACAAACAACTGACCCCGCCCACCACCGGCGCCGGATCAAAGCTCAAACATGTTGGGGAATCAAGGAATTCGTTCGCGATAGGCGTCGCGGACGTCGGGCGGACAACCAAACCCGCACCGCCGCCGACGAAAACTATTGCCGCTCACGGCTATTCGAACTGTTCGGAAAGCTCCAGCCAACGGCTCTCGGTCGCGGCGACCTCGTCTTCGAGCGCGCGCAGCTCCTGGGTGAGTCGGGTGATGACGATATGGTCGGACTGGTCGTGCGCGGCGATTTCGTTGTGTTTGTCCTTGATTCGGTCCGCCAAGCGCGCCAACTGGCGATCGGCGGCGGCCACCTCTTTCTCGGCGGCGCGCCGCTGTGCGCCGGACATCGCCGGCTGCGACGGTTGCGACCGTTGCGACGCCGCCGCGCGTTCGGCGCTCGTCCGCCCGGTCCGCTGCTCGGCCAGCCGCAGGTATTCGTCGACGCCACCGGGCAGGTGCCGCAGCCGGCCATCGAGCACCGCGTACTGCTGATCGGTGACCCGCTCCAGCAGGTAGCGGTCGTGCGAGACGACGATCAGCGTGCCCGCCCACGAGTCGAGCAGATCCTCCACGGCGGTCAGCGTGTCGGTGTCGATGTCGTTGGTCGGCTCGTCGAGCAGCAACACGTTGGGCTCGGCCAACAGCGTGAGCATCAGCTGCAGCCGCCGCCGCTCGCCGCCGGAGAGGTCCGCCACGCGGGCGGACAGGTGGCCACGGCCGAAGCCGAGCCGCTCCAACAGCTGCGCCGGGGTGACCTCACGGCCGTCGACCTGGTAGCCGCCGCGCAGCCCGCCCAACACGTCGGCGATCCGGTCCTCACCGACCGCAGCTAGCGCATCGCCCTGCTGGTCGAGCACCGCCAGCCGCACCGTCTTGCCGCGTTTGACGCGCCCCGCATCCGGCGCGATGGTGCCGTCGATCAACCCGAGCAGGGTCGATTTCCCGGCGCCGTTGGCCCCGACGATGCCGGTGCGTTCGCCGGGTGCGATCCGCCACTCGATGTCGCGCAGCACGGGGCGGCCGTCAAACGAGACCGACACGTCGAGCAGGTCGATCACGTCCTTGCCGAGCCGGGCGGTGGCGAGCTTGGCCAACTCGACGGTGTTGCGCAGCGGCGGTACGTCGGCGATCAGCTGGTTGGCGGCCTCGATCCGGAACTTGGGCTTCGCGGTGCGCGCCGGCGCGCCGCGTCGCAGCCACGCCAGTTCCTTGCGCATCAGGTTTTGCCGCTTGGCTTCGGCGACGGCGGACATCCGGTCCCGCTCGACGCGTTGCAGCACGTAGGCCGCATAGCCGCCGTCGAACGGCTCGACGATGCCGTCGTGCACCTCCCACGTGGTGGTGGCGACCTCGTCGAGGAACCAGCGGTCGTGGGTGACCAGTAGCAGCCCGCCGGTGCTGGGCGCCCAGCGTTGTTTCAGGTGACCGGCCAGCCAGGTGATTCCCTCGATGTCCAGATGGTTGGTGGGCTCGTCGAGCGCGATGACGTCCCATTCGCCCACCAGCAAGCTGGCCAGCTGCACCCTCCGGCGCTGGCCGCCGGACAGCGTGGCAACCGTTGCGTCCCAACCGATGTCGGAGGCCAGCCCGGCGACCACATCGCGGACCCGCGCGTCACCGGCCCACTGGTGTTCGGCGGCATCGCCGACCAGTGTCCAGCCCACGGTGCGCTCCGGGTCCAGCGTGTCCGCCTGGTTCAGCGCGCCGACCCGCAGCCCGCTGCGTCGGGTGACCCGGCCGGAGTCGGGCTCTTGCAGCCCGGTGAGCAGCCGCAGCAGGCTGGACTTGCCGTCGCCGTTGCGCCCGACGATGCCGATGCGCGCGCCGTCGTTGATCCCGAGCGTGATCGACCCGAACACCACCTGAGTGGGATATTCCAGGTGTACGGCCTCAGCTCCGAGTAGGTGCGCCACCGGCCCGACCCTAGCGGGGCGACGATGCCGGCCGGTTGACGGCCGGTGGAGGAGTCGCGCGATCCGACCCTGCTGCGGCGACGATGCCGGCCGGTGGGGGAGCCGCGCGATCCGACCCTGGCGCTAGCCGAGCGTCAACAGCGCCCGGTCGACCTGGCTTTGCGTTTCCGGTGACGCCTTGCTGGCCACGGCGTCCAGGAAGCGGCTGGCGACGTCGCGCACCTTGAGATTCTCCTCCTGGGAACGCCACACCAGGATGTCGAACGCACGCTCGGCGGAAATGCCGTAGGCGACCATCAACACGCCCTTGGCCTGCTCGATGCGGCCTCGGGCATCGGCCACCGCCGAGAGCACATTGGTGATGTCGGCGTGCAGCGAGTCGGTGACGTCGACGTAGAAGCCGGATGTGCCGGCCGGCGCACCGGTGCCGTCGACCATCCGATCGCCGGCGACGATGACGCAGTGGGTGCGTCCCGCGGTGTCGATGATCCGGTGCCGACTGCTGAACGCCTTTCCCTTCATCACCTGCTCCAGCACGGCCGCCACCCGCTCACGGTCTTCGGGGTGCTTGTGTCGCAGCAACAGTTCCGTGGTGGGTTCCACCTCTCCCGGCTGGTAGCCGTGTATGCGCGCCACCGCGTCCGACCACTCCCAGCGATGGCCGTCCAGAAAAAACCGGAACCGGCCCACGCGCTGCGGATCGCCCATACCCAGCACCGAGTCGACCGCGCTCAGATCACCTTCGTCGTCTTCGACGACAGCGGACGTGTGGGCCGCACGGCGTTCAAGGGTTTCGTCGTCGGAGTTCACTGTCATCGCGGGTTGCTCCATTCCCTTTTGTCAAAACCTTGGCGTATCGATTCCCGTTTTTGCGCGCGTCATGCATGGTTGTCCGAACGGGCGTGTTCAGGCCACCCGGTACCGCCCTGCGTCGGCGGCCTTGAACTCCAGGCCGAATCCCGGACGGTGCTGGTCGGGCCGCAACGCGCCGCCCTGGGGCGCGAGGGCGCCGTCGAAAAGCATGTGTTCGATGCGGTGGTGATCGTGGAAGTACTCCAGGTGCCGCAGATTCGGGATGGCGGCGGCGACGTGAGCGTGCAGGTTGGGGGCGCAATGCCCGGAGACATCCACGTTGCGGGCGGCGGCCACGGCGGCGGCTCGCAGCCAGTCGGTGATGCCTCCGCAGCGAGTGACGTCGATCTGCAGGCAGTCGACCGCCTCGGCGGCCAGCATCCGGTTGAAATAGGCCAGGTCGTAGCCGTATTCGCCGGCGGTGACGTCCGGGGTCACCCGGTCGCGGACCTCCCGCAGCCCGGCCAGGTCGTCGGAGGAGACGGGTTCTTCGAACCACGTCACACCGTGATCGGCCATGGCGTGGGCCACCCGGATCGCCTGCTTGCGGCGGTAGGCCCCGTTGGCGTCGACGTACAATTCGGTATCAGGTCCGATCACCTTGCGCGCCAATGCGATTCGGTCAAGGTCGCGTGTCACGTCGGAGCCCCATGATTCGCCGATCTTGATTTTGACGCGCGGGATCCTCCACTCGTCGACCCAGCGTTCGAGTTGGGCGCGGGTGGCGCGCTCGTCGTAGGTGGTGAAGCCGCCGCTGCCGTAGATCGGCACTTCGGCGTGCGCCATGCCGAGCAGTCGGCACACCGGCAGGCCCAGCAGCTTGCCCTTGAGGTCCCACAGTGCGGTGTCGATCGCCGAGATCGCGCACGACACCAATCCGGGCCGCCCGTTGTTGCGCATCGCCCTGACCATCGCCTCCCACCGGGCGGGGATGTCGACGGCGTCGTGTCCGATCAGCGTGCCGGCGAGCGGCCCGCTGATCAGCTTGCCGCACGCGCCGTCGCCATAGGTGTAGCCGATTCCGCGCAGGCCACCGGCCGCAACCTCGGCCAGCACCAGCGTGGTCGACGACCAGGGCAGGGTACCGTCGGCTTCCGTTGCGTCGGTGGGGATTTCGTAGACCTGCGCGGAGACCTCGTCGACGGCCGCGTCGACCCGCGCGGCGGTTGTCATCGCGCCCACCGGCGGCCCGCGCGCGCCGCGAGCCACGCGCCCACACCGGCGGCGCCCAGCGCGCCGGTGCCACTGACGACCGGGTGTTGCGATGCCCACAGTTGCGGGCTGTGGGTGTGCGAGTTGTCGTCGAACTCGCCGCGGGCGCCGTGATCGCTGCCGGGCTCCTGATCGAGCGGCCGCCAGAGGTTGTCGGGCCGGTCGGCGCTGACGCGCTCCTCGGTCTGTTGCGAGCCGTATCCGGTGCGGCCGAGGTAGCGGTCCAGCAGCGGTGCGACGAACTTCTGCGCCAGCAGCGTCACCAGGGTCGAATCGCCGACCCAATATTGTTTGCGCCCTGGATGATCCGCGGCGTACAGCACGCCGCGGGCGGCGACCTCGGGCTGGTAGATCGGTGGCACCGGTTGGGGATGGCGGGGCAGCCGGGACAGCACCCAGGAGAATTGCGGGGTGTTGACCGCGGGCATCTGGACCACGGTGATCCGCACCTTCGAGCTCTCGTGGAACAGTTCGCAGCGCACCGATTCGGTGAACCCGTTGATCGCGTGTTTGGCGCCGCAGTAGGCGGACTGCAGCGGGATGGACCGCTGACTGAGCGCGGAACCGACCTGGACGATGGTGCCGCGGTCGCGGGGGCGCATCTTGGCCAGCGCCGCCATGGTGCCGTGCACGTAGCCGAGGTAGGCGACCTCGGTCACGCGTTTGAACTCCTCGGCGCTGATTTCACTGAACGGCGCGAACACGGAGGTGAACGCGACGTTGACCCAGACGTCGATGGGACCGAACGCGGCTTCGGCCTCGTCGGCGGCGGCGACGACGGCCGCGTGGTCGGCCACATCGGTCGGGATGGCCAGCGCCTTGCCGCCGCCGGCTTCGACGTCGCGGGCGGCGCCTTCGAGCCCGGCGGCACCGCGGGCGAGCAGGGCGACGTTCGCGCCGCGCTGCCCGAACTGCTGGGCGGTCGCGCGGCCGATGCCCGCGCTGGCCCCGGTGATCACCACTGTCTGAGTCATCGCGGAAATCCCTTTCGTTCGGTCCGGGTGTCGGGTACCCGATCAGTTATGGTGGGCGGCGTCGTCGGTGAGCATGGCCGTGCATTCCAGCATCAGCGCGTGGGTGAAGGCCTGGGGCAGGTTGCCGCGGAGCTGGCGCTGCCGCACGTCGTATTCCTCGCAGAGCAGGCCCGGCGGCCCGCAGGCGGTGCGGTTGCGTTCGAACCAGCGCATCGCGCAATCAGCATGGCCCAGTTGGTGTTCGGCCAGCGCCATCATGAATCCGCAGAGCAAAAAGGCGCCCTCGGCTTCGCCGAGGTCGCGCGCGTCGTGCCGGAAGCGGTAGACGAACCCGTCGTCGGTGAGTTCGCGGCGGACGGCGTCCAGGGTGGCCCTGGTCCGGGGGTCGTCGGCCGGCACGGCGCCGCGCACCGGCGGCAGCAACAGCGACGCATCGACACCCGGCAGCCGCGGGCTGCGCTGCCAATAGCCGTGCGGGTGCAGACTTTCCGATGCGGTCTCGGCGAGGATCGCGTCGGCCAGCGAAGCGCAGGCCGTGACCTCCGGACCGGCGCCGGCCAGCTTCGCCACGGCGCGTAACCCGGCCACACAGGCCAGGCGGGACTGCGTCCAGTGCTCGTCGTCGATTTCCCAGACGCCGGCATCCGGTTCGCGCCAGCGCTTTTCGATCGCCTGTATCGCGATCTGCGCCGCGCGCCAGCCGTCAGCGTCCAGCCGGTCGGCGGCGCCCGCCGTGGCCAGTAGCTGCAGCGTCTCGCCGAAGACATCAAGCTGGAATTGCTGGTTGACCCAGTTGCCGATCTTGTCGGCGCCGCCGGGGTAACCGGGCAGGTCGAGGGTTTCTTCGCCGGGCACGGCGCCACCGGTGACGGTGTAGGCGGGTTTGAGATCGGGTCCGTCCTCGAGCAGCCGGGCGCCGACGAACTCCACCGCCCGGTCGAGCAGTTCGGTCGTGCCGACGGCGGCAGCGGCCATGCCGGCATATACCTGATCGCGGATCCAGGCATACCGGTAGTCGTAGTTCTGGTTGGTGTGCGCGCGCTCGGGCAGGCTCATCGTGGCGGCGGCGACCATGCCGCCGCCGCTGCTGGTCAGCCCCCGCAGCACCGCGTAGGAGTGGCGCCCGTCGCGGGGAGCGATGGTGCAGTTCAACTCGGGCACGCTGCGCCGCCAGGCGGCGCTGGTGGCCTCCCAGGCGAGGTCGGGGTCCGGCGGCCGCCCGGACAGCGTGTGTTCGGACAGCTCCAGCACCAGATCGTGTTGCCGGCCCTCGTCGAGGGTGATCTCGCAGGTGAGCAGCTCACCCTTTTCGTGGGCCGTTCGGACCGGGCGGGCGTCACAACCGGCCTGCCACCGCCAGTGCAGCCGTCCCGAGCGGCCGCTCCACGCCCCGTCATCCACGGTCGGCTCGCCCGGGCCGTGCCGGCCGAACCCGGCACTCGGCGCCAGCAGCACCCGCACCCGCGCCGTCCCGCGGCAGCCGGTGAGGCGCCGCAGCAACACCGCCCGGTCGGGGTCGCCCGGAAAGGCCAGCGCGTCGCGGCATTCCACGACGCCGTCGCGAGTGATCCAGCGGTTACGCCAGATCAGGGTCCCCGGCTCGTAGTAGCCGCCCCATACGTGCCGCACGCCGGTCGGCGTGACCGCGTAAACACCGCCGCCGCCAATGAGATTGGAGAAGACGGCGTCGGAATCCCAGCGCGGCGCACACATCCACGCCACGTCACCCTGCGGACCGACCAATGCGCCCCGCTCACCGTCGGCGAGCAGCGCATACTCGCGCAGCACCCGGGGGGCGAAGGTGGCCTCGACGTCGATCTTCAGGTCAGCCACGGGCGTGTGCCTTCGACCCCCGCCCCGCACCGGCATCGATCTTTCCGGCGGCCATCCGTTCGGCAAGCCGCGAGGCCAACGCCATGATCGTCAACGCGGGATTGGCGGAGCCCTGGGTGGGACACACCGAGCCGTCGGCCAGAAACAGGTTCGGCACGCCCCACACCCGATGGTCGGAGTCGACCACCGAATTCTGCGGCCCGGTGCCCATCCGGGCGCCACCGATCAGGTGGGCGAAACGCTCGATGGTGAGCACGTCCTGGGCGTCGGCGGCCTGCAGGATATCGCCGATCACCTTGGTGGAGTAGGCCATGTTGGCCTTGTCGTTGTCGCAGAGCGTGTAGTCGAACCGCGCCACCGGGATGCCGTACGGGTCCTTCTCCTGCGCCAGCGTCACCCGGTTGTCCGGCAGCGCCAGCAGCTCGTTGAGCACACCGACGGTCGCCCAGTGGTTGTAGTCGCGCATGTACTCCCGCAAGGCGCGGCCCCAATGCCCGTCGGCCAGCACGTGTTCGGCCCAGCCGATCGGCATCGGCGACACGGTCTGGATGGCGAACCCGCGGGCAAAACCACGGGAGAGGTCGGTCTCGTAGAACTGCTCGGACGACACCTCGGGCGGGGGCGCCTTGTACATACGCACCTCCTCCGACCACCGTCCCGCGGACTGGGTCGCACCCTGCAC
Source organism: Mycobacterium sp. (assembly GCF_004298145.1). Taxonomy (GTDB): domain Bacteria; phylum Actinomycetota; class Actinomycetes; order Mycobacteriales; family Mycobacteriaceae; genus Mycobacterium. The sequence goes on from NZ_SCRH01000031.1 coordinate 7,603, forward strand.
CATCACGTAGCGCCCGACCTGATCCTCGTTGTTGCCCAACCCGTTCGGGAAGCGGTCGCTGACCGAGTTCAACAGCAGGCGCGGTGTCTCGATCGAATACCCGGCCACGGCAACCGCTTTGGCGCGCTGCAGCCGTTCCTTGCCGCCCACCTCGTCGTAGTAGACCACGCCCCGGGCCGCGCCGGTCTCGTCGAGTTCGACGCGGGAGGCCATGCAGTTGGCGCGGATCTCCACGTCGTGGGCCAGCGCGTCGGGAAGGTGCGTGACATACGGGCTGGCCTTGGCGTTGACCTTGCAGCCCTGCAGGCAGTAGCCGCGGTAGATGCAGTGCGGGCGGTTGCCGAAGGTGCCGTTGACGATGCCGACGGGCCCGACCCGCATCTCGATGCCGAGCTTGAGCGCACCCTCCCAAATCTTGGCGGCCGCACCCGAAATGGGATGCGGGGCAAAGGGGTAGCGATGCGGATCGCCCCACGGCCAGTTCTGCCCGGCCACCGGCAGCTCGAGCTCGATCCGTTCGTAGTGGCGGCGAATGTCCTCATAGCGCAGCGGCCAGTCGGCGCCCACCCCGTCCAGGGTGTAGGTCGCAAAGTCGCTGGGGTGAAACCGCGGGGTGTACCCGGCGTAGTGGACCATGGAGCCGCCGACACCGCGCCCGGAGTTGTTCTTGCCCAGCTCAATCGGATCGTCGCCGCCGATGATGCGCTTCTGTGTCCAGTACAGCGCGTGGGAGCCGGCCTCGTCGGACACCCAGTCCTCGTCGGGGTGCCAGAACGGGCCGGCCTCGAGGATCACGACCTGCCAGCCGGCGCGCGCCAGCCGCTGCGCCAGCACCGAGCCGCCGGCGCCGGCGCCGACGACAACCAGATCGACCTCGTCGTCGTCGCGGTAGCGGCGCATGGTCTTCTCGCCGGGCAGGTCGCGCGAATGCACGTCGAGCAGGAACCGGGAATCGTTGTCTTTCGGTCCGACGGCCCCCTTCAAGAGGCCTCGCCAGAAGTCGCCCATCACACCTCGCCTTCCTGCACGACGTGAACGGGGTCTTCGTCGGTGGCGCCGGGGGTCTCGAACGGTTCGCGCGCGGCGGCGGGCCCGGTGGCACCGCCGAGGCGCATGAACCCGCGCGGGTAGGCGGGGCCGCCGAATCCGATCTCGTTCCAGGCCCACGGGTGGGAGTAGAAGCCGGACAGCGTCATTCGCATGCACATCGACCAGGCGCGCTTGACATTCAGGTTCGCCCAGGCGCCGCCGTCGAGGGCGCCCTGGGAGAACTGGTGGATGATCGCCTCACGGGTTTCGGGCGCTGCGGCGGCGAAGGAGGAAGCGCCGTATTTGGCCGAAGCGGTCTCATTGAGCCCGCGCAGCACCAACCGCCACGCGTCGCGGTCGTCGGGCATGTCGGCGTACTGGTAACCGTCGAGGCGTCCGTCGGCGAGCTTGGAGTCGACGGATTCGGCCGCCGGCACTCGCGGCTCGACGTCCTGCGCCAGCACCGTGTCGCAGAACGCGCGCAGGCAAGGTTCTTCTTCGACGGTGAAAAACCGCAGTGGGCCGGGAGGCCCCAGCCGGGCCAGCACCACTTTCCTGGTGGCGTCGTCCCAGGTGCCGGCGTTTTCCAGCACGTCGAAATCGGGGTAGCGCCCGATCATCTGCGGCGTGGTGCCGCGGCGCTGCCTGGGCAGCCAGGACGGGTGCGGCGGCTTGCCGTCGGGGCGCAGGTTGGGCAGGTGGTCGGGGCGTGAGGTGTCAGCCATCTCAGTATCCCGGTGCCCTATCCCCGGAACCGTTCGCGGCGCAGGATCGATGCCAGCAGCCCCATACCGCCGACCATGCACATCAATCCCGGCGCGGCGATCGGCGGGCCCATGGGCACGTTGTAGGACGCGTGTTTCCATCCGCCCGGCTTGCGCGCGACGCCGCGCGCGTGCAGGTATTCGCCCATCAGCCCGTTGGCCGTGTAGATGCCGGCGGTGATCGGCAGCCAGAGTTTGGCCCAGCGCCGCGAGAACACGCCGCCGATTCCGGCGACGACCACCGGCGGGGTCACCACGATCGGGCTCCACATCCACTTGTTGCCGAAGCTGGCCTTGTAGTGCTCGAAATAGATTTCGGCCGTCGTGACAAGTGCCGCAATGGCGGTCAACCCGGACAGCGAGCGTTCGAAACGACCGTGTGCGACGTCGTACAGCGCCCGCTCGGCCAGTACTGAGACCTCGCCGAGTCCATCGCTGCCGGCGGTGCGGCCCTTACGCCGTCCGCCGTTGCCCAGCAACAACATGTGTATCCCTTCTTCGCTCGCGTCCTGCCGGGCCGGCGATCACCGGCCCGGGGTGGTCTCCTCGGTGAAACGGTTGGCAGCTTCCGCGCACCGTGGGCACCGACGTGGGCGACCGCACGAATGCGTGGTTGATTTCGTGAGCGTGCTCGCCACCCAAATCCGTCGTTGTGTCGATCAAGCGACCTCGCCTTCGGGCTGGAAGGAACACAGTCTGGCGGTCTCCAGCCCCAACACCGTCAATGACGGTTGTGGCAGCCGCCCAGCGCGTCAGGCGTGTACCCGGTGTCCTGGTGCACAAACGAGCTCGCAGTTGATTCACAGCGAGCCACAAGGCGGTGCGGTCGGGAGCATTTGACAGCCTGCCGCGGATTCCCGGTGGAACGGTGACGAGTGTGTCGATCGGTGATCGCGACATCGAAGTGACGATGCGGCGCCATGCCCGGTTGCTGCGCGGTGTCATCCGCGCTCACCGCGCCGTGGCCCGGATACCGTAGGAGGACAGGCATTACGCCGATCGCGGCCATGGCGTAGAGCAGGCGCCGCACGCGAGATTCACTCGGGTCGAGGTGAGATGCGGGCGAGGCTGGCGATCTCGGGACGGAGTTCCTCGAACGTCTGGGGGTGTACGCTCCGCCGGACGAGCACACCGAGGACATACGCGAGGATCACTCTGGCACGTGCGGGTGCCTCGTCCACGCCGGCGTCGGAGAGCAAGCTGGTGAGCAGGTCGATCAGGCCGTCCTGCAGGCGTTCGACCTTGTCTACGTGTCCGGTGCGCGTGACCATCGTCCAGTACTCGAACCACACCAACGACAGGTTCGGGTGGCGATCGAAAACGCCGAGGTAGTCCTCCAGGACGGCCCAGAACCTTGACACCGGATCGTGAAGGCCGGTACCGGCGTGCGCGATCCCCGCGGTCAGCTCGGCGAAGAGCGACTCCATCGCCGCGTCGATGATCTCCTCGGTCGTGGAGAAGTAGTAGTGGATCAGCCCTTGATTCAATCCGCCCGCGCGGGCAATCTCGCGTGTCGTGCAGGCCGCCGGGCCGACGTCGATCAAGACGCTTTTGGCCGCATCAATGATCTGCCGCCGCTTGCGCAGTTGCTTGGGTGACAGCTCCTCGATCTCCACTGGCATGCACGCACCTTAAGCGCCCGTACGGATGCTCACCATTGACAAGGCTCCAGCCGCCCATTAATTTGGGCATGCAACCAATAAATATTGGTCACACGCCCAAATTATGTCGGGCGGAGCGGCCCGGAGCGGAGGCGCGATGACACGGATCGCCGTCTACGGCACCGGGCAGTACGGGCAGGCGGTGGTGCGGCTCGCCGAACGACGGGGCTGGCAGATCGTGGCGGCGTTCAACCGGGCGGGCGCCAAGGTGGGTCAGGACGTGGGCCGGCTCGCCGGGCTGGACCGGGACCTCGGGGTGGTGGTCCAAGACTGCGAGACAGTTGACTTCTCGGCGCTGGAAGCCGACATCGGTGTTGTCACCATGACCGACCGGATCTCGGAAAACTTCGACGCCTACCAGCGGCTGCTGGGGGCGGGCTGCAACGTGATCTGCCACGGCGGCGAGGCGATCCATCCCGTGGCGGTCGATGCGGACCTCGGTGCCCGGATTGACCAGCTGGCACGAGCCAACGCAGTCACCTTCACCGGCACCGGTATTTGGGACATGTCCCGGGTATGGTCCGGGCTGCTGATCACCGGGCCATGCACCGAGATCACCTCGCTCTACCACCGCAGCCTCACCGACACCGAAGGTTTTGCCAAGGAGATCCTGCTGGGCACCGGCACCGGCATGAGCCCCGAGGAGTTCGACCGCACGGTCGGCGCCGCGAACGCCTCCATGGGCGGGCTGTACCCGATCGTGATGCACCTGGTGCTGTCGGCCCTCGGCTACACGGTGACCTCCTGCACCGAGCGGCGCGAGCCCGTCCTGCTCGACCGAGCCTTTCACTGCGAGGCGATCGGCCGCGACCTCGAGGCCGGCAGCTGCGCCGGCATGCGCTCGGTGATCGAGGCCGAGACCGCCGAGGGCGTCACCGGGCTGGCGCACATGGAAGCGCGGGTGTTCTTCCGCGACGACGACATCGAGCACATGCATTGGGAGGCGGAGGGCCACCCTTCGGCGCGGATCACGGTCGAGCGCGACGACGCCTCGAACATGACCATCGCCTCGTTGTTCAACAGGATCCCAGACGTCATCGCCGCCCCACCGGGCATCCAGCTCATCACCCAGCTCGGTCCGATGACCTCCACCGCCAGGAAGTGAGCCCTATGACCAATCCACTCGACTACACCGGCAAGACCGTCCTCGTGGTCGGCGGTACCAGTGGGATCGGTAACGCCATCGCCTGCCGTTTCCGCGACCACAACGCCACCGTGCACATCTGGGGCACCCGCTCCGGCCTCGCGGACTACGCGGACGAGGGCACCGACCTCGACGGCATGAAGTTCAACCAGGTCGACGTGTCCGACCACCATGCCGTAGAGGCCTTCAACTCGGAGTTCGACGTCCTGGACGTACTGGTCTGTTCCCAGGGCGCGATGTTCAATCTCGGCGAGTACGAGATGGACAACTTTCTGCGCGTGTTGCAAGTCAACGTCGGTAGCCTCGCCGCCGTGTCGTTCCGGTTCAAGGACATGCTCGCCGATCGCGGCGGCTCCATCATCATGATCAGTTCCATGGGATCGGTGCTGGCAGTCCCCAGCTCCCCGGCCTACTGCTCCTCCAAGCATGCGGTCACCGGACTCTGCCAGAGCCTGGCCATGGCGTGGGCCGCCGAGGGTGTGCGAGTGAACGCCATCGGCCCCGGCGTGTTCCCCTCCCGCCTCGCCAAGGTCATAGTGGAGAACGCGGACTACCTCAACGCCGTGGTCTCGAAGAATCCCATGGGTCGCCTCGGCAGACTCGAAGAGATCGGTGACGCCGCGCTGTTCCTCGGCTCTCCCATGGCCAGCTATATCACCGGCCACACACTCATGGTCGACGGCGGTCACACCCTCAACGACATCGTCAACCACAACACCGCGACCGCGGCGGTGACCTAATGACGACCCTGAAGACGACCACCTTGGATGCCGACGCCGTCATCGCCGAAGCCGTCGCCCGCAGCGGACTACGTGACTTCGGCCCGGACGACTTCATCGAACCCCTGCGGCGATTCACCTGGGCCTGCCACGACGACGCACACATCTCCGCGGAGGGCGCGGCGGCGATTGCCGAAACCCTAATCGGCAAGTTGATCAGCCGGTTACGGTTCGAAGACGACCTCAAACGCCACCCGGAGATTCTCGACGAACCGCTGGTCTCTCCGCTATTCCTCATCGGCGCCGGCCGGGTCGGATCCACCAAGATGCACCGGCTACTTGCCAACGCCGCCGGTATCCAGTCGCTGCCCTTCTGGCAACTCCAGAACCCCGCACCCAGCCGCGACGGCACCGACCAGCGGCAGGCTGCCTGCGAGAGTTTCTGCACACAGATCGAGCACGGGCTCCCACAGTTGTTCGCCGCGATCGAACCGGTGGCCGACGAACCAGACGAAGAGGTCCACCTGTTCGACCTCACGATGCGCCAGTTCTACTTCAGCGCCCTGGCCTATACCCCCAGCTACTTCGACTGGGTCCACGCCCAAGACTGGCAGTCGCCCTACGAATACCTCAAGAAACTGCTGCAGTACCTGCAGTGGCAGAACGGCACCGCCGGCCGACCGGTGCTGCTCAAGGGCCCGTTCCACACCCCCTACATCGACATCATCGCCCGGGTGTTCCCCGACGCGAAGTTCGTGCAGATCCACCGCGACCCGGTCACCTGCGCCGCGTCGCTGGGCAAGGTCGCCTGGATGCTCCAGGGCATCGCCCACGGCACGGCTACCAAGCACGAGTACGGCCGGCTCTTGGAGGACTACCTGGTGCGCTCTCTCGTCGGCAACCTCGCTCCGCGCGAACAGCTCGCTTCCGACCAGATCACCGACTTCTACTACGAGGACGTCGTCGCCGACGCGCCAGCGCTGGCCGAGAAGATCTTCCAGTTCTGGGGACAGCCACTGACCGACGCCGACCGGGCCGCCATCCGCGACTGGGAGGCCACCAACCGTCAGCACAAGTACGGCAGGTTCGAGTACTCCCTCGAGGAGATGGGTGTCAACCGGGTCCGAATGGAGACCGAACTTGCCCCCTACCTCCAGCGCTTCTATCCACCCACTCCGCCCGCACCGTGTTCCGAGGAGACAATGAAGTGATCGCGTCCACCACTGACACCACCCGCGTGACGCTGGAACGCATGTATGCCGCCGCCCACGACAGCGACGTGGCCGCCCTCGCAAGTCTCATGCACCCCCAGGTCCGCGTCGATGAACCGTCGTTCCTGCCCTACGGCGGCACCTACACCGGACTCGACGAATTCGCCGCCGTCTTCACCGAGGCCGCCAAAGTGCTCGACATGCCCAAACTGCGCATCCACAGCATCACCGCCGAAGACGAGAACGCCTTCGCCATCGTCACCGTCCCACTCGTCGACTCCGCTCAGACGATCAGCATCGTCGAACACTGGACCGTCGCGGACGGCCTGATTACCACGGGTCGCATCTACTGGTTCGACCGTCCCACCGAGACATAGCGCGACAGGCTCACCCATATCCCTACAGTGAAAGGACGACCCGAATGCGCGCTTGGCGCAAGCTCGGTCCGGGCGGAGACCTGGAAGTGTCGGTGATCGACGAACCGGTCCCCGGACCGGGGGAGTTCGTCCTGGACGTGCACGCCGTCGGACTGTGCCACAGCGATGTCACCATCGTTGACGGGCCGGGTGAGCAATGGCTGGCGAAGATGCCGATCACCCTCGGGCACGAGGTGGCCGGGGTCGTGTCCGCCCTCGGCGGCCCGTCCGACGACATCCGGATCGGCGACCGGGTCGCCCTGCTCAGCCTCGACTTCGGCAACTGCCCAGGCATCTCCCGCGACGGCGGATACGCCGCGAAGACGATCGGCCGGATGGACAGCTTCGTCCCGATCCCGGAAGGCGTGGACTTCGCCTCGGCGGCCGTCGGGACAGACGCGGGCATGACCGCGCACCACGCCGTCCGCGCAGCGGCCGTCACCTCGGGCACCCGGGTCGGAATCATCGGATTGGGAGGCCTGGGCACTATGGGCGCACAGCTCGCCCAGCACCTCGGAGCCGAGGTCTACGCAGCCGAAACGCGCGACGAGGTCCGCGAGCACTCCGCGCGCTACGGGGTCACCGCATGTTTCCCCGACGCCACCGGATTTACCGGCCTCGATCTGGATGTGATCATCGACTTCGCCGGCGTCGGCACCACCACCGCGATCGCGGTCGGCACCGTGAAAGCCGGGGGAACGGTGGTGGTCGTCGGCCTCGGAGCGTTCGAGTCGACCATCTCTACCAACGCACTCGTCACCAAGGCCATCACTCTCACGGGCTCACTCGGTGGCACCCGCGAGGACGTCGAAGGCATCTTCGCCGCGATGGCCGCCGGCGCGATCAAGCCCGAAATCGACCCAATCCGATTCGATGACATCGGCGAAGCGATATCCCGCCTCCGTGCGGGCGCCGTACGCGGACGCTTCGTCGCCCAACTAGCCGACTGATTGGACCACCAGCAGCCACGCTTGCTGCCAGTTGCCTGCCCTGCCTCATGTACGGCAGGACTAGCGGTTCGGCTATCACCGCGCCGGCGTTCTCTGGCCTATCGATTTGCCTTCACCGGGTGTTGTCGGATGGCGACAACCGTCCGCCGTGGCGTTGTGCGGTCCGGGCAAAACCCGCCGCGCGTGCCCGCGTCACTCTGGAAGTCAGGGACCACCCTGACGACACCCATACTGCGAAAGGATAAAGCACGATGACGAGTCCTCGACGTGGTTGACACGGTGGGAATACCGACAAACCCTCAATTCTTAGTTAACACAAGTGATTTCGAGGTCTGTTTCCCATGCTTGTCGCCAATAAGGCCCGCCATAACAAGTTCCGCGCACACCCGCCTGCGGGCACCCGGCGCCTGACATCCGGGCATCCCGGCATGTCGCTGCGCACACACTTCCAGCCCGGCATGCTCATCGTGCAGGCACGCGGGGCGATCGAGGCGGGCAATGCTGCCCGGCTGAGTGACCACATCACCGATCTGGCGAACCCCGGCCGTCCCTTGATCCTCGACCTTCGAGGTGTGAATTTCATGAACGACGACGGCTTCTATGTCTTGGTCAGAATCGCCGAGTGCTCGCACAGAACGGGGATGCGATGGGCGCTGGTAGCCAGCGAGGCCGTCGATCGGCTCCTGAGTGTCACGCCCAGCACCTACCGGCTACCCATCGCAGCCTCGGTGGATGAGGCCATGCAGCGGTTGACATCTCACGACCCGGCTTGGGCTCTACCGCACCGGGTCGTCACTACCGCCAAGGAGCTCACGAGGTGCTGATACGAGCAGACGGTTGGCAAACAGTATTGACTGCCCACGGGCCGGCGAAGAAAGAGGTGATGAACGGTGGTCGCGATCGAGTGGCTTGACCAGGACAGTCTGTGGGCTCTCTCCCGGCGAACTGACAAGCTGGGTGTGTTGTCGGTGTATGTGAACGCCGATCCCCGGCAAGACCCGAATCTGCAAGCGGCCGCCATCGACGTGAAGAACCGATTCCGGGAACTGCAATGTCGGATCGTCGGGGATATGGGTGTTCAGGGGAGCCGCGATGTGGTTGCCGCACTGGAGCGGCTCCGGGAGCAACTCGAGAGCCTGACAAGCCCGGCGGCCCCGGGCCGAAGCCGAATCGCCTTCGCCGCGTTGGACAGCGGCTGGATGCTGCGGCTTGAGAGCGCGATGCCGGTGACCAATCGGGTGGTATTGGGCGACGCCCCGTTCATCCACCCGCTGCTGGAGTTGCTCGACGAAGGTCGGGCGGCAGGGGTCGTCCTGGTTTCCGCGCAGGAGGCCCGGCTGTTCGAATGGCGAGCCGGATCACTGCAGCTGCTGACGCGAATCGAGCAGCCGTATGTTCAGGCGCCGCACGAACGTGCGGGTCAAATCGGGGGCGGTCCCGAGGGGCAGTTCCACACACCGATGCGCGAACAGCGCCAAGCGCGCGATCGGGACCGGATGCTGCAGTTCTTGGACCGGGTCGCCGAAGCGGCTGCCGACTTGGCCGGATATCGCGGCTGGGAGCGGATACTCGTCAGTGGCGGGGAGCGCTGGACCGAACCGGCCGTCGCGAGGTTCCCCCGGGCACTTCGTGCCAAGGTGTTCGCAGACACTCGAATATTCAACGGGCACAATGACGTTGAACTGTCCATGGCCGTGACGCAATGGGTTCACGACCAGCACGCCGAGCACGAGCGGCAGCTTCTGGAGCATGTGCGTGACGTCGCCGGATCCGGACGCGCGGCCCTCGGGTTGTCCGAGGTGACCGCGGTGTTGAACGCGGGCCGCGCCGCGCATTTGGTGTATGACCCGCAGGTCCGCTACCAGGGGACCGTGGGCGCCGACGGGGCGCTCTACGGCGGCGACGAGGTCGGCCCGAACGGATATCCGGTGACCCCGGAGCCCCGGTTGACCGAACGGCTGGTCGAGCGGGCGCTGATGACCGGGGTAAGAATCAGTCCCGTCGACGGCGCGGCCGACGGAGGACTCAAGGACGCCGATGGCGTCGCCGCGCTACTGCGCTGGTAAAGACCGTTCACGCGGTACCGATCGCCGCGACGCGGGGCGCGCGGCGCTCGCACCACTGCAGAAGTCCAGCGCGACTTCGAGATCCGCCGTATATAGAGCGAGTCGGCCGCACGACGCGAAAAGCGCTCTGTCCGTGAGAAAGACGACACACTGACGCGGTGCGCACCGAAACGGACGTTGCACGAAGCGCATCGAGGGCAAGAGGTCCAGAAAGGTAAGCCATGACGACCACAGAAGACGTCGACGCAGCACAGGCAGGGCGATCGACGGCGGAAACGTTGCGTTTGCGGTTGAAACCCGCGCGCCGCACGTGCGGTTACCTGCGCGGGGCCTGGTGGCCACGCTCAACGAGGCTTGCCGACGAGCTCCCGGCTCTGTTCGAGGCATTCTCGCAAAGGGTGGGAGAGATTGATCGGGTTCGCTATCACCAAAACGATTGGTCGCCGGCGACTCCGAGCCTCGAACATCAAGGCGGCGAAGTGATTCTCGATCCCAGCACAGAGTCCTCGAACGTCATATCAGTGTTCGGTGCGCGCTTCGGCCGGTTACGACTGCTGCTGGTGCCTCCCTACACCGATGCGAGCGAGGCGTATACCGCGATGACGACGGCGGCCAGCGCCGGTGATGCCTCGACCCCCGACCAACTACTCGGGCACACCGAGCGCCGCGCCAAGGATCGCCGCCAGGCTCTTATCGCGTTGCAGCGATGGGAATCTGACGGAGGAGCACTCCGCGATCTTCGATGACAATCGCGGCCACCCGCCGGGGCCGCTCCACCGCGGTGAGGCCGCACCAGCCTCCCGCATCCGAAAAGCGAAGGGGCAACGATGACGTCAACGGTAAGGGCGCAGTTCGGTGCCGATATCGCCGAAGCGACTCGCGGACGACCGAGCACCGCGCTGATCGACTGAGCCGCCGCCCTGCGTGATCGATACATCCCGGGCAGGCGGGCGTGCGTCAGCACCCGGGCGGCGCGCCGGTGCTGCCCTGGCTGTGCCTTCCCGCTTGCCGGCACCATTGCCCAGCCCGAATGTGGGCCCGTGCGGCGCCACCGAACGGCGCCGGCGGGCCCCGCCTTCGCAGTCCGCATCACGCTGTCGGCAAACAGCCTGACCAGAACCGCCAAGGCCGCTGATGTGCCATGATGTCGGAGCTGTCAAGACGCAGGGGAGCAGCGGTGGATCTCAATTTTTCGATGGTCACACGACCGGTCGAGCGGCTGATCGCCACAGCACAGAACGGGCTGGAGGTCTTGCGTCTGGGGGGTTTGGAAACCGGCACGGTGCCGTCGCCGTCGCAGATCGTCGAGAGCGTGTCCATGTACAAGCTCCGGCGCTATTTCCCGCCGGACAGCCGGCCCGGCCAGTCGCCCGTCGGGCCGCCGGTGCTGATGGTGCATCCGATGATGATGTCGGCCGACATGTGGGACGTGACCCGCGACGAAGGCGCGGTGGGGATCCTGCACGCCCGCGGGCTTGATCCCTGGGTCATCGACTTCGGCGAACCCGACAAGGTCGAAGGCGGCATGCGCCGGACCCTGGCCGATCACATCGTCGCGCTGGGCCAGGCCATCGACACCGTCAAGGACGCGACCGGCAGCGATGTGCACCTGGTCGGCTATTCGCAGGGCGGCATGTGGTGCTATCAGGTCGCCGCCTACCGCCGCTCCAAGGACCTCGCCAGCATCGTGACGTTCGGTTCCCCGGTGGACACCCTGGCCGCGTTGCCCATGGGCATCCCGCCAAACTTCGGCGCCGCGGCGGCCAACTTCATGGCCGATCACGTGTTCAGCCGGCTGGCCATCCCCAGCTGGATGGCCCGCACCGGGTTCCAGATGATGGATCCGCTCAAGACGGCCAAGGCGCGGGTCGACTTCGTGCGCCAGCTGCACGACCGCGAGGCGCTGCTGCCGCGCGAGCAGCAACGCCGCTTCCTCGAACGCGAAGGCTGGATCGCGTGGTCCGGCCCGGCGATCTCCGAGCTCCTCAAGCAGTTCATCGCCCACAACCGGATGATGACCGGCGGGTTCGCCGTCAACGGGCAGATGGTCACCCTCACCGACATCACCTGTCCGGTGCTGGCCTTCGTCGGAGAGGTCGACGACATCGGGCAGCCGGCCTCGGTGCGCGGAATCCGGCGGGCGGCGCCGTACGCCGACGTCTACGAGTGCACCATCCGGACGGGCCACTTCGGCCTGGTCGTCGGTTCCAAGGCGGCCCAGCACAGCTGGCCGACCGTCGCCGAATGGGTGCGCTGGCTGTCCGCCGGCGGCGACAAGCCCACCAGCATCGAGCTCATGGCCGACCAGCCCGACGAGCACACCGACAGCGGCGTGGCGTTGAGCTCCCGGCTCGCGCACGGCATCGGGGAAGCCTCCGAGGCGGCGCTGGGAATGGTGCGCGGCGCGGCCAACACCGTCGTCGCGGCCAACAAATCGGTACGCACCCTGGCCGTCGAGACGGCGCGCACGCTGCCGCGATTGGTCCGGCTGGGGCAGATCAACGACCACACCCGGATCTCGCTGGGCCGCATCATCGAGGAACAGGCCCGCGACGCCCCGCAGGGTGAATTCCTGTTGTTCGACGGGCGGGTGCACACCTACGAGGCGGTGAACCGGCGCATCAACAACGTGGTCCGCGGCCTGATCGAAGTCGGCGTGCGACAGGGCGACCGGGTCGGCGTGCTGATGGAGACCCGGCCCAGCGCGCTGGTGGCCATCGCCGCGCTGTCCCGGCTCGGTGCCATCGCGGTGGTGATGCGGCCCGACGCCGACCTGGCCGCGTCGGTACGGCTCGGGGGAGTGAGCGAGATCCTGACCGACCCCACCAACCTCGACGCGGTGCTGGAGTCGGACGGCCAAATGCTTCGGCAGGTGCTGGTGCTCGGCGGTGGCGAGTCGCGCGATCTGCACCTACCCGAGGACTCCCTTGAACAGCCCCTAGTCATCGACATGGAACAGATCGACCCGGACGCCGTCGAGCTGCCCGGCTGGTATCGGCCCAACCCGGGGCTGGCCCGGGATCTCGCGTTCATCGCGTTCAGCGCGGCCGGTGGCGAGCTGGTGGCCAAGCAGATCACCAACTATCGCTGGGCGGTGTCGGCGTTCGGTACCGCCTCGACGGCCGCCCTCGACCGCCGCGACACCGTCTACTGCCTGACACCGCTGCATCACGAGTCGGCGCTGCTGGTCAGCCTGGGCGGCGCGGTGGTCGGCGGCGCCCGCATCGCGCTGTCGCGCGGCCTGAACCGGGACCGGTTCATCCAGGAGGTGCGTCAGTACGGCGCCACCGTGGTGTCCTACACCTGGGCCATGCTCCGCGAGATCCTGGACAGCCCGGCTGGGCCCCCCTTCGTCCTGCACGGCAACCACCCGGTGCGCCTGTTCATCGGTTCCGGTATGCCGACCGGGCTGTGGGGGCGTGTCGTCGACGCGTTCGCGCCCGCCCACGTCGTCGAGTTCTTCGCGACCACCGACGGGCAGGCGGTGCTGGCCAACGTGTCCGGCGCCAAGGTCGGCAGCAAGGGCCGCCCCCTGCCGGGCGCCGGGCACATCGAGTTGGGTGCCTACGACACCGAGCACGACCTGATCCTGGAAAACGAGCGTGGGTTCGTGCAGATCGCCGAACCCAATCAGGTCGGGGTCCTGCTCGCCGCCTCCAACGGCCCAATCGATCCGAGCGCCTCGGTCAAGCGCGGGGTCTTCGCCGCCGGCGACACCTGGATCTCGACCGAGTACCTCTTCTACCGGGACGACGACGGCGACTACTGGTTGGCGGGCCGGCGCGGCTCGGTGGTGCGGACCGAGCGCGGCCTGGTCTACGCCGAGCCGGTCACCGACGCCCTGGGCTGCATCAACGGTGTCGACCTCGCGGTGACCTACAACGTGCCCGCGGGTGGACATGAGGTGGCGGTGTCGGCGGTGACGCTGTTGCCGGGCGCCTCCATCACCGCGGCCGACCTGACCGAAGCCTTCGCCAAGATCCCCATCGGCCTGGGGCCCGACATCGTGTGCGTGGTCCCGGAGATGACGTTGAGCGCGACCTACCGCCCCACCGTGAGCGCCCTGCGGGCCGCCGGGATTCCGAAGGCGGGACGCCACGTCTGGTATTTCGATACGGAGACCGAACAGTATCGACGGCTGACCCCCGGGGTGCGTTCCGAGCTGAGCGGCGCGCGGTCATGATCGACGACGCACTGCTGAACATCCTGGTGTGCCCGGCCGACCGGGGCCCGCTGGTGTTGGTGGGGCAGGAATTGCTCTACAACCCCCGGCTGCGCCGCGCCTACCGCATCGAGGACGGCATCCCGGTGCTGCTCATCGACGAGGCCCGCGACGTCGACGACGAAGAGCACACGCGGCTCATGGCACAAGGCCGTCCGGCAGATCCCCGGTGAGGTAGCGCTGCAGGTTCGGCGCGATGGTTTGCGCGATCTGCTCGGGCGGCAGCGACGCGAACGGCTCGACCTGGACGATGTAGCGCGCCATGACGACGCCCATCAATTGCGACGCGAAGAACTGGGCGCGGATCGTGCCCGTCCCGGGTGGATTATCCACGCGTGGAGCAACTTCCGCGGTGACGATCTCCTGCAGGAAGGACCGCGCCAGGCTCACGTCGGCGCCGGCGAGCAGCGATCGCAACGTGGCGATCAAACCGGCCCCCAGCTCGGAGTCCCAGATCGGCAGCAGTACCGACGGCAGCCTGAATCCGAGCTCTTCGACGGGCACATCCCGCATGGGCACCAGCACCGTCATGGGGTCGATCGGAATGCGAATCGCGGCGGCGAACAGTTGCTGCTTGGTTCCGAAGTAGTGGTGCACCAGGGCGGAGTCGACCCCGGCGGCCGCGGCCACCGCCCGTATCGACGTCCTGTCAATGCCTTTGCGCGCAAACAGTTCACGGGCGCTGTTCAGAATCCGGTCGCGGGTGTCGGAGTTTCCCGCCGGCCGCCCCCGCCGACGCCCGGCGCTTGCGATCGCCACTAGTGTCCTCCGTGGCGACCCGCTGCGCCCGGCTGCGCCGCGCTTGCGATCGCCACGCGCCTGTGGTGGCGACCCGCTGCGCCCGGCTGCGCCGCGCTTGCGATCGCCACTAGGGCGTCCGTCGCCGCAGTGTCGCCGCGGCCAGACACAGCGCCGCCAGGGCGAAGCCCAACACCACGGCGATGTCGCGCACCGCAATGAAGGTCAGTCCCGGGTGTGCACCCACCTGTTGCAGGGCCTCCAGCGCGTAGCTGGCCGGCAGCACATTGCTGATCCATTGCAGCCAGTGTGGCATCAGCGCTCGCGGCACGATGATGCCGGCCAGCAGCAGCTGCGGCACCATCACCAGCGGGATGAACTGCACGGCCTGAAACTCGGTGCGGGCGAACGCACTACACAGCAGGCCTAAGCCAACTCCGAGCACGGCGTTGACGATCGCGATCACGAACACCCACAACGGGCTGCCCGCCGTGTCGAATCCCAGCATCCAGAACGACACGATGCAGGCCAGAATGGCTTGTGCCGCAGCGGCTGTGGAGAAGGCGGTGCCGTAGGCGATCAGTAGGTCGAGCCGGCGCAGCGGTGTGGTCAAGATACGCTCCAGCGTTCCGGAGGCCCGTTCGCGTTGCATGGTGATCGCCGTGATGATGAACATCACGAAAAGCGGGAACAGGCCCAGCAGGATCAGGCAGGCGTTGTTGAACGGGGTCGGGCCGCCGGGGCGGTGCGGGGCGTTTTCGAACATGAAGTACATCAGGGTGATCACCAGGACCGGTACCAACAGGATCATCGCGACGCTGCGGTGATCGGCGGCCAACTGGCGCAGAATCCGCGCCGTGGTCGCGGTGTATCCGTTGAGGCTCAGCCCGCTTCGCGCATGGTGCTGCGCTTGATGATGGACAGAAACGCGTCGTCCAGTGACGTGCATCCGGTGTCCTCTCGCAGTTGGGTTCCGGTGGTGTGGGCGACCAGCCGGCCTTCGCGCATCAGCAGCAGGTCCTGGCAGTGGTCGGCTTCGTCCATCACGTGGCTGGAGACCAGCAGAGTGGCCCCGGCGCGGGCCAGTTCGGCGAACTGATCCCAGAGGTCCGCGCGCAGCACGGGATCCAGGCCCACCGTGGGCTCGTCGAGCACCAGCAGATCGGGCCGGCAGACCAGCGCGCACGCCAGCGACGCCCGGGTGCGCTGACCTCCGGAGAGGTTGCCGCACAAGGTGGTCCGGTGATCGGTGAGCCCGACGCGTTCGATGGCGGCGTCGGCGGCCTGCCCGTCGAACCCGTAGAGCGTCGCGAAGTAGCGAACGTTGTCGACGATGCGCAGGTCGTTGTAGATGGTCGGGTCTTGCGGCAGGTAGCCGATGCGGCGGCGCAGTTCGGCGCTGCCGGCCGGCCTGCCGAGCACCCAGACGTCGCCCGAGGTCACGATCTGGGTGCCGACGATGCACCGCATCAGGGTGGTCTTGCCGCAGCCGGACGGGCCGAGCAGGCCGGTGATGCTGCCCCGCGCGATCTGCACGGAGAAATCGTGCAGAGCTGGGTGTTTGCCGCGAGTCACGCGCAGGTGATCGATTCTTACCGCCGGTCCCGCGGAACTGGAGATTAATTCATCACGAGATGAACTCATCATGTGATGAATATTCCTCGCACGCGGTGGCGCTGTCAAGGTCGAACCAGGGGTCCGCGAAACTGCAACTACCGACGGGCTCACTCGCGTTATACGTCGGTAGGTACAGTCTCGCGGCTATCGATCAGCTTCCGATGCCCGGGCGGCGCTGCGGCAGATGGCCGTGCACGCCTTCGGCGTAAGCGGTTTCGGCGTGCTGGGTGAGGTCGGCCCCGGTGGTCTCGTCTTCCGGGCTGAGCCGAAAGCCCATCACCCGGTCGATCACCTTGGCCAGCAGGAACGACATGGCGAACGCGTAGGACGCGACGACCACGATCGCCAGCGTCTGCTTGCCCAGTTGGCCGACGCCGCCCCCGTAGAGCAGGCCGCGCGGGCCCGCGGTCATCACCGCCGTGGCGAGCAGCCCGATCAGGGACACGCCGACGACACCGCCGACGAAGTGCACGCCCACAACGTCGAGCGAATCGTCATAGTTGAAGCGCAGTTTCGCGCCCACCGCGAACGAGCACACGACGCCCGCGGCGAGGCCGACGACCGTCGCGCCGAGCGTGTTGACGGTCCCGCACGACGGGGTGATGGCCACCAGGCCGGCGACCACACCGGAGGCGGCACCGAAGGTGGTGGGCCTGCCGTCGCGAATCTGTTCGACCCCAAGCCAACCGAGCATGCCCAGGCAGCCCGCGACGAGGGTGTTGAGGAAGATGGCCGCCGCGGTCCCGTTGGCGGCCAGGGCGGAACCGGCGTTGAACCCGAACCAGCCGAACCACAGCAGCCCGACACCGACGAACAGCAGCGGCAGATTGTGCGGCCGCATGGCGTCTTTCTTGAAACCGATGCGCGGCCCGAGCACCAGCGCCAGCGCCAGCGCGGAGGAACCCGAGACGATCTCGACGACCAGGCCGCCCGCATAGTCGAGGACACCCAGCCTGGCCAGCCAGCCGCCGGGCCCCCACACCCAGTGCGCGACAACCGAATACACGGCGATCGTCCACACCGGCACGAACATCATCCAGGCGGCGAACTTGGCGCGGTCGGCGATCGCGCCACTGACCAGCGCGGCCGTGACGATCGCGAACGTCAACTGGAACGTGGCATACAGCAACTCGGGCACTGCTGTGCCGTGAACGGTGTCGGGGGTGATGCCGAGCATCCCGAAATGCCTGAGGTTGCCGACCAGCCCGTCCGCCCCATCTTCGGAGAACGCCAGGGTGTAGCCGACCAGCAGCCACGCCACGGTCACCATCGGGATGGAGATGAAGCTCATCATGATCATGTTGAGCACCCCGGTGGTGCGGACCATGCCGCCGTAGAAGATCGCCAGGCCGGGGGTCATCAGCAAGACCAGCGCGGTGCTGGCCAGCAGCCACGCCGTGGCGGCAGGGTCAATCGTGTGCATGTGGGCTCCTTTGGGTCCCGGACACCGGGATACTGCCACGTTTGGGCCGCCGGTAGGTTCGTTGGGTTACTGAACACAGGACTCAGGATCTGAATTGGTCGAGGCTGGACGACGATCTCGCGTAAGCACGGCTGTGGACCAGCTGTCGGTCGACCCGGTCGAGGCCGCGCGCCGGTTGTTGGGCGCCACCCTCACCGGGCGGGGCGTGACGGCCATCGTCGTCGAGGTCGAGGCGTACGGGGGAGTTCCCGACGGTCCGTGGCCGGACGCCGCGGCGCACTCGTACAAGGGTCTGCGGGCCCGCAACTTTGTCATGTTCGGGCCGCCCGGGCGGCTCTACACCTATCGCAGCCACGGCATCCACGTCTGCGCGAACGTCTCGTGCGGACCCGACGGCACCGCGGCCGCGGTGCTGTTGCGGGCCGCCGCCCTCGAGGACGGCACCGACGCGGCCCGCGCCCGCCGCGGCGAACTCGTGCACACCGCGGCGCTGGCGCGCGGCCCGGGAAACCTGTGCGCTGCCATGGGAATCACCATGGACGACAACGGAATTGACCTGTTCAGCCGCACCAGCCCGGTGACCCTTGAGCTGCACGAGCCGCTGACCTCGGTGTCCGGTCCGCGGGTGGGTGTCAGCCAGGCCGCCGACCGGCCGTGGCGGTTGTGGCTGCCCGGCCGCTCGGAGGTCTCGGCGTACCGTCGCAGCCCCCGCGCGGCGGCGCCGGGCGACAGCGACTAAACGCGGCGAACGTCGAGTCGTTGGGCGAGAACGCCCCGATACCGCGCCACAAGTCGACGTTCGGCATCATCGCTCTGGAAGACTCGTACACCATGATCCTCGACGAGCTGGGCTGGCGCGGCCTGATCGCGCAGTCCACCGACCTCGATGCGCTGGCCGCCGAAGCCCGGCGCGGGCCGATGACGGTGTACGCCGGCTTCGACCCCACCGCGCCCAGCCTGCACGCCGGGCACCTGGTGCCCCTGCTGGCGTTGCGCCGGTTTCAGCGGGCCGGTCATCGCCCGATCGTGCTCGCCGGCGGTGCCACCGGCATGATCGGCGATCCGCGCGACGTCGGCGAGCGGACCCTCAACGAGGCCGACACCGTGGCCGAGTGGACCGAACGGATCGGGGGACAGCTGCAACGCTTCGTCGACTTCGACGAATCACCCACCGGCGCGGTCGTCGTCAACAACCTGGACTGGACGCGTCCCCTGTCGGCGATCGAGTTCCTGCGCGACGTCGGCAAGCACTTCTCGGTCAACGTCATGCTGGACCGCGACACCGTCCGGCGGCGCCTGGACGGCGACGGCATCTCCTACACCGAATTCAGCTACATGCTGTTGCAGGCCAACGATTACGTCGAACTGCACCGCCGCTACGGCTGCCGCCTGCAGATCGGCGGCTCCGACCAGTGGGGCAACATCATCGCCGGGGTACGGCTGGTCCGCCAACAGCTGGGCGCCTCGGTCCATGCGCTGACGGTGCCGCTGGTGACCGCCGCCGACGGCACCAAGTTCGGCAAGTCCACCGGCGGCGGCAGCCTGTGGCTGGACCCCGCCCTGACCACCCCATACGCCTGGTACCAGTACTTCTTCAACACCGCCGACGCCGACGTGATCCGCTACCTGCGGTGGTTCACGTTCTTGACGGCCGACGAGCTGAGCGAGCTCGAACAGGCCACGGCGGACCGCCCTCAACAACGCGCCGCCCAGCGGCGGCTGGCGCGCGAACTCACCGTGCTCGTGCACGGCGAGGCGGCCACCGAGGCGGTCGAGCACGCCAGCCGGGCGCTGTTCGGGCAGGGCGAGCTGGACCGCCTGGACGAGGCCACGCTGGCGGCGGCGCTGCGCGAGACGTCGGTCGCCGAGCTCAAACCCGGTGGCCCCGACGGGATCGTCGACCTGTTGGTCGCCAGCGGTCTGTCGGAGAGCAAGAAGGCCGCGCGGCGCACCATCGGCGAAGGCGGCGTCTCGGTCAACAACGTCCGCGTCGACGACGAGGACTGGGCGCCGCAACCGTCCGACTTCCTGCACGGCCGATGGCTGGTGCTGCGCCGTGGCAAACGCACCGTCGCCGGGGTCGAAAAGGTCTAGACCGCCTAGCCCGCTTAGCCCGCTTAGCCCTTCCCAGGCCCGAACCGCTCCCGCAAAACGCGTACGTGCACAGTTCGTTACCTCACCGTGTCGTCGGCGTGATCCGCGGGGACCACTGTTGTCACGGTGATTTTCGCGACGCGTGTGCGGTTGACCGTCCTGCCGATCCTGGGGGTGATCACGGGCTTGGTAGCGCTGGCCGCGGCACTGTCGGCGCCGATCCGCGCCGACATGCTCGGGAATGCTTTCCTGTCGGCGCTGACGAACGCCGGGATCTCCTACGCCCAACCGACCGGCACCACGGCGATGGGACAGTCGGTGTGCCCGATGCTGTTCGAGCCCGGTGGGTCCTTCGACGCCGTGACGTCCAAGATGGCCGAGGGCAACGGAATGTCCTACGAGACGGCGGGCAGGTTCACCATTGTCGCGATCGCGACCTACTGCCCGGCGATGATCGCGCCGCTGCTGAGCAACCGGCTGCACGGCTAGCCGAATCATTGCCCGTATCCTCGGCAGCGTGGTCGACGACAGGCAGAGGCACCGCGGCGAGCGTGGGGCGCGGCCGGCATCCGGCGGATGGTCCGGTCCGGGCCGTGCGCGGGCGGCTCAGCCACAGAGCGCCGGGCGCCGGGAGGCGCAGGCCGATCGCGCGCCGCAGGACGGGCCGCCGGTACCGCCGGGCGTGGAGGCCAACCAGCTGGCACCCGACATTCGCCGCGAACTGAGCACCCTGGACCGCGCCACGGCCGACGCGGTGGCGCGCCACCTGGTCGCGGCGGGCGAGTTGCTGGACGAGGATCCCGAGGCGGCGTTGCTTCATGCCCGCGCGGCGCGGGCCCGGTCCAGCCGCATCGCCACCATTCGGGAGGCGGTCGGGATCGCCGCCTACCACTGCGGCGACTGGTCGCAGGCGCTGGCGGAGTTGCGCGCCGCCCGCCGGATGGGCAGCAAGTCCTCGTTGCTCGCGTTGATCGCCGATTGCGAACGCGGGCTTGGCCGCCCGGAACGGGCGATCGAACTCACGCGCGGGCCGGAGGCCGCCGAGCTGTCCGGCGACGACGCCGACGAGTTACGCATCGTCGCCGCCGGGGCGCGGGCGGACCTCGGACAGCTGGAGCGGGCGCTGACCGTCTTGTCCACGCCGCAACTGGATCCCAGCCGCACCGGCTCCACGGCGGCGCGGCTGTTCTACGCCTACGCGGACACGCTGCTCGCGCTCGGCCGCGGCGACGAGGCGCTGCACTGGTTCCTGCGTTCGGCGGCCGCCGACGTCGACGGCGTCACCGACGCCGAAGACCGGGTCAGCGAACTCGGCTGACGTGACGGATTCGACCGCGTGAAAAGCCTTGCGCAGGAATATGACTGCCTGCTGATCGACCTGGACGGTACGGCGTTTCGCGGCCGCCAGCCCACCGAGGGCGCGGTGCAGGCGTTGGCCGAGTTGCGTAGCCGCGCGTATTTCGTGACCAACAACGCGTCCCGCAGCGCCGACGAGGTCGCCGCGCACCTGAGCGACCTCGGTTTCACCGCCACCGCCGACGACGTCGCCACCAGCGCCCAGAGCGCGGCGCGGCTGCTCGCCGATCAGCTGCCCGCGCAATCGCCGGTGCTGATCGTGGGCACCGAGGCCCTGGCCGGCGAGATCACGGCCGTCGGGCTGCGCCCGGTGCGCCGCTACGACGACGCCCCGGCCGCCGTCGTGCAGGGCCTGTCCCTGACCGTCGGCTGGCCCGATCTCGCCGAGGCCGCGCTGGCCATCCGGGCCGGCGCGCGGTGGGTGGCGGCCAACGTCGATCTCACCTTGCCCACCGAGCGCGGGCTGTTGCCGGGCAACGGATCCCTGGTGGCCGCGCTGCGGGTGGCCACCGGCGCCGAACCCCAGGTCGCGGGCAAGCCGGCGCCCGCGCTGCTGCTCGACGCGGCGGCCAGGGGCGACTTCCGCGCGCCCTTGGTGATCGGCGACCGGCTCGACACCGACATCGAGGGCGCCAATGCCGCCCAGCTACCCAGCTTGATGGTGCTCACCGGGGTCAATTCCGCGCGGGACGCGGTGTACGCCAAGCGTGCCCAGCGCCCCACCTACATCGGCCATGATCTGCGCTCGCTGCACACCGACGGCGAACAGCTCGCGGTGGGGCCGCAGCCGGGCTGGCGGGTCGACGTCGCGGACGAGGCGATCACCGTCAGCGCCGGCGGCCCGAACAAGGGGCCGGAGGACGGCGACGGCCTGGCGATCGTTCGCGCGGTCGCCAGCGCGGTATGGGCAGCGGCCGGCCCCGATTCCGACGAGCCCCGGGTGCGCATCGAGGCCGCCGACGACCGGGCGCGCGCCGCGCTGCAGCGCTGGTCTTTGGTGCACACCGACTGACGGGTGACTAGCGTAGGAACGCGATGACTATCGACCCCGATCAGATTCGCGCCGAAATCGACGCCTTGCTGGCCCGGCTGCCCCATCCCGGCGAGCAGCAGGATCCCGAGAAGGTGCCCTCGCTCGACGAGCTCGAAGAGATCGCGCGCCGCCTCTCCGAGGCGCACGACGTCCTGCTGGCCGCGCTGGAGTCGGCGGAGAAGGGCTGAGTGCGCGCATGTCTCGACGCGCCCGCGTTGACGCCGAGCTGGTACGGCGCGGGCTGGCCCGGTCGCGTCAGCAGGCCGCGGAGTTGATCGGCGCCGGCAAGGTGCGCATCGACGGGATGCCCGCGCGCAAGCCCGGCACGGCCGTCGCCGTGACCGCGGCCCTGACCGTGGCCACCGACGGTGAACGCGGCTGGGTCTCCCGCGGGGCGCACAAACTCATCGGGGCCCTGGACGCCTTCGGGATTGCCGTCGCGGGCCGGCGCTGCCTGGATGCCGGCGCGTCGACGGGTGGCTTCACCGAAGTCCTGCTCGATCGCGGGGCCACCGAAGTGGTTGCCGTGGATGTGGGATACGGCCAGCTGGCGTGGTCGCTGCGCAGCGATTCACGGGTGGTCGTCGTCGAGCGGACCAACGTTCGTGACCTGACGCCGGAGGCGATCGGCGGGCCGGCCGACCTCGTGGTGGCGGACCTGTCGTTCATCTCGCTGTCCACGGTGTTGCCGGCGCTGGCTGGATGTGCCGCACCGAACGCGGATATCGTTCCCATGGTGAAGCCACAGTTTGAGGTGGGCAAGGGCCAGGTCGGTGCGGGCGGTGTGGTTCACGACCCCGGCCTGCGCGCCGATGCCGTTTCGCGCGTCGCGCGTCGCGCCGGCGAGCTGGGTTGGCACACCGTCGACGTCACCGCCAGCCCGCTGCCGGGGCCGTCGGGCAACGTCGAATACTTTCTCCGGCTGCGCGCCCAGACCGATCGTCCGCTCGCCGGCGACGCGCTGGTGGCGGCGGTGCGGCACGCGGTGGAAAGCGGGCCGCGGTGAGTCCAGCCGAACGTACCATTTTGCTGGTCGTCCACACCGGTCGCGAAGAAGCGACCGAGACGGCCCGTCGTGTACAGAAGACGCTCGGCGACAATGGGATTGGGCTTCGCGTCCTGTCCGCCGAGGCGGTCGACAGGGGGCCGTTGCACCTGGCCCCCGATGACATGCGGGCGATGGGCGTGGAGATCGACGTGGTCAACGCCGACGCGCAAGCCGCCGAAGGCTGCGAACTGGTGCTGGTACTCGGTGGCGACGGGACGTTCTTACGGGCCGCCGAATTGGCACGCAACGCCGATATTCCGGTGCTCGGCGTGAACCTGGGCCGGATCGGCTTTTTGGCCGAGGCCGAGGCCGAAGCCATCGAACAGGTGCTGGACCATGTTGTCGCACAAGACTATCGGGTGGAGAAACGCTTGACGCTCGATGTGGTCGTGCGTCAGGGCGGCCGCGCCTCCGCGCACGGCTGGGCGCTCAACGAAATCAGCCTGGAAAAGGGCCCCCGGCTCGGCGTGCTGGGGGTGGTGGTCGAGATCGACGGGCGGCCGGTGTCCGCCTTCGGCTGCGACGGCGTCTTGGTATCGACGCCGACGGGATCCACCGCCTACGCGTTCTCCGCGGGCGGTCCGGTGTTGTGGCCCGACCTCGAGGCAATCCTGGTGGTACCCAACAACGCCCACGCGCTGTTCGGTCGCCCCATGGTCACCAGCCCGAACGCCACCATCGCGATCGAGGTCGAGGCGGACGGCCACGATGCCCTGGTGTTCTGCGACGGCCGCCGGGAGATGCTGATCCCGGCCGGCAGCCGGATCGAGGTGAAACGCTGTGATACGGCGGTGAAGTGGGCCCGGCTGGACAGCGCCCCGTTCACGGATCGGTTGGTGCGCAAGTTCCGGCTGCCGGTGACCGGGTGGCGCGGGAACTGACGGCGCAGCGCGGGGTTCTCACTGAATGCTGACTGAAATCCGCATCGAGTCGCTCGGGGCGATCAGTTCCGCGGTCGGGGAGTTCGACCGCGGCCTGACCGTATTGACCGGGGAGACCGGCGCCGGGAAGACCATGGTGGTGACCGGGCTGCACCTGCTCGGCGGTGCCCGCGCAGACGCCACCCGGGTCCGGTCGGGCGCTGACCGGGCTGTCGTCGAAGGTCGTTTCAGCACAACCGATCTCGACGAGGCCATGGTGGTGCGGCTCGATGAGATGCTGGACGCGTCGGGCGGGGAACGCGACGAGGACGGCAGCGTGATCGCGCTGCGCTCGGTCAGCCGCGACGGGCCGTCGCGCGCGTCGCTCGGCGGCCGCAGCGTGCCCGCGAAGTCGCTGGGCGACTTCACCGCGGGGCTGCTGACCTTGCACGGGCAGAACGACCAGCTGCGACTCATCCGGCCCGAGGAGCAGTGTGGCGCGCTGGACCGGTTCGCCAAGGCGGGCCCGGCGCTCGAGCGCTACTGCAAACTGCGCGACGCCTGGCTCTCGGCGCGACGCGACCTGCTCGACCGCCGCAACCGCATGCGCGAACTCGCGCTGGAGGCCGACCGGCTGACGTTCGCCCTCAACGAAATCGACGCCGTGGACCCACAACCCGGTGAGGACGACGCCCTGGTCGCCGAGATCGTGCGGCTCTCCGAACTGGACACCCTGCGCGAAGCCGCGGCCACCGCGCGCGCGGCGTTGTCCTCCGACGAGACGGATGGGGTCGCGCTGGGTGCCACCGACAGCCTGGGAAAGGCAAGGGCCGCACTGGAATCCACCGACGACGCGAAGCTGGTGGCGTTGGCCGGCCAGATCGGCGAGGTGCTGACCGTGCTCGTCGACGCGGCCGGTGAACTGGGCGGCTTCCTCGAGGAGCTGCCGGTCGATGCCAGCGCGCTGGAATCCAAGCTGGCCCGCCAGGCCGAACTGCGCACACTGACCCGCAAGTACGCGGCGGACATCGACGGGGTGATCCGGTGGGCCCAGGAGTCGCGGCAACGGCTCGCCCAACTCGACGTCACCGAGGAAGGCTTGACGGCGCTGGCGGCCCGGGTCGACGAGCTCGGCCGCGAATTGGCCGGGGCCGCGGCCGATCTCAGCAACACACGGCGCAAGGCCGCCAAGCGACTCGCCAAGGAGGTCACCGCCGAGCTGTCGGGGCTGGCGATGGCCGACGCCCGATTCACCATCGACGTGAGCCTGGATGCCGTGCCGGACGCCGCGGCGCCCGCCGACGACTCGGCCGCGCTGCGGCTGCCGTCGGGCGAGCTCGTCCGCGCCGGCGCCGACGGCGTCGACCAGGTCGAGTTCGGGTTCGCGGCGCACCGCGGGATGGACCAGCTGCCGCTGGCCAAGAGCGCCTCCGGCGGCGAGCTGTCCCGGGTGATGCTGGCCTTGGAGGTGGTGCTGGCCACGTCCCGCAAAGAAGCGGCGGGCACCACCATGGTGTTCGACGAGGTCGACGCGGGCGTGGGGGGCCGGGCGGCCGTGCAGATCGGGCGTCGGCTGGCGAGGTTGGCGCGCACCCACCAGGTCATCGTGGTCACGCATCTGCCGCAGGTGGCGGCGTACGCCGACGTGCACCTGGTGGTGCATGCCGCCGGGCCCAAGGGAACGAGCGTGGTGCGGCGCCTGGGCGGCGACGAGCGGGTCGCCGAGCTGGCGCGGATGCTGGCCGGGCTGGGCGAATCCGACAGCGGCCGCGCGCACGCCCGCGAGCTGCTCGAGGCGGCGCAGAAAGACGAGATCTGACGAGATCTAAGGCCGCGAGCGTCGACTTGTTGTGGGCGTCCGGCCCCATTTCGCGCATCAGGTCGACATTCGAGACCGGTTCGGCATCCACCTGTTACTAATGTGACTCTAGATAACTTCTGAGGCTGGTGTTACGGCGCGCCTCCCCACCTCGCCCACGCATCCCCGACAGAATCGCCCCCATGAAGATGTCAGGCCTGCTTTCCCGTAATCCCGCCCGGCCGGGCCTGGTCGGCACCGCGCGCGTCGACCGGAACATCGATCGATTGCTGCGCAGGGTCTGCCCCGGCGACATCGTCGTGCTCGACATCCTGGACCTGGATCGCATCACCGCGGACGCCCTGGTGGAGGCCGACATCGCCGCCGTCGTCAACGCATCGCCGTCGGTGTCGGGCCGCTACCCCAATCTGGGGCCTGAGGTGCTGGTCAACAACGGTGTGACCCTGATCGACGAGGCCGGACCCGACATCTTCAAGAAGGTCAAAGACGGCGCCAGGATCCGCCTGTACGAGGGCGGGGTGTACGCGGGTGATCGCAGGCTGGTCCGCGGCACCGAGCGCACCGATCACGACATCGCCGACCTGATGCGGGAGGCCAAGAGCGGCCTGTCCGCCCATCTGGAGGCGTTCGCCGGCAACACCATCGAGTTCATCAAGAGCGAGAGCCCGCTGCTGATCGACGGGATCGGCATCCCAGACGTCGACGTCGACCTGCGTCGTCGGCACGTGGTGATCGTCGCCGACGAGCCCAGCGCCGAGGACGACCTCAAGTCGCTCAAGCCGTTCATCAAGGAGTACCAGCCGGCGCTGATCGGTGTCGGCGGCGGCGCGGACGTGTTGCGCAAGGCGGGCTACCGCCCACAGGTGATCGTCGGCGACCCCGACCAGATCAGCACCGACGCGCTCAAGTGCGGCGCCCAGGTCGTGTTGCCCGCCGACGCCGACGGCCACGCGCCCGGGCTGGAGCGCATCCAGGATCTCGGTGTCGGGGCGATGACGTTCCCGGCCGCGGGTTCGGCGATCGACCTGGCCCTGCTGCTGGCCGATCACCATGGCGCCGCGCTGCTGGTGACGGCCGGCCACACCGCCAACATCGAGACGTTCTTCGACCGCACCCGCGCCCACAGCAACCCGTCCACCTTCCTGACCCGACTGCGGGTCGGGGAAAAGGTGGTGGACGCCAAGGCCGTGGCGACCCTGTACCGCAACCACATCTCCGCGGGCGCCATCGCGCTGCTGGCGCTGACGATGCTGATCGCGGTGATCGTCGCCCTGTGGGTGTCGCGCACCGACGGTGTGGTGCTGCATTGGGTCACCGACTACTGGAACCACTTCTGCCTGATGGTGCAGAAGTGGGTCACCTAGATGATCTCGTTACGCCAACATGCCCTGTCGCTGGCCGCCGTGTTCCTGGCGCTGGCCGTGGGCGTCGTGCTGGGCTCCGGCTTCTTGTCGGACACCTTGTTGTCCAGCCTGCGTGACGAGAAGAAGGACCTGAACACGCAGATCAGCGGGCTCAACGACCAGAAGAATGTGCTGAACGAAAAGCTCAGCGCGGCAAACAATTTCGATACCCAACTGGTTGGCCGGATAGTGCACGACGCGCTGGCCGGCAAATCGGTGGTGGTGTTCCGCACCCCGGATGCCAAAGACGACGACGTGGCCGCGGTGTCGAAGTTCATCGGCCAGGCCGGCGGGGCGGTGACCGGGACGGTATCGCTGACGCAGGAGTTCGTCGAGGCCAACTCGGCGGAGAAGCTGCAGACGGTGGTGAACTCGTCGGTGCTGCCCGCCGGTCAGCAGCTCAGCACCAAGCTCGTCGACCAGGGTTCGCAGGCGGGTGACCTGATGGGCATCGCGCTGCTGGCCAACCCGAACCCGGCCGTCCCGCAGGTCGACGAGCCTCAGCGCAACACCGTGCTGGCGGCGCTGCGCGACACCGGCTTCATCACCTACCAGGCGACCGATCACATCAGCGCGGCGAACGCCGCGCTGATCGTCACCGGCGGCTCGCTGCCCCAAGACGCCGGGAACCAGGGTGTCAGCGTCGCCCGGTTCTCGGCCGCGCTGGCACCGCACGGCTCGGGCACGCTGCTCGCCGGGCGCGACGGTTCGGCGACCGGGGGTGCCGCCGTCGCCGTGACTCGCGCCGACGCCGGTTTGAATGCCGCGGTCAGCACGGTCGACGACGTGGACGCCGCGCCCGGACGCATCACCGCGGTGCTGGGTCTGCACGACCTGATGAATGGTGGTCACGCCGGCCAGTACGGCACCGGTCACGGGGCGACGTCGATCACGGTGCCCCAGTAGCGGGCGTGTTAGCCGCGACACAGCGCGGCTGATGTTAGGGTGGGTTTCCGTGGGTCGGCAGGCCCATCTAGTTATTCGCTAGAACAATTTTCAAGCCCTGCCCGTCTTCACGGAGGTCGCCTGTGCGAAAGCACCCGCAATCCGCCACCAAGCACCTCTTCGTCAGCGGGGGAGTCGCTTCCTCGTTGGGTAAGGGCTTGACCGCCAGCAGCCTCGGTCAGCTACTGACGGCGCGTGGGTTGTATGTGACGATGCAAAAGCTCGATCCGTACCTCAACGTCGACCCGGGCACGATGAACCCGTTCCAGCACGGCGAGGTCTTCGTCACCGAGGACGGCGCCGAGACCGACCTCGACGTCGGGCACTACGAGCGGTTCCTGGATCGCGATCTGTCCGGCTCGGCGAATGTCACTACGGGCCAGGTGTATTCGACCGTCATCGCCAAGGAACGCCGCGGCGAATACCTCGGCGACACCGTCCAGGTGATCCCGCACATCACCGACGAGATCAAACGGCGCATCATGGCGATGGCCGAGCCCGACGCCCAGGGCAACCGCCCCGATGTCGTCATCACCGAAATAGGCGGCACCGTCGGCGACATCGAGTCGCAGCCCTTCCTGGAGGCGGCCCGCCAAGTGCGTCACGACCTGGGCCGCGAAAACGTGTTCTTCCTGCACGTCTCGCTGGTGCCCTACCTGGCCCCGTCGGGCGAACTCAAGACCAAACCCACCCAGCACTCGGTGGCCGCGCTGCGCAGCATCGGTATCACCCCGGACGCGCTGATCCTGCGCTGTGACCGCGACGTCCCCGAGGCGCTGAAGAACAAGATCGCGCTGATGTGCGACGTCGAAATCGACGGCGTCATCTCCACCCCGGACGCCCCGTCGATCTATGACATCCCCAAGGTGCTGCACCGGGAAGAGCTCGACGCCTATGTGGTGCGCCGGCTCAATCTGCCGTTCCGCGACGTCGACTGGACCGAATGGGACGACCTGCTGCGCCGGGTGCACGAGCCGCACGAAACCGTGCGAATCGCCCTGGTGGGCAAATACGTTGAACTCTCCGATGCTTACCTGTCGGTCACCGAGGCGCTGCGTGCCGGCGGGTTCAAGCACCACGCCAAGGTGGAGCTGGTCTGGGTGGCGTCCGACGACTGCGAGAGCGCGGCCGGTGCCGCTGCGGCACTGGGCGACGTGCACGCTGTGCTGATCCCCGGCGGGTTCGGGATCCGCGGCATCGAGGGCAAGCTCGGCGCCATTCACTACGCGCGCACACGGGGGCTGCCGGTGCTTGGCCTGTGCCTCGGCCTGCAATGCATCGTGATCGAGGCCGCCCGCTCGGCCGGGCTGACGGAGGCCAACTCGGCCGAATTCGACCCGGACACACCGGATCCCGTCATCTCGACGATGGCCGATCAGGTCGACATCGTCGCCGGCGAGGCCGACCTCGGTGGCACCATGCGCCTGGGCGCCTATCCCGCCGTGCTGGAACCGGATTCGATTGTGGCCCAGGCGTATGGCACCACAGAGGTGTCCGAACGGCACCGGCACCGCTACGAGGTGAACAACGCGTACCGCGACAAGATCGCCGAAAGCGGTCTCAGGTTTTCCGGCACCTCTCCCGACGGTCACCTGGTCGAGTTCGTCGAGTACCCGCCGGACGTGCACCCGTTCATCGTCGGCACCCAGGCTCATCCGGAGCTGAAGAGCCGGCCCACCCGGCCGCACCCGTTGTTCGTCGCGTTCGTCGGGGCGGCCATCGAGTACAAGGCGGGCGAACGGTTGCCGGTGGAAATCCCCGAGCAGTCGTCCAACGGCATCCAGCACCGGGACAGCGCCGCGCGGCCCATACCTGAGCCCGCGTCCCGTGGCTGAACACGTCTTCTCCACGGCGTCTTCCGAAACGCTGTACACCGGAAAGATTTTCGCGCTGCGCAGCGACCGGGTGCGGATGCCGGGCGACACCACCGCGGTGCGCGAGGTTGTCGAGCACTACGGGGCGGTCGCCGTCGCGGCGCTGGACGACGACAACAACATCGCGATGGTCTACCAATACCGGCACGCGTTCGGCCGGCGGCTCTGGGAGCTGCCGGCCGGGCTGCTCGACGTCGCGGGGGAGCCGCCGCAGCAGACGGCCGCCCGCGAACTCCACGAGGAGGTCGGCCTGCAGGCGGCCACCTGGCAGGTGCTGGTCGACCTCGACTCCGCGCCGGGCTTCAGCGACGAATCGGTGCGAATTTATCTGGCCACCGGGCTGCGCGAGGTGGGCAGGCCCCAGGCGCATCACGAGGAAGCCGACATGAGGATGAGCTGGTTTCCCATCGCGGATGCCGCCCACCGGGTGCTGCGCGGCGAGGTCGTGAATTCCATTGCCATCGCCGGGATTCTGGCGGCCCGTGCCGTCATCGAGGGGTTCGCACCGCCTCGGCCGGTGGACAGTCCGTGGATCGACAGGCCCAAGGCATTTGCTGCTCGAAAAGCGGGGCAGGCCGGGCCATGACAACGGCACTTACGCTGGACACGCAACTCCAGGGCTACCTCGACCACCTCACGATCGAGCGCGGCGTCGCGGCGAACACGCTGAGTTCATATCGCCGAGATCTGCGCCGCTACACAAAACACCTGTCGGGCCGTGGAATTCACGATCTGGCCGAGGTGGGCGAGAACGACGTCAGCGAATTCCTGGTGGCGCTGCGCCGCGGCGACCCGGATACCGGCGCGGCGGCGCTGTCGGCGGTGTCGGCGGCGCGTGCCCTGATCGCGGTGCGCGGCCTGCACCGGTTCGCCGCGGCCGAAGGGCTGGCCGAACTCGACGTGGCGCGCGCCGTCCGCCCGCCGACCCCGGGCCGCCGCCTGCCCAAGAGCCTGACCATCGACCAGGTCCTGGCGCTGCTGGAGGGTGCGGGGGGCGAGAGCCCGGCCGACGGCCCGCTGACCCTGCGGAACCGGGCGCTGCTGGAACTTCTGTACTCCACCGGCGCGCGGATCTCCGAAGCCGTCGGCCTCGACGTCGACGACATCGACACCCAGGCCAGGTCGGTGTTGTTGCGCGGCAAGGGCGGTAAGCAGCGGCTGGTGCCGATCGGCCGGCCCGCCGTGGCCGCGTTGGACGCCTATCTGGTGCGCGGACGCTCGGAGCTGGCGCGCCGCGGGCGCGGGACGCCGGCCATCTTCCTCAACGTGCGCGGCGGGCAGTTGTCGCGGCAAAGCGCGTGGCAGGTCCTGCAGGATGCGGCCGAGCGCGCCGGGATCACGTCGGGTGTGTCGCCACACATACTGCGGCATTCCTTCGCCACCCACCTGCTCGAGGGCGGTGCCGACGTGCGCGTGGTGCAGGAGTTGCTCGGACACGCCTCGGTGACGACGACGCAGATCTACACCATGGTCACCGTGCACGCGCTGCGAGAAGTGTGGGCCGAAGCCCATCCGCGGGCCCAGTAGCGAGCACACCCCCTTCGCGCCGAAAACCCCTTCGCGCCGAAGACCCCCTTCGCGCCGAACGTCGAGTTGTTGCGCGAAAATGGCGGGCGGAATCGTCGACAACAAGTCGACGCTCAGCCCAGGTAGTCGGACTCCAGCACCAGGTCGGACATCAGCGACTGGTACTCGAGGTGGGTCTTGTGTTCGATCGTGTTCCACACCTTGCCCTGCTGCCGGTGCATGTACTCGCGATACTTCGGTGCGCCCGGCACCCGCACGTTGTCGGCGACCACGATCGAGCCCGGATGTAACCAGCCCCGATCCAGGATGCTCTTCAGGTCGTCCAGGTAAGCGTCCTTGTCGTGATCGAGAAACACGAAATCGAGTGCGCCGGAGGCAAACCCGTGCTGGTTGGCCAGCGCGTCCAGGGTGCGGCCACCGTCGCCGATGGTGCCGACCACACACGTCACGCGGTCGGCCACACCGGCATGGGCCCAGATCTGGCGGGCGTTGGCGGCGTTGGCCTCGGCGAGTTCGACCGAGAACACCTTGGCCGACGGCGCGGCCCGGGCGATGCGTAACGCGCCGTAGCCGCAATAGGTGCCCAGTTCGAGCGCGAGCGCCGGATCGGCGCGGCGCACCGCGGCGTCGAGCAGCAGCCCCTTCTCGTCGCCGACGTTGATCAGCATCGACTTCTCGTAGGCGAACTTGTCGATGGTGGTCAGCACGTCGTCGATGTCGCCGGCCCGGGCGTTCCGCAGTACGTACTCGACGGCGGCCGCTTCGCGCCCGTCACCGATCTGGCCCGTCGTGGTGATGTTGCGATTGCCGACGGCCATCCGCCAGACCGACCATCGCAACAGGGGCATCCGTCGCTTGAGATCCATAGGGGCCACGATAGGCCGAACCCCGATAGTGCTATCGCCGGCGACAGCATTTTTCGGCGGCCACATCCACCCTCAAAACTGGTGCGGCTGTGACGGAAGTGAATAGGCTGTCGGGATGTGCGTTTCACCACCGATTTCGCCTCATATTGGCTGGTTAATTGCCTGCGGGTCGCCGGGTTTCGGCGCGTGGACCCGTTAGACTTTCGGTCGATGTTCACTTCCCGAACACCCCCGCCATGACCGAGCAGCCGGACAGCGGCGTCGAGCTCGGCCTGACCGGGCGGCCGCCGCGGGCGATCCCGGAGCCGCAGCCGCGCACCTCGCACGGCCCGGCCAAAGTCGTCGCCATGTGCAACCAGAAGGGCGGCGTCGGGAAGACCACGTCCACCATCAATCTGGGTGCCGCGCTCGCCGAATACGGCCGCCGGGTGCTGCTGGTGGACATGGACCCGCAGGGCGCGCTGTCCGCGGGCCTGGGCGTCCCGCACTACGAGCTGGACAAGACCATCCACAACGTGCTGGTGGAGCCGCGGGTGTCGGTCGACGACGTGCTGCTGCAGACCCGGGTCAAGTACATGGATCTGGTGCCCAGCAACATCGACCTGTCGGCCGCCGAGATCCAGCTGGTCAACGAGGTGGGGCGCGAACAGACCCTGGGCCGGTCGCTGCACCCGGTGCTGGACCGCTACGACTACGTGCTGATCGATTGCCAGCCGTCGCTGGGACTGCTCACCGTCAACGGCCTGGCCTGCTCGGACGGTGTGGTGATTCCCACCGAGTGCGAGTACTTCTCGCTGCGCGGCCTGGCGCTGCTGACCGACACCGTCGACAAGGTGCGCGACCGCCTCAACCCGAAACTCGAGATCAGCGGAATCCTGCTCACCCGCTACGACCCCCGCACGGTCAACTCGCGCGAGGTGATGGCCCGGGTGGTGGAGCGGTTCGGTGACCTGGTGTTCGACACCGTCATCACGCGCACCGTCCGCTTCCCGGAGACCAGCGTGGCCGGCGAACCCATCACCACGTGGGCCCCGCGATCCACCGGGGCCATCGCGTATCGCGCGCTGGCCCGCGAGTTCATCGACCGATTCGGCGCGTGAACGCGACTGCAAACGGTGAGGCGCCCCAGCAGAACGGCTTTCAGGTCCGCCTGACCAATTTCGAGGGCCCGTTCGATCTGCTGTTGCAGCTGATCTTCGCCCATCGCCTCGACGTGACCGAGGTGGCGCTGCACCAGGTCACCGACGACTTCATCGCCTACACCCGCGAAATCGGTCCCCAGCTGGAGCTGGAGGAGACCACCGCGTTCCTGGTGGTGGCCGCGACCCTGCTTGACCTGAAGGCTGCCCGGCTGCTGCCGGCCGGGCAGGTCGACGACGACGAAGACCTGGCGCTGCTGGAGGTGCGCGACCTGCTGTTCGCGCGGCTGCTGCAGTACCGCGCGTACAAGCACGTTGCCGAGATGTTCGCCGAGCTGGAGGCCAGCGCGCTGCGTAGCTATCCGCGCGCCGTGTCGCTGGAGGACCGGTTCACCGAGCTGCTGCCCGAGGTGATGATCGGCGTCGACGCCGACCGCTTCGCCCAGATCGCGGCGATCGCGTTCAGCCCGCGGCCCGTCCCGACGGTGTCGGTCGGGCACCTGCACCAGGTTCAGGTCTCGGTTCCCGAGCAGGCCAAAAAATTGTTGGCGATCCTCGAAGCGCGAGGTAGCGGCGCGTGGGCCACGTTCTCCGAGCTGGTCGCCGATTGTGAGGCGTCCATGGAGGTGGTCGGGCGCTTCCTGGCGCTGCTCGAACTGTATCGGTCGCGGGCGGTAGCATTCGACCAGTCAGAGCCGCTTGGCGTGCTCCAAATTTCGTGGACCGGGGAACGTCCGGTCAGTGAAGCCTTGGTAGAAGTGCGGGACGAAACATGAATGGCGCCGGTGACGACGCGGAGCACAGCGATGCGGAGGACGCGCGCGTGACCGATGTGCTGCCTGGCGTCGATCTGGATGCGGCTCTCGAGGTGGGCATCCCGGACATCGCCGAGGCAGCGCCGATGGAATCCGAGGAACTCGGCTCCGTATTGGAGGCGCTGCTGCTGGTGGTGGACACCCCGGTCACCGCGGAGGCGCTGGCGTCCGCCACGCAACAACCGGTGTATCGGATCGCCACCAA
Source organism: Mycobacterium sp. (assembly GCF_004298145.1). Lineage (GTDB taxonomy): Bacteria > Actinomycetota > Actinomycetes > Mycobacteriales > Mycobacteriaceae > Mycobacterium. The sequence continues at coordinate 42,547 of NZ_SCRH01000031.1, forward strand.
GCTGCAGGAGATGGCCGAGGAACTGACCGCGCGTGACAGCGGTATCGACCTGCGGACAAACAGCGAGGGTTGGCGGATGTACACCCGCGCCCGGTTCGCGCCCTACGTGGAGAAGCTGCTGCTGGACGGCGCGCGGTCAAAGCTCACCCGGGCCGCGCTGGAGACGCTGGCCGTCGTCGCCTATCGCCAGCCCGTGACACGCGCGCGGGTGAGCGCGGTCCGCGGCGTCAATGTCGACGCCGTGATGCGCACCCTGCTGGCGCGCGGCCTGATCACCGAGGCCGGAGCCGACGACGACACCGGCGCCGTGATGTTCGCCACCACCGAGCTGTTCTTGGAGCGCCTGGGGCTGACGTCGTTGGCCGACCTTCCGGACATCGCGCCGCTGCTCCCCGACGTGGACACGATCGAGGACCTCAGCGAATCCTTGGACAGCGAGCCACGTTTCATCAAACTTTCCGGCGGTCAGGCATCCGACCCGGCGCTGACGTTCGACGTGGACCAGGATTGATGGTCGAAACTGAGGGGATCCGGCTGCAAAAAGTGTTGTCCCAAGCCGGAATAGCGTCGCGGCGGGCCGCCGAGAAGTTGATCATCGAAGGCCGTGTCGAGGTGGACGGGCGGGTGGTGACCGAACTGGGCACCCGCGTCGACCCGGACGCTTCGGTGATCCACGTCGACGGCGCCCGGATAGTCCTCGACGATTCCCAGGTGTATCTGGCGCTGAACAAGCCGCGCGGGGTGCACTCGACCATGTCGGACGACCGCGGCCGGCCGTGTATCGGCGATTTGATCGAACGCCGAGTTCGCGGCAACAAGAACCTGTTTCACGTCGGGCGGTTGGACGCCGACACCGAAGGGCTGATCCTGCTGACCAACGACGGCGAACTCGCCCACCGGCTGATGCATCCCTCCCACGAGGTGCCCAAGACGTATCTGGCCACGGTGACCGGCTCGGTGCCGCGTGGCGTCGGTAAGTCGCTGCGCGCGGGGATCGAGTTGGATGACGGGGTGGCGCGGGTCGACGAATTCGCGGTGGTGGACGCCATCCCGGGTAAGACGCTCGTGCGGGTGACGTTGCACGAAGGGCGTAATCGCATCGTGCGCCGGCTGTTGGCGGCCGCGGGATTCCCGGTGGAATCGTTGGTGCGCACCGATATTGGGCCGGTTTCGCTTGGCAAGCAGCGGCCGGGCAGCATCCGGGCGCTGGGGCGCGACGAGGTGGGGCAGCTGTACAAAGCGGTCGGCCTGTGAGCGAAACGAGCGTCGTGGTGGCCATCGACGGCCCGGCGGGGACCGGAAAGTCCTCGGTGTCAAAGGGGTTGGCGAAGGCCCTGGGGGCGCGCTATCTGGATACCGGAGGGATGTATCGGATGGTGACGTTGGCGGTCTTGCGCGCTGATATCGACCCAGATGACGCACAGGCCGTCGCGCACACGGCGGAAGCCGTGCAGATGGCGGTCGATTACCAGCCCGACGGGGACCGATATTTCCTGGGTGGAGAGGATGTTTCAGCGGAGATCCGCGGCGATCAGGTCACCGCCGCCGTGTCGGCGGTGTCGTCGGTTCCCGCCGTGCGCACCCGGCTGGTCGGCTTGCAACGCGAAATGGCCGACGGCATGGGCAGTGTCGTCGTCGAGGGCCGAGACATCGGCACCGTCGTCCTGCCCGACGCGCCGGTGAAGATTTTCCTGACGGCGTCGCCCGAAACGCGGGCGCGCCGACGCAACGATCAGAACGTGGCGGCCGGGCTGGCCGACGATTACGACGCCGTGCTCGCCGACGTCCGCCGCCGCGACCATCTGGATTCCACCCGCGCGGTGTCGCCGCTGCGGGCGGCGCCTGACGCGGTGGTCGTCGATACCGGCGAGATGACCGAGGCGCAGGTGATTTCCCGCCTGCGGGATCTGGTCAAGCAGCGAAGCGGGGCGGTGCGATGACTCACGACGGCACGTGGACTGACGAAAGCGACTGGGGGTCCGTCGAATTCGGCCTGGACGAACAGGAGGAGGCCGGTCCGGCGCCCGTGGTGGCGGTGGTCGGCCGGCCCAACGTCGGCAAGTCGACCCTGGTGAACCGGATCCTGGGGCGGCGGGAAGCGGTCGTGCAGGACGTCCCGGGCGTCACCCGCGACCGAGTGTCCTACGACGCGCTGTGGACCGGCCGTCGGTTCATCGTGCAGGACACCGGGGGATGGGAGCCCGACGCCAAGGGGCTGCAGCAGCTGGTGGCGGAACAGGCCTCTGTGGCCATGCGCACCGCCGATGCGGTGATCCTGGTGGTGGATGCCGTGGTCGGCGCCACTACCGCCGATGAAGCCGCAGCCCGGATTCTGCTGCGGTCGGGAAAACCAGTGTTCTTGGCCGCCAACAAGGTTGACAGTGACAAGGCCGAAGCGGACGCGGCGATGTTGTGGTCGCTGGGGCTCGGTCAGCCGCACGCGATCAGCGCGATCCACGGCCGCGGGGTCGCCGATCTGCTCGACGAAGTACTGGCCGCGCTGCCCGCGGTGTCCGAGGTGGCCCCCAAACCCGGTGGCCCTCGGCGCGTGGCGCTGGTCGGCAAACCCAACGTGGGCAAGAGCTCGCTGCTGAACAAGCTGGCCGGTGATCAGCGTTCGGTGGTGCACGATGTCGCGGGGACGACGGTGGACCCGGTGGACTCCCTCATCGAGCTGGGCGACAGGGTATGGCGGTTCGTCGACACCGCGGGTTTGCGGCGCAAGGTCGGTCAGGTCAGCGGCCATGAGTTCTACGCCTCGGTTCGCACCCACTCGGCCATCGACGCGGCCGAGGTGGTGGTCGTGCTGATCGATGCGTCGGATCCGCTGACCGAACAAGATCAGCGGGTGCTGTCGATGGTCATCGAAGCCGGCCGGGCACTGGTGCTGGCATTCAACAAGTGGGATCTGGTCGACGAAGACCGGCGCGAGCTGTTGGAGCGCGAGATAGACCGCGAACTGGTGCAGTTGCGGTGGGCGCCGCGCGTCAACATCTCCGCCAAGACCGGCCGCGCGGTGCAAAGGCTGGTGCCCGCGATGGAGGCCTCGCTGGCGTCGTGGGACGCGAGGATCGCCACCGGGCCGCTGAATTCCTGGCTGAAAGAGGTGGTGGCGGCCACCCCGCCCCCGGTGCGTGGGGGTAAGCAGCCGCGCATCCTGTTCGCCACCCAGGCCACCGCCCGCCCTCCGACCTTCGTGCTGTTCACCACGGGTTTTCTCGAGGCGGGGTATCGGCGTTTCCTGGAACGCCGGCTGCGCGAAACCTTTGGGTTCGAGGGGTCGCCGATCCGGATCAACGTGCGGGTACGCGAAAAGCGGGGAGCCAGGCGGCGCTGAACGCCTTGGCCCTCAACATGCGTGGGCCCCACCGCGACCGACGGGTAAGTCTCGATTCCGATAGCGCATCTGATAGCGCGTTCGCGAGTCGCCTAACGATCGCCAGGCTGTACTGAGTGGCTCGCGAGATCAGTGACACGCACGGCGCGGTGCAGGCGGAGGTCGCTTGGCGGGTTGGCGGAGCGTTTACGGTAGGCTTTCGACCTGCTGCCGGTGGAACCACCGGCACGCGGGCTGTGGCGCAGTTTGGTAGCGCACTTGACTGGGGGTCAAGTGGTCGCAGGTTCAAATCCTGTCAGCCCGACACAGGTCAGAGGCGTTTTTACTACCCCAATGATACGGAAATTCTTGGCGTACGCCCTTTAGTACGCCCACCAGGTCTACACTGGCCTGCATGGCGAAGCGCCGCGCCAATTCACAAGGCAACGTCTACCAGCGGCCCAATGGGCGTTGGGAGGCTCGGCTGCGCTACCGCGACCCCGACACCGGCGAGCAGAAACGCGTGAGCGTCTACGGCGCTACCCAGAAGGCGGCGCTGGCCGAGCTGGACAAGGTGCGTGACCGACTCAAAGAGGGGCAGCCGCCCCGCGACGCCACCACGACGCTTGCACAGTGGATGACCCACTGGCGGGCAACAACCCTGGCGGCGTCCGACCGCAAGCAGGCCACCCGCGAGCTGTACGCCAACCTGTCGCGCAAACACATCGAGGGCGCCCCGATCGGGCGCGTACGGCTCGACCGGCTGCGCCCGTCCGACGTCGAGAAGTTGGTCCTCGACATGCGGTCGCAGATGAAGCCAGGAGAGCGGACCGACGATAACCCGAACCCCGATCCGGTGCGGGCATTGTCCGACTCGACGATCCGGTCGACGTACACCGTGCTGCGGGCCGGCCTCGACGGCGCTGTCCGTGACGGACTACTCGCGAAGAATCCCGCGGCTGCCGTCAAACGCCCCGGCGTTGAACGGCAGGAAGCACACCACCTCGACCGCGACAACGTGGTGAAGCTCCTCGACGCTGCCCGTGGATCGCGTTATCACCCTGCGCTGGTGCTGATTGCGTCTACCGGGCTGCGGCGCGGTGAAGCCGCGGCCCTGCGATGGGAGCACGTCGACCTCGGCGCCCGTTCGCTGCGTGTCGCGGCGACCGTGGCTCGTGTCGACGGCAAGCTGATGACCACGCCGCCGAAGACGGAGCGGTCGAGGCGCGCTGTGCCGCTGTCGGTTCCGGTCGTGGAAATGTTGCGCGCACACCGCGCCCGGCAGAAGCGAGAGCGGCTACAGGCCGGCAACCAATGGCGCGAGAACGGCCTCGTGTTCGCCACCGAGTTCGGCACCCAGGTCGACCCACGGAACCTGCTGCGGACCATACAGGCCGCAGCGAAGAAGGCTGGGCTGCAAGACGTCGACGTGCATACACTGCGCCACAGCGCAGCCTCAGCGTGGCTTGAGGGCGGTGTGCACATCAAGGCGGTTGCCGATCTGCTCGGGCACAGCTCTATATCGATCACCGGGGACATTTACGGCCACGCCGAGGATGCGACCGCGCGGGCCGCGGTGGATGGCTTAGCGGATTCACTCGGGCTGTAAAGCCTCCTACTGGCACAACTTTGGTGTTGACTGGTCATAGGAGGCTGCGTTGGCCGCTACCTGCGGCGATACACGTTCTGAGCTGTAAAAGTGTTGACTGAGGCATGGCTAGACATTACAAATCACGAAAAGTTGTGGCCTACTTGTCATTAGAGAACACCGAGCGACGGTGACTTACAGGCACGAAAGGGCCGACCAATGACGACCACACAGCAACTCGTGCCCATCGGCATGACACCCGATGAAGGAGCCCGATTTGCGCTTGGCGGCGTCTCCCGGCCCACCATCTACTCCCTCGTCAAGCGCGGAGAACTCTGCCACGTCAACGTTGGGCGCCGCGGATTCATCACTGCCGCAAGCATCGACGCCTACATCGAACGATTGACCGCTAAGCGCGCGCCCGTGAGCGCGGCGTGAGCATCAATTGGCGCGACTTCGACACGTTCGGCGACGAACGGATAAAACCAATCGATGACCCCGACGATCCCGTGATCTTCAACCCGCAGGTGGGCGACACGGTGAAACTCATCTGGCCGGCCACAAAAAACGGTTTCCCAGAGGCGATGTGGGTTGTCATCGCGGACGCAGGTGCACACGGGCAACTAACCGGCACCCTTGTGAACGCACCGATCGCTCATGCGTTGGAGTACGGCGACGAAATCCGTTTTCATACCGGCGATGTTGTGCAACTGATCCCGCCGCCGGCCGCAGGAGCTAGGACGACCCTCAACGACACCGATACACCAATAATAGCAGGCGATACCACCAACAAGTGGATAGCCGACTTCGAGCGTCGCGCCATCCGCGCATCCGTCGACCCGCACTACGCCGACATGATGCCCCTCGGGGTCCGACTGCGCGCCAACATGATCCGCGCACGCCTGACGGGCGGTGCGGCATGAGCGCGAACGAAGAAACCACCTCAACCGACTGGACAGCAGCCCAACACAACGACTGGCTGTACGCGGTGTTCGGTGACCCCAAGTTGCCGCACCGAGCTAGTGTGCTCGGCGCCGCAACGGCTTTCCAGCTCGGGCGGAAGGGAAGCTTCCGGGCATCTCTGCGGGAGCTGGCACACGCCGCCGGCATCAGCGATAGGCTGGCTAGGCGGGCGGTGTCCGACCTTCGGGACGCCGGCTACTGGCGGGTCGGCATGAGGCCCGGGCGCATGAGCTATCAGATAGACCTTCTGCCTCAGGCGCCAGGCGCGCCACTCGAGGCCCTCGAATGGCACGAAACACTAGCCCAGAACCGCAGATACGCAACCAAGGACCGCCCCGCCGCAGACGGCTACGAGGAGAAGGCCACCATACTGCGGGACTTGTGGCGGGATCCGCACACATCGCTTCAGGCGAAACGGGTAGGTGCGTCGGCGATCTACCGGCTCGCCGGGCACCGCAGCGCATTCCACGCCCAGACCGACGAGCTATACGCAGCCTCCGGCACGACACGGAAGATGGCGCGCCCCGCTATCGCGGAGCTGGCCGCCAGGCTCTACTGGAACATCGAGCCCATCGCCGACAGCGTCGCCAGCGACAAATACGAACTCATCTCGCCGCCTGAGCGGCGCGCCCTGTGGCGGAAGGCCGAACAGGACTATCTATCTAATGTCAATAGGTGGCTTTACGCCGAGGGACGGCACATCGAAAAATGGTCAGAAGGCTTGCAGAGTTTCTGGGCTGAACTGCTCGAAATGGAACGAAAGCCTTATATCGACTGGTTCGCAGCGGAGCAAGCGTATGTGGCGCAGTGCAACGAATGGCTCGCCGTGGAGTTCGGCTATGATCATAAATTCCACAAATCAGTCTTCGACCTGTTGACATTCGCGGGCATAGACGACGATACAGCCTTTAGCGCTGCGACCCAGAAACTGGCCGAGCATAAGAATGGGCTATTCCCCGGCGTCGGCGAACTCGTCGCTGTCATGGAGGGAATCAAGCGCATCGCCTTGGACGAGTCGCAACCGTGGGGTGGCCCAGGCCACCGCAGCGTGCAACTCCTGGAACCGACCGCCGCCGACCTATTTGCCGCAAACGAGGCTTGGGCGGCCGATGCCGCCGCCGAACGGGCCGACCGAGACGTGGCCGGATGCGGTGAGTACACGGCGGCCGAAAATGGTCAGGGTGCGGCCCATATTGGTCAGGGTGCGGCCGAAATTGGTGAGGGTGCGGCCCATATTGGTGAGGGTGCGGCCGAAATTGGTCATGAAAAACTCGCTGACCAGCAAGAACGGTTTCTAAGTCATGAAGGTACTAAGTACCTGAATGACGAGAAGACGCTCCCCCTACCGGACGCGCCTACGGCGCGCCGTCCGGGGTCGCTTGGAAAGACGCCCACCACAACCCCAGCGGACGACGTTAGGCACGTGGATGGCTGTTCGCTGTGCAACGACCGCGGCCTGTTCCTCGACGGCGCCCAAGACGAACACGGCCCTGCCCTGCTCTACGAAATGACCACCGCGGATGGCCTCCATTCACGAAACATCGAATGCCAACATTCCCTAGACGCCAACCTCGCGGAAATACTGCGCATCCAAGTCCGAGGTAGCTGGGAAGCCACAAAATCATGCTGGCGCCTGATTGACGACTACTTCGATTTCATTTACGAGGATGATATATACGATCCCACGACTGGTCGGATTGTTCTTGCCGACGAGGACGAATATGCCTACAATGGTTAGATACAGCGGCACTGCTGGTATTCGAAATCCACACACTCTGACGGGAGAAATGTCATGGATTCCTACTCGCCTACGGAATGGTTGGATTTCCAAAGCATCGAACAAAGCTGGGAGCTGGGCGACGACTGGTGGGCTGTCACGCTGGTCGACCACCTCGGCCGCACGTCGCTGCGGATGGTTGACGACGTCGAGCTGGCGTACCTGCGTTCAGGCCGGCGGGGGATGCGGGAATTCTCGCACGTTGCGCTGCTCGACCGCGAAGGCTGCTTGCGGCCCGAACTGCAGGCTCGCGTCAACAGGGTTGCCGCGAAACGCTAGCTGCCGCAGGCGTGGGTGGCATCCACCCGATGCGGCGCCAGCACTCGACGGGGATAGCCGTTGGGCAATCCACGGCAGCCGCAGGGTGATTCGGTGAACGCCGACCCGATCGCTCCGACGGCGCTCAGCGTTGTCTGCCCCGTCCTGTCGTGCCGTGCGCGCCGCGGAGATCGTTGCGTGATGTCTGTCGGGTGGCGTGGCTATCACTGGCAACGCGCGATGGCCGGGCTTAAAACTGAGTTCCCCGAGGTGGTCTCGTGAACACCGACCAACTGGCCGCCCTGCTCGGGGCTGCTGCAGCGGCCCCGAGGATGCGCGATGCCGCCTGCCGCAACGAAACATGGCTGTCGGACGTCGAGGCCCGCTCGTGCCGGGCAACGATCGACTCCGGAATTGATGTATGTCTTGGCTGTCGGCATATGCAGCAGTGCAGCGACTGGGTTGACAGCCTGCCGGCGGATCAACGACCGCGCGGCGTGGTTGCCGGCAGGCTGGTGGATCCAGATGCGTACCAGACGGCCAAGGCGGCGATGGCCGCCGATATGGCGGGCCGCCAACCGAAACCGGAGCGGCAGCCGAAGCCCAGCCGCCCTGTGCGGCGGTTGCGGCAGAAGATTCTGGCCGCGGTGGATAGTGCTGGCGCCGAAGGGGTGACGGTGCGGGAGGCCGCGGTGGCGTTGTATGGCGCGGATCCGACGGGTACCTGTGTCGAACTGGCTAGGCAAGCCATCCAGCGGCTGATCGCTCGCGGCGTGCTGCACCGTGTCAGTTCCGGCGGCCGCGGCCTGGCGCGGTACGGCCGCGTTGACGCCCTCGAGGCGGCGTCGTGACTGGGCGGCCGCGGGAGCCGCGGCGGGGGCGGCGTGGTTTGGCGAAGCTTCGGGCTGAGCAGACCGCGTGCATCCGGGGCCATCAATTTGATGTCGTGAACACGCGGTGGCAGGTCGACGCGGCCGGCTATTTGCATCGCCAGTGTCGGCGCTGTGCTCGTGGCACGCGGTCGGTTACGACTCATGGCCACGACGAAACGGAAGGCAGAAAATGACTGAGCACACACCGCTCGACGCGTTGGCGCATGCGCACGCGAAGGCGAAGTTCATCGCCGCGTGGGTACAGCCACACGACCCCGATGGGCAGCACCAGCTCACCAGGTACCTCAACAAGCTCGAGCGCGACCTCGGCGAGCATGTGGAGCGGTTCGGCATCGCCAACGCCACCCACTACACGACGGGGCTGCCGATTTGGAGCTTGGAGAAGCCTGCGGCGGGAGCGGATTTCGCGTGGGTATGGCATCCCGACCCGGCGCATCCGTCGAACGCGCCGCGGATCCTCGACGCGGATGCCGACCTGGGGAATGGGGAGCGGGGCACGATTGTGATCAGCTCACCGGGCCGCATCGATGTGGTGCGCCACAAGGTCTAGCGTTTGGTGTGTCGCCTATTTCGTGAAATGTCAGCTGTTGGCATATAATCGAAGGTGATTGACAGCGCCGGCGACACTTGCGGCGCCATCCACGCCGATACGGCATGTTCACCACTGGTAAAGCGGGAACGACACCCACTGAAAGCACCAGAACATGTCGTGGCTCACCACCCGAGAAGCCGCTACCCGCGCCCGCGTATCAACCAGAACGATCCAACGGATGGTCAGCAACGGATCGTTGCCCGCCAAGAGGTTTGGGCCGCGACTGGTGAGAATAGAGTCTTCCGATCTTGACGCTGCAGCGCGGAGTGTCGCATGACCGCCCCGGCGCTCGCACCCCAACCTAGCCGTCTCACCGCGTGCACTGGTTGCAGGGTGTACGGCAGGAACTGCCCGAAACGCGGAGGCGGCCAACCCGTTAGGGGCCAGCGATGAGCGGCAAGGGCGTCGAACTAGCATCCGGGTATGTCAGCCTGACCGTCAAGAAATCTGGCGACGGCCTAAAAGAGGTCGAGGCGGAGATCACCAATGTCGGCAAGACCGCCGACAAGGTCGGGAAACAGGCCGGGCAGTCCCTCAACGACGGGATTACGAAGGGCGCCAAGAACGCTGGGAAGTCCGTTGGCGACGCGATCATCGAGGGCGCGCAGAAGGGCAGCAAGAAGGCCGGCGAAGAAATCGGCAAAGAGCTCGAAAAAGCCGGCAAGAATACGAAAGTAACCCCGCAGGTCGACACCAAACCGGCCCGGG
>NZ_SCRH01000032.1 GCF_004298145.1 Mycobacterium sp.
GCCACTGGCCCTACCGCGTGGCGACCCGCTGCGCCCGGCTACGCCGCGCTGGCGATCGCCACTGGCCCTACCGCGTGGCGACCCGCTGCGCCCGGCTACGCCGCGCTGGCGATCGCCACTAAACCCCGGCCGGGAATTCGTAACGAACCTCACCCAGCGCGACTCTGCCGTCGTTGGCGAGGACGCCTTCGGCGCGCAGCAGCTCCAGTTGCCGGGTTCTCAGGTGTCGCGCCGGGCGCCCCGAGGCGGTGATCACGCGGTGCCACGGCAGATCCGACGAGTCGGTCCGCATGATCCAGCCGACGATGCGCGGGCTGGAAAGCCCTGCGATGGAGGCGATGTCGCCGTAGGTGGACACCCTGCCGGGCGGGATGGCGGCGACCAGCTCACGCACCCGCTCGACCTGATCGTCGGTCACCGGCGCCACGGTCAGCGGGCTTCCAGCAGCTCGCGGGCCAACGCGGCGACTTCCTCCGACTTGGCGTAGGGCACCATGTGGTTGCAGTCGAAATCCAGCAGCCGAAGACACGACCCCAGCCGCTGCTGAAGTCCCGCGACGAGTTCGTCGCTGACATAGGGCGGCGATGTCCGCGTGGCGCGCACCAGGATCGTCGCCGTTTTCGCCGGGGGCAGCACGGCGTCGCGGGCCAGCTCGCTCCAGTACGACATCATCGCCGGCAGGCTGATGCGCCAGCCGTAGCGCCCGGTGGGCAGCGTGATCAGATGCTCGTCGAGCTCGGCGTCCAGCAGCGCGGGCTCGACATCCGACCACGAACCGTGCACCTTTTCCATGCGCGCTTCCTCGGCGTCCGGATAGTCGGGCGAGGACAACATCGCCTCGGCGATATCGCGCATCCACGCGCCGTCCAACCCGATCGCCGGATCCAGCAGCAGCAGCCCCGCCACCTGGTTCGCGCGCACCGTGGCCAGATGCATGGCGAGGCCCGCGCCAAACGAATGGCCAACCACCACCACCGGCGTGTCGGCCTGCTCGTCGAGCAGGGCGGCCAGCGCCGCGATGTTGGCGTCAATGGTCCACGGCGCCGCCCACGATGACCGGCCATGGCCGAGCAGATCCGGTGCGGCCAGGCCGATCTCGGGCAGCAGGCCGGACAGCTGCTGCCAGCGCTGCCCGTGGCCGGTCAACCCGTGCAGCGCCAGGATCCGCACCGGACCGGACGGGCCGTAGCGGTGCACATACAACTCAGCGGTCACCCGTCGATGGTGCCAGCCGCCACCATCGCGGGTCGCGGGCGGTCCTCAGCGGGCATCATCCCGATCGTCCTCCGCGGAGACGACATAGGCCTGCTCGATCACATCGGCTTCGTCGGCTTCCCGATCGCCGGCGGTCACGTAATCGATGTCCAGGCCGGCCTCGTCGTCGGAATCGGCGGGCCGCAGTTGCTCCACCGCATCGCCTTCGGGCGCCTCGTCGATGGGAAAACCGTGTTGGTCGTCGGTCATGGTCTTCAACCCCTCCTTCCATTCGTCGAGCCCATTCTTCGCGCTGTTCCGACATCCAGGGTAGGAGACGGAGTCGGTGCACGCCGGGCCAACTTGTCACACCCTGGTGATTGCATGCAGCCATGGCATACAGCTGGGAGGCCGGCGCGAGCGCTCTGCTGGCGCCCGGTTCGCACGGGGTCGCTCACGTGCTCGGCGGCCCCGGCACGGGGAAGAGCAGCCTGCTGATCGACGCCGCGGTCGCCCACATCGACGCCGGTATGAGTCCGGAATCGGTTCTGCTGCTTACCGGTTCCGGTCGCCTAGGGATGGCCCAGCGCAGCGCCTTGACGACGGCGCTGCTGCGCTCGCGATCCGCCGGCCCGGGCCGGGTCGCGGTGAGCGAACCGCTGGTGCGGACGGTGCACGGGTACGCCTACGCGGTCTTGCGGCGCGCCGCCGAGCGTGCCGGCGATGCGCCCCCGCGGTTGGTTACCAGCGCCGAACAGGACGCCATCATCCGGGAACTGCTGGTCGGAGACCTTGACGACGGGCCGCGCGCGGCGACGGCATGGCCGGCGCAGCTGCGGCCGGCGCTGAGCACCGCGGGGTTTGCCACCGAGCTGCGAAACCTGTTGGCCCGCTGCGCCGAACGCGGTGTCGACCCGCAGGAATTGGAGCGGCTGGGCCGTCGTTGCGGCCGGCCGGAATGGACGGCCGCCGGTCAATTCGCGCGCCAGTACGAGCAGGTGATGTTGCTGCGTGCGGCGGTCGGCATGGCCGCGCCGGAGGCGACGGCCCCCGCCCTGGGCGCCGCCGAATTGGTGGGCGCGGCACTGGAGGCTTTCGCCGTCGACCCCGAGCTGCTGGCGGCCGAACGCGCCCGGATCCGGGTTTTGTTGGTCGACGACGCCCAACAGCTCGATCCGCAGGCGGCCCGCCTGGTCCGCGTGCTCGCGGCGGGCGCCGACCTGGCACTGGTCGCCGGGGACCCGAATCAGGCGGTGTTCGGCTTCCGGGGCGGCGAACCCGCCGGGCTGCTCAACGGCGACACCCCGGCGGTGACGTTGACGACATCGCATCGCTGCGCTCCCGCCGTGGCCCGCGCCGTCAGCGGCATCGCCGGCCGGTTACCGGGCGGCAGCCCCGGCCGCCGGATCGACGGCGCCGGGGCCGGGGAGGGATCGGTCATGGTGCGCCTCGCCTCGTCGGCGCACGCCGAGGCGGCGACGATCGCCGATGCGCTGCGACGCGCGCACCTGGTCGACGGCGTGCCGTGGTCGCAGATGGCGGTCATCGTCCGGTCGGTGCCGCGGGCCGGCGCGCGATTGCCGCGCGCGCTGGCCGCCGCCGGAGTGCCGGTGGCGGCGGCCGCCGCCACCGGGCCGCTGTCCGAGGAGCCGGCGGTGCGCGCGCTGCTGACCGTGCTGCTGGCCGCCGCCGACGGGCTGGACGGGCGGCAGGCGCTGGCGTTGCTGACCGGTCCCATCGGTCGCGTCGATCCGGTTTCGCTGCGCCAGCTGCGCCGAACGCTGCAGCGCGCCAACCCCGATCGCCCGCCGGGTGATTTCGCCGCGCTGTTGGTGGAGGCGCTGTACGGTGCCGTACCGCCGCCGCCGGGTCCGCAGTTCCGTTCGCTGCGCAAGGTCCACGCGGTGCTGGACGCGGCCGCGCGCTGCCACCGCACCGGGCAAGATCCGCGCTACACCCTGTGGGCCGCCTGGCACCGGTCCGGGCTGCAGCGCCGCTGGCTGTCGGTCAGTGAGCGCGGTGGCCCGGCCGCCGCCCAGGCCAGCCGGGACCTCGAGTCGGTGACCGCGCTGTTCGACATCACCGATGACTACGTGTCGCGCACCTCGGGCGCGTCGTTGCGCGGGCTGGTCGAGCACGTCGCCGCGCTGCAGCTGCCGAGTGCCAACGCCGAGCCGGTGGCCGTGTCCGAGCAGGTCAGGGTGCTCAGTGCGCATGCCGCGCTGGGACATGAATGGGATTTCGTGGTCATCGCCGGATTGCAGGATGGGTTGTGGCCCAACACCGTTCCGCGGGGCGGTGTGCTGGGCACCCAGCGGCTGCTCGACGAGCTGGACGGGGTCACCGCGGACGCCTCGATGCGGGCGCCGCTGGTGGCCGAGGAGCGCAGGCTACTGGTGGCGGCGATGGGCCGCGCCCGGCAGCGGTTGCTGGTGACGGCCGTGGACAGCGACACCGGCGGGGCGGACCGCGCGGCCACACTGCCGTCGATGTTCTTCTTCGACATCGCGCAATGGGCCGATGATGACGTGGAATCGGCTTCGCTACAGCCTCTTTCGGCCCCGCGAATGCTGTCGGCGGCCGCGCTGGTGGGCCGGCTGCGCGGCGTGGTGTGTGCGCCCGACGGTGCGGTGGACGAGCTCGCCCGGGATTGCGCGGCAACGCAATTGGCCCGGTTGGCCAAGGCCGGGGTGCCCGGTGCCGACCCGGCCGGTTGGCACGGCCTGACCCCGGTCAGCACCGGCGAACCGCTGCGGAGCGGCGTCGACGTCGTCACGCTGACCCCGTCGACCATGCAGACCCTGGCCGACTGCCCGCTGCGCTGGCTTGCCGAACGGCACGGCGGAACCACCCCGCGCGATCTGCGCTCCACCCTCGGTTCGGTGGTGCACGCACTGATCGCCGAACCGCACCGAAGCGACTCGGAACTGCTGGCCGAGCTGGAGCGCGCCTGGAAGCACCTGCCCTTTGCCGCGCAATGGCATTCGGACAACGAGCTGGCCCGCCACCGCGCGATGCTCGAGGCGTTCGTCGAGTGGCGAGCGCGGACCCGGGGCGCGCTGACCGAGGTCGGCGTCGAGGTCGAGATCGACGGAACGCTGGAAACCGGGGACGGGGGGCAGGTTCGGCTGCGCGGCCGGGTGGACCGGCTGGAGCGCGATGCCGCCGGCCGGCTGGTGATCGTCGACGTCAAGACCGGCAAATCCCCGGTCAGCAAGGACGACGCCCAACAACACGCACAGTTGGCGATGTACCAGCTGGCCGTGGCCGACGGCCTGGTGGCCGCAGGAGGCGGCAATCTGGAACCCGGTGGTGCGCGGCTGGTTTACGTCGGCAAGACCGGGGCGGCGGGGGTGGTCGAACGGGAACAGGACCCGCTGACGGCGGCCGTCGGCGACGAATGGCGAGAGGTCATCCGGCGAGCGGCGGACGCGACGGCGGGCCCGCAGTTCATCGCGCGGCGCAACGACGGTTGCACGCACTGCCCCATCCGGCCGTGCTGCCCGGCGCATACCGACGGGTCGGCCCGATGAGCGCGCGCTACAGCCCGGACGAATTAGCCCGCGCGCTAGGGGTTTTCCCGCCTACCGAGGAGCAGTCCGCGGTCATCGCCGCGCAGCCGGGACCGCTGGTCGTCATCGCGGGAGCCGGCGCCGGTAAGACCGAGACCATGGCCGCACGGGTGGTGTGGCTGATCGCCAACGGCTACGCCGAACCCTCCCAGGTGCTGGGATTGACGTTCACCCGCAAGGCCGCCGGCCAGCTGCTGCGCCGGGTCCGGTCCCGGCTGGCCCGGTTGGCCGGCGTCGGCCTGGGCGTCACCGGCCCCTACGGCAATGCGGCCGTGGAGTCCGAGGGCGCCCCGGTGATCAGCACCTACCACGCGTTCGCGGGCTCGCTGCTGCGTGACTACGGGCTGTTGCTGCCCATCGAACCCGACACCCGGTTGCTCGGCGAAACCGAGTTGTGGCAGCTGGCTTTCGACGTCGTGAACGGGTACCGCGGCGAGCTGCACACCGACAAGACCCCGGCCGCCGTCACCTCGATGGTGCTGCGGCTGTGGGGACAGCTGGCCGAACACCTCGTTGACACCGGGCAGCTGCGCGATACCCAGGTGGAGCTGGAGCGGCTCGTCCATACCCTGCCCGCGGGTCCCTATCAGCGAGAGCGCGGACCCAGCCAATGGCTGCTGCGGCTGCTGGGCACCCAGACCGAGCGTGCGGAGCTGGTGCCACTGCTGGATGCGCTCAACGAGCGCATGCACGCCGCGAAGGTGATGGATTTCGGGATGCAGATGGCGTCCGCGGCGCGGCTGGCGGCGGGCTTTCCACAGGTCGGCGCGGACCTGCGCGGCCGCTACCGGGTGGTGCTGCTCGACGAGTATCAGGACACCGGACACGCCCAGCGCATCGCGCTGTCGGCCCTGTTCGGTGGTGGAGCCGACGACGGACTTGCGCTGACGGCCGTCGGCGACCCCATCCAGTCCATCTACGGCTGGCGCGGGGCCTCGGCGACCAACCTGCCTCGCTTCACCACCGACTTCCCCCGGTCCGACGGCACGCCCGCGCCGGTCCTGGAGTTGCGGACCAGCTGGCGCAATCCGCCGCGGGCCCTGCGGGTGGCCAACGCCGTGTCCGCCGAGGCGCGGCGGCGATCCGTTGCCGTGCACGCCCTGCGCCCGCGTCCGGACGCCCCACCCGGCACCGTGCGCTGTGCCCTGCTGCCCGACGTGGTGGCCGAGCGCGAGTGGATCGCCGGCCACCTCGCCACCCACTACCAACGGGCCCGGGCGGACGGCGTCAGCCCCCCGACGGCCGCGGTGCTGGTGCGCCGCAACGCCGACGCCGCGCCCATCGCCGATGCCCTGCGCGCCCGCGGCATCCCCGTCGAGGTCGTCGGGCTGGCCGGCCTGCTGTCGGTCCCCGAGGTCGCCGAGGTCGTGGCCATGCTGCGGCTGGTCGCCGATCCGACGGCCGGTGCGGCGGCGATGCGGGTGCTCACCGGTGCACGATGGCGCCTCGGCGCCCGCGACATCGCCGCGCTGTGGCAGCGTGCGCGTGCACTCGGTGGAACCGTGGCGGCCGGTGCGCCGTCCTCGCCCGAGGCGATCGCGAGCGCCGCTGATCCCTCCCACGTCGACGCCGACACCGTGTGCCTGACCGACGCGATCGCCGATCCGGGCCCGGCCGGCTCGTATTCGGCTCCGGGGTATCAGCGCATCATCGCGCTGGCCACTGAACTGGGTGCCCTGCGCGCCCACCTCGGCCATCCCCTTGGCGAGCTGGTGGCCGAGGTACGACGTGTGCTGGGTGTCGACTGCGAAGTCCGCGCCGCGGCGGGGGTGGAAGCGGGCTGGGCCGGCACCGAGCATCTGGACGCGTTCGCCGACGTCGTCGCCGGTTACGCCGAACGCGCTGACGGCACGTCCACGCCGCTGGACGCGTCGACGACCACCTCGGTGGCCGGCCTGCTGGCATTTCTGGACGTCGCCGAGACGGTCGAGAACGGTTTGGCGCCGGCCCCGTTGGCGGTCGCACGCGACCGCGTCCAAGTGCTCACCGTGCACTCCGCGAAGGGGCTGGAATGGCAGGTGGTGGCGGTCGCGCACCTGTCGGGTGGGACGTTCCCGTCGACGGCGTCCAAGAGCACCTGGCTCACCGACGCCGCAGAGCTGCCACCGCTGCTCCGCGGCGACCGCGCCTGCGCGGGCGCGCTGGGCATCCCGGTGCTCGACACCTCGGATGTCACCAATCGGAAACAACTGTCGGACAAGATCTCCGAGCATCGCCGCCAGCTCGAGCAACGGCGCGTCGACGAGGAGCGCCGACTGCTGTACGTCGCCATCACTCGCGCCGAGGACACCCTGCTGGTCTCCGGACACCACTGGGGAGCCACCGGGATCAAGCCGCGCGGCCCGTCGGATTTCCTGTTGGAGATCAGGGACGTCATCGACGGTTCGGCCGCGGTCGGCGATCCCTGCGGAACCGTGGAACAGTGGGCACCGTCACCCGCCGACGGTGAACGAAACCCGCTACGTGACAACGCCATCGAAGCGGTGTGGCCCGCCGACCCGCTGGCGGTGCGGCGCGGCGATGTCGAGCGCGGCGCGGCGCTGGTGAGCCAGGCGCTGGCCGAGCCCGGCGGGCCGGGCGCCGACATCGACGGCTGGGCCGCCGACGTCGACGCGTTACTGGCCGAGCGTGCGCGGTTGACCGAGCCGCCGACCAGGAAGCTACCCGGCCAGCTGTCGGTCAGCTCTCTGGTCGGCCTGGCCCGCGACCCGGCGGGTGCGGCGCAGCGGCTGAGGCATCGGCTGCCGTCGCGGCCGGACCCGCATGCGTTGCTCGGCAACGCTTTTCACACCTGGGTTCAGAAATTCTATGGCGCCGAATGCCTGTTTGATCTCGGTGATTTGCCCGGGGCGGCGGACTCCGATGTCGGCGACACCGCCGAATTGGCCGCACTGCAAGCCGTGTTCGCCGAATCACCTTGGGCCGCAAGGACTCCTGTCGCCGTCGAGGTGCCGTTCGAAATGCCGATCGGTGACACCCTGGTCCGCGGCCGTATCGACGCGGTGTTCGCCGATCCCGACGGCGGCGCCACCGTGGTGGACTGGAAAACCGGTGAACCGCCGCACGGCCCGGAGGCGCTGCGCCAGGCCGCTGTCCAGCTCGCGGTGTATCGCATGGCCTGGGCGGCGTTGGCCGGGGTCCCGGAATCGTCGGTGCGCACCGCCTTCTACTACGTGCGCGCCCGCACCACCGTGGTCCCCGATGAACTGCCCAGCACCGCCGAGGTCGCCGGGCTGCTGATCGATCCCGACGGTGCCCCGGGTGACCCGTGCCGCCCAAGTATTGGGGAAGCTGTGTCCGTGGTTACATAAGACGCGTGCGTGTCTCGTGCGCAGTAGTCAAGCCGGCGACGGGCCGCCGTGGGCAACGGTAGGGCGCGAAAGCTGAGCGGTCTGGATGAAGCGCTGACCGCCCAGCGCGGTCACCAGCTGATCGGCGTGGTGCGTATCCCCGAGGAGCACGCGAGCCCCATCCGCGTCATCACCCGTCGTCTGGCCATCGCCCTGGTGGTGCTGTTCGGTGCGGCCGTCATCGTCTATGTGGACCGCGCCGGCTTCCGCGATGTGCGCAACGAGCCGCTGACATTTCTGGACTGCGTGTACTTCTCCGCGGTTTCGTTGTCGACCACCGGTTACGGAGACATCACGCCGTACAGCGAAACCGCGCGCCTGGTGCATACGCTGATCTTCACCGCGCTGCGGATCGCGTTCCTGGCTGTGCTGGTCGGCACCACGCTCGAAGTGCTCTCCGAGCGGTCTCGCCAAGGGTGGAAGATTCAGCGTTGGAGGAGCAGAGTGCGCAACCACACCATCGTGATCGGCTACGGCACCAAGGGCAAAACAGCGGTCGCCGCCATCCTCGGTGACGAAACCACCCCGTCGGAGGTCGTCGTCGTCGACACCGACCGCAGCACGCTCGAGCACGCCGAGAGCGCGGGCCTGGTCACCGTGCATGGTGACGCCACCAAAGCCGACGTGCTGCGGCTGGCCGGGGCCCAACACGCCGCATCCATCATCGTCGCCGCCAGCCGCGACGACACCGCCGTGCTGGCGACGCTGACGGCGCGCGAGATCGCGCCCAACGCCAAGATCGTCGCCTCGATCCGGGAGACCGAAAATCAGCACCTGTTGCAGCAGTCGGGGGCGGACTCGGTGGTGGTCTCCTCGGCGACCGCCGGTCGACTCCTCGGGCTGGCCACCACCACGCCCAGCGTCGTGGAGATGATCGAGGACCTGCTGACGCCCGAGGCGGGCCTGGCGATCGCCGAGCGAGAAGTCGAGCAGAGCGAAGTCGGCGGTTCACCCCGGCACTTGCGCGACATCGTGCTCGGCGTGGTGCGCGACGGCCACCTGTGGCGCATCGATGCGCCGGAGGTGGACGCCGTCGAGGCCAGCGACCGGTTGCTCTACATCCGAAGCGTGGGGCACTGATGGCGATCGCAGACTTCGAGCTGCGTAGCGTCCCGCTGCTGTCGCGCGTCGGCGCCGATCGAGCCGATCAGCTACGCACCGACGTCGAAGCGGCCGCCGCCGGCTGGGCCGAGGCGGCGCTGCTGCGGGTGGACTCGCGCAATCAGGTGCTGGTGGCCGACGGACGGGTGGTGCTGGGCGCCGCCGCGGAGCTGGGGGACAAGCCGCCGTCGGAAGCGGTGTTTCTGGGGCGCCTCGAGGACGGCCGCCACGTGTGGGCCGTCCGTGGCGCGCTGCAGGCCCCGGCGGACCCCGACGCGCACACCGAGGTGGTGAACCTGCGCAGCCTCGGCCCGATCTTCGACGACACCAGCGGCCAGCTGATGTCATCGGCCGTCGCCCTGCTGAATTGGCACGAGAAGGCGCGTTTCAGCTCGGTGGACGGCTCACCGACACGACCGGCCCGGGCGGGTTGGTCACGCATCAACCCGGTCACCGGTCACGAGGAGTTCCCGCGCATCGACCCGGCGGTGATCTGTCTGGTCCATGACGGCGGGGACCGCGCGGTGCTGGCCCGACAGGCGGTGTGGCCGGAGCGGATGTTCTCGCTTCTGGCCGGATTCGTCGAGGCCGGTGAATCATTCGAGGTGTGTGCGGCTCGGGAGATCCGCGAGGAGATCGGGCTGACCGTGCGCGACGTGCGCTACCTGGGCAGTCAGCCGTGGCCGTTCCCGCGCTCGCTGATGGTCGGATTCCACGCGGTCGGCGACCCGGCGCAGGAGTTCTCGTTCAACGACGGCGAGATCGCCGAGGCGGCGTGGTTCACCCGCGATGAGGTGCGCGCGGCCCTGGCGGCCGGGGATTGGTCGAGTTCCTCGGAGTCGAAACTCCTACTGCCCGGGTCGATTTCGATCGCGCGCGTGATCATCGAATCCTGGGCTGCGATCGACTGACTCGCGCGCCGCGCCCGGGACTCAGTTGCCGGCTTCGGCCAGCTTCGCCTTCACCTGGGCGGCACTCGGGTTGGTCAGCGTCGACCCGTCGGCGAACTTCACCGTCGGCACCGTCCTGTTGCCGCCGTTGACCGAGCCGACGAAATCAGCGGCCGCCGCGTCGTGCTCGATGTCGACAGCCTCGTACGCAATTCCGTTGGACTTGAGCACGGTCATGAGCCGATGGCAGTAGCCACACCAGGAGGTGGTGTAGACGGTGAGCGGGGCAGAGGTCATAGCCCGATAACGTAGCCCGGCGACGATGCATTCCGCGCAGCGGGATGCGGAGGAGTGGGCGATCGGTTGTAGCCCGGCGACGATGCATTCCGCGCAGCGGGATGCGGAGGAGTGGGCGATCGGTTGTAGCCCGGCGACGATGCATTCCGCGTTGGGGGCGCCGACTCGCCGGCGCGACACGCCAGGCCTTCCGATTTGGGCGTGGCGATGCATCAGGTTCGTCGGCGGCTTGTCAGTATGGGAGGCCAAGATGGACGCCATGCCGACGGTCGCCGAACCACTGACAGCCGGGCTGGACGACGAGCAGCGCGAGGCAGTGCTGGCTCCGCGCGGCCCGGTCTGCGTGCTGGCGGGCGCCGGAACGGGTAAGACCCGCACCATCACTCACCGGATCGCCCAGCTGGTCGCCGGCGGTCATGTCGCGGCCGGTCAGGTGCTGGCGGTCACGTTCACCCAGCGGGCGGCGGGGGAGATGCGCTCCAGGTTGCGGACGATCGACGCCGCGGCGGGCGCGGGGCCGGCCGTCGGCGCGGTCTCGGCCCTGACGTTTCACGCGGCGGCCCACCGGCAGCTGCGGTACTTCTGGCCGCGGGTGGTCGGTGACACCGGTTGGCAGCTGTTGGACAGTAAATTCGCCGTCGTGGCCCGCGCGGCCAGCCGGACCCGACTCAATGCCGGCACCGACGACGTGCGCGACCTGGCCGGCGAGATCGAGTGGGCCAAAGCGTCGCTGATCGGCCCCGAGGAATACCCGGCCGCGGTGGCCGCCGCCGGGCGGGACATTCCACTGGACGCCGCTCAGATCGCCGGGGTCTATGCCGCCTACGAGGCCCTGAAGGCCCGCGGCGAGCATGTCACCCTGCTCGATTTCGACGATCTGCTGCTGCACACCGCGGCCGCGATCGAAAACGACCCGGCGGTGGCCGAAGAGTTCCGGGACCGCTACCGCTGTTTCGTGGTCGACGAATACCAGGACGTGACGCCGTTGCAGCAGCGGGTGCTGACGGCCTGGTTGGGCGACCGCGACGACCTGACGGTGGTGGGCGATGCCAACCAGACGATCTACTCGTTCACCGGGGCATCGCCGCGGTTCCTGCTCGACTTCTCCCGCCGCTTCCCCGACGCCACGGTCGTGCGCCTGGAGCGTGATTACCGTTCCACCCCCCAGGTGGTGTCGCTGGCCAACCAGGTGATCGCCGCGGCGCGCGGCCGGGTCGCCGGCAGCAAGCTGCACCTGGTGGGCCAGCGCGCGCCGGGCCCTGCGCCGACGTTCCACGAGCATGCCGACGAGCCCGCCGAGGCGGCCGCCGTCGTCGCGTCGATCGCGCGACTCATCGAAGCCGGCACGCCCCCGTCGGAGATCGCGGTGCTGTACCGGGTCAACGCGCAGTCGGAGATCTACGAGGAGGCGTTGACCGAGGCGGGCATCGCCTACCAAATCCGCGGCGGCGAGGGATTCTTCAATCGCCAGGAGATCAAACAGGCCCTGCTGGCGCTGCAGCGTGCCGCCGAGCGCGGCTCTGAGCATGGCCCAGCAGGACCCCTGCCCGAGGTCGTGCGCGCGGTGCTGGAACCGCTGGGGCTGACGGCGGAAGAGCCGGTCGGCACCCGGGCCCGCGAGCGCTGGGAAGCCTTGAGCGCACTGGCCGAACTGGTGGATGACGAGGTGGCGCAACGCCCGCAACTGGAATTCCCGGGACTGCTGGCCGAGCTTCGGATGCGCGCCGATGCCCGGCACCCCCCGGTGGTGCAAGGCGTCGCGCTGGCGTCGCTGCACGCCGCCAAGGGACTCGAGTGGGACGCGGTGTTCTTGGTCGGCCTGGCCGACGGCACGCTACCCATCTCGCACGCGCTGGCTCACGGCGCCGAGAGCGAGGCGGTCGAGGAGGAGCGCCGACTGCTTTACGTCGGAATCACCAGGGCCCGAGTGCATTTGGCGCTGAGCTGGGCGTTAGCCCGCAGCCCGGGCGGGCGCCAGGGCCGCAAGCCGTCGCGATTCCTCAACGGCATCGCACCCCAGGCGCGGGCCGAGCCGGGGCCGAGCAAATCTCGGCGCAACCGGGGCACCGCGACCCGCTGCCGGATCTGCAACAAGAACCTGACCACCCCGGCGGCCGTCATGCTGCGCCGCTGCGAGACGTGTGCGGCCGACATCGACGAGGACCTGTTGCTGCGGCTGAAGGCCTGGCGGTTGGATGTCGCCAAGGAACAGAAGGTGCCCGCCTACGTCGTCTTCACCGACAACACGCTGATCGCCATCGCCGAGCTGCGGCCTGGCGACGACGAGGCGCTGATCGCGATTCCCGGCATCGGCGCGCGCAAGCTGGAACAGTACGGCCCCGACGTGCTGGAGCTGGTTCGCGGTCGCTGACCGGTAAACTCGCAGGTCACAAAATCGGTTGTGGTCGACGAGGGTGACCGTTTACCCTCGATACCGCGACTCGGTACTCAGGAAGCCGGCATTAGGGAAGTAAGGAGGGTGGCTGCGATGATCAACGACGCGTTCGGTGTCGGCGTGGCCCGCGCGACCCGCCCTGTCCTGTCCACGGAAAGCCCCCATGCCGCACACGCCGCCGTGTCGGCGGCCGCGCGTAAGCATCGCGCCGCCGCCGCGACCGACGCGTCCGTAGGAGTCGGGGGCCCACCGAAGGCAAGGTAAGCGCTAGCCCCGGTTTTCACCCAGATGGCCACGGACCCGAAGTCAAGGATCCGTGGCCATAGTTGTCGGGTCGACAACCTTTCGACCTGGTCCGGATCACTGCCGAGGACAGCAACCCAGACCAGGAAGTAGGTGGTAGGACGTGTCGGCACCGACAATCCCCAGACCCGCCCCCCGACCGGCCCTGCCGTGTCACGCCGGCGATCCCGACCTCTGGTTCGCCGAAGCCCCGGCCGATCTCGAGCGCGCCAAGTCGCTGTGCGTCGATTGCCCGGTGCGCCGCCAGTGCCTGGCGGCCGCGCTGGAACGGGCCGAGCCCTGGGGCGTGTGGGGCGGCGAAATCTTCGACCGCGGCGCAGTCCTGAGCTTCAAACGACCCCGCGGACGTCCCCGCAAGAGCCGGCAGGACGGAGCGGCCGCTTAGGCCGCGAAACTGCAACTGCCGACACGTTTCTCGAGTACGGGTGTCGGTAGTTGCAGTCTCGTGAACTTGACGACCGCCCGAACTAGACCACCGCGCTGTCGGGTTCGGCGAACCCGGGCACCAGCTCTTCGGACAGTGCCTTGATCGGCACGTGGGCATCCAGCTGACACAGGATCGCGGCCACCGACATGATCACCCGCATCGGGATCACCAGCTTCGGCGGCAGGTCCATCTGACGCGCCGTGCGGATCTGTGACACGGACCGATCGATCTCGATGGCGGACATCTTCTGCAGCCACTTGCGGGTGTAGTGGAAGACCTCGACCTCGACCGGTTCGACGTACTGGCGCAGCATGTCGTCGATGTCGCGCACCGACACCTGCTGGCCCTTCTGGATGAACCCGGCCTTCTCCATCGTCGGCAACAGCAGATCGTAGTTCTTGTCGCGGGCCAGCCGGATGCTCATCCCGAGCTCGATCGGCAAACCGCCGGGCAGTGGCGCGACCGCGCCGAAGTCGATCACGCCCATGCGGTCGTCGGGAAGCAGCATGAAGTTGCCCGGGTGGGCGTCGCCGTGCAGCATCCCCAACCGGCGCGGCGCGTCGAAGGTGAGCTCGAGCAGCCGGGTGCCGACCAGGTCACGCTGTTCGGTGGTGCCGTGGCGGATGATCTCGGCCAACGGGATGCCTTGCATCCACTCCTGGATCACCACCTTCGGTGCGCTCGCCACGATTCGCGGCACCGCGAAGTGCGGGTGGTCCTGATACGCCTTGGCGAAGGCGCGCTGGTTCTCGGCCTCGAGCCGATAGTCCAGTTCCATCTCGGTGCGCTCGATCAGCTCGTCGACCACGCCTCGGATGTCGGCGCCCGGAGCGAGTTGCTTGAAGATCCCGACCAACCGCTGCATGGTCTTGAGGTCGGCCCGCAGTGCCTCATCGGCTCCGGGGTACTGGATCTTGACCGCCACCTCGCGGCCGTCGGACCACACCCCCTTGTGCACCTGGCCGATGCTGGCCGAGGCCACCGGGGTGTCGTCGAACGAACTGAACCGCTCGCGCCACTTGGTGCCCAGTTGGGCGTCGAGCACGCGGTGCACCTTGGCGGCGGGCAGCGGCGGGGCGTCCTTTTGCAGCTTGGTCAACGCTTCGCGGTACGGCTCGCCGAACTCCTCGGGAATCGCGGCCTCGAGCACCGATAGGGCCTGGCCCACCTTCATCGCGCCGCCCTTGAGCTCACCCAAGACGGTGAACAACTGGTGGGCGGCCTTTTCCAGAAGCTCGGCCTGGACCTCGTCCCTGGACTTTCCGGTCAGCCGTTTACCGAATCCGATCGCTGCCCGACCGGCGAACCCCACCGGGATGCTGGCCAGCTTCGCGTTACGCGCGGCCCGGCCCCGTTTGATGTCTGCCACGTACCCATCATCCATGATGGCCTGCGCGATGTGGAGAGAAGTCGACAACGGTCGTTGTCACACTCAGTGGGCGCAGGTCGGCGGACCCGCCGCGGCGCGTCCGCATCAGCAGGCGCACAGCGGGTGTTTGTCCCATCGCCTGGCGATGATCGCGCCGGCGTGCAGATCGAATTCCAGGGTTGCGTTCAGCGTCTGGGGTGCGTCCGGATCGGGCGCCGCCTCCCGCCCGCGCACGGCCGCGATCACCCGGTTCACCTGAGAAAGCGCCAGCGCCGCGGTCGCCAGCACGGTGGCCCGGTCGGCGATTCCGACGGTTTCCCGCAGCTGCGCACAGATCGCCGGCCACGCCGCGTCGCGGTCCCTGCGATGCAGGTCCGCACATACCAGGCAGCTGGTCACGCCGGGAATCACTAGCGGACCCACCAGCCCGATGCCGTCGCGCACCCGAACCAGCAGATGCGCGACGCCCTGCTCATGCAGATCGCGCACGATGCGCGGGTCGGCGACCAGGTAGTCCGACAACACCACCAGGTCGACGTCGTCGGCCGACACCGCGGCGTGTGGTTGGCTGCTGTGCGCGATCCGGGCGCCCGAGCAGCGCAACGACTCCACCAGCAGCTCGGTGAGCGGTCCGCGCCCGTGAATGCGCACCGAGGGAGCCCGGCCGCGCGATCGCCCGCATTCGGTCGCCACCCCGGCGCCGACCAATTGCGCGATCAGGTCTCGCAGGCCGTCGGCGTCGGTCAGGCCGCGGTCGAGCGCCCGGCGCCGCAGCTCCGGCAGCGGGGTCGGTGACCACATGGACCGCAACAGCGTGGCCAGCTCGGCGGCGGGCAAGCCACTCGGGGGGCGCACCAGCACCGCGCGGCGCGGATCCCAGCCGACCTGGACCGCGCCGTCGGGTCGCAGCAATACCGGCATCGCGGGGTCGAGCGCATAGGTGGACAGCACGGCCGACGGCACCGCGCAACTGTGTCACGCCGAAGGCGATGGCCTCGCTCAGTTGTCCACAGGGCCGCCGGCGGAACCGGGTCCCGCGGCGTCGGGACCGTCCGGGCCCTCGCGCTCGAGTCTGGCGATCGCCTCATCGATGCCGCTGGTGTCACCGCCGATGACCCGGTCGATGAAACCTGCCGGCTCGTCGAGGTCCTCGGCGCCGGGCAGCAGATCGGGGTGTTGCCAGATGCCGTCGCGGACGTCGACCCCGCCGGCCTGTGTCAGGCGCTCCCAGAACGCGGCGGCCTCGCGCATCTTGCGCGGCCGCAGCTCCAGTCCCACCAGCGTCGCGAAGGTCTGCTCGGCCGGCCCGCCGCTGGCGCGGCGCCGGCGCAGCGTCTCGGCGAGTGCGGCCGCGCCCGGAATCCGGTCGCCCAGGGCGCCGGCCACCACCACCTGCACCCAACCTTCGATCAGGGCGAGCAGCGTCTCCAGCCGTTCCAGCGCCTGCGTCTGTGCCGGCGTGGCCTTGGGCTCGAATACGCCTTGCCCCAACAGGTTTTCGATCGCCGCCGGATCCGACAGCGACGCCGGATTGAAGTCGCGAGCCAGCTCCTCGATTCCGGACATGTCGATCTGCATACCCATCGCGTAGGCCTCGACCGCGCCCAGCAATTGGCTCGACAGCCAGGGGACGTGACTGAACAGCCGGTGGTGGGCGGCCTCGCGCGCCGCCAGGAAGGTCAGGATCTCGCTGCGCGGCCGCTCGAGTCCGGTGGTGAACGATTCGACGGCGTCGGGCATGATCGCCGCAATTCCCTTGGGCCCCAACGGCAAACCGATATCGGTCGAGGTCAGCACCTCGCGGGACAACCGGCCCAGCGCCTGCCCGAGCTGGGAGCCGAACGCCATGCCACCCATCTGCGACATCATCTGCAGCAGCGGGCCGGCCATGCTCTTGGCTTCTTCGGGTAGCGACGCCGCCCACACCGTCGAGATCTGTTGGGCCATCGGATCACACAGCCGCTTCCACGTCCCCAACGTGTTGTCGACCCAGTCGGCGGGGGTCCAACCCACCGCCTTGGCGGTGCCCGCGGGCAACGCCGTCGCTCCGTCCAGCCAGGTTTCGGCCAGATGCACCGCGTCGGCGATCGCCGAGGTCGTCGTGGCCGGCACCGGCGCCACGAACCCGATCGAATTCGACGCGACTCGCCGCGCCAATTCGTAATTGACCGGCCCCGAACTCGTTCCGCCGGTTCCGACAGTGCCCGCGCTGCTGAACATCTGACCCAGCTGGGTGAAGATCTGCCCCAAGTCGCCCATGCCGAAATCACCGCTCATGCCGAACGCGGCGAACGGGTCGGACGGGTTCGAGCCTGAATCGGGATCTTTTTTCCCGTGTTTGTCGGGGTCCTCCCCATGGGAGAAGCCGAACGGCAGGTCAGCCATGACCCCAACGGTACTCACCGTGGGATCGGAAGGCGCGCGGCGACGCGTCAGCTTGTAGCTGAACCTTGCAGCTGAATATCGGGCCGCGAGCCCCGTCTAGTGTATTCGGCGTGAACAGGCGCATCCTGACCTTGATGGTCGCGCTGGTGCCGATCGTGGTGTTCGGCGTGTTGCTGGCGGTGGTGACGGTGCCGTTCGTGTCGCTGGGTCCCGGTCCCACCTTCGACACGCTCGGCGAGGTCGACGGCAAGCAGGTGGTGGCGATCCAGGGCACGCTGACGCATCCGACCACCGGTCACCTGAATATGACGACGGTTTCCCAGCGCGACGGTCTGACGCTGGGCGAGGCGCTGACGCTCTGGCTGTCGGACCAGGAACAGCTGGTGCCGCGCGATCTCATCTACCCGCCCGGCCAGTCGCGGGAGGATGTGGACAAGGCCAACAACGCGGACTTCAAGCAATCCGAGGACAGCGCCGCCTACGCGGCGCTGGGTTATCTGAAGTACCCCCCGGCGGTCACGGTGGCCAAGGTGGTCCCCGAGCCCGGTCCCTCGGCGGGCAAGCTGAAGGCCGGCGATGCGATCGACGCGGTCGACGGCACCCCGGTCGCGACCGTCGACGCATTCACCGGGCTGCTGAAGAACACCAAAGCCGGTCAGACCGTGACGATCGACTACCGCCGCAAGAACGAGCCCGCCGGTGTGGCGCAGATCACGCTGGGCTCCAACAAGGACCGTGACTACGGCTACCTCGGCGTCGCGGTGCTCGATGCGCCGTGGGCGCCGTTCGTCGTGGACTTCAACCTCGCCAATGTGGGCGGGCCGTCCGCCGGACTGATGTTCAGCCTGGCCGTGATCGACAAGTTGACCACCGGGAGCCTGGCCGGGTCGAACTTCGTCGCGGGAACCGGGACCATTTCCGCCGACGGCAAGGTCGGGCAGATCGGCGGCATCACCCACAAGATGGTCGCCGCGCACGCGGCCGGGGCCACGGTGTTCCTGGTGCCGGCGAAGAACTGTTACGAGGCCAGTGCGGACAATCCGTCCGGGTTGCGGTTGGTCAAGGTCGAGACGCTCGGTCAGGCGGTGGACGCGCTGCACGCGATCACGTCCGGCGGGCAGCCGTCGAGTTGCTAGACGAGCGCGGGATCGCCGGTTGCCGCAATGCGTAGAGTTGTCACCGTCTAGCAATCGATCAGGGAGCGTAGCCAGTGGGGATGCGGCCCGCCGCAAGAATGCCGAAGTTGACTCGGCGTAGCCGAATTCTGATCCTGATCGCACTGGGTGTGATCGCTCTGCTGCTCGCGGGCCCGCGGCTGATCGACGCCTACGTCGACTGGCTGTGGTTCGGCGAGCTCGGCTACCGCTCGGTGTTTTCCACCGTGCTCGTCACCCGGTTCGTGGTCTTTCTGATCGCCGGCCTGCTGGTGGGCGGCATCGTGTTCGCCGGGCTTGCGGTGGCCTACCGCACCCGCCCGGTGTTCGTGCCGAGCAACGACAACGATCCGGTGGCGCGATACCGCACCCTGGTCCTGTCCCGGCTGCGCCTGGTGAGCGCCGGCGTCCCGGTGGCGATCGGCTTGCTGGCCGGCATGATCGCGCAGAGCTATTGGGTGCGGATCCAACTGTTCCTGCACGGCGGAGACTTCGGTATCAAGGACCCGCAGTTCGGCAAGGACCTCGGCTTCTACGCGTTCGAGTTGCCGTTTTACCGGCTGCTGCTCAGTTACCTGTTTGTGGCGGTGTTCCTGGCTTTCGTGACCAACCTGTTGGCCCACTACATCTTTGGCGGCATTCGGCTGTCCGGTCGCACCGGTGCGCTGAGCCGTTCGGCGCGGATCCAACTGGTCACCCTCGTCGGGCTGTTGGTGTTGCTCAAGGCGGTCGCCTATTGGGTGGACCGCTACGAGCTGTTGTCGCATACGCGCGGCGGTAAGCCCTTCACCGGCGCCGGTTACACCGACATCAACGCCGTGCTGCCGGCGAAGCTGATCCTCATGGCGATCGCGCTGATCTGCGCGGCCGCGGTGTTCTCCGCGGTCGTCCTGCGGGACTTGAGGATTCCCGCGATCGGGTTGGTCCTGTTGCTGCTGTCGTCGTTGATCGTGGGCGCCGGATGGCCGTTGATCGTCGAGCAGATCAGCGTCAAACCCAATGCCGCGCAAAAGGAAAGCGAATACATCAGCCGTAGCATTTCCGCGACGCGGCAGGCCTACGGCCTGACCGCCGACGTGGTCACCTATCGCAACTACACCGGTGACCCGCAGGCCACCGCCCAGCAGGTCGCCGATGACCGCGCGACCACCTCCAACATCCGGCTGCTCGACCCGACCATCGTCAGCCCGGCGTTCACCCAGTTCCAGCAGGGCAAGAACTTCTACTACTTCCCCGACCAGCTCTCCATCGACCGATACCTGGACCGCAATGGGTCGTTGCGTGACTATGTCGTGGCAGCCCGCGAACTCAACCCCGACCGGCTGATCGATAACCAGCGTGACTGGATCAACCGGCACTCGGTCTACACCCACGGCAACGGGTTCATCGCGTCGCCGGCCAACACGGTGCGCGGAATCGCCAACGACCCCAACCAAAACGGCGGCTATCCCGAATTTCTGGTCAACGTCGTCGGCGCCAACGGCAACGTGGTCTCCGATGGTCCGGCGCCGCTCGACCAGCCGCGTGTCTATTACGGTCCCGTCATCTCCAACACGTCGGCGGACTACGCGATCGTCGGACGCAACGGCACCGACCGCGAATACGACTACGAGACCAGCAACGAAACCAAGAACTACACCTACACCGGACTCGGCGGCGTCACCCTCGGCGACTGGCTGTCGCGCAGCGTGTTCGCCGCCAAGTTCGCCGAGCGGAATTTCTTGTTTTCCAATGTGATCGGCTCGAACAGCAAGATCCTGTTCAACCGTGATCCGGCGCGGCGGGTGGAGGCGGTGGCGCCCTGGCTGACCACCGACAGTTCCGTGTATCCGGCGATCGTCAACAAGAGACTCGTGTGGATCATCGACGGCTACACCACGCTGGACAACTACCCCTACTCCGAACTCACATCGCTGGAATCGGCCACCGCGGACTCCAATGAGGTCGCGTTCAACAGGCTGGCGCCCGACAAGCGGGTCTCCTACATCCGCAACTCGGTGAAGGCGACCGTGGACGCCTACGACGGCACCGTGAGCCTGTACCAGCAAGACGAACAGGATCCGGTGCTCAAGGCGTGGATGCGGGTGTTCCCGGGCACCGTCAAGCCCAAGGGCGACATCAGCCCCGAGCTGGCCGAACACCTGCGCTATCCCGAGGACATGTTCAAGGTGCAGCGGATGCTGCTGGCGAAGTATCACGTCAACGATCCGGTGACGTTCTTCTCCACGTCCGATTTCTGGGACGTGCCGCTGGATCCGAACCCGACGGCCAGCAGCTATCAGCCGCCCTATTACATCGTCGCGAAAAACATTGCGAAGAACGATAATTCGTCGTCGTATCAGTTGACGAGCGCGATGAACAGGTTCAAGCGCGACTATCTGGCCGCCTACATCAGCGCGAGCTCCGACCCGGCGACGTACGGTCGGATCACCGTGCTGACCATCCCGGGTCAGGTCAACGGGCCGAAGCTGGCCAACAACGCGATCACCACCGACCCGGCGGTGTCCCAGGACCTCGGGGTGATCGGGCGCGACAACCAAAACCGGATCCGGTGGGGCAACCTGCTCACCTTGCCGGTCGGTCAGGGCGGGCTGCTCTACGTAGAACCCGTGTACGCCTCCCCGGGGGCCAGTGACGCGGCCTCGTCCTACCCGCGACTGATCCGGGTGGCGATGATGTACAACGACAAGATCGGCTACGGCCCCACCGTGCGCGACGCCCTCACCGGGCTGTTCGGTCCCGGCGCCGGTGCGGCGGCAACGGGGATTCAGCCCACCGAAGCGGGGACGCCCGCGGCGAGTCCGCCGGCCAGTGCGCCGGCGCCGGCCGCGACACCGGGATCTCCGCCGCCCGCGGCCGTCCCGCCGGCTCCGGACGGATCGGCGGCGCTGTCACCGGCCAAAGCCGCTGTGCTGCAAGAGATCCAGGCGGCTATCGGCGCGGCCAAAGACGCGCAGAAGAAGGGCGATTTCGCCGGTTACGGCGCGGCGCTGCAGCGGTTGGACGACGCGATCACGAAGTACAACAACACCAAGTAACTTTCAGGCGTAGGCCGTCCGGAACCTGTCGCGAGAGGCTTTCGGGCTGATGCTCAAATGGGTGACGAATGCGCGTCGCAGCGTTTCGACGCTGCCGAAGCCGGCCACGCCCGCGGTCTCGGTGACGGACCGGCCGGTAAGCCGCTGCGCGAGTTGCCCGAGTTCGGCGAACTCGCCGACAAGTACGGGCTGACCTACGGCTCGCCCGCCTGGATGGACGACATCGCGCAGCGCTACGGGCCGAACGCGCCGTCGCACTGAACGAGGTCAGTGACCCCGCTGAGCGTGCGATTTGGTGGCCGCGACATCGGTTCGGTAACCTGGCATTCACCAACGCGGGGTGGAGCAGCTCGGTAGCTCGCTGGGCTCATAACCCAGAGGTCGCAGGTTCGAATCCTGTCCCCGCTACCATGTGGAAACGGCCGCCGGAGATTCTCCGGGGGCCGTTTCCATGCCCGTGGGAACATGTTCGCGGAGCAGGGCCGCCGTGAGGAAATCGGCTAAGAGATTCTGCGGTGGTCACGAAGTAGCTGATAAGCCCTCTCAGGAAGTCCGGCAATCATGGTCGGCGACGCGATGGCTTATCTTTACCTCCATCCGTCGCATCGGTACCGCGAGTTGTCGGAGGAGATCCAACATGCGCAGCTTCACGGTGGCAGCGTCCGCCACGGCCCTCGTTCTCTTTGGCTCTGCCGCCATCGCCGCTGCCGCGCCGCCGAAGGACTACTGCGCCGAACTCAAGGGCGCCAACACCGGCCAGGCATGCCGGATCCAGATGGCCGACGCCGGCTACAACGTCGACATCAGCTTCCCGGTCAGCTACCCCGACGAGAAGTCCGTGGCCGACTTCATCACCAAGGAGCGCGACGATTTCCTCAATGTCGCCAAATCCTCCGCACCCCGCGATCAGCCCTACCAGCTGACCATTTCGTCGGCGAATTACGGGTCGGCGATTCCACCGCGCGGCACCGAGGCGGTGGTGTTGAAGGTCGTCGAGAACGTCGGCGCACACCCCCAGACGACGTTCAAGTCGTTCAACTGGGACCAGACCTATCGCAAGGCGATCGTGTGGACCGCGGCGGCAGACGACAAGAACAACACGCCCTTGTGGCGCGTCGACGACCCGCTGCAGACCGTCGCGCCGATCGTGCAGAGCGAGCTGCAGAAGCAGACCGCGCCGCCCGCGACCCCGACCCCGCCCGCGCCGCCCGCGAACCAGACGCAGCCCCCACCGCCGGCGAGCCCGACGCAGACGCCACCGCCGGTGACCATCGCGCCGGCCGCCGCCTACGACCCGGCGAACTATCAGAATTTCGCCGTCACGAACGACGGTGTGATCTTCTTTTTCGACCAAGGTCGTATGCTGCCCGACGCGGCAGGCGCCACTCAGGTGTTGGTGCCGCGCTCGGCGATCGACCCCATGCTTGCTTAGCGAGCCGTGGGAAAGCCCGTACCTATCGCTGCAGCACGGCCTCGATGGCGCTGATGACCTCGGCGGCGTCGGGCTCGGTGCGGGGCCGGAATCGCTGCACCACCGCGCCATCGGGCGCGAGGAGGAACTTCTCGAAGTTCCACTGGATGTCTCCCGCGCTGCCGTCGGAATCGGCGGCTTTGGTCAACTCGGCGTACAGCGGGTGGCGGTCATCGCCGTTGACGTCGGTCTTCGCCAGCAGCGGGAACGTCACCCCGTAGGTCGTCGAGCAGAACTCCTGGATCTCATCGGCCGTACCGGGTTCCTGGCCCATGAACTGGTTGCAGGGGACGCCGACGACGGTCAGGCCGCGGTCGCCGTAGTCCTTGGCCAGTTTCTCCAGCGCCGTGTATTGCGGAGTCAGTCCGCATTTGGAGGCGACGTTGACGACCAGCGTTGCGCCGTCGGACAATTCGGCCAGCGTGGTCGGCTGGCCGTCGAGGGTGATCAGGGCGATGTCTTTGAGGGTCACGCTCACGACGCTAACGCAAAGACCTAGAGCCAGCCGGTGCGGGCGGCGGCGACCGGCTCGGCGGGGGCCGGGGCCAGCTCCCCGTCGCGCACGCCGTCGAGCAACCGCTTCACCGCGGCGACGATCTCCGGGGCCGCCGCGGCGAGTCCTGTCTTATCGGCGTCACTGACCTCGCCGGAGTCGACGCCGGCCCGGGCCAGTACGGCGGCGGGGTCGGCCAGCTGCTCGGCCAACCAGGACAGTGGGTCGGCCGACAGCGCGGGCACGAAGTGCCGACGACTGGGTTCCCAACCGTTGAAACGGGGGTGGTGATGGGCCCGGTCCAGCGTCCCCGGCGGGCTCTCGGTGGAGCCGAAAAGATCCACCCGCCACACCGGGCGGGTGAACGCGATCGGGACGCCGGCGTAGATCGAGCCCCGGGGCTCGGCCCGGTCGACGAGGCGCAGTTCCAGCCTGACGCCCCGCTCCGGGGTTTCCTGACCGTCGAGCGGGGACGGGTCGACGAAATACATGTCTCCGACGACCACACCCAGGGATTCGAATCCGAACGCTGCGAGCATTGCGCACCTTTCCTCACCGCTACTCGAGCGTAGACGGGGCGGCGGGCGTGCTTATCGCTACCGAGGACGGGTGATCGGCGAGGCCGCCTGAGTCCGCACACGGCGGTTCACAGTGCGGTGCCCGCACCGCCGTCACGCGTTAGCCGCTCAGACCTGGCTCAAGCTTGGTAGGCGGCCTTCGGCCGGTCGGTGGGTTTCACGTCACGCCCCGCGCCGGCCGACATGGTGGCCGCCTCGCCGCGAGCCAGGCCCACCGTCGCGACGATCACCACCACCGCGGTCACCGCGATCACAGCCCAGTCCCAGCCGCCGGCCGCCAACGTCTCGCCGAGCACGACAATCCCCAGGATCCCACCCACCACCGGCTTCGCCACGATGATCGTCGGCAGGGAGGCGGTGAGCGCGCCGGCCCGGTACGCCGATTGGTGATAGATCATTCCGGCCACCCCGCAGGCCACCAGCGCATAGAACTCGAATGACTGCCACACCTGGCCCGGGTGGTGCTCCAGGATGTCGACGACACCCTTCATCAGGACCGCGAACACCGCCAGCAGCGAACCGGCCACCGCCGCCAGCAGCAGCGCCGCGATCGGGCGATTTACCCAGATGCGGGCGCCCAGCAAACCCAGCAACAACAGCGGGCCGATCACCGCCGCTACCACGAGCCACGTCTGCAGGGGTGCCTGCTGCTGTCCGCCGGTCGGGTCTCCGACCGCGATCAGCACCGCCAGCGCGACTGCCAGCAGCAGCGCCCACGTCCACTCCCGCCGGGTTATCGGGTGATGGGTCATCCGCGCGTAAATCGGCAGCGCGAACAGCAGCGCCGTTACCTGTAGCGACATGACCAGCAAAACCGAGCCATCGTCCAGGGCGGCGGCCAGCAGCACGTAACTGCCGATGTCCCCGACACCGCCCAGCCACCACCGGGTGTCGCGCAGCAACATGCCGAACAAGGCCAGGTGGCCCACCCGCTTGTCGGTGACCTCCTGCGCGGACCGCTGACGGACGACGTTGCCGATCGCGGATGCCAGCGCGGCGCCCAGGGCAAGAATGGCCGCCAGATTCGCGTCCGACATGGCGTGACCTCCTTCCCACCTGGCTCGCGGTTGACTACCAATTTAATCGCGGCCCGCGCCATCACCGCGCCGAAGGTGTCCCGGCCGCGAAATGGGGCGGCAGGCTCAGAGCGGGAACGTGGTTCCGGTGAGCCGCTCGGACAGCTCCCAGAGCGCGGCGGCGGTGCCCCCGCGCTTGGCCGGCCAGTTGCGCCACGTCGGCTGGGTGCGGCCGTACAGTCCGAACCGCGGGCCGACGAAGGTGTTGCCCGGCAAATCCTGCGAGACCGCGTACAACGTCTGGCGGGCCCCGAAGTCGGCATCGGTGGCCACGATGCGGTCGATCGCCAGCACGGCCGCGTCGCCGAGTTTGCGGCCGGAGTTGCCTTGCAGGTTCGTGTGCGACCAGCCGGGGTGAGCCG
The DNA here is from genome assembly GCF_004298145.1 of Mycobacterium sp. Taxonomy (GTDB): domain Bacteria; phylum Actinomycetota; class Actinomycetes; order Mycobacteriales; family Mycobacteriaceae; genus Mycobacterium. The sequence goes on from NZ_SCRH01000032.1 coordinate 25,456, forward strand.
CCAGGGCGCGCACCGACGTGGGAACGCCGTCCAGACGCCGTTGCAGCTCGCTGGTGAACAGCAGGTTGGCCAGCTTGGACTGGCTGTAGGACAGCCACGCCGAATACGGCCGGGACGCAAAGTTCAAGTCTTTGAGGCTGATATAGCCGAAGTGGTGCATCAGCGAGGACACCGTCACCACCCGGTCGGTGAGATTGGGCAACAGCAGGTTGGTCAACGCGAAATGGCCGAGGTGGTTGGTGCCGATCTGGCCCTCGAAGCCGTCGACGGTCACCGCGTGTTTGGTGGCCATGATGCCGGCGTTGTTGACCAGGATGTCGACTTTGTCGATGCCGTCGGCGAAGCGCCGCACCGACGACAGGTCCGCCAGGTCGAGCTGACGCACCTCGACCCGACCGGCCGCCGACCCCGGCATGCGCGCGGCGGCGGCGTGTCCCTTGTCGGTGTTGCGGACGGCCAGGATGACGTGGGCACCGACCCGAATCAACTCGCGGGCGGTGATCTCGCCCAGCCCTGCGTTGGCCCCGGTGATGATGACAATCCGTCCGGTGAACGAGGGCAGCTCGGCTGCGGTCCAATCGGCCATGGCAGACACCCTAACTACGTAACCGCCACGGCCGCCGCTGGGCCGAGCGGGTGTGCGCCGGCGCCGAGGACGCGTCTTGTCCAGCGGTGCTCACGGGTATCGTGCCTGGGATGACCAGCGACATTCCACCGGTGCGGGCGCCGCGACGACGGTGTTTTGTCAGGTATGCGTGGGGGATCGCCGGATGTATTTAGGCGTCATCGTCAATCCGGAAGCGCGGAAGAATCGTGCCGCTCCCCGCGATCGCATCGACGAACTGCGTCGCCTGGTCGGCCCGTGGGGCGAGGTGCACGAGACCGCGTCCGTCGAAGATCTCCGCGAAACCATTCAGCGGATCGGTCCGCGGGTCACCCACCTGGTCGGCGACGGCGGCGACGGTGCGCTGCACTGGTTGATCAACGAGATCGAGCGATGCATACCGGATTCGGAACGCTGGCCGACGTTCGTCCCCTCCAACGGTGGCAGCGTGAACGCCGTTGCGCGAAAGGCCCGGGTGCGCGGCCGGCCGGAGGCGATCATCCGCGCGTTGGCAAACGCCGCCGAGGCCGATCAGCCTCCGCCCGAGGTATGCCTGGACACTCTGGTACTCGACGGCGAAACCGCCGACGGCGCACCCTTTCATCGGCTCTGCTTCGGGCTGGCGGCCGGGGGTGTCGGCAACCGTTTCTATGACCGGTATTACGACGCCCCCGATCACGGTCGGCTGGCCGTCGCGCGGGTGATCGCTCGCAGCTTCGGCGACTACATCACCTCCAAGGTCGCCCCGAGTCGGGTGAAAACCCCGAACTACGCCTCGGTCCTGTTCACCCCGACGAGCGCGCGTGTGGTCATCGACGGCGACGAGGTCCCGTCGCGCACGCACAGCTTGTTGCACGCCGGCGCGATCGACCTGCGCATCGGCGGGCCCCTGCGCTTGTTTCCCAAGGCTTCCGAGCCCGGTGCGCTGCACTTTCAGGCCGGATACCTCCGGCCCTCGAAAATTGTGGTGCAGCTTCCCACGGCGCTCACCAACGGCATGCTGCGCGGCGACGGGCTGCGCGATGTCAACGGCCGCGAGATGATCATCGAAGCCGTGGACGAGCCGCTGTCACCCATCATCGATGGGGAGCGCTTCCTCGGCATCGTGAAGCTGGTGGCCCGGGCGGGACCGCGCATCCGCATCGCCCAGGTCGTGCCGACCACCATCGCCCGGGTGCGCAGCGCGACCGCGACGTGATGCTCCTCACCGAGCGCTCCACATCTCGCTAGATCGGCCCGGTACTCGTGGGCCGTTCAACGCCCGACGGACGATGGGCGCCTTGACAACGCGCGGAACTGCCCTGTAAACCCAATTGCGGAATTGGCTTTTCAGCTTTGCCAATTCATCACCCGCCCGGGACAGTGAATAAGATCATTCCCCGGCGAAATCGAAAATATGAAATACGTGGATTAGTAGATCCGTAGGTCAGTATTTTAGGACGATATCCGGGGAAACAGCTGCTCATCTTCCACTGAGATACTGAAATACGTAGCGGCGTAGATCAGCATTTGTGAAATTAATTCCCGCGCTTATGTCGCCCCTGTGAAAATGTTGTGCAAACCCCATTAATGCCGCCAGATGCTTTGCCTGATGCCGCTCGATGGAGTTAGATTGGTTTTGAATTGATCTGAAACTTTGTTCACATTTATGATCCGACCCGGAAGGGGTGACTCCCACGATGGAGACGCTCATTGACTACCTGCAGATGTGGGAAACGCGGCGGCCGGAGCAGACCCTCTTCCGGTTCGTCGATGCCGAACGCCGGGAGCTCAGTCGCTACACCTACCAGAGCTTCAGCGAACGGACGCGCGAGCTGGCCGCCTACCTGTCGGTGGAAGCCGGGCTGCGGCCCGGAGACCGGGCGCTGCTGGTCTACCCCCCGGGTTTGGAAATGGTCGCGGCATTCTTCGCCTGCGCGCGCATCGGCGTGATTGCGGTGCCGGTCAGCCCGCCCCTGCCCATGGCGTTCGAAGCGGGGCTGGCCAAACTCAGCTTCATCGCTCGGGACAGCCAGGCCAAGGCGGTGCTGTCGACCAAGCAGCTTGAGCACACGTACAACCTGTTGGTCGGTCAGCGAGAAGGCGGACTGCCCTGGCCGGACAACCAACGACTTCCGGAGCTGCCCTGGTTCGCGACCGATGCTGCCCAGGAGTTCGGCGGCGCACCGGTGGCGGACACCCCCGGCCCAGTGCTCTTCCTGCAGTACACCTCCGGCTCAACCAGCGATCCCAAAGGCGTGGTCGTCAGCCACGCCAACGTCATCGCCAACGCGTCGGTCTTCACGACCAGCGAAGTGGCGGTCAGCTGGCTCCCCCAGCACCACGACATGGGCCTGATCTCCGCCTACCTGTTCGTGGTCGTGATCGGCGGGACCACACATGGCATGTCACCAGAGGACTTCCTCAAGCGACCGTCGGCCTGGCTGCGGCTGATCAGCGACGTGCGCGCCACGCGCACGCCGGCGCCGAACTTCGCTCTCGAGTACTGCCTGCGTGAGGACAAGGTCGCGGAGTCGGAGCTGGACGGGATCGATCTGAGCAGCCTGGACTCCATGGTCATCGGCGCGGAGCCCCTGCGGGCCAAGACCTTCGCACGCTTCCGGGAACGCTTCGGTGCCTACGGTCTGCGGGCCGACGCGGTGACCGGCGCCTACGGCTTGGCGGAGAACACCCTGGGCGTCACCCTGCGGGGGCGCCAGACCTTGGCCGTGAATAAGCGGGCGCTGCAGGAGAACGTGGTGCGGGTGGAAAAGGCCCTGCCCGAGAACAACAACCAGACCCCGCTGGTGAGCAGCGGCCAGCCCATCGCAGGAAGTATCGTCCGCGTCGTCGATCCGCAGACGAAGCAAGACCTGGGTGAGGGCCGGATCGGCGAGGTCTGGGTGGATGGCCCGTCGAAGGCGGGCGGCTACTGGCGCCGCCCAGAGCTGAGTGCGGAGGTGTTCGCAGCCCGCATCGCGGGCGACGACGAGCACACCTATCTGCGGACGGGTGATCTCGGCTTCCTGTACGAGGGCGAGCTGTTCGTCTGCGGCCGGACCAAGGACCTGATCATCATCCGGGGCGTCAACACCTACCCCTCGGACGTCGAGGCCGTCGCCGAGCGGTCGGCCGCGCAAATCCGCAACGGCTGCGTCGTCGCGTTCTCGGTCGAGCACGAGGAGCAGGAAGCGCTGGTCCTGGTGGCCGAGGTGCGCGACGAACACGCACTGCCGGACGGGAAGGCCCTGGCCCGGATGATCCGCAGGCACTGCCACATCGACCCGCACACCATCGTGTTCGTGCCGCCGCGCACCATTCCCAAGACCACCTCCGGGAAGGTGCGGCGCGCGCGGACCCGCCAGCTCTGGCTGGGTGGTCAGCTCGCCGTGGTGGCGAGCCACACCCATCGGGCACATGAAGACCCGGACGCAACCGCGGGCCCGCTGGGCCGCTTCCGCAACCTCATCGAGAGCTACGACCTCACCGGCGACGAGGACTGCTCCTTTGCCGATCTCGGCATCGACTCACTGAGCCTGGCCGAACTCCGCACCGACCTGCAGACCCTGCTCGAAGAGCACGGCGCGGGCGAGCTCGCCGAGGAGGTAAACACGCGCCTGCTCCAGCGGCTGACGGTGGCCGAATTCTTCGGGCTGATAAGGCAATTCGGCCAGGGGTCCGGGCAGCCGCTCGACGCCTTGCGCCGCGCGCTGGATCAGATCTCTACCGAGTACGAGGCATACGAGGCCGCCCAGATGCGCGCCGACGCCGCCCTGCCGCTGCCGGAGCCGGCGCCCGCGCGACCGGGCGCGCCCACCGACATCCTGCTGACCGGCGCGACCGGATTCCTGGGGCCGTTCCTGGTGGCCAGCCTGCTCGGCCGCACGCCCCACACCGTGCACGCGCTGGTGCGCGCCACGGATGCGGCGCACGGTCTGGACCGCATCGTCGCGTCGCTGCGGCGCGCCCAGCTCTGGACACCGGCGCTGGAAGCCGAGGTCCGGGCGCGGGTGCGGGTGATCTGTGGCGATCTCGCCGAGCCCGCGCTGGGCATCGGGGAGGCGGCCTTCGGGCAACTGGCCGAGGACATCGGCGCCGTCGTGCACAACGGCGCCCTGGTCAACTACGTCCGCACCTACGACGCCCTGCGGCCCGCCAACGTGGAGGGCACCCGCGAGCTGCTGCGGCTGGCGATGACCGCCCACCGCAAGGCTTTCCATCTGGTCTCGAGCACCTTCATCTACGGTTGGAGCACCGAGCCGGTGGTCGGGGAGTGGGACGCGAACGAGAAGATGACCGGCCTGGACTTCGGCTACTCGCAGACCAAGTGGGTCGGCGAGCAGCTGGCGCTGGCCGCACAGCGCAAAGGGCTCGATGTCCGCATCTACCGGCCGTCGCTGATCTCGCCCACGCGGGCGGGCTTCGGCAGCCAGGACGACATCTTGGTGCGCCTGACGGCGTTCATGATCGAGCACGGTCTGGCCGTCAACGCGCTCAACCAGATCAGCCTGCTGCCGGCGGACTTGATCGCGGATCACATCGTCGCGCTGATGGACCTGCCGGATGAGCCGGGCAGCACCGGGGCGCCGGTCTTCAATATGACCGCCGACGACTACTACAACCTCACCGACATCACCCGGATCTTGTCCGAACGGTACGGGTATCGCTTTGATTACCATGACATCCCGTCCTTCACCGAGCAGCTGAACCGCCGCTGCACGCCGAATGACCAGATGTATCCGCTGGTCGATTTCCTCAGCCGGTCGGCCGGCAAGATCGCGGCGATGCGCGACAAGCGCTACGACAACACGCAGTACCGCCACCGGCGGGGGCTGGCCAAGGTCCGTCTGCGCGAGCCGGCCCTGACCGACACCGTCGATCATCTGGTCCGGTTCCTGCGCAGCGAGCGTCTGATCACCGAGGTGGAGGATGACGCACAACGCAGCGCCTAGCACGCGACAACCTAGCGACATGAGGGGTGCCCCGATGTTCACCGTCGATGACAAGGCAGCGGGTCCGCATGACGCCTCGCTCGATCACGAGCGGATCGTCCTGCAGGCGCGCGACGTCGACTTCGACTGGTCGACGCTGCCGTTCTACTACGTCCCCAACGAGCCCTTCGCCACCCACTTCTGCAACGTGCTGCACCTGTTGTTGCCGGCGGGTGAGGAGTTCATCGTCGACGCGTTCAAGGACACCTTGCCGCTGATCAAGGACGACCAATTGCGCCGTGATGTGCAGGGATTCATCAGCCAGGAGGCCATGCACTCCCAGGCGCACGCGGGGGTGGTCGGACACTTCGCGGCCAACGACGTCGACGTCACGCCGTTCACCGACCAGATGCGTTGGCTGTTCGGCCAACTCATCGGTGATCGCCCGCGCTGGAGCCGGCGCCGACGGCAGAGCTGGTTGCTCGAGCGGGTATCGATGGTGGCGGCGCTCGAGCACTACACCGCGATCCTGGGCGAATGGATTCTGGACACCCCGCAGCACGACGCCATGGGCACCGACCCGGTGATGCTGGACCTGCTGCGCTGGCACGGCGCGGAGGAAGTCGAGCACAAAGCGGTCGCCTTCGACACCATGAAGCATCTGCGCGCCGGGTATTGGCGGCAGGTGCGCACCCAGCTGCTGGTGACGCCGGCGCTGCTGTGGCTGTTCATCCGCGGCGTGCGATTCATGTACTCCGTTGACCCCTACCTGCCGCCGGGGTCCAAACCGCGCTGGCGGGACTACTTCGGTGCGGCCCGAAGAGGCTTGGTGCCCGGGCCATTTCAGTTCCTGCGGGTCATCGGTGCCTACTACACGCCGAGTTTCCACCCATCCCAGCTGGGCGGTGTGGGACGCGCGGTCGACTACCTGGCCCGCTCACCCGCCGCCCGCGCGTCGCACTGAACACGGAGCGCTCGAGAATGACCCAGTCCAGCACCGTGATCGCCTCCGACGGCGTTTCTCTGGCGGTCCACGCCCACACGGAGATCGACCGCCGGCGCCCCACCGTGTTGGCGATCCACGGCTATCCGGATAACCACCACGTGTGGGACGGTGTCGCACAAGAACTTTCCGACCGGTTCAACGTCGTGGCTTATGATGTGCGTGGGGCCGGTGAATCCTCCAGGCCGGCAAAGCGCACGGGTTACCTTCTGCCCCAGCTTGTTTCCGATATCGGCGCGGTGATCGACAGCCTCGGGGTGGGCCGGGTTCACCTATTGGCCCACGACTGGGGTTCGATCCAGGGCTGGGCGGCGGTCACCGACGACTCGGTGATGGACAAGATCGCCTCGTTCACGTCGATCTCCGGGCCGCACCTGAACTATGCGGGCAGGTTCCTGCGGTCGGCGCGCACCCCGCGCGCCGTCTTCGATGTCGTCAAGCAGGTCCTGGCCTCCTCGTACATCTGGTTCTTCCTCTGCCCGGGCGTGCCGGAGTTGGCGATCCGGTCGCGGGCGACCGTGAAAGTCTTCGCCGCGGTTGAACGCATCGGCCGCCGGCGCGGCAGCGGCCGGCTACGTGCGGCGACGACTCGGTCAGCCGATGACTACCTCAACGGGCTCAACCTGTACCGGGCGAACATGCCCGGGCCGATCCTGTCACCCCTGCAGCGGCTGCCGCAGACCCGGATACCGGTGCAGGTGCTCATCGCCCGCCGGGACTTTTTCGTATCGCCTGCCCTGCAACGGTTTACCGGCTCCATTCCGGACGGCGGCAGGGTCGTCCCGATCGACGGCGGCCATTGGGCGGTCACCTCGCATCCCGACGTCATCGCCGGGTTCACCGGCGAGTGGGTCGACACGACTTCGGAGCCTGCACGTCGCGACGACGTGGGCTAGATGTGAGGACGACTGTGACACGGGCCATTTGGGACAGCATTCCGGCCGACCTGTACGGCCGGCGCAGACGCGACCGGATGTACACGGCGCTGTACGGGATCGGCACACTGTTCGGCGGCATGGCGTCGGCGTCGCGGTGGACGCCCGCGCAGGTCTCGCCCGTGCAGCGGACCAACATCGCGGTCGTGACCAAACGTGAGCTGCTGACGCCCGATGTGGTCGCGTTGACGCTGGCCGACCCGGACGGTGGGTTGCTGCCGTCCTGGACGCCCGGCGCGCACATCGACGTCCGGCTCCCGTCGGGCCGCCGCCGGCAGTATTCGCTGTGCGGTGCACCCGGGCGGCGCACCGACTATCGCATCGCCGTTCACCGCATTCCCGACGGCGGCGGTGGCTCAAACGAAATGCACGACACCTTCAAGGTGGGAGATGCGCTCGAGTTCGAGGGACCCCGCAACGCGTTCTATCTCGTCACCGACGAGCGCGAGGTGTTGTTCGTGATCGGCGGCATCGGGGTGACGCCCATCCTGCCCATGATCCAGGCGGCGCAGCAGCGCGGGATCGATTGGCGCGCCGTCTACGCCGGGCGCAGCCGGGACTACATGCCGCTGCTCGACGACGTGGTGGCGGTCGCACCGGACCGGGTCACCGTGTGGGCCGACGACGAGCGCGGCGGCATCCCCACCGCGGCGGACCTGCTCGCCGGCGCGGCGCCGACGACAGCCGTCTACGTGTGCGGCCCCACCGCGCTGCTGGAATCGGTGCGCACCGCGCGCGACGAACACGCCGACGCGCCGCTGCACTACGAACGATTCGGACCGCCGCCGGTGATCGACGGCGTCCCCTTCGAACTGGAACTGGCGCGCTCGCAGCGGGTGCTGTGCGTGCCGGCGAACCGCTCAGCGCTGGACGTCATGCTCGACCGCGACTCGACGACGGCCTATTCGTGCCAGCAGGGCTTCTGCGGCACCTGCAAGGTGAAAGTGCTTGCCGGACAGGTTGATCGGCGGGGGAGCGCCGCGGAGAGCGACGACGAGATGCTCGTCTGCGTTTCCCGGGCGAAAAACGGCCGCGTGGTGATCGACGCCTGAGCGCGCCGATGCGCCCCGTTTGATGCGCGACACTGCAAAATGGCCTGGTGCAAGAATTCGGCTTCCACACCCTGGCGCTGCTGTGCGCCGTCGGGTTTGCCGGTCCACTGCTGGCCTCCGTCAGGCGCTTCCGGATACCGGTGGTCATCGGTGAGCTGGTCGTGGGCTGCTTGGTCGGCAGGACCGGCTTCGACCTCATCGATGTCGCCGACCCGACATTTCAGCTGCTGGCGAATATCGGCTTCGCGCTGGTGATGTTCGTTGTGGGTACCCATGTTCCGGTCCGGACCGGCGCCGTGCGCTCGGCATTGCCGCGGGCCGCGGCACGCGCGATGCTGGCGGGGGGCGTCGCGGTGGCGCTGGGGTTCGGCCTGGCAGCGATATTCGGAACCGGCCATCCGGCGCTCTATGCGGTTCTGATGGCCTCGTCATCGGCGGCGCTGGCCTTGCCGGTAATCGATTCGCTGCGGTTGCGGGGACGGCAGGTGCTGTCCGTGACAACCCAGATCGCCATTGCGGACGCCGCCTGCATCGTGTTACTGCCCTTGGTGATTGATACCCAGCGGGCGCCGACGGCGGCGCTCGGCGCGCTGGCGGTGGCGGGTTTCGCGGTGGCACTCTTCGTGGTGCTTCACACCGTGGACCGAAAGGGCTGGCGCACCCGCCTCCACCGCTATTCCGAGGAGCACCGGTTTGCGCTGGAATTGCGGACGAGCCTGCTGGTGCTGTTTGGGTTGGCGGCGCTGGCCGTCACCACCCACGTGTCCATCATGCTGGCGGGTTTCGCGGTGGGCCTGGTGATCGGCGCGGTCGGCGAACCGCGGCGGTTGGCACGTCAGCTATTCGGCATCACCGAGGGGTTTTTCAGCCCGCTGTTTTTCGTGTGGCTGGGCGCTTCGCTGCAGGTACGTGAACTGGGCGCGCACCCGAGGCTGATTCTGCTGGGTGCGGGACTGGGATTCGGCGCCGTGCTGGCCCATTGCGCCGGGTGGCTGCTCGGGCAACCACTCGCGTTCGGGGTGCTTTCGGCGGCGCAGCTCGGCGTGCCGGTGGCCGCGGCCACCATCGGCACCCAGCAGCACCTCCTTGCCGCAGGCGAAGCGTCGGCGTTGATGTTCGGCTCCTTGCTCACCATCGCCTGCACATCGATCGCCGGCGTGTCGGCCGCGCGCAGCCGGGGCGCCGCTGACGCGCCAGATGTCCTCGCGCCGCAGAGATCCCAGTAGCCTTACGGATCCGGGCCAAGGGCCCTGATTCACCATCGGGCCAGCGTGAATACGGCCAGCCCTGCGACGGACCGTCGGAGGATATAGCCAAAAGTCCCTTCAGCTGGTGCCCTCGTGCCCTCGTGGCCTCGGTCCGAAGCCGCGATCGTGGAGACAAACACGGCGCTAAGAGAGGGGACCATGGCATGACCCCCCGCTTTCCGGACGCGGCAACGGTCCGGACGGCTTTGACGCTCGCATCGCGAGCCCCCTCGGTGCACAACACCCAACCGTGGCGGTGGCGGGTCGACGCGGCCGGCCTGCACCTGCACGCGGACGCCGGCCGGCAGCTGCCCAACACCGACCCCGACGGCCGTGATTTGATCTTGAGTTGCGGCACGGCGCTGCATCACTGCGTCGTGGCGTTCGCGGCGGTCGGATGGCGATCCACGGTGGCTCGGCTGCCGGATGCCGCCGAACCCGGTCATCTCGCCACGATCGAACTTTCCCCTCACCCGGCCGATTTCGTCGACATCGCGCTCGCCGCGGCCATCCCGCGGCGGCGAACGGATCGGCGCCACTACAACTCCTGGCCGGTGCCCATGGGCGATATCGCGCTCATGGCGGCGCGGGCCGCGCGCACCGGCGTCACGCTGTGCCAGGTGGAGGACATCGACAGCCTGCATGAGATCGTCGCTCAATCGGTCCGCGATCACCTGACCCAGGGCTATCTCGCGGAGCTCACCGAATGGAGTGGGCGTTACTTCTCGGTCGCGGGTGTCCCCGCCCGCAATGCGCCCTTACCGGACCCGGAGGCCAAGATCCCGAGTCGCCTGTTCGCCGGTGCGGCGCTGCCGATGGCACCGGACTCGTCCTCAGCGGACGACAATGCCGTGGTACTCGCGCTGGGAACCCGCCGCGACGACCGGATGGCGCGGCTACGCGCCGGGGAAGCCACCAGCGCGGTGCTGCTCACCGCGACGTCGACGGGGTTGGCGAGTTGCCCGGTCACCGAACCGTTGGAGACCGCCGAAACGCGCGAAGCGGTCCGCTCCGACATCTTCGGCGACAGCGACTACCCGCAGATGCTGCTCCGGGTGGGCTGGGCGCCGATCAACGCGGATCCGTTGCCGGCGACGCCGCGGCGTGACCTCGACGACTTCGTCGACTGGGTGAACTGATCAGCTGCCCCGGACATCATCCAGGGGTGACCCGAACCGGAATCGGCGGCCGGTGACGGTCTCGGGAACGATGCGCACATAGTGCGTCTTTTCCGACATCGTCCACGGCAACACCTGCGCGCGCTCGGCGTCCTCGAGTTCCTCCGGCGTGCGCAGTGAACGTGCGGTCCCCCTGACGATCACGCTCCATGCCTCGGCGACGTTATGGTCGTCGACTTCGAAGAGCACGCGATTGTTGATCGCGGAGCTGACCAACTTGGTTCCCTCCGCCGTGCGAAACAGCACGGTACGCCGTTGGACGACGTAGTTGACCGGGAAGATGTCGGGTTGACCGCCGGCGTAGGTGACCAGCCGCCCCAGCGCCCGGCTTGCGAGGAGCTCCCAGCACTCATGCGCTGCGAGGATGACGACCCCGTCATCGGCCATCGACCGTTCCCTTCTGTGCATGCCCGCAATCGGCCGCTCCCACAATGCTATTGACCCGCCGCCGGCAACTCGCCGGCCGAAGGTCCCATCCCGCGGGGACCAATGTCGTTGAACCAGTTACACCTCGACGTTTTCCCATCGAATATATGGGATATTGGACGTGTTTGCCGCACATGTGTCAGTTGCCGGACCGGCAGGAGGAGCGCGCCATGGTCAGAGTGTTCCTGGTCGATGACCATGAAGTCGTCCGCCGTGGCCTTTCCGACCTTCTCGCCTCCGATCCCGACCTGGAAATCGTCGGCGAGGCCGGCACGGTGGCCGAAGCGAAGGCACGGATACCGGCGGCACAGCCCGACGTCGCCGTGCTCGACGTACGCCTGCCCGACGGCAACGGCATCGAACTGTGCCGCGACCTCATCTCCGATCATCCCGACCTGCGCTGCCTGATGTTGACGTCGTTCACCTCCGACGAGGCGATGCTCGAGGCGATCCTGGCCGGCGCCAGCGGGTTTGTCGTCAAAGACATCAAGGGCATGGAGCTGGCCCATGCGATCAAAGAGGTGGGCGCCGGGAAATCGCTGCTGGACAACCGGGCGGCCGCCGCGCTGATGGCGACCCTGCGCGGCTCGGCGACGCGCGAGGACCCGCTGTCGGGCTTGACCGAACAGGAACGAACGCTGCTCGGACTACTCGCCGAGGGGCTGACCAACCGGCAAATCGCCGCGCGAATGTTCCTCGCGGAGAAGACGGTGAAGAACTATGTGTCCCGGTTACTGGCCAAACTCGGCATGGAGCGCCGTACCCAGGCGGCGGTGTTTGCGTCGAAGCTGAATCAGCAGGCCGGCCAGCCGCCGACTCCGCCGGACTGGTCGGGGTGACCGGCGACGGCGGCACCGGGGTGCACTGGATCGCTTCGCTGCTCGATCGCTGACGACGAAACATATTGTCCTGCAGCAATTTTCTCACCGGTATCGGCGGGCCGAACGCGCCGGTGCGCCGTCAGGAGAAGGTGGTCGAATTCCGACTGGGTGTTGAGCGGCATGCCGGCGCCGCGGAAGTCTTGGGCGATCTGCTCGGCGAGCGGTCGCAGCTTGACATTCGACTCCTGCGAAAGCCACCTGAGCAATTCGAAGGCCGCGCTGTCGCTGAGTCCGTAGATCAGCATCAGCATGCCCTTGGTTTGTTCGATGCCGGCCCGATTCTCGCTGATCTCAGCGAGTTTCGCGCTCACGACGTCCTCGTGCACCTGTCCGTTCGGTCCGGAGACGTCGATGTAGAACCCGTACGTTCCGATCACGTAGCCCTCGTCGTCGTAGAGCCGATCGCCGACCACGGCGACGTGGCGTACGTTTCCACCGGTGTCGATGATCCGGTGGCGGGTGCTGAACGCCTGGCGGGTATTCACGATCTGATCGATGGTGGCCGCGACCTGTCCGCGGTCATCGGGGTGTTTGTGCGAGAGCACCAGATCGGTGGTGGGAACGACGCTGCCCGGCTCGTACCCGTGCATTCGCTGCACCTGTTCCGACCATTCCCACCGCTGATCGGTGAAGTAAAACCGAAACCAGCCCGCGGGTTGCGCGTCGCCGCCGGATAGGGCCCGTTCGACGCTAGCCGTTTGGCCGTTGAGTTCCCGTGTCGCTTCCACCTTGGTTCCTAGCTCAGTGCCCTGCGGGCGGCGGCCGCGAGGCCGATACGCGTGCGTGCCCCTGCGGCCGCCGCCCGGCCCGCCGTTCGGTCAGGCGTTGATCACCTCGTGCTGGACGGCGCTGTCTGCGACGGCCGGGGGAGCGTCGCCGCGGCCGACCGCGATCTTGCGGGGCTTGGCCTTCTCGGCCACCGGGATGCGCAGACGCAGGACGCCTTCGGAATAGGAGGCCTGAATCTTGTCGGTGTCGAGGTTTTCGCCGAGCACCAGCTGGCGGCTGAACACGCCGCGCGGCCGCTCGGTGGCCAGCATCTCGCGGTTGGGGTCGACGGCCGGCCGTTCGGCCCGCACGGTCACCACGTTGCGCTCGATGTCGATGTCGAGTGAATCGGGATCGATGCCGGGCAGGTCGAACTCGACGACGAACTGCTCGCCTTCGCGCCAGGCGTCCATCGGCATGACCGCCGGCCGGGCGGCCGTACCGAGAACCTGATGGGCAAAGCGGTCGAGATCACGGAAGGGATCTGAACGCATCAGCATGGTTGTCACCTCTCACTCCGATCTAGGCGGTGGTCCGGAAATTGTCTATGTCTAACGACATAGATTTGATATAGCACCATCGACACATTGACGCAAGTGTGCTATGAAGATTTCTTAGGTGAATCAACTGAGGGGATGTGCGATGGTCGACCACCGTGGCGATGCCCCGGCGTCCGACCATGCCGTGTACGGCATCTCGGTGGCCGCCGAACTGTCCGGGATTCCCGTGCAATCATTGCGGCTTTACGAACGCTATGGCCTGCTCACACCGGCGAGAAGTCAAGGGGGAACCCGCCGTTACAGCGCCGACGACCTGACGCGGCTCAAGCGCATCAGTGGGCTGGTCGAGGCCGGCGTCAACCTGTCCGGCATCGCGCGCATCCTCGATCTCGAAGACGACAACGCGACGCTGTCGGCCGCCAACACCGACCTGCGGTCCACCAACCGCACGCTGCGAGAGGCCGCCACGGTGGCGAAGTCCGCCGAGTCTCGGGATGGGGAAGAGTCGCCACGCTGAGCTGACCGCCGATTGCGCCGACGGGCGTCGGGTATTCGACCCGTTATGCCTTCGAAGGAGAGACGATGGGTGAGTTGACCGAAACCGGCGCTCAGGTGGTGGACGGCGCACGTCAGGAAGCGGACGCCTACCGCGGCGACAATCCCCGGCCACTGGGGGGCTATCTGGTGGTGCTGGCGGTCTACGGCGTCGTGGTGACGGCCGCGGTGGCGGCCGGCGTGGTCAGCGGCCGTAGCTTGCCGGCGCGCTGGCGGATCCAGGATCTGATCATTCTCACCCTGGGCACCCACAAGCTCTCGCGAACGCTGAGCAAAGACGCGGTGACGAGCCCCTTACGCGCTCCGTTCACGCATTATGCCGGCACGGGGGGCCCGGCCGAGGTCCACGAAGAGGCCCGGGAGCACAGCCAGCTGCGGCACAGCATGGGGGAGCTGTTGACCTGCCCGTTCTGCCTGGACATGTGGGTCGCCACCGGGTTTGCCATCGGCCTGGTGTTCGTGCCCCAGTTCACCCGACTGATCGCGGGTGTCTTCAGCGCGTTGGCCGGAGCGGATTTTCTTCAGCTCGCCTACGCGAAGGCGCAGCAGTCGGCCGAAGGCTGACTCGGGCCGCGTGCTCAGCTCGTCTTGGGCATCGGGATGCCTTCGCTGGCCGTGAATCGTGCGTCGTTCTCGGAGGACAACCCGATGGAGACAACGGGGCGCCGGCCACCCCCGTCACCCAGGCGATCGTGTGCGTGTCGATACGCGAATCATCGCTTAGCACAACATGATCGGCGTGCGCTTGCTTGAGTGTGACACCGAGCCGGACATCGATTCCGCGCCGTCGCAGCACCTTGAGCGCGGCCTCGCCGAGTTTCTTGCCCACCTCGGGCATCACCTGCTCGGCCAGGTCCAGCAGCAGGAAGCGCACTTCGGAAGGGTTGAAGCCCATCTGTTTGGCTGCCGCGTCGGCGAGCGCCCGTAGCTGCGCCACCAGTTCGGTGCCCGAATATGAGGCGCCGACCACCACGACGGTGCGCCGGGCGGCGGCCACCCGGGGATCGTCTTCGATGTTGGCCAGCTCCAGCTGCTCGACGAAGTGGTCGCGCAAGTAGAGGGCCTCGGCGGTGGTCTTCAACCCGCGCGCGTGCGTCGCGAGCCCCGGGATCTCGAGTAACCGCGTCACCGACCCCGGCGTGAGCACCAGCCGGTCCCAGGAACATGGAATGGCTGCGTTCTTCGGGATCGCAGTATGTCAGCGTCTGTTGCGCGAAGTCGACCCCATCGACACGACCGCGCACCGCGTGCACGCCCCGCAGCGAATTAGCCAGTGGGACAGCGACAAAGCGGGCGTCGACGACCCCGCCGGCCACGTCGGGCAGCAACGGTGTGTACAACATGTAGTCGACCGGAGAAATCATCGTGATGTCGACGGGTGCGTGCCGCCGGCGCAGAATTCGGGCCAGGCGCCGGGCTCACGTGAATCCGGCGAAGCCGCTTCCCACGATCACGATGGAGGTCACCGTCCCGAGTGTAGGCGGACTCCGCGGTGGGCAGGGCCGCGCCGCATTTGAGCGGCAATAATTCGGATGCGAACCATGAAAACCGTTGAGCAGCAATGCCTTATTATACGAACCGCGGTATCGGCCGCCGGGATGCTTCCTCGCTCGGAGACCGGGACCGCCGCAAGCATCTACCGGTTTCGCTATCTCGCTTGCGTTTCGTTAAATGGATCTTAGACTTCTCGTTGAGCGTTGGTATTCGCGGATTTGGCAATACCACCGCGACGCTATGAGGGCTCTGCGGGTCACGACGGCTCCGGGGGTGATGCTATGCGAGATGGCAATGCCACGATTGCCAATCAACTGGTGGAGCTGCTGACCAATCTGGAGCGTGAACAAAGCGACACCGCGACCGGGCTGCACGAACTCCTCGACAATGGGGTCCACCACGTGACCGGCTCGCAGTACGGCGGGATCACGCTGGCCGAGGCGAGCACGTCGGTCAGCAGTGTGGTTGCCACGCATCGCTACCCGATGGTCCTGGACGCCATCCAGAACAGCTCCGGCGAGGGGCCTTGCCTGGCCGCGGCCTGGGAGCACCACATGATGCACATCGCCGACCTGAACTCCGAACGGCGCTGGTTGCGTTACCGCCGGCTGGCGCTCGAGCAGACCCCGATCCGCTCCATCCTGTCCTACGAGTTGTTCATCGACGTCAGCAGTATCGCCTCGCTCAATTTCTATGCCGACCAGCCGCACGCGTTCGGTGAGGAGTCAGTGGAAGTCGGCACGGTATTCGCCACGCACACCGCCCTGGCGTGGTCGATGATGCGCCGCCAGGACCAATTTCGTAGCGCGCTGACATCGCGAGACATCATCGGGCAGGCGAAGGGAGTCATCATGGAGCGCTTCGACATCGACGCCGTCGAAGCGTTCCAGTTGCTCACCCGGGTTTCGCAACAATCCAACATCAAGCTGATCGAAATCGCGCGGGCGCTGATCGAGAGCGAGCATCCGCTCCGGCACCGACGGCACTGATCACGACCGGGCGCCGCGGGCGGCACCGCCGTTTCGACGGGTGACCGTATCTGCCGCAAGGGGTTTCGCTTACCGTCGGCATGCGAGGCGGCGGCCCGGGAGTTTGACGCCGGCGCCGGCGGGGTATTGAATGCGCCATGACTCCCGCAGAGGCCGCAGAGGCCGCAGAGGCCTCAGAGGCCACTGCCCCCACGCCGACCGGAGAGGTGTGGCCGGGCAAGGCCTACCCGCTGGGCGCTTCGTATGACGGTGCGGGCACCAACTTCGCCGTGTTCAGCGAGGTGGCCGAGCGGGTACAGCTATGCCTGTTCGACGCAGAGGGCGCCGAGAGCCGGGTGGCCCTGCCCGAGGTGGACGGATTCGTCTGGCACGCCTACATCCCCGGCATCGAACCGGGCCAGCGTTACGGCTACCGCGTGCACGGTCCCCACGATCCGGCGGCGGGGCTGCGGTGCAATGCGAACAAGCTGTTGCTGGATCCGTATTCGAAGGCCATCGACGGCAACTTCGAGTGGAACCAGTCCCTGTTCGGCTACAACTTCGGCGACCCCGACAGCCGCAACGACGACGACTCGGCGCCCAGCATGCCCAAGTCGGTGGTGATCAACCCCTACTTCGATTGGGGCAACGACCGCCCACCCGACCACCATTACGCCGACACCGTCGTCTACGAGGCGCACGTCAAGGGCCTGACCCAGACCCACCCGGGCATCCCCGAACAGCTGCGCGGCAGCTACGGCGCGGTGGCGCACCCGGTGATCATCGAGCACCTCAAGGGCATCGGTGTCACGGCGATCGAATTGATGCCCGTGCACCACTTCGCCAATGACTCCACCCTGATCGACAAAGGGCTGTCCAACTATTGGGGCTATAACACGATCGGTTTCCTGGCGCCCGATACCAAATACTCCGGCGCCACCACGCCCGGCGGGCAGGTGCAGGAGTTCAAGGCCATGGTGCGGTCGCTGCACGAGGCCGGCATCGAGGTCATCCTCGACGTGGTCTACAACCACACGGCCGAGGGCAATCACCTGGGCCCGACCCTGTCGATGCGGGGCATCGACAACGCCGCGTACTACCGGCTGGTCGACGACGACAAGCAGTACTACATGGACTACACCGGCACGGGCAACAGCCTGAACGTCGGGCATCCCCACGCGTTGCAGTTGATCATGGATTCCCTGCGCTACTGGGTGACCGAGATGCACGTCGACGGCTTCCGCTTCGACCTGGCCGCCACCCTGGCCCGCGAGTTCTACGACGTCGACCGGCTGTCGACGTTTTTTGAACTCGTACAACAGGATCCGACGGTCAGCCAGGTCAAGCTGATCGCCGAACCGTGGGATGTCGGGCCGGGCGGCTATCAGGTGGGCAACTTCCCGCCGCAGTGGACGGAATGGAACGGAAAGTACCGCGACACGGTCCGCGACTTCTGGCGTGGCGAGCCCGCCACCCTCGACGAATTCGCCTACCGGCTCTCCGGATCGGCAGACCTCTACGAGCACACCGCGCGGCGGCCGGTGGCGTCGATCAACTTCGTCACCGCCCACGACGGCTTCACGCTGCGCGACCTGGTGTCCTACAACGAGAAGCACAACGAGGCCAACGGGGAGGACAACAACGACGGCGAAAGCCACAACCGGTCCTGGAACTGCGGTGCCGAGGGGCCAACCGACAACGACACCGTCAACGCCCTGCGCGCCCGCCAGCAGCGCAACTTCCTGACCACCCTGCTGTTGTCCCAGGGTGTTCCGATGATCTGCCACGGCGACGAACTCGGGCGCACCCAAGACGGCAACAACAACGGCTATTGTCAGGACAACGAGCTCACCTGGATCGATTGGGGCAGCGCCGATGCGGGCCTGCTGGAGTTCGTCCGGACGGTGTCGGCGCTGCGTGCCGATCACCCGGTGTTCCGCCGGCGCCGGTTCTTTTCCGGTAAGCCGGTGGGCCGGCGGGGCCAGGACGGCCTGCCCGATATCTCGTGGTTCACCCCCGAGGGTGCGGAGATGACCGACGAGGACTGGGGCGCAAGCTTCGCGAAGTCGGTCGCGGTGTTCCTCAACGGCCACGGCATTCCGGGCCGTGATGAGCGGGGCCAACGGGTGCTGGACGACTCGTTCCTGTTGTGCTTCAACGCGCACTATGAACCGATCGAATTCACCCTTCCACCAAAGGAATTCGGTGCAGCCTGGCAGGTCGTCGTGTACACCGGGCCCGACGAGACCACGCCCGCCGACGAGGTGCCCGGGGCCGGCGGGCTCGACGTGCCAGCCCACACCGCGGTCGTCCTGCGCGGACTTCCCTCGAACTAGCCGATCGTCGTCGGCTCGGGACGGCGGCGTTTTCCGCGGATCGAGCGAATTGCTCTCGCCGACAAGGCCGCATCGGCTAACTTTTTCGCACATGTCGATGCCGCGCGTCGATCGCCGGGAACGAGAGGGACAGCAGATGGACAGGCCGGGGCCCGACGCGCGCCTGGAATCACCGATGAACACCTCCGGGCGGGTCGCCGCGCTGGTGGTGCTCGCCGTCGCCGTGTTGACGTGGGTGGGTTGGGCGGCCGGCATCGAGCAGCTGACGCGGATCTATCCGACCTGGCCGCCAATGATGCCGTGGACCGCGCTGTGGCTGGCCGGGCTGGGTGCGGCGATCCTGGCGCAATGGGGCCGGCCATCGCGCGAACGGGTATGGGTCGGACGCACCTTGGCCGCAGGCGTGGGTGTGTCCGCCGTCATCGTCCTCGCGGAGTACGTGAGCGTCGGCCCGTTCACCCTGGACAGGGTCTGGTTCGGCAACGCGGTGGGCACATACCAGTGGTCCTGGCCGGGGCGCCCGAGCGTTCAGACCGCGTTGTCGGCCCTGCCTTCGGCGACCGCCGTTGCGCTGATCCGGGTGGACCGTTGGGTCCGCGTGGTCTGGCCGATGTGCATTGTGGGTGGTACGGCCATCCCGTTCGTCACGGTCGCGGCCTACTTGTTCGATGCATTGGCGTTGGTGGGCGTCTCGCCGTCAAAGGGGCAGGCGTTCCTCGCGGCCTTGGCTCTGCTGCTGCTGGCCGTCGCCACCTCGCTGGCACGCCCGGACCGGTTTCCGCTGGCGTGGCTGCTCGCCCGTCCCGACCGGCGGTCACTGGTTCGGTTGCTCGGCATCCTCGCCGGCTTTCCGCTCGGCGTGGCCCTGTCGAGACCGATCTTTCTGGGGCTCGGCCCGGACGACAACGCGCAGTGGACCTTCTCGATCCTGTTGGGAGCCGCAATCGTCGGGGCGGTGACCTTCTACTTCAGCCAGCGCGAGCAGCAACTCCTGATCGCCAAGGAGCTGGCCAGCACGCAACGCGCCGAGGCCGAGATGCGGTATCGCCTTCTCGCGGACAATGCGGTGGACATCATCGTGCACTTTCGCGACGGTGAGGTCGCGTGGATCTCGCCGTCCGTGGAACCCGCGCTGGGCGGTCCGCTGCACCGGTGGACAGGCTCGGATCTCGCCCGCCGCATCCACCCCGAGGATCGCGGCAAACTCCAAACGGCCCTGCGCCGGATCGCGGGTGGCGAACAGGTCCTCCAACGGTTCCGGGTGTGTTCCGTCGACGGCGATTACCACTGGGTCGACGGTCACGGAAAGCCCTACACCGACGCCCAGCGCAAAACCGATGGGCTGATCGCGGCGTTGCGGGTGGTCGACGATCAGGTCGAGGCCGAACAGCGACTGGAACGGTTGGCGCGGTTCGACACCCTCACCGGGTTGGTGAACCGGACCGAGGCCCTCGCCCGGCTCGAGGCCGCGCTGGAGCAACCGCAACCCCTCGGAACGCGCGTCGGCGTCCTGTTCTGCGACGTCGACCACTTCAAGGCGATCAACGATAAATGGGGACACGGCATGGGGGACGTCGTACTGGCAACCGTGGCGGCGCGGATCCGGGCGAGCGTTCGCCGCGGGGACACCGTGGGGCGGACGGGCGGCGACGAAATACTCATCCTGTTGCCCGGCGTCCGCAGCGCCGACGAGCTCTCCCAGATCGCGGAGAAGATTCGCCGCCGCGTCGCCGAGCCGATCCACGTATCCGGCAACACGGTCTGCGCCACCTTGAGCATCGGCGCCTCGCTTGCCCGTCCCGCCGAGTCCGTCGACGCCGTCACCGCGCGAGCGGACGAGGCCATGTACCGGGCCAAGTCGGGCCACCGAAACACCGCCGATCGGACGTAAGTAGCGAGTGATCACCACCCGCCGCGCCGTATCCGGTAGGTTTCTCGCGACGGCGTCTTGCGTTACAAGAGAGGGCGAATATGTCAAGGACAGTGGTGGTCGGCGCTTCCAGTGGACTGGGCCGTTGCATAGGTGTCGGTCTCGCGCAGCGCGGCGAGCACGTCGCGCTTCTTGCCCGGCGTCTGCAGCGCATCGAAGCCGCGGCCGAGGAGGCCGGCCTGAACGCGATCGCCGTCGAATGCGATGTCACCGACGAGGCATCCTGCCGCTCGGCCATCGACGGTGCCGCTGATGCCCTGGGCGGGATCGACAACATCGTCTACACACCCGCCGTCGGGCCGCTGGTCCGCATGGTCGACACCGACGCCGACACGTGGCGGCGCATCTTCGACACCAATGTCATCGGCGCGTCGCTGGTGACGGCCGCGGCGATACCGCACCTGACCGCCTCGGCCGGCAAGGCCGTGTACCTCTCCTCGGACGCCGGGACGTTCGGGCCGCCCTGGCCGGGCCTGGGCGCGTACGGCGTCAGCAAGGCGGCCCTGGAACGGCTGGTGGAGGCGTGGCGGGCCGAACATTCCGACGTCGGCTTCACCTGCCTGATCGTCGGGGAGTGCGCGGGTGGAGAGGGCGACGCGGCGACGGGAATGAACGAGGGCTGGGACATGGACCTCGCCATGAAGGCGGTGCCGCTGTGGTCGTCGCGCGGCTGCATGCCCGGCAAATTGATGCCCGTCGAGGACCTCATCGACGTGGTGCACACGATCCTGCGCACCAACTCCTCGACGTCGATGCCGCTCGTGGTTGCCCGCGGCGCGCCGGCCAGCCCCGCCGCGTTCGCCGAGGCCAATCAGTCGTAACGGGCCGGTCAGCGGCGGATCAGCTTCTCTCGCGCCAGGTCGGTGAGGAAGCGCGCCGCCGACGTCGGCCGGAACGCCAGGGCCGCCTCGGTCAGCGCGTCCCGGGATTCGGTGGGTAGCTCGATGTCGGCGGCCGCGACGTTGAACTCGAGCTGTTCGACGCTGGACGCGCCGGGAATGGCCACGACGCCCGGATAGCTGATCAACCAGGCCAGCGCCACCTGTGCCGGCTTGGCGTCGAGTTGCCTTGCGACGTCGCGCAACAACTGCAACAGCGGCTCGACGCGGCGCAGGTTCTCGGTGCCGAACAGCGCGTTCACCGCGCGAACACCGCCGGGACGGTTCTCGACGCCGTACTTGCCGCCCAGCAGCCCCTGTTCCAGCGGGCTGTAGGCGATGACGATGCGTTTCTCCCGCTCGGCGAACGGCACCAGGTTCTTGAGCGCCTTCGGATAGGCGAGCGAGAAATGGACCTGATTGCTGATCACGGGCCGGCCCAGCGCGGCGTCGGCCTTCTGCCAGCGCTGCAGCGAATAGTTCGAGACGCCGGCCGCGCCGATCTTGCCGTGCTCCAGCAGGTCGCGCATCCCGGGCATGATCACCGAGTCCGGCACCACCGGGTTGGGCTGGTGGATCTGGTAGAGCGGGATGCGGTCCAGCCCCAGCCGCCGGGCGCTGGCCCGTGCGCGCTGCTTGACTACGGCGGGGAAGGGAAGGACCGGCATGATCTTGCTGGCCACCGCGACCTCGGCGCGTTCGTCGCCGAGCGCCTCGCCCAGGATCCGCTCGCTTTTGCCCAGCCCGTAGACCTCGGCGGTGTCGAACAGCGTCACCCCCAAGGCGCGGGCGCGCCGCACGATGTCACCCGCGGCGCCGGCCGCGTAGCTGTCCCCGTAACCCCATTCGCGCGAGCCGAACTGCCAGGTGCCCAAGCCGATCCGGCTGACTTGTCCGACCCCGTCGACGTCGAGATATTTCATCCGCTCAGCCTAGTGGCGATCGCAAGTGCGGTTGGGCCGGGCGCAGCGGGTCGCCACGCATGAGTCGGGTGGCGATCGCAAGTGCGGCTGGGCCGTTCAGCCGGGGATCTTGCCGAGGATGTAGTTGGCGATGTTGACCGCGGCCAGCCGGG
This sequence comes from Mycobacterium sp., assembly GCF_004298145.1. Taxonomy (GTDB): domain Bacteria; phylum Actinomycetota; class Actinomycetes; order Mycobacteriales; family Mycobacteriaceae; genus Mycobacterium. Next base: position 48,196 of record NZ_SCRH01000032.1, read on the forward strand.
GCCGCTCGCTGTCCGTGGTGCCGCTGGCGGACACGTTCAGGTCGATGACGACGTTGGCCTTGGCCGCGACGGCCCGCGCCGAGCGCACCTGTATTCCCTTGGGGGTCAAGTCCAATGTGGTGATGCCGTTGCCGGCGTCGGCGGGAGCGCTCACCGACATCGCGATCGGCTGCCCGCCCGGAGCTGTCACGGTGACGGTCGAGCCGCCACACTGGCGCCATCCCGACAGCAACGTGCCCAGCTGTGACTGCGCCCCGGCCGGATCGCGGAATGCCGCCACGCCCTGGATGACCTGCATCGACTTCAGCATGCTGCGCGTGTCGGTGAATTCGCCCGCGTGGTAGCCGGTAAAGGAGCCGGGGACGTAGGCGTCCGGGCTCCCGGCGGCGATGCTGCCCCAACATTCCGGGCGGTCGATGCTGCCGTCCTGCGCCGAGCGGCCCGGGCTGTTCCACGTCGGCCCGACCTCGAGGTTCGCATCGGCGGTGATGTTCCTCAGCGCATCCAGCCCCGGCAACAGCGTGGTGATCGTGTCTGGCGGGACCGTGGGGGGCGGGGGCCCGGCGGACGTGGTCGTGTCGTGCGCCACCCGATGGGAAGAGGGGGAACCGCCCAGCGTCGCCCACCCGGCCACCGCGACGACGGCCAACATGATGAACACGTACGACAGCGTCACCCCCACCAGGGCGCGGTCCCGGCCGAGTTCGCCGGTACGCCGGATCTGCGCCAACCCGAGGTGTCCCAAAATCGCTCCCGCGGGCGCGAACACGAACGCGAAAACCAGTGACAGCGTTGCCAAGGTGTTGACGGCCGGGCGGTACGGCGGGGGCGCCGGCGGCGGCGCGAACGCGGGCGGTTCCGCCGGCGGCTCCATCGGCGGCGTGGGCGGCGGGACCCGGCCGAGCGGGTCGTAGCTCAGCGGGTTCTGCCAGTACGGGTCCTGCGGGTTGGTCACGCCGGTGCCTCCTTCTCGGGGAGAACCTGCCCGAAATGTAGCCGATAACGGGCCCCCCGCGCCTGAGCCGAGGCCGTCACAGGCGCGGCTTTGCGATGCTGACCACATACCCCGCCTGGGCGCGGCCCACCCGTTTGACGGCGGTATTCGTCGGGTAGCCGCTTCGGTGAGCGCGCGACAGCCCCGCGCGCCGACACCAAAGGAGATGGGAGGGACTCCATGGCACACACCGTCATCAAGTCGCCCACCGACGTGGTCGACTTTCTCGTCAGTCAGCATGAGCAGATCAAGGTGCTGTTCGCCGAAACCCTGGCGGCATCCGGAGAAGTACGCGAGAAGGCCTTCGTCGAACTTCGGCGACTGCTTGCCGTGCACGAAACCGCGGAAGAGGAAATCGTTCACCCGCGTGCCAAGCGCAAGATTTCCGACGGCACCGCCGTAGTCGACGAGCGCCTCCACGAAGAGCACGAGGCCAAGGCCGTCCTGCAGCAGCTCGAATCACTCGACGTCGACAGCGAGGAGTTCACCCGCGAACTGACCAAGCTGCGTGACGCGGTGATCGACCACGCCGAGCACGAGGAGCAGGATGAATTCGCCAAGCTGGGTGAGGAATTGAGCGCGGACGAGCTGGATCGCATGGGCCGTGCCGCGCAGCTCGCCGAAGCCGTCGCACCCACCCGGCCGCACGCCGGGGTGGAATCCCAGGTGGCCAATCTGGCCGCGGGCCCGTTCGCCGCGATGCTCGACCGAGCCCGCGACGCCATCATCGGCAAGGGCTGACGAGCCGCCCGAGGCTGGGTACCCCCGCTCGGTGGGGGAGCGGGGGTACCCACGCCGTCTGGGCACTCGTATCCGTCGGCTCGCAAGTACGTGACCGCCACATCGAAGATTCCCGGCGCCGCCCGCTACCTCCCCGAGCAGCGGGGCATCGACGCGCTGCGCAGCGCGGCCGAAACATGCCAGGGCTGCTCGCCTTTCGAAGATGCCACCCACCCGGAGCTGACCTATCAGACCAATGCGGTCAAGCATTTCAAGTTCACGCGCAAGGGCGGCAAACGCCGCATACACCACAAGCCGGGCCGCACCGAGGTCGTCGCCTGCCGGCCCTGGCTTATCGCCGAGATCGAGGCCGTGCAGCCCGAGGTCATCGTGTGTCTGGGTGCGACCGCCGCACAATCGTTGCTGGGAGCCGCTTTTCGGGTCTCCGTGCGGCGCGGTCAGGAGGTCGAGCTCCCGTCGTCCATCGACGTACGGATGACACCCGAGCCGATCGTGGTGGCCACCGTTCATCCCTCGTCGGTGTTGCGCGACCGCAGCGACCGACACGACGAGGTCTACCGGTCGTTCGTCGACGACCTGCGCAGCGCGCGCTCCGGGCTGGCGTAACGGCGGCCGACCCCCGCCCGGGTCAGCTCTTCTTGTGCGGCATGAACTCCTGCACTTTGGTTTTCAGGCCAACCTTGACGAAGCCCACGCGGTCCTCGTCACCGGACAGCACCGCCGCGGTGGCCGACTTGAACTGCTCCCAGGTGGCGTGCGGCGGGATCGGCGGCATGTCGGGATCGGTAAAGACGTCCAGGACCGTGGGACGGTCGGCGGACAAGGCAGTGCGCCACGCGTCCGACAATTCGTCCGGGTCCTTGATGGCCATGGCGTTCAGGCCCAGGCTGGCCGCGAACGCGGCGAAGTCGACGTCCGGAAGGGTCTGGGACTCAGCGAATTTCGGTGCACCGGCCATGGCGCGCATTTCCCAGGTGACCTGGTTGAGGTCGTTGTTGTGCAAGATCGCGATGATCAGGCGGGGGTCCTTCCACTCGCTCCAGTAGCGCTTGATCGTGATCAGCTCGGCCATCCCGTTCATCTGCATGGCGCCGTCACCGGCGAACACGATGACGGGCCGGTCCGGATGGCCGAATTTCGCGCCGATGCCGTAGGGAACCCCGGGACCCATTGTCGCCAGCGTGCCCGACAGCGAGCCGCGCATGTCGCCCCGGAAGCGCAGGTTGCGCGCATACCAGTTGGCCGACGAGCCGGAATCGGCTGTCACGATGGCGTTGTCGGGCAGCTGCGGGGACAGCTCGGAGAACAGCCGCATCGGGTTGATCGGGTCGGCGCTGACCATCGCTTCCCTGTCCATGGTCTCCCACCAGCGCGCCACATTCTTCTCGATGCCTTCCCGCCACGACCGGTCTTCCTTGCGGCGCAGGTGCGGAATCAGGGCTCGCAGTGCGGTCTTCGCGTCGGCGACCAGGTTGACCTCGTACGGGTAGCGCATCCCGATGAGTCGGCCGTCGACGTCGATCTGCACCGCCCGGCACTGGTCGAACTTGGGCAGGAACTGCGTGTAGGGGAAGCTGGATCCCACCGTGAGCAGCGTGTCGCAGCCCATCATCAGCTCATAGCTCGGCCGCGTCCCCAACAGCCCGATAGAACCTGTGACCCAAGGTAATTCGTCCGACAGGACATCCTTGCCCAACAGTGCCTTGGCCGCACCCGCACCAAGGAGGTCGGCGACTTCGGCCAGCTCTTGGTGAGCCCCGCGCGCGCCGGTACCCACCAGCATCGCGACCTTTTTGCCGGCGTTGAGGATGTCGGCCACCTGCGCGATGGCGGTGTCCTCGGGGACGATGTCCGGGTACTCGATGCCCAGGCTGGAGGGCACCATCTTGAACGCATGTTCGGGCGGCGAGTAGGGCAGCTCCTGGACGTCGCTGGGGATGATCAACGCTGTCGGCGCCCGCTGGGTCATCGCTATGCGGATCGCGCGGTCCAGGACATTGGGCAATTGTTCGGGGACGGTGACCATTTGGACGTAGTCGCTCGCGACGTCCTTGAAGAGGTTCAGCAGGTCGACCTCCTGCTGGTAGTTCCCGCCCATGGCGCTGCGGTTGGTTTGACCGACGATCGCCACCAGCGGAACATGGTCGAGTTTGGCGTCGTAGAGGCCGTTGAGCAGGTGGACCGCGCCCGGGCCCGACGTGGCCGCACACACTCCGACCCGGCCGGTGAATTTCGCGTAGCCGACCGCCTCGAAGGCGCTCATCTCCTCATGGCGCGATTGGATGAACTTGGGCTTGTTGTCCGCCCGGCCCCACGCGGCGAGGAGCCCGTTGATGCCGTCGCCGGGATAACCGAACACGTGCTCGACGCCCCACGCCCGCAACCGCTCCAGCAGGTAGTCGGAGACCTCTTGTTTGGACATGATTTCCCTCCTGGGCAGACGATTCTTCAGTGCTGGCGGATGGGCGCCGGTGGCTGTTGTTTGAACCACCTGCCCGTATCGCCCCGGGACGTGCGGGCCATGGGATCGCCGCCGGCACCGACAGCGCCGCTACGGCAGGCAGCCGCCGATAGCCCGCTCTGGCACTTCCCACACCGGCCGGATTACCCGGAATCGCTTTTGTTATTCGCCTCAACGAGCCGGCCAGGTGACTCACAGCCAGTTATAAGCTGGTGATCGCGGATTTGTTCACGACGTCTTGCCCAGGGCGGCCGATGCGTTGGCGCTGTCGCCCCTGGCCACGCGCCGGATCAGCATCCGGGTGGCCTTGTCCAGAATCTCCTGGGTCACGTCGGTTTGACGAGCGCGTTCGGCGCGGCGCGCCGCGGCGGCGATGGTCAGTCCCTGCTCATAGCCGGTGACGACGCGGGGATCGACGTAGGAACCGCGCGCCACCGCCGGCGTATTGCCCAGCTCCTCGGCCACCTCTTTCATCACGGCGGCCTCGATGCGCTTGGCGGCCCGGCGCGAGACCGCCGGGCCGGCGGCGGCGAAGGCAGCCGCCGCCAGCACGGTGCCATGCCACGTGCGCAGATCCTTGACGGTGTAGCCGTCGCCGGCCAGCTCCTTGAATCGGGCATTGAGGTCATCTGCGTGCACATCTATCCACCCGGAAGCATTGCGGCACACCAACAATCACCCGGTACGGTTCGGTCGGCGCATCAGCGCGCGCACCGCCCGGACCACATCGGCATCCTCGATTTCCACGGTGCGCCGGATCCCGCTCTTGGCCGGAAAGTCGAATTCGACGGCGTCACGCCGAACCACCACATGTTGACACAACAGGGTGGACAGCCCGTAGGACTCGTGTTCCTCGGCGTATTGCTCGCCGCCGGAACGGAAGTAACCGCGATCGAGCAGCCGCAGCGCCAGCGCCAGCACCCGCTTGCGCGTTAAACCCTTGCGCGCCAGGTCTTTGGCGATCTCCGCCCGCCACGCGGGGAGGTGCGCCGACAGCTCCAGCACGCGATCGAACTTCTCCTCAGCGCGTTCCCGCTGCCAGGCGGAGTGATAGAGATACTGCCGGCGGCGGGCCGCGTCGACGCCGACGGCCTGGATATGGCCGTTGGGATACGGCGAGATCCACACGTTCTTCCAGGCCGGCGGGATGACCAGATCCTTGATGCGCGCCACGGTTTGCGGATCGCGAAGCGCCTTGCCGTCCGGTGCGTAGTAGGCGAAACCCTTCCCGCGTCGCTTGCGCGCGATTCCCGGCTCGCTCAACACGCTGCGGCGCAGTCGCATCTTCGACCCTCCGGTTCCGTTTGCCGACTGCACAAATATTGGCCAGAAAGTACCCGCCGGGAAAGCCGTTCACACGGCGCGATCAAACGAGGTGGACATCGAAACGAGGCCGGCATCGAAACGACGAAACGACCCGCCACGGCCCGAAACGGGATCGTGGCGGGTCGCCTCTGTGGCAGGATCAGCCGGCCATGAACTCGTGGTAGGCCGACTCCAGGTACGGCGGCAGGCCCGTGACGCCGCACTGCCGTTCGGTGTCGCCGATCGGCGCCAGGATGCCGCGCAGGTCGTGGTACTCCTGCGGATGGCCGGTGAAGTAGCCGCGCAGGCTGGCTGCGGCCTCGGGCCGCGGCTGACCGTAGGCGGCCATCACCGCCTGGTTGGCCCCCGGGTGTGCCGCCAGATAGTCCTGGGCGGACCCCTGCACCGAGGAGACGGTGGAGTTCACACCGGCCGGGCTGCAGTCGGGTGCTGCGGCCGCCGACGGCGCACCGATGACGCCCATGGCCATTCCCCCGAGCAGGCAGCCGGCGCTGATGCCGGCCACTCGCCGGCGCGCGACAATACTGCTGATTTTCATGATGTTTGTTGTCCTTCGAAACGAAATGGTTTTCTCGACAGAGGCTCCCGATCCTCGAAATCCAAAGTAGCGGAGCCCAACAGCGCTCCGTTGGCGAGTGCGGCGACCGCGGGTGGTACGGCGCGCACCCGCCGGCTATCACCTTGCTGGGCAAGCAACTTCGAGGTCAGTTCGGGTAACCGGATGGGGTGTGGCCCGGTGATGGTGCGCGGGGTGCGCGACTGCCCCAGGGCCGCTTCGACGAGTACGTCGGCGACGGTGTCGGCGGCGATGGGCTGAATCAGCCAGTCCTCGACGATCACCTGCTCACCTTCACAGCGCACGGCTTCGCAATGGGCGGTGCATTCATACCACTGAGTTGACTTCACCACCGTGGTCGGTACCGGGCCGTCGAGCAGGATGTTCTTCGCCTCCCGTTTGGCTTCGTAGTAGGGGATGCCGTCGAATTCCGGGTTTTCGATGCCCGCAATCGTCGGCACCACCAGACGCTGCACTTCTCGTGTGGCACACGCGCACACGACGTTGCGGGAAGCGATGGCCAGAGTCCGGCTGATGTCGGAGAGCTCGGGCGGCACCGGATAGGATACGTCGATTGCGACGTCGATCCCCGTGAGCGCCTCGGAGAGGTCTCGCCCGCTGAATAGATCGATCCCGTGTTCGCGTGAGATCTCCACCACCGCGACGTCACGCGATCTCAGTCGGGCAACAACGCGGGATCCGGCCGTACCGGTCGCCCCTATCACGGCGATCGTGGTCACCGCGCTCAGCCCCCTTCGAGCCGCCGGCTAGTACTACCCGGTAAATCCCCGTTCAAACCGCTTGACCGGCGGTCTGATATGTGAGCTTGGGCGGCAAAGCCATTCACGTGATCACCCGCACATTTCCGGCGCTGTCCAGGCGCAACGCGAGGCGGGGCGTTTGGTGCGGGCTGCGGCGGGAACGCCCTAGGAAGCCGAAGCTGAGTCGGCACGAGCCGGCGCGGACGCCGCCGAAGAGCGCCAAAAGAAAGATCAGTAAGCCGTTTCGTTAGGGGGTCCGGTCCAATTGTTGGGCCGGGCCCCTTTTCGCGCGCAGTGTTCAAACCGCCGCGCCCGGCTGTCCCTGGCATGACCCGCCCGCCGGTGCGTGGCGTGCGGTGGAATAGCCAAGTGGAGCACGGGCTTTGGAGCTCGCGTGTCCAGAGTTGTCGCGTTTCTGCGTGCCGGCCGCCCGTCCCGCGCGCCGGCCGGCCGGCGAGGAAGTCATGACCATCGCCGGGAAACGTGTTGTACCCCAGCATCACCCGGCCGACAGCATCGACGTCGGGTGGAGATCATCAGGGTGACCTGGCCACCGGCGCTAAACCCGCGGACTCACACCCGCTGCAGGTCCACCACCAGCGGGCGGTGATCGGAAATCGGCATGCGGCTGGCCTCGACCGCATCGCCGCGCAATCCGGGATCGTCGGTCAAGATGTGGTCGAGCTGGCGGTTGGGATTATCGGCGGGAAAGGTTTCCGCGAGAGCCAATGCGCGCATGCCCGACCAGCGACCAACGGTTTGCGGCGTCATGTTCAAGTCGCCGGTCAACAGCCGCGGCCCGGGGAAGCCGCGCAGGTCATGAACCACTCGGCGCAGCTGGCGCCGGTTCCAGCCCGGAACGAAGGACAGGTGCGTGTTGGCCACCGTCAGCCCGCCCATCGGGGTGTGCAGCTGCGCAATGACCGCGGCGCGCGCCTCCTCATCGACGACCATCACCCGGTTGGGGCCGGGCAGGTACATCGGAAACCGCATCGGGATGCGGGGTAGTCGCAAGACCTGCCATCTGGCCACCGGGTATCGCGACAGCAGGGCAATTCCGTAAGCGGCGGTCCCGGGCTGTTCGCGGCCGGTGGCGGCCATCCAGGTCGCCCCCGGGGTTCCGGAAATCGCCGCCACGAACCGGTGCTCGACCGCGCCCATGGCTTCGGCCGCCGCAGCGGTCAGGTCGGCCCGCTCGGAGCGTGGTTGATCACAGTCGACCTCCTGCAAGCTGAGCACGTCCGGATCGAGGCGGCGTACGCAGTCGCGCAGGCGCCGAACGTCGACGCCATCTCCGACCGTGCGGCCGTGCAGGATGTTGAATGTCGCCACGCGCATAGGCTTTCGCCTACCCACTTTCCCGCTCGCGCACGCACCGCGGCATTCCCGCGGCGGGTCGGTGCGCGGGTCACCGAAATACCAGCTCGCCCACCGCGAGGATGCGCTGAAGCACGAACCTGGGCAATATTGGTGAGGGTTCCCCGCCGGCGGGCTCGAGCTGGCTTCGATAGCATTGCGCCGCGCGGCGTTTGCGACCCATTGCCCAGCTGGGTGAGGGCACCGAATAGGCCCGGCCCCACGGCACCGCCGGATCGGCGAGATGCGCCCAATGCCACATCAGCACCGGGTATTCGAGCAGCGTCGCGCCGGTGCGGGCACACGCGGCCGAGGCCGCACGTCCCACGGCTTCGTGATCGGGGTCCCCGTCACCCCGCCACGTCGCCGCACACCAGGTCTCCGGACCGTCACCCTCGAGGATCTCCGCCAGCGTTTCGGCCAGCGCGTCCTCGTGATCTGTCAGCTCACCGTCGGGAAAACCCAGCGAGGTCGGACTGGGGATATTCAAAAGGCTGACCGCCCTGCCCAATTCGTATCTGCGGATGGTTTCCATCCGAAGTCGGTCCGAAGCCGACACGCCGGGTTGAGCGGCGCCCCCATCGCTGACCGAGACCACCCGGACGTCAACCCCCATCGCGGTCAGTTGCGTGGTCATCGCACCCAAGCCCAGGGTCTCGTCGTCGGGATGCGGGGCGACGACGATCAGCCGTCGACACTCGGTCAGATCCAGTGCCGGCAGGGGCCTTTCCTCGAAAGCGGCCAGCCACAACGGCACCGGGGTACCGCCGCGGGTCAGCGGCTTGGCCGCAAACCTTGCGCAGTTGCCTGCCGGCACGGTGATCACGGCGCCCTCATCGCCTGCTTGCCCGCCAGCCGCCCGAGCTCGGCCAGGTCTCGTTCCGCATGACTCTGCCGGATGTAGATGCTCAGATCGGCGACCCGTTGAGCGTGCCGTCCGTCCTGGCAGAGCGGGCCGGGGCCCAGGGCGCGCCCGCTGCGCGTAATTGCTTCGTCGACAGCGTGTTCCACGACCGTACGGACCCGGCGGGCCAGCAGTTGCGCGGTACCGAATCGGTCGAACGGATCGGCGTCGACCTGGATCGCCGCTTCGGCCAGCATCGCGTCGCTGGCGGCCAGCGCGGCATCCACCGCACCCAAGTGCGCCAGCGAATACGCGTCGGCTGATTTGCTTGCGGCGCAACGATATAGCGGGTCGGCGACCCTGCGTGCACCGCCGAGCCAACACGCGGCGACACCGATTGCGCCGTGCCAGAACCCCGGCCGATTCAGGTAGTCTCCGGGGTCGCCCACGGCGACGGCCTGGGCGTTGTTGAACTGGACCGGCCTGGTGTCGCTGCCGGCCATCCCCGCGTTCCACCAGGTGCTGGGCAACGCCTTGACAGCGGGGTCGGTCACCGTCACCGCGAACAGGCCTGGCGTCCCGTCGAGTCGAGCGGTGACCAGCGCGTGGGTGCAGAACCCGGCGCCCGAGCACCACACCTTCGTCCCGTTCAGGGTGAACGCGCCGTCGGCGCCGGTGGCACGCAGCGTCGCGTCCGGGGCTTCGGCCGCCCACACACCCCACAGCTGACCCGGGTCGGGAGGCTTACCGCCCAACTCGTGAAGTATCGCGACCGCGTCGACGTGCGACTCGGCGATCCTGGCCGCAACGATGTTGTCCTCGGCCAGCCGCGCCAGCCGCTGCCAGCGTTCGGTGGTGCGTCCCGACGCCGGAAGGGGTAACTCGAGTCGTCCGGACTCGAGCCAGTGTTCAACCAGCCCCGCCGTCACGCCGGACCCCCCGCCGCGGATCTCCCCGATGGCCTGAAGCGGTGGGCGAATCCGTAGGGGGCCCGGGCCGGAATCACGACGGCCGCAGCGCCATATGAGCGTGGTACCGCGCTTGACATAACGGACGATTTCCCCCGTTGGCCACAAGTTAAACGGTCTTACGATCGTCAACCGGCGGGTTGCCCGTGCCGCCGGCGGGGTATGACCTATGCACCATGGCACGCCTCGACGCACATGCCGACGCAACCAGCTGCGACTCGCGTTTGCGAGAGGCGCTGAGGGGCGCCGCCTCGGCGCTCAAGGAACATGGGCCGCGCTTCGCGCTGGCCGGTAGCTACGCGTTATGGGCCTACGGTGCACCGGAACCCAGCCATGATGTGGACCTCGCGGTGGCCGAAGCCGACGTGGAGACCGCGGTGGCCACCCTCACCAATGCCGGGTTCGTCATCGAACGGCCCCCGGAGGATTGGCTGTTCAAGGCGCGCACCGGCGATACGCTCGTCGACGTCCTGCACCGGATCAACGGCGTACCCGTCGATGCCGACACGTTGGACCATGCCGGACACCGCCGAAAACGACTACGCGGTCGCCTTCCTGGTGCTAGCCGACCGGCTTGGCCTGACGCGTCAGTGATTACGTAGCTTGGCCACCAGCTTGTCTTTCGTCAGGCTCGAATAGCCTGATATGCCAAGCTCTTTGGCCCGCTTCTTCAGCTCGGGAACGGTCCAGTCCTGATAGGACCCGGACTTGCCGCCCTTGCGGCCCACCGAAGACTTGCCCCGGGCGGCGGCCGCATTCGAAATCCGCGCGGCCTTCTCCTTGGAGTCGCCCTTCTTGCGCAGATCCTGATACAGCTTTTCGTTCTTGATCGACGAACGCGGCATGATCCATCCTCCTGTCCACGATGAGACGCCTTTTCAGTTATGCCCGCCCCGGCCGAACGGAAACCACCTTCCCTAGGCCGGCACGGGGTCGGTGCGCCGCTGCCAGCAACGGTGTTGGGCCAGAGCGCCGGCAAACTCCTCGACGAAGCGATCCGGCAACTCGTCGGCGGCGGCTTTGGTGGTGATGACGGATTGATCGTTGAGCACGTCGGTGTCCTCGGCGAGACGGCTGGTGATACCGGCGGTGCGCAGCAGATCGACGCCGGCGCCATAGGCGCCGATGGGCTTGAGATGCTTGTAGGCCTCGGTCACGAAGTGCACCGCATAACCGTCGTCGGAAAGCGTCGCGATGGAGCCCGGCCCGCACGCCACCACGACCGCGTCGTAGAGCACCGACGCCATCGTCGTGAAGGATCGGTCGACGGGGAGCTCGCCGCCGGATCCGCCCGCCAAGGTGCCGCCGGCCACCGGGGCCAACACCTCGACCACGGCGCCGCGCTGTCCCATCAGTTCGATAAAGCGCTGTGTGCCCACCACATCGACGCCATCGGCGGCCAGCACGGCGACCTTGCGCGATTCGATGGTGTCGCCCGCGTCGGTGACTTGCGACAGCGCCGGCGAGGCGGGCACCGTGTCGACCTGCTCCTCGGGCGGCGCGGGAAGTCCCAGCTTCGCGGCCACCTGCGCGGCCAGCTCGCCGTCGACCCGTGCGAGTTGTGCCACCACCGCCGAACGGATCTCGGGCACTTCCACCTTGCCGAGCTCGAAGGCGAACGCGGCGACGATGTGTTCGGCTTCCACGCGCGTCATGCTCGTCCAGAACATCCGCGCCTGACTGTGGTGATTCTCGAAGGACTCGGCCCGCCTACGCATCGTCTGGCCGTCCAGCCGCTGGGTGTAGTGCCGGAATACGTTCTCGTCGGCCAGCGCCGGACAGCCGCCGCCGATGCTGTTCTTGTAGTAGCTGGACCGGCCCTGCGGTATCGCATGCTGTCCGTAGCCGTCGTGCTGGTTGGTTCTGACCTCGGCCACCGGACGGTTGATCGGCAGCTGGGCGAAGTTGGGGCCGCCCAGCCGGATCAGCTGGGTGTCCAGGTAGGAGAAGTTGCGGAACTGCAGCAGCGGGTCGTTTGTGAAGTCGATGCCCGGCACCACGTTTGCGGTGTGGAACGCGACCTGCTCGGTCTCGGCGAAGAAGTTGTCCGGGTTGCGGTTCAACACCATCTTTCCCACCGGACGAACCGGAACCTGTTCCTCCGGAATGATTTTCGTCGCGTCGAGAAGATCGAAATCGAACTTGAACTCGTCCTTTTCGGCCACCAGCTGGACGCCGAGCTCCCACTGGGGGTACTGGCCCGACTCGATGGCCTCCCACAGGTCGCGGCGGTTGTAATCGGGGTCTTTGCCGGCGATCTTCTGACATTCGTCCCAGATCAGCGAGTGCACGCCGAGCCGCGGCTTCCAGTGGAATTTCACGAAAGTTCCCTCACCGCGGTCGTTTACCAGTCGGAACGTGTGTACGCCGAAGCCCTGCATCATGCGGTAGCTGCGCGGCAACGCCCGATCCGACATCAGCCACATGATGGTGTGCAGCGTCTCGGGTTGCAGCGACACGAAGTCCCACAGGGTGTCGTGGGCCGACTGCGCCTGTGGAATCTCGTTGTGCGGCTCGGGTTTCACCGCGTGCACGAAATCGGGGAATTTGATGCCGTCCTGGATGAAGAACACCGGGAAGTTATTGCCCACCAGGTCGTAATTGCCTTGTCCGGTATAGAATTTCGTTGCAAATCCACGCACGTCGCGCACCGTGTCGGCCGAACCCCGCGACCCGGCCACCGTGGAGAACCGCACGAACACCGGGGTCTGAAGGCCCGGTGTCGTCAAGAATTTCGCGGCGGTGTATTGCGCCAACGAGTCGTCGTACGGTTCGAAGTAGCCATAGGCGCCGGCGCCGCGCGCGTGAACCACGCGCTCCGGGATGCGCTCGTGGTCGAAATGGGTGATCTTCTCGCGGGCGTGAAAGTCCTCCAGCAGCGTCGGTCCCCGCTCACCGACGGTCAGCGAATCGTCGGTGGCCTCGACGCGCACGCCCTGCTGAGTCGTCAGGTATCCGGTGTCCCGACGGAACCGCGCGGACTCCAGGTCGCGCTGCTTCGGATTCTGGTCGGCCATGGCCTGCCTCTCTGACTGATTTGCTGTGATGGGCCGCTCAGCGGTGTGGAGTACCACCGCCGAACCGGAGTGAAACCGCGCGAACGCGGCCCTGTCCACCGCGCGAATGCGGCCCTGTCCATCGCTTCGAGGGGTGCCTACCATCGATGGGGTTAGCCGGAAGTGGTGATTGCGGTGGCCAACGAAGACGGCACGAACCGGGTGGCCCCGGGCATGGCCGATAGAGCCGGACCCGGCCCATTCCCCGTAATCAGCTACCGGTTCTCGAGCACCGACCCGCCTGGGAGTGAAGTCCGATGAATGTCCATCCTCCGGCTATCCGGATCGAGATGGAAACCCGTCAGGACGTACCCATCCTGACGATAAGGGGTGCGCTCGATAGTGCTACCTATCTCGCCGTCCGCGACGCCGTGATCACGGCGTCGATCGACGAGCGGCGTGCGGTGATCGTCGATATCGACCGTTTGCACGCTTCATCCGTTTCGGCCCGGACGGTGTTCAAAAGCGCTCGGTGGCATGTCAGCGTGTAGCCGGACGTCCCGATACTGCTGGTGTGTGGACAACTAGCGGTGCGTCGCGCGATCGCCACGGCCGGTGTCACCCGATATGTGCCGATACATTCCACCCGGGAGCCCGGCCGGCGCGAAGATGCCGATCGCGGTGCCGACATGGTCTCCGGACTGGCCATCGTCGCCGCGGTGACCCGGGCGTGGGGTGCGGCGCCGACGTGTTCGGGCAAAACCGTATGGACATTGGTCGGTCGGGAAAACCAGCTCTGACGCCTCGCCGGGGCGGTGGCGTACCGCGCAAGCGCGTTTAACCAGCTCAACCGCGTCCAGCGGACGAAATTCCAGCCACCAAACGAAGCGGTGATCTTGTTCGTTTCGCGGACGCCCCCAAGTGGTATGCCACGTGATGTTGGGGCGGATGGATGACGCGTGCGGAGGGAACCGCGGTTGAAGATCGCAATTGTCAGCGGCGATGACGTCGTCGGGGAGGATCCCGAGCAGCTGGGTGGCGCGCTGAGCGCCCAGGGGCATGACGCGACGGTCTGCCTGCGGCAAGGCGGTCGACGACGCGCCAAGGCAGCCGTCGGCGGCTTTCGCCGCGTGTCGGTTGCCGCCGGCCCGCGTTCGGCGGCCTCCGCCGTCGACGTGTTGCCCTATGTCGGGGACTGGGCGGCAAAACTCGAGCGCGCCTGGTCGAAGGAACGGCCCGACATCGTGCATGCGTACGGATGGCTGGGCGGCTTGGCCTCACAACTGGCCGTACAACATCGGCGTGTCCCGGTCGTGCAGACGTTCTTGGGCCTGGCCGCGACATCGCGCACCCACGCCGTGGCCCCACCGCATCAGTGCGAACGCGAGCGCATCGAGCGGCTGCTGGCGCGGAGCGCGACCTGGGCGACGGGGGAGAGCAGCGCCGAGGTCGACCTGCTGGCCCGATTCCGCCGCAGCCGGGCGCGAGTGTCCGCCTTGACGTGCGGCGTGGACTCCGAGCGCTACACCCCGACCGGTCCGGAAATCGCCCATAACGGGTTTCAACGCATTCTGTGTGTGGCATCGAATCCACTGCAGCATAACGGTTTCGATATCGCGATCAGCGCGCTGTACCGGGTCCCCGGCGCCGAGTTGGTCATCGCCGAAAGCGACGCGACCAACACCGTGCACGACGATGCGCGAGCCCAGCTGCATTATCTCGCCAAGGAATTCGGGGTCGCCGACCGAGTCCGTTTCGCGGGTACGATCGCCGGCAATGAGTTGCCGATATGGATCCGGTCCGCCGACGTCATGGTGTGCACACCTCGCCGACCGCCGCGTCCCTCGACCGTGTTACAGGCCATGGCCAGCGGTGTGGTGGTGGTCGCCGCGACCGTCGGCGCCCTGGCCGACGTCGTACTCGACGACATCACCGGCATCGTGCTGCCGCCGGAAGATCCCGCCGGCCTGGCGGCCGCTTTGAGAAGGCTTCTCGCCCAGAGTTTTCAGTGCGAAAGCATGGGCGCGGCCGGTCGCAGCCGTGCACAGTCACGCTTCGCATGGCAGCGGATTGCGCTCGACGCGCTGAATGTTTACCAACGCCTGGGGGCGCAAGACCGGGCACTGACAGCTCTGTCATCGATGGCGGCACGGTGATGCAATGACGAGGGTGCCCACGGTCTGTCATCTGAGCCGGCCATGACCACCGCGACGAGCGTGACCGACAGAAAGCCCTCCGGGGTGCTCATCAGTTCTGCCGGCGAACCGGCCGAGGCGACTCGGACCGAATGCTGTCCCGCCCGTCCAGTGCCCGGAAGTGAGTCCGAGCAAGAGCTCCACCCAGTCGCGGTGGAATGCAAGGAATTTCGTGGCAGCGACGCAAAAGCGGCGCGCCGGCTTTTCGCCGGCGCTTATCGGCCTGGCTGGCGGATCTCTGAGTTCAGCGGCCACTGTGCGGTGTCACATCGGCGCAGGAACACCGGATCGATGACGGTGGACGAGGTGGCGATCCAGGGGCGATTGACGCTCGAGATTCCCGCGGCCGACGCGATTGTCGTGATACAGCCCCGCGCGGGATCGCTGAGCATTGCCGGCGGCCCCCCGGCGACGGCGGACTTCCCGATTCTCGTCGCGCACGGCATGTCCCGTGTACTGCGCTGCAACGGCGCGCGTTTCGATGTGGTTGTCCTCGCGGCGGATGTGCTGCACACGGTCGCCGCCGAGTGGCAAATGGCGTTGTCGCAACAGACCCAGTTCCTGAAGTGGCGTCCACGCTCGCGCGCCGCCGTGCGGGCCTGGCATCGAGCGTTTGACTATGTGCTGATGACGTTGGCCTCTGCCGACACCGCCCGGCAACCGATGATCGCCGCGGGCATGGCCAACCTGCTGGCCGGCGCATTGCTCGAATGCTACCCGTCCAACCTGACCGAGCAGGATCCGGCCGGCAACCTCGCGCTGCCCGAAACGCTCGAGGAGGCACTGTCTTTCATTCACCGTCACACCACCGAGGACATCGGCATCAACGATGTCGCAGCCGCGGTGCATCTGACGCCCCGGTCGGTCCAGTATCTGTTCCGCCGCGAGCTCGACACCACTCCGACCGAGTACATGCGTCGTGTCCGGCTCCGCTGCGCTCATCAAGAGCTGATCGCGGCGACAACAGGTACCTCGACCGTCACCGAAATCGCCCAGCGGTGGGGATTCGCGCACACCGGGCGGTTCGCCGTGCTGTACCGGCGGACCTACGGCCAAAGCCCCCACAACACGCTGCGCCAACATACCCCGGCGTGACAGCGGCGTGGTCAACCGCTCAGGCGGTGCAAGAGGTGGTTTGCCGCATAGCGGCCACTGAGTACCGCGCCGGTCGCCGTGGCCGGATTGTCCACGCCGACAGCCTCGCCCGCCAGGTAGAGCCGGTCGCTGATCGGCTGCTGTAGCCGGCGCCGGTCGTCGGGCCCCGAGCCGGGCGGGTGAAACGAATAGGCGCCGAGTGCATACGGATCGACGCTCCAGCTCGATGTCCGGACGTCGGTCAGCGAGATGTTGTCACCGAAGAGCCGGCGGGCGATCGGCAGCGCGCTGGCTAACAGATCCTCTGGCCGGCGCGACTCCACGAATCGGCCGCGGGTGCCGCCGTTGAGCGCGACCGCGATCGGGCCCGCGTCGCTTCCCAAGGTGAACCATTGCGACCACAGCCCGTTCTCGGGTCCGAGGTATTGGTAGAAGGCGTTGTCCGCCTTCCAGTTTCGTCGATCGAAGCGGAAGAAGCTCTTGGACAGGACGCCGAAGCCCAGCGCGTCGATCGCCCGGGCATGCCCGTCGGGGAGCGGTGGATCAAACGTGATCGCACCGGATTTCAGTACGCCGAGGGGAACCGTGACGATCGCGGCGGGTCCCTGGAACAACCTGTCCTTGGTCCGCACGACGACAGCGTCGTCGCGTTGCACGATGGCGGTGACCGGTGTGTTGAGCTCGATCGCAAGCCCGTCGGCGAGCAACTTCGGCAGGGCGTCATAGCCGTCGGTGATGACGTCCTGGTCACCGCCGGCGTAGGTACCCTTGTCAAAGGTGCCGGCCGACAGCTGATCCGCATCGGCGCCGTACTCGTCCTCGACCTCGGTGGTGAGGTAGAAAGCCAGTTGGGCTCGATCGGATGCGGAAAGCTTCGCGGCGGTGGCGGTGGCCTCGACGGCGGCGCCCAGGCTGCCCGCGTCGCCCCGGCTGCGAGCCCGTTCCACAAACGTGCGCCAGGTGGCGCTGCTGTAATCCGCCGGCCGTAGTGCGGGATCGGTCACTAGTTCGGCCCACCCGGAATAGTCGGTGGCGACCAGCCGGGCCCCCGCCCGCCGCGCCAGTTCGGTCAGCGGATTGTCCGTCGCGCCATGGATCCACGACGCACCCAGCTCCAGCGGCGCGCCCCAGGTGCGGTCGGTGCACACCCTGCCGCCGATGCGGTCGCGGGCCTCGAGGACGCGCACCGGCCGCCCCGCGTCGGCAAGGCTGCGCGCGGCGGACAGTCCCGCCAGCCCGGCGCCGACGACGAGGACCGACGTGGTGTCCGCGGGCGGCGATTTGTCCGGTGTGCGGCCGGCGGCGGCCGGCGGGTGCTTCGGCGCGCACGCGGCCGCCAGCCCGGCGCCGGCCACGCCCGTCGTGGCCGCGAGGAACGCCCGACGCGACAACCAGGACACGGGTCAAGCGTCTCATAAGAATCGTTTGCCGGATTTCCCAAAACCCAACCCAAAGTCGGGATATGATCGCCTCATCCTTAGCTGCGGCGACGGGGCCGTGTTCGAGGGGGGAGCGGCGAATGAGTGCTCGACGAGCGGTACGCGCAATTGACCCGGTCCCCGAACAGCTGCCACCGAGTGAGACCGTGGCGGTACGCGCGGCCGACGGCACCCGGCTGCACGCGGAGGTGTTCGGGCCGCCCGACGGTTACCCGATCGTCTTGACGCACGGCATCACCTGCGCGATCCGCGCATGGGCACACCAGATCGCCGACCTGGCCGGCGACTACCGGGTGATCGCCTTTGATCATCGCGGGCATGGCCGCAGCGGCGTGCCGCGGGCCAAGGGTTACAGCCTCAAACACCTTGCGTCCGACCTGGATTCGGTGCTGGATGCGATGCTGGCGCCACATGAGCGGGCGGTGGTGGCCGGCCACTCGATGGGCGGCATCACCATCGCCGCGTGGTCGGAACGCTACCGCCACAAGGTTCCCCGGCGCGCCGACGCCGTCGCGCTGATCAACACCACGAGCGGTGACCTGATCCGGAACGTGCAATTGCTCGCGATGCCGCGCGCCTTGGGGCCGGCTCGAGTGCTGGCCGGGCGGGCATTGATCAGTGCGTTCGGTGGGTTTCCCGTCCCTGGTGCGGCCCGCGTCCCGAGCCGCCACGTGGTCGCGATGCTGGCCACTGGACGCGACGCCGACCCGAACATCGCCCGGCTCGTCTATGAGCTCTTCGAAAAGACGTCGCCGCTGGGACGGGCCGGATGTGCCAGGGCGCTGGTCGAGGCGGTGGGGTCTCGGTATCTCGACCTGGGCGGGTTGACGGTGCCGACCCTCGTCATCGGCAGCGAACGCGACCGGCTGACACCGATCAGCCAGTCCCGCAGGATCGCACGTGACGCGCCCAATCTGATTGGGCTGGTGGAGCTGCCCGGGGGGCACTGCTCGATGCTGGAGCACCCCCGCGAAGTGAACCGCCAACTGCGCGCGCTGGCCGAAGCGGCGACCCACAACTTGGCGGCCAGCCGGATCAGCTCATAGCAGCGCGGTGATCTCGGCGGCCGCGCGCTGGCCGGACCTGATCGCCCCGTCGAGAAACCCGGTCCACTCGTCGGCGGTTTCGGTGCCGGCCCAGTGAATCGGCCCCACCGGCTCGCGCAACCACCGCCCGAACCGTGTCCATGACCCCGGTGGCACCGCTGCGGTCGGGCCGCCGGGCGCGAATTCCTCCGCGCCCCAACGATGGTCGACATAGTCGAGGGGTTTGAGGGCGTCATCACCGAAAAGTGTTGCAAAGCAACGTAAGACGTCGCGGCGACGCTGATCGCCGGGCAGCGAGTCGAACGCGCGGGCATCGACGAAACCCATCAGGATGCCCGGACCGTCCGGGTGCGGGCTGACGTCGAAGGTGATGAACACGGGCCGCTCGTCGGACAGCGCCTGCCCGGAGAATCCGTTGGCCCGCCAGAACGGCGTGGCATAGGCCGCATACGCCTTACTGAGCCGGCCCTGCGGCCAATGCCGGGCGAGTTGCTCGTACTCGGCGGGCAGCGGGGGAGTGAACTCGATCGAGGCGCGGTGGGCCGGCGGGATCGCGACGATGACGAAGCCGGCCTCGGTTTCGCCGATGTCGGTCGTGACGGTGACGCCCGCCCCGTGGCGCTCGATGCGCCGCACCGGCGCGCCCAGCACCACCCGCGTGCCCAGTTCGGCGGCCGCGGCCTCGGCGATCTGTTGCGTGCCGCCGGGAAAACGGTCCTGTTGGGCGCCGTCCTCGACGTCGAGCAGCCGGTCCAGGCCGCCGGCCGCGTGCGTGTAGCGGGCGGCGTGCAGCATCGACACGTCGTCGGGTTCGCACCCCCAGGTCACCCGCGCCACGATCGCCAGCAGGTCATGCGACGAGGCGGTCGCACGCACCGAGCGCAGCCAGCCGCCGAGCGACAGGCCGTCGAGTTCGCGCGCCCGGCGGGCATCCCACGGGGCCGCCAGCGGGACGCCGCGGGCGATCCTGTCGAACTGCCAGCGCAGCCGGCCGATGTCCAGCAGGCCGGTCAGGGAAAGTTTGGGAATGGTGCCGCGATAGGCGTGCGTCCAGCCGCGCCAGTGGATCAGGTTTTTGCCGTCGTGGTGCGTCGCGGTGGTGGCGACGTGGAGTTCGGCCGCCATCGCCAACACGGCGTCTTGGGTCGGCCCGACGAAAGTGCCGCCCAGATCAGCCGGCAATCCGGCGACGCTGCCGGTCAGGGACCGTCCGCCGACCCGGTCGCGGCCCTCGAAGACCACCACGTCATGGCCCTGTCGGGTCAGTTCGCGCGCGGCGGCAAGCCCGGCGAAGCCCGCTCCGACCACGACAACGTCGACGATTCGCGGCGGATCTGGCACGCGCTCTAGTGAACAGCATTTCCGCGGTTCGCAGGGCAAAACTGTGAAGCCCGCGAACATCGACTTGTTGCGCGAAATGGGCCGGCGGATTCAGGCGGTGGATGCAACACCGGGTGGTTTGGACGGTTTCGAGAGTAGGGCTTCGAGGGCTTCAGCGGGTGTCTTCCAGCCCAGTGTCTTGCGGGGTCGAGTGTTGAGTTTGGCGGCGACGAAGTCGAGGTAGTCGGCGGGAAATACTGACAGGTCGGTTCCTTTGGCAAAGTATTGGCGCAGTAGGCCGTTGGTGTTTTCGTTGCTGCCGCGCTGCCAGGGTGAGTGAGGGTCGCAGAAGTAGATGTCGAGGTCGGCAGCCGCGGCGATGGCGAGGTGATTAGCCATCTCATGGCCCTGGTCCCAGGTCAACGAGCGGCGCAGCGCCGAAGGCAGCTGGGCCATCTTGGCCACAACGGCGTCTTGGACCGCCACCGCGCCGTGGTCATGTGGAAGATGCAGCAGCATCACGAAGCGGGTCGTGCGCTCCACCAGGGTCCCGATCGCTGATTTTGATTCAGCGCCGACAATCAGGTCGCCTTCCCAATGCCCGGGCACCGCGCGGTCTTCGACCTCGGCTGGGCGCTCGCTGATGTTGATCATGCCCGGGATACGTCCGCGGCGTTCGGCTACCCGACGTTGTGGTCTGCGCAATGCACGCCCGGTACGCAGACAACGATGCAACTCGCGACGCAGCTGACCACGTCCTTGCACGTAGACCGACTGATAAATCGTCTCGTGAGACACCCACATCTCCGGATAGTCGGGGAATTCCGCGCGCAGCCGCGCCGCGATCTGCTCGGGGCTGTGCTGCTCGTCCAACCGAGTTTGCACCTCGACGCGTAACCGTTGGTTACCGGCCAGCTTGCCTAGTTTCGGGCGTCGGGCCCGACGTTGGTTGCGGGCCTGTGCAGCCGTGGGTGTGTATCGCGGTCGTCGCAGCGGGCCGCCCCGCCAATGCGCGCCAAATCTGTACTGCGCCCGGTAGCGGCCCCGTCCGGCACTGCTGTTGTTTTTGATCTCCCGCGAGATCGTCGAGGGCGCCCGCCCGAGCCGACGGGCGATATCACGCACCGATTCCTGGGCCGCGACGCCCAACGAGATTTCCTCGCGCTCCTCAAAGTTCAGCCGCGGCCGGCGTCGTGGCCCTTCGACGGGAAAACGTGGTTTCACCCCGCCAACATGAGCAAACTAATTCCTGCCAGTGCCCGACGACACGCCGACAGCCAGACCGGCATCCTCCGGCGTCAACCCTGCCCCGACACAATCCCAAAACTCACGAACGACACACGCCAACGGCAAAGGGCGCATCAACACTCCCAACTAGCGAAGTGTTGCAACCACCCCCTGAACTCAAGGCCGGAAATCTCCGAATAAGTCGACGTTCGGGGTCTGGTTACGGTGCGACCGTTAACCAGTCCTTGAATCCCGAGGGGTCATGCCGGCCGAGCGCGCCGTGCTCGTAGAGGCCCCAGCCCTCCACCGCGGCCTTGTTGCCGTCGCGGCACACCGCCCGGCCCACATGGTCGATCACGCCGAAGCCGGCGCGCGCGATGATCGCCGGGTCGGTCATGTCGTAGGTCAGCCGTTCGGCGAATTTCTCGCCCTTCCACATGCCGTGTATCCAGTCGGAGTCGCCGCCGTAGCCACCGCCGACGTGGATGGGGACCGGCAGCTTGGACTCCACGTCGAAGTGGATTGCGGTGCCGTCGGGGGCGGTGGCCTCGATCGTCGCGCCGGTCGGGATGCGGGTGCCGGAGCGGTAGTGGATCTTCGCCCGCGGCCAGCCCAGCTGCTCGACGCGGCCGTCGCGCCAGATCCGGGTGCAGTCGTTGAGCGAGCGGAACCCGTTGGGCTCCTCCTGGATGATCAGCACGATCGCGAACTCGTCGAACGCCATCGGCACGTAGAGCCACCACATGCCCTCGAAGGGCGGGTCGGCGGGCCGGCCCGCGGGCTCGGCCTCGCCGATCGGACGGATGCCCCAGGACCGGTCACGGCTGCCCAGCCAGGTGTCGGCATCGACGTCGATTTGCTCGCCGTCGATGACGATGTGCCCGCTCCAGCTGCCGAGCTGCGCGAAACGCTGGGCGTCCAGCGTGACCCGGTTCCCCGAACGCAGGATGTGCGGCTGTTCCTGGACGACGTCGAACAGCCCTTCCCAGGTGAGATCGGCTGCGATACCTTCGGTTTCGTCGAGGACCAGCCGCAGCTTGTGCAGCGGCTCGACGACCTCGATCCGGTAACCGTTGACGTGCTGATTGAGCCGGTCGGAGTCGATGGCGTCCGAAACATGTACGGCGGTCTGCGTATCCCCGCGCCGCACCAGCAGGAACGCGTCCTTGACCCCGAGGTTCGGGTAGTAGCCGATGCCGCTGATCACGAAGATGTTCCCGGTGCGGTCGTGGGCGTTGAAGTAGGAGCGGTCGTAGAAGTTGCGGTCCGAGGAGCCCGGCCAGGCGATCGGCTGGGGGATCTGATGTACCGGGAATTCGTCGAGCGGTCCGAGCATTACTGGTCCTCTCCGATAAGGCTTCGCATCAATCCGGCGTGGTAGAACAGCGATTCGACATCGTCGGGTCTTTCGGTTTCGCCGAAGTGCACCCGACGCGCGCCGGTGCGCATGAACACGCATGCCCACATCACGCCCGAGTACACGTAAAACCAGTGCAGGTCGCCGATCTCGACGCCGGTCAGGCGCGCATAGGTGGCGCGCACATCGTCCTCGCGCATCACCTCCGGCAACCCCGGCAGCGTCGCCAGGCCGGCAAGTTCTTGAAAGACCATGTGCGCGAAGATCATCCACCCCACATCGAGCTCGCGCGGTCCCAGTGTCACCATCTCCCAGTCCAGCACCGCCACCGGCTGGAAGTCGCGATACAACACGTTGCCGACCCGCGCGTCGCCCCACAGCAGCACCGGTTCGGCAGCGGCCGTTTCGGTCGGCCAGTTGGCTTCCAGCCAGTCGAAGGTGCGTTCCAGCAGTGGCGATCGCCCGATGTCGGGCACCGCGAAGTCATACCAGGACCGCACCCAGTTGAAGTGCTTGCGCAGCCCGGTATCCCCGGTTTGCCCCTCGGTGAGGAAGCCAAATGTGTTCTGCGCGTCCGGAATCGAATGCAACCGCGCCAGTACACCGACGGTGGCGTCTTGGAGCTCGCGTTGCCGCTCGGTGGGCGCGTCGGCGAACCAGTTACCGCCGAACGTGTAGGGCATGACGTCGGGCGGCACCTCACCGTCGACGTAGTCCATCACGAAGAACGGGGTGCCGAGGACATCCCCGGTGTTTTCCAGCCAGCGCACCCGGGGGACCGGCACGTCGGTCAGTTCGCCGACCTTGCGGATGACGTCGAATTGGTGGTCGAGCCGGTAGACCGGGAAGACCTGCACGTCCTCGGCGGTGGGCGCCACCCGCGCCACCAGCTTCTGCTCCGTCGGCTGCCCGTCCTGCTGCCAGCGGGTGGTCAAGATGATGGTTTCCGACGACATGCCCGTCGAATCCACGCCGCTTTCCACGGTCACTTCGGGTTTGGCGCCCTCCGGCAGTACGGTAGAAAGCCAGCGCGACATCACCGTCGGCACGGCGGTGACGTCGCGGCTGGAGCGCTGCAGCCGGTCGACATTATCGACTGCCGGTTCTGTGGCCACGGGCGGTGCCTCCATTCTTTGAGACTTTTTCGCGGCAATTACGATACGGTAGGTAGCGTTATGAAAGCAGACCTGTCCGGCCTTGACAAGGCCCCCGGCGCCGGCCGCCCGCGCGATCCGCGTATCGACTCGGCCATCTTATCGGCGACCGCGGAACTGCTTGTCCAAACGGGCTATTCAAACATCAGTCTGGCCGCGGTCGCCGAGCGTGCCGGCACCACGAAATCGGCGCTGTACCGGCGGTGGTCGAGCAAGGCCGAACTGGTGCACGAGGCGGCCTTCCCGGTGGCCCCGACCGCGCTGGAGGCGCCCGCCGGGGACATCGCCGCCGACATGCGGATGATGATCGAGGCCACCCGCGACGTGTTCACCACCCCGGTGGTGCGCGCCGCGCTGCCCGGCCTGGTGGCCGACATGACGGCCGATCCCGCGCTCAACGCGCGGGTGATGTCGCGATTCGCGGACCTGTTCATCGCGGTGCGGGTGCGGCTGCGCGAGGCGGTTGACCGCGGTGAGGCCCACCCCGATGTGGATCCGGACCGCTTGATCGAGTTGATCGGCGGAGCGACGATGCTGCGGATGCTGCTGCGTCCGGAAGAAGAACTCGACGAGGCGTGGGTGGAACGGACCACGGCCATCGTCGTGCACGGGGTGCGGCGATGACGGGCCGGCTTGCGGGGCGCGCCGCGATCGTCACCGGCGCCAGCCGCGGCCTGGGCCGGGCGATCGCGTTGGCGCTGGCGGCCGAGGGGGCCGCGGTCGCGGTCGGCGGGCGAACCGAAGAGGTCTGGGATGACCGGTTGCCGGGAACCATCGGTGAGACGGTCGCCGACATCGAGGCGGCGGGCGGGCTTGCGGTCGCGGTCCGGGCCGATCTGACCGACCGCGACGAGATCGCCCGGTTGGTGGAGTCGGCGCGAGATGCGTTGGGCCCCATAGCAATCCTGGTCAACAATGCGGCCTTCACCGCGCCCGGCCGACCACCGGTGCCCGGCGCCGAAGTGCGCACCAAGTCTGCCAAACCACCGAGTGGCGCCGCCAAGCCTGGCTGGCCGGGGTTCGTCAGTACGCCCTTGCGCGCGTATCGCCGGCATTTCGACATTGCGGTCTTTGCGGCGTACGAGCTGATGCAGATGGTGTGCCCCGACATGATCGAGGCGGGTGGTGGCTCGATCATCAACATCACCTCGGTCGCGTCGCGGCTGCCCGGTGACGGCCCGTACGCCGACCGCAGCGGCGGGGTGCTGCCCGGATACGGCGGATCCAAGGCCGCGCTCGAGCACCTGACCCAATGCGCGGCATTCGATCTCACCGACCACAACATCGCGGTGAACGCGCTCTCGCCGTCCAGGCCGATCCTCACACCCGGGCTCTCCTACTATGCCCGCAACTTCGACGACACCGCCTCGGCGGACGAATTCGCCCGGGCAGCAGTGGAATTGGCCCTGGTCGATCCCGCCAAGGTCACCGGTCGCACCATCGGTCACCTGCAGGTCCTCGATGGCAGTTTCCGGCCGTTCGCGCTGGACTAGGCGGGAGCGGCCGCGGTCACGGCGTTGATGATCACGGCGTGCAGTCGATGCCGTTGCAGGGACTGAAATCCCGCATGCAGCAGCAGGCGATCGGCGCGTGCGACGGACTGCGCGATCTCTGCCATGTGGGGCGCGGCGTCGATACCGGCGAGCAGCGTGGCGCGGGCGTAACGCTCGGCCAGCGCGTGGAGCGGGCACCGAAACGGTTGACGCCAAAACTTGCGCGACATTAACTGCCTTCGGGCGGATCTGGATCACCGCGGAGAAGCTCGTCGGGATGGTGTGCGTGATTGATGCCCGGCGGTCCGGTGCCGTCGGTCCAGCCGAGTCGCCCATTGCCGGCGACCGCAGTTCGCCATTCGCCGCGGCTCACCGCGCGGTGGTCGGGCCCGCAGGCGAAAAACAGCTTGTCCGCGTCGGTCCCGCCGCCGGCTATCCAGTCGGGCGCATGGTGAACTTCGCAGTGATACCCGGGTTCGAGACAATTGGGGCGGGTACATCCGCGATCGCGCGCATAGCAGATGATCCGCTGATCTGCGGTCGCGATACGTTTTTGGCGGCCCAGATACAACGGCCGGCCGGTGTGTTCGTCGAACACGGCCAAATAGTGAACTGCCTTGGCCGCCATACGAAGCAGATCCGGCATGGGTAGCCGGGAACCACCACCGGTCAGCGCCGGCGCGGGCATCGGAATCGACGAGTCGACCGCGGCGTGCGCGGCCCGGTCGAGTTCGGCCAGCGTGGTGGTGGCGATCACCGTGACGGGATGGCCGCGGTGGACGCCGAGACCGCCGGAGCCGATGGCGGATTCGAGGCCGAGCTTGAGGGCGTCATGGCAGCGCTGGGCCGGTGTGCGCGCATCGCGCGCGTCGCGATCGCAATCCGCGCCCTCGGGCTGATGGCGCCCGGGCCGTACGGCCGCTTCGACGGCTTCGAAGTAGGCGCGGGCCTCGGGATCCAGCAGTCCGGATAGCCGGGACATACCGTCGGGACCTTGCGGGCCGAGATGCAGACTGCGACGGCGGGCACGGTCCTCGTCGGTGAAAAGGCCATCGGGATTGAGATAGTCGGCGATCCGCCGGCCCAGTTTGGTGACGACGGCGGCGTCCAGTTTGGCCGCATGCTGCACCAGCTTGCGCTCGGCCTCTGCCGCATCGCCGGGGGAGACGCGGGAGGGCAACGTATCCACCGCTGCACAAACGGCGCGGATGTGGTCCTCGCCGACCGTGCCCGCTGACACCGCCGCCGCCAACGCGGGGAGCTCGGGCTCTAGCGGTGGGCCGGTCAGGGAGCGTCGCGGCCGGATCCGGACCGCGAGTTTGAAGCGGCGGGTGATCTCTTGGGGCGTGATACGAAGCCGCGCCCACAGCACGCCGCGCACCGACGGCAGCACCCCGGGGCCGTCCGGCGGGTCGGCGATTTCGCCGAAGATTCGGTACATCAGCCCCCGGTTGGTGCGGTGCTGGGTCTCCAGCCGTTCGGCGACCTCGACCCGGAAGGCGTTGCCGACTACATCCGTCGAGGTCTGACGCAGCGCGTTGTGTGCCGAGTCGATCACATCGAGCGCGGCGCCGATCCGCGCCTGCGCCTGCGCCGCGTTCATCAGGGGACCCACGCCGCCCACGGTAATCGAATATATGTTCGACAAGGTGGAGGTGAGGTCAATCTGTGGATGAACCGCCGACTGTGGATAAGCCCGGCGCCAGTCCTGGCCCTAGGGCCGCCTGACGTGCAAGTATGAGCAAAGCCAGTGCCGCAACGGCGGCAGGCAACCGGTTGAGTGGTGTGCCAATGCCTGGTATGGACAAGCCGACAGGGCGAGTCGTTGCCCTGATCGTTCTCCTACTCGTGGTCGCGGCCGCCCTGCGCGGGTACCTCCCGGCTCCGCACCATGCGGTGCGCGGCGAGTCGGGCGGCCGGGCAGCGCTGGTGCTCGTGGTCGCGATTCTGGCCGCGATGCTCGCGTTGGTCGCGATCGCGGTCGTCGCGCGGTTGCGAGACCCGCGTGCGCCCGCGCCATCCGCCGGTGCACTGTCCGACATGTTGGGCACCGGCAGGGGCCGACCGAGTTGGCGCGTGTTGTTGATCGGACTGGCGGTGATCGTGGCCTGGCTGCTGATCGTGATGCTGCTGGCCCGGCTCCTGGTGCCCCACCCCCTGGCGCCCGCTCCGTCACCATCCGAGACCGGCGCCCTTCCGTCGTCGCATGCGACCACGCCTCCGCAGCAAGGTCAGCACCGTCCGCGCGACGGCTCGCAGAACATGCTGGGGGTCTTGCTCGCCGGCACGGTCGTGATGTTGTTGATGGTCGTCGCGGGAGCGGTCGCCACGGCGAGGCGGCGGCGCCCGACGGCACCCGGCATCGCCGACGAACCGGTCGAATCCCGGGCGCCGGGGGCGCCTTCGCGGTCATTGGCCCGGGCGGCCGAACTCGGACTGGCCGAGATGACCGACCCGCGCCGGGAACCGCGCGGGGCGATCATCGCCTGCTACGCCGCGATGGAACGCGAACTCGCACACGTTCCCGGCGCGGTCCCCCAGGACTTCGACACCCCGTCCGAGGTGTTGGCCCGTGCGGTCGAACGCCATGCCCTGCAGGCCGGTAACGCCGTCCAATTGGTGGACCTGTTCACCGAGGCGCGGTTCAGCCCCCACGTGATGAACGAGAGTCACCGCGACGTGGCGGTGCGCGTGCTTCGGCTGGTCCTCGACGAGCTGGGATCGCGGAGCGTCGTATGAAAAAGACCACGGCCCTGGGTGTTTGCCTCGTCGTAGGCATAGAACTGCTGGCGCTGACGCAGCATGACCGGCGACTGGTGTTGGCGGCCTCCGGTATTGGGTTGGCCCTGGTGCTGCTCAGCCTGCGACGTGCCCTGGGGCGAGGGCTTGAGCCCCACGCAGAGTCGGACCCCGACGATCTCGGGGATTCGTTGCGCCGCTGGCTTTCCACCACCGAGACGACGATCCGGTGGTCGGAGGCCACCCGTGCCGACTGGGACCGGCATCTGCGTCCGATGCTGGCCCGGCGCTACGAGATCGCTACCGGCCAAAGACAAGCCAAAGACCCTGCGGCATTCCACGCAACGGGTCGGATGCTCTTCGGTGTTGAACTGTGGGACTGGGTCAATCCCAACAACGTCATCCGCAGCGGTGACCGCCAACCGGGACCGGGCCGAGCGGCGCTGGAAGAGATTCTGCGAAAGTTGGAGCAGGTATGACAGGGGGCGCGATCCACACATGACGCTGCCGACGGCAACCACGACCGCACACTGCGAGGCGATTCTCGACGAAATAGAACGCGCGGTGGTGGGAAAACGCTCCGCGCTCAGACTGATCCTCACTGCGGTGCTCGCGCGCGGCCACATCCTCATCGAAGATCTGCCGGGCCTCGGCAAGACACTGATCGCCAGATCCTTCGCGGCCGCGCTGGGTCTGAAATTCACCCGGGTGCAGTTCACGCCCGATCTGCTACCGGCGGACCTGCTCGGGTCGACGATCTACGACATGCAATCGGGCCGTTTCGCCTTCCGGCCCGGGCCCATCTTCACCAACCTGTTGCTTGCCGACGAGATCAATCGCACGCCGCCGAAAACCCAGGCGGCGCTGCTGGAGGCGATGGCCGAAGGCCAGGTCAGCATCGATGGCGAAACACACCGGCTGGCAAGGCCTTTCATCGTGCTGGCCACCGACAACCCGATCGAGTACGAGGGCACGTACCCGCTGCCCGAGGCGCAGCTCGATCGGTTCGCGATCCGGCTGGAATTGCGGTATCTCACCGAACGGGACGAAACCTCAATGCTGCGCCGTCGCCTCGAGCGCGGTTCGGCCGAGCCGACGGTCAATCAGGTTGTGGACGCGCACGACCTGCTGGCGATGCGGGAATCGGTCGAGCAGGTGACCGTGCACGAGGACGTCCTGCATTACGTGGTGTCGCTGGCCAATGCGACGCGGCACCATCCGCAGGTTGCGGTTGGCGCCAGCCCGCGCGCCGAACTCGATCTGGTGCAGCTCGCCCGCGCGCGGGCGCTGCTGCTCGGCCGCGATTACGTGATCCCCGAGGACGTCAAGGCGCTCGCCACCGCGGCGGTCGCGCACCGCATCACCCTGCGCCCGGAGATGTGGGTGCGAAAGATTCAGGGCGCCGATGTCATCGGAGAGCTGTTACACCGGCTGCCGGTACCGCGAACCGGCGCGAGTTCTGCAGAGACCGGATGAGTTCGGCGTGACGCAAAGCCGGGAGGTCGAATTCCGCTGGCGTGCGTCGGGATTGACGCGGGCTGCCGCCACCTGTGCGGGGTTCGCGATTGCCGCTGCCGTGGTCGGCGCCCGCTGGCAGCTGATCGCGTTCGCGGCGCCGCTGCTCGGTGTGCTGTGCTCGATCAGCTGGCAGCGGCCGGTGCCGACGATTCGCGTGCACGGTGAGCCCGACGCGCAGCGATGCTTCGAAAACGAACAGGCGCACGTGCGCGTGTGGATTACCGGGGAAGAAGAAGGATTATCGGACGTCCAGGTCACGGTCCCCGACGTCGACGGGATGGATCTCGAGATTCCCGATTTTGATGCGGGCCAAGGGAAAGCGGTGGCCGCGACCGCGCAGCGCTGGGGCCGGTACCGGATCGTGGCCCGCGTCGAGGCGATCGCGCGCGGCGGGCTGCTCGCGGGCACGGCTCTGGTCGACGCCGCCGAGGTCATCGTGTTTCCGCTGACGCCGCCGCAGGCAACGCCCATCCCGCAGATCGAATTACTCGACCGACTGGGCTCCCATCTGACCCGGCATATCGGCCCTGGTGTGGAATACGCCGATATCCGCCCCTACGTGCCCGGAGACCAACTGCGCGCTGTGAATTGGCCGGTGAGCGCGCGTCGCGGTCAGCTACATGTCACGGAGCGGCTGACCGACCGCGCCGCCGACGTCATCGTGCTGATCGACGGGTACCGCCAGCCGGCGGGTCCGGCGACCGCGGCCACCGAACGGGTCGTTCGCGGTGCGGCGCAAGTGGTGCAAACCGCGTTGCGGCACGGTGACCGGGCCGGAATCGTCGCACTCGGGGGCAACCGTCCGCGCTGGCTCGGCGCCGACATCGGGCAGCGCCAGTTCTATCGGGTGCTCGACACCGTGCTCGGCGCCGGCGACGGATTCGAACGCACCACGGGCACGCTGGCGCCACGCGCGGCGGTCCCGGCCGGGGCGATCGTCATAGCGTTCTCCACGTTGCTCGACACCGAATTCGCGCTCGCCCTCATCGATCTGCGCAAGCGGGGCCATGTCGTGTTGGCCGTCGACATTCTCGACAGTTCACCGTTCGAAGACGAGCAGGATCCCCTGATCGATCGGATGTGGGCGCTGCAGCGCTCCGCGATGTATCGCGACATGGCCACGATCGGTGTCGACATCGTGTCGTGGCGAGGCGACGGCGGTCTGGAGCAGTCGATGGGGGTGCTGCCCGATCGCCGTCGCCGGGTGCGCGGGAGGCTTCGTGGATAACGGTGGCACGGGCGCGCTGGCGCGGGTGGGGGCACCCGCGTTCGCGATCGGGTTCGGTCTGCTGATGGTGGGGTCGGCCGCCGACGGCTCGCACGGATTCGCGGTTGCGGCGTGGGTGGCGGCGCTGATCGCCGTTGGGGTTGGCACCGTATTCCGCCCCGCCGCAACGGTTGCCGCGCTGTTGGCGGCCGCGACCGTCGTGCTGTCCGACCCACCGCCCGTGTTCGTCGCCCTGTCCGGACTGTGCGCGGCCGCCTATCTGGTGTGCCGTCATGCGGTGGGCGCGGCCGCCCCGGTGGTGCTGGGTAGCTGGCCGACAGCCGTTGCCGCCGTGGGGTTTACGTTCGCCGGGCTGGTCGCGACGTCGTTTCCGCTGCAGCTGCCCTGGCTGCCGTTGGCCGCCCCGCTGGGAGCGCTGGCGATCTACCTGTTGGCTATCCGGCCGTTTGTGGGCTGACCGCAGGCACGACCGCGTGGCGCTTGATCAGTGCAGCAGATGCGCGGCCTGATCGGCCAGGTCGAGCAGGGGCTGCGGGAATATGCCCAACGCCACGGTGACCGCGGCGCAGACCGCGATCGCGGCCTTGCTCAGGATGCCCGGCGCCACCACATGCGGGGTGTCCTCGGTCGCTTCGGTGAAGAACATCGACACGATCACCCGCACGTAGAAGTAGGCGGCGACGCCGCTGGCGACCACACCGACGATCACCAGAGGCACGGCACCCCCCTGGGCGGCGGCCCCGAACACGGCGAGCTTGCTGACGAATCCACTGGTCAACGGGATACCGGCGAAAGCCAACAGGAACATCGAAAACATCACGCCCACAATGGGTGAGCGCTGACCGAGCCCCGCCCAGTGCGACAGCGAGGCGTCCTCGACACCGTCGTCGTCGCGGATCAGGCCCACGATGGCGAACGCGCCCACGGTGCTGAAGCTGTAGGCGAGCAGATAGAACAACGTGGAGGAGAGCCCGGTGTGGTTGTCGGCGATGACCCCGGTGAGGATGAACCCGACGTGGGAGACCGACGAGTAGGCCAGCATCCGTTTGACGTCGGTCTGGTTCACCGCGGTGATGGTCCCCACCACCATGGTCAGGATGGAGATGGTCCACAGCACCGGGCGCCACTGATCGTGCAGCGGCGGCAGCGCGACGTAGACCACCCGAAGCAGCGCACCGAAAGCCGCGACCTTGGTGGCCGAGGCCATGAACCCGGTGATGGGGGTGGGGGCACCCTGGTACACGTCGGGAATCCACGAGTGGAACGGAACGGCGCCGACCTTGAACAGCAGGCCGACCGACAGCAGTGCGACACCGACCAGTGCCAGCGAGCTGTCGCCGCGTGCGGTCAGCGCATCCCGGATGCCGGTCAGCAGCAACGTGCCGGTCGCGCCGTAGAGCAGCGCCACGCCATACAGGAAGAACGCCGACGAAAACGCGCCCAGCAGAAAGTACTTCATGGCCGCTTCCTGCGACAGCAGGCGGCGATGACGAGCCAGGCCGCACATCAAATACAGCGGCAGGGACAGCACTTCCAGCGCGACGAACATGGTCAGCAGGTCATTGGAGGCCGGAAAGACCATCATGCCGCCGACCGACAGCATCACCAGCGGGAAGAGCTCCGTCTGCGCGGCGCCGGCCCGCTCGGCGTCCCGCTCGGCGTCGCTGTCGGGCACCGCTGATGCCTGCGGGGTGAACGAGTCCAGGCCGCCCGGGCCGGCCCCCACCGAAACCTTGCTTTCCGTTTTGACCTGGCTCCGCTCGGCCATGAAGATGACCGCCATCACCGCGACCAGCAGCACGGTGCCCTGCAGAAACAGCGTGGGTCGGTCGATGGCCATGGCGCCCAGCACCGCGGTACGTCCGGAGCTGGCGATCGAGCGGCTCACGGCGATGACTGCGACGAACGCCGCGATCAAACCGCCGAGGGCAAGCGTCACTTGGCCGCCGTAGCGAGCCCGCCTGGGCAGGAACGCTTCAGCGAGGATGCCCACCACGGCGATACCGAACACGATGAGGGTGGGAGACAGCAGGAAGTACTGGATGCTGGGTGTGGGGAGGGTCATCGCGGTCCTTCAGCGGTCCGGGCTGCTTCGACTGGCCTGGGATTTCCCACCGGCACAATCGGTTTGGGGTCGTGCTGACCGATGGTGGTCATGGTGTTCTCCACGGCGGGATTGATGATGTCGAGCACGGGCTTGGGATAGATCCCGAGCCCGAGCAGCAGCGCGATCAGCGGTGCGACGACGATCAATTCGCGCGCCTTCAGGTCCCCGATCTTCTCGTTGCCGCTGGCGACCGGTCCGGTCATCACGCGCTGATAGAGCCACAACATGTACACGGACGACAGCACCAGCGCGGTGACGCCGAATCCGGCGGCCAGCCAGTACCGGTTGAAAGTTCCCAACAGGACCAGGAATTCGCTGATGAACGGCGCCAGACCGGGCAGTGACAAGGTGGCCATGGCCGAGACCAGGAAGGTGCCCGCCAAGACGGGCGCCACCTTCTGCACACCGCCGTAGTCGGCGATCGCCCGGCTGCCGTGCCGCGATATCAGGAACCCTGCGATCAGGAACACCGCCGCCGTGGACAGGCCGTGGTTGAGCATGTACAGCGTCGACCCGCTCTGGCCCTGGGTGGTCATCACGAAAATACCCAGGATGATGAACCCGAAGTGCGAGATCGAGGTGTAGGCGATCAGGCGCATGATGTCCGTCTGGCCGATGGCGACGACCGCCCCGTAGACCACCCCGATGACCGCCAGCACGACGATCAGCGGACGGAAATACGTTGAGGCGTCGGGGAACAGCTGCAGGCAGTAGCGCAACATACCGAAGGTGCCGACCTTGTCCATCACCGCCATCATCAGCACCGCGGTCGCGGGGGTGGCTTCGACCGCGGCGTCGGGCAGCCAGCGGTGGAACGGCCACAACGGCGCCTTGATCGCGAACGCGAACATGAAGCCCAGGAACAGCGCCTTGAACACCGCGGAGTCCGCCCCGTAGCGGCCGGAGGCGACGCCGGCCACGATCTCGCGGAAGTCGAACGTACCCGACCCGTGCTCGGAGGTCACCACGTACAGCCCGATCACCGCGGCCAGCATGATCAGCCCGCCGAACAGGTTGTACAGCAAGAACTTCACGGCCGCGCGCGACCTTCCGGGCCCGCCGCCGAAGCCGCCGATGAGGAAGTACATCGGGATGAGCATGGCTTCGAAGAACACGTAGAACAGCAACACGTCCAGCGCGATCACCGAGATCAGCACCATCGACTCGATGGCCAGCGTCAGGGCGATGTAGGCATGCACACTTCGTGACGACCGCAAGCTCGGCGAAGCCGGGCGCAGCGGGTCGTCACCATCGCCGCCGTCGTTCCAGCCGGCCACCTGCAACACCGGGATCAGTACCGCTGTCAGCAGCACCAGCACCACCGCGATGCCGTCCACGCCCAGGGTGTACCCTGCGCCGAAAGCCGGGATCCACTCGTGTTTTTCGACGAATTGGTAAGCGTCGCCCCCGGTCTTGAACCCGAGAGTGACGACGATCGCCACCGCCAGGGTCAGGAGGCCGAAGGCCAGGCCGGTCCACTTGGCGAGCTGTCGCAGCCCGGGGGGCAGAAGGATGATCAGCACCGAGCCGGCCAGCGGGACCAGCCACAGCACGCTGAGCCACGGAACCGAATTCATCAAACCCGAGCTCACCACAGTCTCACCGCCAGGATCAGCGCGACCAGCAGCACCGCGCCCGTCAGCATCGACAATGCGTAGCTGCGGGCGAAGCCGGTTTGCAGCCCCCGCAGGCGATCTGATGTCGCGCTCACCAGCGCCGCCAGCGCGTTGACCGAGCCGTCGACACCCGCGTTGTCGACTTCGACAAGCGCGTGGGTCAGTTGCGCACCGGGGCGCATGAACACCTCCTCGTTGAAGGCATCGCCGTAGAGGTCGGCGCGCGCGGCGGTGGTAAGCACCGAGGCGGGGGCCGGGGCGACCAGGGGGATGGGTGCGGTGCCGTACATCCGGTAGGCCACCGCGATGCCCACGATGACGACCCCCAGCGCCACGACGGTGGTGACCCAGGCCGGCAGCGCATGGGCGGCCTCTTCATGCGCGCCGACGACCGGTTCGAGCCAGCGCTGTAGGGCGCTTCCCCACCACAGCAGCAATCCCGAGAACGTCGAGCCGACCGCGAGCAGGATCATCGGCCACTTCATCAAGGCCGACACCTCGTGCGGATGGGTGCCCGGGGCCCAACGCTTTTCGCCGAAGAAGGTCATCAACATGACGCGCGTCATGTAGAAGGCGGTGATGCCGGCGCCCAGCAGTGCGGCCCCGCCCAGCACGTAGCCCCGGGTGTCGCCGGTGGACAGCGCCGCCTCGATGATCTTGTCCTTCGAGAAGAATCCGGCGAACGGCGGTATGCCGATGATCGCCAGGTATCCCAACCCGAAGGTGGCGAACGTGACCGGCAGTGCGGCGCGCAGACCGCCGTAGCGGCGCATGTCCTGCTCTTCGTGCATCGCGTGGATGACCGCGCCGGAGCCGAGGAACAAGCCCGCCTTGAAGAAACCGTGGGTGAGCAGATGCATGATCGCGAACGCGTAGCCGGCCGGGCCCAGGCCGGCGGCCAGCACCATGTAGCCGATCTGGCTGATCGTCGACGCCGCCAGCGCGCGCTTGATGTCGTCCTTGGCGCAGCCGATGATTGCGCCGAACAACAACGTGACGGCGCCGACGATGACCACCGCCAGTCGCGCGTCGGGCGCCAGGTTATACAGCGGGTTGGAGCGCACGATCAGGTAGACACCCGCGGTCACCATGGTGGCGGCGTGGATCAGCGCGGACACCGGGGTGGGGCCCTCCATCGCATCACCCAGCCAGGCCTGCAGCGGGATTTGCGCGGATTTGGCGCAGGCGCCCAGCAGCAACAGCAATCCCATCGCGGTCAGCGCGCCCCGGTCGGCGCCGGGCGCCCCGGCGAACACCCCGGCATACGACAGGGTGCCGAAATTGCTGAACATCACGAACATCGCCAGGGCCAGCCCGGCGTCGCCGACCCGGTTCATCACGAAGGCCTTCTTGGCGGCCGTTGCTGCCGTCGGCTTGTGGTACCAGAACCCGATCAGCAGGTAGGAGGCCAGGCCCACACCTTCCCAGCCGAGGTAGAGCACCACGTAGTTGTCGGCGACCACGAGCAGCATCATCGCGGCGAGGAACAGGTTGAGATAGCCGAAAAACCTTCGGCGGCCGGGGTCTTCGGCCATGTAGGCGACCGAATAGATGTGGATCAGCGACCCGACCCCGGAGATCAGCAGCGCGAAACACACCGACAGCTGGTCGATCTGCAGTCCGAAGTCTACCTGGAGCCCTCCGACGGGAATCCAGCTGAACAGCCTCTGGTGGATGACGCGGTCGTCGGCGGCGCGGCCGAGCAACTCGCCCAGCAGGCCCAGGCCCACGCCGAATGCGGCGAGGGCGGCGGCGCAGCCCAGCCAATGCCCCCACCGGTCGGTGCGCCGCCCGCCGAACAGCAGGATTGCGGCACCCGCCGACGGCAGCGCCACCAACAGCGGAGTGTATTGAATCATGTTGGCGTCTTCAGCCTTTGAGTAGATTCGCGTCGTCGACGGATGCCGATTTGCGGGCACGGAAAATGGTCATGATGATGGCCAGGCCGATGACCACTTCGCAGGCGGCGACCACCATCGTGAAGAACGCGATCATCTGCCCGTCCAGGTGGCCGTGCATCCGCGCGAACGTGACAAAGGCGAGGTTGACCGCGTTGAGCATCAGCTCGATGCACATGAACATCACGATGGCGTTGCGGCGCAACAACACACCGGCGGCCCCGATGGTGAACAGCAGCGCCGAAAGGTACAGGTAATTAGCCGGATTCACGACACACCACCTTGGGACAAACTCGGACTTTCCTCGGGGGACGGAGTCCTCTTGCCGTCGGCGCCGCGGCTGCGCAGCATCGGCGACACCGAGAGCGTCGAATACGAGCCGTCCGGAAGCAGCGCGGCCATGTCGACGGCGTTGTGACGGGCGTAGACACCGGGGCTGGGCAGCGGGGTGGGGTGCCCGCCGGGCTGGAATCGTTCCTGGGAGAGCTCGCGTTGGGTCTTGCGGCGCTCGAAACGTTCGCGGTGCGCCAGCACCATGGCCCCGACCGCCGCGGTGATCAGCAGCGCGCTGGTGAGCTCGAACGCCCACAGGTAGCGGGAAAAGATCAGCGCCGCCAGCCCTTCCACGTTGCCGGCGGCGTTCGCGGTGGTCAGCCCGGCGAAACCGCCGGTGGCCACGTTGCCCATGGCGGCGATGAGCAGAATGCCGAACCCGGCACCGGCGGCCACCGCGGCGACGCGCTGACCCCGCAGCGTCTCCCGCAGCGATTCCGCGGAGTCCACGCCGATGAGCATCAGTACGAACAGGAACAGCATCATCACCGCGCCGGTATAGACCACGACCTGAACGACGCCCAGGAACAACGCGTCCTGGATCATGTAGAACACGGCCAGGATGATCATGGTCATCGCCAGGAACATCGCCGAGTACACGGCGTTGACCGCCACGACCACCCCGAGCGCACCGATCACGGCCAGCGCGCCCAGCACCCAGAACGTCACCGCTTCGCCCGTGGAGGTTCGAACGATGGTGTCGTGGGAAAAACTGGAGGCCAGATAGGAGGCCGAAGCGACGGCGTGGCCTGCGAAACCGGTCACCGAGAATCCCCGGTGCGCTCGGTTTCCCGCAACCCGTGTGCGGTCACATTGCCCTGGTAGTAGTCCTTGTCGGTGGCGCCGGCGGCCCTGGGGTGCGGCGGCGCGAGCATGTCTTGCAGCAGCGGGGCCAGCAGCTGGTCCTTCTCGTAGATCAGGTCGGCGCGGTTGTCGTCGGCCATCTCGTACTCGTTGGTCATCGTCAGCGCCCGGGTCGGGCAGGCCTCGATGCACAGGCCGCAGCCGATGCAGCGCAGATAATTGATCTGATACACCCGGCCATAGCGTTCCCCGGGTGAATACCTGAGTTCCTCGGTGTTGTCGGCGCCCTCGACGTAGATCGCGTCGGCCGGGCACGCCCAGGCACACAGTTCGCACCCGATGCATTTCTCCAGGCCGTCCTCGTAACGGTTCAGCTGATGACGGCCGTGATAGCGCGGCATGATCGGGCCCGGCTTTTCCGGATACTCCTCGGTGACGCGCTTTTTGAACATCGATCCGAACGTCACGCCGAATCCGGCCACGGCATCCAAGAATTTAGCCACGTGCTTCCTCCTTGCTCGCTGCCTCCAGGGACTTCAGGGTTTTCGCCGGCAGTGGCGGTGTCGGGAACACCGGTGCGGAGCCTGGTATGGCCGGGAGCTTTTTCGCCTCGCGCCGCAGGTGTCGCTCCAGCGCGCGAATGCCCGGCGCGCTGAACGGTTTTCGCAGCGACAACAGCAGCGCCGTCGCGAACACGATGCTGCTGACCACCAGTACCGGGGTCCAATACGCATACCCCTGGTTGCGCAGGGTGCGGATCACCGCCGCGATCAGCACCCAGACCAACGACGCCGGAATCAGCAGCTTCCAGCCCAGCCCCATGAACTGGTCGTAGCGCAGCCGGGGCAACGAGGCCCGCAGCCAGAAGTAGATGAACAAGAAGGTCCACATCTTGGCGGTGAACCAGAGCACCGGCCACCAGCCGGTGTTGGCGCCCTCCCACATGTTCAGCGGCCACGGGGCATGCCAGCCACCGAAGAACAGGACGGTGGCGAGCGAGGACACCGTCATCATGTTGACGTACTCGGCGAGCATGAACATCGCGAACTTCAGCGACGAATACTCGGTGTGGAATCCCGCGACCAGCTCACCCTCGGCCTCGGGCAAATCGAATGGCGCCCGGTTGGTTTCGCCGACCATCGAGATCAGATAGATCACGAATGACGGCAGCAGCAGGAACGCGTACCAGACCCGGTCCTGCGCGGCGACGATCTGTGACGTGGACATGGAGCCGGCGTAGAGGAACACCGCTGCGAACGACAACCCCATCGCCACCTCGTACGAGATGACCTGGGCGGTGGAGCGCACCCCGCCCAGCAGCGGGTAGGTGGACCCGGAGGCCCAGCCGCCCAGGACAATTCCGTATACCCCGATGGCCGACAGCCCCAGAATGAACAGCACCGCGACGGGGAGGTCGGTCAGCTGCAGCGGTGTGCGGTGACCGAACACCGACACGACGGGGCCGAACGGGATGAACGCGAAGGCGGTGAACGCCGGGATCGTGGAGATGACCGGCGCCGCGAAGTAGACGAACTTGTCGACGCCGCCCGGGGTGATGGTTTCCTTGAGCGCCAACTTGATTCCGTCGGCCAGGCTCTGCAGGACACCCCACGGCCCCGTCCGGTTGGGGCCGGGCCGCCGCTGCATCCAGCCGAGAATCTTGCGTTCGAGGAGGATCGCGACCAGCACGTTCACCATGAGGAACGCGAAGACGGCCAGCGCCTTGCCGAGCACCAGCCACCAGGTGTCGTGCCCGAATGCGGTCAAGCCGCTCGTCATGCGCCCACTCCGATCGCGACGACGCTGCCGAGGGTCACGCCGAGTCGACGGTGCACCGCCGAGGCGGATGAGTTCAGCGGGAGCCACACCACCCTGTCGGGCATGTCGGTGACGGCCAGCGGCAGGCTGATGGATCCGCGTGACGTGCTGACCGTGACCGCCTCGCCGTCGGCGGCGCCGATTTCGGCGGCGGTGTCGGCGGACAGGCGCGCCACGGCTTCGCGCGCGGTCCCCGCCAAATGTGGCTCACCGTCTTGCATTCGGCCGTTGTCCAGCAACATCCGCCAGCCGGCCAGCACCGCCTGTCCTTTTTCAGGCCCGTTGCCGGCGTTGGGCGGCTCCGGGGCCGCGACGTCCGGGTTCGCGGCGCGCTTGCCATCCCAGTGCCGTAGTGCGGCCATTTCTTCGCGGGCTGTGTCGACGGTGGACATCCCCAGATAAACGCCCATCTCGTCGGCCAGCGTGTCGAGCACCTGGTGGTCGGATAGGCCGGCTTGCTGCCCCTGCAACGCGGCCTCGAACGGCCGAAAGCGGCCTTCCCAGTTGACGAACGCACCGGCCTTCTGTGTCGTCGACACGACCGGAAACACCACGTCGGCCCGTTCGGTGACGGCGCTGTGCCGCATCTCCAGGCTGACCACGAAGCCGGCGCCGTCCAGGGCCGCCAGCACCACTTGCGGGTCGGCGAAGTCGTCGGGCTCCACACCGCCCACCAGCAGTGCGGCCAGCGTCCCGTCGATGGCGGAGGCCAGGATGCCATCGACGTCACGCCCACTGCCAGAAGGCAATTCGGATACGTTCCAGGCCTTCGCAACCTGAGCCCGGGCGGTCTCGTCGTCCACCGGGCGGCCGCCGGGCAGCAACTTGGGCAGCGCACCGGCCTCCAGCGCACCCCGCTCGCCGGCCCGCCGCGGCACCCAGGCCAGCCGAGCGCCGGTGCTGTCGGCAAGCCGGGCGGCGGCGGACAACCCTCCCGGCACCGTGGCCATCCGCTCGCCGACCATGATGACCGCGCCCGGGGTGGACAGCAGATCACCCACCTCGCCGGTCGCCAACCCGTCCAGCGCCGACGCTTCGGCGCCGGGAACGGTCTTGATCAGCCGGCCGGACATCTTGTCCAGCGCCCGGCTGGCGAAAGGCGCGACCGCGTAGATCGGCACCCCGTGCTTGCGGGCCGCCTTGCGCAGCCGCAGGAACACGATCGGCGACTCGTCCTCTGGCTCGAACCCGACCAGCACGACCACCGGAGCCGATTCCAGGTCGGCGTAGCTGACGGTAATCGGTCTGCCGGCGATACGGGCCGCCAAAAAGTCGGCCTCCTCGGCCGAACTCGGGCGGGCCCGAAAGTCGATATCGTTGCTGCCCAAGACGATTCGTGCAAACTTGGAGTAGGCGTAGGCGTCCTCCCAGGTCGCCCGGCCGCCGACGAGCGCCCCGGCGCGCCCGCGCGCGGCTTCGAGGCCCCGCGTCGCGATGGCGATCGCGTGTGGCCACGAGGCCGGTTGCAGCGCGCCGTCGGCATCGCGGACCAGGGGAGTGGTGATCACGTCGGGCTGGGTGGCGTAATTGAACGCCCAGCGGCCCTTGTCGCAGTTCCACTCCTCGTTGACTTCCGGGTCGTCGCCGGCCAGCCGGCGCATCACCTTGCCGCGGCGGTGGTCGGTGCG
The DNA here is from genome assembly GCF_004298145.1 of Mycobacterium sp. GTDB lineage: Bacteria > Actinomycetota > Actinomycetes > Mycobacteriales > Mycobacteriaceae > Mycobacterium. Next base: position 89,214 of record NZ_SCRH01000032.1, read on the forward strand.
CTGCGCGCACCCGGAGGCGCAGTGTTCACAGATGCTCGGGCTGGAGACCAGATCGAAGGGACGCGCGCGGAATCGGTAGGCGGTACCGGTCAGCGCACCCACCGGGCAGATTTGCACCGTGTTGCCCGAAAAGTAGGAGTTGAACGGTTCGTTCCCAGCGATTCCGATCTGCTGCTGCGCACCGCGCTCCAGCACGTCGATGAAATTGTCGCCGGCTATCTGATCCGAGAACCGGGTGCAGCGCACGCACGAGATGCACCGCTCCCGATCCAGCAGCACTTGCGACGAGATGTTGATCGGCTTGGCGAAGTGCCGCTTGTCGTCGTGGAATCGGCTCTCGGGCCGGCCGTTGGACATGGCCTGGTTCTGCAGCGGGCACTCGCCGCCCTTGTCGCACATCGGGCAGTCCAGCGGATGGTTGATCAGGAGCAGTTCCATCACCATGTGCTGCGCCTTGTCGGCAACCTCCGACGTCAGCTGGGTGCGCACCACCATGTCGTCGGTGGCCACCACGGTGCACGACGTCATCGGCTTGCGTTGGCCTTCGACCTCGACCAGGCACTGTCGGCACGCGCCCACCGGATCCAACAACGGGTGTTCGCAGAACCGCGGGATCTGGATGCCCATCAATTCGGCGGCCCGGATCAGCAGAGTTCCCTTGGGAACGCTGATTTCGACGTCGTCGATGGTCAGCGTCACCATGTCCGGAGGACGTACCTCGTCGTCGGTTTCGGTTTTGGCCGTACTAGTCATGAGCGGCGCTCCTCTCCCCCGCAAGCGGGTGGGGGTCCCCCCAGCCGCACCGCGGCGAGGGGGCGTGCCCCCACATCGCTTTTCTGCTCTGCATCGTCGCGTCGCGGGTCACGCGTTATCTCCGTTGGGCATCAGCATCGAGTCGCGGGGGTCGAAGGGGCAGCCACCGCCCTCGAGGTGGGCGATGTACTCGTCCCGGAAGTACCGGATCGACGACTGCACCGGCATCGCCGCGCCATCGCCCAACGCGCAGAACGACTTCCCGAACAGGACGTCGGCGATGTCGAGCAGAGTGTCCAGATCCTCTCGAGTGCCCCGGCCGGTTTCCAGCCGCTCGTAGATCGGGACCAGCCAGTAGGTGCCCTCCCGGCACGGTGTGCATTTGCCACACGACTCGTGTTTGTAGAACTCCGACCAGCGCCGGGCCGCGCGCACCACGCACGTCGTCTCGTCGAAAATCTGCAGCGCCTTGGTGCCCAGCATGGAACCGGCCCCACCCACGCCCTCGTAGTCCAGCGGCACGTCGAGGTGCTCCTCGGTGAGGATCGGTGTCGACGATCCGCCCGGTGTCCAGAACTTGAGCCGATGCCCGGCCCGCACCCCGCCGGCGTATTCGAGCAACTCGCGCAACGTGATTCCCAACGGGGCCTCGTACTGGCCCGGCCGGGTGACGTGGCCGGATAGCGAATACAGCGTGAACCCGGGCGACTTCTCGGTGCCCATCGACCGGAACCAGTCGGGGCCCCGCAGCACGATCGGCGGCACGCTGGCGATCGATTCGACGTTGTTGATCACGGTGGGGCAGCCGTACAGCCCAGCCATCGCGGGGAACGGTGGGCGCAGCCGTGGCTGGCCGCGGCGGCCTTCCAGCGAATCCAGCAGGGCGGTTTCCTCGCCGCAGATGTAGGCGCCGGCGCCGGCGTGCACCACCAGATCCAGATCGAAGCCGGAGCCGTTGATGTCGCGGCCCAGGTAGCCGGCGGCGTAGGCCTCGGCCACCGCGTTGTGGAGGCGGCGCAGCACCGGCAGCACCTCGCCGCGCACATAGATGAACGCAAGGTGGGCGCGGATCGCGTACGCGGCGATGATGATGCCCTCGACGAGGGCGTGCGGTGTCGCCAGCATCAGCGGAATGTCTTTGCACGTACCGGGTTCCGACTCGTCGGCGTTGACCACCAGGTAGTGCGGTTTGGCGGCAGCGCCGGTGTCGCCCTGCGGGATGAACGACCACTTGGTGCCGGTGGAGAAGCCGGCGCCACCGCGCCCGCGCAGCCCGGAATCCTTCACCATCCCGATCACCGCGTCGGGCTCCATCGCCAGCGCCTTTTTCATCGCCCGATAGCCGTCGTTGCGGTGGTAGGTCTGCAGGGTCCAGGATTCCGGATCGTCCCAGAAGCGGCTGAGCACCGGTGTCAGCGGCGTGGCCTGCGAGGCGGATGCCCCCGGCGTCCCGGAAGTGGTTGTCATTGCTGGCCTTCCGGCGTGCCGGGCGCCTGCATGCCGTGTTCCTTGGCGACTTTCAGACCGGCCAGCGTGGCGGCGCCGGCGCCACCTTGTCCCTGGTCGGGGCGCTCGTCGGGCAGGCCGGCCAGGATGCGCGACGTCTCCCTGAAGGCGCACAGCGGCGCACCGCGGGTGGGCGGCCGGGGCTCACCGGAACGCAGCGAGTCGACGAGTTCGCGCGCCGAGTCCGGCGTCTGGTTGTCGAAGAACTCCCAGTTCACCATCACCACCGGCGCGTAGTCGCAGGCGGCGTTGCACTCGATGTGTTGCAGGGTGACCGATCCGTCGGCGGTCGTCTCGTCGTTGCCGATGTCCAAATGTTCTTGCAGGGCGTCGAAGATGGCGTCGCCACCCATGACGGCACACAACGTGTTGGTGCAGACGCCCACCAGGTAATCGCCGGTGGGGCCGCGGCGATACATCGTGTAGAAGCTCGCCACCGCCGACACCTCGGCCCCGGTGAGTCCGAGCTGCTCACCGCAGAACCGCAAGCCCGCCGGTGTCAGGTAGGAATCCTGCGCCTGCACCAGGTGCAGCAACGACAACAGCGCCGAGCGCTTGTCGGGGTAACGGCCCACGATCTCCCTGGCGTCGGCCTCCAGCCGGGTCCGGACCTCGGGCGGATACGACGTGGGCGCGCCCTCGACGACGAACGCGTTGGGCTCGCCGCGCGGCGGGCCGAGCTGGATGAATGCCGGCCGTCCCTGCGGGCCGGTCACCGGTCCACCCCGCCCATGACCGGGTCGATGCTGGCGACCGAGGTGATCAGGTCGGCGACCATCCCGCCTTGGCACATCGCGGCGACCGACTGCAGGTTGGTGAATGAGGGGTCTCGGAAATGCACCCGGTAGGGCCGGGTGCCGCCGTCGCTGACCATGTGCACGCCGATCTCCCCGCGCGGCGACTCGACCGCCGTGTACACCTGGCCGGGCGGAACCCTGATGCCCTCGGTGACCAGTTTGAAGTGGTGGATCAGGGCCTCCATCGAGCTGCCCATGATCTTGGCGATGTGCTCCTGCGAGTTGCCGAGCCCGTCGGGGCCCACCTTCAAGTCGGCCGGCCAGGCGATCTTGCGGTCCTCAACCATCGTCGGGCCCGGCTTCAACTTGTCCAGACACTGCTCGATGATCTTGATCGACTCCCACATCTCTTTGATGCGAATGATGTAGCGCCCGTAAGCATCACACGTGTCTTCGGTGATCACGTCGAATTCGTAGTTTTCGTATCCGCAGTACGGTTCGCTCTTGCGCAGATCGTGGGGCAACCCGGTGGCACGCAGTATCGGCCCGGTGATGCCCAGCGCCATACACCCGGTCAGATCCAGGTAGCCGACGTCCTGGGTGCGGGCCTTCCAGATGGCGTTCTCGTCGAGCAGACCGCTCATTTCGCGCAGGACTTCGCGCAGCGGCTCGAGGGAAGCCGCGACCTCGGTCTCCGCGTTGGGCGGTAAGTCCTGCGCCACACCGCCGGGCCGGATGTAGTTACTGTTCATCCGCAAACCGCTGATCAATTCGAACAGGTTCAGGACGATCTCGCGGCCCCGGAAACCGACGAACATCGGCGTCATGGCGCCCAGCTCCATGCCGCCGGTGGCCAGGGCGACCAGATGCGACGAGATCCGGTTGAGCTCCATCATCATCACCCGGATGACGTCAACCCGTTCCGGGATCTCGTCGGTGATACCGAGCAGCTTCTCCACGCCCAGGCAGTAGGCGGTCTCGTTGAAAAACGGTGCGAGGTAATCCATCCGGGTCACAAACGTGACGCCTTGGGTCCAGTAACGGTATTCGAGGTTCTTTTCGATGCCGGTGTGCAGATACCCGATTCCGCAGCGGACGTCGGTGACCGTCTCGCCCTCGATCTCCAGGATCAGCCGCAGCACGCCGTGCGTGGACGGGTGCTGGGGCCCCATGTTGACGACGATGCGCTCGCCGGGATCGGCACCGCGGGCGGCTTCGAGGACCTTGTCCCAGTCCTGGCCGCCAGCGACCACGAGTGTCTCGCCGGCGCCGTCTTGCGTCGATTCGGTGGTGGTGCTCATTAGTTGTACGCTCTCCGCTCGTCGGGCGGGGGTATCTGTGCGCCTTTGTATTCGACGGGGATCCCGCCGAGGGGATAATCCTTGCGCTGCGGATGTCCCTGCCAGTCGTCGGGCATTTCGATGCGGGTCAGCGACGGGTGCCCGTCGAAGATGATGCCGAAGAAGTCGTAGGTCTCACGCTCGTGCCAGTCGGTGGTCGGATAGATGCCGAACAGCGACGGAATGTGCGGATCCCCGTCGGGCGCAGATACTTCCAGTCGGACGCGGCGGTTGTGCGTGATCGACAGCAACGGATAAACCGCGTGCAGTTCGCGGTCCGCCTCGTGCGGGTAGTGCACCCCGCTGACGCCAAGGCACATTTCGAAGCGCAGTTGTGGTTCGTCGCGAAGACGCTGGGCGACCTGCGGCAGCGCCTCACGGCGGACGTACAGGGTGAGCTCGTCGCGGTACACGACCACTTTTTCTATCGCGTCCATGAAATCGACGCCGGCCTTTTTCAGGGCGTCGGCCAGGCCGTCGACCAGCTCGTCGAAATACCCGCCGTAGGGCCGCGGGCTACTGCCCGGAAGCAGGACTTCGCGCACCAGCCGCCCGTAACCGGACGTGTCGCCCGAGCCCTCGACGCCGAACATGCCGTGACGCACGTCGATGACTTCCTCGTCGGCGCCGCTGATTGCTTCTTTCGGGTCCTGGTCTGGCGAGCTCATCGCAGCAGTCCGCGCATCTCGATCGTGGGCCGGGCCGACAGCGCCGCCTGTTCGGTTTCGGCGATGGCTTCTTCCCGGTTGACGCCCAGCGGCATCTCCTGAATCTTCTCGTGCAGCTTCAGGATTGCGTGCAGCAGCATCTCCGGCCGCGGCGGACATCCGGGCAGGTAGATGTCCACCGGAACCACGTGATCCACGCCCTGAATGATCGCGTAGTTGTTGAACATCCCGCCGGAGGACGCGCACACGCCCATGGCCAACACCCATTTGGGCTCGGCCATCTGGTCGTAGATCTGCCGCAGCACCGGCGCCATCTTCTGGCTGACCCGCCCGGCGACGATCATCAGATCGGCCTGCCGAGGGGTGGCCGAGAAGCGTTCCATGCCGAACCGCGCGATGTCGAATCTTGGCCCAGCGGTTGCCATCATCTCGATGGCGCAGCAGGCCAACCCGAACGTCGCGGGCCACAGCGAGTTCTTGCGGACGTAGCCCGCAACCTTCTCGACCGTGGACAGCAGAATCCCGCCAGGCAGCTGTTCCTCAATACCCACGTCCCACCTCAATCCCACGTCAGGCCGCCGCGGCGCCACACATATGCGTAGGCCACGAAAACCGTGAGCATGAACACGACCATTTCGACCAGAGCAAACGTGCCCAGCGCGTCATAGCTGACCGCCCAGGGATACAGGAACACGATTTCGATGTCGAAGACGATAAAAAGCATTGCGGTCAGGTAGTACTTCACCGGAAACCGCTGCCCCGCCGTCGCATGCGGGCCGCTCACCGATGTCTCGGTGGGTTCGATTCCACACTCGTAGGCCGCCATCTTCGACTTGTTGAAACGTGATGGGCCGGCCAGGCTCGCGATCGCCACCGAGCCCACGGCAAAGGCGGCGGCGATCGCACCTAGCACCAGGATGGGTATGTAGACGTTCAATTCGCTCCATGATCCGTCGTACCAGCCGCCTGCAGCGTCCAGGCGGTAACGGGGCTGCTGTGACGGACTGGGTCTGAAGCCCGTCGCAGTGATCTTCAACATAGCGTCGCGGCATGCGGTGCGCTTGCCCGGGGTAGGCGTTTTGCGGTGCTGGGGCGTCGCGCGCGTGTTGGGCTGCGCGAACTCACGAGGTGACGCGTTCGGGACGCTCGCCGGGATCAACGGCGCCGGCCGGCGCAGGGGTGGTCAGAACCGCCGCAAGCGGTGGCCGGGAGGCAAGAGCCGCCGCGAAGATAGCGGCTTGGAGTGGGTCAGCGAACCGGGGTTCGCAGCAGACTGAGAACCGTGCGGCCCAGCACGATGGGATCGATGGGATGCGGCACCGCGCCCTCGGCGCGCGACCAGGACGCCAACCACGCGTCGTCGGGACGCCCGGTGAGCACCACCAGCGGCGGGCAGGTCTCGAGTTCGTCTTTGAGCTGTTTCGCGATTCCCATGCCGCCGGTCGGGGCGGCCTCACCGTCCAGGATGGCCAAGTCGATGCCGCCCGCGTCCATCGTCCGTACCACCATCGGGCCGGTCGCCACCTCGACGTAGCTCAACTCGGGCAGATCGGGGTGCAATTGCTTGCCCAGCGCCCGCATCACCTGTTCGCGGGTTTGGACGTTGCTGCTGTAGACGAGGATCCGCAGGGCGACGCTGGATTGGGGGATGGAGTCGGACACGATGCAGATGCTACTGCTGTTGCTGCGAGTTCATCGGGGTGCCCGCAGAATCTCACTGCGATGCGCGCACAAAGATGGCCTCCGCCGCCGCGGTCACCGTCGAGCTCATCATGCCGAGCCGGTTCCAACCCAGGTCGAAACGGGCTCGATCGAGCGTGGATTCGCCGGTGATCCGGATCGAGCCGTCGTCGAGCTCGGAGATCGTGACGGGCAGCGGCAGTTCTGCGGTGATGCCCTTGATGGTGACGGTGGCCCGAACGTCGGCGGCCTTGCCCTTCGTCGGGTGCAGCGCGGTGACGACCACGCTGATCTCCCCGAAGCGGTCGACGTCGAAGAAGTCGGCCGAACGCAGGTGTTTGTCGCGCCGGCCGATCCCGGTGTCCAGCGACGCGGCCCGGATGTCGACGCGCCCGAAAACCGCTCCCTTGCCGGTCAGTTGGCCGTCGCCGGTGAAGTCGGTGAAGCGGCCCTTGACGTTCACCAGCCCCCACATGTTGCGGACCTTGAACGTGATGGCCGAGCGATCCGGAACCAGCTCCCACACGCCGGCCATGTCGGGATCGTGAAGCAGTGTCTCCAAAGTCGTCATCGTCACCCCCATCTATCGTGGCGAATCTAGCCTCAATCGATCAACGGCGCGATCCCGGCGGGGTCGAAATATTCGTCGATGCGCTCGATCAGACCGTGGCTGCCCACCCTGATCACGATGCAGACCCGCAGTGAGATCGATTGCCCGGCATGGCCGGTGGCGTGCAAGACGTGCTGCTGGACGAAGCCCTGAGCCGACCCGTCATCGAAGAACTGCCGGTCGAGAATTTCGTAGCGACGCTGCGTGGTCGCGCCGATGAACCACTCGATGACCCGCATCGCGCGAGCCTTGTCGTCGTCGCGGCGCGAGCCGACGCGCCACACCGCGATGCCGTCGCTCCACATCGCGTCGACCGCCGCGACGTCGCTGCGCTCGATCGCCGTGAACAGGCGGTTGGCCGCGTCGAGGATCGTCTCTGCGCTGGAAGCGGGCATGGCACTTGGCTCCTCCGTGATCGCCGGGCTATTCGCTGTCGTACCCGGGGTGGGCGACAGCCAGCCGGCGTCGCACCAGGGTTCGCAGGCAGGCCGTGACGTCAGCCGCCCGCCCGTCCATCTCACCGGCTCGGATCGCGGCCGCAAGCTGTTCCTCGTCGGCGACACCCAAGCCGGCCAGCGCGGCACGGGATTCGGCCTCGCTCTCGTCGAGCAGTTCGCGCTCGACGATGCGCAGCGCGTTGGCGGCCACCCTGGCGTGGAAGTTGACCTGACCGTCGGTCGCCGCCCGCACATCGGTTTCCAGGAATTCGGCCACCGCGGCCACGAGTTCGGCCGCCAGCGGGCGGCCGTACACGCCGCTCACCGCGCCAGCCCCGATCGCCCGCCTCCTCCTCGCGCCGCTGCGCGGCTGGGGGTGCCCCCACCTCGCGCCGCCGTGCGGCGCGCATCGTCACCGGGCCCTTCGAGCAGGTTGAGCAGGTCCCACTCGGTCTCGCAGACGCGCCGACCGATCGTGGCCAGCTCGACCGAGCGGTTCTGGCCGCTCAGATGCCGTTCCGCCTGGAATCGGCAGATGACACCCCAGCGCAGCGTCGCCAGCACCAGCCACCAGTGAAACGCCACCCGGTCGACGGTAGTCGCGCTGGCTTGCTCGTAGGCCCGCAGAAAGCTCTCGATGCTGCCGAGGCCGCCCGCGCTCAGGCTGGCCGGGGCGCCGAATCGCCACGCCCGGATGCAGAACCACGCCAGATCTTCATACGCCTGGCCGACGTGCACCAGCTCCCAATCCAGTACCGCGGCAAGGTCGGATCCGTCGACGATGAGGTTGCCCATCCGGAAGTCGCCGTGCACCAACACCGCCGGCGTCGGTTCGGGCCGGCGGGCGGCCAGCCAGCGAAACCCCCATTCGAAGGTGGCGGTGGTATCACCCATGTCGTCGAGGCGCCGGCGCCATTCGTCGAGTTGGTCCTCGTGCGCCAGCCCGGGATCGTGTGGGTCGGCGCGGTGAATCGCGGCCACCGCCTGCGCGCACTGCTGTAGCAATCGGGCGCGGTTCGCGTGCCCGTCAGCGCCGTCGAGCTGACGTTGGATGCGCCGCACGATGGTCTCACCCTTGATCTCATCGCAGATCAGAAACGGATTGCCCAGTGCGACAGGCGAATCGTCGGCGATCAGGACGTGGGGGACCGGTGCGCCGGCGGCCGCGGCGGCGGCCTGCGCCCGAGCCTCGAGTTCCATGCCGGCATGCACATCGTCGGGTGGGCCGGTGCGCAAGATCAGCGAGCGGCGCTGCCCGCCGGTGACGGCCTCGAACGCCCAGGTGGTTCTGCTCGCGCCGCCGGTCAGAGCGCGCAGCTTCTCGACGGCCGTGTCGGCGCCGTTGGCCACCGTGAGCACCCCGGCGAGGCTGGTGGCCAGCGCGGCCGACTCATCGCCGTGCATCACTTTCGGCCGAATTTGAACAGCCGCTGCGCCACCCGGCGAATCTGGATCTCTTCGGCGCCCTCGGTGATCCGGTAACGACGGTGGTGGCGGTAGATGTGCTCGAACGGCTCGTGCCGGCTGTAGCCGAGGCCCCCGAAGATTTGCATGGCCCGGTCGGCGGCGTCGCAGACCAGCCGGTTGGCGCGGTAGTTCGCCATCGACACCTTGTCGGAGACCTCCATGTGGTGGTCGCGGTCCAAATGCCAGGCGGCGTAGGCGACCAGCAGGCGCACCATCTGTGCTTCGGTCGCCAACTCGGCCAGCGGCCACTGCACGGCCTGGTTGACCGACAGCGGCTTGCCGAACACCGTACGGCCGCCGGCGTATTCGGCGGCACGGTCGATGCAGTACTGTGCGGCGCCCAGGCTGCTGGCGGCCTGCCGAATCCTGTTCTCGTGCAAGAAGGTTTGCGCCACCTCCAGCCCGCGATCCACCTCGCCGAGCACCGCATCGGCGGGCACCCGGACGTCGGTCAGCTCGACCTCGCCGTGGTCGGTGGGCATGTTGAACGTCCACCAGTAGTAGGGAACGTTGAATCCGGGTGTATCGGTCGGCACCAGAAACGCGGTGATGCCGCGGGCGCCCCCGGGCTCACCGGAGGTTCGCGCGAAGACCAGATCGTGGGTGGCGCGGTGCACGCCGGTGTTGAACCGCTTGGAGCCGTTGATCACCCAGCTGTCACCGTCGCGTTCGGCGTGTGTTTCCAGCCAGGTGGCATCCGAACCGTGCTTCGGCTCGGTCAGCCCGAACGCCATCGAACGCTCCCCGGTGATCAACGCTTCCGACCACACCCGGCGTTGCTCATCGGTGCCGAAGCGCTCCATCATGATCACCTGGGGGAAGTTCCCCACGATCGACGACTCGTTCTGCAGGTCGTTGTGCAGGCCGAGGCCCTTGTGCGCCAGGTGTTCCCGAATGACGGCCATGTCGACGTTGGTGCCGTCGCGGCCACCCAGTGCGGCCGGCAATCCGTAGCGCAGCCAGCCCGCCTTGTCGGCGCGCCTGCGCATCTCGGCGAGGAGGTCCTCCCACTCGCGGGTCGGGATGCCGTCGTTGTCCCAATCGGTGCGCGCATGCTCGCGACGCTGGTCGAAATACTGGATGTTCTCGCGTTCCAGCGGTTTGATCTCCGCTTCGATGAACTCGTCCATCTCGGCGAGCACACCCGGAAGGTGCTCGGGCAGGGTGAAATCCACGTCTCCTCCTAAGATCTTGTTAGGCTGCCGTACAAGGTTTTTTGCCAGACCGTCGACAAGGTCGCGATGGCGTCGTCGTCGCTGATGTCCACACCCAACCCGGTGGGGCCGGACGGCCCGACGAAGACGGTGGTGAAGTTCTCGAACAGCAACGCGATGGCCGCCGCGGTGTGCCGGGGGTGCAGCTCGACACCGTAACCCTGCTCCTGGGCGCGGCGCACCGAGGCCGCCACGAGATCCATGCCGAAGCGCCGGAATTCGTTCTGCACGGCGGCGAAGCGCTGCTGGGTGGCGGCCAGCTGGGCCACGGCGATCATGATGCCGATGTTCTGCTTGAACATGTTCCAGTAGCCGGTGACGACCGAGGTGAAGAAGGCGTCGTCGTCGGGGGAATCCGGCAGGCGTACGCTCAAACCCGACGGTGCCACCACCTCGTGCAGGAACGATTCCGCGAGCGCGGCCAGCAGGTCTTCCTTGTCCGCGAAGTACCGGTAGAACACCGCCGGCGATTTCCCCGCGGCCGACGTGATGTCGGCCAACGTGGTGCCGTGAAAGCCCCGTTCGGCGAACAGCTTACGGGCCGCCTGCTCGATGGCCTGCCTGGTCTGGCGGCCTTTGGCGGTCAGCGCGCGCGCCGCCTGGGGGGCGGACATCAGTTCCGCATCCGGTCGCCGGCGCGCAACAGGGCGCTCGGCAGATCGTGGCCCACCAATGACTTCGCCACGCCGGCCGCGCCGATGGCGGCCCGCAGGTCGACGTCCACGTCGATACCGCTGTCGCGTAGTAGGTACACCAGATCCTCGGTGGCGATGTTGCCCGTGGCGCCCGGCGCGAACGGGCACCCGCCCAGCCCGCCCACCGAAGCGTCCAGCCGGGTCACCCCGGAGCTGACCGCCGCGTATGCGCTGGCCAGCCCGGAGCCGCGCGTGTTGTGGAAGTGACCGCCCAGCGGCATGCCCCCGATCACCGGAAGCAGTTGTGCGATCAGCGAACTCACGCGGCCCGGGGTCGTGGTGCCGATCGTGTCGGCGATCGACAGGCGGTCGGCGCCGCGGTCGCGCGCGGCCGCGGCGATGTCGAGCACCCGCTGCGGCGGAGTGGGGCCTTCGAACGGTGAATCCCATGCGGTGGCGATGACGACTTCTACGGTGACGTTGCTGTCGTGGGCGATGGTGACGATATCGCCGATCGCCTCGGTGGCTTCGGCGCTGGTGCGCCCGACGTTGGCCTGGCTGAACGTGTCGTCGGCCGCCACCACGTACTCGATCGAGCGCAGCCCTGCGGCGACGGCCCGCTTGGCCCCGTTGGGACTGGCGACCAGAGCGGAGAATTCGATGTCGGGGTAGTCGTGTAGATGGGCGGCGAGCTCGGCCGCGTCGGCCATCGACGGCACCTTGGTGGGGGAGACGAACGCGGTGGCCTCCACCTCGCGGACCCCGGTGGCCGCCACCGCCGCCAACAGGTCGAGCTTGGCAGACAACGGGATTGGCGACTCGATCTGCAGGCCGTCGCGCAGGGCCACCTCACGGATCGTCACGTGCTTAGTCGATGGCACCGCTCCTCCTCATCGCTTCGCTTCGCATCGTCGCCGGTGCGTTCATAGCACCTCCTGGGCCCGCAGCTGCTCGAGTTCCTCGGCGGTCTTGCCCAGCAACCCGACGTAGACGTCGTCGTTGTGCTCGCCCGGGCGGGCGGGACCGGCGTTGCGCAGGCGGCCCGGCGATTCCGAAAGCACCGGCACGATGCCGGGCCCGAGGACATTGCGCTGCAGCCGTTCGTCGAAGTGCTCGATCAACATGTCGCGGGCCCGCAGCTGCGGGTCGTTGACGACCTCGGCGACCGTGTTGATCGGCCCGGCGATCACCCCTGCGGCCGAAAGGGTTTCGATGATCTCGCCGGGCCGGCGTTCCGCGGCCCAGCAGCCGATGATGTTGTCGAGTTCGTCCTGGTTGCGGCCGCGTGCGACGTGCGTGGCGAACCGGTCGTCGGTGGCCAGCTCCGGGCGTCCCATCGCCTTGCACAGCCGGGCGAACACGGTGTCCTGATTGGCGGCGATCACCACCCACGAGCCGTCGGCGCTGCGGTAGATGTTGGACGGGGCGATGCCCTCGAGCCGGGTGCCCGACGGGCCGCGTACCACCCCGGCGACGTCGTAGTCCGGAATCGTGGATTCCTGGACGGCCAAACAGGATTCGGTGAGTGCGACGTCGACCACCTGGCCGCGCCCGGTGATGCTGCGGCGGTACAGCGCGGCCAGCGCGCCGTGGGCGCCGAACATGCCGGCCAGGCTGTCACCGAGCGAGAGCGCCAGCCGGGGCGGCGGGCCGCCGGGAAAACCGTTGAGGTGTCGCAGTCCGCTGGCCGCCTCGGCGACCGAGGCATATCCGGCCTTGGACGCGTCGGGCCCGGTCTGTCCGTAGCCCGACACCCGAACCAGGATGATGCCCGGATTGCGTTCACTGAGCACGTCGTAGCCCAGGTTCCATTTCTCCAGGGTGCCGGGTCGGAAGTTCTCCACCACGACGTCGGATTTCTCGACGAGATCGCAGAACAGTTCGCGGCCCCGGGGGTGGCGCAGGTCGAGGGTGATGGCCCGTTTGTTGCGCGCGTGCACCGTCCAGAAGACGTGCTGTCCATCGACTTCGGCCTGGCCCCAGGTGCGCAGCGGGTCCGGGGCCTTGGGCAGTTCCACCTTGATGACGTCGGCGCCCATGTCGCCCAGCAGCCGGCCGGTGAACGGGCCGGCGATCAACGTGCCGAGTTCGAGCACCCGGACGCCGTCGAGGGGGCCGGCTACGTCGATGCGCCGCTCTCCCCCGCAAGCGCCAGGTGCCCCCACCTCATCGCTGCGCTCCGCATCGTCGCCGGCGGACGTCATGCAGTCCCCGCGAAGTCGTGCCGGACCAGCCAGTCGGTGACGATGGTGACGGCCGACCGTAGCGCGTCGCGCTGGTCGGGTCCCGCGTAATAGTGTGTGGCGCCAGGGATTTCGTGCATCTCCTTATCGGGGTGCCCGATCGCTTGAAAAAGGCGTCGGGTGTGGCTGGGCGTGCAGGCGTCGTCGGCCAGATTACCGATAACCAGCGCCGGGATCGCGATATCGGGCCCGCAGGAGACCGCGTCGCCTCGGGCATCGTCGTAACTCCACTGCGAGAGCCAGCCGCGCAACGTGGAGAACCGGGCCAACCCGACGGGGCTCATGTTCACCACTTGAGGATCCCCCAGGTAGCACGTCCCGGGGGTGCGTTCGTTGGGATCGACGGCCGGATCCAGCCAGCGCGGGTCGGCCATGGTGCCGTGTACGACGAACCCGAACTCGGCAACATCTGCGTCGGGGCGCCCCGACGATTTCAACTCGGCCAACTTGTCTTTGACCCACGCGGTGATGCGGCGGTTGCGGGCGATCTGTGCCTGGCGGTACCGGGCCAGGAATTCCTGACTGTAGGGCGGCTGGTTCGGGTTACCCGGGTTGTAGAGGTCCAGCTCGGGATCGCGCTTGGTGGGGTCGGATTCGTCGAGGATCGACGCGTCCAGCCATTCGGTCAGCGTGCCGTGCCGACTGATGTGCGCGGCGAGCAGCATGATGCCGTCGGCGGCGGGCAGGTCGAGTTTGGTCAGGTCGGGGCCGTCGCCCGTCGGGCTGGATGTGATGGTCGGATTCTGCGCCTGCTGCTGGTAGAACACCGACAGCGAACCGCCGCCGCTCCATCCGGCGAGCACCACCTTGGAGTAGCCCAGCCGCTTCTTGGCGTCGTTGATGCATTCGCCGAGATCCTCGACCACCTTCTCCATCAGCAGCGCCGAGTCGGTGCCGCGGAAGCGGCTGTTGCAGTAGATGACGTGATGACCGGCCCGGGCCAGGGCATTGATCATCGGCAGGTAGGCACCGCCGCCGATCGGGTGCATGAACACCAGCACGGTGTCCGACGGGTTGTCCTTCGGCTTGAGCAGGTAGCTTTCCAGCACCGTGATCTCGGCCAGGCCGCCGTAGACGTCCCGAACACCGGAATTGTTCTGGAACGCAACGAGGTACGGGATTCGGTCGTATTCGTGTTTCACAGCCGTCCTCATGTCAGTGTTGTCCTAGGTCGTGTGCCAGCACCTCGGCCGACGGGCTCAGCCGCCGCCGGGTGTCGATCGCGATCACCTGCCAGTCGACGCGGGAGTACTCGTCGAACTTGCGGCGCGCCCGCTCGCGCGCCTTCTCCGGTGCGCCGTGGTGAACTCCTTGCGGCGCATGCGAAATCAGGCCGGGTGGCATCGGGATGCCGTAGAGCGAGCCGCCGTGGAAGAAGGCGATCTCGTCGTAGTCGACGTTGCGGTGATACCACGGTGTGCGCTCGGTGCCCGGGATGCCTTCGGCGGGCTTGGGCAGAAAGTTCATCACGTAGACGCCGGTGGCTTGCATGAACAGGTGCACGGTTGGCGGCAGGTGGACGCTGTCGGAGGTGACGACGTTGTAGTCGGCGATGTTGAACGTGAACGCGAAGTTGTCACCGCGCCAGCCCTCGACATCGAGCGGATTATGTTGGTAGAAGAGCGTTGTCGGGCCACCTTCATGGATGAGCCGGACCTCGTACTCGCTTTCGGACTCGTCGTCGGCCGGGGCCGGTTCGGGGATGACGACCTGCGACGGGTCGAACGGGAAGTGCCGGCCCAGCGCGCCGGGCGGCGGTATCCGGAACTCGTCGCCGGCCTCGATCATCAGCATCGTCGTCGCGCTATCGGGCAGCTGGCGCCAGGTGCACGCCTTCGGGATGTACAGCCAGTCACCCTCCCGATAGCGCAGCGGCCCAAACTCGGTCTCGGCCACGCCGCTGCCCTGGTGGACGAAGCACAGCAGGTCGCCGTCGACATGACGCGCGTAGAACGGCATCGGCTCCTGACGACGGCTCAGCAGAATTCGGCAGTCGTCGTTGCTGAACATCAGCAGCGGCCCGCCATCGGCGGCGGTGGCGTCGGTGGGCTTGAGCTCGCCGGCCAGCACGTCGACGGGTCGCAACGGGCCGACCGCGCGATAGGCGGTGGGGTCGTGGCGGCGGTAGAGGTTGGCGGTGCGGCCGGTGAATCCGCCGCGACCCAGCTCGTCGTCCTTGAGCCCGTCAAGATCCGCATGAAGCCGGCGTGGCGTCTTCCCTTTCCGCAGGTGCACAAAGGATTCCATGGACGGCTCCTCCGATGGAGACCAGTTCGGTGGGCGATTAGGGTGACAAAACTGAAAGTAACATTACTTTTCGTTCTGGTCGAACACAAGACCGCGCCCAGCCGTATCCGTCAATCATGCGCCGTGTCCCGAACCAATCGACAGCCAGGGTCATCGACTGTCGTTGGTAATGGCGCTCGCGCTGCACGCCTGCGGGTTCTTCGTGCGCCGGCCGGGTCAGCGGCAAGAAATCGACAATCTGGACGAAATTGACGTCGCCGTCGAGGTAAGCCTGAACAGCCTCTGCGCGGAATGACAACCGGTCGTCTGTGAACGTCCGTTTCGCCTTCGTATTACTGCCAGCGGTGCTGCCCGGACCTGCTCGCGGCCCGAGCTGGGGCGCTGGCAAGTTGTCGCCGTGCGTGTCGGTGTCTTGGTGACGCCGCCCCGAGAACGCCTGCTTGACTGTGGGATTCGCGCACAGGGCCCGGCTTCTCGTGTCAACTCAGCACGGCCGGGGCCAGTCTCCGCAGTGTTTCTCGCGAGAGCTCTTCGGCCTCCGACGCGATGTAGATGCAGACATGGTCGGCGCCGGCCTCGAGATGGTCGTATACCCGACGGCGGATGGCCTGCTCGTCACCCCAGGCGATTGCCGCATCCACCAGACGGTCACTGCCGCGGTCGACGAAATCGGTTTCGGTGAAGCCGTTGGCGCGCTTGAGGTTTCCGGTGTAATTGGGCAAACCTAGATAGGGCGCTAGGAAAGCGCGCGCGGCCGTGCGAGCCTGACGTGGGTCGGAGTCGAGCACCACGGTCTGTTCGACGGCCAACAGCTTGCCCGGCCCCAATGCCTCCCGTGCCGTGCGGGTGCATTCCGGTGAGGATAGATAGGTGTGTGAACCTGCCGAACGTTGGCGCGCCAGCTCCAGCATGCGGGGCCCGAGCGCGGCGATGACGCGATCACCCGCCGCAACAGGGGAGTTGGCGGTATCGAGTGCGTCTAGATAGCCGCGCATCGCCTGCAACGGATGGACGTAATCTGCGCCGATGAGCGCAGCGTGACTGACTCCGATACCGAGCAGGAACCGTCCCGGGTACTTGGCGCGGAGCGTTGCGTCGTCGGCGGCCACACTTACCGCATCCTCTAACCAGATGTTGACGATGCCGGTAGCGACCGGGATCGACGTGGTCGCCTCCAGCAATTCGGCGGCCACCGCCAATGTTCCGGTGTGCGCGTAGCCGGGAAACCACAGTGCACCATAGCCAAGCTCCTCGAACTCGGCGGCCGCCTCGCCGACCTCGCCGCGGTCACCGAAGCGCAAACCGGCGCTCCACACGCCGATGCTCCCCAGTTCGATCACTGGCTCACGTTTGCGGCTTGTTCTTCGAGGATCTGGTTGGGAATGGCGTTGCGCAGCAGGCAGAAGCTGACCGCGGCGATCCAGAGGGTGAACGCGGTCAGTCCCAGCCACCATGCCAGCAGACCGTTGTAGGCCAGCGGTCCGGTGTGGGTGAGGTAGTTCAAGGATCCGAAGGTGAAGCTGGCCGCCGCCCAGAAGCTCAGATAGGCGAGCCACCGCGGGAAAACCGGCTTCTCACGCTTGTCCATCAGGATCACGATGCCCAGGGCGGTCGCCTCGAGCATCGTCGTGACCGGCAGCCCGACATACATGATGCCGCCGAGATCATGTAGCCGCCACGTGATCTCGGGAAATTGCAACGGTCGAAACGCCGCACCCAGCCAGAAGATTGTCGCGACCAGGAACTCCATCACCAGCATCACGCCAAGCGCGAGCTGCAACCGTGACAGCGGAGCCGACGGTCCCTCGATCCGGCGCATCTGTTCGGAGATCACCACCGCCCACGGCATGAGCAGGGTCGCGCCGTAGAGCGAGATAATCAGCCCGACGCGAATCCTGTCCTGCTTCTGGGCGTAGATCGCCACGGTCTGTTCCATGGTGTTGTTCGGTGACGGCGGCGGAACGAATCCGGCGATGACCCACAGCCCTATCAGCAGGATGATCATCGAGATGAACCCGCAGGCCGCCATCCATCGTTGATTGGCGATATTCACGGTCGGTCGCTCCTTGTTGTGTTGTCAGAAATCATCGGGTGTTCGTTGCGGCTGCTCGCTGATCGCATCGTCACGATGTGCCTGTGCGGGACCGGGGCCGCGCCACCCCGACGCGGTCGTACATCGACTGGGGGACATCGGCTTCGGAATGGAAGACATGGAAATCGCAGTGCCCGGTGATCCGGCCGTCGCGCAGACCGGGCTCGACGAGCAGAAAGTACGGGCCACCGTTCTCGAGGACCATTTTGTTGGTGGCAGGGCAGTGCATGCAGTAGGTGGGCATCTCATCCAGCCCGAAGCTGGCCAGCCCTTTGCCCTGCACGATCGGCAGATTCTTTGGTGCCGCGTAGGCGCCTTCATCGATCAACCGTCCGCCACTGCCGCACGGTGCGGTGTGCAGGGACACGCCGCCGGCCGATTCGCTGATGGTGTATTTCATGCCGTGTTGATGGAACAGATCGGCCAGCAGAACGACCCGGTCACGTACCGAAAGCTCGGATACCTGCGCCATCATCGCGCCCATCGCCGGGCGGTTGTAGCACTCTTCGACCGATTTCCAGCAGTGCTCGACACCGTGGGTGGTGTAGATCCAGCCCGTCAGCGCGGTGACCAGGTCGCGGAAGAAATGATGCGTTGGGTACCACTCGGTCTTCGACAACGCCAGGTGCCGGCGGGCCAGCGCTGGGTCACCGTGGTCGATCGCGTCCAACGCCAGCGCCAGCGCCGGATGCCGCATCGCTTCGCGCTCGTCGGCATCGAACAGCCGCGCGCCCGCCACCGCGAACGCCGCGCCGATGCGAGTCGTGTCACGGTCGACACCGAGTCGGTCGAACTCCGACGGCGGCACGGCCAGTGGATCCTTATGGATGGTTAGGCGTAGCGGCTCGGTCCCGGTGCCGGCGGCGAACACGAACGGCGGATAGCCCAGCCATTCGCAGCACAACCGCTCGACGGCGGCCGCGACCAGCCGCAGATCCTTCGCACCCGGGATCGCGTCGGCGCGGGCAGCGGCCCAATCCGACGCCACCAACACGATGGTGTCGTCGTCCTCTTCGAATGCCGTCAGTTCCCCGGCGTCCATCCGCAACATCATCGCCAGCGACGACACCGCCTCCCGTGAGACGCCGTTGCGGAACCACTCCGCCCACGGTCGCACGATGGTGTGCAGGGCAGCCGGAATCGCCTCGGTCAATGCGTCCGGGCCGAACTCGCGGTCGATGTAACCCAACGTCAGCGCGTTCCATAGGACGTAGATGTCACGCAGGGCGAAGTGCTTGTTCACATTGCTCTTGGCGACATCACGCGCGGCTTGGACGTCACCGCGGTCCAGGGCCGCGGCGGCACGGTCGCCGGGGGCCAGCGCCATCTCGGTCAGCTCATGATCGGTGAACATAGCTGTGTGGTCGGACATTATCGCCCTCTCGCTCCGGTGGCCCGATCGCGATCGATTCCGGGGTGGGCCGCAGAGCCGACGCGATCGGACACGATTTGCAACGGGTGTGGATCGCCCGACCGCCTAACTGAGCGAGTTCCACGAGCTGGTTGACAGTGCTTGCGCGGTTACTATATTTATCAGACGACAAATGTCTGAAACAAGGTTTTTCAGAACCGGGGTGCCGCACCGATCTGGCACGGCACGAGAAGGGACCTGCGGAATATGCCTGACCTGAGTGTGGCGGCGCGAGCGGCTAACCCGATCCACGCTGGTACCTGCGACCCGTCAGTCGGCTGGTCGACCAGCAACGCCAGCGAGGCGCTCCCGGGTGTAGCGACGCCACTGACCTGGTCGATCTTCGGTGACGGTGTCGAACGATCGATGCGTGGCGCGTTCGCCGACATGGGGGTGTTGCGGGAGGCCGAATGCGTACCCCCGGCCCACACCGAGCAGCGGCTGTGGGCGCTGTGGTTCGGTCGCGCCGCCGGCAATCTGAACACCTTTCGATTCGTCGGCGACCGCACCCCGGGCACCAGCGGCGATGCGGTGGAAGAGCAGATCTTCGGCCGCGTCCGCCCAGGCGTGACGTCGAAAAAGGTCTACACCCGATACCCCTTCGTCGCCGTGAAGATGCCCTACAACGCCACCCGCTGTGCCGCGCGGCTCCGGGAGGCCACTGCCACCATCTATCCCTGGTGGCAGCACTCGGTCGGAGCCGGGCGACCCACCGAACTGCGGCCGGCCCAAACTCTGTTGCGCGAAGCCGTCACCAGGTTCGAGCGGGTCATGCGTCCCCACACACTGGCCGCGATGTTGTGCCAAAGCCTGTATGACCAGGTACGCGCCGCCGCGGCCCGGGCTCACCGCCCGGGTCTGGAGATATCCCTGGTCACCGGCTACGGGGAGATGGCCGAAACCACCGTGGTCAGTGACCTGTGGGCGGTCTCGCGCGACCGCCTGTCCATCGAGGAGTTCGTGGTCCGCCACGGTTTTCACGGCCCCAACGAGGGTGAGTTGTCGGCGAGGGTGTGGCGGCTCGACCGGACGCCGCTGGACCGTTTGGTCGCCGCCTACCGGGACATGCCTGATGACCGCGATCCCCGACGCGTGGTCGCTCGGCGCGCCGAGGAGCGTAGGGGCGCCGAAGCTGAATTGCTTGCCGCGCTGCCGCGCTGGCAGCGCCCCGCGACCAGGGCATTGCTGGCGGTCGCCGCGAAGCTGATCCCACTGCGCGGCACCGGGAAAGCGTCGTTTCTGCAATGTCTCGATGTGGCGCGGGACGCCGCCCGGGTGTGCGGCGCGCTGCTGTGCCGGGACGGGATACTCACCGATCCCGAGGACGTGTTCTGGCTAACCGTCGACGAACTCACCGCGCCGTTGTTGCCGCACGGCGTCGGCGCACTGGTCGCCACTCGGCGCGCTGTGACCGACGAGTATCGAACCCTGGGCATCCCCGAGGGCTGGCAGGGCGCCCCCGAACCGTTCGCTTTGGCAACCACCACCGAGCGGGTCGATGGCACGGTCAGCGGTGCGGCCGTGTCGCCCGGTGTGGTGGAGGGCGTCGCCAGACTGATCCTCGATCCCGAGGGCGATGACGAACTCGAACCCGGCGAGATCCTGGTGTGCCGGACCACCGATCCGAGTTGGGCATCGCTGATGATGGTGGCCTCAGCGCTCGTCATCGACGTCGGCGGCGCCATCTCCCACGGCGCCATCGTCGCCCGCGAACTCGGTATACCCTGCGTGATCGGCACCCGCACCGGCACCCAGATGTTGCGCACCGGTGACCGGATCCGCGTCGACGGCGCACGCGGCGTCGTCGAGGTGCTGGACCGAGCACGGGACTGACGACCATGCCCGACGCCGCACACGACCTTGACCACCTCGGGCTGGGTTGGCGGCTGCGCCGCACCGCCACAGCCGCCGATATTCGGGCAAGCCTGGCAGACCTACTGTCAGCAGTTGTTCTGCCCGTATGCCGCATGGGCATTCACGAGAACAACGCGTTCGCCGCGATCGGACCGGGAAGGAGATGCCGGTGATACCGACCACAACGCAGCTCGGCGTTATTCAGGTGACCGACTTGCCCGATGTGCCGCCCGCGGCGGACTATTTCGGCGACCCGCAGTATGACGTGCCGCACTGGAACGAGACGACGTTCTTCGAAGCGTGGTCACCTCGGACCGGGATCGGCGTGTTCCTGCACATGGGCCGCTACCCCAAGGATCTTGACCTGCGGTGGTGCCAGGCCATCACGTACCTGCCCGGCGGGGCCGTGACCTCCGATGTGCATTGGGGCCGCAACACCGATGCCGGTGCGCGCACCGCGAACTTGTCAATCGACGTTCGGGATCCACTGCAACACTGGACAATCCGCTACGACGGCGCCGGTGAGCTCAGCAGCAGCGGCCAGCTGGTGCAGGGGCTCTCGGGGGCGGGCGTACAGGTGCCGGTGCGCTGGCATCTGGAAGCCGTCGCAGCAGCGCCACCGTGGAACCTGCGGCCTGCCGCCGGCGGCGCGATGCCCGACTTCGCTCAGTCCAGCCACTCCCAGCAGGCCTACCGGGTCAATGGCACGGTGGCCGTCAACGGGACCGAGCATCAACTCGATGGGATCGGCTGTAACGACCATTCCCGCGGTGCGCGCGATCTGACCCACTTCGCCGGGGACCAGTGGGTGGTGGGCGTCATGCCCGGCTATGTCCTGCACGTCATCAATGTCTGGCGCGCCGACGAACAGCCCGTTTTGACCACCGGCGCCTGGTTCGATACCGACGGGCAGCGGACCGTGACGGCGCACCGACACTCCGACCACGACATAGCAGGTGCACCAAGCGAATTCCCGCTCATCGTCGATGACGGAGGTGTTGAGCGCCGCTTTGCCATCGAAGTACTGCACGGCTGCACCCTCAGCGTGACTCAACAGCACGACAACCTCAATGGCGTTGGCTGGCAGCTCCCCGGCGATACTGTGCTGCTGTCGGAATCACCCATTCGGCTACGCGATGAGCGCGGACAGCTCGGATACGGACATCTGGAGCGCGCGCTGCGCCTCAACCGGGCCACTCGCCCGCAGTGAGGCAGCAGTCAGCGGCTGCGCCTGCGGCGCGGAGGGCGACGGCCCGCGATCGCGTTGCTGGTTGACGGGTCACCCGCGTCGTCCGTATTCCCAGCGGATGCTGGGGCAGGGCGTTCTCCGGAATGCGGTCCCGCCGTCGGAGTAAACGCGAGCATGTCCACCACGCCACGGACGAAATCGTCAGTGGCCTCGATCCCATGGGGATCCGCCCAGCGGGCGGTGAACAACGTGCGCATCAGGATGGCTCCACCCAGCGCTTCGATAAGTGCAATCGAGCCGGTGTTGGGGGGTAGCGCGTCGGCCGCGCCGGCGTCGTCGAGGGCGCGGATGCCGAAATCGAGCTCCCGATAAAAGCGCTGCGAGAGGCGCTGGTAGAGCTCGGGGACTTGGTCGGCATCCAGCGCCAACCGCACCAGGGCGCGCCCGAACCGGCCGGTGTACTGTCGACGCATCTGAACGCCGAT
Organism: Mycobacterium sp.; assembly: GCF_004298145.1. GTDB lineage: Bacteria > Actinomycetota > Actinomycetes > Mycobacteriales > Mycobacteriaceae > Mycobacterium. The sequence continues at coordinate 111,782 of NZ_SCRH01000032.1, forward strand.
GTCCAGCAATAGATCCCGTGGAGGCAGCTCGGCGTCCTCCGGCGTGAAGCGCGGCGATCCCGTCGCGAAGGCGTCGGCGACCAGATCCTCTTTCGACGACCAGCGCAGGTACAGTGCCGCCTTGCCTATGTTGGCTCGGCGCGCCACTTCATGCATCGTCAGACCGGACCAGCCGCGTTGCGCGTAGATGTCCAGGGCGGCCTCGAGCACACGCTGATCGATATCGGGGTCGCGCGGTCGTCCCGGGCTGCGTTGGTCGGCCGAGGTCACCGAGCCTCCCGTGGCGGCCTGGACAGTGAACCACCGCAGTGCACAAAGGAAGCAACGTGCTGCGGCAACATCATGAGGGCGAAGCCAGTCACTCACCATCCGATCGTCGAGAGCCGACACCGACCCTATCCCGCGCGCGGATGCGGCCAGGGGTTGACACTTTCCGCGCTCGTCCGATATATATCAGACACCCGATGTCTGAAACGGGGAAGTGGGTCGTTGTGGTGGCCTTCAGCCACCACAACGCGATCTGCCCGACAGGAGGCGATCGTGGCCGTTTCCACCAGAGCGAACGACTCTGTTAGCGCCCGCGAGCTCGCATTGAAAAGCATGCTGACACAGCGCCTATGCGTGTGGAGCGGGCCGCTGCTGATCATGCTCACTGGCTCGGCGCTCTGGCTGGTCATGGGCTTCATCCCGCCACCGTCGCCCAGCGCCAGCGCGGAGACGATCCGTCAGATGTACATCGATCATCAGACCCGGATCAGGGTAGGCCTGATCCTGACGGTGGTGTCCTGTGGTCTGGCGTTTCCGTGGGCTGTCGCGATCGCGGTGCAGATGCAGCGCATCGAGGGCCGCTGGAGTCCCATGGCTCTCAGCCAACTCATCGCGGGTGTGGCACTGCCGATTCTGTACATCCTGCCCGTCATGGCCTGGGCGACTGCCGCATTCCGCCCCGATGAGCGCTCGGCCGAGCTGACTCGGTTCGCCAACGACCTCGGTTGGTTCCCGTTCGTGGGGGTGGGTTCACCCGCCTTCATTCAGAGCATCGCCATCGCCATCGCCACATTCCGCGATATCCGGCCCAACCCGGTGTTCAAGCGTTGGGTCGGGTATTTCAACATCTGGTGTGTGCTGTTGTTCTTCGCCGGCGCGATGATCTACGCGTTCAAATCGGGTCCACTGGCCTGGAACGGGGTCATCGCGTTCTGGATCCCGGTGGTGGTCTTCGTCGCCTGGATCTTCGTGATGACGTATGTGCTGCTGGCAGCGATCAATGACCAGGAGAATGAGCTGAACGCGGCGCCGGAAGGGATCGTCGAGTTCGAGTCCGATCTGCACGGCAAGGTCAGTGAACTCGCCGCGGAAGTGGAATCGCTAAGACGGCAGCTTCATCGTCAGCCGACCGCGGCGGGGAATGGCTGACGCGATTGTGGCTAGCCTGGTGTCGCTGCGCCGATAGGCATCGACGCGCTGTTACGTGATCGACCGGCCCGTTCGGGAACACCAAAACCCCTGCACCACATGACGAAACGACCTCTTCCCTGACGGCAACTGAGCCGACTCATCAACGAAGTCCCGTGCAAGAAGCACGATTTCGCGAGACATCCATGTCGCGCACCATCGAGATCTGCCGCAAGCTCAAGGAGGCGAACTCCGGCGCCCGTCGACCGGCAGCGCGCGCCACAAGCGATTCGAGGGTCGCTGATCCGAGAGTGTTCGATCCGCCTTCCGTTGATCGTGTGCAATTCTCCACGTATCAACGAAGTACATCCTCCAATGCGGATATTGCGATGCGGCGGATACGACGTCAGGACGCGCAGCAGAGTCGTCGGGGTTGGTCAGCTGGAAGGCTGACGCCAGTGGCCGAAGATGTCCTCCTGTAGGAATCCTGGTGGGGCCGCGACGACATCGGGGATGGAGTTGATGCAGACTGTGGCGGTCGGGAATGAGAACGAGGACTCGTCCTCGTCGTCGGTGTAGACCATGTCGACCTTCAGCCCGGGGCGACCGTCGATCTCGACACGCACGAAGTACGGCGGTGGCTTGCCCTCTTCGCCCTGCGGAGCCAGCACCCAGTCCTCGGGCATACCGTCGGAGCCCATATAGGTGACCCACTGGTGGGTGATGAAGGCGTCGCCGTTGCGCATACCCGAGAACTCGTGCAGGACAGCCTTAATGGTGCCTTCTTTCAGGGTGCCCATCGCGACGTCCATATCGCGGTCGGCGAGGACGACGTCGGCCTTACTGGGCACCACCATGTCGAGTTTCACGCCGAGCAGGTCGGCAAGTTTGGCGACCGCGGCGGGCAACAGCCGCAGCCCGTAGTACAGCACGCCGGGGGAGTCCAGGCTGCGGTCTTCGGGCCGCTTACCGAACCCGACCTCCGAGAGCAGCAATTCCCCTGGATTGGTCGAGACATCCATCGACTCGATCATCCGGATTTTGTTTACCTTGGCGACACTTCCGGACAGCAGTGCTGCGACCCGGTCACATACGAAGCCCGGGTCGATACCCGATCCGTACAGGGTGGAGCCGCCCTTGGTGCAGGCCGCCTCGAGTGCCGCCATCCGTTCGGGGCCTTCAATGAGAGGTGAGAAGTAGGACGCGGTTGAGATGACGTTCTTGCCGGATTCCAGAAGAGCGATCACGTCGTCGTCGAAGGGCAGCAGTCCCTGCGGGCCGACGCCCACCGAGCAGTGGATCACCACGTCGGCGTCGAGGTCGAGGATTGCCTGCCTCGAGGTGGTGGCGCTGATGCCGGTGGCCGGCCGCCCGCAGAGTTCCCCGGCGTCGCGACCATCCTTGGCCGCCGAGGAGACCCACACGCCGACCAGCTCGAGGTCGGGGTGGTCGATGATCTGCCGCAGGGCCCAGCTACCCACCGAACCTGTCGCCCACTGCACCACGCGATATGTCATGGGCGGATCTCCTTCAGTTGAATCACGGATTCCTCCGGGGTAGCAGTTCGGGGCGGTTGGGCGCCGATTCACGGGAAATGGATTTGGGGGGATCGGCACAAGTGAACGTCGTTGGCCCGCAGATGCCGCCGTGCGGTGTGGGCTTGCGGCATCAGTCCTGCCAGCTGAACGATCGTTCTTGCAGCCACGTGATGACGATACCATGATATCTGTTCGTAAACAGATATCATCGTGAGATTTCCGCCCGCTGAAACCGGCACGTGCAGAAGATGTTCGGCGCCGTGAGCCGCTCCGCGCGGGAGCGCGCCGGTGTAGTGACGCATGAAGTACAGAAAGTAACCAAGATCCATCTGGGGTTGCCCAGACCGGCTTCCTCCCAGTCGATCGCCGCGCGATCGGCAGATCGTCGCGGACAGGCATGTTCGCCAGCCGCGCATCGCCCCAACACAACACGGTCGGCTCAGGCCCAGTGGGTTGACTATCGCGCGGCGTTGCGAGGGCGGCCACGATCAGTGGATCGGGCGACCCGTTACCCGAGAAGGCGGCGTATCGTTTCAACTAGTCAGCTGCTTTTCGTGCGGTGTGGCCCCCGGATCGGGGTGCCAAATCGTCGCCAGACCCGCTTTCTTCCAATCGATCCCGTGTGCCTGCGCCATGACGGTCAGCGGTGCGCCAAGGTAAGCCGGGTTGTCATGCGTGAGTCAAAATGGCTGGTCGCGGGTGCCGAGAACGGAACACGGCGTGTCTGCCTATGGTTGTGTACCGTCGGCGCCCTTTAGGTAGCTGCTTACTTCTATGCTGCGACCCAGCGCGTCGGGGAGTTCGTTGGGCTGCAGGACGAAAGCGGCCATGTCCAGGATTCCTACGAAGTCGACTCCGGCGTCGATGAAAGGCCGGAATTGGGCGGCGGCCTCGGCGGGTGAACCGTAGAAGTAGGACTTTTCGGCCATCTCGCGGGTTGCGCGACCCGCCCATTCCTCGACCTCGACCGTGCTCATCGACAGCGGCAGCATCTTCATCGCGTAGTGCCAATCCCGGGGCATCGGTGGTTCGATACCCTCTGTATCCCAATCAGATTGGTTGACGCGGCCGGCGATGGCGGTGAGCCAGCGGGTCAGCTTGTTGTCCAGTGCCCGGTCGACGACATTGGGGTCCTCATGCAGCAGCATGGTCGCCCAGACGCCGAATCTGAAGGCATCCGGGTCACGTCCCTTGCGTACCAATTGCGCCCGCATCGTGTCGCGCTCCTCGGCAAACTTCTCCGGAGAACTCCATACGAACGGGCACATGGTGCAAAAGCCGTCGCCGTAGCTGGTGGCCAGGTCGATGATGCGGGGTCCGCCGCCCAGGCCCCACAGTTCGGGCCGGTTGGCCTTGGCGGTCCCAATCCACGCGTCGGTCAGCGTGGTGTGGTGTCCTTCGAAGTTGATCGGACCGTCGGTGGTCATCAGTTTGTCGAAGACGCGGTAGATGTCTTCGAGCCGGTCGATGCCTTGCGCGCGTTTCCAGCCAAACGGCTTGCACTGCTTGATTTCCCCGGCGCCGATCTGCACGATCGTGCGACCCCCGGTCAGGTCGGCCAGGGTGAGCATCGACTGGGCCAGTTCGGCCGGCCCGCGCCGGATCGAGTCGGTCGACAGCACGATACCCAGTTCCGGGGCCAGCGCCGAGGCGTAGCCGGCCATCGTCCACATGTCGGGAAAGCTGTCACAATCCGGCATGACCGCGGCGAGCGGTGTGTTCTCCGGCGTCCACAACCCCTGTGGGTACCAGGAGGTCAATTGGTCCCACACCTGAAAGTAGTCGACGACGCCGCTCGCCGCGATCGCCTGGGCCATCTGACCGAACGCGGTCGGAGGAAGATGGCGATCGACTGTTACGGGGATGCTTGTCTCCAGCGTTGGCACGGCCACCGGCTCTCTTCTGTCCGCACACCGGGCGGGAAAGCTGGATGCGGCGTTGGCTGTGTGAACGTATGTTCACACATGAAGAAATATGTTAGCGCCGCCACATTGAGTTGAAAATATCCATTTGCCTTAGAAATCGAGACGATCGACCGCAGGGGTAACGGCGATGGCATTAACGTCCGCTGACCCCCCCACCGTCGAGTCGAGGACATAGCGCGGCGACTGTGCCTGGTTGCCGGACCGCTGACGCCGATCGGCTTCGCCATCGGAGCTACCCGATTGGCCTCCATGGCCGGAACTACTTTGCTCGCGAACGGGTTCGGGTCGTTTTTTGTCCGCCGCCCGGTATCGCGCCGACGGGGTCGGCGACCCGGCGATACAGGGTGTTCCAGAATATCTCGGCGTAGTCGTCGAGCCGGTCCAGGTACGCGCCGTCATCGAGAGGTGGCGTGGCAGAAAGGGTCCGGTGCACCATGCTTGCTAACCACGTCGCGATTTCGGTCGCAGGCAGATCCGGTTGGACCCAGCCGCCGCGAACTCCTCGCTCGATGTGATCGCTGAGATCGTCGATGCTGTTGCGGACGAATGCGCGATAGGCGGCGTCAACGCGTGTCTCGAACAAGGCGGTGTCGCGCGCCGCGGCCAACACGGCCACGTGCGGGCGGTAGCGTGCCAGGGCATCGGCGACGTCTTGGCGTAGCTCGGCCCGGGTGGGTGCGCGATCGCGCACGGCCCATCCGGCGGGGGCTGACCCCGCCGCTACCCCTACCTCCTCAAGCCAGGCCAACAGCAGATCGACCTTGTCTTCGAAATACACGTAGAACGTGGTACGCGTCAGGCCGGCTGCGGCGCTTAATTTTTCGACACTGACTTCGGTGTAGTGCATCCCAGTCGCGTGGAACCGTTCGAGGGCCCGCAGCAGCTTGTCGCGGGTTGCCGTGCGACGCGAGTCTCGGTCACTCTGCTTGCTACGCGTGGTCGGGGGCATGATGTCTCGGAGGCTGGTGGGTGGGTGCGTACAGGGTGTTCCACACGATCGTGGTGAGGCTGTCGATCCATCTGTCCGGGTTGTCGAGTTGCCCGGTCGCGGTGAGTTCGTACAGACCGCTCTGGGTCATCGACGCCAATAGGCCCGCAGTCCTGTGGGACTCGAGCGTCGGGTCGAGACTGCCCTGCTTCTGCCCGTGGACCAGTTCCACGGCATACCCGTCAAGTCCTTCTTCGAAAAGTGTCGAAAAATGTTGGCGGACTGCGGAATCATGAGTGGCCACCTGTTCGACCGCGCGTAGCAGTTGCCGGTGACGTTGGTAGGTGGCGAAAATGCGCTCGGTTACAGTTCGTAGCTGCTCCCAGGTACCATCCTGCGGTAGTGCCCACCACGCGAGTGTGGCGTCGAAGAGCTCGACGACGGCGTCCTCGGTCAGCGCGCGCAGTAGATCGCCGGTGTCTTCGAAGTAGACATAGAACCGTGACCGCGAGATGCCGGCCGAACGGCTGAGGGCGGCGACGCTGAGGTCGGAGTAGACCGTGCCGTCCTCGAGAAGAACCTCGAGTGTGGAAGAGAGTCGGGCTACGATCGCGCGGCGTCGCTCGTCCCGGTTGGATTGCCTGGCCGGCTCAGGCCCGCTCGTGCCGGCTAGCTGGTCGTCAGGCATCGTCCACATAGTATGCAATTTGATCGGCCGCACTTCCGGATAACTCGGTCGGTGCATCAGCCGGATCCCACCGGGCGACGGGACGGCGTAAGTGAATGGCGGGCCGCATTCGCCAGCGCGTCAGCGAGTTCCCGAGCTGATCGCTCGCCGGCTGCGACGGCGGTGTTGACGTTGCCTGACGAGTTGTAGGACCCGGCAAGGTGAATGCGGCCGCCGCGGCGACGGGTGGCGTAGAAGCGGCCGAGCTCTCGGTATAGGCCGGGGTGGCTGTACACCAGGACCGGGTACCAGCGGTTGACCCGGATGAACTCGATCTGGTCGGCGACACCCGGCATCAGTGGTTCGGCATCCCGCAAGAGTCCGGTGAGCACCGTGTCGTCGTCGTCTTCGGCGTGCTCTACGGCCCATTCGTTCATGGAATACAGCCCGATCAGCCCTTTGCCCGGTGGCGTACGCCCCGGCGCTTTGTTGTGCTCGGCGATGATCGCGAACAGTGCATCCGAGGACGGGCGGGGAAAGACGACGAACGATGCGGGCATGTTGGCGGGCGGTCGTGACAGCCCGACGTTGATGTTGATGCACGACGTGTATCGCAGGTTGCGCAGGAACGCGGCGCGGTCGGGCTCGAGCTGGGGAAGCAGGTCGGGGACTTCGTTGCCCATCGAGCTGACGATCGCACCCGCGCCGGTTTCGGTGTGCTGGCCGTCGGGCCCGGTCCACGTGATTTCGACGCCGTCGGGACGCTCGACGATCTCCTCGACAGCGACCCCGAGACGTACATCCAACGGGGCGGCCAGCCGCCGCATGAATGACGTGTACCCGTCGCGGAATGCATAGAGCTTGGTGCCCAGCACTTTCTGCCAGAGAAAGAAGAACTCGACGACCGAGATAACGTCGCCGGGCACACCGGCGCCCGCACGCACCGTGGGTTCGATCAAGTAGTCGTAGAGTTCGCCATCGATCCCACGACGGGCGGCGTATGCGGCGGGCGTCTCCCGATCATAAGCGCTGGCCAGCGAAAGATCCTCGTAGCTAAGCAGTTTCCCGATCCGTAGCGCATCGATTGCCAGCTTGCCGACCTGGAGCTTGGCGCGCGTGGACAAGAGTTTGGTGCGGGCGGCGTCCAGCGCGAGGTTGTCGGCCCGCAACAAGTGCAGCCTCTTGTCTCGAACGAATCCCATCAGTGAGTTCGACGGGATCAGCTCATCGCGCATGCCGATCTCGTCGACCAGCCCCATGACCGCCGCGTAGGCCTCGGGAAGGACCGTGGCACCCGTCTCCATCACGAACCCATCCTGTTTGACGGTCAGGAGTTGTCCGCCCACCCGATCGCGCCGCTCGAGCACCACGACCCGGTGGCCCCGGCTGGATAGTCGGTGTGCGGCGGCGAGGCCTGAGGGTCCGGCGCCAACGACGAATACCGGTCCAGACGCGGCGGTTTCCGGCATTGCGACCTCCTTGTCGACAAACTATTAACACAACGACCTTACATACTGTCTTGGGTAGAGACATAATGGCAGGACATGATGTAAGTTCAGCCGGACCGGCTCATCGACGAGAGGAACGGGCCACTGCCGTGAGCGATGTAATGGCGTTGAGCGACCCCCGCGCGCAGCTCGCGGAACACACCGGTGGCAAGGGCGCCAACCTTGCCGCCTTGAGCGCCGCGGGCTTCCCGGTCCCCGAAGGCCTCGTCGTCACCACTGCCGCCTACAGCGCGTTCATCGAGCAATCCGCGTTGCAGGACCGCATCGCCACGTGGCTGGCCGAGGCCGACTACGACGACGCCGCGGCATTCGAGCAGACCACCGCGCGTATCCGCAACGCCATCATCGAGGCGTCGATGCCCGCCGGGCTGGCCGCCGACATCGCCGCGTGTTACGGGCAGTTGCCAAGCGACAGCTATGTGGCGGTTCGGTCTTCGGGAACCGCTGAGGACCTGGCCGGGACGTCATTCGCCGGGCTGCACGACACGTATCTGGACATCCGTGGCACCGAAGCCGTCACCGACGCGGTCAAGCGCTGCTGGGCGTCGATGTGGACTGCCCGCGCCACCCACTATCGCCACCGCGCGGGCATCGATCATGGCAACGCCAAAATCGCCGTCGTGATCCAGGAAATGGTCGAGTCCGAGGTCTCCGGTGTGCTGTTCACCGCCAATCCGCTGACAGCCGATACCGAACAGATGGTGATCAACGCCAACTGGGGATTGGGCGAGAGCGTGGTGGCCGGCATCGTCACGCCGGATTCCTGGGTTCTCGACGGCGAAACGCTGGAGCCCATCGAACGCACCCTCGGTGACAAGGAAGTCACGGTTGTGCGCGATCCCGATGCCGCGCACGGCACGTTCAGCCGTGAAACCTGTCCCGAGGACCGCAAGCGGTTCACCCTTACCGACCACCAACTCGCCGAACTCGGCGCGCTCGGTAGGCGAGTCGAGATCGCCTACGACGAAATGCCACAGGACATCGAGTGGGCAATTGCGGGGGGCCGCCTCTACTTACTGCAATCCCGGCCGGTCACCGGAGTCGAGCTGTCGTGGGACAGCCACGTCGATGAATGGCAGAAGCTGCCCGACCGCGACGACGCCGTCTGGACTCGCACCTGGGCTGACGAACAGTGGACCGGCGCGGTGACGCCGCTGTTCTATTCCTGGCGGGCCGAAATGTTCACGCGCGCCTACTCGCGCTGCGCCGATCTCTGGGGCATACCGGAGATGAAACACGGTCGAATGTTCAAGTTCCACAAGGCCGAGGCGTACTTCAACTGCGGACTCGAACGGGCCATCATCGAACACACCGTGTTCCCGGCGTTCCGGCCCGGTCCGAACGTACTCAACCACGTACCGCCCACCTGGCACGGCGAGATCTTGTCCTCGCCATTCAGCATCGCCAGGTACCTGAAGATGCATGCCCGGATCACCGCCGCGGGCGACCCGGCCAATACGCCGTATGCGTTTCTGAAGACATTCGACGACTGGTTCTACAATCGCGTCGATGAAGCGTCGGGCTTGCCCGACGACCAATTGCGTAGGCTGTCAGACCGGGCGCTCGAACGCCACGCCGAAGAACTGCTCGAGCTGGAATTCTCATTTGCAGAACAACTTTGGGCCGGCTACTACCTCTACGCCAGGGATGCTTTTTCTTTTCTCGGCTGGATGCTCGCGCACTGGTACACCGGCGACAACCCCCTGGCCTTCGGCGAACTGCTCTCCGGTGCCGCCCGCCGCACGGCGACGCTGCAGGAGAACATAGAGCTCCTTGGCTTCGCCGAGGAAATCCGCGAATCACCCGACCTGCGGGCACTGTTTGACGCCCATGAGGGAAACAGCTTCTTCGCCGCACTAGAGAAATCCGAAGCGGGACAGGACTTTCTCAACCGGTATCGGATGTTCGCACACGCCAACGCGCACCGTGGGCACGCCGAACGTGACATCTACTATCGGCGAAGACTCGAAGATCCCTCGATGGACTACCGGGCGTGGCAGACGATGTTGTCCAGCCCCGAGGCGCTCGATCCCGAAGGCAACGAACAGCGCGTCAACGCCCGCCGCGATGCCGTGCTCGACGAGGTCGTCGACAACATCAAGAAGCGCCCGTTCGGGTTTCTGCGGGCCGAGCTGTTCAAGCTCATCCACGACTGGCTGCTGAGGTTCCTGATCGTGCGTGACGACGAGAGGTACTACATCGACCGCTCGACGTACTCGGCCAAACGCGCGTTCGTCGAGATCGGTCGCAGGCTTCAGGAGCGCGGGATCTTCGAAACCGATCGTGACTTCCAATTCCTCAGCCGCAGCGAACTTTACGAAGTTTTGCGGCGCAACGAAGCAACCCCGCTGACCAAAGCGAAGATTGCCGGGCGGATGCGTGACTTCGACCGCTTCGTCGCGCGGGAGGCCAAGCTGCCCACCTACCTGCAGGCGGGCAAGCCGGTAGCGATGACCGACGACAACGCGGAAGGCGACCTGACTGGCATCGGTACCAGCCACGGCACCATCACCGGCCGCGCCCGTGTCCTGCACGGCATAGAAGAGATCGGCCGTGTCCAGAAGGGCGACATCCTGGTCACCAACCACACCGATCCCGGATGGACTCCCGTATTCCTGGTGATCTCCGGCATCGTGCTGGAGACGGGTGGAATGCTCGCGCACGGATCGCTGCTGGCTCGCGAATACGGTTTTCCCGCCGTGCAGATCGCCGGTGCGACGGAGCTGATCCCCGACGGCGCATTGATCACCGTCGACGGCGATACCGGCCGAGTGCATCTGGAAAACGTGGACCAAGAAATCGATTCCGACGACATGGCGGAGGCTGCCCGATGATCGAGACCGACCCTCGCCGTGATCAGCTCCACCTCCCAGATCCGCTGCCTACCGAGTACAGCGAAAACCTGATCCTGATGGGATACGACCAGGCCAGCGACCACGCGTTCTATTGGCACTGGAGCCGCATGCACACCGATCCCAATCGCTGGGAAGGGCTGGTGGTGATCTACCGGCCCGGCGGAGAGATTCTGTGCCGCAGGGAGTTCGGGACGCACGGCAACAACGTCGACGTCGCGAGCTCGGGAAACTGCTCGTTCACCGTTGAGGAGCCGTTACAGCGCTGGCACGCCCGGTTCAGCGGACACGCCACCAAGACCACCACTGACATCGCCGCCGGCGCGCTTGTCCCGGACGGTCCGACGGTATCGCTGGAAGCCGACCTGGTCTTCGACGGGGTATTCGGCACATTCAGTGCCGGAGCCGCGATGGACAATCAGGACTGGGGCGACGGCCACCTGGAGCAGGGCGGCCGCGTCACCGGAGACATCGTCGTCGATGGGGCCGAAGCGATTCACGTCGACTGCCTAGCGTTCCGGGATCACACCTGGGGCAGGCGCAACTACCTGACATTGGACCGCCACACGTGGTGCTACGGCTTTTTCCCAAGCGGCAGGGTATTTCTGGTCCTCGAAGCGTGGCACGACAGCGACCACGGCCCAGAGCACGCGCAGTTCGGCTTCATCGTCGAAGACGGCAAGATGCTTCGTGCCTCACCCACCAGAACCCCGGGCCTCGACGACCCGACGGGAGAGCCCAGAACTTTCACGGTGGAGCTCGACAGCGACCTCGGCCCCATGTCGATAGACGTCACGATGAGGCACGCGATGTCATTTCATCTGGCACATCCACTCGAAATGCCCTTGGGCACAAGCTGGGCCGACGAAAGCAACACAATCAACGTCGAGGGACCGACCGTCGTGCAATGCAACGGCGAGCTCGGCACCGGATGGGTGGAACGCACCAACCGCGCGGGTCGGCTGTCGCGCCCGCGGTAACGGAAGCACCCAGGACCGCGCATCGCAACCACCGATCGGGCGGCAAGCCGCGGAGAACCGCTTGCCGCTGTCGGGCAGGGCACCTCAGTGCTGCACGGGTGCGAGTGTTGCTGGGCGGTCGACCGGTTCGGGGGCACCGCTACGTTTTGCGGCGACGTATCGGATGATCAGATGCAGCATGGCTACCGCCATGGCGATCGTGGCGAACGCGGCCAGGTACTTGACCGTCATGTTCGATCCGGCATGCAGAGCCGAAAATATCGGCCAACCCATGCCGACGCTGCCGGCGGCGTCGAGGACCATCGGGATCGGCAGTAGCAGCAGTAACCGCCAGCCGGCAAAAAAGCCACCCGTCACCAGCAGGACCACCGCGGTTTCGATCGGCCCGCCGATATTAATGGCAAACCAGTACAGCGGCAGTCCAAATACTTTCATCGGGGGATTTCCGTAGTATTGATACATCCCGGAGTTAATCGCCGGGATCTCGACAGCAAGATCTGCGACCCAGAAAACCCCTATCCACAGCCACATTCGGGCGCGTGTGACCCCGCGCTCGAAGGCGCGCAACATCAGGTACGGGATACCACCAAAGAGGGCAATGTAGACGAAGAGTCCCCAGACTGGGACAGGCCCGAACGTGTCGAACATGACCCATTGCCCCGGGCGTGGATGCCATACCAGGCCCAGAAGATCATCGATCGGCTCATTGAAATAGGCGACCCCGCCACCGGCCATCAGAACCAACAGCAGGGGACTGCGCCGCAGGACGAGCTCGACCACCGCATAGACAACAAAGGCGAGAACCACGGCCGCCCAAATGCCGGTGTAGACGATCTGCGCGGTATGGGGCATGACGAGGTAGTCAGGTGCCGTAGGCCGATTCATCAGCGCCTCTCCGTGCGGCAGGTAGCGAAACTGGCTGGCGCACATCAGTGTTCGCGGTCGAAGACAACTACTTTCATTCGACGTCGGTACTCGACTCGCACGCTAGCCCCCGCCAAACCCGTTCCCTTGGACCCGATTGTCATCCCAGAAGGCCGAACACCATAAACGATCGTTCATATTATGCTGCCCACGCGATCA
>NZ_SCRH01000005.1 GCF_004298145.1 Mycobacterium sp.
TGGCGCGCCCACCCACCAGGCCCCCACCCGCGGTGGCCCCATGTCCGGGCCCCACCGGTGAGCGCGCCCACTGGTGGTGGTACACACCCTTCCAACCCCAACCACCACCAACAAACAACTAGCTCGGGCAGGGCCGCGTCGAAAGTGTGCTGTGCCTTGAAGATGCAACACGTTGGGGCACCACGGGATTCGTTCACACCACCCACTGACTACCCCGTCCTGGGCATCGGGGTCGACAGCCCAACCCGCACCGCCGCCGACCTGGTAGCCCGGCACCTCCGCAGGCCCTCATCAACGCCCACAGTGACGGTGTTCACCAATTGTTGCGGGCGAGGCCGTTGTTGACAGGGTTGTCGGACGCCATTGAGGCCGCCTCAAGGTCAGGAGGCACCACCGCCAAAGAAACCGCCCGCCCCTGCAGCCATTGAACTGCAGTGGCACAAGGGATTTGATGTCACTAATTCGCCGAGCGTCACGCCGACAGTCGTCCGTCCCCGTCAGCCCGCTGTTCCGAGCATCTGCTTCCAGCCCTCGTCTCCGATATTGGCCGAATTCGCAACGGAATAGACCACACCGTCGGGACCCACGACCTTGCCGCTGCGCACGTCGTACAGCGCCGTGGGAAGCACGCTCGGGGTGTAGACGCACGGGTTCGGCTGCTGCCCATTGCATTCGACGCTGCCCGATCCCGGCCGCTGCAACGGATCGTTTTTCGGCGGCGGTGTGCCCGGCAGCTGATCGGCGGGCAGCGGGTTGAGGCCGTTGTCGACCGACGGCGCCGGGATCACCTGACCGGGTTTCACGGGTTGGTCACAACGCGCGCTCGGGGCGGGGCAGGTGAGTATCTGATCGGGGTCGCCGTACCAGGGGTTGGTGCCCAGCGGCACATAGGGTTCGGTGCCGCGGCACTCGCGCGGGGTCGCCGCCCGCTTGCCGGGAACGTCCACACACGGGTAATTGCGCGCTCCGCGAACCACATTCGTGGCTTCCATGGGGATCTTGCAATAGGTGCCGGCCGGCAGCGGAGCGGTGGTGGTATCGGCCGGAGCCCGCCACTGCGAGGCCGGCAGGAAGCCGGTCAGGCACGGCGGTGGTTGATTGAGCGAGATGGCGCCGACGCCGAGGGCGGCCTGGCCGGGAGATTGTGCGGTCACCGACTGCGCGATCGCACCCGACTGCGGCAAGAACACCAGCGCCTGCTCGACGCCGTTGTGGTAGCGCTTGAGCATGTCGATGACGACCTCGAGATTGGCCAGCACCTGCGGCAGCGAGTCCCGCACGTCGCCGAACGTGGTGTTGACCTGTGCGGCCGTCGGCGGCGCGTTGGCCAGAATGCTTCGCACCGCCTGATCGTTCTGCGCGCTCTGCGCCGCCACTGTGTTCAGGTTGGTGGCCCAACGCCTGATCGTGTCAGCGGAATCGGCCTGGCTGTCGATGATCGGTGCCGACCGCCCGATGATGTCGTCGACGTCGTCGATGCTGCCCCGCACGTCGTGGGCGATCGCCTGGGTGGCATCCACCAGGCGCCGCAGCGACGGCCCCAGCCCGCCGAGCGCCTGCGACGACTCGTACAGCAGCGACGCCACCTTGTCCTTGGGGAGCACCGCCAGTCCGCGGTTGGCGGCGTCGAGGGCGGGGCCGATCTGGCTGGGAACCGTGCTCTTGTGGATCGTCTGCCCGTTCCGCAGGTACGGGCCGCGCTTGGCGGTCGATACCAGGTCGATGTACTGCTCGCCGACCGCCGAGACCGAGTGCACGTTGGCCGACGCGTCGGCCGGTATCTGGTAGCCGGTCTCGATGCTCATCGTTGCGCGCGCGCCGCGCTCGGTCGGTTCGACGCCGGTGACCTTGCCGATGGTGATGCCCCGATAGGCGACGTTGGCCGTGCGGTACAGGCCCCCGGACTGCGGCAATTCGGCATAGAGGGTGTAGCGGCCGACGCCGACCAGGCTCGGTATCCGCAGGTAGTACCAGCCAAGGACGACGACCGCGGCCACCGCCACGCCCGTCAACAGCACCAACTGCGTTTTGATCAAGCGGGGCAGCATCTTTCATTCACCCCTCTCCACCAGCGGCCCTCCCGGGGCGTCGTTGGGGTTCGGCGTGTAGCGCACGTCCGGGATCATGGTGTCCGGATCGCGTCCCCACGACTGCTCGAGCGCCCGCAGCGCCCCGGACAATCCGGTTCCGGTCAGCATCGTGTTATCGATGGTCGACAGCGTCAGGTCGAGCGCCGCGGACACGTTGACGTAGTCCCCGCGGATCACCTGCGTAACGTCGTCGATATTGAACGGCGCTGTGAGACCCAACTTCAGCGCGCCGGCCACGAACGGGGAGGCCAGGACGAGTTGGCGCAGCGGTCGCTGTAGCGACCGCAGGTTCCGGTCGAGGTTGGGCCGGGCCCCGGTCAACGCCCGGTTGGCGGCGCTGCTGAATCGGCCCAGGGATTCGGTGGCGTCGGCGAACAGATCGCGGGTATCGGCGAAATGCTGGATCAGCGGCGGGATGTCGGTCAGGACCCGGTCCAGTGTGTCTTTGCGGTCCGCGAAGATGGCCAGGAGTTCGTTGGTCGAATCAATTGCGCGGGTGAGGTCGTCGCGCTGGCGGTTCAGTTCGGTGATGAAAGTGTCTAACCTTGCGAGGAATCCGCGAATCTGATCGGCGTGGCCATCGAGGATGTTGAGGACCTCGGTCTGGATCGCGTCGAGATTCGCGATGCCGCCGCCATTGAGGATCACCGCGACGCTCGCCAGCGTCCGTTCGACGGTGGGGTATGCCGAGGCATTATTCAGGGGGATCGTGTCGCCGCTCTTCAATTGCCGCGCGGACGGTCTCTTCGGTGCGGCCAGCTCGACATGCTGGGTGCCCAGCAGACTGGTCTGACCGATCTTGGCGGTCGCGTTTGCCGGTAGCTTCACACCCGGATCGAGATCCAGCCTCAGCGTGGCCATCCAGTTCTTCAGGGTGATGGCGCGCACCGTGCCGACCCATACGTCGGCGACCCTTACCCGGCTATTGGTGTTCAGCGCCAACGTATCCGGCACCTGCACGTAGATCGTCATGTGGTCGGCACCCGTGCCGCGGCCGACCGGCAGCGGCATGTCGGCGATACCCCGCCACTGGCAGGACGTCAACATCGCCACGGCCAGGAGGAACATCAGGCCGCGGCCCACCGCGCTCACGCCGCGCCTCAGTGCCCATCGGTTCGGCTTGCCGTTCGCGCCCACCGCGCTCACGCCGCGCCTCAGTGCGCATCGGTTCGGCTTGCCGTTCGCGCCCACTGCGCTCACGCCGCGCCTCACTGACCCGGTCCCGGCTGTGTGAGTCGCGGAAACCGCTGCGGGGGAACCGGATTCGACTCGTCGTAGGCGTTCGGCGGTCCGGGCGAATTGACCCCGGGGGGCGGGGAAGCGATGTCCTGACCACCCATGAGCTCGGTCAGCGATTCGGGAGTGAGCATCTCGGCGGTAGACGGCTGAACCTGCGTGCCCTGCATCCCGGGCGCGACCACCCAGCCCGGCTCGTGGTTGCCATGCGAAAGTGGGGTGTCGCGCGCGAAGATTCCCGGGACGGTGGTGTCCTTGTATCCCGGCGGCGGCCGCAGTCGCTCCTCGGAGTACGCGACTTCCTTGGGCAGAGTGGCCGCCGAGTTGAACAAGTTCAGGCTGCCCGGTGGGTAATTGAATTTGATGGCGTCCAGAACCGGCGACAGATACTGTGCGCACAGCTCGGCCGAGTCCTGATAGCCCAACCGGCTGCCGGCCTGAATGGCGCTGCAGATGAAATGAAGGGGGTTGGCGAAGTTGGGGAATGCGAACAGGCCCACCAGCGAGCTGTGTGCGGGTTGGTAGAGGTTGTTGAAGTTACCCGCAAAGGTGGGCAGCACGTGCAATGCGGTTTCCAGGCCGTCCCGCGGCTCGGGTTGCAGGATCGTGGTGGTCACGTCATCGAGGTTGTCGACATCGTGCGTCAGCGTGGATCCGTTGTCGTTCAAGAATTTTCGAGCCACATCTAGCACGTCATCGATGTGGGTGATGGTGTCGCTCACGTCGTGGTCGGATCTGGTGAACCAGTCGGTGAATTGGGCCAGGTTGTCGTTGAGCGCGACGAACTGTTGACTGTTCTGGTACAGCGCGGTGACGAACTGGGCCAGGCTTCGGGTGATGGCGACGAAATCCCCTCGGCCCTCGTTGAGCGCGGTCAACGCCTGCGACAAGCTGTTCAGGGTTTCGTTGACCTGCTTGCCCTTGCCAGCCAGGTTGTCCGCAGCAGATTCGATGACGTCGCCGAACGGGCCCGCCGGCTGTTGGGGTGTCGGGCCGAGCTGGCGCAAGATCCCGTTGATGGAGTCCCGCAACTGATCCCACTCCACGGGCACCTGGGTGCGTTCGATCGGGATGACGTCGCCGTCGCTGAGCACCGGGCCGCCGGTGTAAGGCGGTGACAACTGGATGGTGCGCGAGGCCACCAGGCTCGGGTTGAGAATCGATGCGGTGGCCCTGGCGGGCACCTGGTACTCGTTGTTGTAGTGCAACGTGACTCGCATCTTGTCGCCGGCCGGCTCGATCTTGTCGATCGAACCGACCCGCACGCCCATAATCTGAACTCTGTCGCCGGGGTAGAGCGCAAGGGTCTCGGAAAAATATGCGACAACGGTGGTGCTGGTCAGCCTCCGGTAGAGCTGCACCCCCGCGGCCGCCGCGATGCAGACGAGGACCACCACCAGCCCTGCGACAACCACCACCCTGGCAGACACTTTGGGCAATCTGAGGCTGCGGATATCGAAGATGGTGCTCATCGGCCGCTACCCCCTGCCCCGTCGGACGTGACGGACGGTGCCGGCGGCCGCGGGCCCGGCCCCGGCCGCGCCGGTGGCCCCGTCGGGCCCAGGTTCTCGGTACGCGCCCCCGGCGGGGCGTGCGCCGGGAGCGGCACCGGAGTGCCCGGAACGTCCGGCGGCGCCTCACCCGGCCGACCCGCGCTCGGAATGCCGGGTGTGAGCGGCGGCCCGTCGGGATTTTGCTGCGACGCCCCAACGTCCAGCGGAGCCGGAAAACCGTCGGGGACCGAGCCAAACGGGCCTTGGCCGGAAAGGGCGCAGGGCAAAGGGTTTTCGGGCCGCGGCGGGCCATCGGCAGCCGGTGTGTACGAACACGGCGATCCCGGCGCCACGGCCGGGCGCGGATGATCCGGAGTGCCCTCGGCCACCGGCGGCGCCGGCGATGGGGCACCGTTGGGCAACCGCGTGCCGTTGGGGTCGGGCCAGCGGAACGCGGGCAGCCCGGCGCTGCGCCAGAAGTTCTCCGGGTCGATGCCCCGCTTCTTGAACGCCGCGTCGACCCACGGCTGAAGGACTTGGTAGGGCACCAGATTCGCCACGATCGCCTTGAAAAACGGTCCGGAAGCCACGGCCTCGGTCAGGGACGCGGTGTACCTGCTGACCAGTACGAGCACGTCGGACAGTTCCTTCTTGCGCTTGACCAGCTCGTCGCTGACCGTGCCCAACTGCCGCAGCACCTGGTGGGCGTGGGGGTTTTCCTTGATGAAGCCGGACACCTGCGTCGACACCGCCGACACGTTGCTCAGCAGTATGCTCAGCGCCTGGCTGCGGTGCCGGAACGCGGCCAGCAGGGTGTTGGCGTTGACCAGCAACCCGTCGACCTGTTGGCTACGGTCGCCGAGTACGCGAGTGACCTTGTCGGCGTTGGCCAGCAGCTGTTTGATCTGGTCGTCGCGATTACCAATGGTGCCGGAGAATTTGGCCACACCGTCGAGGGCGGCCTTCAGATGCGGCGCGGTCTGATCGAACGTCTCCGACAAGACGTTCAGCGACCGTTTGACGACGTCGATGTTCCAGTCCGTCGCCGCCTTGGTGACATCGACGAACGCGTCGTAGATTTGGTACGGCGTGGTGGTCTGCCCCGACGGGATGATTCCGTTGGGCCGCAGCGGATCCGAACCCCGGGGCTGGATCGCCATGTTCTTGCGGCCGAGGAAGGTATCGGTGCGAATCGCGGCGCGGCTTTGCGTCCCGATGGTCTTGCCCGGCATCGAAAAGCCCACCAGGACGCGGTCGCCGCGGATCACGAGCGAACGCACCAAACCGACGTTCACCCCGGCGATTTCCACCTTGTCGCCGGCGCTGATGCCGCCGGTGTCGGCGAACTGCGCGTAGTAGGTCGGCGTGGCGAACAGCATCGGAACGCTGGTGAAGCTCTGCCCCACACCGACGGCGAGCAGCGTGACCAGAGTGCCCATCAGACCGACGCGGGTGCGGTTGAACTCCGTCAGCGTCCTCATTGCGGCGTGCACCTCCCGGTCGGCTGCCCGAAAAGCTTGACGGTGCGTACCGGGCCGCCAGGCTGTAATCCGTTGACTTTGATCGAGATGTCACACAGGTAGAAGTTGTAGAAGTCGCCGTAGATGCCGCCGGCGCGGCCGATGACGCGGAACGCGTCCGGCAGTTTGGCCAGCACGTCATCAAGCGTGGGCAGGTCGTTGATGAGCGACTGCTGGATGCCCTCGAGGTGTCCGAGGGTGCCGTGGAGTGATGGCCGGTCGTCGCTCAGCAGACCGGCCAGGGTTCCCGCCGCGTCGCTGATGTGTGCGGTGGCCGCGGCCAGCGGATCGGCCCTGTTCTTCAATCCGGTGATCAGCAGTTCCAACTTGTCGACCGTTCGATCGAACTCCTTCTCGTGCTTGACGGTCGTGGCCAGCACGGTATTCAGGTTGTTGATGACCTCGCCGATCGCCTTGTCGCGATCGGCCAGCGCCCCGGTCAGCGCCGCGGTCTGGTCGAGGATGTCGTTGATGGTGGCGCCCTGTCCCTGGAACACGGTGATGATCGACTGGGCGATGTTGTTGACCTTGTTGGGGTCCAATGCCTTGAACAGCGGCCGGAACCCGCCGATCAGTGCATCGAGATCCAACGCCGGCCGGGTGTGCTCGAGCGCGATGCGGCCGCCGGGGGCCAGCCGCCGGCCGCTCTCGCCGCGTTTGAGTTCCAGGTAGCGGTCGCCGATCAGGTTGAGGTAGCGGATCGACGCGGTCGTCGCCTGATCCAGTGGCAGTGAGCGATCGATGTTGAACTCCACCAACACCCGCGTGTCCCCGTCGGTCAAGGTCACCTTGGAGACCTTGCCGATCTCCACACCCGACGCCCGCACGAATTGCCCCGCCCGCAGCCCACTCGCGTCGGTGAACACCGCGGAGTACCCGGTGGTGCGGTCGAATCGCACCTGGCCGAACACGATGACGATCATCACGGTGAACATCGCCAACACAGACCAGAAGATGCCGAGTTTGACCGCTGTGCCAGTGACTTTCATGGGTTGATCGTGTTCTCCCCGTATTGGCGTCCCCAGACGTACTCGGTGGCCAGCGGCTGGCCTATCTCGAGGTGGTTGTAGGGCGCAAGGCTGGCGCCGGTGTCCATCACCAGATATGGGGCGGGCCACAGCTCCCGCGTGATCTTCTGCCAGCAGCCCGGCCGTCCACCGGGGCCGCCGTGCGCGTTCACGCGTGGCAAATTGTCCGGATAGACATACGGGTTGGGCGCACCGATGATCGACCCGGCGGCCGACAGCGAATAGCCGTTGCCGCCCGCCGCTTTCGCCACTTCCGGTGCGGCGTCGTGGAAGTTGCGGATCATGCAGAACAGTTCGGGGCTGTAGATGTCGAGCAGATCAGCGGTGGGGACCAGATCGGCGGCCCCGCGCACCAGGTACGGCCCGCCCCGAGCGAAAATGTCCTCGCCGCGCTGACCCACGCCCACCGCCGCCAACAGCGCGGCGTCCAGGTCGCTCTGTTGGCGGGTCAGCGTGCGCGCGGTGGTCACCGCGTTGCGCAGAAAACCCCACAGGTCGGGTGCGGCCTTGGTGTAGACATCGGCCAGGTCCGCCAACCGCCGCACGTCATACCGGATCTGCGGCAGCCGTGGATTCACCTGCGCCAGAATCTCGTTCCCGTTGACGATCGACTCACCGAACTTGCCTCCCAGCCCGTCCAGCGCCTGTGCCAGCGCGGACAGCGTGGCGTTGAGTTCGATCGGATCCACTTTCTCGGCTATCGAGTTGACCGTCTCGAACAACGTGTTGAATTCGGTGGTCACCGACCGCGCATCGATCACGTCATGGGGCGAAATACGCCGCCGCGAAGGCCTTTCCGGCGCGATCGGTGATGTCAGTGACACGTACTTGTTGCCGAACAGGGTGGCCGCCTCGATGTTGGCCACCACATTGGCCGGAATCAGCTTGATGTAGCGCGGGTCCACATCCAACATCAGCTCGGCTGCCGGCGCTCCGTCACGCTCGATCTCCGCGATGCCGCCCACCCGGCCGATCTCCACCCCGTTGTAGGTGACTTTGGATCCCGGCTCCATCACCAGGCCCGCCCGCGTGGCGACCATCGTGAGCTCGGTCTTGGGCGTGAAATCCCCCCGAAACTGCAGATACACCAGCATCAACACCAGCCCGCAGACCAACAGCAACAGCACACCCTCGACGTACACCCACGCGCGTCGGGTCTTCCGCGTCACCGGCGTCGTCACGGCGGCTACACCGTGAGATTGAAATTCGGGTCGACGCCGTAGAGCGCCAACTGGGCCAGCAGGACCACCACCACCACCGAGACCAACGAGAACCGCATCGATCGACCGACTGCCTGGCCGACACCGACCGGTCCGCCGCTGGCGGTGTAGCCGTAGTAGCAATGGGTGATCATCACCACCACCGCGATGATGACGACCTCCAGCACCGACCAGCCCACGTCCTCGGGCCGCAGAAAGGTGCGGAAGTAGTGCTCGTAGGTGCCGTTCGATTGTCCATAGAACACGGTCGTCACGACCTGACCCGAGGTGAACGCCATGTCCAGCGCCAGGGCGTACAACGGCATGATCACCGCCAGCCCGCCCAGGATCCGCGTGGAGACCAGAAACGAAATCGATTTGATGCCCATGACTTCCAGTGCGTCGATCTCCTCGCTGATCCGCATGGCGCCCAACTGTGCGGTGGCGCCTGCCCCGACGGTGGCGGCCAGCGTGACGCCGGCGACGATGGGCGCGGCGATGCGTGTGTTGGCCAGTGCGGCAAAGAATCCGGTGAAGGCCTCGACGCCGATGTTGCCCAGCGACGCGAAGCCCTGGATGGCGATCAGCGAACCTCCGGACAGCGTCACGAATCCGATGATCGCGACCGTGCCGCCGACGACGGCCATCGCGCCTGTGCCCATGCCGATCTCGGCGACGAGCCGCAACGTCTCGCGCCGGTAGCGGCGTAACGCCCACCCGATCTGCCCGACGCTGATCCGGGCGAACCGCGCGAAAATACCGATCTGCCAGAGCCTTCGGGCGGTACCGCCGCCATACCGGTTCAGGTTGGCTGCCGTCCGCGGGTAGCGGGCACGCAGCGCACCGGGCGCCGATATCGCCGTCATGTCAGCGCCCCGTCCCGAATCGCACGCCGATCGTCGTCAGTACCACGTTGACCGCGAACAGCGCGATCACGCACAACACCAGCGTCTCGTTGACGGCGGTGCCGACGCCCTTGGGGCCGCCCTTCGTGGTCAGCCCGCGATAGCAGCCGACGAGGCCGGCGATCGTTCCGAAGGTGGCCGACTTGACGACCGAAATGATCACCTCCGGTAAACCGGTGATCAAGGTGAGGGTGCCGACGTAGGCGCCGGCCGAGATGTGTTGGATGAAAACACCGAACACGAATCCGCCGACCAGGCCGATGGTTATCACCGCACCGTTGAGCAGGGTGGCGACGATGGTCGCGGCGACGACGCGGGGTACCACCAGGCGGTGGATCGGGTCGATGCCGAGCACCTCCATCGCGTCGATCTCCTCGCGGATGGTGCGCGCGCCCAGGTCGGCGCAGATCGCCGTGGATCCGGCGCCGGCGATCACCAGCACGGTGGTCAGCGGGCCCAGTTGCGTGACCGCGCCCAATGCCGCGCCGGCGCCCGAGATGTCGGCGGCGCCGAACTCCGCCAGCAGGATGTTGAGCGTGAAGATGATCAGCACGGTCAGCGGGATCGCGACCGCGAGGGTCGGCAGCAACGAGACGCTGGTGATGAACCAGCCCTGCTCGATCGTCTCCCGCCATTGGAAGGGCCGCCGAAACAGCGCTTTACCGGTCAGCACGCAGGTCCGGAAAAAGCCGCCGATCGCGTCGACCCCGGGCTGGATCTGGCCACGAAGATAGGTGGTGATCACGGTGTGGGTGCTCACCACCGTTGCGCCCAACGATCGAGCGCGGCCAGCATCGTGGAGTTGGCGAGTTCGAGTACGTTGTGGGCGGCTTTCCTCGCTTCGGCCGCATCGCCGGCGCAGATGGCCTCGGCCAGTTCCCGGTACGTGTCCGTCCGGTTGACCTCGGCATTCATCGCGGCGGCCAGGACAGCCAGAGCCCGCTCATACGCGGCACGAAAAGGGTTGTACATCAACCGGAATACGATCGACCCGGAGCTGTCCACCAGGTGATCCCAGAACCCGAGGGTGACGCGCTGCCATTCGACCGGGTCTTCGGAGTCCTCGAGGCCGCGCAGCGAATCTTCAAGCAATGCAGCCAGCTCGGGGTCGTGTTGTTCGGCTGCTAGTTCCGCGACCTTCGGACCGATACGCAGACGGGCCTCGAGGATGCTGCGGAAAACGCTCGCGTCCAATTCGCCGTTGCGAAATAACAACTGGGGCAGCAGATCAAGGCCGGCGTGCCGCCGGAAATCGCGCACGGTGGTGACGCCGCCCTGGCGCACCTCGACCAGGCTGGCCGCCGAGAGCCGCTTGAGCGCCTCGCGGACAGCGGGCCGGGATACCCCGAAAACCGCTGCCAGCCGGCGCTCGCTGGGCAACGCCGCACCCGGCTGCATCTCGCCGCTGAGTACATCGGTCGCGATTTGGTCGAAAACCGCTTCGGGCACCGATCGGCGGATTACGGGCTGCAGCGCCATGCGGCCAGTGTGGCTGGCCGACGGCCAGTCAGGTGGTCAGACCACCGGCGTGTCGCAGATCTTTCCGGAGCGGCTACTATCCCGTCCGCTGCGCCGCCACAAACAAATTCCCCGGCACGTAGTCCCGAACCTCGATCGGCGCAGCGCGCCCATAACCGGCCATCAATTCGTCGGACGGTGTCACCGTCACGTCCCAGCCGTGCCGGCCGAACCACTCGCCGACGTCCTCGCGTTCCTCGAAATACCAGAGCTCGTCGGTCCGCGGAACCTCGCGATCCGGATCCGTGTTGGCCATCAGCACCCGGATCCGGTCCGTCCGCTCCCGGCGCTTGGCGCGAAACTCGGGGTCGAGGAACTTGGGCCCAAGCGCCTCCACGGCGACCCGACTGCCGGCGGCGGTGAGCTCCTGGATGCGGTCGAACAGCAACTCCTGGGCCGCGGCCGGCAGATAGGGCATCAACCCCTCAGCCGACCACACGCTCGGCGCGGAGGCATCAAAACCCGCCTGCCGCAACGCTTCCGGCCAATCCTGGCGCAGGTCCACCGCAACCGGGACGCGGTGACAGGCGGGCTGTGCCCCGTGCTCGGCCAGTGTCGACGCCTTGAAGTCCAGCACCCGGGGCTGGTCGAGCTCGTAGACCGTCGTCCCCGCCGGCCAGGACAACCGCCACGACCGCGCATCCAAACCCGCGGCCAGGATCACAGCCTGGCGAATGCCCGCGCCGGTGGCCTCGAGGAAGAACGTGTCGAAAAACGCCGTGCGCGAGGCCATGTAGCCGACCATCGACTGCATCTGTAGCGGCAAGGTCGGTTCGGCCTCGACGACCTCGTCGGGCAGCTGGCCCGCGGTGTGCCAGTTCCACACGCCGTCGCCGGCGGCGTCGAGGAAAACCTGGGCGAAGGGATCGCTGATCAACGGGTTTTCGCCGCGCGTCTCGGCGGCGCGGGCCGAGGCCACACCCAGCGCGGTCGCACCCACACTTTCGGTGATCTCCCAGCTGTCGTTCTCGGTCCTGGCCACGCGCACGTCCTTCCACTTCGCTAGCACGGCTACCTACCCGACCCTACGCGGGCCGGATGGGTGGGAACTGTCAACGAACCGGGTATTCAAGTTAACTTGTCGGCGAGCCCATCAGCAGGGCGAGAGCGCGGTGTCAGCGATACCGGGCGGATCCGAAGGATCGTTGATACATGCGAGTTGACGGGCGCGACATCACCGTTTCCGGCAGCCTGCTGCAACCGCTGACCCGGCGGACCAACGACATCCTGCGGCTGGTCCTGGCCGCACTCTTCCTGGCGCTGGTGATCACGGGTTCGGTGATCACCCGCCCGCAGTGGATCGCGCTGGAAAAGTCCGTCTCGCAGATCGTCGGCGTCTTGTCGCCCACCCAGTCCGATGTGGTGTACCTGGTGTACGGGTTGGCGATCGTCGCGCTGCCATTCATGATCCTCATCGGATTGATCGTCGCCGGGCAGTGGAAACTGCTGGGCGCGTACGCGGCCGCGGGGTTGGGCGCCATCGTTCTGTTGTCGATCAGCGGCACCGGCCTGGCGGCGCCCCGATGGCACTTCGACGTCCTCGACCGGCTGAGCACGCTGCCGGCGCAGCTACTCGACGACCCACGGTGGATCGGGATGCTGGCGGCGGTGCTGACGGTGTCGGGGCCCTGGCTGCCGGCGCGCTGGCGGCACTGGTGGTGGGCGCTGCTGCTGGCCTTCGTGCCCATCCACCTCGTGATCAGTGCGGTCGTTCCGGCGCGATCGCTGGTGGGTCTGGCGGTCGGTTGGCTGGTCGGGGCGCTGGTGGTGCTGGTCGTCGGCACTCCCGCGCTCGAGGTGCCGCTGGACGCCGCGGTGCGCGCCATGGCCAAAGCCGGCGTTGTGGTGTCGCGGCTCACCGTGGTTCGGCCGGCCGGGCGCGGCCCGCTCATTCTTTCGGCCGACGGTGAGGATTCCGGACAGCGGGCGCTGATCGAGTTGTACGGCCCGCATCAACGCAGCGGCGGCGCGCTGCGCCAGCTCTGGGGGAAGCTGAAGCTGCGCGACGCCGAGACCGCTCCCCTGGTGACGTCCATGCGCCGCGCGGTGGAGCATCGCGCGTTGATGGCGATCGCCATCGGTGACGCCGGGCTGGCCAACACCGCAACGGTCGCCCTCGCCCCGCTGGATCGGGGATGGATGCTGCACTCGCACAAGCCTGCTCGCGGCACACCCATCGACCACTGTGCGGCGACGACACCCGTTCACCGACTGTGGGAATCGCTGCGAATCCTCAACGACCGTCAGATCGCCCACGGCGACTTACGCAGGCAGCACATCACGGTCGACGACGGTGCGGTGTTATTCGGCAGCTTCGGCAGCGCGGAATACGGCGCGACCGACGCCCAGCTTCAGTCGGATATCGCGCAGCTGCTGGTGACCACCGCGGCGCTGTATGACCCGAAGTCGGCGGTGCGGGCCGCGATCGACGTGTTCGGGCCGGACACCATTTTGTCCGCCTCCCGTCGGCTCACCAAAGTCGCTGTGCCGAGGTTCATTCGGCGGTCGGTGCCGGACTCCGGCGCCGTCATCTCCGGTACGCGCGCGGAGGTGAAGCGCCAAACCGGCGCCGATCAGATCAAGCCTCAGACCATCACCCGCTTCACCCGCAGCCAGTTGATTCAGCTGGTGCTCTTCGGTGCGCTGGTCTATGTCGCATATCCCTTCATCAGCACGGCGCCGACGTTCTTCTCCGAACTGAAGACGGCGAACTGGTCGTGGGCGCTGCTGGGCTTGCTGGTGTCGGCGCTGACCTACGTCGGCGCGGCCGCCGCGTTGTGGGCCTGCGCCGACGGCATGGTGAGCTTCTGGACGCTGTCAATCGCGCAGGTGGCCAACACTTTTGCCGCGACCACCACCCCCGCCGGCGTCGGTGGGCTGGCGCTGTCCACCCGGTTCCTGCAGAAGAGCGGCTTGTCGGCGATGCGCGCGACCGCGGCGGTGGCGCTGCAGCAGTCGGTACAGGTGATCGCGCATCTCGCGCTGCTGGTCTTGTTCAGCGCCGTCGCCGGCGCCTCGATGAATCTCTCGCATTTCGTGCCGAGCGCGACATTGCTGTATCTGATCGCGGGTGTGGCACTGGGCATCATCGGCACATTCTTGTTCGTGCCCACGCTGCGCAGGTGGCTGTCCACCGAGGTGCGCCCGAAGCTGAACGAGGTCGTCAGCGACCTGGTGAGGCTCGCCCTCGAGCCGCGCCGGCTGGCCCTGATCCTGATGGGCTGTGCGGGCACCACCCTGGGCGCGGCGCTGGCGCTGTGGGCCAGCATCGAGGCTTTCGGCGGCGGCACGACATTCGTCGCCGTCACCGTGGTCACCATGGTCGGTGGGACGCTGGCGTCGGCCGCCCCGACTCCCGGCGGCGTCGGTGCCGTCGAGGCGGCGCTGATCGGTGGCCTGGCCGCCTTCGGCGTGCCGGCCGCCGTCGGTGTGCCGTCGGTGCTGCTGTATCGGATGCTGACCTGCTGGCTACCGGTATTCGTGGGGTGGCCGGTGATGCGGTGGTTGACCACCCACGAGATGATCTGAGTGACCCGCCTCAGGTGTTGCCGGATTCGGCCTGCGTGACCACGAAAACCGTTGATCTGCGCACACTTTGGCCGGCCGTGGTGGTCAAATACACGAGGTAGTAGTCCTCGGGCACCGACTGTGCCACCGTGATCGGGATGTCGACGCCGGCCGCTCCGCCGGCGTCGAATCGGCCGGCCGTGGGCTCGACGGTGATCCCGGCACCGGAGGACGTGCCGGAGACCGTGTAACCGTCGGTGCCGCCGATCATGCGTTGCGCGTCGAGGCTGACCGTGCCCGCGTGCCCGGGCGCGATCGTGACAACGGGTTGGGCAACGTTGACGGTCAGCGCCGAGGCGCCCGCCCCGAACGACGGTGGCGTGTCCGCTTCGGCTGTGCCCCAACGCTTGTCGGGGTAGGCGGCGAGCGAGAACGTCAGCGTGCCGCCGGTATCGATGATCGACTCGGGCAGCGACGTGTGCTCGGTGGCCTGGCCGTCGATCTTCAGGCCGCTGATGTATTTGAGGTGGTGCGGCCCCGACGCGCCCGGGGCGGAGATCCGGATGGACTTGTTTGCCGGCAGCGCGATTTCGGCACGGTCGAAAAGCGGTGCGCCCACGGTGAGGATCGGCGTTCCCGGGGTGGCCGGGTACAGGCCCAGCGCCGCCCACACGTACCAGGCGGCCAGCGCACCCAGGTCGTCGTTGCCCGGCTCCCCGTCGGCCGTCGGCGCGAAGAGCCCGCGCACCCGGTCGACCGTGCGCTGGGTCTTCCACGGTTGACCGACGTAGTTGTACAACCACGGCACACCGAAGCTCGGCTCGTTGCCGGCCCACAGATAGGGGTGGTTGGGGCCGACGTTGAGCTTCTCGGTGAAGCGGTCGAGCCGGTGGGCCACGGCCGCACGGCCGCCCAGAGCGGTCACCAAACCCGCGACATTGTGCGGCACCGACCACACGTACTGGTCGGCGTTGCCCTCGTCATAGCCGACCTGACCGAAGTTCTGCGGGGACACGACGAACGCGGGGCCGGGGCGGAAGAATCCGCTCCAGCTGCGGGGCACCACGTATCGGGTGGTCGGATTGAACAGGTTCTGCCAGTACTGCGAACGGTTTTGAAACTCGGCGGCGGTCGCGGCATCGCCGAGCGAGTCGGCGAATCGGGAGATGGTGAAGTCGTCGATCGACCACTCGAGCGTGATCGACGCGTTGGCGATCCAGCCGTTGCGGCCGAACTCCAAGGTGAACGGGGCGTAGCCGAGCCGCTGGTAGGTGGCGATGCCGGGCCGCTCCACGTATCCGGCCAGCCCCACCCCGCCTTTGGTGGCCCCGTCCACCATGTAGCGCAACGCGGCATGAACGTCGAAGTCCTTGGCTCCGAAGGTGTTCAGGTTGACGATGAGGGGCACCACGCTGTCCCCGGTCATCTCGCCGGTCGCGGCGTTGGCGAACGCCCAGCGCGGCAGCGAACCGCTTTGGTCGGCGTCGTTCACCAGGGACTGGGCCATGTCGCTGGCCCGCTCCGGGAACAGCAACGCCTGCAGCGCCGCCAGGCACCGGTAGGTGTCCCAGTCGGAGAAGTTGGCGTACTGCGTGTGGCCCGCGGCCACGGCGTGGATGGAGCCGTCAAACCCGACGTAGCGTCCGTCGGCGTCGTTGAAGGTGTTGGGGTGCAGGAGGGTTCGATACAGCGAGGTGTAGAAGGTCGTCAGGTCGTCGACGTCCCTGCCGGCAACCGTTATTCGGGACAGGGCGGCGTTCCATTCCCTCGATGCGGCGGCGCGAACGTCGTCGAAGCTCGCCGCACCCTCGGCCGCCAGGTTCGCCCGCGCGCCCTCGATCCCGACGTAGGAGATCGCGGTGCGCACCTCGAGCACCGAACCGGCCGGAAACTCCACGTAGCCACCGCTGTACGGCGCATTCGCGGCGCGGGCCCCGGCGTAGACCGCGCGGCCATCCCAGGATCCGTACGCGGTGAAGGGCCGGCTGAACTTCATGGCGAAATACACCGTGTAGGCGTTCGGCTTGTCGCAGAACCCACCGCTGGTGGCCCAGCCGGTGATCGTGGTGTCGTCCTCCCCGATCTCGATGGTCGCGCGGGAGTTGCCCGCCAGCGACGAACCCGAGCGCACCTGCAGCCGGGCGGTGCGGCCGTTGTCCGGATAGCTGAAGCGCCCGACGCCCGTGTGCGCGGTGGCGGTCAGCTCCGCCTTCACCCCGGTGCCGGGGAACCGCACCGTGTAATAGCCGGGCACACCCTGCTCGGTGTCGTCGTGGGCGATCTTTTCCCAAGCGTTCCAGGGTTTCGGGCCGATCCCGCCGGTGGTCGGCAGCATCGAGATGTCGCCGAACGCAGCACATCCCACCGACGCGTGGGTCATGCTGAACCCACTCGCGCGTGGGTTGTCGTAGTTATAGCCGGCGTAGTTACCGACGGTATCCGGCGAGTACTGCACCATCCCGAACGGCACGGTGGCTCCGGGAAAGTTGTTGATCTCTCCCACCGTCTCACCGCCCGTACCGGTGCCGATGAGCGTCGCAACGTGGTCGACCGGATTCGCCACGAACACGGGCGGGCCGTCATACCCCTTCGGCGGGACCGCGGCGATGAAGGTCAGGAAGACGGCCGACGCCGCGATGACCGCAACCAGCGCCCTTCGTGACCGCATACCTGATCTCTTACTGGATAACGACCACAGAGCGGTGCATTGCGGTGGTGTTTCCACCCAGGAATTGGAAAACGATCGGCGGGCGTCCGGGACCGCGGCACCGACTCCAAAAGATTCTGGCGAACTAGCCGGCCATTTCGATTGCTGTCATTTCAGCGCGGCCCGCGCTGGTACCGGCCCGATCCTCGGGAGATTGGATTAACGAAACATTTGACGCCAGCAACCATTTCCATGGCGCTGAGTTTGGCGCTTGCCGGTTGCGGCCACGACCACCAGAAATCCGGCGACAAGACGTCCCCATCGACCTCGGCGTCGCAAACCAGCGCGGCACCGACGAACAGACCACCCCCACCGGACGAAGGGTAGGCCGCCGTGCCGGATCGCTCTACGGTAGACGCATGACGGAGCAGTCACATGCGGTCGATGCCGGGCATCCACCGTCGGCGCTATTGCGTCTCATCAACCCGGTGATGGGGTTTCTGCTGCGCAGTCCCTTCGCCGGCGCCGCGCGCAGGCAATTCATGGTGTTGAGTTTCACCGGGCGCAAGACGGGGCGTCCGTATTCAATTCCGTTGAGCGCACACCTGATTGACGATCAGCTTTACGCGCTGACCGGTGCGCCGTGGAAGCAGAACTTCCGCGACGGCGGCCCCGTCCAAGTCGTGTACGACGGCAAGACGACGGCGATGCGCGGCGAGCTCATCCGCGACCGGGCCGTCGTTTCGGATCTCTTGTTGCGCGCCGCCGAGTCCTATGGCGTGGCGCGCGCACAGCGCATGATCGGATTGAAGTTCCGCGATCACCGCATGCCGACACGCGACGAGTTCGCCGAGGCGGTCGACCGGCTCCACCTGGGGGCGGTCCGATTGAGCGCGGCCGAATAGGCGCTCAGCCGCTGCCGCCGTCCGGATGACCACCGGCGCGGGGCGCGTGCAGGTGCGTGACCGCGCGCAGGCGCTGGTCGAATCGCGACCGCGCGGTGATGACTTCCTTGCCCAGCGCCGAGAAGTCTTCGGCGATGCGTTGGGCGAGCAGCCCGACCTTCATGTTTCTCGATTGGGACAGCGTTTTGAGCATGTTGAACGCGGCGTCCTCGTCGAGGCCGTAGACCAGCATCAGCATCCCCTTGGTGCGGTCGATCACGCCGCGACGCCCGGCGATCTCGGAGACCTTGGCGCTGATGGATTCCTCGCGGCTGCGGTTGAGTACCGGTGTGACTTCGATGTAGAAGCCGTGGGTCCCGATGACCTCGTCGTTGTCGTCGCAGAATCGGTCGCCGACCACGATGACATGGTGGATGAGGCCGCCGGTGTCCACGATGCGATGCCGCGTGCTGAACGCCTGACGACGCCTGATCATGTCGTTGATGCCGTCGGTCACCTGAGGGCGGTCGGCCGGATGTTTGTGCGACAGCACCAGCTCGGTGGTGGGTGTCACGGTGCCGGGTTGGTAGCCGTGCATGCGCTGGACTTCGTCGGACCACACCCAGCGCTCGCCCTCGAAGTAGAAGCGGAACCAGCCCACGCGCTGCGGTATGGCGCCGGCCAGATCCCGCTCGACCGCCCCGGCCACGCCGTCTAGTTTCCAAGACACGGCGGACGTTTCGCGTCGAGGGCAATCGGGCTGGCGGCGCAAAGCATTCGCGATCTCAGGTGGACCGCTGCCGCCCGGGCAGGAAAATTGGCATTGCGCATGCTGGAGCGACCTACCCCCATGGCCGTGAGGTTACAGTTTCTGACCGGTGGTCACCACGGAATCAACAAAATTGCCGGACGAGTAACTTTTGGGCTCGCTCACCCGCACGGGCCCGCGCCCGCGGCCGCGCGGGTCCGAGTGACGAGGGGTCGCTCGAAACCCGCATCGACCGCGGCCCGCCGCACCGCCTCACCGACCAGCCCGGCGCGCTCGACCGGCACCAGGGCGATCACACAGCCGCCGAATCCGCCGCCGGTCATCCGCGCCCCGAACGCACCCGCCCGCACCGCGGTGTCCGCGATCAGGTCGATGCGTTCCGTGGTGATCTCGAAGTCGTCACGCATGGAGGCGTGCGAGGCGGTGAAGATCAACCCGGCTTCGGGGTAGTTCGAATCGCGCAACGCCGCAACGCAATCGATGACCCTCTGGTTTTCCGTGAGCACGTGGCGGGCGCGACGGGCGTCGACCGGGTCCCGCACGGCGGCCAAGTCGGCGGGTCCGCGATCGCCCACCTCACGCAGTGACGACGCCACCAGATCGGCGGCCGCCCGCTCGCATGACCGGCGCCTGGCCGCGTAGTCACCGCCGGCGTGGCGGTGGCGCTCCCGGGAGTCGATCAGCAGCAGGGCAACTCCGGCGGCGTCCGGGTCGAAAGCCACCGGCGTGATGCCGAGGCTCCAGAAGTCGATCAGCACCGCCGTCGCCGGCCGGCCGAATAGCGAGGCAAGCTGGTCGAGCAAACCGGTTGGCGCACCGACATACTCGTTTTCGGCCCGCTGGGCGAGCCGGGCCTGCTCTCCTGCGTCGATGTGCACATCGGCGGCCGACACGATCGCGCCCAGCGCCGCGCATTCCAGCGCCGCCGAGGAAGACAGGCCCGAGCCCATCTCGACGTCGCTGGTGATCGACATCGCGCCGCCGGGCACCGGGTGGCCGCCTCGGCGCAGCGCCCACATCACCCCGGCCACGTAGGCCGCCCAGCCGGTCACCTCCCCCGGAGCGGTGCCGACCGGAATGCGCACGGGGGCTTCCGCGCGATCGCTGACCACGGTGATCGCGTCGTCGTGGGCCGGCGCGAAGGTCGCCACGGTGCGCTGCGGCAACGCGATCGGTAGCGCAAAGCCGAGGTTGTAGTCGGTGTGTTCGCCGATCAGGTTGACCCGCCCCGGCGCGGCGTACCGCACCGTCACTGCAGTTCCCGCAGCCGCTGCGCCACGCTTTCGGGGGTGACGTCGCCGATGAAGGCGTCCATCGCCGATTCGGAGGCCGCCAGATACTTGAGCTTGGTGGCGCTGCGCCGGATCGACATCAGTTCGACGTGGAAGTACCCCTCCGCCTGGGCCCCGGTGCCGGCATACTGGTGTAACGCCGAAATATAGGGCAGCGGTTCGGAATACATCCGGTCGAAGCGCCGGAGCACGTCGAGATAGATATGCACGAACCCGTCCACTTCGTCCTCGTCGAGGCCTATCACGTTGGGCAGGAACCTATTCGGGTAGATGTGCACCTCGACCGGCCAGCGCGCCGCGAACGGCACGAAGGCGGTGAACAACTCATTGCGCGCGACAATGCGGCCGCCGTCGGCGACCTCGCGGGCCAACAGATCACCGAAGAGGTTGCCGCCGTGCTGCTTTCGGTATTCCTGTGCCTGCTCCAGCATGGCGGCGGTCCGCGGCGTCAGATAGGGATAGCCGTAAATCTGACCGTGCGGATGGGTCAACGTGACCCCGATTTCCTCACCGCGGTTCTCGAAACAGAACACCTGCTCGATGCCCGGTACGGCCAGCAAATCGGCCGTGCGGTGCCGCCACGCCTCGACCACCAGCCGCGCATGCGCCGGCGTCAACTCGGCGAAGGACGCGGTGTGGTCGGCCGAAAAGCAGATCACCTCGCAGCGGCCATGCGCCGGGGCGGACACAAAGCCGTCGACGCCGCCGGCGGCGGGCAGGGGGGCCGGGGTCCCCGCGCCGGACAGGCTGGGAAAGCGGTTCTCGAACACGACGACGTCGTAGTCGCGCGCGGGCACCTCGCTGGTCAGCCCGGTCGGGCCCGGACACAGCGGGCACGCCTCCGGCGGTGGCTTGTAGGTGCGGTCCTGGCGCAGCGCCGCGATGATCACCCACTGCCCGGTGGTCCGGTCGAACCGCAATTGCGACTGCGCAGCGGGTTCGGTGGCACGCGCCGGCAGCGGCCGGCGATCCTCGACCGGCGCGGGACGATGCCCGGGCAACGCAAAGAACAGCAGGTCACGACCGTCAGCCAGCTTCGCCCGCGTCGGCCCCGTCACGATGTCGAAGACTAGCTTGCTCAGGTGTGTCCCGGCGGGGAGAGTGCGATTCTGCGACTGCTCGCGGACAGGGGCCTGCGAACGCGCGCACGGCGCGCCGACCCGCGACGCTTCGCTTCGCTTTGCTACCGATCGCGCCCGCACGCGGCTACCATCTTGCTGACCGCCGCGGTCCGTAGCCACAGCCGAGGAGAAATCCCATGGCCACACCGAACCTTCCGCCGGACTTTGATTTCACCGATCCCGACATCTACGCGCACCGGTTGCCGGTGCAGGAGTTCGCCGAACTGCGCGCCACCGAACCGGTCTGGTGGAACGAGCAGGCGCCGGGACAGGGCGGGTTCGGCGATGGCGGCTACTGGGCGGTGACCAAGCACCGCGACGTTCGTGACGTCTCGCTGCGCAGCGACGTGTTCTCGTCGGCGGCGAAGTCGATCGTCCCGCGCTACCGGGAAGACCTGGCGGCCGGGCAGATTGAGGCGGGCCGGGCGTCGATGATCATGATGGACGATCCCGAGCACAGCCGGTTGCGCAAGATCGTCTCGCGGGCCTTCACGCCCCGCGCGGTCGAGCGGCTGCGGGCCGAACTTTCCGAGCGGGCGCGGCGCATCGTCACCGAGGCCGCGACGGCGGCCTCGGGCGATTTCGTCCGCCAGGTGGCCTGCGAGTTGCCGCTGCAGGCCATCTCCGCGCTGCTCGGGGTTCCGCACCAGGACTATGACAAGCTGTTCGACTGGACGAACAACATGATCGGCAGCGACGACCCGGAATTCGCCGGCAACGACGCGCTGGCCTCGGCGGGCGAATTGATGTGGTACGCCATGCAATTGGCCGCCGAAAAGCGGCAGGAACCGGGTGACGACATCGTCACCACGTTGATCCAGGCCGGCGCGGACGGCCAGCGCCTGTCGGAGGCGGAGTTCGGCATGTTCGTGGTCACGCTGGCCGTCGCCGGAAACGAGACGACGCGCAACTCGATCACGCAGGGAATGATGGCCTTCACCGACTATCCCGACCAGTGGGAGCTGTTCAAGGCGCAGCGACCCACGACCGCGGCCGACGAGATAATCCGTTGGGCCACACCGATCACCGCGTTTCAGCGCACCGCGTGCCGGGACACCGAGCTCGGTGGCGCGACCATCGAGAAGGGACAGCGCGTGGTGCTGTTCTATCGCTCGGCCAACTTCGACGAAGAGGTCTTCGACGACCCGTTCACCTTCGACATCGTGCGCAGCCCCAACCCGCATGTCGGTTTCGGTGGAACCGGGGCGCACTACTGCATCGGCGCCAACCTGGCCCGCATGACGATCGACCTGATGTTCAATGCGCTCGCCGACCACCTGCCCGACCTGACCCCGTTGGAGGACCCGCAGCGGCTGCGTTCGTCGTTCATCAACGGCATCAAGCACTGGCAGGTCGACTATCGAGGCGGCCGCCCCGTCGCGTCATGAGAATCGCCATCAGCGGTGCCGGTGTGGCCGGGGCGGCGCTAGCCCACTGGCTGCATCGCACCGGCCACACGCCGACGCTGATCGAGCAGGCGCAGCAATTCCGCACCGGCGGCTACATGATCGACTTCTGGGGCGTCGGCTACCAGGTGGCCACGCGCATGGGCATCGAGGGGCCGATCCGGGCCGCCGGATACGAGATGGAACTGCTCCGTTCGGTCGGCGCGCGCGGCGAGGTCAAGGCGGACGTGGACGTGAACGCCTTTCGCCGGCTCCTCGGCACCGACTTCACCAGCCTGCCGCGCGGCGATCTGGCCGCCGCGATCTACGCCACCATCGAGGACAAGGTCGAAACGGTCTTCGGCGACAGCATCGCCGCCGTCGACGAGGACGACGACGGCGTCCGGCTCACCCTCGAGGGCGGCGGCACACGCGAATTCGACCTGGTGATCGGCGCCGACGGACTGCATTCCAACGTGCGCCGCCTGGTCTTCGGCCCGGAGGAACAATTCGAGCGCTACCTGGGCTGCAAGGTTGCGGCCTGCGTGGTCGACGGATACCGCCCGCGCGACGAGCTGGCCTACGTCACCTACGCGGTACCCGGGCGCCAATTGGCGCGTTTCGCGCTGCGCGGCGACCGCACCACGTTCCTGTTCATCTTCCGCGCCGAACACGGTGGCGCCGGCATGTCACCGAAAGCGCAGCTGCGCAACACGTTCGGTGACTGCGGCTGGGAAGCCAACGACATGCTGGCCGCGCTCGACGATGCCAAAGACCTCTACTTCGACGTCGTCAGCCAGATCCAGATGGACCGCTGGTCGCGGGGCCGGGTGCTGCTGGTCGGCGACGCGGCCGGCTGCATTTCGCTGCTAGGCGGCGAGGGCACCGGCCTGGCCATCACCGAGGCCTACGTGCTGGCCGGTGAACTCGCGCGCGCCGGGGGCGACCATCGGCGCGCGTTCGATGACTACGAGGCGCGCCTGCGTCCCTTCATCGAAAGCAAGCAGGCCGGTGCGGCACGGTTCATCGGGTTCTTCGCCACCCGGACCCGATTCGGGCTGTGGTTGCGCAACGTGGCGATGCGCACCATGAATTTTGGCCCGATGACGAGGCTTCTCGCGGGCGAT
The DNA here is from genome assembly GCF_004298145.1 of Mycobacterium sp. GTDB lineage: Bacteria > Actinomycetota > Actinomycetes > Mycobacteriales > Mycobacteriaceae > Mycobacterium. The sequence goes on from NZ_SCRH01000005.1 coordinate 23,722, forward strand.
GTGCGCGACGACTTCGAGCTGCCCGACTACGACGGTAGCTATCGATAACGGGCCGGCTCGGCAATGATCTAGTGCATGACCGAACCGGTTGCGGCCCGCGTGGCCGTCTACCTCGACTTCGACAACATCGTGATCTCCCGGTACGACCAGATTCACGGACGGAATTCGTTTCAGAAGGACAAAGCCAAGGGGCTCGAGCAGTGTTCCGAGCGGCTGGACCGGGCGACGGTCGACGTCGGCGCGATCCTCGACTTCGCCTCGTCGTTCGGGACCCTGGTCCTCACCCGCGCCTACGCGGACTGGTCGGCGGATATCAACGCCGGGTACCGCGGGCAGTTGGTGGCCCGCGCGGTCGATCTGGTGCAGCTGTTCCCCGCGGCCGCCTACGGCAAGAACGGCGCCGACATCCGGTTGGCCGTCGACGCGGTCGAGGACATGTTCCGGCTGCCCGACCTGACCCACGTGGTGATCGTGGCCGGCGACTCCGATTACATCCCATTGGCCCAGCGCTGCAAGAGGCTCGGCCGGTACGTGGTGGGCATTGGGGTGGCCGGTGCTTCGAGCCGGGCGCTGGCCGCGGCTTGTGAGGAGTTCGTCGTGTACGACGCGCTGCCGGGGGTTCCGGTGCTCGAACGCGAGCCCGCACCGGCCGAGGCGGACCCGCCGAAGCGACGCGGCGGGCGCACCAAGGCGGCTCAGCCCGAGGAGCCGGAGCCGCCCGACGCGCAAGCCGCCGCCACCGCGCTGCTGACGCGGGCGTTGCAGATCGGCTTGGAGAAAGACGACGTCGACTGGCTGCACAACTCCGCGGTGAAGGCACAGATGAGGCGCATGGATCCCTCGTTCGGCGAAAAGTCTTTGGGTTTCCGGTCATTCAGCGATTTCCTGCGTTCGCGGTCCGACGTCGTCGAGCTGGATGAGACGTCGACGACGCGGATGGTGCGGCTGCGCGCACACGATTGAGCATCGCGGCGCGCCCGTCGCGGCAATGCATTTCCTTGCGTGTGTATGGCGTTTTCCCCGAACGGCCGGTTCGTTACCGCGTCGGTTCGCCGATGTCGTTGACAGCCCCCTGCGGTGGCCATACATTGTCTGAAAGTCGTCCGCAGCTGGTGGGGGATCGATGAGGAGACCGTCATGACCGTCGGTGCCGCTCCCCCAAGCGTTTTCGATGCCGATCTACCCACCCTGTCCTACGGCGACGACGAAACACCCGCGGAGATCTACCCGCGCCTGCGGGAGGCGCAACGCCAGGCCCCCGTCGCGCTGGGACCGCACGGCCCCGAGGTGCTCTCCTACCACATGGTCCGGTCCATACTGCGGGATACGCGATTCCAGATCCCGCCCGGCCTGAATCTCCTTGTCCAGGGCATCACTTCGGGCCCGCTGTGGGACAAGGTGGTCAACAGCCTGCTGTGCCTCGAGGGCGACGCGCACCACCGGCTGCGGAGCCTGACCTCCAAGGCGTTCACGCCGAAGGCCACGCTGCGCCTGCACGACACCATGGTCGGCGTGCTGAACGACTTGGTCGATCGGGTGGCCGACGACGGCCGCTGTGACGTCGTCACCGACATCGCCCGCCCGTATCCCGTCCCGATCATCTGCGCGCTGCTCGGGGCGCCCCGCGAGGACTGGCAACAGTTCTCCCGGTGGGCGGACGACGTCTTCAAGGCCTTCAGCTTCACCGTCGATCTGACCGAGGTCGAGCCCGTCGTGATGCGCGCGTGGCACCAGCTCGACGCCTACGTCGACGAGATGGTCGCCCGCCGCCGGCACAGCCTGACCGATGACCTGCTGTCCGACCTGATTCGCGCCGAGGCAGGGGGCGACCGCCTCAACGCGGCCGAACTGCGCATGCTCGCCGGGGGCCTGCTGCTGGCGGGGACGGACACCACCCGCAACCAGGTCGCCGCCTCGGTGCACCTGCTGTGCCGGCATCGGCGGCAGTGGGAGCTCTTGCGCCGGCGGCCCGAGTTGGCGATGCGTGCCGTCGAGGAGACCATGCGTCACTCGCCGATCGTGTGCGGGACGCTGCGGCTGGTGGCCCAGGACGCCGACGTCGACGGCTACGTGTTCCCCGCCGGCACGATGGTCCTGGTGAACACCGGTGCGGCAAACCGTGATCCCGCGGTCTACGACGACCCGGACCGCGTCGATATCACCCGCGAGGGCGCCCCGCCCATCCTGACGTTCGGCGGCGGCGCGCATTACTGCCTCGGCGCCAACCTGGCCAGGCGCGAAATCGCCGAGGCGCTGACCGTCTTGACCGGCCGCCTGGTCAATCCACGCATCGCCGGACCGGCGCCGTGGAAGCCGATGGGGACCCTGAGCGGCCCCCTGAGTTTGCCCCTGGAGTTCGACCGCTAGTCATCCGCCGAGTCGCGGTTGCATCGGGGCGGCTTTACGCTCCTGTGGTTATGCGAACTTCACGGGGGCTTTCGATGCGTGCTGCCCAGGGGCATGCGGCGCGACGCCGGCTGTCCGCCTGGGGACCGGCGGTCGCGTCGGTCGCCTGCCTGGTCCTGGCATCCTGTTCGGAAACCGTGTCGGCGCCCCCGCTCACCCCCACCTCCCCGACGTCGACTTCGAAAACCGGCACCCGTGCGGCGCCCGGGCCCGCCCCGATAACGGGCCCGCTGGAAAAGGACTGGAAAAGCTACGGCGGCACGGCGTATTTCGGTTGCCCACAGGCTTTTTCGGCCGGCAAATTGGCACTCGAGGACATCCGGCCGAAAATCTTCGACCCGAAAACGGGACAATACGTCGCCCCCGCCATCCCTGCGGTTCCCGCCGGTGAGAACCTCACCGGCGCCATGTGCGCGCTGACCGGCAGCGCCGACGACCTGAAGGTCGTGTACGTGGTCACGACCGTCAAGCCGGCGCCGGCCGCGGCGCCCGAAACCTCCAAGGCCACCGCGTATTCCTACGACTGGGCGACGGGCCGGCAGGTCGCCGTCAAAGAACTGCAGCCGCCGTCGCCCGACCTGAAGTTGGCCGCCCCGAGGGAATGGGGACTGGCCTCGACCGCATCGGGCGTGGCGTGGGTGAACGCCTTCACCGACGGCCACGCCGCCGCGTCGCCGCCGCGGACCGTGGTCCTCTCCGCCGCCGACCTGTCGATCATGTGGAACGATCCCCAGCCCGCTCGGGTCTGGCAGGACGTTCTTTCCTTTCAACGCAACACCGAGCCTGCCAAGACCTCGGGGGCCGAGCTGCGCCGGCCGAGCGGGGAAGCGATCTATCAGGACAACGACGTGCAGTCCGTGGACGCCGAGTTGACCGACGGCCCAAACAAATTGGTAAAGCTCACCCACTGGGATTCGAACAACACGCCGGCGGTGTCGACGATGTTCTATGACCTCAACGCAAAGTCCATCATCAGGATCGGCGATTCGGATCGGATTTCCGGCGGCGGGCTGACGGCGGCGTTGTCCGGTGGGAAACTGTTTGTCGACGGCCACAATTCAGACAACTCCTCGTTCGGCTTCGGGGTGTGGAATCTGCGCAGCCAACAGTGGGAGCTCCTGAAGAACCGGGACGACGCCAAGAAACTGTCGATTTCCAAGCTGGCGTTCTTCGAAGACCACCTCTACATCGCCGGCGGCGGCACGTTCTCGGTGATCGCCCTACCCCGAACGGATCCCGTCGCGTCCAGCTGGTCGATACGCCCGTTCGAGCGGATATCCGGATGGACACTCGTGTGCCGTGGTGAGACCGCGCCGTCGTCCAATGGCGAATGCAAGGAGATCGTCATGGTGCAAGACCAGGACGGTCACTACCCCGGGCCCTGGTTCTGACGTCCGTTCGGACGGCAAAAGACACCCTCCCGGTCGATGGATTGGAGGAGTCGAACCGAAAGGGTGCCTTGCTTGGTCACTGCGCCGGCGCCGGTGGTGGTGCTGGCGTGAAAAGTGTTGTGGCAGAGTCTTTCATGGCCAAACCTCACTGTCCGGCGCGTTGGTCGCATTGGACGACGAAGCAAAGCCGGTCAACGAAAGCCATGGCATCGGCGATCTTCTCGGCCAGCTCGGCGGCACGCGCCGTGCGGACACCGGCCAGGTCGGTCTGGGCGGAGAGGGCCGATTCGCGCGCCGTGGTCAGTGCCGTACGGCACTCGCGCAGTACTGAGATTGTGGCGGGACTCATGGACACGTCGCCCCCCTAGGAAATCGCGCTCCTCCAGCGGTACCCGCACCGGCACCCGCCACACCGGTTTGGCGCAAATTTTTACAACTAATTTCGTAGAAATTGCGCACGTGTCGCACAGCGGCACCCCCAGCCCTGGGCGGCGCCATCACAGGTGTGACGGAAAAACCACACGGCGCGCGAGGCGACGGCGCCGAGCAAACCGAAAACCCACGGGTTGCGGACGGCCCGCGTGCCTGCAACCGTCGGACGGCAGGGTGCGGGCATCCTGCACGGGACCATCAAGGCGCTTTGACCTGCAAAAGCTGGTGGTGGCAGGTACTGGATTCGAACCAGTGAAGCTTTCGCGACGGATTTACAGTCCGCTCCCATTGGCCGCTCGGGCAACCTGCCGCCAGAAAGGTTACAACGAGCGAGTAGACAAAGCACAAACGCCTATCACCGGATGAAGGGACGGAATGCATGGCGGACTCATCGTTCGACATTGTCAGCAAAGTGGATCGCCAAGAGGTCGACAACGCGCTCAACCAGGCCGCCAAGGAGCTGGCCACCCGCTTCGACTTCCGCGGCACCGACACCACCATCGCCTGGAAGGGCGACGAGGCTATCGAGCTGACGTCGTCCACGGAGGAACGCGTCAAGGCGGCCGTCGACGTCTTCAAGGAGAAGCTGATCCGCCGCGACATCTCCATGAAGGCCTTCGACGCCGGCGAGCCACAGGCCTCCGGCAAGACCTACAAGGTCAGCGGCAACCTCAAACAGGGCATCACCAGCGAGAACGCCAAGAAGATCACCAAACTGATCCGCGACGACGGGCCCAAGTCCGTCAAGACCCAGATCCAGGGCGACGAAATCCGGGTCACCAGCAAGAAGCGGGACGACCTGCAGGCCGTCCAAGCGATGCTGAAGCAGGCCGACCTGGACGTGGCCCTGCAGTTCGTCAACTACCGCTGATCCCCGGGGCGCGAGCGTAACGGCACTGCGATTTCGGGCGCACTTTTTCGCAGTGCGGTTACGCTCGCGGTCCGAAGCGAGCCCTAGCCGGCGCAATGTGACCCGTTTTGGCCGGTTCCTAGCCCGACCAACCGGTGGGTCTCTACGCTGGTGACGAGTCCCACGATTTGAGCGAGGTTCACGATGACCGTGACTCCCCAGGAGGCCGCCGGCGACGGCGCGACCGAGGCCGACTACTTCGACGTCATCATCGTCGGCGCCGGCATCTCCGGCATCGACGCGGCCTATCGGATTAGCGAACGCAATCCGCAGCTGACGTACACCGTCCTGGAGCGGCGCGCGCAGATCGGCGGGACGTGGGACCTGTTCCGCTACCCCGGGGTGCGCTCGGACAGCAGCATCTTCACCCTGTCCTTCCCGTTCGAGCCGTGGACCCGCAAAGAGGGCGTGGCCGACGGTGTGCACATCCGCGAGTATCTGAATGCCACCGCGCGCATGTACGGCATCGACCGCCACATCCGGTTCAACAGCTACGTGCGCTCGGCGGACTGGGACTCCTCGACCGACACCTGGACGGTCACCGTCGAGCAGGACGGGGCACGCAAGCTCTACCGCGGTCGCTTCGTGTTCTTCGGCAGTGGCTACTACAACTACGACGAGGGCTACACCCCCGACTTCCCGGGCATCGAAGAGTTCACGGGCACGGTGGTGCACCCCCAGCACTGGCCCGAGGACCTGGACTACGCCGGCAAGAAGGTCGTGGTGATCGGCAGCGGCGCGACCGCGGTGACGCTGCTGCCGTCGCTGTCGGACCGCGCCGCCCAGGTGACCATGCTGCAGCGCTCGCCCACCTATCTCATCTCGGCGTCCAAGTACGGCACCGTCGCCGCGATCGCCCGGAAACTACTGCCCCGCAAGCCCGCTCATCTCGTCGTCCGCATGTACAGCGCACTGACCGAGGCGGTGTTCTTCGCGTTGTCCCGCAAGGCGCCGGGGTTCGTGAGAAGGCTGCTGCGGCGCAAGGCGATCAACAGCCTGCCGGCGGGGTACGACGTCGACACCCACTTCAAGCCGCGGTACAACCCGTGGGACCAGCGGATGTGCCTGATCCCCGACGCCGACCTGTACGAGGCCATCGCCTCCGGGCGCGCGGACGTGGTCACCGACCACATCGACCATTTCGACGCCACGGGTATCGCGCTCAAATCCGGGAGGCACCTCGACGCCGACGTCATCGTCACCGCCACCGGCCTGCAGCTGCAGGCACTCGGCGGCGCCACGATCAGCCTGGACGGCAACGAGATCAAGACCAGCGACCGCTTCGTCTACAAAGCGCACATGCTCGAAGACGTGCCAAACCTGTTCTGGTGTGTCGGCTACACCAACGCGTCGTGGACGCTGCGGGCCGACATCACCGCCCGGGCAACGGCAAAACTCATGAAACACATGACCTCTCACGGCTACACGCACGCCGCCCCGCACCGCGGCAACGAGCCGATGACCGAGAAGCCGTCGTGGGACATCAACGCCGGCTACGTACTGCGCTCGGTGCACGCGCTGCCGAAGTCGGGCACCAAGCGGCCGTGGAACGTGCGGCAGAACTATCTCGCCGACGCGATCGACTACCGCTTCGACCGCATCGACGAGGCGATGGTGTTCGGCCGCGTCGCCGACCGGGAGCCCCTGGCCGGGTAGGCGCGGGGGAGTTGGTGAACTGCTTCTAAATCTCGGATGGCGGCAATACGCTGATCGCCATGGCATCTGCGATGCGCGAACCCGAAGTCGTTGTCCTCGGTGGCGGTTCCTGGGGCACCACCGTGGCCTCAATCTGCGCGCGCCGCGGGCCGACCCTGCAGTGGGTGCGCTCCGAGGAGACCGCCACCGACATCAACGACAACCACCGCAACAGCCGCTACCTCGGCAACGACGTCATCCTGAGCGACACGCTGCGCGCGACCACCGACTTCGCCGAGGCGGCGAACTCGGCCGACGTCGTCGTCATGGGCGTGCCCTCGCACGGCTTCCGCGGGGTGCTCACCGAGCTGGCCAAGGAACTGCGGCCGTGGGTGCCGGTGGTGTCACTGGTCAAAGGGCTCGAGCAGGGCACCAACATGCGGATGTCCCAGATCGTCGAGGAGGTGTTGCCCGGGCACCCCGCGGGCATCCTGGCCGGCCCGAACATCGCACGCGAGGTCGCCGAGGGTTACGCCGCCGCCGCGGTGCTGGCCATGCCCGACCAACACCTGGCGACGCGGCTGTCGGGCGTGTTCCGCACCCGGCGCTTCCGCGTGTACACCACCGACGACGTCATCGGAGCGGAAATGGCCGGGGCGCTCAAGAACGTGTTCGCGATCGCCGTGGGCATGGGGTACTCGCTGGGCATCGGCGAAAACACCCGCGCGCTGGTGATCGCCCGCGCGTTGCGCGAGATGACGAAGCTCGGCGTCGCGGTGGGCGGCGACCCCGATACCTTCCCAGGGCTGGCCGGCCTGGGCGACCTCATCGTCACCTGCACCAGCCAGCGCAGCCGTAACCGTCACGTCGGTGAACAACTGGGGGCGGGCAAGCCGATCGACGAGATCATCGCGTCGATGAACCAGGTCGCCGAGGGTGTCAAAGCCGCCAGCGTGATCATGGAATTCGCCAACGAGTTCGGCCTCACCATGCCCATCGCCCGTGAAGTCGACGCCGTGATCAACCACGGCTCGTCCGTTGAGGAGGCCTACCGGGGCCTGATCGCCGAGGTCCCCGGCCACGAGGTGTACGGCTCGGGCTTCTGACCTAGGCGCCGCACCCCTGGGAAATTCAAATCTTTGCGTTCTCTATGGGCCGGTCGCGTCAGCTTGACCCCGGTTTCCCGGCAAAATACCGTCAGACCCGATAGCCAGTGGTTTGCGGGTGCGCGCTACGCGTTATCCGGTCGTAATCCTCTGCACGCCAACATGTTACGAAGACGTGATTGACCGCAGGATTCGGCGGATGTCGGAACATCCCCCGCTGACACCCAACGAGGGACGGGACCGATGCAAAACTCTGAACAGGTGGGCGACCGGGGCCGCATCGAGCCGCGCGCCGACCGATTGCGCGGCGTCATCCGGCATGACCTGCCGTCTTCGCTGGTGGTTTTCCTGGTCGCGCTTCCCCTGTCATTGGGGATCGCGATCGCGTCGGGCGCCCCGGTGCTCGCCGGCCTGATCGCCGGGATCGTCGGGGGGATCGTCGCCGGAGCCCTGGGGGGATCCCCGCTACAAGTCAGTGGCCCCGCGGCGGGGCTGACCGTCGTCATTGCCGACCTGATTTCCGAGTTCGGTTGGGGCGTCACGTGTTTGATCACCGTTGCCGCCGGAATCGTGCAGGTTCTGCTGGGGCTCAGCCGCGTTGCGCGCGCCGCCCTTGCGATTTCGCCGGTCGTCGTGCACGCCATGCTGGCCGGCATCGGCATCACAATCGCCCTACAACAGGCGCACGTGTTGCTGGGCGGAAAGTCCAAGAGCACGGCCTGGCACAACCTGATCGGCCTACCGGGTCAAATCATGGGTGCCCACCGGCCGGGTTTGATCCTGGGCGTCCTGGTGATCGTCATCCTGGTCGCCTGGCGGTGGATGCCCGCCAACGTGCGCCGCGTTCCGGCTCCCCTGGTGGCGATCGTCGCGGTGACGGTGATGTCGGTCGTCCTCCCGTTCCACGTGAGCCGGATCAACCTCGAGGGGTCACCGCTGGACGCGCTGCGGCTACCCGACCTTCCCCACGGCAACTGGGGCGCCTTCACCATCGGGGTGATCACCGTCGCGCTCATTGCCAGCGTCGAGAGTCTGCTGTCAGCGGTGTCGGTCGACCGGATGCACAACGGGCCACGCACCGACTTCAACCGCGAGCTGGTGGGACAGGGGACCGCCAACGTCATCTCGGGCGCCGTCGGAGGGCTGCCGATCACGGGGGTCATCGTCCGCAGCTCGACAAATGTCTACGCGGGCGCCAAATCCCGCGCCTCGGCGATCATGCACGGCGTCTGGATCCTGCTGTTCAGCATTCCGTTCGCCGGCCTGGTCGAGGAGATCCCCACCGCCGCGCTTGCCGGTCTGCTCATCGTCATCGGCATTCAGCTGCTGAAGCCGGCCCACATCGAAACCGCAATGAAGCACGGCGATCTCACGGTGTACGTGGTGACGGCCGTCAGCGTCATCTTCCTCAACCTGCTGCACGGGGTGCTGATCGGACTCGCGCTGGCCATCGCGCTGACCGGATGGCGGGTGATCCGGGCCAAGATCGAGGCCAAGCCGGGCGCCGGCGAATGGCGGGTGGCCATCGAGGGCGCGGCCTGCACCTTCCTGGCGCTACCGAGACTGACTCGGGTGCTGACATCGGTTCCGCGGGGCGCGACGGTGACGGTGGCCATTTCGGTGCACCACCTCGATCACGCTGCGCACCAAGCGATTACCGACTGGCAGCTACAGCACGAGGCGACGGGCGGGACGGTTCACCTCCAGGGTGCGGTCAAGACGGGTCATCGCGACGCGCACGAACCGCTCGTCGAGGCGCAAAGCCCGGGGGCCGCGGCGTAATTGCGCGGCACGCGGCCTGCCCTGCGGCGGCCGCGGCGACTCCGGCGAGCATAGGGGGTGCGGGTCGGTCAGTCGACGTCGATCCTGATGTGCAGCCGCTTGCCGCAAACCTCCGCCAGGCGCTGCAGCACGTCGACGCGCGGCACCTCGGCGCCGCTCTCCCACGCGGCAACGTCGGCCCGGGTGGTACCGAGCGCCTGCGCCAGGTCGTCCTGGTTCATCCCGGCCCCGGCGCGTGTTTCGAAAATCAAATCGGGCAGATTCAACGCCAGCCCGGCTTCGTGAATATCGATTGAGTGCGTGTCCAACATCGCAATCACCGCTTTCATCAACGGCCAGCCCAAAGGACTGTAGCTAACTCCGATGTTACTTGCGGTTTGGGCTGTGTGCACGCGGCGTTTTGCCGCCGTTCCCTAACGCCCGGCCATCTGCTCCAGCCGGCGGATGCGGTCCTCGATCGGCGGGTGCGTCGAAAACAGCGACCCGATCCGCTCGCCCGCCCGGAACGGACTGGCGATCATCAGGTGCGCCTGACTGGCCAGCTGGGGCTCGGGCGGAAGCGGAGCCGCCTGGACCCCGCCGGAGATCTTGCGCAGGGCCGACGCCAGGGCCAGCGGGTCACCGGTCAGCACCGCGCCCGATTCATCCGCCTGGTATTCACGCGACCGGGACACCGCGAGGCGCACGACCGTCGCGGCGATCGGGCCCAGCAACGAAACCAGCAGCAGCGCAAAGGGATTCTCGCCATCGCGGTTGTTACCGCCGAACATGCCGGCGAACATGGCCATGTTGGCCAGCGCGGTGATCACCGACGCCATCGCACCGGCCACGCACGAGATCAGGATGTCGCGGTTGTAGACATGCGACAGCTCGTGTCCCAGCACGGCACGCAGCTCGCGCTCGCCGAGGATGTCCAAAATACCGGTGGTGCAACACACCGCGGCGTTGCGCGGATTGCGGCCGGTCGCGAACGCGTTGGGCGCGTTGGTGTCGCTGATGTAGAGCCGGGGCATCGGCTGGTGCGCGGCGGTGGCCAGCTCACGAACGATCCGGTACATCGCGGGCGCCTGCAGCTCGGAGACCGGCTGCGCATGCATCGCCCGCAGCGCCAGCTTGTCGCTGTTGTAGTACGTGTAGACGTTCATGCCGATGGCGAACAGCACCGCGATGAACATCGCGGTCCTGCCGAACAACGAGCCCACGAACACGATCAACGCGGACATGCCGACCAACAGGGCGAAAGTCTTGAGCCTGTTGGTGTGCGGATGCCAGGTCATCGCTGTCCTCCTAGGACATACCGGAGCACGCTCCGGAACACTCGTTCATTGTCGACTATTGAACGCCCGGGACGGCCGAAGGAGTTCCGTGACCCGCTAGCCGTGCCGGCTGATGGTGTAATCGACCAGCGTCCGCAGCGCCTGCCGGCCGGGGACGTCAGGCAGCAGGGCCAGCTCCTGGCGTGCCTGCGCCGCGTACTGCTGCAGCGACTGCTTGGCCTTGGCCATGCCCGCCGAGGCCCGCAGCAGCGCCAGCGCCTCGGCCACCACCTCGTCGTCGTCGATGGGCCCGACCAGCAGCTCGCGCAGCCGCGCCGCTTCGGGCCCGGGTTCGCGCAGCGCGTAAACCATCGGCAAGGTGTGCACGCCCTCGCGCACGTCGGTGCCGGGCAGCTTGCCGGACTCGCTGGAGTCGCTGCCGATGTCGATGATGTCGTCGGAGATCTGAAAAGCGGTGCCCACGATGCCGCCCAGGCGGCTCAGCCGCTCCACCTGATCGGCGTCGGCGCCCGAGAACATCGCGCCGAACCGGCCCGCCGCGGCGATCAGGCACGCGGTCTTCTCGTACACCACCTTCAGGTAGTGCTCGATCGGGTCCGACCCTTCGGCCGCCCCCGTCACACCGCGGGTCTCGCGCATCTGCCCGGTCACCAGCTGGGCGAACGTCTCGGCGATGAGCCGGACCGCCTCGGGACCCAGCCGGGACACCAACCGCGACGCGGTGGCGAACAGATAGTCCCCGGCCAGGATCGCGACATTGTTGCCCCAGCGCACGTTGGCGGTGGGCGTGCCGCGACGCACCTCCGCCTCATCCATCACGTCGTCGTGGTAGAGCGTGGCCAGGTGCACCAGTTCGATGACGGCGCCCGCGATCGTCACGTCCGCGGCCTCGGGGTTGGGGCCGAGCTGTGCCGACAGCACGGTGAACAGCGGCCGGAAACGCTTGCCGCCGGCCCGGAACAGATGGGTCAGCGACTCGGTCATGATTTCGTCGGCGCTGCACAGCTCCGTGTCCATGAGCTGCTCGATCCGCCCGACACCGTCGCGCACGATCGCCGCGAAGGCCGCGTCACCGAGATCAACGCCCGCCACCACCGTCGCCGGAGTATTCACGGGACCAAACATACTGGTGTGCATGAAGACGGGAGTGACCCGAGCCCAGGTGGTGGTCGTGGGCGCCGGACCCGCCGGTTCGGCGGCGGCGGCCTGGGCCGCCCGCGCGGGCAACGAGGTCCTGGTCATCGATTCGGCGAGCTTTCCCCGCGACAAGGCCTGCGGTGACGGGCTGACCCCGCGCGCGGTCGCCGAGCTGGAACGCCTCGGGCTCGGGGACTGGCTGGACACCCGAATCCGGCACCGGGGGCTGCGGATGAGCGGGTTCGGCGGCGAGGTGGAAGTGGACTGGCCCGGCCCGTCGTTCCCGTCGACCGGCAGCGCGGTGGCCCGGTTCGAGCTGGACGACCGGATCCGCAAAGTCGCCGAGGACTCCGGGGCACGGATGCTGCTCGGAACCAAAGCCGTTGGTGTGCAACATGACTCAACGGGCCGAGTGACCTCGCTGACGTTGGCCGACGGCACCGACGTCGGGTGCCGCCAGTTGATCGTGGCCGACGGTGCCCGTTCGTCACTGGGGCGCAAGCTGGGCCGGCGGTGGCATCAGGAAACGGTGTATGGCGTCGCCGCCCGCGGATATCTGAGCACGCCGCGCGCCGACGACCCCTGGCTGACGTCGCACCTGGAGCTCCGCTCCCCCGACGGTGCGGTGTTGCCCGGCTACGGCTGGATTTTTCCGCTCGGCAACGGCGAGGTGAACATCGGCGTCGGAGCGCTCTCGACGTCGAAACGGCCGGCGGATCTGGCGCTGCGGCCGCTGATCGACTACTACACCGACCTGCGCCGCGACGACTGGGGCTTCACCGGCTCACCCCGGGCGGTGGCCTCGGCGCTGCTGCCGATGGGCGGCGCGGTGTCCGGGGTGGCCGGCCCCAACTGGATGCTGATCGGCGACGCCGCGGCGTGCGTGAACCCCCTCAACGGCGAGGGCATCGACTACGGCCTGGAGACGGGGCGGCTGGCCTCTGAAATGCTCGCGCTGCAGGATCGCCGCGACCTGTCGCAGATGTGGCCGTCGCTGCTGCGGCAGCACTACGGCCGGGGGTTCTCGGTGGCGCGCAGGCTGGCGCTGCTGCTCACCTTTCAGCGATTCCTGCCCTCGACCGGGCCGATCGCGATGCGCTCGACGACGCTGATGACCATCGCCGTGCGGGTGATGGCCAACCTGGTCACCGACGACGACGCGGACTGGGTGGCGCGCGCCTGGCGGGGCGGCGGCAGGGTGTCGCGGCTGATCGATCGCCGAACGCCGTTCAGCTGACCGAATACCCGCATCGCCGCTGGTCGGCGGGTGTGGCGCGCTCGATGGGGCCGGCGATCGGCGGCCGCCGTTTGTCGGCACGCCCCGGTCGGGGCGTGTATAGTCCGGCTAATGAAGGGAACGAGGCTGGCTACTATCGGAGCCACCGCTGCTGCTGCTATCGCACTGGCCGCGCTTGCCGCGCCGGCACTTGCCGACCCGCCGCCGACGGCGCCGTACCCGACCCCGCGGACACCGTCGCCCCCGAGCGACTACGACGCGCCGTTCAAGAGCACCGTCAACGGCTTCGGCATCTACCAGCCGCAGGACCAGCTGGCATGGCTGGGCAAGATCACCTGCGACCGGTTGGACCACGGTGTCGACCACGACGCCCACCAGTCGGCGACCTTCATCCAGCGCAACCTGCCGCGCGGCACCTCAGAGGGCCAGTCGCTGCAGTTCCTCGGCGCCGCGGTCGACCACTACTGCCCGGAGCACCTCGACGTCGTCCAAGCGGCCGGTAATCACTAGAACTCTCTCAGCGCGGGGGCATGTGCCCGGCGTGTAAGGCGACGATGCCACCGGTCAGGTTGCGCCATCGCACCCCCACCCAACCCGCCTGGGTGATCTGCTGCGCCAACCCCTCCTGGTCGGGCCACGCCCTGATCGATTCCGCGAGATACACGTAGGCCTCCGGGTTGCTGGACACCGCCCGGGCCACCCGCGGCAGCGCCCGCATCAGGTACTCCTTGTAGACCGTGGCGAACACGCCGTTGGTGGGGGTGGAGAACTCGCACACCACCAGTCGGCCGCCCGGGCGGGTGACGCGGGCCATCTCGCGCAGCGCGGCCTGGGTGTCGACGACATTGCGCAGGCCGAAACTGATTGTTACAGCGTCGAATACGTCGTCGCCGAACGGCAACCTGGTGGCATCACCGGCGACTTTCGGCACGTCGCGCCCGGCGCCCGCCGCCAGCATGCCGACCGAGAAATCGGCGGCCACACACCACGCCCCGGATTTCTTCAGCTCGACGGTGGATACCGCCGTGCCCGCGGCGAGGTCCAGCACCCGCTGACCGGGACCGATCGCCAGCGCCGACCGGGCGGCCTTGCGCCAGTACCGGTCCTGGCCCAACGACAGCACGGTGTTGGTCAGGTCATACCGGCGGGCGACGCCATCGAACATCGACGCGACGTCCCGGGGGTCCTTGTCCAACTCCGCGCGACTCACGCGCAAGACGCTACGCCCGGCGACGATGCGGGCCGCGTAGCGGGGTGAGGCGCCGCCGGGCGAACGGCGACAGCACCGCCTCGTAGTGGCCGAGCAGTTCGTCGCAGATGACCGGCCAGCTGCGGCCGACCACGCTGCGCCGGGCGGCCGGCGCGTAGCGCGGCCGTTCGGCGATCAGGTGTGCGACGGCCTCGGGCAGCCGCGCCTCGAACTCGTTGACCCCCAACAGCAGACCCGTACGCCACGGAGTGACGAGGTCACGTGGGCCGCCGGCGTCGGGGGCGATGACCGGCAACCCCGACGCCAGCGCTTCCTGCACGACCTGACAAAACGTCTCGTGCTCACCGGGATGCACGAACACGTCCATGCTGGCGTACGCCGCGGCGAGCTCGTCGCCGTAGAGCGCACCCGTGAAAACCGCTGTCGGCATTGCCGATCGCAGCCTGTCGCGGTCGACACCGTCGCCCACGATGACGAGCTGCACCGCGTCGCCGGCGGCCAGACCGATGAGGCGCTCGACGTGTTTCTCCGGCGCGAGCCGGCCCACGAACCCGACGATGGGCTTGCCGTGCGGCGACCACCGTCGGCGCAGCGCCTCGTTGCGCGCCGACGGCGCAAACCGCAGCAAGTCAACGCCGCGCGCCCAGCGGTGCACCCGCGGAAATCGTTGGGCGACAAGCGATTCCATGGTCACACTGGACGGCGCCAGGGTGCGGTCGGCGAGGCCGTGCAGATGGCGGAACCAGGCCCACGCGGCCCGCGCCGTCATCGGAATGCCGTAGCTCGCCGCGAAACCCGGAACGTCGGTTTGATACACCGCGACCGTGGGCACCCCCAGCCACCGCGCCGCCCGTACCCCGCCATAGCCCAGCAGCGCCGGCGACGCCAGATGCACGACGTGGGGATCGAATCCGCGCAGCACGCTCACCAGCCGGGGCGTCGGCACGCCGAGCGGCAGCGTGGTCACCTTCGGAAACATCCGCGACGGCACCCGGTGAACGCGGATGCCGTCGTGAATGCGCTCCGCCCGGGGCTGGCCGGGGGGCGTGTCGGGGGCGATCACGAGGGCTTCGTGGCCCGTCCGGCGCAGGTGCTCGAGCACCCGGATCACCGAGTTGCTGACACCGTTGACTTCCGGCAGGAAAGATTCCGCGACGATGGCAACGCGCACATCACCACCGTGTCAGCACCGGCTGTCGGCAAGGTTGCCTCCGGGCATCCGTCACGCGAAATCTGCAGGTCCGGCACTTTCGGCGCGACGGTCCAGCCACTTGTCCAGCAGCGCCAGCAGTGCCAGGACGCCCGCCGCACCCAGCCAGCCCACCACCGCGATGGATCCCGCCGGGATGATCGCCAGCCCGGCGTTGCGATGCTGCACGCGGACCAGGTTGGGATCGTTCTTGTTGTACTCGACGTAGATCCGCATCCCGGTGGCCAGATGGGACGGGTAGAGCACACCGAGCTCGGGACGGTAGGTGACCCGCTCGGGCGTGACGAACTCGATGGTGGAGCGGCGCGGCCCGGCGCTGAGCACCTCCGCCTGCGCGACGCCCCTGTTGTGGGTGATCGCGAGGTCGTCGCGCCAGGCGCCGGCCACCAGCAGCATCGACTGCAACGTGACCAGGCCGGTGACGATCAGTACCGCGATCCGGGCCCACCGCAACACGACCCTGGCACGCGTTTTCGGCGGTTCGTCACTGCGTCCGTGAATCAGTATGTGCAGCAGAACCTTTGGAGATCTCGCCATCTACTCGCGCCTCATAGCGCCGCCTTGATGGCGGCGTGCAGTTGCCGCAGCGAAGACCGGTCCGCCTTGACTTCCAGCACCCGCATCCCGGCGCCGGGTTCGTCCAAGGCGGTGTGCAATTCGTCGACCTCGATCTGCCGGCTGTCCACGTGATACGCGCGGCACAGCGCCCCCACGTCGACGTCGTGCGGGGTTCCGAAAACCCGCGACGACACGTCGGAGAACCGCGGGTCGCCCTGCTCGAGCAGTTCGAAGATGCCGCCGCCGTTGTCGTTGGAGACCACGATGGTCAGGTGGCGCGGGGTGGGCTCGGTGGGGCCGATCAGCAGCCCGGAGCTGTCGTGCACGAACGTCAGATCGCCGATCAGCGCCACGGTGCGCGCCGGGCTGTCCGCGTCGCCGTCCCGTTCATGGGCGAGAGCCGCCCCGATCGCCGTGGACACGGTGCCGTCGATACCGGCGACCCCGCGGTTGGAGCGCACCCGGATGCCGTGGACGTCCAGACCGACCAGCGCGGCGTCGCGGACCGGGTTGGACGCCCCGAGCACCAGCTGGTCGCCGGGCCGCAGCGCGTCGGCCACGGCCGCCGCGACGTGCAGGCCGGTGGTCAGCGGATGCGCCGCGAGCTGGCCGCGCACCGCGGCGACCGCGTGCCGGTTCATCTCGGCGCAGCGGTGCAGCCACGCCGGGTCCGGCGACCCGGTGGTAACCGCCCGCGTGCCGGTGGCCTGCGAGTTCCCCGAGACGTCCGGCCAGCGAGGGCCGGTGGTCAGCGCGTACACCGGCACCTGGGGGTCGGCCAGCAGCGCCGACACCGGCCGGTGCAGGGTGGGGCGGCCGAGCATGATCACCTGCTTGGGCCGCAGCAAGGGCAGCGCCAGCGGGTGCAGCGGATTTTCCGGGGCCGGCGCCGTCGGCTCGGCGACGGTCGGCAGCTGCGCCAGCGCGGGGTGCGCGCCCGCGCCGTGGCCGGCGATGACGACGGTGTCGGGTGTGAGGTCGATTTCCAGCGGCTGGTCGAAGCTGACCGGCGGCGTGTAGGTCCACGGCTTCCCGTCAGGCCGCCCCTGCGGGATCACCGCGCCGCGGGGTTCGGGATCCGGCACCAGGGGTTCGCGCAGCGGGATGTCGAACTGCACGGGGCCGGCGTTGGCGGTGCGCGATCCGGTGGCGGCCGCCAGCACCCGGCAGGTGGCGGAGCGCCAGGTGGCGTTGAGCGCGTCCAGCCGCTCGGGGGCGTCCTCGGCCAGGCCCAGGCTGATGGCGGCCCGGACCTGGGTGCCGAAGTAGCCCAGCTGTTCCATGGTCTGGTTGGCCCCGGTGCCCAGCAATTCGTAGGGCCGGTTGGCCGACAGCACGATCAGCGGTACCCGCGCGTAGTTGGCCTCCACCACCGCCGGGCCAAGGTTGGCCACGGCGGTGCCGGACGTCATGGCGACGCACACCGGCGCGCCGGCGGCGATCGCCAGGCCGATCGCCAGATAGCCCGCGGTGCGCTCGTCGATGCGGACGTGCAGCCGGATCCGGCCGGAGGAGTCGGCGTCCTGCAGCGCGAAGGCGAGCGGGGCGTTCCGCGAACCGGGGCAAAGCACCACGTCGCGGACACCGCCGCGAATCAGCTCGTCGACGACGACGCGAGCCTGTGTCGTCGAGGGGTTCACTCCTACAGGGTGTCACAGCCGACTTACCGCACGCCCAACGTGGAGTAGTTGGGCACAGTCGCCGCGCTTTCGCCCGACAAGTCGACGTTGGGCGGTCTATCTCTTCTCGGCGAAGAACTTGAGCATCGCGGCGTTGACGGCGTCGGGCCGCTCGAAGAAGCCGAGGTGGCCGGTGTCGGGTATCTGCACGTAACGACCGTTGGGCAGCGCGTCCGCGACCTCCCGGCCCAGATAGGGCGGCGTCAGCACGTCGTCGGCGAAGCCGATCACCAGCACCGGCGTCGCGATGCTGCGGTAGGCCGACAACCGGCTCGTGTACGGCGCGACATCCAGCTGGGCGCGCGTACCCGGGGTGGACTTGACGGGCCAGGTGGAAAACATGGCGATCCAGTCGGCGACCGCGGTGTCGTCGTTGAGCGTCTTGCGGGAAAAGTTTTCCAGCAGGCGGATTTTCGCCTCGTAGGCGGCCGGCAGTATCACGCCGGCGTCGGACAGCTCGGCCTCGGCGTCGCGAAAGAACTGCCGCGCACGGTCCATGCGGCCGCGGGTACCCATCAGCACCGCCGCGCTGACCAGATCGGGCCGGGCGAGCATGAGTTCCTGGGTGATGAAGGCGCCCATCGACATTCCGACGATGCGGGCCGGGGCGGCGTTCAGCCCTTCGATCAGCGCGACGGTGTCGGCGACCATGGTTTGCGTCGAGAAGCCCTCCGCGTTCTCCGTGCCGCCGATCCCGCGATTGTCGAAAGTGATGACGCGGTATCCGGCCGCCAGAAACGCGGGGACTTGATAGGGGTGCCAGGTCCGTCCGGCACCGCCGTGGCCGGCGATAAAGACCACGGGCTCACCGGAGCCGCGGTCGTCGTAAGCCAGGTTGATCACCCGGACGACGGTACAAGCAGCGGATGGCACGCCGTGACCCGGTCGATCCACCACTGCCGCCGCTCCGGCGGTGCCGCCAGTGCGCGCAGCCGCTCCGGGTCGGGCGCGACGGGCCCGACCCGGAGGCAGCCGTCGACGGGTGCGGCGGTCTCGGCCACGTCTTCGGCGAACAGCCCGCCGGTGCCGAGCCCGCAGGCGTGCCGAAGCTGCGGCAGCGCCGCCGCGGCGGTCAGGCCCGCGGCGATTCCCACCGCCGAGTCCAGCGCGCTGGAGACCACGACGGGGACGTCGATCTGGTCGGCGATGGTGAGCATGGCCGAAATCCCGCCCAGCGGAGCGACTTTGAGCACCGCGATGTCGGCGGCGCCGGCGCGGACCACGGCCAGCGGGTCGTCGGCCTTGCGGATGCTTTCGTCGGCGGCGATCGGCACGTCGACCCGTCGCCGCAATTCGGCGAGTTCGCCGACCGTCGCGCAGGGTTGTTCGAGGTACTCCAGCGGGCCGTCCGCGGTCAGCGCGGAGGCGGCGGTGACCGCCTGCTCGACGCTCCAGCCGCCGTTGGCGTCCACCCGCACGATCGGCACCCGTGCACGCACGGCGTTCACCCGGGCGACGTCGTCGGCCAGCGTCTGCCCGGGCTCGGCGACCTTCACCTTGGCCGTCCCGGTCCCCGGAAAGCGGGCCAGGATCTCGCCCACCTGGGCGGCGGGCACGGCGGGCACGGTGGCGTTGATCGGGATGCGTTCGCGGCGCGCCGGCGGCGGCTCCCGGTAGGCGGCTTCGATTCCGGAGGCCAGCCAGTGCGCGGCCTCGGGCGGGCCGTATTCGACGAAAGCCCCGAATTCCCCCCACCCGGCGGGGCCCTCGATCAACGCGACTTCGCGGGTGGTGATGCCGCGAAACCGCACCCGCATGGGCAGCGCCACCACGTGCAGGCGGTCCAGTAGATCCTCTAAAGGCGGCCTCACGCGCTGTAGACCCGGCGCCCGGCCAGATACGTCGCACGGATCTCCAGGTCGGCGATCCGCTCGGGCGGCACGGTTCGCGGATCGGCGGAGAGCACCACCAGGTCGGCGTACTTGCCGACCTCCAGCGAGCCGATCACGTCGTCGGCGAACAGCTGCCAGGCGGCGTCGATGGTTTGCGCGCGGATCGCCTGCTCGACCGTCAACCGCTCCTCGGGCGCGAGCACCCGGCCGCTGGGTGCGGTGCGGGTCGCGGCGACGCTGATGTTGCGCAGCGGCTCCTCGGGCGTGACCGGCGGGTCGTTGTGCAGCGAGATCCGCATGCCGGTGGCCACCGCGGATCCCGCTGGCATCCAACGGGTTCCGCGCTCCTCGCCGAACAGGCCGTCGACGATGACGTCGCCCCAGTAGTGGATCTGGTCGACGAAGATGCTGCAGGTGACGCCGAGGTCGGCGGCGCGCCGCAGCTGCTCGGGCCGGATCGCGCCGACGTGCTCGAGCCGCAGCCGGTGGTCGTCGCGCGGATGGTGGCGCAGCGCCTCTTCGTAGACGTCGAGGATGGTGTCCACACCGGCGTCGCCCTGCACGTGGCAGGCCATCGGCCAGCCCAGCGGGAAGTAGGCGCCGACGATCTCGCGTAGCTGCTCGGCGGTGTAGTTGGCGTGCCCGCACGAACCCGGGGTGACGCCGATGATCCGGGTGGCGTCGGTGTCCAGGTAGGGAAACGACAGGTCGATGTTGCCGATCCACGGCGACCCGTCGACCCAGATCTTGATGCCGACCTGGCGCAGCATGTCGTCGCCCTCGCCGGGCGTGGCCTCGGTGGACATCTGCGGGTTGGAGATCTCGTAGGTGCGCAACCGCACCGTCAGCTGCCCGCGCAGGCGTTCGACCAGCGGCCGGAACCCGGGGTCGAACGCCATCTCCGAGCAGGTGGTCAACCCGGCACGGTTGAGCCGAGCGCACTCGGCGAGCAGCATCCGCGGGTAGTCGGCGACGTCGATGGCGCCGCCGAGCAGCGGGAACACCGCGCCGGTCTCCTCGGCGGTGCCGTCGAGCTCACCGTGGGCGTCGCGGCCGAACCTGGCGCCCTTGGGGTCGGGGGTGTCGCGGTTCAGGCCGTGCAGCCGGGCGGCGCGCGAGTTGAAGTAGGCCTTGTGCCCCGAGTTGTGGATGATCACCAGCGGGCCGTCGGGCGCGATGCCGTCGAGCCAGCTCAGCGTCGGTTCCGGAAGGCCGCTCTGCAGCAGCGGATCCCAGCCGTTGAGGTAGGCGCCGTCGGATCCACGTCGGGCGACCTCGGAGCGCACCGCCTCGACAACGTCGTCGCCGCTGCGCATCGTCACCGGACGGATGTCGACGAGACGGTCCGACAGCGCGACGGCCTCCATCAGCGGATGGCCGTGTGCCTCAACGAATCCCGGCATGACGCAGCCGTCGCCGACGTCGACGGTCTGGGTGTTCGGGCCGATGAGGCCGGCGACGTCGGAGCGGGTGCCCACGGCAATGATGCGGCCGCCGGCGACGGCGAGCGCCTCGGCGGTGGGCCGGGCGTCGTCGACGGTCAATACGGTTCCGGTAACGACGAGTTCTGCCTGCGCCATGTGCACGGATGCTATCGGTCCGAGGGCGCGGCTGACCTAAATTGCAACACGTTCTAGTCTGGCCTGATGAGTGACGATCTGTTGCGCAAC
Organism: Mycobacterium sp.; assembly: GCF_004298145.1. GTDB lineage: Bacteria > Actinomycetota > Actinomycetes > Mycobacteriales > Mycobacteriaceae > Mycobacterium. Next base: position 45,194 of record NZ_SCRH01000005.1, read on the forward strand.
CCGACCCATAACGGCCATCTGCTGGTGGGCGCGCTCAAGCGCCACAAGGACAAGCCGGTGTTGTTCCTCGGCGACACCACGCTGACCGGTGGTCAGATGGCCGAGCGGATCAGCCAGTACATCCAGGCGTTCGAGGCGCTGGGTGCGGGCACCGGTGTGGCGGTCGGGCTGCTGTCGCTCAACCGTCCCGAGGTGCTGTTGATCATCGGCGCCGGCCAGACCCGCGGCTACCGGCGCACCGCCTTGCATCCGCTGGGCTCGCTCGACGACCACGCCTATGTGCTGAACGACGCCGGCATCAGCTCGCTGATCATCGACCCCAACCCGATGTTCGTCGAGCGGGCGCTGGCCCTGCTGGAGAAGGTGCCGGGGCTCCAGCAGATCCTCACCATCGGCCCGGTGCCCGCGGCGCTGAACGGGGTCGCCGTCGACCTGGCGGCCGAGGCGGCCAAATACGACCCGCAGCCGCTGGCCGCCGCGGACCTGCCGCCGGATCAGGTCATCGGGCTGACCTACACCGGCGGCACCACCGGCAAGCCCAAGGGCGTGATGGGCACCGCGCAGTCGATCTCTTCCATGACCCAGATCCAGCTCAGCGAGTGGGAGTGGCCGGAGGAGCCGCGGTTCTTGATGATCACCCCGCTGTCGCACGCGGGCGCGGCCTATTTCCTGCCCACCCTGATCAAGGGCGGCGAAATGCACGTGCTGCCCAAGTTCGACCCCGCCGGTGTACTGAAAACCATTGAGGAGAAGCGTATTACGGCCACATTCCTGGTGCCGTCGATGCTGTATGCGCTGATGGACCACCCGGATTCGCACACCCGCGACCTGTCGTCGCTGCAGACCGTCTATTACGGCGCGTCGGCGATCAACCCGGTGCGCCTCGCCGAGGCGATCCGCCGGTTCGGCAAGATCTTCGCCCAGAACTACGGGCAGTCCGAGGCGCCGATGGCCATCACCTACCTGGCCAAGGGTGAGCACGACGAGAAGCGGCTCACCTCGTGTGGACGCCCGACGCTGTTCGCGCGGGTGGCGCTGCTGGGCGAGGACGGTAAGCCGGTTCCCCAGGGCGAGCCGGGCGAAATCTGTGTCAGCGGACCGCTTTTGGCCGGTGGCTACTGGAATCTGCCGGAGGCGACGGCTGAGACATTCCGCGATGGATGGCTGCACACCGGCGACATGGCCCGCGAGGATTCCGACGGCTTCTACTACATCGTCGACCGGGTCAAGGACATGATCGTCACCGGCGGCTTCAACGTCTTTCCCCGCGAGGTGGAGGACGTGGTCGCCGAGCACCCGGCCGTCGCGCAGGTGTGCGTGGTCGGCGCGCCGGACGAGAAGTGGGGCGAGGCCGTCACCGCGGTGGTGGTGCTGCGCGCCGACGCGTCCCGCGATGACGCGGCGATCGAGACGATGACCGCCGAGATCCAGGCAGCGGTCAAGGACCGCAAGGGGTCGGTGCAGTCGCCCAAGCGGGTGGTGATCGCCGACTCGCTGCCGTTGACCGGGCTGGGCAAGCCGGACAAGAAGGCCGTGCGGGCGCGGTTCTGGGAGGGCGCCGGCCGCGCGGTGGGCTAGTTTCTGCTCGAGTGTGACACAGCAGTCACGTTCGAGACCCAGCGTGACTGTGCTGTCCCGTTCGACGGGCCGACAGGTAACGTCGCTGCCTATGGGAAGCGGCAAACGCGTCCGGCCACCGTGGTGGCTGAAACCGGCGAACAAGGTCTTCATCCGGATGTCGCGGCTGGGAATGAGTTTCGGCGGCGAGAGCCCGGTCGTGTTGACCGTGCGCGGCCGCAACTCCGGCGCCCCGCGATCGACCCCGGTGACGCCGATGACGGTGGACGGCAAGCGGTACGTCGTCGCCGGATTCCCGGGCGCGGACTGGGTGGCCAACGCGCGGGCCGCCCAGCAGGCGACGATCGCCCGCGGCCGGCACGCCGAGCGGGTGCGAATGGCCGAGTTGTCCCCCGACGACGCGCGGCCGATCCTGCGGGCCTTCCCGGCCGAGGTGCCCACCGGCGTCGGTTTCATGAAGCGGGCGGGGCTTGTCGCGCACGGCCGTCCCGAGGAGTTCGAGGCGCTGGCCGGCCGCTGCGCGGTATTTCGGCTCGACCCGATATAGGAGTTGAACGGCTTTGAGTGACAACCCATTTGATGCGCACGCCTGGCGCGTGGTCGACGGCTACCACGACCTGACCGACATCACCTATCACCGGCACGTCGACGACGCCACGGTGCGGGTGGCGTTCAACCGGCCCGAGGTGCGCAACGCGTTTCGCCCGCACACCGTCGACGAGCTCTACCGGGTGCTCGACCACGCCCGGATGTCCCCCGACATCGGCGTGGTGTTGGTGACCGGCAACGGCCCCTCCCCCAAGGACGGCGGCTGGGCATTTTGTTCCGGTGGGGATCAGCGCATCCGCGGGCGCAGCGGCTACCAGTACGCCAGCGGCGAGACCGCGGACACCGTCGACACCGCGCGGGCCGGGCGGCTTCACATCCTCGAGGTCCAGCGGCTGATCCGGTTCATGCCCAAGGTGGTCATCTGCCTGGTCAACGGGTGGGCGGCCGGCGGCGGGCACAGCCTGCACGCGGTCTGCGACCTCACCCTGGCCAGCCGCGAGCACGCCCGCTTCAAGCAGACCGACGCCGACGTCGGCAGCTTCGACGGCGGTTACGGCAGCGCCTATCTGGCCCGCCAGGTGGGCCAGAAGTTCGCCCGCGAGATCTTCTTTTTGGGCCGCGCCTACACCGCCGAGCAGATGCACCACATGGGCGCAGTCAACGAGGTCGTCGATCACGCCGACCTCGAACGCGTCGGTGTCCAGTGGGCGCGCGAGATCAACGCCAAATCCCCTCAGGCGCAACGCATGCTGAAGTTCGCGTTCAACCTGCTCGACGACGGGCTGGTGGGCCAGCAGCTGTTCGCGGGTGAGGCCACCCGGCTGGCGTACATGACCGACGAGGCCGTCGAGGGCCGCGACGCCTTCCTGGAAAAGCGGGACCCCGACTGGAGCCGGTTTCCCCGGTACTTCTGAGGCCGCCCGCCCGCCTAGACTCGCGTCCCGTGAGCAAGAGTCCGCTTCGACGGTTGACCGACCAGCTGGTGCTGGCCACCATGCGGCCACCCATGGCCCCGCAAGTGCTGGTCAACCGGCCGCTGATCAAGCCGATCGACCTGGCGGGAAAGCGCATCCTGATCACCGGGGCGTCGTCGGGGATCGGCGAGGCCGCGGCCGAGCAGTTCGCCCGCCAACGGGCCACGGTGGTCGTCGTCGCTCGGCGCCAAGAGCTGCTGGACGCGCTGGCCGAGCGGATCACCACGGCCGGCGGTGACGCCATGGCGATCGCCTGCGACATCTCGGACATGGACGCCGTCGACGCGCTGGTCGCCGACGTCGAGGAACGGCTCGGCGGGGTCGACATCCTGATCAACAACGCCGGCCGGTCCATCCGCCGGCCGCTGGCCGAGTCGCTGGAACGCTGGCACGACGTCGAGCGGACCATGGTGCTCAACTACTACGCGCCGCTGCGGCTGATCCGCGGCCTGGCGCCGGGGATGATCGAGCGCGGCGACGGCCACATCATCAATGTCTCGACGTGGGGGGTGCTCTCGGAGGCATCGCCGCTGTTCGCGGTGTACAACGCGTCGAAGGCCGCGCTATCGACGGTGAGCCGCGTCATCGAAACGGAGTGGGGCGAGCGGGGTGTGCACTCCACGGCGCTGTACTACCCGCTGGTGGCCACCCCGATGATCGCGCCGACGAAGGCCTACCAGGGCATGCCCGCGTTGACGCCGGAAGAGGCCGGCGAGTGGATGATCACCGCCGCCCGCACCCGGCCGGTGCGCATCGCACCGCGGATGGCGATCGCCGCCAAGGCGCTGGACACCTTCGGCCCGCGCTGGGTCAACGCCATGATGCAGCGCCAAAGTATCCAGCCCAACCGCGAGAGCGATAGCTGACCCGGCCCGCGCGACCGGCCTGTCAAACAGGCACTGTGATAGACACGAGGCTATGGAAATCCTGGCCAGCCGGATGCTGCTCCGGCCGGCGGACTATCAGCAGTCACTGGCCTTCTATCGCGACCAGATCGGCCTGGCGATAGCCCGTGAATACGGCGGCGGCACAGTGTTTTTCGCGGGGCAGTCACTGCTGGAACTCGCCGGATACGGCTCCCCGGACCACTCCCGCGGCCCGTTCCCGGGGGCGCTGTGGCTGCAGGTCCGCGACATCGAGGCGACCCAGGCCGAGCTGCGCGGCCGCGGGGTGGCGATCGCCCGCGAGGCACGCCAGGAACCGTGGGGCCTGCACGAGATGCACGTGCTGGACCCCGACGGGATCACGCTCATCTTCATTCAGATCCCCGCGGACCATCCGTTGCGCCGCGACACCCGAGGCGAATGACGGGGAGATTCCGGTTAACCCAGAGGTAACATCTGGCGACGACTCGAGGTAAACCCGCGTTTCGGGTCACGCCGCATTCGACAATGGATCGCCCCTACCACCAGAATCAGGCGCTGTGAACATCCAATTGTTCCTCTTGATCATTGTCGTAATCACTGCTCTGGCTTTCGATTTCACCAATGGCTTCCATGACACGGGCAACGCGATGGCGACCTCGATCGCCAGTGGCGCACTCAAGCCCAAAACGGCGGTCTTGCTCTCTGCGGCACTGAATCTGGTGGGCGCGTTCATGTCCACCGCCGTCGCCGCCACGATCGCCAAAGGCCTGATCGACTCCAACATCGTGACGCTGGAGCTGGTGTTCGCCGGCCTGGTCGGCGGTGTCGTCTGGAACCTGCTGACCTGGCTCCTCGGTATCCCTTCGAGTTCATCGCACGCCTTGATCGGCGGCATCGTCGGCGCCACGATCGCCGCGGTCGGCGTGCACGGGGTGATCTGGAAGGGCGTGATGTCCAAGGCCATCATCCCGGCCGTCGTCTCGGCGATCCTGGCCATCTTGATCGGCGCGGTCGCCACCTGGCTGGTGTACCGGATCACCCGCGGTGTCCCGAAAGCGCGCACCGAAGCGGGTTTCCGGCGCGGCCAGATCGGTTCGGCGTCGCTGGTTTCGCTCGCACACGGCACCAACGACGCGCAGAAGACGATGGGCATCATCTTCCTGGCGCTGATCTCCTACGGCTCGGTCAGCAAGACCGCCACCATGCCGCCGCTGTGGGTGATCGTGAGCTGCGCGCTGGCGATGGCGACCGGCACGTACCTCGGGGGGTGGCGCATCATCCGCACCTTGGGCAAGGGCCTGGTCGAAATCCAGTCGCCGCAGGGCATGGCGGCCGAGTCCTCCTCGGCCGCGGTGATCCTGCTGTCCGCCCACTTCGGCTACGCGCTGTCGACCACCCAGGTGTGCACCGGTTCGGTGCTGGGCAGTGGGCTCGGCAAGCCCGGCGGCGAGGTCCGCTGGGGTGTCGCCGGCCGCATGGGGGTGGCCTGGCTGGTGACCCTCCCGCTGGCCGGGTTGGTCGGCGCCCTCACCTATGGGATCGTGCACCTGATCGGTGGTTATCCGGGTGCGATCGTCGGCTTCGCGCTGCTGGCCGCGGTCTCGGCGACCATCTACGTCCGGTCGCGCAAGGTCAAGGTCGACCACAACAACGTCAACGCCGAATGGAAGGGCGACCTGACCAGCGGGCTGGACGCGGCCGACGGCCGGCACCCGCCCACGGACGACGGACCCACGGCCGGCCGGTACGACACCGACGACCCCTCGCTCAAAGCGAGCGCCTCGTGAGTCACATCGACGACTGGTTCAACTACCAAGCCAGCTTGAAGATTCTGCTCTTCGCCATGCTGGCCGGCGCCGCCCTGCCGGGACTGTTCGCCTTCGGGATCCGGCTGCAGTCCGCGGGTGCCGGCGACATCGACTCCGGCGGCGCCACCAACGGCGCCGCCCCCCGGCGCAAGCCGATGCTGACCGCGCTGGCGTGGGCGATCTACGCGCTGGTCATCGCGGTGGTCATGCTGGCCTTGCTCTACATTGCCCGGGACTTCATCGCCCACCACACCGGCTACCCGGTCCTCGGAGCGAGGCCCAAGTAGCATCGATCGATGCCCACCGAGTCGGCGAACCGGATGCCGGGGAGAGCTGTATCCGCGTGAACGGATTTCTCAATTCCATTGTTTCGTGGCTCCGCGCGGGCTATCCCGAGGGCGTCCCACCCACCGACACCTTCCCGGTGCTCGCGCTGCTGGCCCGCCGGTTGTCCAACGACGAGGCCAAGGAGGTGGCTCGCGAGCTCGTCCGGCGCGGCGAGTTCGACGACGTCGACATCGGCGTGCTGATCACCCAGATCACCGACGAGCTGCCGTCACCGGAGGACATCGAGCGGGTACGGGTTCGATTGGCGGCCCAGGGCTGGCCGTTCGACGACGCCGACCAGGCCGGGGATCCCGCATAGCCGTACTGCGCGCGCTGCACGTCCCGCCGGGCTGGGCGGCCGCGACGCTGTTGCCCGCCCTGGAACGGGTGCTGCAGGGACGCGACCCCGCACTGGTGGCGCTGGCCGACGATCGCGAGTCGGAAGCGCTGCGAGTGGGGCTGCGGGTAGGGGAAGCCATCGACGACGACGTGGCCCTGGTGGCGGCGACGTCGGGAACCACCGGTACACCCAAGGGGGCCATGCTGACCGCCGCCGCCCTGCAGGCCAGCGCGGCGGCCACCCACGACCGTCTCGGCGGGCCGGGCAGCTGGCTGCTCGCCCTGCCGCCACACCACATCGCCGGGCTGCAGGTGCTGGTCCGCAGCGTGCTCGCCGGCACGGCACCGGGCGAGATAGACGTCTCGGCAGGATTTGATGTCACCGAATTACCGCGTGCCATAAGTGTTTTGGGCTCGGGTCGGCGATACACCTCGCTGGTTGCCGCGCAGTTGGCGAAGGCGCTCACCGAGCCGGCGGCCGCGGCCTCACTTGCCGAACTCGATGCCGTGCTGCTCGGCGGCGGACCCGCCCCGCGGCCGGTCCTGGACGCCGCGGCCGCCGCCGGCATCACCGTGGTCCGCACCTACGGCATGAGCGAGACCGCCGGAGGGTGCGTGTACGACGGTGCCCCGCTGGACGGCGTGCGGCTACGGGTGGCCGACGGGCGCATCGTCATCGGGGGCGCGACGGTGGCCAAGGGCTACCGCAACCCGGTCGACCCCGACCCGTTCGCCGAGCCCGGCTGGTTCAGGACCGACGATCTCGGCGCCATCGACGACCAGGGGGTGCTCACCGTCCTGGGCCGTGCCGACGACGCGATCAGCACGGGCGGGCTGACCGTACTGCCGCAACCGGTCGAGGCGGCGCTGTGCACCCACCCGGCCGTGAGCGATTGCGCCGTGTTCGGGCTGCCCGACGAACGCCTGGGGCGACGGGTGGCCGCCGCGATCGTGGTGCGCGACGGTTGCGCGGCGCCGAGCCTGGATGCGCTGCGCGCGCAGGTGACCCGCACCTTGGACGCCACCGCCGCGCCGCGCGAGATGCACATCGTCGACGCGCTGCCGCGCCACGGTATCGGCAAGGTCGACCGCGCGGCGTTGGTGCGCCGCTTCGCCGGCGCGAGCGATCAATAGGCTGTTCGTCCGTGAGGCTCGCTCGACGGGAGGCAGCGCGGGTCGCGGTCGCGGTCGCGGCCGGGGCGGCGCTGGTGGCGGCGGCGTTCGTGCTGCCGCGGATCAACACGGGCGTCCGGCCGCGCCTCGATGTCGGGCCGGAAAAATTCGCCACCCACGCCGGAGCCGCGCCGATCTTCGGCGAGTGGCTGATCCACGCCGGCTGGGGAACCGGGCCGGCCATCGCCTTGGCCGTCGCCGCCATAGCCTGGGGGCCTGTTCTGGCGCAACGCCTTTCGTGGCGGGCACTGACGATGGGCAGCTGGGCCGTCGCCGGCGGATGGGCGTTCGCGCTGGCGATGATCGACGGCTGGCAGCGCGGCTTCGCCGGCCGGCTGACCACCCGGGACGAATACCTGTCGCAGGTGCCGAGCATCACCGACATCCCGGCCGCGCTGCGCACCTTCTCCAGCCGGATCGTGGACTACCAACCGGACTCGTGGACCACCCACGTGTCGGGGCACCCGCCCGGTGCGCTGCTGACGTTCGTCTGGCTGGACCGGATCGGCCTGCACGGCGGCGCCTGGGCCGGGCTGCTGTGCCTGGCGGTCGGCTCGAGCGCGGCGGCCGCTGTGGTGATCGCCGTGCGAGCGCTGGCCGACGAGCCGACGGCGCGACGGGCCGCCCCGTTCGTCGTGCTGGCGCCGACGGCGATCTGGGTGGCGGTCTCCGCCGACGGCTACTTCGCCGGGGTGGCCGCGTGGGGCATCGCGCTGCTGGCCGTGGCGGTGCACCGCCCGGTCCGGTTCCCCGCCCTGACGGCGGCCGGGGCCGGGCTGCTGCTGGGCTGGGGCGTGTTCTGTAACTACGGCCTGATGTTGATGGGGCTGCCGGCGTTGGCGGTGCTGGCGTCCGCCCAAAAACCCCCGGGCAACCGCTGGGGCCGGTGGCGCGCGATCCTGCGGGCCGTGGGTCCGGCGGCGCTGGCCGCGATCGCGGTGGCGGTGGCCTTCGCTATCGCGGGATTCTCCTGGTTCGACGGCTATCACCTTGTGCAACAACGCTATTGGCAGGGAATCGCCAAAGACCGGCCATTTCAATATTGGAGCTGGGCCAACCTGGCGTGCGTGGTGTGCGCGATCGGGTTGGGCGGTGTCGCCGGGCTCGCCCGGGTGTTCGACTGGGCCGCCATCCGCCGTCGATCCGGTTTTCACCTGTTGTTGTTGGGCGTGCTGGCCGCCATCGTGTGCGCGGACCTGAGCATGCTCAGCAAGGCCGAGGTGGAACGCATCTGGTTGCCGTTCACCATCTGGCTCACCGCGGCGGCCGCACTGCTGCCGGTGCGGTCGCACCGGATCTGGCTGGCGCTCAACACCGTCGGCGCCGCGGCCCTCAACACGGTCATCTTGACGAACTGGTAGGGACGGCTACAGGCCGGCCGCGCGGGTAACCCGCGTGAAGCGGCTGTCGGGTCCGCAGGCCTCGCGCACCACCGCGACATCGCCGGCGACGTCGACGTCGGCCAGCGTTGGCACCGTCGTGACGTCGATACCGTTGTCGCGCAACGCCTTCAACGTCATCTCCCCGGTGTCGGGTTCCGACATCGCAACGGTGCGCAGGCACCGGGCCATCGCCGGCGCGCCCACGCCCAGCACCCACCAGCCGCCGTCGCGGGCCAGCCCGAGCACCGCCGGCGCCTCGAGCAGCCGCCGCGCGCAACCGGTCAACAGATCGCCGGTCACCTGGGGGGTGTCCATCCCGATTTGCAGCACCGGCAGCCCGTCCGACGATGCGTCGGCGTGCGCGTTGGCAAGCCGGACTCCAAAGTCCTTGCCGCGCTGGGTGATCACGGTGAAGGACGCCAGCCGCTCTCGAATATCGGCCCCACTCGCGGCGCCGTCCAGTTCCCCGGTGAGCGCCACCACCCGCGCGGCCACCGGCGCTGCGGCCACCGCGTCCAGCGTGTCGAGCAGCGCGGCGGCGGCGATCTCGGCCGCGACCCGGTCACCGACGGTCGCCGCGAGCCGCGTCTTGGCCCGGCCCGGCTCGGGCGCCTTGGCCACCACCAGCAGGGTCACCGGCAGCACGGTCACGAGATCGCCTTCCAGAAGTCGAGGATCGCGGTGATGCTGCCCCGCAGCGATCCGCTGACCTTCGATTTGCCGCCCGTGCGCGGGCCGTAACTGACGTCGAGTTCGACGACGCGCCAACCGGCGGCCGCGGCGCGCACCATGAGTTCCAGCGGATAACCCGATCGCCGGTCGGCGACGCCCAGCCCCAGCAGCGCCTCGCGCCGGGCCACTCGCATCGGCGCGATGTCGTGCACCGGCAGGCCGTGGCGGGTGCGCAGCCGCCAGCTCATGACGACCGTGCCCACGCGGGCCACCCACGGCCAGCGCAGCCCGGGCACCGGCCGGCGCCGGCCGGCCACCAGGTCGGCACCCTGCTCGAGCGCGGCGACCAGCCGTGGCAAGTCGCCGCCATCCATCGAGCCGTCGGCGTCGATCACCGCCACGATCGGGGTCGTCGCGGCCAGCACGCCCGCATGCACGGCCGAGCCGTACCCGGCCCGCTGTTCGGTGACGACCTGGGCGCCGTGGCGCCGCGCGACCCCGGCGGTGTCGTCGGTGCTGTTGTTGTCGACCACCAGCGCCCGGTAGCCGGCGGGAATGGCGGCCAGCACCGCCGGCAGCGACTCCTCCTCGTTGAGGCAGGGCAGGACCACCGTGACCAGGCCGTCGGTGTCGGGCACCCGTCAGAACCCGTGGCGGGGGCGGGGTTCCTGCGGGAACAGCGGCTGCTGCGAATTGGTCGGGGGCGCGGTCTGCTGGGTGTTTGTCTGCGTCGGCGCCTGGGTGGTTGCCTTGGTGCTCGGCGGCGAATACGTCGTGGTCGGCGGCGAATACGTGGTCGTCGGGGGCGAATACGTCGTCGTCGGCGGCGAGTATGTCGTCGTCGGGGGCGAATACGTGGTCGTCGGCGGCGAGTATGTCGTGGTCGGCGGCGAATACGTGGTCGTCGGGGGTGAATACGTCGTGGTCGGCGGCTCGGAAGGGGTGGTCGACGGCGTGGAGGGCGGCGTCGGATTATAGGGCGGGTTGTAGGGCGGTTGCCACCCAGGGATCGGGATGGGAATCGGAATGGGAACCGGCACAATAGGATTGGGGTGCGGTGCCCAACCCGGATTGGGTACCACACCGGGGTTGACCGGGGCCTCGGGAACGGCCGGCGTGCCCCCTCCAGACGGAGGGGCTACCGGCCCGGAGTTGGGAGCCGGGACGGTACCGCCCTGGAATCCGGCGTTGGGCTGGTCGGCCGGGGGCGGCGGCAACGGCGCCTGCTGCTGGCTCGGCAGGATCGGCATGAACTTGCCCGGAGTGCCGTTCTGGACGCCCACCACCGGCTGCTGGCTGGCGGTCGGGCGAACGGCGACCGCGATCGCGGTGGCCAGCGACGCCAATCCGATGACCGCGAAGGCGACCACCGCGTTGCCGATCACCAACGATCGCGGCGACAGCTTCGACGGCGCGGCCTCGTCGACATCGGCGTCGCCACCGAATTCGGGACCGTAGTCGTAGTCGTCGAACTCGGGGTCGTACTCGTCCATCTCGCCCGGATAGACCCCGCCCTCGTCGGCCATCGAGTACGCCAGCTGCGGTTCCTCGGCCTCCGGCGCCGGCACGACCGTCGTCTCATCCCCGGTGAGCCCCGCCGCGGGTGCCATCGCGGTCGCATCCCCGACGGCGGGCGCCATCGCGGTGGCGTCACCGGTCAAACCGGCCACCGGTGCCATGGCCGTCGCAGCCCCGGCGGCGGGCGCCGCCGCGGCGATCGCGGCGCCGCGGGCGAGCGCAAACGTGGGGTCGTCGGCGACCTGCACCCGCATGGTCGACGCGTCGCGAAGTTCATCGGCGACCCGATTGAGGTCGGGCGAGGCACCCAGGAGATAAACCTCCCCCGGCGCATCCGGATCGGTGCGCAGGTTCGCCATCATCGTCTGGAAGGCGCCGGTCACATTGCCCCCCGAGGCGCCGGCCAGTGACTCCGTGGCCAACACCGTCGGCGGCGCGTCGGGGTCGCCGCCGCCCGAACCCACCACCGACAGGGTGGCCGTCGCGTCGTCCATCACCAGCGCCGCGCCGGGCCGCCCGGCCGCGCGCATCAGGGCGGCCACCGCCTGCGACTCCGAGAGCACCGCGACGTTGTGAACGCCCGAATCCTCCAGCGCCCGGCGCAACTGGTCGGCCCGCGGATCGCCGGTCCAGCACAGCCGGGTGCCGACCAACCGGTGGTTCTCGTCGGCCAGCAGCCGATTGGTTCCGACCACGGTCTCGGTGAGCGTGCCGACCGGATTGTCAGCGAGGTCGACGACGGATTGGTCGATCACGTCGGCCCCCTGCGCGCCCGGCCCGAGAAGCGCCAAGCGGGCGACGGGGCCGGTGACCGCAACCCCCAAAACGACGTCCATCCCGCTTCTCCTTCACCCCGGCTACCCCGCAACCAGCAATGTCCCGGCATCATTACACTTGCGATACCGTCGGCAGTACTCAGTTATTCGGCGACAAGGTTCGCCTACTAGCGCAGCGTAACCAGCTTTTCGAACGACAGGACGGTCGCCGCGGAATCATCTCCGCCCCGCGGCCGGTCTCAGCCACTGCCACGGCGTCCGAACGGAGAGGGCATGGTGAGCCAGAGTAGCGACGACACACCGACCGGCCCCATCGGCGGCCAGGTCCAGCAGGCGCCCGCGGCACGCATCATCCGCCCGCACGCCACCGGCGGCACACCGGCCGCCTCCGGGGGGACGGGGCGGCGCCGGCCCATCGTCAGCGACCTGACCGCGGTGGCACTGCTCGTCGTCGCGGTGTTCCTGCCGTGGAATCTGTACTTCGGCGTCGGGATTCCCGACAGCAGCCCGGCCCTGTTCGCGGTGCTGCTCGCGGTGACGGTGCTGGCCGTCGCCGCCGTCGCCGTGGCCGGTTCCTGGAGGTCGGCCGGCGCGCGGTTCAACCCGGCCTCCGCGGCCCGGCTTCGGTTGGCGCTCAACGTCCCCTACCTACTGCTGGTGCTCGCCTTCGTCGGGTTCGACGCGTACGAGACCGTCCGGTTCGGCGGCACGGTCACCGTGCCGGGCGGTGTGGGGCCGGGGGCCTGGGCCGGCATCGCCGGCGCGCTGCTGAGCGCCCAGGCGGTACCGGCCGGGCCGGTGCCGGCGGGCGATGAGTACACCGGTTGGCATCGATCCGCCCGGATCATCGGCTCGGTGTCGATGCTCGCGGCGGTGCTCAGCTTCGGTTTCAACCTGTACTGGCGGGTGCGCTACGCGCTGCAAAGCACCGGCGGCGCCGCGGAATTCGGCAAGCAGAACATCGCGGTGATCGCCACCGCGGTGGTGTACGGGGCGGTCGCGCTGGTCGCGGTCGTGGTCGCCTCCCGGTGGCTGCTGCAGCGCAGCAGGGCGAGCCGGCTGACCACCGTCGCGCTCGGCGCGTCGACGGTGGTCGCGGGGATCCTGGTGTGGATCCTGCCCGCGGGTCGCGACATCGACGCGTTCCATGGCATCGCACAGAACACCTCGACCGCCGGGGTCGGGTTCGAGGGCTACCTGGCGTGGGCGGCCGGGGCGGCCATCTTCGCGCCGCGAGCCCTGTTCGGTCACCGGAACCCGTCGCCGGCGGAGGAATCCGCTTGGCGGGCCATGATCCGAAATGGCTTGCTGCTCATCGCCGTTTGGGCCGTGGGGTCGATCGCGATGAGGATCACCGACCTTGCCGTCGGCATCACCCTGGACTATCCGTTCTCCCGGTACGACAGCCTCGTGCTGGCCGCGTTCGATCTGGTGACCGCCGTTCTGGCGATCTGGCTGCGCCGCAGCCTGGCCAACCTCTCCGCGCGACTGGTCACATCGCTGTGCGGACTGGTCGCCGCCCTCAGCGTCGCCCGCGTGGTCGTCGGCGTCGTGCTGGCGCCGCGGTTCGCGGAATCGCCCAATTCGCCTGCGCGACACCCGGTCTACGGCAACGATCTCGCCCAGCAGATCACCAGCACCTTCGATGTGACGCTGTGCGGGCTGGCCCTGGGCATCCTGGTCGCCGCCATGGTTGCCGGGCAGCTGAGCGGGCGACGCCTGGCTCGTCGCGCCGCGCACAAACGCGCGGCCGACGCGAACGCGGCGGCACCGACGACCCGGGTTCGAGTGGGCCAGGCCGCCGTGCCGTCGGCCGCGGCAACCACCCGTATCCCTGCCGGGGGCCCCGGCACGGAGGACGACCCACCCACCGCGGAGATACCCCCACTCGCCGGCGCACCCAGGATCTTCCGCGGCGACGACTCCGGAACGGGGCAGATACCGGTTCGGGGGCCCCAGATCTACCGCCCGCCGCAGACCTAGAGGCTCACCGCAGCGACGCGAACGCGAATTCGCGCAACCCGTCGGCCGGTGGGATCACCGCGCGAAACCCCAACACCTCGGCGGCCCGCGACGGGTCGGCGACGATATGGCGCACGTCGCCGCTGCGGTACTGGCCGGTGACGACCGGGGACAGCGAACCGCCGCGTGCGTCGCACAGCGCTGCGGCCACCTCCAATATCGAAATGGGTTGTCCCGAACAGATATTGACCGCGAGGAAACCCTCGTCGTGTGGTAACGCCGCGACATTGGCGGCAGCCACGTCATCGACATGCACGAAGTCGCGCATCTGCCCGCCGTCTTCGAAAACCCTTGGCGGATCGCCCTTTTCCAGCGATGACCGGAAGATGGCCGCCACGCCCGAATAGGGGGTGTCGCGCGGCATGCCGGGACCGTAGACGTTGTGGTAGCGCAGCGCCACCACCGAGCCGCCGGTGGCCTCCGACCAGGCCAGCGCGTAATGCTCCTGCGCGGTCTTGCTGGCCGCGTACAGGCTGCGCGGCGCCAGACAAGCGTCCTCGTCGACGAGCCGCCAGGCCAGCTCCTCCCCGCCCGCCGGGCACCGGTGCTCGAAGATCCCGGCGTCGAGGTCCGCGCGCCGCCGCGGCAGCGGGTCGACGCGTCCGTGCCGTTGGCAGTGGTAGCTTCCCTGCCCGTACACCACCATCGACGACGCCAGCACCAGGCGCCGCACCCCGGCGGCGAACATCTGCGCCAGCAACACCGTGGTGGCCAGATCGTTGTGGCCGCCGTAGGCGGGCGCGTCGGCGGCGTCCACACCCGCACCCACCATCGCCGCCTGATGACACACCACGTCCACGCCGGCCAGAAGCGGGGCCAGCGCGTCGGCGTCGCGCACGTCGACCCGGTGACATCCCTTCGGCAACACCGCGTTTGGGCCGTGCGCGGCGGGCAGCAGGACATCGACGGCGACGACGTCGTGCCCCGCGGCCCGCAGCGCGGCGCCCACCCGCGAACCGATGAAACCGGCCGCCCCGGTCAACAGCACCCTCATGGCAGCTCGACGGGCAGCGTCACGCCGGTGTGCGGCAGGCAGTGCGTGCAGGTGCGATCGGCGCCGAGTTGGCCGATGGCCGCGCGCACCAGGGCCTTGAACGCTCCGATGTTCCGTTCGAATTCGGCGAACACGTCGACGGTCCGCACGCCCTCCCCCTCGCTCACGCCGGCATCCAGATCGGTCACCAAAGCAATTGTCGCATAACAGATTTCGAGTTCCCGAGCGAGCACCGCCTCCGGATATCCGGTCATGTTCACCAGTGAAAACCCGGCGGCGGCGAACCATTGGCTCTCAGCGCGGGTGGAAAAGCGCGGCCCCTGGATCACCACGATGGTGCCGCCGTCGACCACATCGGGGAGGTCGGTGACCGCGGCGCGCAGCGTCGGGCAGTACGGGTCGGCGAAGTCGACGTGGATCCCGCCGGAGTCGAAATAGGTGTCGGCGCGGCCCCGGGTGCGGTCGACCAGCTGATCGGGCACCACGATGGCGCCCGGCCCGAGTTCAGGCTTGAGGCTGCCGACCGCGCACGGCGCGAGCACCCGCCGCACGCCGAGTTTGCGCAGGGCCCACATGTTGGCCCGGTACGGCACGGTGTGCGCGGAGAATTCGTGCTTGGCGCCGTGGCGGGGCAGGAACGCGACCTCGTGTCCCCCGACGGCGCCCACGGTGACCGGGGCGCTGGGCTGTCCGTAGGGGGTGTCGACCGTGACGTCGTCGGCGTCGGACCCGAAGAAGGTGTAGAAACCGCTGCCGCCGATGACTCCGAGCATCCGACCATTGTCGTGCATGACCCGGGTGTGGCCGCGCGTGCGGGGCCCGCGGATCCGCGGCCCGCATCCTGGCAGGATGGCGCTGTGGCCAATCTCGGGCAGTGGATTTCCGGTGCACGGCCGCGGACGTTGCCCAACGCGGTGGCGCCGGTCGTGGCCGGCACCGGCGCCGCGGCCTGGCTGGGATCCGCGGTGTGGTGGAAGGCGCTGCTGGCACTGGCCGTCGCGCTCGCGTTGACCGTCGGCGTCAACTACGCCAACGACTACTCCGACGGCATCCGCGGCACCGACGACGACCGGGCCGGCCCGGTGCGCCTGGTCGGCTCGCGGCTGGCGGCGCCGCGCGCGGTGCTGAGCGCCGCCGTGGCGAGCCTGACGATCGGCGCGCTGGCCGGGTGCGTGCTGGCGCTGTTCAGCGCCCCGTGGCTGATCGCGGTGGGCGCGGCCTGCATCGCCGGGGCGTGGCTGTACACCGGCGGGTCGAAACCGTACGGGTACGCCGGTTTTGGCGAGGTCGCGGTGTTCCTGTTCTTCGGCCTGGTCGCGGTGCTCGGCACCGAGTACACCCAGGCGTTGCGGGTGGACTGGGTGGGCCTGGTGCTGGCGGTGTCGATCGGGGCGCTGTCCTCGTCGGTGCTGGTGGCCAACAACCTGCGCGACATCCCCACCGACGCGCGGTCGGGCAAGATCACCCTCGCGGTGCGGTTGGGCGATGCGCGCACCCGCATTCTGTATCAGGCGCTGCTGGGGACCGCCGGAGCGCTCACCCTGGTGCTGATGGTGGCCACGCCATGGTGCGCCGCGGGACTGGTGGCCACGCCGCTGGCCCTGCGCGCCGTGACCCCGGTGCGATCCGGCCGCGGCGGCCCGGAGCTGATCCCGGTGCTGCGCGATACCGGCCTGGCGATGGTCGTATGGGCGATCGCGGTGGCCGCGGCGCTGGCGATGGGCGCCTAGAGTGCAGGCAGACGCAAAGGCCCCCGAGCGCCCCGCTTCTGGGGTACTTTTGCGTCTGCTCGGGGATAGCGAAGGACCGCAATGAAGCAGATTGCCGCGACCAGCGGGCCCACCAACATCGGCTTGCTCAGCGTCGGGTCATACCGCCCCGCACGGGTGGTGACCAACGACGAACTATGCGAAAACATCGACTCGTCCGACGAGTGGATCTATTCGCGGACCGGAATCAAGACGCGCCGATTCGCGGCGCGCGACGAATCCGCCGCCTCCATGGCGACCGAGGCCGGGCGGGAGGCCATCGCCAAGGCCTCCCTCGAGGCGTCCGACATCGACTGCGTCATCGTCGCCACCAGCACCCACCTGCTGCAGACGCCTGCGTGCGCCCCGGCGGTCGCGGCGGCACTGGGTGCCGCCGGCGTGCCCGCCTTCGACATCTCGGCCGGATGCGCCGGATTCGGCTACGCGCTCGGCGTCGCGGCCGACATGATTCGCGGCGGGACCGCCGCCAAGGTGTTGGTCCTGGGCTCGGAGAAGCTGTCACCCACCATCGACATGCAAGACCGCAGCAACTGCTTCATCTTCGCCGACGGCGCGGCCGGAATGGTGGTGGGCGAGACGCCCGACCAAGGCATCGGGCCGACCGTCTGGGGCAGCGACGGCAACCAGGCCGGGGCGATCCGCCAGGACATCGACTGGCTCGACTACCTGGAGAATCCGACCGGTCCGCGCCCGTACCTGCGGCTCGAGGGCAGCGCGGTCTTCCGGTGGGCGGCATTCGAGATGGGCAAAGTCGGCCAGCAGGCCATGGACGCGGCGGGAATCCGGCCCGACGAGATCGACGTCTTTGTGCCGCACCAAGCCAACAGCCGAATCAACGAGCTCCTGGCCAGGAGCCTCGAGCTGCGGCCGGACGCGGTGCTCGCCAACGACATCGAGCACACCGGCAACACGTCGGCGGCGTCCATCCCGTTGGCCATGGCCGAGGTGCTGGCGACGGGTGCCGCCAAGGCCGGCGACCTGGCCCTGCTGATCGGTTACGGCGCCGGCCTGAGCTATGCCGCCCAGGTCGTGCGGCTGCCGCACGGCTGAGCCGTCACTCGTCGTCGCGGGGCTCGTCGGGTGTCGCGTCCCCACGCAGCCGGGCCTGTAGCACCTCGCGCTCCCGGCGGCGCCGTTCTCCGGCGATCGCCAGCGCGGCGGTGGCGCGCCGGCGCAGCGGGCCGAACACCCAGATGCCCAGCGGCATCGCGATGACCAGACCGAACAGCGCGGCCACCACGAGCGGGAACTGGGCGATGCCCGCCAAGCGCGCGACACCGTAGATCACGGCGGTGAGCACGACCGCCAGCAGCAACCGCGCCGCCGAGTAGACCAAGACATGGAGGAGGACGTGGCTTTCCGCAACGCCCTCGCCGCCGGCGTCGTTCCGCGGGCTCCCGGTGCTGTTGTCGCTACCTTGTTGTGACACAGCCAGAGCCTACGGCGCGGGTATATTCGCCCGAAGGAGGTGTTGCGTGCTCTACCTGCTGCTCGTCGTGATTTTAGGAACGCTGATCTACGTCGGCTGGCGTGCGGCGCGGTCGCAGGCCCACCGACCGAAGACGCGTGTCATCGGGCCCGACGACGACCCGGATTTCTTGCGGCGGTTGGGCCACGGCGACAACAACCCGCGCTAGGCGGCCCGCCGCACCCGGCTTCGCCGCCCTTGCGACCGCCGCTAGCTTCATGGCGGCGGCCCGCCGCACCCGGCTTCGCCGCCCTTGCGACCGCCGCTAGCTTCATGGCGGCGGCCCGCCGCACCCGGCTTCGCCGCCCTTGCGACCGCCGCTAGCCCAGGACGCCCGGGTTGCGCTGGTCACCGGGGAAACCGTCGGCGACGATGGCGGCCAGCTCGGTGAGCGCTTCGCGGGTCTCGCGCCGCAACCGGTCGAGGTCGATCTCGGCGCCCTCCTCGAGGTGCGGGTCGAACGGCACCAGCTGGACCGCGCGGCAGCGCCGGGAGAAGTGGTCGATCACCTTGTTCATGTCGACCTTGCCCGGGCGTGGGCGCACCCCGTTGATGACGGCGATCGCATTGCGGACCAGGTCTTCGTGGCCATGGGCGTCCAGCCAGTCCAGCGTCGCCGACGCGCTGCGCGCGCCGTCGATGGACGCCGAGCTGACCACCACCAGGGCGTCGGCCTTGTCCAGCACCGACGTCATCACCGAGTGCAGCAACCCGGGGCCGCAGTCGGTGAGCACCAGGCCGTAGAACCGTTCCAGGATTTCCAGGATCCGCGCGTAGTCCTCGGCGCTGAACGCCTCCGAGATGGCGGGGTCCGTCTCCGACGCGAGCACCTCCAGGCCGCTGGGCCCCTTCGAGGTGTAGCGGCGCACATCGCTGTAGCGCTCGATGGTTCCGGCGTCGTGCAGCAGCTGACGCACCGTCGCCGCTGTCTCCAGCGGGATCTTCTGGCTCAGCGTGCCGCGGTCGGGGTTGGCGTCCACGGCCACCACCCGGTCACCGCGGATGGACGCAAAGGTGGCGCCCAGCGTCGCGGCGATCGTCGTCTTGCCGACCCCGCCCTTCAACGACAGGAACGCCACCCGATACGAGCCCCGCAACGGACGGTTCACCTGGGCGACCAGGTTGTTGTACCGGCTCGCGCGGGGGCTTTCACCCAGGTTGATGAGCCCGCCCGACATCTTGTACAGCAGCAGGCGCCACCCGTCGGACGGCGGCGGCTGAACCGGCCGCAACAGCATGCCGGTGGACAGTTCCGGATACGGCGTGTGTGGCAGGTGCTCGGGACGCTGCGGCACCCCCCGCATCTGCGTGGGCGGCGCGTCCGGCCCGGCGTAGTAGGCGCCGTAGGCGGTGGGGTCGACGCGCGGGATACCGGTGACCGGTGTGGAGTCCCACGGCGGCATGCCGGGTCGGGGTGCCGTGGGCGGGGCCGGCTCCTGGTGCTCGGGTCCGGGGACGCGGCGTTCGGTGCGGAATCCGGCGAAGACGCGAGTTGGGGCGTCGCCGCCCGAATCCGACTGCCCTTCGCCGCTCTCCTGCTGGCCGGTCGCCGATGACGTCTGTGGGGGAATTTGCGTGGTCGGTTGTTCGGGCGGCCCCACGCCCGTCGTTGGATGCTCGGACACTGCATTCCCCCTTGTTGTGCGGCCTCGGTGTGCGCTATTCCCTTTTGTGCCTTATTCGGGGCGGTTGTTCACCTAGTTCACCCTCACCCCACGCCCGCGTAAGAATGCAGGCCGACAGTGACCAGGTTAACGAAGAACAAATTGAAGATCATGGCTACAAACCCTGCGACATTGATCCAGGCGGCTTTCCTGTCCCGCCAGCCGGCGGTCGACCTGGCGTGCAGGTAGGCGGCGTAGATCACCCACGCGACGAAGGACACGGTCTCTTTGGGGTCCCAGCCCCAATATCTGCCCCAGGCTTCTTCCGCCCAGATGGCCCCGAAAATGACCCCGAAACCGAACACCGGGAACGCGAAGATCGTGGTGCGGTAGGCGATGCGGTCCAGGGTCTCCGCGTCGGGGAAGCGCCGCAGCAGCCGGGCCGGCGCGCTGTCGTCATCGGGATCGCCCAGCCGCGAGGTGCGCAGCAGGAACAGGATGCTGGCGATCCCGGCGACCAGGAACACCCCGGATCCCAGGCTGACCACCGACACGTGGATGGGCAGCCAGTAGGACTGCAGCGCGGGCATCACCGGTGCGGCATTGGTGTAAAGCCAGCGTCCCGACACCGTGAGCAGGATCAGCACCGGCAGCAGCAGAAAAACCCACAGCGGGCGGTATTGGGGGCGGCGCAGCACCACCGCCCCGGCGATCAACCCGCACAGGCAGGTCAGGTTGATGAATTCGTACATGTTGCCCCACGGCACCCGCACCGTGGCCAGGCCGCGCAGCACCAGGCACGCCAGCAGCAGGCCGGTGCCCAGGTAAACCACGGACAACCCGGCACGGCCGACGCGCTCGTCGATCGGGCGCTGGGCTGCCTCTTCGACCACGCCGGGGGTGGTGGAGTCGGAGCTGACCGAACCGGCCAGCACCCGGTCGCGCTGATCCGCGCGACGCCCGCCCGCGTACGCCAGCTCGATGGCCAACAGCAGCAGGGCGATGACCAGGGTGACGACGGCCGACGTGAACGCCCAGTCCGAGTAGCGCGCCAGCTCGATGTCGACGTGCAGTGTGTTCATGTGACGTCCACCTGAGAACTCCTTTGGGACACCGGGGGCGTCTCGGCGCGACCCTCCGCGCCGGGCACGCCCAGTCCGTCCAGCAACCGCTCGGTCAATCGCTCGAACTCGTCGCCCCACCCGGAGTTGTCGGTTCGCGCGAGGCCGCCCAGCTCGACGTTCACCGTACCGGGTGCCCCGCCGGCGTCCGGCGTCAGACGGACCCACACCCGGCGGCGGCGCACCAGCAGCGACACCAGCAGACCGCCCATCATCGTGATCGCGAAGACGAGCACCCACGTCTGGCCCGGGTCATGGGAGACCTGCAAGTTGACGAACGGCACGGCGCCGTCGAAGCGGACCACGGTGCCGGCCGCCGGCCCCTGGTCGATCCGCACCGCCTGGCCCGCGCGCAGGTTGACCCGCTTCTCCTTGATCAGCCGGCCCTGCTCGATCAGCCGGGGATCCAGGGTGAACAGCGACTGCGGCCGCCCGGTGTCCAGGCCGGTGTCGCCGCGGTAGATGTCGACGGCCACCGCGGGGGCGTTCAGTGCCGGGAAGCGCGACGACAGGAGCGCGCCGTCCAGCTGTTCGGTCGGCGCCAGCAGGCCCTGGATGGCGATCTGATGCTTGCGGCGCTCCGCGGGATTGGGGTAGCTGCCGGCCGGCGGATCGATCCGCGCCACGCCCGACGAGAGCAGGGTTTGCGGATTGTCCGGTCGCCACTGCATGGTCGACGTGCGGATCTGCCCGTCCGGGAAAGTGACGCTGAAGGTGGGCGCGTAGCCGTGCCCCTGCAGGTACACGCGATCACCGCCGAGCCGCAGCGGGTGGTTGACCTCCAGCTCGTAGTGCCGCCAGGTGTTGGCGGTCAGGTCCTCGCCGGACTGATAGTCGATGTGCGCGGCGAACGAGGTGGCCTGCCCGGACGGCAGGTAGTGCGCCACGAAGTCGTCGACCCGGATGCACAGCGGGTGCAGCGAGGTGCCGTCGACGGTGTTGCCGGCCCGGAACGAGTCGAACGCGGCGGGTGACGCGGAGCAGAAGCCCGGGCCGCCGTCGGCGATGACGATCACGTTGCCTTCGTAGCCGAACAGCTTGCCGGCCGCCACCGCGGCCAGCAGGCCCAGCAGGGAGAAGTGGAAGAGGATGTTGCCGAATTCGCGCAGGTAGCCCTTCTCGGCGGACACCTCCACGACTTCCGCACCCGCTGGGTCGGCGCCGTCGCGGTGCCGGATGGCGGTGCGCCAGCCGCGCAGCCGGCCGGTGATCGCGTTGGCCAGGGTGTTCAGCTCTTCGGCGCTGGCCTGGATGTGCTGACTGGAGTACTTGGGCAGCCGGACCAGGTTGCGCGGGGCGGCGACCGGGGTGGACCGCAGGCCGCGGACATGCTCGATCATTCGCGGGGTGACGCAGCCGACCAGCGACACGAACAGCAGCACGTAGATGGCGGTGAACCAGAAGCTGGAGAACACATTGAAGGCCTGCAACCGATCCAGCCACGGCCCGATCACCGGGTGGGCTTTCAGGTAGTCGTCGACCTTGCCGGCGTTGAGGCTGCGCTGCGGCGCCAGCGCCCCGGGTATCGCGCCGAGCGCGAGCAGGAACAACAGCACGAGCGCGGTGCCCATGGACGTCAACGCGCGCCAGGTATTGCGACCCTTTTGAACGAGCCCCACGAGGAGTTGCCTCAAATCGGCAGCCTCACGTCGGACACGAACGCGTCGCGCAGCCAGGAGACGAAGTCGTTCCACACGCCGGTGACCAGCAGGGCACCGACCGTGATCAGCAGCGCGCCGCCGAACACCTGGATGGCCCGGGTGTGCCGGCGCAGCCAGCCCATTCCCGCCACCGCGCCCGCCGAGCCGAGTGCCAGCAGCACGAACGGGATGCCCAGGCCCAGGCAGTACGCGATCACCAACACGGTTCCGCGCGCCACGCTGGCGCCGTCGGTGGCCGAGGCGACGGTGATCACGCCGGCCAGCGTCGGCCCCAGGCACGGCGTCCAGCCCAAGGCGAACACCGCGCCCAGCACCGGCGCCCCGGCGACCGTGGTCAGCTGCCGCGGGCTGAACCGGGCCTGGCGTTGCAGGGCCGGGACGAGCCCGACGAACACCAGCCCCATCACGATGGTCAGCACGCCGCCGGCCCGCTGCAGCAGCAGCTGGTTGGTGATCAGCGTGGTCGTCATGCCGAGGACGGCGACGGTGCCGAGCACGAACACCGTGGTGAACCCGGCGACGAACAGTGCCGCCGAGCCGGCGACCCGCCACCGGGCAGAACTCGGGGGGCGCCACAAGGTGGAGTTCGTTCCCGGGGGCGGCTGTTCGTCAACGCCGACGACCGCGGCCAGGTACGAGAGATAACCGGGCACCAATGGCACCACGCAGGGTGAGGCGAACGACACCAGCCCGGCCAGCAGGCACACGCCGAGCGCCACCACAAGCGGCCCGGCGGCGGCGATCTGGGTGAAGCCGGTCATTCTTGCGCCATTCGCTGCACCACGGGCTGCAGGTCGGCCGCCAGCATTTCGCGCAGGAAGACCGCCGCGACGCGGTGCTGGCGGTCCAGGATCAGCGTGGACGGGATCACGGTGGTGGGGTAGCGGCCACCGAACGCGATCAGGGTGCGCATGGCCGGGTCGTAGATCGACGGGAACGTGACGTGCCGATCGTTCACGAAGTCCAGCGCCGCTTGCCGGTTGTTGTCGCGGACGTCGATGCCCAGAAAGGACACCCCGGCGCCGCGGGTGGCGTCATACACCTGCTGGAGCTGGCTGACCTCGGCCCGGCACGGTCCGCACCACTGCCCCCAGACGTTGATGACCACGACCCGGCCGGCGAAGATCGGATCGTCCAGCGACAGCGTGTGCCCGGGGTCGGCCAGGTCGGGGCCGGACAGTGGGCCGGGGCGGCCACGGCTGGACGGCGGGTTGTAGTAGATGTCGGTCTTGCCGCCGGGCGACACGAATTCGAAGGTGCCGCCCTGGGCGACCGCGTCATGGCCGGCGGAACAGCCGGCGAGCAGGCTCGTCAGCAGCACCCCGGCCAGCGCCTGTCGCCAGATGATCACGGCGCCGCCGGCTGGCAGTACTCGACGTCGACCAGCCGGTCGCCGTCGTAGACGAGGGTCGTCACCGACGCGAGGCCGCATTGCCGTCGCCGCGGGTCGTGCCACAGCCGCTGACCGGTGAGGTGCAGGCGCAGCGTCCACACCGGCAGCTGGTGGCTGACGCACAACACCTCGTGGCCGGTGCCGCGGGCGCGGGCCTTGTCGACCGCCGTCTCCATCCGGGCCGCGATCTCGGCGTAGGGCTCACCCCAGGACGGCCGGAAAGGGTTGCGCAGCTGCCACCACACCCGCGGGTCGCGCCAGGCGCCGTCGCCGGGGCTGACGCGGCGGCCCTGGAAGAAGTTGGCGGACTCGATCAGGTCCGGGTCGCTGTCGACGGGAAGGCTGTGCTTGGCGGCGATGGGCGCGGCGGTTTCCTGGGCCCGTTGCAGGGGCGAGGCGATGACCGCGACGATGTCGCGGTCGGCGAGCGTGTCGGCCACCGCGGCCGCCTGCGCCCGGCCCGCCTCGGACAGGTGAAACCCGGGCAGCCGCCCATAGAGGATGCCGCTCGGGTTGTACACCTCGCCGTGCCGCACGACGTGCACGCGGGTTTGCTCGGCCATCAGGATTTCCCCTCCTCGGCTTCCGCGGCCGCCCGGGCCGCGGCCGGCAGGGCGTCGGCGATGCGGTCGAACGCGCCGTCGTCCAGCGCGGTCGAGACGAACCACGCCTCGAAGGCGCTGCACGGCGGGTAAACGCCCGCGTCCAGCAGCGCGTGAAAGAACGGCGGATAACGCCAGGTCTCGGTGGCCCGTGCGGACGCGAAGTCCGTCACTGGCGTGTCCGAGAAGAACACGCTGAGCATATTGCCGGCACGCGGAATCTGGTGTGGCACACCGGCATTCGTCAGGGCTTCGGAGAAGAGCCCGGCCAGGCGGTCCGCGTTGGCATCCAGCGCGGCGTAGGCGTCGGCGTCGGCGTTGCGCAGCGTCGCCAGCCCGGCCGCCATGGCGACCGGGTTTCCCGACAAGGTGCCGGCCTGATACACCGGGCCCAGCGGCGCCAGCCGCTCCATCACCTCGGCCCGCCCACCGAAGGCGGCGGCCGGCAAGCCGCCGCTCATCACCTTGCCGAAGGTGAACAGGTCGGCGTCGACCGGATCGATTCCGTACCAACCGCTTCGGCTGACCCGGAAGCCCGTCATCACCTCGTCGACGATCAGCAGGGCGCCGTGTTCGACGGCCAGCGCGCGCAGCGCCGCGTTGTAGCCGGCCGCGGGGGGAACGACCCCCATGTTGCCGGGGCTGGCTTCGGTGATCACCGCGGCGATCTGGTCGCCGAACCGGGCGAAGGTCTGGTGCACGGCGTCGATGTCGTTGTAGGGCAACACGATGGTGTCGGCCGCCGTCGCCCCGGTGACCCCGGGTGAGGACGGCAGGCCCAGCGTCGCCACCCCGGAGCCGGCGTCGGCGAGCAACGCGTCGACATGGCCGTGGTAGCAGCCGGAGAACTTGATGACCTTGGCGCGGCCGGTGAAGCCGCGGGCCAGCCGCACCGCGCTCATGGTGGCCTCGGTGCCGGAGTTGACCAGCCGGATCCGCTCGACCGGCGCCACCCGCCCGATCATCTCGGCGGCCAGCTCGCTCTCCGCCGGGGTGGGCGCCCCGAACGACAGACCCGAGGCGGCAGCTCTGGCGACGGCGTCGACCACGGCGGGGTGGGCGTGCCCCAGGATCATCGGGCCCCACGAACAGACCAGGTCCACGTACCGGTTGCCGTCGGCGTCGGTCAGCCAGCATCCGCGTGCCTGCGTGATGAACGGTGGCGTCCCGCCCACCGCGGTGAACGCTCGAACGGGAGAGTTCACCCCGCCGGGAATGACGGCGCAGGCATCCTCGAACAACCGCGCCGACGCCGCCGTTGCCCGGGGGGTTCCGGCGGCGTGCGCCGTCGCCTGGTCACTGCTTCCCATGACGACTAGTGTCCCAGCCTTCGCGACCCATCCAACTACAGGGTGTAGCAGAAGGTGTATCGGGGTTGTCCTGGCCCGGCGTCTGCGAGTTGGATGGGCGTATGCGATTCCCGCAAGGACTTGCCCGGTTCAACCGTCACGTCACCAACCCGATTCAGCGGATGTGGGCCGGTTGGCTCCCGTCGTTCGGGATCGTGGAGCACGTGGGGCGGCGCTCGGGCAAGCCGTACCGCACACCGGTGAACGTGTTCAACACCGACGTCGATGGCAAACCCGGGGTGGCGATCGTGCTGACCTACGGCCCGGACCGGGACTGGCTGAAGAATCTGACCGCGGCGGGTGGCGGGCGCCTGCGCAGCAAGGGCAAAACCTTTGGCATCGCCGATCCGCGCGTGGTCTCCAGGGACGAGGCGGCGGCGCACGTCACGCGCGGGATGCGACGGGTTTTCGCCAGGCTGCCGTTCGAGCAGGCGGTGTTGCTCACCCGGACTTCCTGAAAACCCGGGTGACGCGGATCGCGGATCCCGCGGGTCCTGGCCGCGTCCCCAATGCGCTGCTGGACCACGAGGCGCACCGGGTCAGCGAGATCGACGTCGCGCAGCCACGCCAGGGTGCACGGGTTGGCGTGGCGGCCCCGGTGAACGCGACGCCGACCGCCTCGATCACGCCGATCGAACGGCAGGCTGACTGGGTGCGGTCAGAAGGGTTCGCGGGCTTGGCTTTTCGGTCACACCTGCCACATTGGCATCGAGAACCCGGCCGTCATGTGAGTACGGAATCCGATAGCGCGTTGGAAAAGACATCATCCCTCGGTGGCCGCCCGGCTCCGGGCGCGGAACCGGGCCACGGAGTAGAGCCCCAGCACCACCGCCCAGGACAGCAGGCTGAGCCACAGTTGACTGCGCGCCGCGTGATCGAACGCCATCCGCACCAACACCGCGGTGATTGCGGCCAGAGTGAGAATCGACAGCACCGGGAAGAACCACATCTTCACCGTCAGCTTTTCCGCGGGCGTCCGGCGGCGCAAGATGATCTGCGACAACGCGATCAGCAAGTAAACAAACAAGATAACGGCGCCCGACGAGTTGAGCAGGAACAGAAACACCGTGTTGGGCGCGACCCGCGCCAGGATGACGCACGCGAATCCGACCGCCGACGAGCACAAGATCGCGATGTAGGGAACGCCGCGGCCGCTCAGCTCGACCAACCGCATCGGTGCCTCGCCCCGGTCGGCGAGCACGAACAACATGCGCGACGCCGTGTAAAGCCCCGAGTTCAAACAGGAGAGCACCGCGGTGACCACGACCGCGTTCATCACCTGATCCGCCCCGGGCAGCCCCATGTGCTTGAGCGCGGCCACATACGGCGAAGCGCCGAGTTCCACGGAGTCCCAGGGCAGGACCGCAACGAGCAGGAAAACCGAACCGACGAAGAAGATGCCGATGCGCGCCACCACCGACCGGGTCGCCTTTTGCACCGCGAGCTCGGGATCGCGACTTTCCGCCGCGGCGACGGTGACGATCTCGGCACCCACCATGGAGAAGATCACCACCACGATGGCGGCGAACACCGCGCCCACACCGTGCGGAAAGAAACCGCCGTGTGAGTGCAGGTTGTCCAGACCTCCATGATGGCCCGGCATCAATCCCAGGACATACGCCGTACCCACGGCGAGAAAGATCGCGATGGTCGCGACTTTGATTCCGGCGAACCAGAATTCGAACTCGCCGAAGGACGACACGGAGAACAGGTTGGTCGCGGTCATCAACAGCATCAGGCCCAGCGACAGCAACCACAGCGGGGCGTGGAACCAGTAGGTGAGTACTTTTCCGCCGGCGACCGCCTCGAAGCCCACCACGATCACCCAGAAATACCAATACAGCCAGGCGACCGAAAACCCCGCCCAGCCGCCGAGCGCCGTGGCCGCGTAGTCGGCGAACGATCCGGTCGACGGGTTCGCGGCCGCCATCTCCCCCAGCATCCGCATCACCAGGACGATGAGCAGGCCGCAGAGGGCGTACGTGAGGAATGCGGCCGGACCGGTGTCTTTGATCACCACCCCGGATCCGACGAACAATCCGGCGCCGATTACCCCGCCGAGCGCGATCATGCTGAGTTGTCGCTGCGACAACCCTTGGCGCAGTTGCGAAGTGCCAGCCATGACCAGCCACCTCCTGAGCGCATCCCCGGCGATCTCCGCGACCGGTGTCGGTCATCAACCACAACACATCGGGCGCCGGGACACCAGCCGGGGACGCGTTCAGGGATGCCGTTGACGCCGCGCCTGAATCTGCTGCCCACAAGCGGGGTTGGAAAACCTTCGAGACCGCATCCCGCGGTGCCAGGTCTCCCGCTGCGCCAGAAGGCAATCCGATCGCAATGTTGTGGGTGGTGGCAACCATCGCCGCCGCCGCTACGATGTGTAGCGATCCCGTCGCCGAACGCTGAAATAGATCACCGCTTCGTGACCGAAAGGTCACGCCAGATCACACAATGCTTCCAATACGGCGTGGCTCGGCGGGTAATACCCGCTCAGCGCGGCATCATTGCGATCATGCCTGACCTCACACGCCGGGCGGTGCTCCGGATGGGCGCCGGTGCCAGCCTCGGAACCGCCGGCGTGTTCACCTTCAGCTCGCTGCTGGCTCCGGACAAGTCGCACGCCGCGACGCTGCCGCAAGCTCCCGCCCCGTTCGAGCCGCCGACCGCGGGCAGCACCCTGCCGACCAGGCTCACCGGATCGTTCGTGTCGGCCGCCCGCGGGGGCATCAAGACCAACTATGTGATCGCCATGCCGCCCGGCCAGACCGGGAAGCTGCGTCCCGTGATCGCGCTGCACGGCGTGGACGGCGATGCCAACCAGATGATCGACCTGGGCGTCCCGGACGGGCTGACCCGGCTGGCCAAGGAGGGCAAGCCGCCGTTCGCGGTGGTGGGCGTCGACGGTGGCAACACCTACTGGCACAAAAGGACTTCCGGCGAGGACTCCGGCGCGATGGTGCTCGACGAGCTGCTGCCGATGCTGTCCACGATGGGTTTCGACACCTCCCGGGTCGGTTTCATGGGCTGGTCGATGGGCGGATACGGGGCGCTTCATCTGGGTGCCAAGCTGGGGCCGTCACGGACCGCCGGTATCTGCGCGATCAGCCCGGCGTTGTACACCTCATACGCGACAAGTGCCCCCGGGGCGTTCGACAGCAACGAGGACTTTGTGCAGAACAGCGTGCACGGTCTGCCGGCGCTGAATTCGATTCCGCTGCGGGTGGACTGCGGCAACTTCGACCGCTTCTATTTCGCCACCAAGCAATTCGTCTACCAGTTGAAAACTCCACCGGCAGGCAGCTTCTCGCTCGGCGGCCACGACGTCGCCTACTGGCGCACCCAATTACCCGGCGAACTGTCCTGGATGGCGACCTAGCCCACGCAGATGACACTTCGCGAGGAATCAGTCGCCGGCAGCCCGCGCCACGTGGAGCGGCGGACTTCCCGACGGGGATTCCGGCCCGACATCGAAGGACTGCGCGCCGTCGCGGTGATCGCCGTCGTGCTCTACCACGCCGGCATCCCGGGCGTCAGCGGCGGTTACATCGGGGTGGACGTCTTCTTCGTCATCTCCGGCTTTCTCATCACCGGGCTGCTCTTCCGGGAAGTGACCACCACGAATACCGTTGCACTGGGCCGTTTTTACGGTGCGCGCGCCCGACGGCTGCTGCCGGCGGCGGCCATCGTCGGCGCCATCACCGCGATCGGTGCCGCCGCGGTGCTGCCGCCGCTGCAGGCCCGCGGCGTGTTCCTCGACGGCATCGCCAGCGCCCTGTACGTCGGCAACTACCGGTTCGCCCTGCACGGCACCGACTACCTGACCACCGACGCGCCGTCACCGTTTCAGCACTACTGGTCGCTGGGCGTGGAGGAACAGTTCTACCTCGTGTGGCCGGTGCTGATCATCGCCGTCGCCTGGTCAGCGCGGCGCATCCCGCTCCTGCGCGGCGCCGCGCAGCGCCCCGCGCCTTACGCGGTGGTCCTCGCCGTGGTCGCCGCCGCGTCGTTGGCGGCCGGCGCGCTGTGGACCCACACGTCGCCGTCGTGGGCGTTCTTCTCACTGCCCACCCGGGCCTGGGAACTGGCGGCCGGCGGCCTGGTCGCCCTGTCGATCCGGCAGTGGCGCCGGCTGTCGCTGCTGACCGCGTCGATCGCCGGCTGGGGTGGCCTGGCGTTGATCCTGCTGACCTGCACCCAGCTGGGCGCCCACACCCCGTACCCCGGCACCGAGGCGCTGCTGCCCGTGCTGGGCACCGCGCTGATCATCGGCGGTGGCGCCGTCACCGGCGGACTCGGACCCGGTCGGCTGCTGTGCCGCCCGGCGATGCGCGCCATCGGCCGGATCTCCTACTCGTGGTACCTGTGGCACTGGCCGGTGCTGCTGCTGATGCCGGCGCTGCTCGGCGAGCCCGCGGGGCTGCCGGCCAGGCTGAGCGCGACGGCCGTCTCCGCCGGACTCGCCGTCATCACCCTGCATCTGGTCGAGAACCCCGGCCGCTTCGCCGCGGCCCTGCGCCGATCGGCGAAAGTCAGCCTGGCCGTGGCGGGCGGCGCCAGCGCCGCCACCGCCTGCGCATGCATGCTGCTGCTCAACGTGATCCCCGCGCCGGTGGGTCATGGGGTTGCCGCACCACGGGCCAACATCGTCGCGGCACCCCCGGCCGGCGTCCCCGCGCTCAGCCCCCGGGAAGCCGCGGTTCGTCAGGCGTTCGAACAGGCGCGCGTCGTGCTCGCGGCGGCCGCCGGCCTGCGAGCGGTCCCGTCGAACCTGGACCCGCCGCTTGCCGAGGCGCCGGCCGACAAGGCCGCGGTGTTCGTCAACGGCTGTGTGCGGTCCTGGCGCGACGTCGGACAAAGCGAGTGCGCGACCGGCGACACCGCCTCGCCGACGACCGTCGCCCTGATCGGCGACTCGCACGCCGCCATGTGGAACCCGGCGTTCGAGCAGCTCGCCGAGCAGCGGCACTGGCGGCTTCAGACGCTGGCCAAAGTGACCTGCCCGCTGCAGGAACTGCACATCGTGAGCCCGTATCTGGGCCGCGAGTACACCGAATGCGCGCAGTGGCGCGCCCAGATCATGGCCCGGATGAACGCCGAGCGCCCGCGGCTGGTGGTGCTGGACATGAGCCGGCGCTACGGCGGGGACTTCGGTTTCACCTCCTATGACCCGGCGTGGATCGACACCTTGGGCCGTACCGTGGCGCAATTGCGCGGCACCGGCGCAACCGTCCTGGTGCTGGGGCCCGCCGCCGACCCGCATTCGTCCGCGCCGACCTGTCTGTCGGCCCACCTCGACGACGCAACCGCTTGTGCGCCAACGAGATCCGCGGCGGTGAACGGTGACGGGATCGCCGCCGAGCAGGCGGCGGTGACCGGCAATGGCGGGCACTACGCCGACCTGACCGACCTGTTCTGCTCTCCCGACCGCTGCCCGCTGATCGTCGGCAACACCCTCGTGTTCCGGGACGACAACCACGTGACGACCGAGTATGCGCAGTTGGTGGCACCGCTGATGGGTGCGCTGGCGGATCGCGCCCTGGCGGACGGGTGAACGGCGATGAACTTCTTGCGGCGAACGAACGTCAGATCAGTGAAAGGTTTTTGGAGGTTTTAAGTCATGTCTCCACTGCTGCTGGTCTGCATCGCAGTCGCCGCACCCCTCGCCGGGGTCGGCCTGCTACACCTGCAAGATCGCCTGGAGCGATGGGACTACCAGCGGCACGCGGAAGACTGAGATCGCGGGTCAGGTCGACAGCTGCGTACGGATGAGCGGTGCGATCTTGTCCGCCATGTACTGATGCCCCGCATCGTTCGGGTGTACACCGTCGGCACCGATCAGGTCGGGCCTGCCGACGAACCAGCGTTCGGCGATCGGGTCGATGAACGTCGCTCCGGCGGCCCCGGCCGCACCGCCGAGGATGTCGCGAATCAGGAACATCGATGGCGGGACGTCGGCCGTCGGCCACGGCGGGCCGATCACCAGCAAGCGCGCGGCCGGCGCAAGTCGGTGCGCCAGATCCAAAGCGGCGTGGGTCTTTTCGGTCAGGAACAGGGGATCGACACCCTGATCGTTGCGGGAGCCGAAGAACACCACCAACGCGTCGTCGGGCTGGACCGCCCGGGCGGTCAGGTCCTCGAAGATACTGCCGTGGTCGCCGGGCACGCCGTAACCGGCGCGGCCCTCGGCCGCCACGTCGGCCGAGACCCGCGAACCGCGCGCGCCGAGCGCCTGCCACGCGCGGGACGGCCACGACCGCGCGCCCAGGCCGCCCTCATCGGTGCCGGTGGTGTACGAATCCCCGATGACTGCCAGGTGATTCAGCCGGAAGTCCAGCGTCAGCGTCTCGTAGGTGCGCACCTGCGTCGGGTATGCGATGCCCACGCCCCCCAAAAAACTCAACCCAATGAGAAAGGTGGCCAGACGACTCACTCTTACCTCCACTGTCAACGGCATGGTCTGGTGCCGCCGTGTTCTCACCGAATATTGCCCGTGATTCGCGGCCGGGCGCAAAAGCAGCCATTACACCGCGCGGACCGAAATCGCTTCCAGCGGACGGTCGATCGGATGCGGCTTGCCGTTGGTTGATTCGCCGGGATCACTTCTCGCGGTCACGGCCCTGACATCGACCATCTTGCGCATCCAACGTCGGGCCGGCTCTTCGACGGCGTGATACAACACGATCGAGAGGACCACGGCAATCGCGAGCAGTCCGATGACGTTCCATTTCCACGGGTTGTCCTGCGTTGTGAGCTCGAATTGTTCCACGGCCCAACCCCAGGACGTGTGCACCAATTCATGCACCATGTACAGGCAGAACGAGATCTGGCCGCCGTACACCATCACCCGGGTCGACAGCACCCTCGGCAGGCTTCCCAGGCCGACGGCCAGCGATATCACCAGCGGGACGAACAACACGTCGACGACGCCGCCGCTGTCGTTCTCCACCACTCCCGATATCGGGTGCGCGCCAAACCAATACAGGACGCCCACCATGGCGGCCAAAAGAAGCAGGGAGATGTATCCCGCGACACGGCGGCCACGGTCCGTCAACCGCAATCTGCGCACCGCGACACACGCCAGGGCGCCGGCGGTGAACTGCGTGACGATCCGCGGCAGCCAGCTCCACGGCGTGTAGAAGTGGCCACTGGCCAACAGCATCACCACCGGCGGCAACGACGCCGCGAACGCCAGCGCCATCAGGCTGCGCGCCCGTGTCGCCTGCTTCATCCGCAGCAGCACCAACACCAGCGGGGCGAAGAGCACGTAGGCCAGCCATTCCGCACTGATCGACCAGGCCGGCCCATCCCAACTCGAGTCATCGAAGAAAGGGACAAACCACAACTGCACCAACAGGATCTGGCGCACATAGCTGATCGCGGTGAGCGAAGCGGCGTCCGGCGACGGCACATGACCGACGTGCAGGGTGAAGATCACCCACAGGGCGGCCAGGTGCAACGTGACCAGATACACCGGCCACACCCGGGCCAGCCGCAGCCACAGGAAATGCAGGGTGGCGCGGGCGGACCAGGACCGGCCCATGCGGTCGAGGTAGTTGTACGTCAGCACGAACCCGCTGAGAATGAAGAAGAGGTCGACGCCCTGGGCGCCGCAGTTGAGCACGGGTGCGAGGGCATCCCGCAAATCGGGCGACGCATCGCCGAGCATCGGCCGGAAATGAAACAGCACCACCCAGACCGCGGCGACGATACGGAGTCCCGTCAGGGCCTTGATTTCGCCCCGGATCTCTCCGCCCCGCACGCTGCTCTTCCCGTCTGGATCCTGCTGTTTCGTTCTCCTGCCAGCTCGGCTGATCGGGCGATCTCGCCATTTCGCAAGCCCCCCGGACCAGCAACCGGCAGCCATGGCAGCCTAGCAGCGCAATGACCGACATGCGGGGACGGTTGTGGTGTGGCAGACGGTATTCAGGGCCGCCCGGAATGCTCGACGCCCATTGCGGAGGTTTGCTCCGCCCCGGAAACCACATTCGCTTCTTAACAAAGAGTTAGGCGCGGCTACCGGTCTCCTTAGGCTTGCGGCCTAGCGTTGAATGCGGCTTTGGTGAGCGGGCAGGCGGCCCCCAAAGCCAGCGCGAGCGGCACGGAGAGTGAGGGGTCCTCATGGCGATCGCAGGCTCCGAGAGTCGCCACGACAACTATGTCTTTGAGTGCGATGGCGCCCAGGTCCGCGCGCACTATCGCCACCTGGCGACCGTGGTCCATATCCGCGGCGACATCAATGACGCCAATGTCGGCCGCATCAGTCACCACATTCGGCGTTTCATGCTCGGGGAAAACCCCCTGGTGCTCGACGTCGCCGATGTCAGCCAATTTGCTGAGGCCGCCATCTCGCTGTTGTACGCGTTCGACGCGGATTGTCGCGCCGCCGGGGTGGATTGGACACTGGTAGCCAGCTCAGCGGCCACCAAGCTGCTCGAAGACACCGGTCATGACGCCAGTTTTCCGCTGATGCGCTCGGTCCACGAGGCGCTGCGCGATCGGGCCGACGCCATCGTGGTCCGCCGCCGGATGGCGTTGGGGCTGGTCAGGAAGACGTCGTAGCGCCAGAGCGCGCACGCCGCAGCCTGGCCGCTCCCGCGACCGCCAGCACCCCGGCGCTCGTCAACAGCACCAACGTCAGCAGCAACAGCTGCGGATCGTAAACCAGCGACGTGGTGAAGGGCTGCCCGTCCGCGATGGGCGCGACCCTCACCGTGTGATGCGAGCGCGTCCAGCTCACTCCCGAACCCACCAGCGCGGCCACCGCCACGACGAGCTCGACCACCGCCCGGTAACTGGCGATCATTGCGCCGGGCCGGCGTGGTTACCGGGGGGGTCGTCCCGGTCACCGTCGATGACGTCGGATCGGGGGGGCTCGACCCGCTCCTGGACCAGTGGGGTCAGGGCCGCGCGCAGCCGACGGTGACGTACCGCCCACGCCTGGGCGGTACGCCCATTGGTGAGCTTGAGGCCGATGCCGATCCGCCCGCGCGGCACCCCGGCCAATTCGCCGAGCGCCCGGGCCGACTGCCAGCGTGCCAGCTCCTTGCCGGAGGCCTCGTGGTTCTCGGCCTCGGGATACACCCTGATGATTTCGCGCACCAAGATGGTCTCGGTGCCTTGGCGCAGTGCGTCCTCGGTGAGCTCGACCGAGACGTGGATCCGTGCCGCCTTCACCTGCAACCCCACGAACATCGACACCACCACCAAGAAGATCGCGGGGACCACGAGCGACACCTTGGCGCCGCTCCAGATTTCGATCAGGATCATGGCCGCCGCCGCTGCCGGGCCGGATGCCACCCACCACCAGCTGCTACCGGGTTCGTAGAACAACGACTGGGGTTCGCTGTCGCTGCTGATAGTCATTCCAAGCCCCATCTCACGAAAGCCACGCCGCCGCATCCGCGGCCCAATAGGTGAGAACGATATCGGCTCCGGCGCGCCGGATGCTTGTCAATGACTCCAGCGCCGCGGCGCGCTCGTCGATCCAATTGTTCGCGGCCGCAGCGCAAATCATCGCGTACTCCCCCGACACCTGATACGCGGCCACCGGGACCGGCGAGATGTCCGCCGCGGCGGCCACCACGTCGAGATAACTCATCGCCGGCTTGACCATCACAATGTCGGCGCCCTCGTCCAGATCGAGCTGGATTTCGCGGAGCGCTTCCCGGGAATTACCCGTCTCCTGCTGATAGGTGCGCCGGTCGCCGGACAGGCTGGAACTGACCGCCTCCCGGAACGGGCCGTAGAACGCCGACGCGAACTTGGCGGCGTAGGCCATGATCGCCACGTCGGTATAGCCGGCGGCGTCCAGTCCGTCGCGGATAGCACCCACCTGGCCGTCCATCATCCCGCTCGGACCTACCACGTGAGTACCCGACTCAGCTTGCGCCACAGCAAGTTTCACATAACGGGCCACGGTGGCATCGTTGTCCACCCGACCCCGGTCGTCGAGGACGCCGCAGTGGCCGTGGTCGGTGAACTCGTCCAGGCAGGTGTCGGCCATCAGCACGGTGGCCTCGCCGAGGTCCTTGGCCAGGTCGCGCAGGGCGGCATTGAGGATGCCATCGGGATCGGTGCCGGCAGAGCCCACCGAGTCCTTGGCCTCGTCACGGGGCACACCGAACAGCATCAACCCACCCACCCCGGCGGCGACGGCACTGGCGGCGGCGCCACGCAGCGAGTCGCGGGTGTGTTGCACCACCCCCGGCATGGAGGCGATCGGCCGTGGTTGGTCGATGCCGTCGGCGACGAACATCGGCAGCACCAAATGTCTTGGCTCCAAGGACGTTTGCGCGACCAAACGGCGCAACGCCGGGGTTGAACGGAGCCGACGGGGGCGGTGCCGCGGCACTAGCGCCTGCGGCTCTTTTTGCGCGGCGGTGGCAGCGCACCCTCGGCGCGCAACCGCGCGGCGTGTTCGGCCAAAGCATCGACCAGCGGACCAACCGCGGCGGTCTCGGGCTGCACATCGACCCGCAGACCGAACTCGGCGGCGGTCTCGGCGGTCTTGGGACCGATGCAGGCGATGATCGTCCGCGCGTGCGGCTTACCGGCGATACCGACCAGGTTCCGCACCGTGGAGCTGGACGTGAAACACACCGCGTCGAACCCGCCGGTCTTGATCATTTCCCGCGTCTCCGCCGGCGGCGGAGCGGCCCGCACCGTCCGATAGGCGGTGACATCCTCGATCTCCCAACC
This sequence comes from Mycobacterium sp., assembly GCF_004298145.1. Taxonomy (GTDB): domain Bacteria; phylum Actinomycetota; class Actinomycetes; order Mycobacteriales; family Mycobacteriaceae; genus Mycobacterium. Next base: position 81,840 of record NZ_SCRH01000005.1, read on the forward strand.
ACGTTCGCGCAGGCCCTCGGCCAGGGTCTCGGTGGCGATGTCGGCCCGCGGCAGCAACACCCGGTTGACCGGATCGAAAACGCTGTCGTAGGGCGGGAAGTCGTCAAGCAGACCCAGCGAGGACTGTTCGCCGGCCGGAACCAGCTCGGGGCTGATCCCGAACGCCCGGACCCGGTCGGCGGTCGACTCGCCCACACAGGCGATCTTCACCCCGGAGAACGCGCGCGCGTCCAGACCGAACTCGCCGAACTTCTCCCACACCGCGCGCACCGCGTTGGTGGAGGTGAACACCACCCACTGGAACCGGCCGTCGACCAATCCCTTGACGGCCCGCTCCATTTGCGCGGGGCTGCGCGGTGGCTCGACGGCGATGGTCGGCACCTCGATCGGCAGCGCGCCGTAGGACGTCAGGCGCTCGCTCATCTCGCCGGCCTGGTCCTTGGTGCGGGGCACCAACACGGTCCAGCCGTACAGTGCGCGGCTCTCCCACCAGTTCAGCTTCGCCCGGCTGGACACCGTCTTGCCGATGGTCACCACCAGCGGACCGGTCAGCGGGCCGGCCGGGTCTGTACCGCCCAGCACCGCCGAGTCGGTCAAGCCGTGCAGCGTCGTCTCGATCGAACGCTGCTGGCAGGTGGTGCCGTGCGCGGTCACCACGCACGGAGTGTTCTCGGCGAGCTGATGCTCGATCAGGGTGCGCGCCGCGTCGGCCAGATGCGACGACGTGGCCTGCAGAATCAGCGGACCGGGCGCCGCCGCCAAAGCCTCCCAGTCGACATGTGGGTCGCGCACGTCGGCCACCGTGTGCGAGGAGCACAGCGGCAGCCCCGCGTACGTCGGGACCGCGTTGGTGGAAGCCAGGCCCGGCACGATCTCGATGTGCAGGTGGCTCCGCGCGATGGCGTTGACCTCGGTGATGACGGCGTCGACCGTCAGCGGGTCACCGGCCACCAGCCGCACCACGTCGACGCCCGCCCGCGCCTCGTGGGTCAGTGTCTTGGCGACCTCGGCCGGATCGCCCAGCGCCGGGCGGACATCGGGACCGCCGGAGATCACCGCCGGCTGCGCCTGGCCCTGGTCGGAACCGTCGCCGTCGGAGGCGGCCGGGTCGGCCGGGGCCGGTCCCGACACCGGCGGCAGGTCTTTGCCGATCAGGGCCAGCACCGGCTCGGGCACGTCAGGGTCGGTGAACACCAGAGCGGCGTTCGTCAGCACCGTGGCGGCCCGGGTCGTCAACAGTCCTGGGTCACCGGGGCCGGCGCCCACGTACGTGATGCGCCCGGGTGTCGGCTTACGCCCTCGCGTCGTCATTGTCGCTCCCACGTAACTCGCACTTAATTTCCTCGCGTCGGGTCTTGCCGCGCTCCGCGCATCAGCTCTCGGGCGCCAAGCTCGAACAGCTCCGCGGCGACCGAAAGCCCAAGCTCTCGTGCCCGACCGGGAGTGCCGATGCCGGACGCGCGGATCACGTCGGACCCGTCCAGTGCCGCCACGCAGCCACGCAGCGACAGCTCTTCGAAGATCCGGCCTTCCTCATCGATGGACTCGACCACGTCTGCGATCGCGCCCACCGGTGCGGAGCAACCGGCCTCCAGTTCGGCCAACAGGGCTCGCTCCGCGGTGACCGACGCACGCGTGTCGGCGTCGTCCAGCTCCGCCAGCACTGCCATCAACCGGCTGTCACCAGCACGGCATTCGACGGCGAGCGCGCCCTGAGCCGGTGCTGGCAACATCTGCACCGGCTCTAGCGTCTCGGTGACGTCATCGAGACGACCAAGTCGGGCCAAACCCGCCCGGGCCACCACGATCGCGTCAAGATCACCACTGCTTACCCTGTTCAACCTGGTGTCTAGGTTGCCTCGTAGGGGGCGGATTTCCAAACCGAGACCCAATGCTCTAAGCTGCGCGGCCCGACGCGGCGACGAGGTTCCCACCAGCGAACCGGACGGCAGCTCCCCGAGCACCAGTCCATCACGTGCTACCAGCGCGTCACGGGGATCGTTGCGCACGGGTATGGCCGCTACAGCAAACCTTGGATCGTCAGCCGTCGGCAGGTCCTTGTGGGAGTGCACGGCGGCGTCCACCCGGCCCTCGTCCATGGCCTCGCGCAGCGCCGTGGTGAAGACACCGACCCCGAGGGATTCAATGGGCCCCGACGACCGGTCCCCGACGGTGGTGATGGTCACCAGCTCCGCTGGATGCCCCAGAGCGATCAGGGCGTCTCTGACGAGCCCGGCCTGGGTGGTGGCCAACAGGCTGCCCCGAGTGCCTATCCGGATCACGTTCGCCAATCGGCTACTCGGCGGGTTGCTGCGGGGTGCCCGCGTCGAATCCGCTTGATATGACTGGTAATTCACCCGCAGCGACGGCATCGACGGCGGTCTGGTCGAGTTCGAAAAGCTCGCGCAATGCCTCCGCGTAGCTGTCACCGCCGGGGGCGCTGGCGAGCTGCTTGATCCGCACCGTCGGCGCATGCAGCAGCTTGTCCACCACCCGTCGCACGGTGCGTGCCACCTCTTCGCGCTGGGCGCTGGCAAGCCCGGGGAGCCGGTTGTCCAGGCGCAGGAGCTCCGCTTCGACCACATCGGCGGCGCGCTGACGCAGCGCCGTCACCGTCGGCGTGACCTCGGCCATCCGCTGGCCGGCCAGGTAGGCGGTAACTTCGGTGGCCACGATCGTGCGGGCGGCGTCGACGTCGGCGGCCGTGGCGTGGGCCGAGGGCTCATGCTGCACGCGGTCCACGTCGACGACCCAGACGCCCGGCAATCCGGCCACCGCGGGGTCAACGTCGCGCGGCATGCCCAGGTCGCAGATCACCAAGGGGTGGGCCGCCTCATCGCGGGTGGCGGCGGCGAGCGCGTGGTGCACGTCGGCCAGTGAGACCACCGGGCTCACCGCCCCCGTACAACTGACCACGACGTCGGCACCCGCGAGCACGTCGGCCAGCTGCTCCAGTGCCAGCGCGTCGGCCCGCACACCGGTTTCGCGGATCTTGCGGACCAGGCGCTGCGCCCGCGACTGCGACCGGTTGAGTACGTGGACCTGCGCGATGCCGGCACGAGACAGGTGTCCTGCGGCCAGGGCGCCCATCGCTCCGGCGCCGACCAGAACGGCCGTCCTGCCCGACAGCCCATCCAGCCGGCGTTCGGCCATGTTCAGGGCGACCGACACCACGGAGGCGCCGGCGGCGTCGATGGCGGTTTCGGAATGTACCCGCTTGCCGACCGACAGCGCGCGCTGGGCCAGCTCGTGCAGGACACGGCCGACGGTGCGATTGGTCTCGGCGGCGGCATACGCGCGACGCACCTGACCGAGCACCTGCTGCTCGCCGATCACCGCCGAATCCAGGCCGCTGGCCACCGCGAACAGATGCTCGACGGCGGCCTCGCTGTACCGGACGTACGCGTATTTGGTGATATCGGTCATCGACATCCCGGAGTGTTCCGACAGCACCTGCCCGATCACCGCCAGCCCGCCGTGGAACGCATCCACCACCGCGTAGACCTCGACCCGGTTGCATGTCGACAGCACCATCGCCTCGGTCACCAGCGGCGACTGCAGCACCCGGTCGACGATCTTGCCCTGGTCGGATTCGTCGATGCTGAGTTGTTCCAGGACGGAGACCGGCGCACTACGGTGCGAAACCCCGAAGAGCAAGACGCTCACGGCAGCATCACCTGGCCAGCTCCCTTGCATCCTCCAGTGACTGAACTGCTGTCCACGGTAAACGTTTATCAGCTGGGCTACCAAATAATTGCCCGGTGCCCACCCGACCGCCTCGTCAGCGGGCGAGATCCGCGCGCAGCCGGGCCTCGTCGATCTCCCAGTAGCTGTGTTCGCGGCCGTCGAGCAGGACCACCGGCAACCGGTCGCCGAACTCGGCCCGCAGCGCGGGGTTGCCGGCCGCGGCCGCGGCGTCGACGTCGATCGTCGACAGGTCGAAAACCAGTTCACCGGCCAACTCGGCCAGCCGGGCGAGGACGCGCTCGCAGATGGTGCACCCGTCGCGAGTCAGCAACTCCACCTGCGGTCTGCCGGGCACCTGGGTCATGGACTCAGTGTGTCATCAGCGACTTGTGGGGCCGCCTACCAGGAGTTATGTTCCGGCTATGGCCGACGAGACGATCCGGGTCGACCCTGTGGTGATGCAGGGGGCCGCCGTCTCGCTGAGCGGTGCGGCCGAGCATCTTTCGGCTCAGCTGTCCCAGCTCAACGATCAGATCGGTGAGATGTTGGGCGGGTGGCAGGGCGCGTCGGGGAGCGCCTACGCCTCGGCGTGGGAACAGTGGCATCGGGGCGCTCACGAGGTACAGCTGGGGTTGTCGATGTTGGCGCATCTGGTGGGCCGGGCCGGCGAGGGCTATCGGGGCAACGAGGCCGGGTCCGCCCAAGCGGAGCGGGCGGTGCGTGGTGGCTGAGGCGTTTCGGGTGGATCCGCAAGCGCTGGCCGACGCGGTGCAGCGGATGACGGCGTTTCAACGCTATGCCGAAGACATGATCACCGAAATCGATTCTCGCGTAACGCGTTTGCACACCACGTGGACGGGTGAGGCCGCCGCGGCCCACGCCGAGGCGCATCGGCACTGGGTGCGCGGCGAGGCGATGATGCGCGAGGCGCTGGCGCAGCTCGAGAAGGCGGCCACGATTGCGCACGGCAACTACACCGGGGCGATGTCGACGAATCTCGGTATGTGGTCGTGAGCGGATCGCACCGCCGGCGACGAGTGTGACGCTGGCGTCACAGTCGGGGTCGAACGTGCCGCCAGCGTCACACTCGGCAGCCCGGGACATGCCAACGCCCCCACGCCATCTGCCCGATAGGGTTGGGTGTCGGGACACCCGCTGGGTCACCAGGCAGCACAGCGATCTAGGAGGTTGGGCGATGACTTCCTCTGACCCGGTCAACTCGGACCACACCGGTGACGTTGACTTGGAGTCGCTGGCCGCGGACGCCAGCGCGGCCCGCGCGATCGAGGGCATGCGGGAAGCCGCCGCCACGCAGGATCGCCCGCAGCCGCCGATCGACCTGACCGCGGCCGCCTTCTTCGACGTGGACAACACGCTGGTGCAGGGTTCCTCGGCGGTGCATTTCGGCCGCGGGCTGGCCACGCGCAACTACTTCACCTATCGCGACGTGCTCGGATTCATCGTCGCCCAGGCCAAATTCCAGGTCCTCGGGAAGGAAAACAGCAACGACGTCGCCGCGGGCCGGCGCAAGGCGCTCGCCTTCATCGAGGGCCGATCGGTCGAGCAGCTGGTGGCCCTCGGCGAGGAGATCTACGACGAGATCATCGCCGACAAGATCTGGCCCGGCACTCGCGAGCTCACCCAGATGCATCTGGACGCCGGCCAGCAGGTGTGGCTGATCACCGCCACCCCCTACGAACTCGCCGCGACCATCGCGCGACGACTCGGCCTGACCGGCGCGCTGGGCACGGTCGCGGAATCGGTCGACGGTGTCTTCACCGGCAGGCTGGTCGGCGACATCCTGCACGGCACCGGCAAGGCGCACGCGGTGCGGTCGCTGGCAATTCGCGAGGGGCTCAACCTGAAACGCTGCACCGCCTACTCCGACAGCTACAACGATGTGCCCATGCTGTCGCTGGTGGGCACCGCGGTCGCCATCAATCCCGACGCCCGCCTGCGCGCGCTGGCCCGGGAGCGCGGATGGGAGATTCGCGATTTCCGCACCGCCCGCAAGGCGGCCCGGATCGGGGTGCCGTCGGCGTTGGCGCTGGGCGCGGCCGGTGGTGCGCTGGCCGCGGTGGCCTCTCGACGGCAATCACGCTGATAAGCTGCGCCGCGCAGATATCTTTCGAGCGGAGAGCACAGCGGCATGACAGTCCCCAAAGAAGCCGAAGGACTCATCGGCAGCCATTACCGCGCACCGGACTACTTCGAGGTCGGTCGCGAAAAGATCCGTGAGTTCGCCCTGGCGATCAAGGACGACCACCCGGCCCACTTCGGCGAGCATGAATCCACCGCAGCGGGGTACCCCGCGATGGTGGCGCCGCTGACATTCCTCGCGATCGCTGGGCGCCGCGTGCAGCTGGAGATCTTCACCAAATTCAGCATCCCCATCAACATCGCCAGGGTCATTCACCGCGACCAGAAATTCAAGTTCCACCGGCCGATCCTGGCGCACGATAGGCTCTACTTCGACACTTATCTCGACTCGGTGATCGAGTCCCACGGCACCGTACTCGCGGAGATCCGCAGCGAAGTGACCGACGCCGATGGAAATCCGGTCGTCACCAGCGTCGTCACAATGTTGGGCGAATCCACAAACGAAGCCGAGGTGGCAGCAACCGCCGCGGCAGTTGCATCCATATCTGGAGGAAAGTTAGGGGCGTAGTCGATGTCCGCACAGGGGGAAACGGGAGGCACGCAGCTCAAGCCGCCGGTGGAGGCCGTGCGATCCCACTACGACAAGTCGAACGAGTTCTTCAAGCTGTGGCTTGACCCCTCGATGACCTACAGCTGCGGCTACTGGGAAGAGCGTCCCAACATGACGCTGGAAGAGGCGCAGTACGCCAAGCGCAAGCTCGCCCTGGACAAGTTGGACCTCGAGCCCGGCATGACGCTTCTCGACATCGGCAGCGGCTGGGGCTCGACGATGCGGCACGCGGTGGCCGAGTACGACGTCAACGTGATCGGCCTGACGCTGAGCGAGAACCAGTACGCCCATTGCGTGGCCGAGTTCGACAAGATGGACAGCCCCCGCCGGAAAGAGGTGCGCGTCCAGGGCTGGGAGGAATACGACGGCGGGCCCATCGACCGGATCGTGTCGCTGGGTGCGTTCGAGCACTTCGCCGACGGCGCGGGTGACGCCGGGTACGAGCGTTACGCCACCTTCTTCAAGAAGTACTACGACCTGCTGCCCGACGACGGCCGCATGCTGCTGCACTCGATCGTGGTGCCCACCGCCGAGGAGGGCAGAGAACTCGGCTTGCAGGTGAACATGACCCTGCTGCGTTTCATCCGTTTCATCCTGAAGGAGATCTATCCCGGCGGAAAGTTGCCCCAGATCGACCTGGTCGACAAGTATGCGACCGACGCGGGTTTCAAGATCGAGCGCCACCACAAGATCGGGAAGAACTACGTGCCGACGTTGACCGCGTGGGGGGATGCGCTCGAGGCTCACAGGGATGAGGCGATCGCCCTCAAGGGGCAGGAGACCTACGACATCTACCTGAAGTACCTGCGGGGCTGCGCGGATCTGTTCCGCGACGGCTACACGAACGTCTGCCAGTTCACCATGGTCAAGTAGCCGCTTGCCGGCTACACACCGAGCGTCGGGTTGTTGCGCCGAAAGCCCGCGGAAAGCGCCCCACAAGTCGACGTTGGGCCCTACCCGCGGCCGGCGACCGCGATCAGTACCCGCGGCGGGCGGCCGCGATCAGCCGAAGAAGATGTTGCGACGCCCGGCGAGCAACCGGTACAGCGTCTGCTGGATGGTCTCTCGCACCTGGTCGGTCAGCTCGAAGGTGACCATCGGGTCGTCGGCGTCGGAGGCCGCGTAATCGTCGGTGCAAATCGGCTCACCAAACGCGATGTGCCACTTGGACGGCAGCGGCACCAGGCCCATCGGCCCGGCCAACGGGAACAGCGGCGTGATCGGGAAGTACGGCAGCCCGAACAGCCGTGCCAGCAGCTTGACGTCGGTCAGCATCGGGTAGATCTCTTCGGAACCGATGATCGAGCAGGGGATGATCGGCGCCTTCGTCCGCAGCGCGGCCGTGACGAATCCGCCGCGGCCGAACCGCTGCAGCCGGTAGCGGTCTTCGAAGCGCTTACCCAGCCCCTTGTAGCCCTCGGGGAACACGGCGGTGAGCTCGCCGGCGGCGAGCAACCGGTGCGCGTCCGTCGTGCAGGCCATGGTGTGGCCGGCCTTCCGGGCCGCTTCGCCCACCACGGGCAGGTCGAACACCATGTCTGCGGCGAGCAGCCGTAGCTCACGATGCGCGGGGTGCTCGTCGTGCACGGCCACCGACAGCATCAACCCGTCGAACGGCAATACCCCGGCGTGATTGGCGACCACCAGGGCGGCGCCGTCGCCGGGCAGGTTCTCGATCCCGCTCACCTCGACCCGGAACCAGGACCGGAAGAAAAGGCGCAGCAACGGCCGGACGATTGCGCTGTTGAAGTGCGGATCGAACCCGAACTCGTCGACGCTGTAGTCGCCGGTCACCCGCTGGCGCAGGAATCCGGCAACCGACGCGACGCGCTGCGCCAGCTCGTTCAGCGGCGCCTCGGCGGATGACGCCCCCGTGGCACGCCGGTGCTCGTCGATTTCGCGAACCACCGCGGCGATCTGCTCCGCCGACGCGCGGCCGCGCGGATCGGACAGCACCGAGGGGTGCTGGCGAGCTGACTCCGCCCTTTGATCGGCTCTCCGGCGCGCCGCTACCCGACCCCGATTAGTATGCAGTGGAATGACATTCGCTCTGGTTTCACCCGCCACGATACCTACCTGACCCCACCCCACGGAATTGGATTTCGGCTACCCCAGCGCTGGGCTAAGGATATGGCGCGACCCTCCAAGGAGCGTACCCGATGTGGGTCGATTATGGGAGTCAGGCCGCGGCCGCGAACGTAGTCGTCGAAGGCCTCCGCCGTCGCCCATTTCGGCTGGTAGTTGAGTTCTGAACGCATCCGGCTGATGTCCATGACACGGCCATAACTTAAATAATCAAATTGATCGCGACTGATCTCGTTGTAGCGGTTGGCGCGGCGCAACGAATCCAGGGCCCAGACGCCAAAACCCGGTACGGGCAAAGGGATCCGGCCGGCCCGACGGATCGCCTGCGACAGCATGATGATGCCGTCGGCGCCGATGTTGAACGTTCCCGCCTTGCCGGCCATGGCCGCGCGCTCCAGCGCGCCCAGGGCATCCTGCTCGTGCAGCAGCTGTAATCGGGCGTCGCGGCCGAACATCGTCGGCACCAAAGGCCCGGCGAGATAACGCGACAGCGTGGTGTCCATCGCCGGGCCGATCATGTTGGCCAGCCGCAAGATCGTCACGGCGATGTCGGGCCGGCGCCGTCCCAATCCGCGCGCATAGGCTTCGATGTCGAGGCTGTCCTTGGCGAAACCGGCGCGGAAGGGCCGACGGCTGGTGCTGTCCTCGGTGAACATCACCGGATCGTGGGCGCTCGAGCCGTATACCTCCGACGTCGACTTGAGCACCACGCGGCGCACCAAGGGCGCCTTTTGACAGGCCGCGAACAATTGCATCGCGCCCATCACGTTGATCTCTTTCAACGCCGCGGTGCCGCCGGATCGCGGCGCGTACGAGGCGGCCGCCGCATGCACCACCGTGTCGACGTCGCCGTTCCGAATCACCTTGGCAATGAAGGGATTACGGATATCGGCGCGAACGAACTCGGCGCGCCCCATCCGGCGCAGCATGTCCTTGCTGGGGGCGGTCGCGTCCACCGCGATGACCCCTTTGATCATCGGGTTCTGCGCGAGCCGAGCCGTCAGGTAGCCGCCCAGGAATCGGCAGGCACCGGTGACCAGCACGATTTTCGGGTAATGCGCCGCGTTGCCGGCGGTGTCGTCCGGCCCGGTGTTCTCCCCCTTCGACGCATCCACCCGAACAGCCTAGCGGTCAGCGAGACGGCCGCACCATGGCGCGTTGCGACCAGTTACAGCCTTTTTACTGTGGCCTTATGACGGCCTTAGGAAGGCCGCCGCGGGGGTTACTTGCCGAGTTTTCTGCGCTGCACCCGGGTGCGACGCAGCAGCTTGCGGTGCTTCTTCTTCGACATACGCTTGCGCCGCTTCTTGATTACTGAACCCATGAACTCCGCTATCTGACCGAGACCTGCTTCAAAGATTGGACCCGGTCACTTTACCCAGCCGGACGCACCCAACGCCAAACCGGCGTCGCCCGACCGCGAAGCCAGGTGCCGCCCGGAAGCGGCCGCCGGTCAGATCAGCCGGCGTCGAAGTAGGACGTCTCCAGCATGTCGTGGACGGCCTTGGCGTGCACCCGGAAGGACCGCCCCACCCGCACCGCGGGTAGTTCGCCGTTGTGCACCAACCGGTAGACCGTCATCTTGGAGACCCGCATCAACGCCGCCACCTCGGCGACGGTGAGAAATTGCGTCCTGCCCTGCTGGCTATCGACGGAACTGGTGTCCCGCGCCTTACCTGCAGAATCTCGCGCTGATGGTCCGTTCGTAGACGTCATCGCAACCCAATCGTGTCAGGCACGCGCATGCCAGCGGCTTCCCCTCCGCTGGCACCCACACGTGCTTACAAGAGGAGAATAGCGGGACTGATGGGGTTACTGGTACTGGTGGGGGATAATCAGTTCAAAATTCCTGAATTATTCCGATGTAATTCTTAGCTGCTCAGAGCGCATTTTGGCGGCCTGAACCGCCGCGTCCACGACCGCTCGCAGGCCGCCTCGTTCCAGCTCGCGCAGGGCGGCCGCGGTGGTGCCGCCGGGCGAGGTCACCGTCGCCCGCAGCTGCGTCGCGGTGGCGTCCACCCGCATTCCGGGGGCCTCGGCCTCCCCCAGCCGGCGATCGGCGTCCATCCGTTCCAGCAGCATGGCCGCCGAGCCGGCCATGGTCTGCGCGGTCAGGTCGGCGGCCACCTCGCGGCTCAGACCCGCTGCGACGCCCGCGTCGATGAGGGCCTCGACCATCAGGAAGAAATACGCCGGACCGGAGCCCGACAGGGCGGTGACGGCGTCCATTTGGCCTTCGGGAACGCTCAAGACCCCGCCGACGGAGTCGAACAGGGCCGAGACACCCTCGAGTTGCGGCGGCGTGACGAACCTGCCCTTGGCCAGGGCCGTGACCCCCGCGCCGACCAGCGCCGCCGTGTTCGGCATCGCCCGCACCACCGGCGTTCCGGCCGGAAGTTTGGACTCGAAGTAGGTGATGGTGACGCCGGCCGCGACCGTGACGAACACCTGCTCGGCGGTATCGCTCTCGGCCGCCGCGGCCACCCGCGCGACCTCCGACATCACCGACTCGACGTCGGCGGGCTTCACCGCGACCACGACGATCGACGCGTTTTCGACCGCCTCGGGCACCGAGGTGATCAACACCGAGTAGGTGTCGGCCAGATACTTGGCGCGCTCGGGAACCCGCTCGACCACCGCCAGGTCTTTGACCTGGCGGCCCGCACGCAGCAGACCCGACAGCAGTGCCTCCCCGATGCTGCCGCCACCGATGATCGCGATTCTTGCCATGCCGGACAGCATCGCAGACACCGCCCGCTAGCGAGCGGCAGGGACCAATGCCAGCTGGCGGGCCTGCACCACCAGGCGCCCCAGGCTGTCGACGACGGTGTGGTCCTCGTCGAACCAGTCGTGCCCGATCTCGGTGCAGGTCGCGATGATGCGCAGCCAGCCATCGGCGGGCAAGCCCCGCAGGTAGGCGGTGAGCTGGATTGTGGGCGCCCAGCCGGTGCGGTCGACGGCGAAGGTCACCGGTGCCGACATATCGCCGCACATGAGCGCAAACAGCGCGTCCGGGGCGACGCCGCGGGGGCGCGCCCACATCTGGATCACCGGCGGGTGCCCGTCGGAACGGGCCTGCATCGTCGACAGCACCGGCCGCACGTCGCAGCCCTCGCCGAGGTGGACCAGGCCGGCCAGCGGGTGCCCGGGGCCGATCGGCTCGAGGTCGTCGGGCGGTTCGGGCGCCATGAGATCCAGCACCGGGTTGGCCGACAGCAGCGGCTTGGCCGCACCGTCGGGAGGAAAGTGCTCCGGCTCACCGAGGTTGACCACGGCGTGCACCGCGGTGCGGTCGCCCTGGGTGAGTTCGACGTCGACGACGCTGATCCGGCGGCCGCGCTTGCGGATGGACGTGACCAGCCGCATCGGCCCCGGATCGGGCGCCCACAGGAAGCTCGCCGACACCGCGACGGGCTGCTGGATCGGCTCGGGCCCGGCCGACTGTCCGCCGCAGGCGGTGCGGGCGGCGTTGGCGCACAGCGCCAGCATCGCGCCGCCGTGCACCTTGGGACCGATGGTCCAGCGCTTGTCGAGTTCTCCTTCGTAAACACCTGAACCGGTCTCCCGCAAGGACATTGCGGTGCTGAATAACGCGTTCATGGACTTTCGCGGGTCTCCTGAGTGATCAGCGCAGCAGATGCGTGCGGGCGAACTGGAGCGATTCGGTGAGCATGGCTTCGCGCTCATTGGCTGAACGCGCGCTGGACGTCGACACCTCCAGGATGACGTGCCCGGCGAAATGACTGCCGGCCAGCATCTGGCACACCTCGACGGTGGGTTGCGTGCCGCGCCCCGGCACCAGATGCTCGTCGGCGGGCAGCCCGTTGCCGTCGCACAGGTGCAGATGGACTAGCCCCGCTCCCATCCGCTGCGCCATGTCCAGCGAGTCGGTGCCCGCGGTCGCGGTGTGGGACAGGTCCAGCGTGTAGTGGGTGTGGGCGCCGTCGAGCGGGTCGTAGGAGGGCGCGAACGCCGAAATCGCCGGACCGGGGCCGCCGCCACGGCGGCGCATCCGTTCCAGCGACTGACCCGACCCGAAAAGCCGGTCCGCCCGGAACGGGAACATGTTCTCCACGGCGATCATCACGTCGCTCGACGCTTCCAGCGCCGCCACTTGCTCGCTGAACCCCTCCGCGTAGCGCCGCTGCCAGCGAAACGGCGGGTGCACGACGACGGTCTGCGCGCCGAGCTGTTCGGCGACCTGCACGCTGCGGTTCAGCTTGGGGATCGGGTTGGGCCCCCACACGCGCTGCGAGATCAGCAGGCACGGTGCGTGTACGGACAACACCGGGACGCGATAGCGCCGGGACAGCTTCTTGACGGCCGCGACGTCCTGGCTCACCGACTCCGCCCACACCATCAGCTCGACACCGTCGTAGCCGAGCCGGGCCGCGTACTCGAACGCGGCCTCGGCCCGCAACGGATACACCGAAGCCGTGGAAAGGCCGACTTTGATGGCTGGGCGCACTGTATGTGGGCGCCGCTAGCCCGACTGCAACGACAGCGCCAGGGGCCCCAGGGTGATCAGCGCACCCACCGCGACCGCGATCAATGTGCTGGCGATGTCCTCGGTTTTGCGAACCACCCGCACCCCGACCACCAGGCCGAGGATGACCAGCACCGAGAGCACCAACGCCACGATGCTGTTCCACCGCCACAGTTGGTCGAAGGCCACGAATAGCCCGCCGCCGAACGCGACGGCCAGGATCGACTGCAGCACAACGACACTGCCGCGCCACAGCGCGTCGAGCCTGCCCCGCCCCCGGTGAGCGTCCGAGCCCCGGACGTGCGCGTCCTCGCCATCGAGGTGCTCCTCGTCGCCGAGCATTCCGGCGGTCAGCGACCCCGTGCCGGCGGCGCCCTCGTCATCCTCGAGCGACTCCGACGACCGCAGGTAGGACCGCACGTAGGCGGAGTCCTCCAGCGCGGGTTCGGCTTCGCGCACCTCGGAGTCCATCACGTCCACGGGAATGTCGGCGTAATGGTCCATCGGGTCCGGACTCATGTCCTCGGCGCCGGAGGGTTCCGCGGGCTTGGCGGTCCCGTTGGCCAACGGCCGCGGATAGGCGCTGCGCTCGGGGCCCGACACCCGCTCGGGCTGCGGCGGCGACTTGGGCCAGCGCTGCTCGGGCTCGGACCAGTAGGCGGGCCGGGCCTCACCTTCGGTTATCCGCTCGGAGACGGCGTCCTCGGCGGGCGGGGCGGGTTCGGCGACCTCGATCGTGTCGGTAGTGCCGTGTTGGGCGTCGTCATCGTCACGGATCACCGGGATTTCGCCGGTCAGCTCGGCGACGGTCACCGCGTCGCTGTCGCCGCGCCGGCGACGGCGACGCCGGGTCACCGCCGGGGCGCCGATGGTTCCGTTTCTGGCCAGCAATTCGGCAACCGAGATCGGCCGAGTGCCGGGGCTCTCGGTCTCGGAGTGCGGTCCGGTCATGGTTTGTCGCCTCTCGATCGGTTCTGATTCCGATCAACTACCTGACCTCCAGCATTACGCACGGACGGCCCCACGAGGGCGGTTCCGTCGGCTTCACTGTCGAGTTTGCGCAAGATGAGACCTTCCCGTAATGCCCACGGGCAAATATCCACCGATTCAATCGACAGCGCTCGCATGCTTGCCTCCGCCACCAGCGCGCCCGCGACAATCTGCGGGGCCCGCTCGGCGCTCACTCCTTCCAGTTCCGCCCGGTCAGCGGTCGTCATCCTAGAGATGAAAGATATGAGTTGCCTGAGGCCGTTTGCGGTAAGCGTCCTTTTGACCCGCGGCCCGGCGCCCGACGGAGCCGCGCCGGTGAGCCGCGCCAGCGAGCGAAAAGTCTTCGACGACGCCACCGCGAGGTCGGGACCGCCGGGATCGAGGATCGTCGCCCTGGCCTCCGAGAGTTCGGCGTCCAGCCAATCCCGCAGCATCGCCACCCGGCGCCGGCCGGGCGGGTCGTCGGGCAGCCATTCGCGGGTCAACCGGCCGGCGCCCAGCGGCAGCGACATCGCGACCTCGGGCTCCTCGTCCAGGCCGCTGGACATCTCCAGCGAGCCGCCACCGATGTCGAGGTTGATGATGCGGCCCGCGCTCCACCCGTACCACCGGCGCACCGCCAGGAAGGTCAGCCGCGACTCGTCGACCCCGGTCAGCACGCGCAACTCGACGCCGGTCTCCTTGCGCACCCGGCTCAGCACGTCGTCGGAGTTGCCGGCCTCCCGGACCGCCGAGGTGGCGAAGGCCATCAGCTCCTTGCAGCCCGAACTGTCGGCGATCCTGGCGAATTCGTCGATCGTGGAGATCAGCTTCTCGGCACCGCGTTTGGTGATCTTGCCGGCGCTGTCGGTGGCCTCGGCCAGCCGCAGGGTGGCCTTCGTCGAACTCATCGGCGTCGGGTGTCCGCCCCGGTGGGCATCGACCACCAGGAGATGCACCGTGTTGCTACCCACGTCGAGAACGCCCAATCGCACGTAGATAACCTAACCGGGCGTCGATGGCAGAGTTTTGCGCGACCCGGTTAACCCGCCGTGATCGCTGTCATACGGGCCGCGAGTGTCGGCGGCTCAGCCGGGGCGAAGTGTGGTCTAACGTGGACTCCGTGGCGAATTCGCACCCAGAACCGGGACAGCCGGGGCAAGAGGTCGAACTGGATTTCGCCCGCGAATGGGTGGAGTTCTACGACCCCGACAACCCCGAGCACCTGATCGCCGCCGACCTGACCTGGCTGCTCTCCCGGTGGACGTGCGTGTTCGGCACTCCGGCCTGCCGGGGCACGGTCCTGGGCCGCCCGGATGACGGGTGTTGTTCGCACGGTGCGTTCCTGTCCGACGACGACGACCGCGCCCGCCTGGACGACGCGGTGAAAAAGCTGACCGACGCCGACTGGCAATTTCGAGAAAAGGGCTTGGGCCGCAAGGGATACCTGGAGCTCGACGAGCATGACGGCGAACCGCAGTACCGGACCCGCAGGCACAAGGATGCGTGCATTTTCCTGAACCGGCCCGGTTTTGCGGGCGGAGCCGGTTGCGCGCTGCACAGCAAGGCCCTCAAGCTCGGTGTGCCACCGCTGACCATGAAACCGGATGTCTGCTGGCAGTTGCCGATCCGTCGCAGCCAGGAGTGGGTGACCCGGCCCGACGGCACCGAGATCCTCAAGACCTGGGTCACCGAATACGACCGCCGCGGCTGGGGTTCCGGCGGCGCCGACCTGCACTGGTACTGCACCGGCGATCCGGCCGCTCATGTCGGCGCCAAGCAGGTGTGGGAAAGCCTGGCCGACGAACTCACCGAGCTGCTGGGCACCAAGGCCTACGCGGAGCTGGCCTCAATGTGCAAGCGCCGCAACAAGTTAGGGCTGATCGCGGTGCACCCGGCGACTCGCATCGCCGAGTAGACCGTTAGGGCGCTTGAGTCTTGTTGTACGACAAGACCATTCGCTGTGCGCTGGCGTTCAGATAGTCCTCGACCGCGGTGGCGGCCGCGGCCACATCGCCGGCCAGCACAGCATCGGTAATCGCGGTCAGGCCGGCCACCACGGGTGCGGCGTCGTCATAGGCAGCGGTGAGCTCGTGCTCGCGGCCGCCGAAGGCGTGCTCGACCCAGCGGTACAGCAACCCCAGTGCGCGGTTGCGGGTGTGGTGGATGAGGACCCGGAAGTAGGCCAGGTCGGCGGCCTGGCGCGCCTGCGCGCTGTCGGCCTCGCGGACGGTGGCCAACGCGGCGCGCAGCGGCTCGGCGTCCTCGGGCCCGCCGCATTGCGCCGCGAGCCGGCCGATCAACGGGCCGAGGGCGGCCCGGACCTCGAACAGCTCCACCAGGAACTCGGGCCCCAGCTTGCGAACCAGCGCCTCGACCACCGCCGGGTGGGTGAGCGCCTGCGGGTCCGCGACCAGGTTGCCGCTGCCGTGCCGGGCTTCGATCAGACCCATCTGCTGCAGCCGGGCCAGACCCTGGCGTAGCGAGGTGCGGTTGACGCCGAGCTGTTCGGCGAGTTCGCGCTCGGGCGGCAAGGCCGAGCCCGGGGGAAATGCGCCGTCGAGGATGGCGTCGGCGATCGACGCGGCGATCTGTTCATCGATACGTTGACGATCCGGTGGACGCAGCGGACTTGACTGGTTCATTGGCTCAACCAATATAGTGGACGAACCCACGAAAGGTGAGCAATGGACGGCGACACGCGCTCGGCAGCGATGCCACGCTGGCGCGGCAAGGCCGGCCGGATGGAAGTCTGGTACGCCACCCTGTCGAATCCGGCGACGCGCGCCGGGCTGTGGCTGCACTGCGAGACGGTGGCCCCGCTGACCGGCGCCGACGGCCCCTACGCGCACGGCTGGGCCACCTGGTTCGCCCCCGACGGTCCGCCCCGCACCGAGCGATTCGGGCCCGTGCCCACCCGGGCCGCGACCGGCTCCTGCTGGTTCGACGCCGAGGGCGTACGGGTGGGCGACAAACAGCTCAGCGGAGGCGCCGGGTCACTGGCCTGGGATCTGTCCTGGACTGACACCGGCGCACCGCTCTGGACGTTTCCCCGCACGGCCTGGAACCGCGAGCTGTTGCCGGGTGCCCAAGTCGTCCTCGCCCCCACCGCCGACTTCACCGGTTCGCTGACCATCGCGGGCACCGCATTCCCGATCGATGGCTGGCGCGGCGCCGTCGCCCACATCTACGGGCACGGCAACGCCAAACGCTGGGGCTGGGTCCATGCCGACCTCGGCGACGGCGACGTCCTGGAGGCGGTCACCGCCGTCTCGCACAAGCCCGGGCTG
This sequence comes from Mycobacterium sp., assembly GCF_004298145.1. Taxonomy (GTDB): domain Bacteria; phylum Actinomycetota; class Actinomycetes; order Mycobacteriales; family Mycobacteriaceae; genus Mycobacterium. The sequence goes on from NZ_SCRH01000005.1 coordinate 99,067, forward strand.
CGCAGGCTGGCACCGATGGCGTTCATTCGGTTTCGGATCGACGGAAGGGATTGGCCCACAAGCCCGTTGCCGTCGCTGCGGATGCGCACGACACTCGGCGTGGCGCACTGGCAGCTGGAAGGGCGCATCGGCGGTCGCCGGGTGCTCATCCGGATCGACCAGCCGGCCGAGAAGTGCGTGAGCCTGCAATACACCGATCCCGACGGCGGCCGCGCGGTGTGCACCAACACCGAACAAGCCGACATCTACATCGAGATCGACGACCGGCAATGGTCGGTGCTGGGCACCGGGCATGCCGAAGTGGGCCTGCGCGGCCGCGCGGCACCCGGCGTCAACGAAAGGATTCCGACGTGAGCTTTCTGCTCGACCCACCACTGCTGTTCGCCTCCGGCGTGCTCATCGAGCGGCGGTTGCCCGCCGACCGTCGCGATGTCGCCGAGGCCGCCACCCTGGGCGTCTTCTTCGGCGGGTCATTCGGGTTGTACAACAACGTCCCCGGACTGGGAGTGCTCTGGCGGCCCTTCCGCGCCCGCAATGGACGCGACTTCATGTGGAACAGCGGGGTTTTCCGGGTGAATACCGCGAAAGCGGACTGGCCTCTGCACGCCGCGGCGGGCGCCATCTTCGCCAGCTATCCGTTCTTCATCAAGTTGGGCCGTCGGCTCGCGCGGCGGACATGAGCCTGGTCGCCGAGCGAGCCAGGGCGTCGTTGACGTCTTTCGGAACCGCGCTGCTGCCCGAGGAGCACGGCGGCCCGCCCGCGGCCGAGTTGGCGAATCGCGTCGAGCGCTACCTGCGCCAGCTGCCGACCACATCACGTGTGGCCATGCGCGCCGGGTTGCTCACGCTGGCAGCGGCGAGCTACGTCACCACCGGCCGGTCACTGCCGCGGCTGGGACCCGACCGGCGCGAGCAGGTGCTGCGGCGGGTCGCCGCGCTGAGCCCGGACGCCGGTGCGGCCGTCGAGGCCATGAAGGCGATCGTGTTGCTTGCCAACGGCGCGGAAAACTATGCGCCGGAACTACTTTCGCATGCCATGAAGCAGGAGACGGCCCGCCCCGACGCGGTGTTGAATCTCATCTCCTCGGCCGATCACCAATCCGTCGTCACCGCCGACGCGGTGATCGTGGGGTCGGGTGCCGGCGGCGCGATGGTGGCCCGCAGCCTGGCGCGGGCCGGGCTGGACGTCGTGGTTCTCGAGGAGGGGCGCCGGTGGACGGTCGAGGAATTCCGCACCACCCATCCGATCGACCGCTATGCCGGGTTGTACCGCGGCGCCGGGGCCACCGTCGCCCTGGGACGCCCCCCGGTGGTGTTGCCCATCGGCCGGGCGGTCGGCGGCACCACGGTGGTGAACTCCGGCACCTGCTATCGCCCGCCGCCGGCCGTGCAGCGGCGCTGGCGCGACGACTTCGGGCTAGCGCTGGCCGATCCCGACCGGCTGGCCGAACACCTCGACGACGTCGAACGCACGCTGCGGGTCGCCCCGGTGCCGCTGGAGGTCATGGGCCACAACGGACGGCTGCTGCTGGACGCCGCCGCGGCGCTGGGTTGGGCCGCGGCGCCCATTCCGCGCAATGCGCCGGGCTGCGAAGGCTGTTGCCAGTGCGCGATCGGCTGCCCCCGCAACGCCAAGTTCGGCGTGCACCTCAACGCGCTGCCCCAGGCGTGCACGGCGGGCGCACGAATCATCTCCCAGGCCCGCGCCGAACGGGTGCTACACCGGCGCGGGCGCGCGGTGGGTGTGCGGGCCCGCCGGCCCGACGGCACGGCGCTGGACGTCCTGGCCGACACGGTCATCGTGGCGGCCGGCGCCACCGAGACGCCGGGGCTGTTGCGGCGCAGCGGCTTTGGCACGCACCCGCGGCTCGGCCGCAATCTGGCACTGCATCCGGCGACGATGCTCGCGGGGCGCTTCGAGGACGACGTCGTCGCCTGGCACGGGGTGCTGCAAAGTGCAGCGGTTCACGAGCTGCACGAATCACACGGGGTGCTCATCGAAGCGACCTCCACCCCGCCCGGGATGGGTTCGATGGTGTTTCCGGGCTACGGCGCGGAGCTGCTCGGCTGGCTGGACCGGGCGGAGCGGGTGGCGACCTTCGGCGCCATGGTGGCCGATCGCGGTGCCGGGTCGGTTTCCACGGTGCGCGGCGAGACGCTGGTGCGCTACAACATCGCCCCCGCCGACGTCGCCAAGCTCGTCGTCGCGATCGAGGCCATGGGCCGGCTGTTGTTCGCCGCGGGGGCGACCGAGGTGCTCACCGGTTTGCCCGGCGCGAGGACGGTGACGTCGCTGCCCGCCCTGCAGGACGTGTTGCGGCGCAGCGACCCGAGAGGCTTGCACCTGGCCGCTTTCCATCCGACGGGCACGGCGGCCGCCGGCGCCGACGATCAGCTCTGCCCGGTCGATGGGACCGGGCAGCTGCGCGGTGTGGACGGGGTGTGGGTCGCCGACGCCTCGATCCTGCCGAGCTGCCCGGAGGTCAATCCGCAGGTGTCGATCATGGCGCTGGCGTTGGGCGTTGCCGACGCGGTGACCGGCGCCCGATCTACGCGCTAGCCTTCGAGCTTGTAGCCCAGGCCCCGCACCGTCACCAGGTGCACCGGGTTGGCCGGGTCGGCTTCGATCTTGGACCGCAGACGCTTGACGTGAACGTCGAGCGTCTTGGTGTCGCCGACATAGTCCGCGCCCCACACCCGATCGATCAACTGCCCGCGGGTCAGCACCCGGCCGCTGTTGCGCATCAGGTACTCAAGCAGGTCGAATTCCTTGAGCGGCAAGGTAATTGCGTCACCGTTGACCGAAACGACGTGGCGCTCGACATCCATCCGGACCGGGCCGGACTCGAGCACCCCGTCGCTGATCTCGGAATCGTCGTCCCCGCCACGGCGCAGCACCGCGCGGATCCGGGCGATCAACTCGCGCGCCGAATACGGCTTGGTCACATAGTCGTCGGCGCCGAGCTCCAACCCGACGACCTTGTCGATCTCGCTGTCCCGCGCGGTCACCATGATCACCGGCACGCTGGAACGAGCACGCAACTGCTTGCACACGTCGGTCCCCGACATGCCGGGCAGCATCAGATCGAGCAACACGATGTCCGCGCCGCCACGATCGAACTCGGCCAGCGCGGCTTGTCCATCGGTCACGACCGTGGCCTCGAAGCCCTCCTTGCGCAACAGGAACGCCAGCGGGTCGGCCAGCGATTCCTCGTCCTCCACGATCAGCACACTCGTCATGCGCGCCACTCCTTCTCATCGCGACGCTCTGCAGCGTCGTTAGCGCGGGTCATCGACTTAGTTCTTCCTCTCGTTGGGACCGGTTGGGGCGCACCTCGCGGTCCTGTGGTTGCTCGGATTCGTCCTCGTCTCGATGGGACGGCATGGCCGCCGGAATGGACAGGGTGAATGTCGATCCGGTTCCCGGCTTGCTCCACACGCCGATTGTGCCGTTGTGGTTAGCCGCGACGTGCTTGACGATGGCCAGGCCCAGGCCGCTGCCACCGGTGGCGCGTGAGCGAGCCTTGTCGCCCCGGAAGAACCGCTCGAAAACCCGCTCCTGGTCTTCCAGGGCGATGCCGATCCCGCGATCCGTGACGGCGACCTCGACGTTCTCCCCCCGGCGGCGACGGCTGATCGACACCGGCGAACCCGGCGGCGAATAGGCGATCGCGTTGGACACCAGGTTGGCCAGCGCGGTAATCAACAGCGTTTCGTCGCCCAGCACCCGCAAACCGTTGGGGGCGTCGGTACGGACCTCGATGTTGGCGTTGTCGGCTGCCACCTTGTGTCGCGAAATCGCTTCGCTCACAACCCTGTCGACGTCGACCTCGATGACGTTGGGCAGCGGCTCGGCGCCCTGCAACCGGGACAGCTCGATCAGCTCGGCGACCATGTCGCCCAGGCGGTTGGCTTCGACGAGCACCTTCTCGGCGAACCGCCGCACGGTTTCGGAGTCGTCGGCCGAAGCCAGCAGGGCCTCGGCGAGCAGGGCCATGGCACCCACCGGGGTCTTGAGCTCGTGGCTGACGTTGGCCACGAAGTCGCGCCTGGTCGCTTCCATCCGCGCGTAGTCCGACTGGTCGTGGGCGAAGACCACGGCGAACCGGCGGTCTTCTTCGCTGAGCAACCGGGCCTGCCCGTGCACCGATAGCCCGGACCGGCCGCCCGCCCGTTTCGCCGGCTGCAGGTCGAATTCGACGTCGACGCCGGTCAGCGCGTGCTGCGCCGCCTCCCACGCCTGGTCATCGAGCTGGCGGTCGCGCACCAGGCCCAGCTCCTTGGCCCGGTCGTTGAGGTAGACGACGTCGCGATGGACGTCCACCACCGCCGCGCCCACCGGCATGAGCGCCACGATGCATTCCAGCATCTGCCCGATGGTGATCCCGGTCCATTCGGTGCTCACCCGCTGGCGGTGCTGCACCGCGCGCGGGGACAGCCGGGCCCCGAACGCCACACCTGCGGCCAGTGCCAGCAGGGACAACACCCCGGCCAGCAACAGCGCCGAGAACACAGTCACATAGCAAATCCTACAAATCTTCCTGAACGCTGCCCTAGCAGAACGCGGCCAAAATCGGACAAGTCACACCTTGCGTCACAGGTGTTCCGCTCCCGTTCACGTGAAGTTTGGCTAGTGGGAGGCTTTCGCGCACCAAATCGTGCCGGCGCGCGAACATCACCCGCGCCCCTGGCCGGCGACCGCGGCGGCACCGGCGGCGGCCGCTTCGGGGTCGAGATAGGTGCCGCCGGGCACCACCGGCCGCAGGTCGGCGTCCAGTTCGTAGCGCAGCGGGACGCCGGTCGGGATATTCAGTCCCACGATGTCGTCGTCGGACATCCGGTCGAGGTGCTTGACCAGGGCCCGCAGCGAGTTGCCGTGCGCGACGATCAGCACCGTCTTGCCGGCGCGCAGGTCTGGAACGATGACGTCGGTGAAATACGGCAGGAAGCGGACGACGACGTCGGCGAGGCACTCGGTCAGCGGCCCGCCGCCGATGTCGGCGTACCGCGGATCGGCGTCCTGGCTGTAGGTGCTGCCCTTCTCGATCGGCGGGGGCGGCGTGTCGTAGCTGCGTCGCCAGGCCATGAACTGCTCGTCGCCGTAGCGCGCCTTGGTCTCGGCCTTGTCCAGGCCCTGCAGCGCCCCGTAATGACGTTCGTTGAGCCGCCAGGTGCGCCGCACCGGAATCCAGAGCCGGTCCGCGGCGTCCAGCGCCAGGTGCGCGGTGGAGATGGCCCGGCGCAGCAGCGACGTGTACAGGACGTCGGGCAACAAATTGTGTTCGGCCAGCAGCTCGCCGCTGCGCACCGCCTCGGCGCGGCCCTTGTCGGTCAGCCCGATATCCACCCAGCCGGTAAACAGATTCAGCGAGTTCCATTCGCTTTCGCCGTGGCGAAGCAGCACCAGCGTGGCAGAGTCACCCATGCCGGTCAGTCTCTCACGCACTCGTCGAGTCGCGCCGAGCGTGACCGCGGGCTAATCGTCATCGTCGTCGTCAATCAGATGGGCGAAGGCCTGCAGGTTCTTCAGCGACTCACCGCGCGACACCCGCCACTCCCACTCTTTCTGAATCGACGAGCGAAAACCCAACTCCAGCAACGTATTAAAGTCCGAGTCCACCGTTTCGAGCACCTGCCCGAGCACCCGGTCGATCTCGTCGGCGTCGACCGACGGCAGCGACATGCGACCCACCAGGTAGATGTCGCCGACGTTGTCCAGCGTGTAGGCCACGCCGTAGAGGCGGCGATTGCGCTTGAGCAGGAACCGGTAGACACCACGGTGGTTCTCGTCCGGCTTGCGGCACACGAACGCCTCGACGCGCACCGAATGCTCACCGATGCTCAAGATGGTGTTGGTCTTGAGCTTGCGCTCGCCCGGCAGTTCCACCACCAAACCGGACAGACCGCCATGTGCGCCATCCTGTTTCGAATAGTTCAGCCCGCTGGCCTGCAGGGCGTCCTCGATCACCCGCGTCACCGCGGAAGTCGTGCGCCGCTCCTCAGCATCGCTTCGCTCTGCATCGTCACCGGCGGAAGTCATGCGCCCACCTCACGACGCTCGGCGGTGTAATCGCGGATCGCGCGGCGATAGCTGGCCAGCAGCGCATCGGTGGTGTGATCCCAGGAGAAGGTGGCCGCGTGGGCGGCGGCCGCGCGGCCCATCTCCTCGGCCCGCGGCGCGGACCGGCGCAGCAGGCCGTCCAGGGCGGCCGCCCACCGATCGACGTCGTGCCCGGCGACCAGCGTCCCGGTGGCGCCGTCGCGCACGGCCACCGGCAGCCCGCCGACCGCGGCCGCCGCCACCGGGGTGCCGCAGGCCTGCGCCTCGAGGGCGACCAGGCCGAACGACTCCGAATAGCTCGGCACCGCAACCACATCCGCGGCCTGGAACAACGTGGCCAGATTCGGACGGATCTGGGGGGGCAGAAAGGTCACGCGCGCGGTGATGCCGAGTTCGTCGGCCAGCAGGGCCAATCCGTCCGGAGAAGCCAGGCCGCTGCCGGAGGGCCCGCCCGCCACGACGATGCGCACCCCCGGCAATTTCGCGGCGGCACGCAACACGATGTCGGGTGCCTTCAGCGGCTGGATCCGGCCGACGAACGCCACGATGTCTTCGTCGAGCGGCAGGTCCAGCACGGCCCGGGCGGCCCGGCGGTCGCCGGGGCGGAATACGTCGAGGTCCACTCCGGGGTGGACGACGTCGATCCTCGCCGGGTCGGCGTGGTGAATCGAGATCAGCTGCTTGGCCTCGTCGTCGGTGTTGACGATCAGGCGATCCGCCTCGTCGACAACTTGCTGCTCCCCCACCGTGCGCAGCGGCGGCTCGGGCGAGTCTCCCTCGGCCAGGGCCGCATTCTTGACCGCGGCGAGGGTGTGCGCGGTGTGCACCAGCGGCACCGCCCAGCGATCGCGCGCCAGCCAGCCAACCTGCCCGGACAGCCAATAATGCGAGTGCACGATGTCGTAGTAGCCCGGCTCATGCGATGCCTCGGCGCGCAACACCCCGGCCGCGAAGGCGCACAGCTGGGTGGGCAGATCGTATTTGTCCAGCCCTTCGAACGGCCCCGCCACCACGTTACGGACCAGCACCCCGGGCGCCACTCGCGCGACCGGCGGGTCGGCGGACGCGGTCGCCCGCGTGAAGATCTCCACCTCGATGCCCCGCCGCGCCAGGTGCAGCGCGGTCTGCAGCACGTAGACGTTCATGCCGCCCGCGTCGCCGGTGCCGGGCTGGGCCAGCGGGGAGGTGTGGACCGCCAACACTGCGACCCGGCGCGGTTCATTCAGCCGGAAAACGTCATCGTGCCGCACTCTGTCATCTTTACAGGACGGTTCACCGCCCCGCGCAAGCGTGGAGGACACGAGTCGTGTCAGGCTGACGGCTCGTCCCGGGCGACATCGTGGACCCGGGCGTCCAGCGCCCCGGCCCGCCGCATCGCGCCCAGCGGGTCGGCATACAGCGCGGCCAGCGACACGGTCCCCGCGCCGGCCTCCTGGACCCGGTTGCCGAAGGCGGTGAGGCGGATGTCGCGTGGCCCCAGCACCGAGCGGGCGGCGAACGCCGCCTGGACCTGCTCCATCGCCTCGGGGTATTCGGTGAAAGCCTGGCCGCCGACCACCAGTTCGTCGGGGTTGAGCATGTCGCGCAGCAACGCCACCGCCGCACCGAGCACCCGGCCCCGCTCGGCGAGCAGACCCTTGGCCTCCTGGTTGCCTGCTCGCGCCACCCGCAACAGGTCGGCGATCCCGGTGGCGGGCCCGTTGACACGGTCTGCGGGGGCGAACGGCAGGATGCGCTGCTGGCGGGCGACGCCCACCACGGCTTCGTCGCTGACGGTGGATTCCAGCTGTCCGGTGCCGCCGAGCAGCTCGGAGTGGGCGGGCAGGCTCGCGATCGTGCCCGGGCCGCTGGACGGGCAGTGCACCCGCCCGCCGATCACCAGCGCGTAGCCCACGGTCTCGCGGGCGTAGACGTACAGACTGGTCGGCGAGCTGGGCAGGAATCGCCGCATGCCCAGCAGCAGCTCGGCGCCGGCCATGGCGTCCACGTGCGAGGCCACCGAGACCGGCAGGCCCAGCGCGTCGGCCAGCACCTGTCCGACCGGCGCCTGCCGCCAGCCCAGCCGCGGGTGGTCCACCTGGCCGGTGGCGCCGTCGACGATGCCACCGATGGCAACCCCGACCCACAGCGGCCGCCGCCGATGCCAACGCCGCAGGTAGCGCCGGGCGCTGTCGGCCAGCGCCGCGAGCGCGGGCCCGGCCGGGTTGCGCGGCGTCGGGGTCTCGACGGTGTCGAGGGTGCGCCCGAACAGGTCGGTGGCCACGATGCTGGTGGTGCGCGCACCGATGTGGATGCCCAGCGTCACGAACGGCTCGTGGTTGACCTCCACCGGCACGCGCGGGCGGCCGATCGCGCCGGAGACGGCCAGATCGGCGCGCTCCCGCAGCAGGCCGGCCTCCAGCAGGGCGATGACCTGACGATTGACCGTCGCGATGCTCAGCGAGGTGACGCCGGCGATGACGTCACGGCCGACGGGTCCGCGCAACCGGACGGCCCGGAAGACCGAGGCCGCCGCGGAGTCGGGGATCTGCAACGCCGGCGGCACGATCTGCCGGCGCACCGGGCGGTGACCCTTTTGACCGGGCGAATAGCCGGCGACGCGACTGGGCGAAAGATGGGTATGGCTGAGGGTATTGCTGCGCACGAGCGTCCTTTGTCCGATTTTCGCTGGCCGGCTTGGCCACACCTGGTATGGGGTCAGGGGCGGCAAAGTGCGCGGCAACGACACGCACCCGCCGCGCACAGACACGCGGCGGTGGTGATGTTGGACAGGGCGCTATGAAGCACACGGAAAATTTAGCACGTTCACTAAGGTTGTTTCGATGGTTAAAACTGGCAGGAATGAACGCGTCGCGGTGATCACGGGGGCCAGCTCGGGAATCGGCGCGGCAACCGCCCGGACCCTGGCTGCACAGGGGTTTCACGTCGTCGCGGTGGCGCGCAGGGCGGACCGGATCCACGCCCTGGCCGATGAGATCGGCGGTACCGCCATTGTGGCCGACGTCACAGACGGCGCCGCCGTCGACGCGCTGGCGGGCAAGTTGAGCCGCGTCGACGTGTTGGTCAACAACGCCGGCGGCGCCCGGGGACTGGAGCCCGTCACCGATTCCGACCTCGAGCACTGGCGGTGGATGTGGGAGACCAACGTGATCGGCACGCTGCGGGTCACCCGCGCGTTACTGCCCAAGCTGGTCGATTCCGGCGACGGGCTGATCGTCACTGTCACTTCCGTTGCGGCGCTTGAGGTTTACGACGGTGGTGCCGGCTATACGGCGGCGAAACACGGCCAGGGGGCGCTGCACCGCACGCTGCGCGGCGAGCTATTGGGCAAGCCGGTACGGCTGACCGAGATCGCCCCGGGGGCCGTCGAGACGGAATTCTCGCTGGTGCGCTTCGACGGCGACCAGCAACGCGCGGACGCCGTCTACACCGGCATCACCCCGTTGGTGGCGGCCGATGTGGCCGAGGTGATCGGATTCGTCGCGTCGCGGCCGGCCCACGTCGATTTGGACCTGATCGTGATGAAGCCGCGCGACCAGGCCTCGGCCAGCCGATTTAACCGCCGGGGGTAGCCGGACCCGTGGTGGCCCGCGTCGTCGTGGTCGGCGTGCCCGACAGGGTCGGCGCGTTGGACGGCGTGACCGGCGCGGTGACCGGGATCTGCGTTGACGGCGGACGCGCGGTGGGCGGCGGCAAGGCCGACATCGCCAGCCAGGTGTCCCAGTCCACGGCCCAGTCCCAGATGTCGCCGTCGGAGTAGGACAACTGGATCGAACTCCCGGTCACTTCGACCGGGTCGCCGTAGATCGCCGACTCGAAGTACTGCTCGGCGTCGCTCGTCGACAGGTTGATGCAGCCGTTGGTGACGTTGGTGTTGCCCTGGGCGCCGGAGCTCGCCGGGTTGGCGTGGATGAACTCGCCGTTGTTGGAGATCCGCACCGCCCAGCGCTCGTGGATGTGGTTGTAGCCGGCGGCCGGGTTGGACATGTAGAAGTCGGCGTACTTCTCGCTGACGACGTGGACGCCGTTGCGGGTGACGTTGCGCGCCTTGTCGGCTTCGCCGTAGCTGCACGGGAAGTCCATGATGACGCCCTCGTCCCGGAGCACCTGGATGCGGTGCGACGAGACTTCGGCCCGCACCACCTGCCGGCGGCCGATCTGGATGTTCAGCGAGATGTCCTCGGCGCCGTAGGCGCTGTCGCCGAACGGCAGGCCGTAGAGCTTGGCGTCGACGCTGACCGTGGTGCCCGCCGGGTAGTACTCGCGGGTGCGCCAGTGCGCGCGGGCGCCGGCCGCCTCGTCGGGCAACCACGCCCAGCTGCCCTCGACGGGCGGATTCGTGGTGACGGTGAGCGCCTTTTCGACGGCGGCCTTGTCGCTGATCGGCGCGTCGAACTGGATGATGATCGGCGCCGCGACCCCGACGGTCTGGCCGTCGCCCAGCTGGAACGCCCCACCGATCTTCTTGCTGGGCGACACCGTGGTGAACTTGCCCGCGATGGGGACCGCCTTGCCGTCGTGCCCGACGGCCGAGCCGCTCCACGTGTAGGTCATGTCGTAGCCCAGCGGTTCGGAGGTCGTGTAGACGGTCCGGTCCTGGTTGAACGTGCCCGTGACGGCCTTGCCCGACGAATTGGACAGCGCGACGTGCTGCAGCCAGCCGTCGCTCACCTCGACGCTGACCGCGGCGATCGGCACAACGTGCTGGGTGGTATCGGCGGGCTGGTACTTCAGCTGCAGCGCCGGCTGCTCCTTTTTCTCGGCTTGTTTTGCGGATGTGCCACCGCATGCGGCCAACACGCTGGGGGCGAGCACGCCGAGCCCAAGGGTCGCCAAAGCCACACGCCGGTTGAACGGCCGCGGGGCATGGGACGGGCTCACGAAAATCAAAGATACCGGGGAAAATCGGCGGACCCGGCCGCGACAAATGGGGGTCCGGCACGCGTCGGCAATTTTTCCAGCTACAGCCTGCACCCCAACAGGACGGGCTCGGGGATCAGTGTGACACCAAACACAGCCCGAACGCCGTCCCGGATGACGCGGGCCAGCGCGATCACGTCTTCGGCGCTGGCGCCACCGCGGTTGGTCAGCGCCAACGCGTGCTTGGTGGACAGCCGGCAGGGCTCTTCGAGGCCGCCCGGGCCCGGCTCCGGATAGCCCTTGCCGAAGCCCGCCCGCTCCACCAGCCAGCCCGCGGCCAGCTTGACGCCGTCGGGAGCCGGGTAGTTGGGGACGGGCCCGGCGACGGTCGCGGCCAACCGCTCGTAGACATCCGGGGCGACGACGGGGTTGGTGAAGAACGAACCCACGCTCCAGGTGTCGTGATCGGCCGGATCGAGCACCATGCCCTTGCGGGCCCGCAGGGCCAGCACCGCGTCACGGACCGCCCGCGGGTCGGCGCGCTCGCCGCTGGCCACGTTCAACGCGGCCGCCAGCTCCCCGTAGCGCAGCGGCGCGCTGCGCCCCGACGCATCCAGCGCGAACTCCACTTCCAATACGACAGAAGGGATTTCGAACCCACTGGCACCGCTACGTTTGAACACGCTGGTGCGGTAGCCGAAGCCCAGCTCGCTGCCCGGCACCCAGCGCACCTCACCGCTGCCCCGATCCAGCACCCGGACCCGCGTGATGGTGTCGGAGACTTCCGCGCCGTAGGCCCCGACGTTCTGCACCGGGGTGGCCCCGGCCGAGCCGGGAATGCCCGACAGGCATTCCAGCCCGCCGAGGCCATGCTCGATGGCTTTGACCACGACGTCGTCCCACACCGCACCCGCCTGGGCGCGGACCACGTCGCCGTCGACGGCGATGCCGTCGTTGGCCAGCCGCACGGCGGTCAGGTCCGCGCACGTGTCGGAGATCACCAGGTTGGAGCCGCCGGCGAACACCAGCACCGGGCCATGTCGTCCGCCACGCCTTTCGGCGTCCAGGTGCTGCAGCGTGGCGACCACCTGGTCGCTGTTCGTGCAGGTGACGAGGCGCCGTGCGATCGGTCCGACCCGCAAGGTCGTCAGCGGCGCCAGGGGCGCCGATTCGGCCACCGACGCACCGGCGAACACCGAACCGGCACCGCTGGATTTCATGGCCCGTAACGGTAGCCTGACCTGCTATGCCGCGCTCATTCGACTTGTCGGCCGACTACGACGGCAGTGTTGACGAGGTTCACCGGGCCTTCACCGATGCGAACTACTGGCAGGCCAGGCTGGCCGGGTCCGGGGTTGACGTCGCCACGCTCGAGTCGATGCGGGTCGGCGGGGGGCCCGGCGACGACGACACCGTCGAGGTCGTCACGCTGCAGGTGATCCGCAGCGACAAGCTGCCGGGGATGGTCACGCAGTTGCACAGCGGCGACCTGCGCATCCGGCGCGAGGAGACGTGGGGGCCGGTGACCGGTGGGGCCGCGACGGGTTCGGTCGTGGGCTCGATCGTGGACGCGCCGGTGACTCTCGCCGGCACCACCGTCCTGGAGCCGATCGGACGGACGGGCGGCACCCGGCTGACGTTCCAGGCCACGGTCCAGGTGCGTGTCCCGATCATCGGGGGCAAGTTGGAGAACATCATCGGCACCCGCCTGGCTGAACTGATCGCCGCGGAGCAGCGCTTCACCACGGAGTGGATCGCCAAATTGGCCTGAGCCCTGCATCGTCGCTCGGCCTAAGCTGGATCGCCCAGCTCCTCCTCACGCCGCCGCGGCGGCGCGCATCGTCGCTCGGCCCAAGCCGGATCGCCCAGCTCCTCCTCACGCCGCCGCGGCGGCGCGCATCGTCGCTCGGCCTAAGCTGGCGCTCATGCGAATCGCAGTGGCGCAGATCCTCACCGGCACCGACCCTGCAGCAAATCTGCAGCTGGTGCGCGAATACAGCCGCCAGGCCGCCGATGCGGGCGCGAAGCTGGTGGTGTTCCCGGAGGCCACCATGTGCCGGTTCGGTGTGCCGCTGGGCCCGATCGCGGAGCCGCTCGACGGCCCCTGGGCCGACGGGGTGCGGCATATCGCGACCGATTCGGAGATCACCGTCGTCGCCGGCATGTTCACCCCGGCCGGTGACGGGCGGGTGACAAACACGCTGATCGCGGTCGGTCCGGACGATTCCAGTCAGCCGGGCGCCCACTACGACAAGATTCACCTTTATGACGCGTTCGGCTTCACCGAATCGCGTACGGTCGCGCCGGGACAGGAGCCGGTGGTGATCACGGTGGACGGCGTCCGGGTCGGATTGACCATTTGCTACGACATCCGTTTCCCGGAGCTCTACACCGAGCTGGCCCGCCGCGGCGCGCAGGTGATCGCCGTCTGCGCGTCGTGGGGCGCGGGCCCGGGCAAACTCGACCAGTGGACGCTGCTGGCCCGCGCCCGCGCGCTCGACTCGATGAGCTACGTCGCCGCCGCCGGTCAGGCGGACCCCGGTGCCGCGCAGGCGGAATCCGGTTCGGGCGCACCGACCGGGGCGGGGGGAAGTCTGGTCGTCTCGCCGCTGGGCGAGATCATCGCGTCGGCCGGTTCGAAGCCGCAGCTAGTGGTGGCCGACGTCGATGTCGACAGCGTCGCCGAGGCGCGCAAGAGCATCGCGGTCCTGAATAACCGCTCTGACTTTGCTCAGGTTGATAGGGCAGAATCGATCGGGTGACGAACCCACAAGGACCCCCGAACCAGGACCCGTCGAAGTGGGCCCGTCCGTCCAACCAGGGGCCGTTCGGCCAGCCCCCCACGGAGCGGCCGACCGAGCGGATCAACACCGGCGGCCCAGGCCACGTGCCGCCACCACCGCCGCCCCCGCCCGCCCAGGCTCCCCTGCCGGGTCATACGGAGCGATTCGGGACACCCCAGCCGAACATGCAGCAACCCGGCTACCCGCCCCCGCCGACCCCGCCCGCAGGTCCGACGGAACGCCTGGGCACACCCCCACACGATGACGCGACACCGGCGAAAAAGAAGCGCCGTTTCCTTCGCGACCCGGTCTCCATCCTGCTGATCTTCATCATCGTGTTCGCGCTGGTCATCGCCGGGCTCATCGGGGCCGAGCTGTATGTGCGGCACGTCGCCGACACCAAGGTCGCCGAGGCGGTGGCCTGCGAGGTCAAGGACCAGGCCACCGCCTCCTTCGGGGTGACGCCGCTCATGCTGTGGCAGCAGGCGACCAAGCACTACACCAACATTTCGGTGCAGACCGCCGGCAACCAGATCCGCGATGCGAAGGGCATGAAGCTCGAGATCAACATCAAAGACGTCCAGCTCAAGGACACGGCCAACTCGAAGGGCACCATCGGGTCGTTGGACGCCACGATCAGCTGGACCACCGACGGCATCAAGGAGTCGGTGCAAAACGCGATCCCGGTTCTGGGCCCGTTCGTCACCAACACGGTGACCACCCACCCCACCGACGGCACCATCGAGTTGAAGGGCATGTTGGACAACATCACCGCCAAGCCGGTGGTGGACGGCACCGGGCTGAAGCTGCAGATCGTCAGTTTCAATGCGCTCGGCTTCACGATGCCCAAGGAATCTGTGCAGTCGACGCTGGACGACTTCACCTCGAACCTGACTAAGAACTACCCGCTGGGCATTCACGCCGACAGCGTGCAGGTCACCGATAAGGGTGTGACCAGCCACTTCTCGACGCAGAACGCCACCATCCCCGCCGACAGCAGCAATAACAACGACCCCTGCTTCGCGCACCTCTGACGGCAGGACTCGAGCTTCAGCCCGTCCGGCGCCGATCCGCGCCGGCACGGCGCGCTGAGGAGCCGGACAGTTCAGCCAAGCCCGTCGAGCACTGCCCGGGTGCCCGAGAGGCCCAGCCTCCTCGCGCCGGCATCGAGCATCGCGAGCGCGTCCGCGGCGGTACGGATGCCGCCGCTGGCCTTCACGCCCAACCGGTCGCCGACCGTCTCGGCCATCAGGGCGACCGCCCGCACGGATGCGCCGCCCGCCGGGTGAAAACCCGTCGACGTCTTGACGAAGTCGGCGCCGGCGTCTTCCGCGGCGCCACACACCCGCACCAGCGTGCGCTCGTCCGCCAGCGCCAGCAGCGCCGACGATTCCACGATCACCTTGAGCACGGCGCCGCCGACGGCGTTCCGCACGGCCCGGATGTCGGAGCGCACGGCATCGATGTCGCCGGCCAGCGCCGCGCCGATGTCGATCACCATGTCGATCTCGCACGCACCGGACGCCACGGCCACGGCGGCCTCGTGCGCCTTGACCGCCGAAACATGCTTGCCCGACGGGAAACCCGCCACGCTGGCCACCCGCACGCCGGCGCCGGCGTGCACCGCGACGGGAACCATCGGGGGCGAGACGCAGACCGCGTAGACGCCCAGTTCGGCCGCTTCGGCGACCAGGGCGGCGACGTCGGCAGCGGTGGCTTCGGGTTTGAGCAGCGTGTGGTCGACGAACGCCGCCAGCTGCGCCCGGGTGGGCTGGCTTGTCATCAGAAGGATTCTTCCCGACCGCCCGGATTGCAGTCCGAGGCAACCATTTCGGCGTCGTCGACGACCTGTCGCCACGGCTCCAGGTTCCAGCTGATCTTGCCGGGCTGAGCCAGTTCGGCGAACTGCCAGTGGCACAGAAACTGCGCGCGCATCCCGGGGGTGTCGGCATCCGGGGCCAGGGCGAGCACCTCGGCCCAGGCCTCGTCGGCCGAGGCGATGGTCCCGGGGGTTCGGGCGGCGGTCCGGCCGGCCGCCGACGGGAAGACCCGCAGGCTGCTCTTGTCCTGCCACCGCACCCACTGGGTGTGGTCGACAAAGGGCGGGGACAGCGCGGGTGGGTTCGCCGCGCCGGGGCCGGGATCGGTATCGGGCGAGGCGGTGGCGTGCGGTATCGCGCAGCACAGGGCGACGAGCGCGGCGGCCGGCGCCGTCAGCAGCACCCTCATCCCGCTAGCGCGACTTGCCCTGAATTTCCAGCAGTTTGGGCCGCACGTCGACCAGGTAGACACCGGCCGCGCAGGCCGCGATCGCCATGCCGAGCACGCCAAAAACGAAACCCAGGATTGACGTCAGGGCGACGGCCCCGGCCAGGATCAGCAACCACACGGGCTTGGTCAGTTTGTTGGCCGCGGTATAGGCGTCGGGTCGCTGCAGCGCGGCATGCACGAATGCGTAGATCGCCGTGACCAAGACGGCGATCTGCAAAACCAGCATGACGGTACCCACGAGGTGGTTCACGCCTCAAGCGTAGGCGGGCACCGTCCAAAACGTCGACTCCGAGCCACCCGGGGGCGCCTCGGAGTCGAACGTCGTGCGAGTGTCGTACTACTTCTGGGTGACCTTCTTGGCCGCTGCCTTCTTGGCGGGGGCCTTCTTGGCCGGAGCCTTCTTGGCGGGGGCCTTCTTGGCGACCGCCTTCTGGGCCTTCTTGGCGGTCGCGTCCGTCTTGCCGGGCAGGTCGATGCCGACCAGCTTGGCGGCGCGCTCGCCGACCGCGCGGGTCTGCGACGCGACGGTGCCCAGGGCTTCCTGCGTCAGCTCGACGGCCTGGTCGACGTAGCCCTCCGCACGCGCGGAGGCGTCCTCGAAGGCCGTCTGGCTGCGCAGCCGCTCCAGGGCCGCCTCGCCGCGCTCGACCAGCTCGTTGTACCGGCCGGTCGCCGCCTCCAGGTAGCCCTCGGCGGCCTTGCGCAGCTCCTCGGTGGTGAACTTGTCGCGCAGCTCGGTGAACTGCTCGGGCAGGTCCTCCTGGAGCTTGGTCAGACGAGCGCGGCGCTCTTCCACCCGGGTGCGGGTCTCGACGCGGGTCTCTTCGGCGCGCTCCCGCAGGCCGACGATCAGGTCGTTAACCGTGGCCAGGGCCAGGTCGGCCGCGCCCAGGGCCGCGAGCAAAGGAGCCCGCAAGTCTTCGATGTTTGAGTTTTCCGCCATGGTTTTTCCTTTCGTGCTGTGTTTTGGCAATTGCCGTTATCCGTTGTCAGTTGGGTCGGGAAGTTAGGTGCAAACGTCTCCTTCGCAACTGGGGCCTCGATAGCCGGGGTGGTTCGTCCAGCAGTTGGGCTGGGATCGGTAGATCCCTCCCTGTGGGGTAACCCCGGTGGCCGGTCGTCTATACATCACCAACTCGCTAATGCGATGCGGAACAGCTCGTCGCCGGTGGAAGCCCAGCAGGTTTTGGTCAACGATGCCGGTCGAACACTGTTCACTCGGTGTCGGATTGGGTCGAACACTCCTCGTGGGTGGATTCGTTCTGCTGGGTGAACGATGCGTAGATGTCGAGCAGAATCTGCTTTTGACGTTCGGTGATCGCAGTGTCGGTGACGATCGCGTCCCGCACCTGACTCTTGTCGGTGGGTTCGAGAATCCCGGCACGCACATAGAGAACCTCGGCGGAAACCCGTAGGGCCTTCGCGATCTGGTTCAGGACATCGGCGGAGGGTTTACGCAATCCACGCTCCACCTGGCTCAAATATGGATTGCTGACCCCGGACTTCTCGGCGAGTTGCCGCACCGACACCTGCGCGAGTTCACGCTGGCTGCGGATGAAGCTGCCGATGTCAGAGGCCATGTCGGAGGCGGCGTTGGACACCATCGCGGAGAGCTTCTCCTCGGGTGCCATGGCGTGCTCCTGTGTCGGACGGTCGATCGTGACGCCACCAGGCTACTACAAGTGCTTGCTATTGCAAGCACTTGTTAGCACGGCTAGAAAAACAGCTGCGCGACGGCGTAGATCACCAGGCCCGCCAGCGAGCCGACCACCGTTCCGTTGATCCTGATGAATTGCAGGTCACGGCCCACGTGGAGTTCGATGCGCCGGCTGGCCTCCTCGGCATCCCAGCGCTCGATCGTGTCGGTGATGATCGCTGTGATCTCCACCCCGTATTGCGAGACCAGATGCTGCGTCGCCCGAACCAGCCAGTTGTCGACCTTGTCACGCAGGTCGACATCGTCGCGCAGCGACTCCCCGATCCGCACCACCGTATCGGCGATCCGCGTGCGCAGGGCGCTCGATGGGTCATCCACCCCCTCGAGCACCAGCCTCTTCAGCGTCGTCCACGCGGTCGCCGCGGCGTTGGCGATCTCGTCGCGCGCCATCAGCTGCTCTTTGATCGTGTCGGCGCGCGCGATGGTGTCCGGGTCGTGTTGCAGGTCGTCGGCGAATTCGAACAGGAAGCGGGTCGCCGACCGGCGCAGTTCGTGGGCCGGGTTGCGCCGCACCTTGTCGGTGAAGTCCATCAGCTCGCGGTGGATGCGGTCACCGACCAGATGGTCGACAATGCGTGGCGACCAGGTCGGTGAGTCGCGCTCGACCACCCGCTGGATGACCTCGCCGGCGTTCAGCGACCACTGAAAGGCCCGGTCGGCCAGCAACTGGATCAGCGCCTCCTGCCGATTCTCGGCCAGCAGGGTCGCCAGCACCCGACCGACCGGCGGACCCCATTGGGGTTCGGCGATGCGGCGCACGATCATCCGGTCGATCACCTGCTGGACGTCTTCGTCGCGTAGCAGCTCGACCAGTACCCGCAGCACCGTGGCCGTTTCGCTTGCCACGCGCTCGGCATGCGTGGCTTCCGACAGCCATTTACCGAGCCGGCCGGACACCTCCGCGTCGCGCAGCTTGGTTTCCACGACCTCCGGCGATAGAAAGTTTTCCCGCACGAAGGCGCCCAGGCCCTCGCCCAGCTGGTCTTTCTTGCGCTTGATGATCGCCGTGTGCGGGATAGGTATGCCCAGCGGGTGCCTGAAGAGCGCTGTCACGGCAAACCAGTCCGCGAGGGCTCCCACCATCCCGGCCTCCGCCGCGGCGCCGACGTAACCCACCCAGGCGCCCGCGCCGGCGTGCGCCTGTGCCCAGCGGCAGGCGAGGAACACACCGGTGGCGCCGATCAAAAAGCTCAGCGCCACCATCTTCATCCGGCGCAGCGCCACCCGCCGCTGTGCGTCGGCCTCTCGATCGGCGCCCGCGAAGGATTCGGCAAAAGACGTGCGACCCAGGCCCGCTTCGGTCGACGGCGTCGTCGAATCCGGCGTCGCCGTAGGCGAGCCTGACGCTTCGCCTCGCACCGAGGCTCTGTGTGCCACCACTTCATCATCTATCTTCCCGGGAATTGGTGTTACGACACTGGTTGCAGTGCCGCCTCGGGGCCCCTCCACACCCGGCCAGAACCACGAACCGAACCGTCCAAGCCGTAGTATCGAGGACGTCTAGGGAATGGAAATCGGCGACTGTGACAGAGCAAATCACGGCTGTGGGCGTCAAGATGGACGGGCGCAAGCGGCGCTGGCATCAACACAAAGTGGAGCGTCGCAACGAGCTGGTCGACGGGACGATCGACGCGATTCGCCGACTCGGCGGCACCCTGAGCATGGATGAGATCGCCGCCGAGATCGGGGTCTCCAAAACGGTGCTCTACCGCTATTTCGTCGACAAGAACGACCTCACCACCGCCGTGATGATGCGGTTCACCCAAACCACCCTGATTCCCAATATGGCTGCGGCGCTTACCGCTAACCTCGATGGCTTCGACCTGACCCGCGAGGTCATCCGGGTGTACGTCGAAACCGTCGCGAACGAACCCGAGCCGTACCGCTTCGTGATGGCCAACAGTTCGGCCAGCAAGAGCAAGGTGATCGCCGACTCCGAGCGGATCATTGCCCGCATGCTCGCGGTGTTGATGCGCCGCCGCATGCAACAGGCGGGGATGGACACCGGCGGCGCCGAGCCGTGGGCATACCTGATCGTCGGCGGCGTGCAGCTGGCCACCCACTCCTGGATGTCCTTCCCGCGCATGAGCCGCGACGAGTTGATCGACTACCTGACGATGCTGAGCTGGAATGCCCTCAAGGGGATCGTCGAGGTCGGCGGGTCGCTGGAGAAATTTCGCGAAGAACCGCACCCGTCGCCGATCGTTCCGCCCCGGGACCGCGAAGACGGGTCCGGCCGCTAAGTCGGCCCGACCGCGCTGCCGGCACCTTTTTCGGACCGCACCGTCTCATATAATGGTGGGATGCGCCCCGGGGACAACGATTTCGACCTCCCCGGCGACTAGCATGCAGGGGAGCGTCGGGGGCGAAGCGGGGTTGTTGTTCGGCTGTTCGCCCCTGCCCCCCGCAAAAAAGAAAGGCCCGGGTCGACATGTCTGTGCAGCTGACGCCGCATTTCGGGAACGTGCAAGCCCATTACGACTTGTCTGACGACTTCTTCCGGCTTTTCCTGGACCCGACTCAGACCTACAGCTGCGCCTATTTCGAACGTGATGACATGACTCTGGAAGAGGCGCAGCTCGCCAAGGTCGATCTTGCGCTGGGCAAGTTGAAACTCGAGCCGGGGATGACGCTGCTGGACATCGGTTGTGGTTGGGGCGCCACCATGCGGCGAGCCATCGAGAAATACGACGTCAACGTCGTGGGCCTGACGCTGTCGGAGAATCAGGCCGAGCACGTGCAGAAGTCCTTCGACCAGATGGACACCAACCGCGCCCGACGGGTGCTGCTGGAGGGCTGGGAGAAGTTCCACGAGCCGGTGGACCGCATTGTCTCGATCGGCGCGTTCGAGCACTTCGGTCGCCAACGCTACGGGCGCTTCTTCAAGATGGCCTACAACGTGCTGCCGCCCGGCGGAATCATGTTGCTGCATACCATCGTTCGGCCGTCCTTTAAAGATGCCCGGGCCGACGGCCTGCGGCTGACCCACGAGATCGTCGAGTTCTCGAAATTCATCCTGGCCGAGATTTTCCCTGGAGGCTGGCTTCCGACGCCCCAGACCGTCGGCGAGTACGGGGTCACGGTGGGCTTCGAGCTGACCCGGGTCCAGTCGCTGCGGCTGCACTATGCGAGGACGCTGGATATGTGGGCCGAGGCGCTCGAGGCGAATCGCGAGCGGGCCCTCGCTATTCAGTCGCAAGAGGTTTACAACCGGTATATGAAGTATCTGACCGGCTGCGCGAAGCTGTTCCGCGAGGGATACACCGACATCAACCAGTTCACGATGGAGAAATAACCAGCTCCACAAAAACGATCAGCCCCGAATGGATCACCATTCGGGGCTGATGTGACTGTCCTATTTGACCAACGTGAATTGCCCCACGTTGCTGATGCCCTTGCGGAAGAAGTGCTCGCACCCCGTCAGGTACTTCATGTACCGGTCGTAAACCTCTTGGGACTGGATGGCGATCGCCTTTTCCTTGTTGGCTTCCAGGTTCGCCGCCCAAATGTTGAGGGTCCGCTCGTAATGCTCCTGCAACAACTGCACCCGCTCGACCGAGAAGCCCGCGGCCTCGCCGAACTTGAAAATGTCTTCCTGCGCGGGCAGCTGCCCGCCCGGGAAAATCTCTTGGCCGATGAATCGCGCAAATCGAATATCACTCATCGTCAATGTGACGCCGAGTGCGGGATATTCCTGCCACTGATACATCAGAATCGTGTGCAAAAGCATGCGGCCATCATCGGGAAGGATGTCGTAGGCGCGGTCGAAAAATGCGGGATAGCGCTCCATCTTGAAAGCTTCGAAGGCTCCGATCGTCACAATCCGATCGACCTTGTCCTCGAACTCTTCCCAACCCTGCAGGCGCACCTCGATGTTGCGCTCCGTCGGCATTCCGGCCAACTTGTTCTTGCTGTACTCAAACTGATTGCGGCTCAGCGTGATTCCGATGACGTTGACGTCGTACTTCTCGACGGCCCGCTTGAGCGCGCCACCCCAGCCGCAGCCGATGTCCAGCAGCGTCATCCCCGGCTCGAGGTTCAGCTTTCCCAGCGCCAGGTCGAACTTCGCGATTTGAGCCTCTTCGAGGGTCATGTCGTCGCGCTCGAAGTAGGCGCAGGTGTAGCCCATCGTGGGGTCGAGAAACAGTGCGAAGAATTCGTCCGAGACGTCGTAGATGGACTGCGACTCCTCGTAATAGGGCTCCAGCCTCGTCATCTTCCGTACATACCTTTCGTCCTATTCAACGCGAGCATACTAACCGACGGGCTAGTGGCCGAGGATCTCAGGCACCCGCGGTATGTCATCAGGCCTTGTTCAGTACCTGTAGAAACCTTGGCCCGTCTTTTTGCCGAGCCGACCGGCCTCCACCATACGCAGCAAAAGCGGCGGGGCCCCGTATTGCGGCTCCTTGAATTCTTCGAACATCTTGTCCGCGATCAGCTTCAAGGTGTCCAGGCCGACCAGGTCGGACAGGCGCAGCGGGCCCATCGGGTGCGACAGCCCCGCCACCACGGCTTTGTCGACATCCTCGATGGTGGCAAAGCCGGCTTCGACCATGCGGATCGCCGACAGCAGGTACGGCACCAGCAAGGCGTTCACCACGAATCCGGAGCGGTCCGAGCAGCGCACCACCTGCTTGCCCAGCACCGCGCTCGCGAATTCTTCGGTGCGGGCCGCGGCGGCCTCGTCGGTGACCAGCGTGCTGACCAACTCCACCAGCGGCAGCACCGGGACCGGGTTGAAAAAGTGCAGACCCAGCACGCGTTGCGGGTTCTTGGTGGCCGCGGCGATCTTCATGATCGGGATGCTGGACGTGTTGGACGCCAGCACCGCGTCGGGATCGGTGATGACGCGATCGAGTTCGGCGAAGACCTGCGCCTTGACGGAGTCGTCTTCGATGATCGCCTCGATAACCAGTTGGCGGTCGGCGAGGTCCTTCAAGTCTGTGGTGAAGGTGAGCTTGCTCAGCGCGCGGTCGCGTTCCCGCTCGGTGACCTTGCCGGCGCTGACGCCGCGCTCCAGCGACTTGACGATGCGGTTGCGTCCCGCCGTGATCAGGGCCTCGGTCGTCTCGAACACCGTCACGTCGACGTCGGCGCGGACCGAGACCTCGGCGATGCCGGATCCCATCTGGCCGGCCCCGACCACGCCTACTCGCTGAATCGCTGCGTCACTCACTGAATTCTCTCCGGTTCTCTCCGGTGACCGTATCGTCTTGCACCGCAATAGGCCCCGCCCAGGGGTTGGCTGGGCGGGGCCTACGCTACTTCATCTCATTCTCGGTACGACGAGCGTGTAGTCAGTGCGAAAATTCGAACGAATTCTCACACCAGATGCACGCTCGGCGGGGATCGCGGGCCAGGGCCCGCTCGACCTCAGTGACTCAAGCCGTCGGTTTCACTTCGTCCTCGCGGGCCAGGGCCCGCTCGACCTCAGTGACTCAAGCCGTCGGTTTCACTTCGTCCTCGCGGGCCAGGGCCCGCTCGACCTCAGTGAAACTGGCCCTCTTCGGTGGAGCCGGTCAGCGCCGTGGTCGACGACGTCGGGTCGACCGTGGTGGCGATGCGGTCGAAGTAACCGGCACCCACCTCACGCTGGTGCTTGGTGGCGGTGTAGCCACGCTCCTCGGCGGCGAACTCGCGCTCCTGCAGCTCGACGTAGGCGCTCATCTGGTTGCGGGCGTAGCCGTAGGCCAGATCGAACATCGAGTAGTTCAGGGCGTGGAAGCCGGCCAGCGTGATGAACTGGAACTTGAACCCCATTGCGCCGAGCTCCTTTTGGAACTTCGCGATGGTGGAGTCGTCGAGGTGCTTGCGCCAGTTGAACGACGGCGAGCAGTTGTAGGCCAGCATCTGGTCGGGGAACTCGGCCTTGACGCCCTCGGCGAACTTGGCGGCGAGCTCGAGATCCGGAGTGCCGGTCTCCATCCAGATCAGGTCCGAGTAGGGCGCGTAGGCCTTGGCCCGGGCGATGCAGGGCTCCAGGCCGTTGCGGACCCGGTAGAAGCCTTCCTTGGTGCGCTCCCCGGTGATGAACGGCTGGTCGCGCTCGTCGACGTCGGAGGTGATCAGCGTGGCCGCCTCGGCGTCGGTCCGGGCGATGACGACGGTCGGAACGTCGCACACGTCGGCGGCCAGCCGGGCCGAGGTCAGGGTGCGGATGTGCTGCTGGGTCGGGATCAGTACCTTGCCGCCCAGGTGACCACACTTCTTCTCCGAAGCCAGCTGGTCCTCCCAGTGCGAGCCCGCCACACCGGCGGCGATCATGGCCTTCTGCAGCTCGTAGACGTTGAGCGCACCACCGAAACCGGCCTCACCGTCGGCGACGATCGGCGCCAGCCAGTTCTTCACCGAGGTGTCGCCCTCGACCCTGGCGATCTCGTCGGCGCGCAGCAGCGCGTTGTTGATCCGGCGCACCACCTGCGGCACCGAGTTGGCCGGGTAAAGGCTCTGGTCGGGGTAGGTGTGACCGGACAGGTTCGCGTCACCGGCGACCTGCCACCCGGACAGGTAGATGGCCTTCAGGCCGGCGCGCACCTGCTGGACGGCCATGTTGCCGGTCAGCGCGCCGAGCGCGTTGATGTACTCGAGGTCTTCCAGCTGCTCCCACAGCACCTCGGCGCCCCGGCGGGCCAGGGTGGCCTCCTCGACGACGCTGCCCTGCAGGGCGACGACGTCCTCGGCGCTGTAGGTGCGGGTGACGTCCTTCCACCGCGGGTTGGTGTCCCAGTCCTTCTGGACCTGTTCGGCGCTCTTGGGGGTGCCAACGACAGACATTGGGCATGCTCCTTCACGATCTTCACTACTGAGTTGCTGAACGCCTCACCGGCGGTAGCTAGCGGCTCAACTTCACTGGTGTGCTAACTCGAAGATGGCACAGCTCAAGGGGGTGGTCTACCCGTTTCAATTGCCAATTTCAGCAACGGGAACGCGCGAATTTGCGAATCTTGCTAAGTTGCTAACAAGCTTAACCGTTTCAGAAGCTACCGGTCAGTAACTACAAAGCCGCAGGTCATCCGGGCAATTGACGGCGCTGTCGAAGCTGGCCCGTTCGGGCTACCGAGCAAAGATCGCGGCGACGGCTTTCGTCTCGTCACCAACGGCGTATGTGAGCGTTGTAACAGTGCGATCGGCCAGGTCGGGACCGAATTGCTCCGTGGATCCGGCCGGGTGAATGTGAGAAAAGATCTCCAGCTTGTCCCCCAGCGCCACCGGCGCCTCGTGCTCGATCGTGATACGCAACGGCGCCCGCATCAGCTCGGTGTGCGACGCCAGATAGTCCTCGATGACGCTCCAGTACACCGAGTTGTTCATGTGGTCGAACAGGTCGATGTCGGTGACCCGGATGGGGAACTCGTGGATCTCGACCGCGTCGTCCCGGCTGCCCGCCTTCAGGTAGGACTTCCACCGCAACCGGTCGACCGACGTCGTCTTGCGCAGACCCGCCAGGAACTCGTCGGCGATGCGCGAGGGCATCTGGGTCTCCCGGTTGATGTTGATCCAGAAGGCCTCGGACTCGATGAGGCCGCCCTTGCGCCTCCCATCGATACGGACCCGCATCTCGCACCACCGATTCGAGGTACCCGAGCACCATCGGCGCAGGCGCAGCATGTCGTTGAACTCGATCGGCCGGGTCAGGTCGACCATGGTGCGCCGGACGATCCACAGCGGATGGGTCTCCTCGAAACCCATCTCGCGCAGCTGGTCCTGGCCGATGTCCTGGATGTGGCGGCACGCGGCGTCCAGCCGCAGCCGGCCCGTGCGGTCGATATCGCCGACCCGCAACGGCCACTTACGATCGAAAACGTCAGGGTGACCGTCGGGCACCGGCATCAGTTGTTTATCCAGGCTCACGGCGTCGCTCCCCGTTTCCTCCTTGTGATCACCCCAGGCTAAGGCCCAAGGCCCGGTCGAATCATGCCAATGGGGTCCCTCGAATACCAATCGCGACGCGTACGATTCGATGCCAACTCTGCGAACCATATCTTCACAAAGCCCGGTAACCTCGGTGAAGTGTCCAAGACGTTCGTCGGCTCGCGCCTTCGCCAGCTGCGCAACGAGCGCGGGTTTTCCCAGGCGGCACTGGCTCAGATGCTGGAGATTTCGCCGAGCTACCTCAATCAGATCGAGCATGACGTTCGCCCGCTGACCGTGGCGGTGCTGCTGCGCATCACCGAGGTGTTCGGGGTGGACGCCACGTTCTTCTCCTCGCAGGACGACACCCGGCTGGTCGCCGAGCTGCGCGAGGTCACCATGGACCGCGATCTCGACATCGATGTCGACCCGACCGGGGTCGCCGAGATGGTCAGCGCCCATCCCGGTCTGGCCCGGGCGGTGGTCAACCTGCACCGGCGTTACCGGATCACCACGGCGCAGCTGGCGGCCGCCACCGAGGAGCGGTTCTCCGACGGCAGCGGCAGCGGGTCGATCACCATGCCGCACGAGGAAGTGCGCGACTACTTCTACCAACGGCAGAACTACCTGCACGAGCTGGACACCGCCGCCGAGGACCTCACCATCAAAATGCGGTTGCACCATGGCGACCTGGCCCGGGAGTTGACCCGCCGGCTCACCGAGCTGCACGGGGTGCACATCAACCGCCGGATCGATCTCGGCGACACCGTGCTGCACCGCTACGACCCCGCGACCAAGACGCTGGAGATCAGCAATCACCTCTCGCTGGGGCAACAGGTTTTCAAGATGGCCGCCGAATTGGCCTACCTCGAGTTCGGGGATCTGATCGACAGCCTGGTCGCGCAGGGAAAGTTCACCAGCGACGAGTCGCACACGCTGGCCCGGCTCGGCTTGGCCAACTACTTCGCCGCGGCCGCCGTGCTCCCCTACCGCCAATTCCACGACGTCGCAGAGAATTTCCGCTACGACGTCGAGCGGTTGTCATCGTTCTACTCGATCAGTTACGAGACCATCGCGCACCGGCTCTCCACGATGCAGCGCCCGTCGATGCGCGGGGTGCCGTTCTCGTTCGTCCGGGTCGACCGCGCCGGAAACATGTCAAAACGTCAGTCCGCCACCGGTTTTCACTTCTCCTCCAGCGGCGGCACCTGCCCGTTGTGGAACGTCTACGAGACGTTCGCCAACCCGGGCAAAATCCTGGTGCAGATCGCGCAGATGCCCGACGGCCGCAACTACATGTGGGTGGCCCGCACCGTGGAACGACGTGCGGCCCGGTATGGTCAGCCGGGTAAGACCTTCGCGATCGGCTTGGGCTGCGAGCTTCGCCACGCGCACCGGCTCGTCTACTCGGAAGGACTCGACTTGTCGGGGGAAATCTCCACACCGATCGGCGCGGGTTGCCGGGTCTGCGAACGCGACAACTGCCCGCAGCGCGCCTTCCCGGCGCTCGGCCGGGCGCTCGATCTCGACGAGCATCGCAGCACAGTGTCTCCATACCTGGTGACCCAGCCGTGAGCGCCGCCGGCGACGATGCAGAGCGAAGCGATGCGGAGGAGCGGCGCATGAGCACGGCCGGCGACGGTCAAGTCGGTCGCATCCCGTCGGGCCGGTTCCGCGAGCTGGGCCCGATCAACTGGGTGCTCGCGAAGCTGGGCGCGCGCACGGTCCGGGCGCCGGAGTTTCATCTGTTCACCACCCTGGGTCAGCGTCAATTGCTGTTCTGGGCCTGGGCGATTTACGGCGCCCGGCTATTACGGGGGCGCCTGCCCACGATCGATACCGAACTGGTGATCCTGCGGGTCGGGCATCTGCGTGCGTGCGAATACGAACTGCAGCATCATCGCCGGCTGGCGCGCAAAGCCGGGCTCGACATAAACCTGCAGGCCGCGATTTTCGCGTGGCCGGACGCCGGTCCCGCGGACCAACTGAGCGAACGTCAGCGGGCGCTGCTGGCGGCGACGGACGAGTTCGTCAGGGATCGCACGATCACCGACGGCACCTGGCAGCGGCTGGCATCTCACCTGGATCGGCGGCAGCTGATCGAATTCTGCTTGCTGGCAAGCCAATACGACGGGCTCGCCGCGACGATGTCCGCGCTCGAGATTCCGCTGGACAACCCGCGCTAGTGTCCTGAGTCATTCATTGCGCGTTCCCCCGCGATCTCTTTGAGCGCCGCCTTCTCAAGCTCCGCATCGACCAATAGCCGCTTCAGGGTTGCATTCTCACGCTCGCAATCTTCGAGCCTCTTGGCGTCCTCGGTCTTCAGCCTGCGTGGGACGCACAACCCCCCAAGCACGGTGTCACTGATTTGCTGAATCATGGCGGCCCCCCCGATCGGACCTTCGGGATTCCACCACTTGGTGAGCCAGTTGCAGGCCCCAATCATGGCCATGGCGGCCACATGGGGGTCGACAGTGCTTCGGAAGGTGCCGTCCACGACTGCAGCCGCCATCACACCTTCCACCAGGCGGATGTATTCGCGGTCGCGCTCGTGCCAGTCCTCGGCGAGATTCGACATGGCGATCTCGTGCAGGTAGACGGCGGCGAAGTCGTAGATGTCGATGATGACGCCAATGTGGAGTGTGATGAGTGCACGGACCTTCTGTTCCGAGGTCTCATCGGAGGCGGCGATGACACCTGCTTCCCGCACGATGCGTTCGGTGGGAATCCGAATCACAGCGGTAAGGAGGTCCTCTTTGGTGCTGATGTAGTTGTAGAGGCTCCCTTTAAGCATGCCGACGTTGTCAGCGATCTCCTCCAGCGTCGCCTGGGCAAATCCGCGCTGGCGGAATACCTTGGCTGCGGATGCAACCACATCTTCCCATCGGTTCGGTCTGGCCATCCATCGTCTTCTCTCGGCACCTTCGCGCCCTTAACCGTCAGCGTCAGTCCGCGCAACGCTCATCGAAACCAAACAGAGATTTGCTCTTCAGCATAGCAGGCGGCCGATTGACATTCCAATAATGGCCAAACTATGGTTTGTTTAAATACCGACGCGGACCGGTCCCAAGGAGGCAAAGCGTGGTCGAGGTGCACATCGTCGAGGCGCTGCGCACTCCGATGGGCCGCAAGCGTGGCAGTCTCAGTGACGTGCACCCGGTCGACATCGGTGCCTATGTCCTCGGCGGTCTGATCGAGCGCGCCGGCGTGGACCCGGGTCGGGTGGACGACGTCATCTTCGGCTGCATCGGACAGATAGGACCGCAGTCCGCGAACCTGGCCCGTTACTGCTGGCTTGCCGCCGGACTCCCCGAGCATGTGCCGGCAGTCACGATTGACCGTCAGTGTGGTTCGTCGCAGCAGGCGGTTCATTTCGCAGCCCAGGGCATCCTGGCAGGCAGTTACGAGATCGCCATCGCGGGTGGCGTCGAATCAATGAACACGGTGCCGTTGAATTCCAACTTCGAGTGGGGGCCCAGGCTGGGCATGGGTCTGCCCGCCGAGGCCAAGCAGTGGGTCAAGCGTTACGGAGCTGAGCCCGTCCACCAGTTCACTGCGGGCGATCTGATCGCCCGCCACTGGAACCTCGACCGCGAATCCATGGACCGGTTTGCGGTCGAGAGCCATCACAGGGCGGCGGCCGCACGGGACCAGGGCCGCTTCGATAATCAGATCCTGCCCATCGAGGGCTTCGAGCGGGACGAGACCATTCGTCCGGACACCTCGATGGAGGCGGTCGCCGGTCTCAAGCCCATCCGTGAGGGCAGCCGGCTCACCATCGGCACCGCCAGCCAGATCGCCGACGGCGGATCCGCCGTCCTGCTTGCGTCCGGGGACGCGGTCCGGCGGCTCGGCCTGCGCTCGATGGGAATCATCCGTGGCATGACAGTCGTGGGAAGCGATCCGAAACTTATGTTGACCGGCCCGATCCCGGCCACTCGACAACTTCTGGACAAGGCCGGTCTCACGATAGATGACATCGACTTGTTCGAGGTGAACGAGGCGTTCGCCGCCGTCGTACTCGCGTGGGCTATCGAGACCGGCGCCGGCCTGGACCGCACGAATGTCAACGGAGGTGCGATCGCTCTTGGACACGCGCTCGGCTCCACCGGGACACGTTTGTTGACGACTCTGCTCCACGAACTCGCCCGAAGCGGCGGACGGTACGGAGTCGAGACGATCTGCGAGGGGGGCGGCCTGGCCAACGCGACGCTGATCGAGCGCGTGGCGTGAGAAGACGACGGCACCGACGGTGACACGAACCGGTCGGGGCGTGCCGCGTTTCAATCGGAATCTAAGACCTATCCGCCTTCTCGTTGCGTAGGTCGACACTCAGTGCCGGTACGAAGGCCCTGGCCGGCTTGTTCGTCTCGAACCGGTAGTCGCTGAGCGGGAAAGTTCTGCTCGCTCGCCTCGACTGTCGCCCTGACGTGGGGCGGATAGCAGTGACGTCTCCGTGTTGATCGAAGTAGTAGCTGTTGGCAGCGGCGCAATTGTTGGTGAACCAAAGTGACGTGGCGATCTTGCTTGCGACGCCTCGATGGTAGCGCTCGGTTGCTTCTCGGGTCACCTCGACTGCCGTCGCGCCACGCCGGTGTGCTTCTTGCAGGACGCGGACGATGTGACGACCACCGTTTTCGACCATCACGTGGTAGGCGCCGCCGGTTCCCCCGTACGGTCCATAGATCATGAAATGGTTGGGCAGGCCGGGCATCGTGATCGACTCGTAGGCTTGGTAGCGCTCGCGTTCGAAGTAGTCGGCGAGGTTGAACCCGCTACGCCCGACCACGGGTGAACGGCGGTATACCTCGGGTGTAAACGCCATGTGAAAACCCGTCGCAAGGACAATCGCGTCGACCGGACGTTCCAGACCGTCGAGGGTGCGGATGCCCTCGGGCGTGATCTGTTCGATCGTGTCCGTCACCAGATCGACGTTGTCCCGTTCGAACGCCGCAAGATAAGTGTTGCTGAAGCTCGGTCGCTTACACGCGAAGCCATAGTCCGGCGTCAGTCGTCGGCGCAGGACCGGATCGCGGACCGATCTTTCTAGATGATCACGTGCCGCGCGTTCGATGCGATGGGCGAACCACGGTGCCTTGGCGTGGTGGACCGGCAGCTTGATGGTGAACAGCTCCGAGAACATGGTGGCGATGCGATTGCCGAGCCGCGCCGCCCAGGGTGCCCGACCGAACAGTTCCTTCAGCCACGGTGGAATGTCCGGATCAAATTTCTTCAGCACCCAGATCGGAGTGCGCTGGTAGACATCCAGGTGGGCGACCCGCGGCGCGATGGCCGGCACGATCTGCAGTGCGCTCGCACCCGTCCCGACCACCGCGACCCGCTTGCCGGCGATGTCGTAGTTCTCATCCCACGTGGTCGAGTGCATGACCTTGCCGCGGAATTCGCCGATACCCTTGATATCGGCCGGCTTGGGCTCCGGGAAAACCCCGATCGCGCTGACCACGTACCGGGCAGTTATCTCCTGGGTCCCGTTGAGGACCACGCGCCAAACATGCTCCTGCTCGTCCCAGGTCCGCGATGAGACCGCCGTGTGCAGCTCGATGTGCGGCTGCAGACCATGCCGGTCGACCAAACCGCGTAGGTACTCCCTGACCTCCCCTCCAGGCGCGAATACCCGCGACCAGCCCGGATTGGGCTCGAAGCTGAACTGGTAGGCCATTGCGGGGATGTCGACCGCGACCCCCGGATATCTGTTCGAATGCCATACGCCGCCGACTCCGTCGGCACGGTCGACGATCTTGAAGTCGGTTATTCCCGCGTCGCGCAATGCTATGCCGACGCCGATTCCTCCGATTCCCGCTCCGATGACGAGGATTTCGAGGTCAGGTGTCATTTGGCCACGCGCCTTTGAACGAACCGACCTAGGGCATCGATAGCTTCCTGCGCTTCTGTAAGTTGGTGTGCAAACAATTGGTATACGTGCACCATTTCGTAGGCGACCTCCAGGTCCACGCTGACCCCGGCGCCGCGCGCCCGCTCGGCGACCCTGACAGCATCGGCCAACAAAATGTCACTGGTGCCGACCTGAACGAGAAGCGGCGGCAGACCCGTCAGGTCGCCGAACAGCGGCGAGGCACGGACGTCGTGCGGATCGGCCCCAGCCAGGTAGCCCGTAACCATTTGCTCCGCTGCCTCCGGCGAGCTGACCGGATCGGCTCCGGCAAACAACTCGATCGTGTCGCCTGACAGGGTGAGATCGGCGAACGGGGACAGTAACACGCCGCACGCTGGGAGCGGGTCACCCGCGTCACGCAAACCGATCAGCGCAGCCAGGGCCAGGCCGCCGCCCGCCGAATCACCGGCCAGCGCAAGGCGATCCGGTTCGACGCCGCGGTCAAGGAGCGCGTGGTAGGCACCGAGAACGTCGTCGTAGGCCGCGGGGAACGGTCGCTCCGGTGCGAGCGAGTAGTCCAGCAGGAGGACGCGGGCGCGAGCGGCTCGGGCAATCCGAGCTCCGAGATCAGCGTAGCCCACTGAAGAACCCAACATGAATCCGCCACCATGCAGGTACAACACGGTCGTCGGCCCGGACTCCGCCACCTCGATTTGTCTGCCGGGCACCCCGCCGACCACAACGTCGTTCACGACGACGTCAGGCCCCGGCGGCGGAAGCATCCGGTCGAACCCCTGGCGCATCCCGGCAAGGTCGACACCGTCTCCATGCCATGACCCGTAGGCGGCTGTGGCTATGGCATTCACCCGCATTGACACCACGGAGATCACTTCCCTCGTCCAGATCGCCCACCGCGCATCGACCGCGGGCTCGAACGGTCGGTGTGCTTATGTCCGCGCACGGGGAGTAAGCAAACCATAGTTTGTTCACGCGCGGCAAGGGCGACACCACGCTTTACCAGCCGTGCGTTTGCTTAAGTAAGACATCTCTGTAGTTAGTTGACTCTATGTTTGATTAAAAGCTACCGTGCCCGCAGACGCTCACCCTGAGCGGCCCAGTCAAGGGAGGACAGCGCATCCATGCCTGCTTCACCCACCCGCAAGAGCGCCGCCCCGGCACCGGACCCGCGGCCGGTCGTGCTGGTCCGCGGTGATTTCGCCGTCGTGGCGGGCAGCCGCTGCGTCGCGTGCGGATATCCCGGAATCGAGCCGGTCGAGGCCTGCCCGGTTTGCCGTGCGCAGGTGAGCCGGGCCGAGTTCGGACCCGCAGGCACCGTGTTCGCCGCAACCATCCTGCGTATCGCTCTGCCCGAACGTCCGCCGCCTTACGGCCTCGCCTATGTGGATCTCGACGGCGGTCCCCGAATCTTGGCCCATGGCTATGCCGACCGCGACACGTGCAGACCGTTGGCGCCCGGGGACCGAGTCCGGCTAACCGGGCGGACCGCTCTTGGCGACCCATTTGTCGAGCTCGAGGCGCCGCTATGAGAGTGGCGGTATGGGGCGTTGGCACCACATCATTCGGTAAGCAGCCGGGCCGGTCAACGCCCTCACTGGTACGCGAGGCGGTGCGCGAGGCCTTCGCCGATGCCGGCGTCACCGGAGTGGACGCGGTCTACGCCGGCACCGTATTCGGGGCACCCGGGTCGACACAGCGCGCACTGCACACCATGGGCATCATCGACCTTCCGATCGTCACCGTTGAGAACGCCTGCGCCAGCGGCACGACAGCGTTCCACGAGGCGGCTCAGGCCGTTTCGACCGGGCGCTACAAGCGGGTACTAGCGCTTGGCTTTGAGACCATGACGACCCAGTTCGCGACGGCGATCGTTCCGGAGTACACCGACCGCGAAGGCCGGACCGGCCTGGCGATGCCGGGGATCTACGCGATGGCCGCCAGCCGCTACGTCGCGGAGTTCGGCGTCACCCCGGACCAACTCGCGGCCGTCGCGGTCAAGAACCGCCGCCACGGCACCGCAAACCCCAGGGCACAGCACAGCAATGTGGTCACCACCCAGGACGTCCTGGCCTCGCGCATGATCGCCGACCCGTTGACCCTGATGCAGTGCTGCTCGATCTCCGACGCCGCGGCTGCGGCGGTTATCGGACCCCCCAGGCACAACCGGGAGGTGCTGCTGCGCGGAAGCGCGTCGTGTTCCGGCGGACTCTGGGACCACCGCTCCACCCGCGTGTGGGGATGGAACCTGATCAACCGGACCGCCGAGCTGGCCTACCAGGCCGCCGGGATCGCGCCTGAGGACGCGGACCTGTTCGAAGTGCATGACGCGTTCACCATCGGAGAGATCGTCACGGTAGAAGCCCTGGGTCTCGCGAAGCTCGGTGACGGGGCCCGGTTGGCCGTCGACGGCACCAGCGCCCTCGGCGGTCGCTACCCGGTGAACCCCTCTGGCGGCTTGCTGGCCAGAGGCCACCCGCTCGGCGCCACCGGGCTTGCTCAGGTTGCGGAGGCGGTCTGGCAGTTGCGCGGCCGGGCTGGGGGCCGCCAGGTCGACGGGGCCCGGCTCGCTGTCGTCGAAACTTTGGGCGGCGGCGCCGCCGGCATAGACGGCAACGGGTGCGTCGTTGCGATTTTGGAAGGGGCTCGACCGACGTGATCACCAGGGTGGATGACAACCTGCTCGCCCCAGCGAACGTGGCCGATCCGTACCCGGTGCTCGCACAACTCCTGGCAGAGGGTCCCGTTCGATGGAGCAACGCTCACGATGCCTGGATGGTGCTCGGCCACGCGAGCCTGATTCAGGCGCTGCGAGACGAGCGCCTGTCGTCCGACCGGGTCATGCCTGTGTTCGAGACCCAGCTGTCACCCGAGGCCAGGCAGCAGCGGGCCCCCACTTTTGAGGTCCTCCGGCATTGGATGGTGTTCAACGACCCGCCGAACCACACACGACTGCGCGCGCTGGTCAGCCGGGCCTTCAACCCAGGCTCAATCGAGCGCTTGAAGCCGAGGATCGAGCAGATAGTCGCCGACACCCTCGACGACCTGCAGGGCCGGGACACCGTCGACCTCATCCGCGACTTCGCTTTTCCCATCCCGGCCATCGTGATCGCCGAGTTGCTCGGCGTCCCCACCGCGGATCGCGACCTGTTCAAGAAATGGTCCGACTGCATCATGATATTGGTGTTCGGCGGATCCACTACCGTCGACCGACGTGAACGCGGCCAAGATGGCCTGCTCGAACTGGGTGCTTACCTGCGGTCACGTATCGCGGACGCCCGCTCCGGCTGCGCGGACAATCTGCTGGGCAGGCTGGCGACCGCCCAGCACGGTGACGACACCCTGACCGAGGACGAAATCGTCGCCACCTGCACACTGCTCCTGTTCGCCGGACACGAGACGACAACCAACCTGATCGGAAACGGCACCCGCGCCTTGCTGGAGCATCCCGCCGAGCTGGTCCGTTTCCGAACCGACCCGGGCATCGCCCGGAGCGCCATCGAGGAGATCCTGCGCTTCGACGGCCCCTCGAAGGTGCAGGTCCGCCGAGTCGCGCAACCCGTGAGCTTGGGCGGATGCCAGATGCAAGAAGGCCAGCAGGTCCTGCTGCTTCAAGCCGCCGCCAACCGAGATCCCGACCAGTTCGACAACCCCACCGTGTTCGATCTCACGCGTTACCCGAACCGCCATGTCGGCTTTGGCTTCGGCCCGCACCACTGCCTGGGCGCATCGCTCGCCCGGGTCGAAGGCATGATCGCGCTCCGAAGGCTCTTCGAGCGATTCCCGGCGCTGGCGCCCGCGAGCCCCGATCCCACGTGGCATCCTGTGCTCATCAGCCGAGGCATGTCCTCCTACCGGGTCAGCCTCGGCTCCCCCAGATAAGCACTGACGGAGATGCGCAAAACACAGGTGTGAGGACGGGATTGATGCCTGCTGTGAGGATTCGTCAGCGGCCCCTGTATGGGGCAGTCACGCGTCGACCACTGCCGCCCACTCCGCCGGCTTCCTCTGCAGAAAGGCGGCGGGGATGATCGTACCCAGGACCAGTGCGCCGGCCACCAGTAACGATCATGTAGGTATGCGAAAAGTGTTGCGCCACAGTTCCTGCGAAGGCTAGGACGGATTTCTGCCGCATGTTCCCGCGATCCGGAGCGGCTTGGCGTCCGGCGGTCCGTCTGTGAATTGATGCCGGTTGAGGCTGGCGCGTCCGTACGCGACCTTGGCAGTGATCTGTTCGGCGGCGGCTTTCCAGATGAAGGGTCTGGGGTCGCGCTTCCAGTGCGCCGCCCAGCTTGTGATCGCTTCGGACAGATTGGCAACGCTGGATGAATATCCCGCAGCGCAGCCGTTTGTCAGTCAGTTCTCTGAACCACCGCCCGACGACGTTGAGCCATGGACTGACGTGGGTTTGAAGTGCAGTACCAGCGTTGACGATCCTTGTGCGCCAACCATTTCTGGATCTCAGGGTTAGCTATAGGTAGGCGTCGGCGAGGACGGCCAACGTCAGGACCACGGGAAGCACCGGCAGGCCGAAGGCGAACGCGGCCCAGGCCCGCTTACGGCGCCGTCGGTGCCACACGCCCCACATTGCTGCGCAGATCCCCAGCACCGCCGATCCCAGTAACACCAGCGGCCCCCACTGGCCCACCGTCGCGTTGTCCCCGCTCGAAATGGCCAGCAACCA
The DNA here is from genome assembly GCF_004298145.1 of Mycobacterium sp. Lineage (GTDB taxonomy): Bacteria > Actinomycetota > Actinomycetes > Mycobacteriales > Mycobacteriaceae > Mycobacterium. The sequence goes on from NZ_SCRH01000005.1 coordinate 135,166, forward strand.
CACGACATAACCGGTCGCCAGGCCACCGAGGGCACCCGCGAGGGTCTGAGGGGTGAGGTGGCGAATCATCTTCCGGCTCAGAAATTGATCATGTGTCCGGTCAGGCCGTGGAAGCATTCCTGTAACGCCTCGGACATGGTCGGGTGGGTGTGCACGTTGCGGGCCAGCTCGGTGGCGGTCAGGTCCCACTTCTGCGCCAGGGTCAGCTCGGGCAGCAGCTCGGACACGTCGTGGCCGATCAGGTGCCCGCCCAGCAGTTCGAGGTGTTTCGCGTCGGCGATCAGCTTGACGAAGCCGCTGGGGTCACCCAGGCCGTGCGCCTTGCCGTTGGCGGTGAACGGGAACTTGGCCACCACGACGTCGTGGCCTTCGTCGCGCGCCTGCTGCTCGGTCAGCCCGAAGCTGGCGACCTGGGGCTGGCAGAACGTCGCCCGTGGCAGCATCCGATAGTCACCGAGGGCCAAAGTCTCCGCGCCGGCGATGGTTTCGGCCGCCACCACGCCCATGGCCTCGGCGACGTGGGCGAGCATCAGCTTCCCGGTGACGTCACCGATGGCGTAGATGTGCTGAACGCTGGTGATCATGTAGTCGTTGATCCCGATGGCCTTGCGGTCGGTCAGCGCGACCCCGGTCTTCTCCAGTCCAAAGCCCTCGACGTTGGGCGCAAAACCGATGGCCTGCAACACCTTCGCGGCCTTGAGCTCTTGCGTGTCGCCGTCCTTGCCGACGACCACCGTCACTTGCGAACCGTTGTCGGAGATGGACTCCACCTTCGTTCCGGTGAGGATCTTGATACCCAGCTTCTTGAACTGCTTCTCGATCTCCTTGGAGACGTCGGCGTCCTCGTTGGGCAGCGCGCGCGGCAAGAACTCCACGATGGTCACGTCGACGCCGTAGTTCTTCAGGACGTAGCCGAACTCCATGCCGATCGCGCCGGCGCCGGCGATGACGATCGAGTCGGGTAGTTCCCGGGACAGGATCTGCTCCTCGTAGGTGACCACGTTGGCCGACAGGGACGTGCCGGGGACCAGGCGGGTGCTGCTGCCGGTGGCGATGATGGCGTTGTCGAAGGTGACGGTTTCGGTGCCGCCCTCGTTGAGCTCGACCGAGATGGTGTTGGCGTCGGTGAACCGGCCGTAGCCGTGGATTTCGGTGATCTTGTTCTTCTTCATCAGGAAGTGCACGCCGGCGACGCGGCCCTCGGCCACCTTGCGGCTGCGGTCGAAGGCGATCCCGTAGTCGAAGGTCGCCTCGCCGCTGATGCCAAAGGTCTTGGCCTCTTTGGTGAAGATATGCGCGAGTTCGGCATTGCGCAGCAGCGCCTTGGACGGAATGCAGCCGACGTTGAGGCAGACTCCGCCCCAGTACTTCGGCTCGATGACCGCGGTATTGAGGCCCAGTTGCGCGGCGCGAATGGCTGCGACATATCCGCCGGGACCGGCTCCGAGGACGACGACGTCATAGTGAGAAGTCACGAGCCCACCCTAGTGGGCGCCGGCTCGCAGGTGGCCGCCCGGGCGAGGCGTCAATACGGAATGACGCCGATGAGACAGTGGCCCACCCGCTCGCAGTAGTAATAGCCGTACAGGGGTGCCGCTCCGGCCACCGCGGCGAACGGCCCGGACAGCACCGCCACCGACAGCGCGGAGAGCAGCGGCCTGCCGTGGGCCATCGCGAGCAGCACGCCGCCGACGGTGCACATCACCACGTAGACCAGCACCGCGAACAGCGCCGGGGTCTTGTCGATCGAGTCGTACCACCACGAGAACAGGCCCAGCCCGACCACGGCCGCCGCGGCCCACCCACCGAGGAGCACCAGGGCCAACTTCCACCACTTGACGTAGAGGTAGCGACCGGGGACGGTGACCGACTGCACCGGGCCGGCGTGCCCGGCTGGCTCCTGGCCCTCCTCCTGGCCGGGCTCGGCCGGCTCGGGCTCGGTTGCCGCGGGCCGCTTGCCGGTGTCCCCGTCCGCGTCAGAGTCGAAATCGGGAACCCACGACTGGGTGCCGGTGTCCTCGGCATCGTGGGAGTCGGAGTCGGAGAAATCCGGTACGAACGCCTGGGTTCCGGAGCTCGAGGCGTCGTCCTTGTCGTCACGCACCGGCGGTCACCCGCAACGCGACGAGCACACCGAACCAGCCCGGCGCCAGCGCCAGGATGAACGCCCCCAGCGCGGTGACCCAGCGGCGCCCGGAGAACAGGATCATCGTCAGCCCGATGACGCTGGGGATGCCCACCACCGACGCAATCGCGACGTCCGGGCGGACGCTGGCGTGGATCGCCACGGTGTACGCCACGCACGCCAGTGCCCCGACCGCGCTTCCGATCAGCATGGCGCCGGCCAGTAACCAGGGACGGGGCAGGGGAATCACTTTCTCGACTGTACTGCGGTTACCGGTGTGGACGGCAGGTCGCGACGCCCGCGTCGGCCACCACCGGACCTCGCGTCGCGGGGCGTTCACCACGCTCGTAATCGGCGCCGGTGATCACCCGCGCGGCGACCAGGGACGCCTGTTCCGCTGGGGCGAAGACGCGGCCGCGGGACAGGAACCGCACACCGTCGGGTGCTTCCAGGCTGAACCCGCCTCCGCGACCGGGCACCACGTCGATCACCAACTGGGTGTGCTTGTCGCGATAGTGGGCCGCGTATTGCGGGCCCGAAATCCACACCGGCACCCCGTCGGGCCCGACGTCGAGCACCCCCAGCAGGACGTCGCGATCGCCGACGAGGAAGTCGCCGAGCGGGTAGCACATCGGCGACGACCCGTCGCAGCAGCCGCCGGACTGGTGGAACATCACCGGTCCGTGAGTCGCCTGCAGCCGCGTCAGCACCTCGGCGGCCGGGGCGGTGATGGCTAGTCCTGGTGGGGGCCCGGCCGGCGACCCCATCAGAAGAACCCTTGCGCCTTCTCGGAATAGGACACCAGCATGTTCTTGGTCTGCTGATAGTGGTCCAGCATCATCTTGTGGTTCTCCCGGCCGATGCCGGACTGCTTGTAGCCGCCGAACGCCGCGTGGGCGGGATAGACGTGATAGCAGTTCACCCACACCCGGCCGGCCTGGATGTCGCGCCCGGCCCGGTAGGCGGTGTTGCCGTCGCGGCTCCACACCCCCGCGCCCAGGCCGTAGAGGGTGTCGTTGGCGATCGATATGGCGTCGTCGTAATCGGAGAACGACGTCACCGCCACCACCGGCCCGAAGATCTCCTCCTGGAAGACCCGCATCTTGTTGTCGCCGCCCAAGATGGTGGGCTGCATGTAGAAGCCGCCGGACAGGTCGCCGCCGAGCTCGGCGCGTTCGCCGCCGGTGATCACCTTGGCGCCCTCGTCCTTGCCGATTTCGATGTAGGACAACACTTTTTCGAGCTGGTCGTTGGACGCCTGCGAACCCAGCATGGTCTCGGAGTCCAGCGGATCGCCCTGGCGGACCGCCTTGGTGCGGATGGCGGCCAGCTCCAGGAACTCGTCGTAGATGTCGGCCTGGACCAGGCTGCGCGACGGGCAGGTGCACACCTCGCCCTGGTTGAGGGCGAACATCGTGAAGCCCTCCAGCGCCTTGTCCTGATAGTCATCGGCCTTGGCCATCACGTCGGAGAAGAAGACGTTGGGGTTCTTGCCCCCGAGTTCCAGGGTGACCGGGATCAGGTTCTGCGACGCGTACTGCATGATCAGTCGCCCGGTGGTGGTCTCCCCGGTGAACGCGATCTTGGCGATCCGGTCGCTCGACGCCAGCGGCTTACCGGCCTCGGCACCGAATCCGTTGACGACGTTGAGCACCCCGGGCGGCAACAGATCACCGATCAGCGACATCAGGTAGAGCACCGAAACCGGTGTCTGCTCAGCGGGTTTGAGCACCACCGCGTTGCCGGCCGCCAGTGCGGGCGCCAGTTTCCAGGCGCCCATCAGGATGGGGAAGTTCCACGGGATGATCTGCCCGACCACGCCGAGCGGCTCGTGGAAGTGGTAGGCGACGGTGTCCTCGTCGATCTGGCTCAGCGAGCCCTCTTGGGCGCGCAGCGCCGCGGCGAAATACCGGAAATGGTCTGCCGCCAAGGGAATGTCGGCGGCCAGCGCCTCGCGGATCGGCTTGCCGTTGTCCCAGACCTCGGCCACCGCCAGCGCGGCGGTGTGCTCGTCGATGCGGTCGGCGATCTTGTGCAGGATCGCGGCCCGCTCGGCCGGCGCCGTCTTGCCCCACGCCGGAGCGGCCGCGTGGGCGGCGTCGAGCGCGTTGGCGACGTCGGCCTCATCCGAGCGGGCCACCTCGCAGAACGTCTGGCCGGTGACCGGTGTCGGGTTCTCGAAGTAGCGCCCCCGCGCCGGCGGAACCCACTGGCCCCCGATGAAGTTCTCGTAGCGGGACTCATATGACATCAACGCCCCGGCAGAACCCGGACGTGCGAAAACGGTCATCTGCTCGGCTCCTCGTTCGGCTGTGTAATACACCTCACACTACCGCCGGAGCCACAATGGCTTCCATGACGTCGCAAGCCCGCACCGACCCGCAAGCCAACGAAGACCCTTACCTGTGGCTCGAGGACGTCACCGGTGACGAAGCGCTGGATTGGGTGCGGGCGCATAACGAGCCGACGCTGGCGCGCTTCCGCGACGCCGGCTTCGAGCGGATGCGCACCGAGGCGCTCGAGGTGCTCGACACCGACGCCCGCATCCCCTATGTCGTGCGGCGCGGCGAGTACCTCTACAACTTCTGGCGCGACGCCGCCAACCCCCGCGGGCTGTGGCGGCGCACCACGCTGGACAGTTACCGCACCGACAACCCCGAGTGGGACGTGCTGATCGATGTCGACGAGCTGGGCGCAGCCGACGGCGAGAAATGGGTGTGGGCCGGCGCCGGCGTCATCCACCCTGAGTACACCCGCGCGCTGATCAGCCTCTCCCGCGGCGGTTCGGACGCCTCCATCGTGCGCGAATTCGACATGATCACACGGGAATTCGTTGCCGACGGGTTCGATCTCGACGAAGCCAAGTCGCAGGTCAGCTGGGAAGATCCCGACACCGTGCTGGTCGGCACCGACTTCGGCGCCGACACGCTCACCGATTCCGGCTATCCGCGGCTGGTCAAACGGTGGCGCCGGGGCACACCCCTGGCCGACGCCGAGACGGTCTTCGAGGGCGCCCGCTCCGACGTGAACGTGGTGGCAAGCACCAGCCGGATCCCCGGCTTCGAACGCACCCTGATCGGCCGGGGCCTGGACTTCTGGAACGAAGAACTCTACGAGCTGCGCGGCGCGGAACTCATCCGCATCGACACCCCCACCGACGCCAGCGTGAGCCTGCACCGCGAGTGGCTTCTGGTCGAGTTGCGCAGCGAGTGGTTCATGGGGGACACCAGCTATGGCTCCGGGTCGCTGCTGGCCGCCAAGTACGAGGAATTCCTTTCCGGCACAGCGCAATTGCAGGTCGTCTTCGAACCCGACGAGCACACCGCGCTCAACCACTACGCGTGGACCCGCGACCGGCTGCTGATCGTCTCGCTGGTCGACGTGGCCAGCCGCGTCGAGATCGTCACGCCGCCTTCGCGTGACGACCCGCTGCGCCCGGCTCCGCCGCGCTTGCGATCGTCACGGGGCAGCTGGCGACGCGAACCGGTTGCCGGGATCCCGGCCGCGACCAACACGGTCGTCGTTTCCGCCGACGACACCGGCGACGAGTTCTTCCTGGATTCCAGCGGATTCGACTCACCGTCACGGCTGATGCGGGGCACCGACGACGGGAACCTCGAGCAGCTCAAGTCCGCGCCGGTATTCTTCGATGCCGAAAACATCTCGGTGGCACAGAATTTCGTGAGGTCGCGGGACGGCACACCGATCCCCTACTTCGTCGTGCGGCCCGGCGGGTCGGCGGCATCCGACGGGCCGGCGCCCACCCTGCTCTACGGCTACGGCGGATTCGAATCGTCGAACACGCCGGGTTACAGCGGCGTGCTGGGCCGGCTGTGGCTGGCCCGCGGCGGCACGTATGTGTTGGCCAACATTCGCGGCGGCGGCGAATACGGCCCCGGCTGGCACACCCAGGCGATACGCGAGGGCCGGCACAAGGTGGCCGAGGACTTCGCCGCCGTGGCAACCGATTTGGTGGATCGCGGCATCACCACGGTCGAGCAGCTGGGGGCGCAGGGCGGTAGCAACGGCGGCCTGCTGATGGGTGTCATGTTGACCCGGTACCCGGAGAAATTCGGTGCGCTGGTGTGCAGCGTGCCGCTGCTGGACATGAAGCGCTATCACCTGCTGCTGGCCGGCGCCTCCTGGGTGGCCGAATACGGCGACCCGGACAATCCCGACGACTGGGAATTCATCTCCGAATACTCGCCCTACCAGAACATTTCGGCGACGCGCCATTACCCGCCGGTGCTGATGACCACCTCCACGCGCGATGACCGGGTACATCCAGGTCACGCCCGCAAAATGACGGCGGCGCTGGCGGCCGCCGGTCATCCGGTGTTCTACTACGAGAACATCGAAGGCGGCCACGCCGGCGCGGCCGACAACGAGCAGGTCGCGTTCAAGTCGGCGCTGACCTACTCCTTCCTTTGGCAGATGCTCGGCGGCAAGCAGTCATAAGATCAACGACGTGTCAGCGCAACGCATCGAACTCACCCTGTTGGCGACCGGGTTGATCTTCATCCTGGTTTCGGCGGCGCAGGCGCGCTATCGCTTCATCAACGACCGTCGCGCCGGCCGGCGGTTTTACTGGGCGACCTCGTTCATCGGCATCGTCTGCTTTGCGTTCGGGACCGGCCAGCTCTGGCCCAACGGCATCCTCGCGGCGGCGATCTTTTCGGCCCTCGTCGCCTTTTCCGCCTACCTGACGACGCCGTATCTGAAGATCGGCGAGCGAATCTACGCATCCTCGCCGGAAAACCGGCAGCCCGACCCCTAAGTTTGGGCCATGCCCAAAACCGACTTCGAGACGCTGCTGTACACCACGGCCGGCCCGGTTGCCACCCTCACGCTGAACCGGCCGGAGCAGCTCAACACCATCGTGCCGCCCATGCCCGACGAGATCGAGGCGGCCATCGGCCTGGCCGAGCGCGACCCGGCCGTCAAGGTCATCGTGCTGCGCGGCGCGGGCCGGGCCTTCTCCGGCGGCTACGACTTCGGCGGCGGGTTCGCCCACTGGGGTGATTCCATGATGACCGACGGGAAGTGGGATCCCGGCAAGGACTTCGCGATGGTCAGCGCCCGCGCGACCGGGCCGACGCAGAAGTTCATGGCCATCTGGCGGGCATCCAAACCGGTGATCGCCCAGGTGCACGGCTGGTGCGTGGGCGGGGCCAGCGACTACGCGCTATGCGCGGACCTCGTCATCGCCAGCGAAGACGCCGTGATCGGCACCCCCTACAGCAGGATGTGGGGTGCGTATCTGACCGGGATGTGGCTCTACCGGCTGAGCCTGGCCAAGGTGAAGTGGCACTCGCTGACCGGCCGGCCGCTGACCGGCGCGCAGGCCGCCGAGATCGAGTTGATCAACGAGGCGGTGCCCTTCGAGCGGCTGGAAGCGCGGGTGGCCGAGATCGCGGCCGAACTGGCGCAAATCCCCCTGTCGCAGCTGCAGGCGCAGAAGCTGATCGTCAACCAGGCCTACGAGAACATGGGCCTGGCCTCCACCCAGACGCTGGGCGGCATCCTCGACGGCCTGATGCGCAATACGCCCGATGCCCTGGCCTTCATCAAGATCGCCGAGACCGAGGGCGTGCGGGCCGCCGTCGAGCGCCGCGACGGCCCATTCGGGGACTACAGCCAGGCCCCGCCGGAGCTGCGGCCGGACCCCACGCACGTCATCGTCCCTGATCGGGACTGATACTGAGATGGGCTAGCGATCCCTGGCAGTGACCTGGGAAATGTCCGCGGCGGGCCAAAAAGTGTTACCGTAATTGCTATGTCTCGGCTGAGTGCTGGCCTGCGTGCAGGCGCCGCGTTTGTTGCTCTGGGGATTACCGCTGCGATCTTCCCGTCGACCGCGGTAGCCGACTCCACGGAGGACTTCCCGATCCCCCGCCGGATGATCAACACCACGTGTGATGCCGAGCAGATCCTGGCGGCCTCCCGGGACACCAGCCCGGTGTACTACCAGCGCTACATGATCGACTTCAACAACCACCCCAACGTGAACCAGGCCGCCATCGACAAGGCGCACTGGTTCTACGCGTTGTCGCCGCAGGACCGCCGGAACTACTCCGAGAACTTCTATGCGCCGCAGGCCGACCCGCTGTGGTTGGCGTGGCCCAACCACATGAAGATCTTCTTCAACAACAAGGGCGTGGTCGCCAAGGCGACCGACATCTGCAACCAGTACCCGCCCGGCGACATGTCGGTGTGGAACTGGTCGTAAGCCGCACGGCCGCCTGACGGCCCGCGAATGTACGGGTCAGTAACGCAGCGCTGACGCCGCCGCGCAGCCGTCACGCCGGCGCAACCTCGACACTCACGCGCCACGCAAGATCAGCGCGGCTGTACCAATCCGCCCGCCGGGTGCTTCTCGACGTCGTTGCGGATCAGCTCGCGCACGGCGGGACGCGGTCCGTATGGCCGCAGCATGGTGCTGGCCGGCCGTGGTCGCACGTGCTGCGGCCACCAGAACCAGCGCCCGAACAGGGTGGCCAGCGACGGTGTCATGAACGACCGCACGATCAAGGTGTCGAACAGCAGACCCAGTGCGATCGTCGTACCCACCTGGGCCATCACCAGCAGCGGGCTGAACATGAACGTGGCCATCGTGGCGGCGAACACCAGACCGGCGGAGGTCACCACCGAGCCCGAACCGGCCATCGCGCGGATCGTCCCGGTTTTGAGCCCGGCGTGGATTTCCTCTTTGAACCGCGATATCAGCAGCAGGTTGTAGTCCGAGCCGACCGCCAGCAGCAGGATGACCGCCATCGCCAGCACCATCCAGTGCAACTTCAAACCCAGGATGTACTGCCATAAGAGCACGGAGAGTCCGAATGAGGCGCCCAGCGACAGCAACACCGTACCGACGATCACCACGGCCGCCACGACGCTTCGGGTGATCACCAGCATGATGACGAAAATCAAAGTGGCCGCGGCGATTCCGGCGATCATCAGGTCGATGTTGGAGCCGTCGTGCATGTCCTTGTACGTCGCGGCGGTGCCGCCGAGGTAGACCTTGGCGCCCTCCCAGGGGGTGCCCTTGATGGCCTCGTGCACGGCCTGCTTGATCGGTTCGATGTGCTTGATGCCTTCGGGAGTCGCCGGGTCGCCTTCATGGGAAATGATCAGCCGGACGGCGTGCCCGTTCGGCGATATGAACTGTTTGAGACCGCGCGCGAAATCCGGGCTCTTGAAGGCCTCCGGCGGAAGGTAGAACGTGTCGTCGTTCTTCGCTTTGTCGAAGGCGTCGCCTTGCGCAGTGGCGTTGTCGGACTGCGCTTTCGCCTGATCGTTGAGACCCTTTGTGATCGCATAGTTCGACATGATGGTGTCGAGGTTGCGCTGCTGGCTCTCGATCTGCGGCGGTATCAGCGCCACCAGCTTGGGCTGGATCTGATCCAGCTTGTCCAGATTCGCGCTCAGGTTCACGATGTTCTCGGCCACCTGGTCGATGCCGTCGAGCGCGTTGAAGACCGACCGGATTGCCCAGCACACCGGGATGTCGTAGCAGTGCTTCTCCCAGTAGAAGTAGCTACGGACCGGCCGAAGGAAGTCATCGAAGTTCGCGATGTCGTCGCGCAACCTCTCGGTGATCTGCACGGTTTCCTTGGTGAGCTTGGTGGTTTCGTGCGTGGTGTTGCTCAGATCCTGGGTGACCTGCATCTGTTCATGCAGAGTCGCCATCGTTTTCTTGAGCTCGTCCGCCTGGTTCAGCAGGTTTTTCGCCTGCTCTTCCTGATAGTGCTGCGTCTGGATCCGCCCTGCGGCCTGTGCACCCATCTGAAAACCGAGGGTGCTGTGGTCGAGCGGCGTGCCCAGCGGCCGGGTGATGGTCTGCACCCGGCCGATACCGGGGATGTGGAAGACCGCCTTGGCGATCTTGTCCAGGACCAGGAAATCGGCCGGGTTACGCAAGTCGTGATCGGTCTCGATCATCAACAGCTCAGGATTGAGCCGAGCCTGGTCGAAGTGCCGGTCCGCGGCGGCATAACCCACATTGGCCGGGGTGTCCGCGGGCAGGAAGTGGCGGTTGTCGTAGTCCGTCTTGTAACCGGGCAGGGCGAGCAGACCAACCAACGCGACCGCGATGGTCACCGCGAGAACCGGTGCGGGCCAGCGGACGACCGCGGTGCCCATCCGACGCCAGCCCCGGGTCTGGAGCATGCGCTTCGGATCCATGAGCTTGAAGAACGAAGCCACCGTCAGTATCGCCGGAGCCAGCGTCAAAGCCGCCAACACCGCGACCAGCATGCCGACCGCACACGGCACCCCCAGCGACTGGAAATACGGCAGCCGGCAGAAGCTCAGGCAGTACATCGCGCCGGCGATGGTCAGGCCCGATCCCAGCACGACATGCGCGGTGCTGTGGAACATGGTGTAGAACGCTTGTTCGCGGGTCTCGCCCAGACCACGGGCCTCGTGATAGCGGCCGACCACGAAGATCGCGTAATCCGTCCCGGCGGCGATCGCCATAAGCACCAGCATGTTGTTGGCGAACGTCGACAGCCCCATGACGCCGTAGTTACCGAGCGTCGCGACAACACCGCGGGCCGCTGCCAGCTCGACGAACACCATGGCCAGCATGATCAGAACGGTGACCACCGACCGGTACACGAACAGCAGCATCACCACGATCACCAAAAAAGTGACGAGCGTGACCTTCGCGACGCCCTTCTCACCCGCGTGGGACTGATCGGCGAACAGCGGGCCCGCGCCCGTGACGTATGCCTTGATTCCCGGCGGCGCGGGCACCGAGTCCACGATCTTGCGGACGGCCGCGGCAGACTCGTTCGCCAGCCCGCCGCCCATGTTGCCGGCGAGGTAAACCTGGACGTACGCGGCCTTTTGATCGTGGCTCTGGGAGCCCGCCGCCGTCAGCGGATCACTCCAGAAATCCTGGACATGCTGAACGTGGTTCTTGTCTTGCTCGACGCGCCTGACGATCTCGTCGTAGTAGCGGTGCGCTTCGGTCCCGAGTGGCTTGTCGCCCTCCAGCAAGATCATGGCCGAGTTGTCGGAGTTGAACTCTTTGAACGTCGATCCGACCCGCATCATCGACTGAAAGGAAGCCGCGTCAGTCGGACTCATCGACACCGAGTGAGTTTTGGCGACGACCTCCAGCTGCGGGGCCACGGTGTTGGTGACGAACACGATGCCCAACCACACCAGGACGATCGGCAGGGCCAGCCGATGGATCATCCGCGGCAGGAACGGCGGGATCAGCGGCTGATCGACGCGCGGCGGAGCCACGCCCGGCTCGCTCATGCGGACTTGTCCAGGCAATAGACGAAGGCGTTCACGGTTTGGTTGGCATCTGAGCGATTCGGAGTCTTGATGACGTCACCGCTCCCGTCGTGCTTGTTCACGACGAACTGGCACGCGATCCAACTGCCGTCTCCTTGCGCCACCAGGTTTGCCGGGATGCCGGGCTTCGTTGAACTCAATACTTTGCTCCAGGGCAAGGGCACGTTGAGGGCCTGCTGCGGATGGGAGTTTTCATCGAGGTAGTTGATGGTTGCCGTGCTGCCCGGTGGGCCCCAGACCTCGAGCGTGATCGTCTTGGCGTTGAACTCGTCGAGGACCTCGCCCGAGGTGCCACCACCGAACGACCCACTGTGAACGCCGAAGACGCCGTGCAATCGGTATACGACGAATCCCGACAGCGCGACCACAGCCACGATCGTGAGCACCAGCCAGGAACGGCCCAGCAACCCCTTCTTCCGGGCGCGCTGTGGGGCGACCTTGTTGCCCTCGCCGCCGCCGGAGCCCTGCTTCTTTAGCGGCTCGGTCCTTGGCTCAGTCGTTACGGGCGCTCCAAGCCCTTGCCGCGGCCCCGGGCGCTCGGACACCTCGCGACCGTTCGCACCGGTTGCAGTTCGCCAAGCCACAGCGCCCCGGCCCCCTTTCCTGTTCATTCCGATCCCGAGATGAGGCCGACGCACGTGGCGGTCAGCAGGCGCGTCAGCGCGGTCGCGAAGTCCAGATTCCACTCGGGCGGGGCCACTTCCGGCTCCTCGGCGTAGACATCGGTGAGATCCGCCGGGGGGTTCGCGACCTGCCACAGCGTGGCCGCCAGCGAGTACGCGGCCAGCAGGATGTCGAGCGACCCCGGTCGCCCGAGTTCGGGCAGCGCGCTCTCGATCGAATCGGCGAGCGAGAGCGTCGCCGCGGTGCTGATGCGTTTGACCTCGATGACGCGTTCCGCGTCCACCTCGTGCTCGAGGTGCAGGTGCAGGTTGGCCAGCAGGTCGCAGAACAACGGATCGTCGGCCAGCGCCTCGGCCAGCGTCTCGGCGATGCGCAAGGGCGACTTGGCGCCGGGCTTGGCGAGCTTGTCCGATACGGTGTTCGACCACCGCACCCAGCCCTCGGCGGACAGGCGCAGCAGGACTTCCTTGTGCGAGGTGAAGTAACGGCGCACTGCCGAGTAGTGAATTCCGGCGCGGCTGGCGACCGCGGTGAGGGTGACCGATGCGACGCCCGTCTCCAGCGCCAGCGAGCGTGCGGCTTCCACGAGGGCCTCCGCACGTTGGCGCTTCTTTTCCTCAGTGCGGGCGCGCTGGAATGCGAGTTGCGCCACCGGCTGAGCGTAACGCACGTTGTGTGATTTGTATAACGCACGTTGCGTGATTTGCACGAGGTCACTCGGCGGGAGCCGTAACGGGTAAAGCTGGAACCATTCTCACCGCCCGGCGCCCACCGCGTCCTTGGAAGTAGCGCGTGCAGACCATCGCCCTCATCGGGTTTCTCGACGGCCTGATCACCGGTATCTCGCCGTGCATCCTTCCGGTCTTCCGGTGCTTCTGCTGTCCGGCATGGACAGCACCCGAGCCGGCACCCGGGGCCTGAGGTCGGTGGCGCGCCCGTACCTGGTGATCGCGGGCCTGGTGTGCAGCTTCAGCCTGGCCACGCTGATCGGCTCCGCGCTGCTGACGGCGCTGCACCTGCCGCAGGACGCGATCCGGTGGGCCGCCCTGCTGGTGCTGACCCTCATCGGCCTGGGGCTGATCTTCCCGCCGCTGCAACACCTGATCGAGCGGCCGTTCACCCATTTCCCTCAGCGCCAAATCGGCCCTAACACAGATGGTTTCGGCCTGGGGCTGACGTTGGGCGCGTTGTACGTGCCGTGCGCGGGTCCGGTGCTGGCCGCGATCGTGCTCGCCGTGGCGCTGGTGTTCAACCTGCCGGCGATGCTGCAGCGCGCCGTCCCCGACTACACGACGGCGATGCAGAACAAGCTGGGAGCCAACGAAATCGGGCGCAGCCTGAATCCCGCCCCCGATACCACGCCGCCGGGACGGGGCGGCGTGCTGCCGCTGAGCCGGGGCGGCGTCACCGTCGACGGCGCGTTGAGCGACTGCACCAGCGGATCCGCCGAGCTGCAACAGTGCGGACCGGCTCCCGCCCTCACCGGCATCACCGGGTGGCTCAACACCCCGGACGGCAAGCCGCTCGAGGACGACTCGGTGCGCGGCAAGGTGATCCTGATCGACTTCTGGGCGTACTCGTGCATCAACTGCCAGCGCGCGATCCCGGCGGCACCGGCACCATCACCGTGACCCGGGATCAGAAGACAACCGCGACGCCCATCGGCGGGGTGCCCACCCTGCACCAGATCGTCGCCGACGACGGGGCGAGCCGGGATCAGCTCGACATGCGCGTCAGCAAGGGCCTGCAGGTCTTCTCGTTCACGTTCGGCTAGCGGACCGGCCTCACGACTTCTTCCACAGACCGCCCAGCATCGCGACGAGCACACCGAATCCCACCAGGGCGGCGCCGGCCAGCAACGTGACGTTGAGCCATTGGTGCAGACCGGCTTCGGCGTGGCCGATCATCGCCTCGGCGACGCGGCGGATGTCGCCGGTGGTGTGGTTGAGCGCCCTGTCGATGTAGCGGCCGGCGACCTCGAGGCCCGCCCAGCCGGCCGCGCCGACGAGCAGGGCTGACACCCCCAGGCTGCTCAGCGCCTTGCCGCGGCGGCGCGCGGCGGCCAGCGTGAGCAGCGCGCCGACACCGCACAGCGCCGCCGCACCCACGCTCACCCAGGGCCCCCAGGTGGACAGCCGGCTCAGCCGTCCCGGCCGCATCGATTGGGGGACCGAAACGGTCAGCGGGACAGTCAGTTTCGCGGGGACCGTCACGTTGTAGCGGTTCAGCAGCGGCTGAATCGAGTCGTCCCTGAGCATCGGGGCCACGTCGACCGCCCATTGCTCGGCGTTCTCCCCGGCTCCCGGGTCGCCGAACAACCAGCCGTGCGCGGCGCGGTTGGCCTCGGCGAACAGCGGCGGAAACGCCGGCCCGGCGGTGAAAGCGCTGGCCGCATCGTGCACTTCGGAACTGTCGACCGGATCGCGGCCCCCGCCATGCGCGGCGGCCAGAGCCATTGCCCGAGTGGTGAGTTCGGCCGCCATGGCGGACTGCAGCGCCGGGTCGCCCGCCGCGCCGCGCGCCATCGTGGCGTAGCCGTCGGCGTCAACCACGTGCAGCTGCGTCCACGCCGCGGGGACCGCCACCGCCAGCGCAAGCGTGGTGGTGAGCCACAACAGCACGCTCGCCGCGAATCGCACGACTGCGAATCTACGCAATCCCCCGCACGTAGGCGGCCTGCCCGAGGTGCTGGGCGCAGTCGTCGATGATGCTCACCAGGCGCGCGCTCGCCGTCACCGGCGGGTCCCAGTTGGTGTCCACGACACGGGCCAGCTCCTCGGGGGTGACCCCGGCGATGTAGTCGCACGTGAGCTCGTGCACCCCGTGGTAGTAGCCGGACAACAGGTCCGCGGGTGCCTTCACCTTGGCCACGTCATCGGGCGAATGCCCGTAGCCGGAGTCGTTGCGCGGCAGGTCCAGTCCGAACCGGTCCACCCAGCCGTCGCGCAACCACACCTGCTCGACGCCGGCCACGTCGGCCAGCTGGATGTCCTGCACCCGTGCGCTGTGCCAGATCAGCCAGGCGATGCTGTTGGCGTTCGGGGCCGGCCGGTAGCCGGACACCTCGTCGGTCAAACCCTCGGTGATCTCGTCGACGTGTTCGATCAACCGGGTGAATGCGTCGCGCAGGAGGTCTTGGATAACGGCGGCATCGTCGGTGCTGGCCATACTCGCGACACTACGGGAGCACCGCGTGGAAGACAGCTTCGACGCTTGTCGCCGTCGGGGTCGCCCACCAAGAAGATCCTGGCACGACCCACCGCACCGGTCGTAGATTGTTTGGATGACTTACGACCTCATCATCCGCAATGGCACCATCGTCGACGGGCTGGGGGGTGAGCCGTACGTCGGTGACGTGGCGGTGTCCGACAACGTCATTGTGGCCGTTGGGCCACAAAGTGGCCCCGTGAACGGGGCCACGGCCGACCGGGAGATCGATGCCACCGGTCTGCTGGTCACGCCCGGCTTCGTCGACCTGCACACCCACTACGACGGCCAGTCCATCTGGTCGGAGCGGCTGACCCCGTCCTCGGCGCACGGGGTGACGACGGTGGTGATGGGCAACTGCGGGGTCGGCTTCGCCCCGTGCCGCCAGTCCGACCACGACATCCTGGTCGACGTGATGGCCGGCGTCGAGGACATTCCCGGCGTCGTCATGACCGACGGCCTGCCGTGGACATGGGAGACCTTCCCCGAATACTTGGACGCACTCGACGCGGGCAGGCGTGACATCGATGTGGCCGCGTACCTGCCGCATTCGCCGCTACGCGTGTACGTGATGGGTCAGCGCGGCGCCGACCGTGAGCCGGCCACCGAGGACGACCTGGCGAAGATGAGGGCGCTGGCCAAGGAGGCGATCGAGGCAGGCGCGCTGGGCTTCGCGTCGTCGCGGCTGACCATCCACAAGACCGAAAGCGGTTCGCCCATACCGAGTTACGACGCCGCCCGCGAAGAGATCGAGGAGATCGCCAGGGGTGTCGTGGACGGCGGTGGGGGCCTGCTGCAGTTCGTTCCCGACATCCCGTCCGGCGGCTACCAGCCCGTGCTGCAGACGGTGTTCGATGTCGCCGAGGACGTCGGGCTCCCGCTTACCTTCACCCTCGTCGTCGGCAACTCCGGCGACCCGTCGTGGCCGGACGCGATCACCATGGTCGAGAAGGCCAACGGCAGGGCGGGCAACGCCGACGCACAATTCACCGCGCAGCTGCTGCCCCGCCCGATCGGGTTGATCATCGGGCTGCAACTATCGGCGAATCCGTTCGTGCTCTACCCCAGCTATCGCGAGATCGCGCACCTGCCGCTGGCCGAGCGGGTCGCCGAGATGCGCAAGCCCGAGGTCCGTGCCCGCATCCTGGCCGACAAGCCCGGCCAGGGTCACCCGATCCTGTACGTGGCGCAGATGTGGGACTGGATCTACCCGCTGGGCGAGGACCCCGACTACGAGCCCGACCCGTCGACCAGCGTCGGGGCCCGCGCCCGCGCCAAGGGCGTGGCGCCGATGGAGGAGGCCTACGACCGGCTGCTCGACGACGAGGGCCGGGCCATGCTGTTGGTCGCGACCAGCAATCTGCAGGGCAACTCGCTGGACACTGTCGGGGAGCTGCTGCATCGCGACGACGTGGTGCTGGGCCTTGGCGACGGCGGCGCGCACTACGGGATGATCTGCGACGCGAGCTACTCGACCTACTTTCTGACCCACTGGGCGCGGGACCGTAAGTCCGGACGCTTCACGGTGCCCGAGGCGGTTCGCGAACTCACTTCCGTGCCGGCCCGCGTCGCCGGGCTGAGTGATCGCGGCCGCATCGCCGTCGGCTACAAGGCCGACCTCAACGTCATCGACCACGCCGCGCTGCGGCTGCACAAGCCGGTCATCAACCACGACCTGCCCGCCGGCGGCCGGCGCCTGGACCAGACCGCGGACGGCTATGTCGCCACGATCGTGTCCGGAGAAATCATCGCTGAACACGGCGTCCCCACCGCTGCCCGTCCGGGCAAGTTGGTGCGTGGCCGTCAACCCCGCCCGGCGGTCTTGCAATAACGCCACCAAAAGTGGCATATACCAGCTAAGTTGGGGCCCGTGACGAACCCGCATTTTGCGTGGTTACCGCCGGAAGTCAACTCGGCACTAATTTTCTCCGGTCCTGGTCCCGGGCCGCTGCTTGCTGCCGCGGCGGCGTGGGACGGGCTGGCCGGGGAGCTGGCGTCGTCGGCATCGTCTTTTTCTTCGGTGACGTCCGATCTTGCCAGTGGGTCATGGCAGGGCGCGTCGTCGACCGCCATGATGACCGTGGCCAGCCAATACGTGAGCTGGCTCAGCGCGGCGGCCGCGCAGGCGGAAGAGGTGTCCCACCAGGCCTCGGCCATCGCGACCGCGTTCGAGGTGGCGCTCGCGGCCACGGTGCAGCCCGCCGTGGTGATGGCCAACCGGGCCTTGGCGTCGGCGTTGGCGGCCAACAATCATTTGAGCCAGAACACCCCGGCGATCGCCGACATCGAGGCCGCCTACGACCAGATGTGGGCCTCGGACGTGGCGGCGATGTTCGGATACCACGCCGACGCGTCGGCGGCCGTGGCCAAGCTGCCGCCCTGGAATCAGGTGCTGCAAAACCTCGGCTTCTCCAACACCAGCACCGCCGTCACGCGCCCGGCCAGTTCCGGTGCCGTCGCCCGCGGCTACACGTCGCGCATCGCGGGGTTCCTCACGCCCCCGGCACCGCGGTAACGCGGACCGCATCGGTTCGCGCCTATCCTGGAACATCATGCGCAGCAAGAAGAAGGTCGATTTCCAGGCGCTGGCCGACGCGCTTGTCAACTATCCGTACGCGTACCTGATCACGGTCGACGACGAATACCGGTCGCACACCGTGACGGTCGAACCCGAGCTGCGGGGGGAGGCGCTAGAGATCGGCCTTATCGGCGGCCGCACGCAGCAGAACCTGGCCCGGCGCCGTGACGTCACCCTGCTGTGGCCCCCGCCCGAACCCGGGGGCTATTCGCTGATCGTCGACGGCGAGGCCTCGGTGTCCCTGGAGAACGATACCGGCGACGCCGTTCGGCTCGAAGTGGTGCCCTCGCGCGCGCTGCTGCACCGCGACGCCGACTCCCCCGAAGTGGCCAAGGGCTGCCTGCACGACTGCGTCGTGTTCTCGCTGCCGGGCTAGCGGCGATCGCAAGCGCGGCGAAGCCGGGCGCTGCGGGTCGCCGCCGTCGGGCTAGGGCCGTACAGTCTCATCCGTGAGCCGCGTCGCACCACTCGCCCCGCCGTGGAGTGAAGCGGACGCCGCCGGTATCAACAGCTGGGGCCACCCGGACCGTACCTATGAGCCGCTGCTTCTGGTGCGCTGCCTGCAGCGCCATCCGGTGCTGGCCTCCCGGCTGCGCAAGCTCGGCGAATCCCTTTACACTGCAGCGCTTTTGCCGCCCCGAACGCGGACGATCGCCATCCTTCGCAGCTGCGCGCTCGTGGGTTGCGCCTACGAGTGGGGCGGGCAGGCCGCCTTCTGGGGTCCGATCGCCGGTGTCAGCGACGACGAGTGCGACGCGCTGGTTTTAGGCGGCCCCGACGACCCACGGTGGAGCGCGGCCGAGCGGACACTGATCGCGGCGGTGGACGAGTGCGAGCGCACCGGCTCGTGGTCGGAGGCGACCTGGACGGCGCTGGGGCGCGACCTCGACGACGAGCAGCGGATCGAATTGCTCACGGCCGTCGGCTGGTACCGCACGATCTGCACGCTGTGCAACGCGCTCTCGCTTCCGGTGGAGGGCTGGATGCGGCGCTGGCCCCTAGCCGGCTGACCGGTCCCCGCCGATGTCTCTTTTGAGGCCCGGATGCTGATTCTTCAATAGCGGCAGCAGCAGCCGCCGCGGCATGAACTGAAACAACCGGGTGCTGATTTGGCTTGGCAGCCCGGGGATTACGGTGCCGCGGTCTTTGTCGAGCGCGTCGATTCCGGTGTGCGCCACCTCACGCGACGGCATCCACATGAACTTCGGGAACGCGTCCGCGAAGTCCCGCTCGTCCATGCCCGCGTTCTTCAGGAACTCGGTGCGCACCGGACCCGGGCACAGCAGCGCGACGGTGACGCCGGTGCCGGCGAGTTCGCCGCGCACCCCTTCGGTGTAGGTCTTCACGAACGCCTTGGTGGCGGCGTAGCCGGCTTGCCCCGGGAACGGGTGGTAGCCGGCGGTGGATCCGACGTTGAGGATCGCGCCGCGCCCCCGCGGCACCATCTGCCGGGCCGCGCGGGTGGTCAGGTCGATGACGGCCTCGACGTTGACGCGCACCTGTGCGATCTCGTCGTCGACGTCAGTTTTCGTCACCGACCCGATGGTGCCGATGCCGGCGTTGTTGACCAGGATGTCGGCGGTCAGGCCGCGGCGGTCGACCTCGTCGAACAGGCCGGCCCGGGCGGCGGAATCCGCGACGTCGCAGGCGATTATCTCGACGCGCACCCGGCCGGCGAGTTCGTCGGCCAGATCGCGCAGCCGGTCTTCGCGGCGGGCGACGAGCGTCACGCCGTGGCCGCGGGCGGCCAGCTCGCGCGCGATGTCGGCGCCGATGCCCGACGATGCGCCGGTCACGACGGCGGTGCCGGCGGGTGAGGGAGTCGGAAGCGCCACGCGTTCACCCTAGAGCGCCGAGAATTGAGGGCACGCGGCACCGCAGACACGAAAAAGCCCGGCCCCTTGTGAGGGCCGGGCTTTCCCGTACTTGAGTCGTGGACTTAGAAGTCCATGCCGCCCATGCCACCGGTCGGGTCGCCCACCGGGGCGGCCGCCTTCTCCGGCTTGTCGGCGACGACGGCCTCGGTCGTCAGGAACAGGCCCGCGATGGACGCCGCGTTCTGCAGCGCCGAGCGGGTGACCTTGACCGGGTCGGCAACGCCGGCCTTGAGCAGGTCCTCGTACTCATTGGTGGCAGCGTTCAGGCCGGTGCCGGGCTTCGCGTTGCGGACCTTCTCGGCGACAACGCCGGGCTCCAGCCCGGAGTTGAAGGCGATCTGCTTCAGCGGAGCCTCGAGCGCAACGCGCACGATGTTGGCGCCGGTGGCCTCGTCGCCGGTGAGCTTGAGCTCCTCCAGGGCCGGAGCCGCCTGCAGCAGGGCCACGCCACCACCGGCGACGATGCCCTCCTCGACGGCGGCCTTGGCGTTGCGGACCGCGTCCTCGATGCGGTGCTTGCGCTCCTTGAGCTCGACCTCGGTAGCCGCCCCGGCCTTGATCACCGCAACACCGCCGGCCAGCTTGGCCAGGCGCTCCTGCAGCTTCTCGCGGTCGTAGTCGGAGTCGCTGTTCTCGATCTCGCTGCGGATCTGGGCCACCCGGCCGGCGATGGCGTCGGAGTCACCGGCGCCCTCGACGATGGTGGTCTCGTCCTTGGTGACGACGACCTTGCGGGCCTTACCCAGCAGCGAGATGTCGGCGGTCTCGAGCGAGAGCCCGACCTCCTCGCTGACGACCTGACCACCGGTGAGGATGGCCATGTCCTGCAGCATCGCCTTGCGCCGGTCACCGAAGCCGGGGGCCTTGACCGCCACCGACTTGAAGGTGCCGCGGATCTTGTTGACGACGAGCGTGGACAGCGCCTCGCCCTCGACGTCCTCGGCGATGATCAGCAGCGGCTTACCGCCCTGGATGACCTTCTCCAGCAGTGGCAGCAGGTCCTTGACGGTCGACACCTTGGAGCTGACCAGCAGGATGTACGGGTCCTCGAGGACCGCTTCCTGACGCTCGGCGTCGGTGACGAAGTAGCCCGAGATGTAACCCTTGTCGAACCGCATGCCCTCGGTGAGCTCGAGCTGCAGGCCGAAGGTGTTGGACTCCTCGACGGTGATGACGCCCTCGTTGCCGACCTTGTCCATCGCCTCGGCGATCAGGTCGCCGATCGACTGGTCGCCCGCGGAGATACCCGCGGTGGCCGCGATCTGCTCCTTGGTCTCGACATCCTTGGCCGACTTGAGCAGGGTCTCGGTGATCTTCTCGACGGCCTTCTCGATGCCGCGCTTGAGGCCCAGCGGGTTGGCGCCGGCGGCGACGTTGCGCAGGCCCTCCTTGACCAGAGCCTGAGCCAGCACCGTGGCCGTCGTCGTGCCGTCACCGGCAACGTCGTCGGTCTTCTTGGCGACTTCCTTGACCAGCTCGGCGCCGATCTTCTCGTACGGGTCCTCCAGCTCGATCTCCTTGGCGATGGACACACCATCGTTGGTGATCGTGGGGGCACCCCACTTCTTCTCCAGGACGACGTTGCGGCCCTTGGGGCCCAACGTCACCTTTACCGCGTCGGCGAGGGCGTTGAGCCCCCGCTCGAGGCCGCGACGGGCCTCTTCGTCGTACGCAATTATCTTGGCCATTGCGAAGTGATTCCTCCGAAAATATGGGGTGACACACGGGGCGACCGCTTGTCGGGTCGCCCCATTGGACGCTGTGGCCGGGCGCAGTGCCCGCGACGGACGACCCGGCTGTCTTGGGGCTAGGTCTCACCGTCCCGACCTAGCACTCGCTGGTCGCGAGTGCCAAGTCATTCTTAGCACTCGCCTATGCCGAGTGCAAGAAAGGCCGCCGAAGCGACCCGCTCAGGGCAGGTCCAGCAGCTGCTCGTAGAAGCCGCCGAAACCGCGCGGGCGGTCAACGAGATGGATCTCGAGGATCCAGTGGCAGATGCGGCCGCGGGGGTCCGTTCGGCGCATCGGCTTGTCCGAGCCGGGCATGATGTACCACTCGATGCCCGGGCCGGCGATCTTCTTGTGCGGGAACTCCCCCACCAGATGACCGGCGATGCGGCTGCCCCACTCGAAGCCCTCGGCCTGGCCCACCCCGACGACGAAGTCGAACAGCTCGGCGCCGGTGACGTCGGGATGGCCGGCGAAGTAGTCGCGGCCGGCCTGCCATACCCGCGGCAGCGCATCGCGGATGGCCGTCTTGTGCGGGTCGTCGCCCAGCAGGAACGTCCGGCCGAAATCGGCCTCCCACTCCTCGAAGATGGGCCCCAGGTCCAGGAAGACGATGTCGTTGTCGACGATCATCCGGTCGGGCGGACGCTCGTGGAACGGTTGCAGCGTGTTCTCCCCGGCGCGCACGATCCGCCGATGCCAGTGCCTCCTCACCCCGAACATCTGCCCGGCGAGGTCATGGATCTGGTCGGAGAGCTCCTTTTCTGTAATCCCGGGGCGAATCATGGCCCGCCGCTCGATTTCGTCGAACAGTTGGGCCGCCTTGTGTTCGGCGTCCAGCAGCCGCTGCGCCCGGACGTCTTCGGCGGTCGATCGCTCCACAATCCCCACAACGGCGATGCTATGCGCACACTGGGACCATGTCGCTTGTCGTGCCGCCGTATCCGCCGCCCCGCTACACCGCCGACCAGCCCGAGGTCAGCGCCTGGCTCAAACGGGCCGACTCACCGCCGGACTACGAATCCACCGGGGTCACGTACCACTACCTCGCCGACCAGCAGGCGACCGACGGCGACTACGGCCTCTACCGGGTCGACATCGCCCCGGCCGGCGGCGGACCCCCGGCGCACTTCCACCGGGCCATGTCCGAGGCGTTCTTCGTGCTCTCCGGGACGATGAAGCTCTACGACGGCACCGAGTGGGCGGACGGCCACCAGGGGGACTTCCTCTACGTCCCGCCGGGTGGCATCCACGGCTTCCGCAACGAGGCCGACGAACCGGCGTCGATCCTGATGCTGTTCGCGCCCGGCGCGCCCCGCGAGGCCTACTTCGAAGGATTCGCGGCGCTCGCCCACATGACCGACGACGAGCGCCGGGAGTGGTTCGTCCGCCACGACAACTACTGGATCTGACCGGTCAGGCCACCGTTCCGCGCTGTCTCGCCCACCCGTCGGCATCGGTTCCAGATGAGTATCTTTTGGGCCATGGCTTCCAACGACAAAGAAAACCGCGCCTGGTCGGAGGGCGACGTCCCGGATCAGAGCGGCCGTGTCGTCGTGATCACCGGCGCCAACACCGGCATCGGGTATGAGGCGGCCGCCGTGCTGGCCCACCGCGGCGCCCACGTCGTGCTCGCGGTTCGCAACCTCGAGAAGGGCAACGCGGCGCTGTCGCGCATCGTCGCCGCCGAGGGCCACGGGCCCCGCAAAGTAGACGTCACGCTGCAGCAGTTGGACCTGACGTCGCTGGACGCGGTGCGGTCGGCCGCCGACGCGCTGCGCGCGGCCTACCCCCGCATCGACCTGCTGATCAACAACGCCGGGGTGATGTGGACGCCCAAGCAGGTCACCCGGGACGGATTCGAATTGCGGTTCGGCACAAACCATTTGGGACACTTCGCGCTGACCGGGTTGCTACTCGACCACCTGCTTGCCGTGCGGGATTCGCGGGTGGTGACCGTCAGCAGCCTCGGCCACCGGCTGCGGGCCGCGATCCACTTCGACGACCTGCAGTCCGAACGCCGGTACGACCGGATCGCCGCCTACGGGCAATCCAAACTGGCCAACCTGCTGTTCACCTACGAGCTGCAGCGCCGGCTGGCGGCCGCGCCCGGCGCGAAGACCATCGCCGTCGCCGCGCACCCCGGCGGCTCCAACACCGAGCTGACCCGCAACCTGCCGGCGATCTTCAGGCCCGCCGTAGCCGCGCTGAGCCCGGTCCTGTTCCAAAGCCCGGCCATGGGAGCGCTCCCGACGCTGCGGGCCGCCACCGATCCGGCCGTCAAGGCGGGCAGTACTTCGGCCCGGACGGCTTCTTCGAGCAGCGTGGCCGCCCCAAGCTCGTCAAATCCAGCGCCCAGTCCCACGACGCCGAACTGCAACGCCGGCTGTGGGCCGTCTCCGAACAACTCACCGGTGTCAGCTTCCCGATCTGACGCGCGGATAATGAGCCCGATGCGATCAGTCGCGGAACATCAGCGTGTTGTCACCGATTTGATTCGTGCCCGGCCGCCGGTCTCGGTCGCGCTGGCCGAAGCCCAAGGCCTGGCGCTGGCCGAGGACATGGTCGCCCCGCTGCCGCTGCCGATCTTCGACAACTCCGCCATGGACGGGTACGCGGTGCACGCCGAAGACACGACGTCGGCCACGCCGGGAAACCCGGTGGTGTTGCCGGTTGCCGAGGACATTCCGGCCGGGCGCACCGACGAACTGACGCTGCAATCCGGTACCGCGCACCGGATCATGACCGGCGCGCCGCTGCCCGCCGGGGCGACGGCCATCGTGCCGGTCGAGGCCACCGACGGCGGTGTGGACGTCGTGTCGATCCGCGAGCCCCGCGTGGCCGGTAAGCACATCCGGCGAGCGGGTGAGGACGTCCGCGCCGGAACCACCGTGTTGCGCCGGGGCCAGGTCGTGACACCGGCCGTGCTCGGCCTTGCCGCGGCGCTGGGGATAGCCGAGTTGCCGGTGATTCCGCGCCAACGGGTGCTGGTGATCTCGACCGGATCGGAGCTGGTGACCCCGGGCACCGCGCTGCAGCCGGGACAGATCTACGAGTCCAACTCGATCATGCTGGCCGGAGCCGTCAGGGATGCGGGCGCCGAACTGGTCGCCGTCGCGACCGCCGAAGACGATGTGGCCCAATTCAGTTCGCTCATCGACCGGTACGCGACCGACGCTGATCTGATCATCACCAGCGGCGGTGTCAGCGCCGGCGCCTACGAGGTGGTCAAGGACGCCTTCGGCCGCGACGGCGACCAGGGCGTGGAATTCGTCAAGGTCGCCATGCAGCCGGGCATGCCGCAAGGCGTGGGCCGGGTGGCCGGCACGACGATCGTCACGCTGCCCGGCAACCCGGTCAGCGCGCTGGTGTCCTTCGAGGTGTTCCTGCGGCCCGCGCTGCGCACGGCCATGGGCCTGCCGGATCCGGAACGCCCGCACCGGCTCGCGGTGCTCGCCGAGTCGCTGACCTCGCCGCGCGGCAGGCGCCAGTTCCGGCGCGCGGTGCTCAGCGACGACGCGAGCTCCGTCACCAGTTACGGCCCGCCGGCGTCACACCACCTGCGGTGGCTGGCGTCGGCGAACGGGCTGCTCGATATCCCCGAGGACGTCGTCGAGGTGCGGGAGGGGACCCGGCTCCAGGTCTGGGATCTGCGCTAGCCGGGCGACGATGCAGCCCGCGGAGCGGGGTGCTGAGGAGTCCGGCAATCAGCGCTAGCCGGGCAATCAGCGCCGGCACTTACCCCGCGGGGGTGGCCACGTCCCGGTGGAATTCGTCGGCCTTGTCGAAGGCCGGGGTGCAGCGGATCGCGATGCCGACGATCGACATCGTCACCGGGATCGTGACCAGCGCCGCCGACAGCCCCACCCAGCCGGACAGGTGACCGATCAGCGGCGGTCCGAGCAGATAGCCCAGCCAACCGGTCGCCGCCACGATGGCGATCGCTGATCCCGCTCCGCTCGCGCTGTAGGCCGCGCTGAATGCGGTGGGCACCAGCAGCGCCACGCCCACGCCGAGCGCGGCGAAACCGAGCAGGCTGACGCCCGGGTTGGCGGTGGCCAGCGTCGCGCTCATGCCGACCACGGCCACCAGCGCCAGAGCCGGGAGCAACCGGCGACTCGGAAACCGCGCGTGCAGTCGGGGCGCGCCGAACCGGGTGATGACCATCGCACACGTGTAGGCCGCGTAGCTCAACGCCGAGACGCTCGGGCCGGCGCCGACGACGTTGCGCAGGTAGTTGGCCGACCAGTCGGTCGCGGCGCCTTCGCACAGAAACGACGCGAACGAGACCGCGGCCAGGATCCCCACCGTCGGCGTCATCCAGGCCCGCTTGCCCCGGGCCGGGCCCGACGCCGCGGCGGCGGCGTCGGGCGCATCGGGGATCAGCCGACGGGTGAGCGTTCCCACCACGACCAGCACGACCGCCCCGAGGACCGCCAGCTGCGCGGCCAGGCCGATGCCCGCGCCGACGCACGCCGCGCCGACCACGGCCCCGACCAGCGTCCCGACGCTCCACATGCCGTGGAACCGCGCCATGATCGGCGCGCGGGCGGCCCGCTCGACCGTCGCGGCCTGGGTGTTCATCGCGACATCCAGCGCCCCCTGGAACGTCCCCCACAACGCCAGCGCACCGAACAGCGCGGGCCCGGACCGGGCCAGGCCCACCGTCGTCCCCGCGGCCGCGTAGCCGGCGACCATGACCGGGATCAGCCGGTGGCTGCCCCAGCGGCGCAGCGCCCAGTGGCTGAGCAGTGTGGCCAGGACCGACCCCAGGGGCGCGCCGAACAGCGCCGTTCCCAGCGCCGCGTCGGAGAGGCCCAGCTCGGCCTTGACGCGCGGAATGTGGGCGGCCCACGACGAGAACACCAGACCGTGGGCGATGAATGCGGCGGTGACACCACGTTTCGCCTGACGCACCGGTGACACCCACCGATCAGCACTGTGCGGTTGCATGTCGATGGTGAACCTTCCCTCTGTGGGCGTCCACGAATCAACCGCGGGCTCCGTAAGATGGCCGCGTGGCACGACGCCCCCGCACCCCTTTTTCTCGGGAAGACCCTGCGGTCCCGGACCCGGCCTTCAGCCCCCGACATGCGCTGGAGTTGGTGCGTTCGGCCATTCCACCGGTGCACCCGGCCGGGCGGCCGTTCATCGGTGCCGGGCTGGCGCTGGCCCTGGCCGGCCGCCATCACCGATGGGTGCGACGGGCGGGCCTGCTGGTCGCGGGCGCCTGCGCGGGGTTCTTCCGTCACCCCCCACGGGTGCCGCCCACCCGTCCCGGCGCCATCGTCGCCCCCGCCGACGGTGAGATCTGCGTGATCGACTTCGCCACGCCGCCCGCCGAATTGAGCATGGGCGACGCGGCGCTGCCGCGAATCAGCATCTTTCTTTCGCTGCTGGACGCCCATGTGCAGCGCGCACCGGTCAGCGGCGAGGTGGTCGCCGTGCAACACCGGCCGGGTCGCTTCGGCTCGGCCGACCTGGCCGCCGCCAGCACCGAAAACGAACGCACCAGCCTGCACATCCGCACCGCGAGCGGGGCGGACGTGGTCGCGGTGCAGGTCGCCGGGCTGCTGGCCCGGCGCATCATCTGCGACGCACACGTCGGGGACACGTTGTCGATCGGTGACACCTACGGCCTGATCCGGTTCGGCTCCAGGCTCGATACCTACCTGCCGCCGGGCTCCGAACCGCTGGTGACACTCGGCCAGCGCGCGATCGCCGGCGAGACCGTGTTGGCCGAGCTGCCGTGATCAGCAAGCCGCGCGGACGGGCGGTCAACCTGCAGATCCTGCCGAGCGCGATGACGGTGCTCTCCGTGTGCGCGGGATTGACCGCGATCCGGTTCGCCCTCGAGCACCAGCCCAAGGCCGCGATGGCGCTGATCGCGGCGGCGGCCATCCTGGACGGACTCGACGGTCGGGTGGCGCGCATCCTGGACGCCCAGTCGCGGATGGGCGAAGAGATCGACTCGCTGGCCGACGCGGTGAACTTCGGCGTTACCCCGGCGATCGTGGTCTACGTGACGCTGCTGCCGACGTCGCCGGCCGGCTGGGTGGTGATCCTGCTCTACGCGGTCTGTGTGGTGTTGCGGCTGGCGCGATTCAACGCGCTACAGGACGACGGGAGCCAGCCGTCCTACACGCACGAGTTCTTCGTCGGCATGCCCGCGCCCGCCGGCGCGATCTCGATGATCGGTCTGATCGGGCTCAAGCTGCAGTTCGGTGACGGCTGGTGGACGTCGCCGCTGTTCCTGTGCATCTGGATCACCGGGACCTCGATTTTGATGGTCAGCAAGATCCCGATGCGCAAGATGCACGCGGTCGCCGTGCCGCCGAGTTGGGCCGCCCCGCTGCTGGCGATCTTGGCGATCTGCGCGGCGGCGGCGGTGCTGGCGCCCTACGTCTTGATCTGGGTGATCATCATCGCCTACCTGTGTCACGTGCCGTTCGCCATCCGCAACTCACGCTGGCTGGCCGCCCACCCCGAGGCGTGGGATGACGAACCCAAGCAGCGTCGCGCCACGCGCCGCGCGATCCGCCGGGCGCAGCCCAACCGCCGGTCGGTCGCGCGGCTGGGCCTGCGCAAGCCGGGCAGGCGCTTGCCGTGACGCGCTCCGCCCGTCAGCTCACGTTGACGGCTCGGCTGAACACCTCGGCCGTCGACTCCCGTCGCGGTGTCATCCGGTTGCATCCGAGTGCCGTTGCCGCACTGGGGATTCGGGAGTGGGACGCGGTGTCGCTGATAGGATCGCGGACCACTGCGGCGGTCGCGGGACTGGCCGGCCCGGACACGCCGGTCGGCACCGTGCTGCTCGACGACGTGACGCTGTCCAACGCGGGGCTGCGGGAGGGGACCGCGGTCGTGGTCGGCGCGGTCACCGTCTACGGTGCGCGGTCGGTGACGCTGTCCGGCTCGACGCTGGCCACCCAGTCGGTGCCGCCGGTCACGCTGCGACAGGCCCTACTCGGCAAGGTGGTCATGGTGGGCGACGCCGTGTCGCTGCTGCCCCGCGACCTGGGACCGGGCACGTCGACCTCGACCGCCACCCGCGCGCTGGCCACGGCGGTGGGCATCAGCTGGACCTCGGAGCTGCTGACCGTCACCGGCACCGACCCCGAGGGGCCGGTCAGCGTGCAGCCCAACTCGCTGGTCACCTGGGGCACCGGCGTTGGGTCCGGCGCCGCGACGTCGTCGCCGATCTCGGTCGAAGTCGCCCGGCCGGAGATGGTCGTCGAGGAACTCAAGGGCACCCAGCCGCAGGCCGCCAAGCTCGTCGAATGGCTCAAGCTCGCGCTCGACGAACCGCACCTGCTCAAGACCCTCGGAGCCGGCGCCAACCTCGGCGTGCTGGTGTCGGGCCCGCCCGGCGTGGGCAAGGTGACCCTGGTGCGCGCGGTGTGCGGTGACCGTAGGCTGGTCACGCTGGACGGCCCCGAGGTCGGTGCGCTGGGCGCCGAAGACCGGCTCAAGGCGGTGGCTTCGGCGGTGCAGGCGGTGCGCGACGGCGGTGGCGTGCTGCTGATCACCGACGTCGACGCCCTGCTGCCGGTCACCGCCGAGCCGGTGGCCTCGTTGATCCTGGGTGAGCTGCGTAACGCGGTGGCCGGCGAGGGCGTCGCGTTGATCGCCACCTCCGCGCGACCCGACCAGCTCGATGCCCGGCTGCGGGCCCCCGATCTGTGTGATCGCGAGCTGGGCCTGCCGCTTCCCGACGCCGCCACCCGCAAGGCGCTGTTGGAGTCGCTGCTCAAAAACGTCCCTACCGGCGAGCTTGTACTCGGCGAGATCTCCTCACGCACACCGGGTTTCGTTGTCGCCGACCTGGCCGCCCTGGTGCGTGAGGCGGCGTTGCGGGCTGCGTCGCGGGCCAGCACCGACGGACGGCCCCCCACGCTGAATCAGCAGGACCTGATCGGTGCGCTGACCGTGATCAGGCCGCTGTCCCGCTCGGCGACCGAGGAAGTGAGCGTCGGTGACATCACGCTCGATGACGTCGGCGACATGGCCGAGGCCAGGCAGGCCCTGACCGAGGCCGTGTTGTGGCCGCTGCAGCATCCCGACACCTTCGCCCGGCTGGGCGTCGACCCGCCGCGCGGGGTGCTGCTGTACGGGCCACCCGGGTGCGGCAAGACGTTCGTCGTGCGCGCGCTGGCCAGCACCGGCCAGCTGTCCGTGCACGCCGTCAAGGGCTCCGAGCTGATGGACAAGTGGGTGGGCAGTTCGGAAAAGGCTGTGCGGGAACTGTTTCGGCGTGCTCGGGATTCGGCGCCCTCGCTGGTCTTCCTCGACGAGGTGGACGCGCTGGCACCCCGGCGCGGGCAGAGCTTCGACTCCGGCGTCACCGATCGGGTGGTGGCTGCGCTGCTGACCGAGCTCGACGGCGTCGATCCGCTGCGTGACGTCGTCGTCCTGGGCGCCACCAACCGACCGGACCTCATCGACCCCGCCCTGTTGCGCCCGGGCCGGCTGGAGCGGCTGGTCTTCGTCGAACCTCCCGATGCCGCGGCCCGCCGCGAAATCCTGCGCACCGCAGGCAAATCGGTTCCGCTGAGCGCCGACGTCGATCTCGACGAGGTGGCGGCCGGGCTCGACGGCTACAGCGCCGCCGATTGCGTGGCGTTGCTGCGGGAGGCCGCGCTGACCGCCATGCGCCGATCCATCGATGCCACCGACGTGACGGCCGGTGACCTCGCGACGGCACGCGAAACCGTGCGCCCCTCTTTGGATCCCGCTCAGGTCGAGTCGCTACGAGCGTTCGGCAAAGCTCTGTAGTACCGCCAAAGAAGCGGCCGCGACGTCCTTTTCGAGCCAGGACGGCATCGGGTCGTCGTGGGCGTGGCGCCGTACCACGGCGTAGGGCAGGTCGGCGACCGCCCGCGCGACGGCGTCGACACTTCGCGGCCTGGCGTTCCCGTACAGCTGCCGCGCCAACGCCGCGATCCGCTCGGTCAGCGGCGCGTTCATCGCGGCGAGGGTCTGCCGGAAGGCCGCGTCGGGCTCGTCGAGCAGGTCGTCCGGCCGGATCGTCAACAGCAGCCGGGCATCCTCGGGCAGGGCGCGCGCGAAGCCGACGGCCGCCACGGCCATCGCCGCGGCGGTGTCCGCCGGGGTCTCCCCGTCGGCGGCCAGCGCGCGCGCCTGGAAGCGCTCGAGCGCGCGCAGCCACGCCGCCGTCAGGATGCCGTCGCGGTTGCCGAACCGGTGATACAGCGTGCCCGCCGGCGCGCCACTGGTTTTCGCGATAGCGGCCACGCTGGCCGCGCGCGGGCCGCCGTCGAGCACCAGCGCCCGGGCGGCGTCGAGGATCACATCGGTTTCGTGCTTCCGCGGAGGTGCCATGATCTAGTACAGTCCTTCTATATGGAATGTTTATCCTATATCGATGAGGATGCCATAACCATCGACGCGAACCGCGCAGACACGTGGTCGGCGCTGCTGAGAGTGATGTGCCGCGACCCGCACGACCCGTCGGCCGTGCCGATCGGGTTCGTCCTGGACGAAGCCCGCGCGCCGGCGCGGTTCGCGCTGAAGGGCCGCCACTGGTTCGCGGTCTATCGGTGGGTGTTCGAGCTGGACGAGCTCGACGGCACCGCCCGCACCCGGCTGCGTGCGGCCACCTGGGCGGCCTTCCCGGGTCTGCACGGGAAGGCCTACCGGGCGCTCGTCATCGGCACCGGCGCGCACCGCGTCGTCGTGCGACGCACGCTGAAACACGTTGCGGCGTCGGTCCTTGCCGAGCGCCGGCAGACCGGCGAGGCCGCCGCCGACTACGCGGACAGCTTCGAGGTCACCATCGCCGCCGGCGACGCGCGCACTGCCGAGCAGACGTTTCGCGACGGGCTGGGCGACAAACCGGGCACCCGCGGAAAGCTCGTCTTGTGGATCCACCGTCACGTGCTGAGATTGCGCCTGGGTCCGGCCCGCTCTCCGGATCACCTCATCGGCTGGCCGATCGTTCGTTCGGATCCCGACGAGCTGGTGCTGGCGACGTGCGGGCCGCTCCTGCGCGGTGAGCTGACGCTGCGACGCCAGGACGGTCGGCGCGCCGTGCTCACCACCCGCCTGCACTACCGCCAGCAGCTCGCCGCCCGGGCGGTCTGGGCGCTGGTCGGCCCGCTGCATCGGATCGTGGCCCCGCGGCTGATGGAACGCAGCGCCCGCGTCGGGCTCGAGACCACCGCGCTCAGGGCTCGGGAAGCGGCGCCCAATCGTGGGATAGCCGCGCGGTGAAGTTCGGCGGCCGGCGATCGAGGAACGCGGCGACGCCCTCGCCGGCGTCGGCGCTGCCCATCACCCGCTCGTGCAACCGGGTCTCCAGCGCGGCGACCTGCCGCGGCGTGTAGTGATTGATCGCGGCCTCCCACAGCAGGCGTTTACACAGCGCCGCCGACATCGGCGCCACGTTGACCGCAATGTCGCGGGCCACGGTCAGCGCGTGGTCGCGCACCCGCTCGGCGGGCATGGCCCGATTGGCGATACCGAGCGTCACGGCCTCGGCCCCGCCGAACGTCCGCCCGGTGAGCAGGATGTCGGCGGCCACCCCCAGGGTGGTCAGCTGGGTCAGCGTCCAGTGCGACATGCAGTCGGGGATCACACCCCGGCGAACCTGCACCACACCGTATTTGGCGTCCTCGGCGACGATGCGGATGTCCGCCTGCAACGCGATGGTCAGGCCGATTCCGATGGCGTGGCCGTTGACCGCGGCGATCACCGGTTTACGCAATTCAAAAGCGGCCGGGGTGATCGGTGACGCCGAGAACGTGCCGTCATCGGCGGGCGCCTCGAATGGGCTTGCACCGCCGGAGAAGTCCGCGCCGGCGCAAAAGGCGCGTCCGGCTCCGGTCACCACGATGGCCCGCACGTCGTCGTCCTCGTCGCACTCCCGGTATGCCCGGCTCAGCAGGGTGCCCATCTCGGCGGTGTAGGCGTTGAGATGCTCGGGCCGATTGAGCGTGAGTACCGCCACGCCCGAGTCGATGTCGACCGTCAAGTGCTCGCTCATGGCACGGCCTGCGCCCGGTGCAGGGCGCCGATCAGGTCGGCGACCTCGGCGCCGCCCGGCGTGTAACCGGGGAAGTAACAGCACACCTCGTCGGCGTGCTCGCCGAACCGGGCGGCGATCTGCTGCGCGCACTGCTCGGGCGTCCCCACGATCCCGATCCTGTCCACCATCTCGTCGCTGATCAGCAGGCGCATCTCGGCGAAGCGGCCCTGCTTGGACAGCGCGTTGAGCTCGGGCTGGACGTCGGCCCAGCCCTCGACCTGCAGCACGGGCAGGTAGGCAGGTGTCGAGCCGTAAAACGCGATGAGGGATGCCACCCCGTCGACCGCGGCCGCCAGCTCCGCCTCGTCGCGGCCGACGGCGACCATGGCCTGGGCGATGATGGTGAACTCACCGGATGCCCGCCCCGAGCGGCGCAGCCCCTCACCGATCGCGGGCACGGTGCGTTCGGCGAAGTGGCGGGCGCTGTTGAAGGGCATCACCAAAAGTCCGTCGGCGACTTCGGCGGCGGTGCGGGTCATCACCGGCCCCAGCGCGCCCAGGAGCACCGGCGGCGGCCCGAACGGGTTGGGCCCGGGGTTGAAGTTGGGGGCCATCACGGTGTGCGTGTAGAAGTCGCCGCGAAAGTCCAAGCGGCCCTGGCCCTCCCACGCCGCGAAGATGGCCTTGATCGCCACGATGGCCTCGGCCATCCGAGCGGCAGGCCTGTCCCACCTACTGCCATAACGCTTTTCGATGTGAACCTTGATCTGTGAGCCGAGCCCGAGCCGGAACCGCCCACCGCTGTACAGCTGCAGATCGTAGGCGGAGTGCGCGAGATGTAACGGGCTGCGCGGCGGGGCGATCGCCACGTTCGTCATCAGGTCCAGGCCGGTCGCACCGGCGGCGACGAGCAGCGGGAAGAACACATCGTGCTGGCCCTCGAACGTGAACAGACCATCCGCACCCGTCGCGGCGATGTCGGCGGCGCTTGCCGCCGCCCCCACCGGTGAACCGTCCACCTGAAGGTGAACCTTCATCGTAAGCTCCTGTCGCACAATACTATTCGGAGAGCTGAAACTCGACCACCTCGGCGACCGCGTCCACGGCTTCGCGCAGCGCCACCAGGCGCTCGGCGGCCGTCGGCGCCGCCAGCACCGTGTAGCGGTCGGCCGTGCCGATCGGGATGCGAGAGGCCAACGCGAACAGGCGGTGCCCGATCGGGCCGTCCGGGTACGGGCCCAGCAGCACCTCGCGGCCCGGCAGCGTGATCCCGCCGGCCTCGGCGATCCGCTCGAACAGAGCCACCGCGCGGTCTTCGACGTCGACGAGCTGGGCCGGCGAGACCTCGTCCCCCGGCTCGTCGGGCCACGGCGCGACACGCGCCCGCGGATAGGGATTGTCGGGCAGCCATTCGCGCACCCGGATCCGTTCCCCGGTTTGGCAGTGCAGCGCGTACCGGCCTGCGCCCTGGTCGTCGCATTCGACGATCCGCGACATCACGCCGACATCGCAACGCGAATCACCACCGCCCACCTCCCGTCCGCGCGAGATCAGCACCACCCCGAACGGGTCGCCGGTGTCCAGGCAGTGCCGCACCAGCGCGCCGTAGCGGGGCTCGAAGATCCGCAACGGCAGCTCCTGGTCCGGCAACAGCGCCGACTCGAGCGGAAACATCGCCAGCTCAAGGGGTTCCATCAGATTTCCAGCTCGGACACCAGCGCGTCGACGACCGCGCGCAGGTCGCCGTCGTGTTCCTCGGCCACCCGGCGCTGACGCTGGTATGACGCGCCCCGCCTGGGTATCTCGGCCACCGCGGCCAGCTCGTCGACGCAATTCAACTTCTTCGCGACCGGCTCCAGCCGGGCCAGCACGTCATCGAGATCCTCGGTGACCAAACGCTCGTTGCTGTCGGCGTCCAAGATGATCACCGCGTCCAGGCCATAGCGGGCCGCGCGCCACTTGTTCTCCTGGTTGTGCCACGGCGGCATGCTGGGCAACGACTCGTCGGCTTCCAGCCTGCGATCCAAATCGACCACCAGGCAATGCGTCAACGCGACCAGCGCGCCCAGCTCCCGCAGGTTGGACACGCCGTCGCAGACCCGCATCTCGAGCGTGCCCAGGTGCGGTGAAGGCCTGATGTCCCAACGGACTTCGTTGACATGGTCGATGATGCCGGTCTTCTTCTGGTCGTAGACGAACCCCTCGAACTCCGACCAGGTCTGGAACTGGAACGGCAGCCCGGCGGTGGGCAGCTGCTGAAACATCATCGCCCGGTTGCTGGCGTACCCGGTGTCCACACCGGTCCACCACGGTGAGGACGCCGACAGCGCCAGCAGGTGCGGATAATAGTTCAGCAGCGACGTCATGATCGGCATCACCTTGTTCGGCGACGAAATCCCGACGTGCACGTGCACGCCCCAGATCAGCATCTGCCGTCCCCACCACTGGGTGCGCTTGATCAGTTCGGCATAGCGCGGGGCGTCGGTGAGCTTCTGAGTGGTCCACTGCGCGAACGGATGTGCGCCGGCGCAGAACAGCTCCATACCCCGATCCCGCACGATGCGGCGCGCGGGTCCCAGGGTCTGGCGCAGATCCTCGATCGCCTCGCCCGCGGAATGGCAGATGCCGGTGACCACTTCGACGGTGTTGCGCAGCAATTCCTTGTGCACACGCGGGTTTTCACCGATCTCGGCGATCACCGCGGTGGCTTCGTTGCTCAGGTCGCGGGTCTGGGCGTCTACGAGCGCGAACTCCCATTCCACCCCGATGGTCGGCCGTGGCGAACGGGCGAAATCGATGTGCGCTTCACCTCTTTTGAAGGCGCTTCTAGCCGGCACCGATGACACCGCATGCCACCCGCTTGCCGGCGTCACCGGTACTCATCGTCGTCTCGTCGGGGCCCGGTGTTCCGTTGGTCTGGCTGTAGCGCTCCGGCGGGATGTTGGCGAAGTTGTCCGCGCCGGCGTGAATGATGATCGCGGTCTTCTCCCCGGTGAGCAGATCTTCCATCGCGAATGCATCCGTGGTGGTCACCAACGTCCCGGAGCCGTCCTTGCGCACCTGCAGGGAGGTGAGGTCACCGCTGGCGGGCCCGCCGACGTGCCCGGGCACCCGGAAGTGGCCGCCCGCGGACAGGAAATCCCCCGGCGCGCCGCCGGTCGGGGCGACCGAGTTGGGCTCACACTTGCCCACCTTGTGGATGTGCACCCCGTGAAAGCCGGGCGTCAGCACACCGTTGGCGGTCGTCTCGATGGTCACGGTGGCATAGCCGTTGTTGAATTCGAATTTCGCGATCGCGACCTGGGCGCCGTCCGGCGCCTTCAGGTGCGCGGTGATGCTCGGCACCTCCGCGGGCCCCGCCTCCGCGCCTTTGGCGCCCGACGGCGAAGGCAACCCGGTCCAGACCGCGGGCGTGGTGCCCGGGACCGACGAAACGTGCTCGGGCGCCGAGCAGGCGCCCAGCAGTGCGACGCAACCGGCCAGAACCAAAGGAGGCAGTTTAGGCATAGCCAGCAGCCTAGCCCGGTGACAATGCGAGCCGGAACGGCTCGCTGAGGAGCCGGGCGATCAAACCCGGCGCTTAGTCAGCCCGCGACGAGGACGATGACACCCGGCGGCTCTGAGCTCAGCGCGGGAATCCGCGGTTCCACGGGCGCACCCAGGTTCTTGCCCACGGCGTCGGCGGTGGCGCGCTCGTCGTCGGCATCGGTGTAGTACACCGTGGTGGCCGACACGTCGGGCACGGCCATGTTGTCGACCTTGGTGACCTTGAAGCCGGCGGACGTCAGCTGGTCTTTGGTGCGCGCGGCGACACCCTCTTTCGAGGAGATGTTGTACACCTGCACCTCGGCCTGGGCGGCCGCCGGCTTGTTGCTCGTCGACGCGGCCGACGCGGTGGCGCTCGCGCTCGGTACCGGCGATGCCGAATCGTCGTCAGAGCTCCCGGAAGAACCCAGGGCCTGCCAACCGAGCAGCAGAAAAATGACGCCGAGGAACAGCAGCACCATCACCATGGCCCGCAGGGGCAGCCCGGTGGAGTCGGGAACTCGTTCTTTCATCGAGCCCTACTGTAACGAGTCAGGTCACCTCGAAGCCGAGCCGCCGCGCCGCGCGTGCCTTCTGCCTGCTGGCGCGCAGCCGTCGCAGCCGTTTCACCAGCATCGGGTCGGCCGCCAGCGCCTCAGGACGGTCAACGAGCGCGTTGAGCACCTGGTAGTAGCGCGTCGCCGACATCGAGAACAACTCTTTGATGGCATCTTCCTTCACACCGGCGAACTTCCACCACTGGCGTTCGAAGGCCAGGATGTCGTGCTCGCGGCGGGTAAGTCCATCTGCGATCTCAGAATCGTCCCCCGATCGATTTGCCCGCGCCATGGCGCTGTCCATATCGCTTCCCCTGGACCCTTTCGGCGAATTCCGAACTGCTCGAATGACTTGACTTAGCTAAGGGCGTGTTTCGGCGAATATTGAAACACGCCCCAAACCCTCAAGCCGTCATCCAGACCCGCGAGTCGGCCGATTGACCTAATTGCCCACCGCCGGATCGCCGGCTGAGCAGCCCACGGGCGTGCGGTAGCTTAGCCGACCATGGCAGTCGTTGCGATCCGCATCGTGGGAGATCCCGTCCTGCACACCCCGACGAAACCGGTGCCGGTCGCTGCCGACGGTTCGCTGCCCGCGGATCTGCCCGAGTTGATCGCCGACCTGTACGACACCATGGACGCCGCGCACGGGGTCGGCCTGGCGGCCAACCAGATCGGGGTCGGGTTGCGGGTCTTCGTCTACGACTGCGCCGACGACCGCGGGAGCACCGAGCGCCGGCGCGGCGTCGTCGTCAATCCGGTCCTGGAAACCTCCGAGATACCCGAGACCATGCCCGACCCGGATCACGACGACGAGGGTTGCCTGTCGGTTCCCGGCGAATCGTTCCCCACCGGCCGGGCCAACTGGGCGCGGGTCACCGGGCTCGACGCCGACGGCAAACCGGTCACCATCGAGGGCAACGACCTGTTCGCGCGGATGCTGCAACACGAGACCGGGCACCTGGACGGCTTCCTGTATCTGGATCGCCTCATCGGGCGGCATGCCCGCGGCGCGAAACGGGCCGTCAAAGCCAACAACTGGGGTGTTCCCGGCCTCTCCTGGATGCCCGGCGAGGGACCCGACCCCTTCGGTCACTCATGATCGTCTGGCCGGCCCTGGGAACGCGGGTCATGGTGCGCTACCGGCGACCGGACGGATCGGTACCGCCGCTGACCGACGCGGTGGGACACCTGCTGGCGGTCGAGCCGGTGGTGCGACTGGAGACGAAAACCGGTGCGGTCGTCGAATGTTCGCCCGCCGACGTCGTCGTGGTGCGGGTGCTGACCTTCGCACCGGTACGCACCTCGGATATCCGGGCGCTCGAGCATGCGGCGGCCACGGCCTGGCCCGGCGTCGAACACGCCTGGCTGGAGGGCTGGCTGCTGCGGGCCGGCCACGGGACCGGGCTTCCCCCCAATTCTGCTGTGCCACTGGATATCTCGGCTCGTCTTAGCACGATTCCCGCGATCGTGGACTGGTACGAGCACCGCGGCCTGACGCCGCGACTAGCCATACCCGACCGCTTGTTGTCGGTGCAGACCGGCTCGACGGGTGAACATGCCGAAAGCGTCCTGGTGCGTGACGTGTCCGATATGGCAGCGCGCGAACCCGACCCGTCCGTCACCCTGTCGGAGCGCCCGCACGACGCCTGGCTGCAGATATTCGGCCGCGATATCGACACCGACGTGCTCACCGCGGTCAGCGACGGCGAGCTCATGTTCGGCGCCCACCCGGGTGCCGCGGCCGCACGCGCCGCGGTGACCGCGGCGCCCGACGGCACCCGCTGGGTGGGGTTATCCGCGATCCGCGGCACCGACGATCAAGCCATCACCACCCTGTGCGAAGCCCTGCTGGCGTGGGGCGCCGGTCGCGGCGCGACGCGCGGCTACGTGGCTGTCCCCGACACCGCGGCCAACACCGGGTGGCTGGACTTCCGGCTGCATCACCACCGCCGCTACTTCCCGGTCCAACGAGGCACCTGAGATACCGTCTGATCTCATGCCCGATGGCACGGTTGAAGGCGACGGCCCGGTCGATGGCGACGGCCCGGTCGATGGCGGCGACCCGCTGCGCCCAGCTGCGCCGCCCTTGCGATCACCGCTGCGGCTTGCCACCTGGAACGTGAATTCGATCCGCTCCCGCCTGCCCCGCGTCGTCGACTGGCTGGCCCGCGCCGATGTCGACGTGCTGGCGATGCAGGAGACCAAGTGTTCCGATAGCCAGTTCCCGACGCTGCCGTTTTTCGAGCTCGGCTACGAGGTCGCCCATGCCGGTTTCAATCAGTGGAACGGGGTGGCGATCGCGTCGCGCGTCGGCCTCGACGATGTGCAGATCGGATTCGACGGCCAGCCGACCTGGAGTGGCAAGGCGGATGTCGCCGCCACCGCGGAAGCTCGCGCCCTGGCCGCCACCTGCGGCGGCGTGCGGTTGTGGAGCCTCTACGTTCCCAACGGCCGGTCCCTGGGCGATCCGCACTACACCTATAAACTCGATTGGCTTGCGGCCCTGCGTGATTCGGCGGCCGGCTGGTTACGCGACGATCCCGCGGCCGCGATCGCGCTGGCCGGCGACTGGAATATCGCTCCGCAAGACGACGACGTGTGGAGCATGGAGTTCTTCACCGGCGCCACGCATGTCTCCGCACCGGAGCGCCGCGCGTTCAACGCCATCGTCGAGACCCAATTCACCGACGTGGTACGCCCTTTCGCGCCGGGCCCCGGCGTCTACACCTACTGGGACTACACCCAGCTGCGGTTCCCGAAGAGACAGGGCATGCGCATCGATTTCATCCTGGGCTCACCGGCGTTGGCCGACCGCGTGACCGACGCGCAGATCGTCCGCGAGGAACGTAAGGGAAAGGGTGCCAGCGATCACGCGCCCGTTCTCATCGATTTACGCATCGACTGACCCTGCGACCCGGCGTAGGCTAACCTGCAGCGCAATTCCGGAGATCCCCTCAACTGTGCGATCAACGGTATACATGAACATAGTGAACGCGAATTGCAGTGAGTGCGAATAAGGGCCAGGGAGTCATCATGGGTGTCGTCGACGGAGCGGTTCGTAGTGTCGGCCGAACACTGAATCGTGCGGCATCGCTCACCACCTCCACCGCCGGCGCGGTCGGTGGCGCGGCGGTGAACGGTGTCGTCGGCGGCATCAAGGGTGCCGCGGAGGGCATTCAGCAGGGCATCAGCAAGGGCAGCAAATCGACGACGGCCGCCGCGGTGGGCTTGGGTGCGCTCGGTGTCGCCGGCCTGATCGAGTGGCCGGTGCTGCTGGCCGTCGGCGGCGGGGCATTGGTGTTACAGCGGCTCACGCAGCAACAGAAGCAGTCGCCCCCGCCGGCCAGGGCAAAGCTCACGACGGTGCCAACCAAGCCAGAACCTGCGCCACCGACGCGCAAATCGCCGCCGCAAAAGGCCGCCGCCAAACGGCCGGCCGCCAGTAAACCGGCCAAAAAGGCCACCGGCCGGCGCGCCGGCGGCGCGGCGCTGCGCAGCACCAACTGACACGGAACCCTTACTGAACTCTTGAGTATCACAACGTCTATGCGACGGTCGTTGCCGTCGCGGATGATTTTTGCGGGTCTAGAGGCGACAACCGAGCTGGCGCGGGCCGGCATCGAAACCGGTATCGAAATCGCGACGATCCCGTTGCGCCAGGGAGCCAAGGTGCTGTCTGGCGAACTTTCCCGCGCGACGCTGCGTCGGCATTGCTGGCGCGGCAACGGCCGCGCCTGGATCGAGGTGCGTGGCCTTACCGGCGCGCTCGACGGCCGCCTCGGTCCGGCCGTGCTCGAGGCGATCCTGGCCCATCCCGGTGTCACTTCAGCAAAGCTGAACTATCCCCTGTCGCGGGTGGTGGTGGACCTGGACGACGCGGGCACCTCGCTGAGCGACCTCTGCCTCGTCGTCGAGGAATCCGAAAACCGTTGTGCATCAACACAAGACACCGACCTTCCGGTGACAGCGTCGGCGAGCCTGCCGGGCGACGGCCTTCTGTTGGCGACCAGGGCCGTGACCGTGGCCGCCAATGCGGCCGGGTTGGGCATAGCGCTCTTCGGCCGCGCGACACGGTTGCCCCGGCTGCCGGTCACCATCGCCGCGAGCATCACGTTCTTCGACTATCAGCCCTGGCTGCGCCGCCGGCTCGAAGACCGGATCGGCGGCCCCGCCACCGACACCGTGATGACGCTGGTTCAGGCGACCAGCCAAACGCTGTCCCAGTCGCCGACGTCGTTGTCGTTGGGGCTGACGATGCAGTCGCTGAAAATCGCCGAGTGCCGCGCCGAGGCACGAGCGTGGGAACAGCATGAACCCGAGCTGGCGCGGCACGCCGACCAACGGCCCACCGCCCACCGGTCGCCGCCGCCGTCCAGCGGCATGGAGCGGGTCCCCGGCCGTTTCGCACTCCTTCAGGCGCTCAGCGCCGGCGCGATCGGCGCCCGCACCCGCAAACCGACCATGGCCGCCACCGCGGTGCAGGTGACCACCCCCAAGGCCAACCGGACCACCCCGGAGGCGTTCGCCGCGACGCTGGGCCGGGGTCTGGCCGAGCGGCACTCGGTGTTGCCGTTGCGGCCGGCCAGCCTGCGCCGGCTGAACACGGTCGACGCGATCGTCATCGACCCCCGCGTTTTGTGCACCGACACCTTGCGGGTGGCGCGCATCCGCGGCGCGGACGATCCCGAGCTGCCCGCGGCGTGGAGTCGCGCCCAGCTCATGTTGGAGAACAGCGGCCTGCGCCCCGGCTGGCGCACGGTGCCCGGGATATCGGCCAGCCGGCCGAACACAGCAGCCGAAGCGCTGTTCCTGCCCGCACACGATCCGCTGGCTTCGGCCGTTGTCGGCGAGGCGAATCGCGCCGGGGCGCAACTGGTCTCGGTCGACGACGAGTCACTCGACGAGTTGCGACCGGCGTTCGACGACGTCCGGCCGCGCAAGAGCGGGACAGATGAATCCATCGACGACGCACTCGCCGCCGCGGTGGCCGACCTGCAGGAGGCCGGCCGAACGGTAGCCGTGTTGTCATCGTCTGGCGCACAAGCTATTTCGTCGGCGAACCTGGCCCTGGGCGTGATGCCTGCGCGCGGCGGCGGTGCACCGCTGTGGAACGCCGATCTGCTGGTGCCGGACCTCGCGGCGGTCTGGCGGGTGCTGCACGCGCTGCCCGCGGCCAACGCCGCGACCCAGCGCGGCATCGAGATCTCGGCCGGCGCCACCGCGATGGGGTCGCTGTTCATGATCCCCGGCGTTCGGGGCAACCTCGGATCCGAAACGGTCAACGTCGGCGCGGCGGCCGGTCTGCTCTCGGGGTATCTGCTCGCGCGCGGGGTCCTGGGCGCGGACACCCCGCGCCCGGCCGCCACACACGAATGGCATGCGATGTCGGTCGAGCAGGTCCGTAAAGCGTTGCCCGCGCTAGATTCCGCGGCGCCCGCCCCGGCGGGGCGAGACACCCCTTCGGCCGTGCGGTTGGCACAGACACCCGCACAGGCGGTCTGGCAGCTCGTCAAGGCGGTGCGGGCCGAATTGTCCGACCCGCTGACCCCGGTGATGGCCCTCGGCTCGGCGGCCAGCGCGGCGCTCGGGTCGCCCGTCGATGCGATGCTGGTCGGCACGGTGCTGACCGGAAACTCGATCCTGGCCGCTGCGCAGCGGCTGCGCGCCGAGAAGCGGTTGAGTTATCTGCTGGGTCAACATGTTCCGCCCGCCCGAAAGGTCGTCACCGGCCCGGACGGCGCACGCACGTACACCCTCGTCGACGCCCAGCGACTGCGGCCGGGCGACGTCATCGAGGTGCGCACCCACGAGGTGGTGCCCGCCGACGCCCGTGTCATCGAAGAGGTCGACGTCGAGGTCGACGAGTCGGCGCTCACCGGCGAATCGCTGTCGGTGGAGAAGCAGGTCGAGTCGACGCCGGGGGCACCGCTCGCCGAGCGTCGCTGCATGGTGTTCGCCGGGACCACTGTGGTGGCCGGCACCGCGGTGGCGCTGGTGACCGCGGTCGGGCCCGACACCCAGCAGCGTCGCGCCGCCGACCTCATC
Source organism: Mycobacterium sp. (assembly GCF_004298145.1). Classification (GTDB taxonomy): domain Bacteria; phylum Actinomycetota; class Actinomycetes; order Mycobacteriales; family Mycobacteriaceae; genus Mycobacterium. Next base: position 177,730 of record NZ_SCRH01000005.1, read on the forward strand.
TCGGGCGAGCTGTCCTCCGACATCGGTCTGCAGCACCAGCTCGGCCAGCTCACCACGAAGGCACTTCCGGTGAGCATCACCGGCGGTGCGCTGGTCGGGGCGCTCGGGCTGTTGCGCCGCCTCCCACTGCAGCACGCGGTGTCCAGCGCCATCGCCATCGCGGTCGCCGCCGTTCCCGAGGGAATGCCGCTGGTGGCAACGCTGGCGCAGGCGTCGTCGGCGCGACGGCTGACGAAATTCGGTGCGCTGGTTCGGGTTCCGCGCTCGGTGGAGGCGCTCGGCCGTATCGAGATGGTGTGCTTCGACAAGACCGGGACGCTGAGCGAGAACCGCCTGCGCGTCTCGCAGGTCCATCCCGCGTCCGGATACTCACGCGAGGAGGTGCTGCGCTGCGCCGTGCGCGCCGCGCCGGTGACGACCGGCACCCAGGTGCACGCCACCGATGTCGCCATCGTCGAGGCCGGTGCGGCCGCGGCATCCGTCGGCGGCTCGGACTCCACCCCACCCGCCGCTCACCTGCCGTTCCGCTCCGGCAGGTCGTACTCCGCCTCGGTGAATGGCGCCGAGCTGACCGTCAAAGGCGCACCCGAAGTGGTCTTGGCCGCATGCAACGACACCGGGCCGATCGACGGCACGGTCGCCGAACTCGCCGCCGGCGGGTTGCGCGTCATCGCGGTGGCGCGGCGCCGGCTGACCCCGCAACAGGCTCGGGCGATAGCGGAACACCCTGATGACATCGCCGAGTACTGCACCAGCGGGTTGACGTTGACCGGATTCCTCGGTTTGTCCGACACCCCGCGCGCCGAAGCCGCGGGCTTGCTCGCGGATCTGGGCGGCCTCGGGATCGGCGTGAAGCTGATCACCGGTGACCATCCCATCACCGCCAAAGCCATCGCCGCGGAGCTCGGCCTGAACGTGACCGCCGATCAGGTCATCAGCGGTGCCGAATGGGAGGCCCTGTCGCGCAAGGACCAGGAGCGCGTCGTGGCGGAGCGGGTGATCTTCGCCCGCATGACGCCGGAGAACAAGGTCCAGGTGGTCCAGACGCTCGAGAACGCGGGGGTGCGGACCGCGATGGTCGGCGACGGGGCCAACGACGCCGCCGCCATCCGGTCCGCCACGGTCGGTATCGGCGTGGTGGCGCATGGCAGCGATCCGGCCCATCTGGTGGCCGACGTGGTCCTGGTCGACGGTCGCATCGACGCGCTCATGGAGGCCATCCGGGAAGGACACCAGCTGTGGCGCCGTGTCCAGGCGGCGGTGTCGGTGCTGCTCGGCGGCAATGCCGGCGAGGTGATCTTCGCGATCATCGGCAGCGCCATCACCGGCACCTCGCCCCTGAACACGCGCCAGCTACTGCTGGTGAACACGATGACCGACGCGCTCCCGGCCGCGGCGCTCGCCGTGAGCAAGCCCAGCGGCCCGATCGACCCGCGGCTGCGCGGCGCGGATCAGGCCGCGTTGTGGCAGGCGGTCGCCATCCGCGGCGTCACCACGGCGGCGGCGACGACGGCGGCGTGGGCGCTGGCGAGTCTCACCGGTCCGCTGAGTCCGCGACGCGCCTCGACCGTCGCTCTCGTCGCGCTGGTGGGAACCGAACTGGGCCAGACGCTGGTGGAGTCTCAGGCCCCGCTGGTGCTGCTCACCGCCCTGGGTTCACTCGGCCTGGTGGGCGTCCTGATCAGCACACCGGGCGTCAGCCAACTGCTTGGCTGTACGCCGCTCGGTCCGTTCGGCTGGACTCAGGGTCTGGGTGCCGCGGCGGCGGCGACGGTCGCGACCGGTGTTCTGTCACGTGCGCTGACGGGTCCGGACAAATCAGACCCCGAGCCGCCGTCGGAGCACGATGAGCCTCCCGCTCGGAGTTCCGAATCTCGACAACCCCGACGCGCCACAACAACGCATAGAGTTCCAGTAACGGCACCCTGAGCACCAAAGCAATCGACGAAACTAGCGGATCGCCCCCGGTGCCGGTCATCGTCGACATAGGTCCGACGTTGTACGCATGACCCAGCGAGGCGGGAAACCCTTCGTTACCGAAAGGCAAATGATGGCGGAAAAGAAGTCGCGGCGCGGCACTTCCCAGCGCGATGCGGTGGACAAGATCCGCGAGGGCGAAACCTTCGTGGTGAATCTGCCGGCGATCGGTCAGGTGGAGATTCCCCGGCCAGAGCAGCTCGCCTACTTCGGCGGGCTGGCGGCCCTGGCCGCGCTCGAACTCATCGACTGGCCGGTGGCCGTGGTCATCGCCGCCGGACACCTGCTGGCAAGCAGTCACCACAACAAGCTGCTCGAGGAACTCGGCGAGGCGATGGAGGAGGCGTAGGGGGCTGGACTTGGACCCCGACTCCGCCGCCGCGGCAGTGCCCGGCGATTCGGCGGCGCCGGCCGGCATCACCGGTGCCGATGTTGCCGGCACCCCCATCGCGCGCCGATGACGCGGCAACCGGATCGCAGGTTACCCGGCGGGCTCGGGCGAAATCCTCTCGTGCACGGTCAGCAGCACATGGTCGAACTGGCTCTGCACAGCGACCGTCGGTGACGGCAGCGTGGCCACCTCGGTGAGCAGCTGCTTGGCCAGCGCACGCAGTTTCACATTGGTCTCTTGCGAGCGCCACCGCAGCACGCGGAAGGCCTGCTCGGCGCTGACCCGGTAGATGGACATCAGCACGCCCTTGGCCTGTTCGATGTCCGCGCGGCTCTCGAACAGGTCCGGTAGCGCCTCGTCGAGCACCTCCTGCCGGGTTTCATCGAGCGTGTTGGTGAGGTCGATGTAATAGCCCTCGGTGCCCAGCACGGCGCCCGACTCGTCCAGCATGCGGTCGGCGACGACGATCGCGTCGTGCACGGCGCCCGCGGTGTCGATGAATCGGTGCCGGCTCGAGAACGACCCTTCCGACTGCAGGGCGTGGTCGAGCAATTCCTGGACATGCGCGCGGTCGTCGGGATGCTTGTGCGACAACAACAGTTGAGTCGTGGGCTCCACGTCGCCCGGTTCGTAGCCGTGCATCCTGGCCACCTCGTCGGACCATTCCCAGCGTTCACCCACGAACCAGAAGCGGAAGGTGCCGATGTTCAGGTATTCGGCCGGCGTCTCGATCGGCCCCGGGGAACACATGCCGTCCCCATCGGTCGATGACCCCGCTACTCGCCCGCGCTGTTGCACGTTTGCATTTTTCCACTCGGGGAACGTCCTCGGCTACTGCCCCGGAAGAAAGGGCCGTCGCGATATGGCCCAGGGTGGGGGTAACGTCGCGTGCGGACCCATCCATCAAACGCGGGAGCGCATGCCAAGTGCGCTGAGAGGACGGCTCGGGGCCGTCGACCGTACGAACCTGACCGGGTAATGCCGGCGTAGGGAGATGAATAAATGACCGAAACCTTGTCGGGAACCGCTGCACCGTCCGTGACCACCGGGCCGATTGCGGGCAGCCACAAGATCTATCGCGATGTCGCCGGCGGGCGGGTTCCGTTCCGCCGGGTGGACCTGTCCAACGGCGATCACTTCGATCTCTACGACACCTCGGGGCCCTACACCGATCCCGACACTACGATCGACCTGACGGCCGGGCTGGCGGCGCGGCCGGGCGTGGTTCGCGACCGCGGCACTCAGCTGCAACGCGCCCGCGCCGGTGAGATCACCGCGGAGATGGCGTTCATCGCCGCCCGCGAGGGCATGCCCGCCGAGCTGGTGCGCGACGAGGTCGCCCGCGGCCGCGCGGTGATCCCGGCCAACCACAACCACCCCGAGATCGAGCCGATGATCATCGGCAAGGCGTTTGCGACCAAGGTCAACGCGAACATCGGCAACTCGGCGGTGACGTCGTCGATCGCCGAGGAGGTCGACAAGATGGTGTGGGCCACCCGGTGGGGCGCCGACACCATCATGGACCTGTCCACCGGCAAGAACATTCACGAAACCCGCGAGTGGATCATGCGCAACTCGCCGGTGCCGGTCGGCACCGTGCCGATCTACCAGGCGATGGAAAAGGTCAACGGCGATCCGAGCGAACTGACCTGGGAGATCTACCGCGACACCGTGATCGAGCAGTGCGAGCAGGGCGTGGACTACATGACCGTGCACGCCGGCGTGCTGTTGCGCTACGTGCCGCTGACCGCCAAGCGGGTCACCGGCATCGTGTCGCGCGGCGGCTCGATCATGGCGGCCTGGTGCCTGGCACATCACCGGGAGTCGTTCCTCTACACCAACTTTGACGAACTCTGCGAGATCTTCGCCCGCTACGACGTCACCTTCTCCCTCGGTGACGGGCTGCGTCCGGGCTCGATCGCCGACGCCAACGACGCGGCGCAGTTCGCCGAGCTGCGCACCCTCGGGGAGCTGACCAAGATCGCGAAATCCCATGGCGTGCAGGTGATGATCGAGGGCCCGGGCCACGTCCCGATGCACAAGATCGTCGAGAACGTGCGGCTGGAAGAGGAGTGGTGCGAGGAGGCCCCGTTCTACACGTTGGGCCCGCTGGCCACTGACATCGCGCCGGCCTACGACCACATCACCTCGGCGATCGGCGCGGCCATCATCGCCCAGGCCGGCACCGCGATGCTCTGCTACGTCACCCCCAAGGAGCACCTGGGGCTGCCGGACCGCAAGGACGTCAAGGAAGGTGTGATCGCCTACAAGATCGCCGCGCACGCGGGCGATCTGGCCAAGGGACATCCACACGCCCAGGAACGCGACGACGCGCTGTCGACGGCGCGCTTCGAGTTCCGCTGGCACGACCAGTTCGCGCTGTCGCTGGATCCCGACACCGCGCGGGAGTACCACGACGAGACGCTGCCGGCCGAGCCCGCCAAAACCGCCCACTTCTGCTCGATGTGCGGGCCGAAGTTCTGCTCAATGCGCATCACCCAGGATGTCCGCGACTACGCCGCCAAACACGGCCTGGACAGCGAGGAAGCGATCGAGGCGGCCCTGGCCGAGGGCATGGCGGAGAAGTCTCGCGAGTTCGCCGAACACGGCAAACAGGTGTATCTGCCACTGGCACAGTGACGTCGCTGCCTGTTCCACCGCCGGGCACGACGCCGCGCCGCGTGCTGTCCATCGCCGGATCGGACTCCGGGGGCGGCGCGGGCATCGAAGCCGATATGCGCACCATGGCGCTGCTGGGTGTGCACGCGTGCGTCGCGGTGGCCGCGGTGACTGTGCAGAACACCTTGGGAGTCAAGAGCTTTCATGAGGTTCCCGACGATGTCGTCGCCGGCCAGATCGAGGCGGTGGTCAGCGACATCGGGATTCAGGCCGCCAAGACCGGGATGCTGGCGTCGCCGCGCATCATCGACACCGTGGCGACCACCTGGCGCCGGCTCGGGTTGACGGTTCCGCTCGTCGTCGACCCGGTGGCGGCATCCATGCACGGCGATGCGCTCATGGCGCCGGCGGCCCTGGATTCGCTTCGGAATCAATTGTTTCCGTTGGCCACGCTGGTGACGCCGAACCTCGACGAGGTGCGGCTGTTGGTGGACATCGACGTCATCGACCCAGCGTCGCAGCGGGCGGCGGCCAAGGCCCTGCATGCGCTCGGCCCGCAATGGGTGCTGGTCAAGGGCGGCCACCTGCGCTCGTCGGATCGCAGCTGCGATCTGCTCTACGGCCCCCTTCATGGCGCCGATTTCCACGAGTTCGATGCGGAGCGAATCGCGACCGGTAACGACCACGGCGGCGGGGACACGCTGGCCAGCGCGGTGGCTTGCGCGCTCGCGCACGGCTTCACCGTGCCGGACGCGGTCGGTTTCGGGAAGCGGTGGGTCACCGAATGTCTGCGCGCCTCCTATCCGCTGGGCCATGGCCATGGCCCCGTCTCCCCGCTGTTTCGGCTGTCATGATCGCCCGCCTCCTCGAGCAGATCGCGGGCATCGCGCACGAGCCCGACGGCGCACCAGAAGGGCTGGTGGTCCTGACCCATGGCGCCGGTGGCAACCGGGATTCCCCGCTGCTGCAACAGGTCTGCGACGAATGGGCCCAGCGCGGCTGGCTGGCGGTGCGCTACAACCTGCCCTATCGCCGGCGCCGGCCCACCGGTCCACCGTCCGGGTCGGCCGCCACCGATCGTGCCGGCATCGTCGAGGCGATCACATTGTGCCGCGGCCTCGCCGAGGGCCCGCTGATCGCGGGAGGGCATTCGTATGGCGGCCGGCAGACATCGATGGTGGTCGCCGCCGGCGAGGCCCTTCCCGTCAAGGTGGACGTGCTGACGCTGTTCTCCTACCCGCTGCACCCGCCGGGCAAGCCGGAGCGCCTGCGCACCGAGCATCTGCCCGACATCACGGTGCCGACGGTGTTCACGCACGGAACGTCGGATCCCTTCGGCACCCCCGACGAGCTGCGCACCGCGGCCGCGCTGATCAGCGGAACGACGGCCGTCGTCGAGATCGCCAGCGCCCGACACGATCTGCGATCCAAGGCCTTGAACGTACCGGCGTTGGCCGTCGATGCCGCGCTGCGGCTGCTCGGGCGGAATTAGGTTGATCCGGATGGCTTTTCGTCATTCCGGGTAGCGCGAGTAACACGCGTCCGCGGGGCTGGCGACCAGGTGGTTGGTGAGCAGCCCCGCGACCGCTTCGTCGAGATCCCCGGCGGTCAGCTGCAATTGGTTATGCGTTGAGCATCGACAGCGCCCGCCCGTCGACGAACGTCGTGCAGCCGGCGGCCACGAACACCGCCGCCGCCCAGACGAGTGCCGGCCTGAGCGCGTGGCTATTCATGGCCAACCTCATCCCGACCGGCGACACGACAGCACCAGCGGATTCGTTTTAGAGGCGTCGGCTCTCCGCGACAGGAGAAATCGAGAGACCCAGCGAACAACAGCCGGGGTGCGGAGCGGCTAGAAAGGCGGTGGCTCCCCATCTCCGACGGCATGGGTCTCTTCGGAATACCAAGTATACGAAGGCCTTTCGGCACTGCGCGCCATTCGGTTGTGGCGGCGTTCTCCTGCGATGCGGGTGGCGCGGTCTTGGTCGCGGGTGCGGCGGCGTTTGGGCATCATCGCGGTGCGTTCGGCACAGTAGTTGGGCGGCGGGTCGGCTTCGGTGGCCGGGATCGCGCCGGTGGCCCGGCACAAGCTGGGGAACAGCAGCGCGCTGCCCGGGGTGGTCACATAGGTTTGCCCGGCCGGGGAGGTCCAGATCAGCGTGCCATCGGGCAGTTGCTGTTCACGCCAGCCCCAGAACGTCTTCACCAAATGATGTGTGCGGCACAAGCATTTGAGATTCGAGGCATGCGTGGGCCCGCCGGCGGCAAACGGGATGGTGTGGTCGACATCGCAGCCGACGGCCGGGCGGTCACAGCCGGGCCAGCGACAGGTCAGATCCCGACAGCGCACGAAAGCGGCCAACGCCCTCGAGGGCACATACCCGCGCTCCGATGGCCCATCGCCGGGATGGATCAGCGGCACCAACCGGGACGAGGCTGCCAGCTCGGCGACGAGTTCGGGCGGGATCAACCCCTCGGCACCGATCTCGCAACCCTGGGTCGCGCCGCGGCCATCCAGTACGGCTTGCTCGGCGATCACATGAATCACCACCGGGCCCGCGGCCCGACCCCCCGCCGCGCAATCGGTACGTCCGCAGCGACATCCCAACCGGTCGGCGTCGGTGGCCAACGCCCCCAACGCATCAGCGCGGCGCTGCTCACGGGTACGCGGATCATGCGCGCACACCGTGGCCGCCAGCGCATCCAGCCGCCGATCCAGGGCGTGGGCGTCCGGGCTGGCCACGGTGCCCTCCACATGCGCCAACCCATCGCCCATGTCGGCGAACCACACCTGCCGGCCGGCCGCGCGTTCTTGGCGCCGGCGCACCGCGTCGGCATCCGCTTTGGCGACTACCTTGTCGACCTGGGCGCCAAGCCGGCCCTGACTCAACGACGGCCACCGGCTCACATTGGCCGCCAACACCGCATCCACCGCCGCCATCACCTCAGGGTCAACGATCAAATCCGTGCGGAACACGATCGTCTGAAACATCCGATAATCGATATCGCCGGCGGCAAACACCGCCCCCACCTTCGGCAGCCGTTCACGCATCGCCCGCGCGTAGCGCACCCGACTCGCGGCCAACCCTTGGCCGATGCGCAACTGCGCACCCACCTCCGCGGCCACCGCCGCCTCGGTATCCACGGCCCAGTCCTCGGTTTCCGAACAGCGTGCCAGCCGGTGGGAAAACAACTCCCCCACCGCCACCAACTGCGCCGCCGCCGCCCGATTCTCCACCCGCGCCAGCAGCCCGATCCGCTCCAGCAACTCCACCGACACCGGTGTCGACGACGGATGACAGCGCTCGATGAGCTCATCAAATTCGGCGATCACCGCACTCCGCAGCACCTCATCGAACATATGTTCGATTATGCCACAAGGGACCGACAATCCGCCACTGTCATCTACCAAGACATCGGTGACAGTTCTGTGTCAGGACATCGGTGATAGTTTGGGCGGTTTTGGTGGTGACACTTCTGCCCCAGGGTTCGGGTGGTGGCTGTTAATGAACCCATCG
>NZ_SCRH01000033.1 GCF_004298145.1 Mycobacterium sp.
CGATGGGTTCATTAACAGCCACCACCCGAACCCTGGGGCAGAAGTGTCACCACCAAAACCGCCCAAACTATCACCGATGTCCTGACACAGAACTGTCACCGATGTCTTGGTAGATGACAACTCGCGTTTCACGGTGTCGACGACGCCAGCGTGGTGGATCTGGTCACCGCGGCGGCCCGGGCGCAAAACGCGCAGTGCGCGCGGGAGTTGGCGGCGATCGGGGAGTTGTATGCGCGCCGGGCCCCGGCCGACGACGCCGACCGCTTCAATTGGGCCGTCGACGGACACGAGAACGTGGTCGCTGAGGTGGCGGCCGCACTGGGCATCAGTCGCGGCCGAGCGGCCGGGCGGCTGCACCATGCGATCGCGTTGCGTGAGCGGCTGCCCCGGGTCGCTGAGGTCTTTGCTCAGGGAGGCATCGATTTCCGGCTGATGGCGGCCGTGGTGTACCGCACCGAGCTGATCGAGGACCCCGGGTTGATCTCCCGGCTGGACGCCGCCGTGGCCCGGCATGCGCCGAAGTGGATGCGGCTGTCGGGTCCGAAAACGGCTGAGCGTATCGACATGTGGGTGGCGCGGTTCGATCCCGCGGGCGTGCGCGTGCCGGGGATGCGCAGTAAAGATCGCTGTGTCGAGATCGGGCCCATCAGCCCGGGGCTGGCCGGGATCTCGGCAACGCTGCATTCCACCGATGCGGCCGCGGTGGACTGCGCGCTTGACGCGTTGGCCGACTCGGTGTGCCGAGATGATTCACGCACCAAGGCTCAGCGCCGCGCCGACGCGTTCGGCGCGCTGGCCGCCGGGTTGACCGTGTTGCGCTGCGACTGCGGCGGGCCGGATTGCCCGGCGGCGCAGCGGCACCCGGGCACCAATGTCGTGGTCCATGTGCTGGCCGAACCGGCCGCGGTCACCGGCCAGGCGCGCGCGCCGGCGTATCTACCGGGGTTCGGTGCATTGCCGACGGCGTCGCTGCACGACCTGGCCGGTGTCGCGAAGACCAAGCCGCTGTCGCTACCGCCGGACCGCGCGGAAACCGGCTATCGGCCGTCGACCGCGCTGGCCGAATTCATCCGTTTTCGCGATCTGACATGCCGATTCCCCGGTTGCGACACCCCCGCCGACGTCTGCGATATCGACCACACCGTGCCGTTTCCACTCGGCCCCACGCATCCGTCGAACCTCAAGCTGCTCTGCCGCCACCATCACCTGCTCAAGACGTTCCATACGGGCTCCGACGGCTGGCGGGATCGCCAGCAGCCGGATGGCACAGTGGTGTGGACGTCGCCGACGGGACATGCGTACACCACCAAACCTGGTGGCAGCCTCTACTTTCCGGCGCTGGCGGTCCCGACCGGAACGCTGACACTGCCGACCTTGCTGCCCGCACCGCGGCAGAACCGCGGTGTGATGATGCCGGTCCGGCGACGAACCCGGGCCGAGGATCACGCCGCCCGGGTCCGCTGGGAGCGCGGCATCAACGAGGCACGCATCAGCGCCGAGGCGGCACGCCACGCCGAGCGCTCGGCGCCCAACATCAGCGACCCGCCGCCCTTCTGATTTCCGGTTCGCCCGCCGATGGTGGCGGGCTGCCTCATCGTGGTGTCACACTGGTACGCCATCTGAGCACACTGGGCGAAAGGTCCACGGATGTGAGCAAGAAAGTCCAATCGGCAGCCGACGCCGCGCGGAAGAACCTCGAAGCGGAGCTGGACCGGCTACGGCAGCGGCGCGATCGCCTCGAGGCCGAAGTCAAGAACGACCGCGGGATGGTGGGCGATCACGGCGACGCGGCCGAAGCGATCCAGCGCGCTGACGAACTGGTTGTGCTTTCCGACCGGATCAACGAATTGGACCGGCGTCTGCTGGCCGGGCCGCCGGACACCGACGCGTCCGAGACGCTGCCCGGCGGCACCGAGGTGACCCTGCGCTTCGCCGACGGTGAGGTGGTCACGATGCACGTGATCTCCATCGTGGAGGAGACGCCCGTCGGCCGGGAAGGTGAGACGTTGACCGCGCGCAGCCCGCTGGCCCGGGCGCTCGCCGGGCACCAACCGGGCGACACGGTGACCTACTCCACGCCGCAGGGCGAGAAGCAGGTCGAGTTGATCGCGGTCAAGCCGCCCCGCTGACGCTGCCCGGGAGCGCCCGACGGCCCCGTTAGACTCCCCCAATGCTTCCCCCCGAGTCCCCAACCGCGCCGGCGCGCCTGGGCCTGAAGACACAGGTCACGCGTTTCGTCGTCACCGGCGGCCTGGCGGGGATCGTGGACTTCGGCCTCTACCTGGTGCTGCTCAAAGCGGGGCACCTACAGGTCGACCTGGCCAAATCCATCAGCTTCATCGCCGGCACCGTCACCGCCTACCTGATCAACCGCCGGTGGACCTTCCAGGCGGCGCCCAGCACCGCCCGGTTCGTCGCGGTCATGGTTCTCTACGCCATCACCTTCGCCGTACAGGTCGGACTCAACCATCTGTGCCTGGCGTTTCTGCACTACCAAGCGTGGGCGATCCCGGTGGCGTTCGTGATCGCGCAGGGGACCGCGACGGTAATCAACTTCGTCGTACAGCGGGCCGTGATCTTCCGCATCCACTGAGCCGCCACCGGCAGGCGGTACCCTCTTTGACGATGTCGAGCACTGATCCCCTGACCAAGTCCGCCCGGTTGATGGGTTTCGGGCGCACCGCACCGTCGGTGGCCCGGGTGCTCTCCACCCGCGATCCCGAGGTGATCGCCAAGGCGGTGGCCCGGGTGGCCGACTCGGGGGGCCGGGGGGTGATCGCCCGCGGGCTGGGCCGGTCCTATGGCGACAACGCGCAAAACGGCGGCGGCCTGGTGATCGACATGACCGGGCTCAATCGCATCCACTCGATCAGCGCCGACACCCAGCTGGTCGATGTCGACGCCGGCGTCAGCCTGGACCAATTGATGAAGGCGGCGCTCCCGTTCGGGCTCTGGGTTCCGGTGCTGCCGGGCACGCGCCAGGTGACCGTCGGCGGCGCGATCGCCTGCGACATCCACGGCAAGAACCATCACAGCGCGGGCAGCTTCGGCAACCACGTGCGGTCGATGGACCTGCTCATGGCCGACGGCTCCGTCCGCACCATCACCCCCGACGGGGACGATGCCGAGCTGTTCTGGGCCACCGTCGGGGGCAACGGCCTGACCGGGATCGTGTTGCGCGCCACCATCGCCATGACACCGACGGAGACGGCGTACTTCATCGCCGACGGCGTGGCCACCAGGGATCTCGACGAGACGGTCGCCGTTCACCTCGACGGCAGCGAATCCGACTACACCTACTCCAGCGCCTGGTTCGACCTGATCAGCCCCCCACCGAAACTCGGCCGGGCCGCGGTCAGCCGGGGCAGCCTGGCGAAGCTGGATCAGTTGCCGAAAAAGCTCGGCAAGAACCCACTGAAATTCGATGCGCCACAGCTGTTGACTGTGCCGGACGTGTTTCCGATCAGCGCGATGAACAAGCTGTCGTTCATGGCCATCGGGGAGGTGTACTACCGGCTGGGCGGAACCTACTCCGGCAAGATCCAGAATCTGTCGCAGTTCTACCACATGCTGGATCTGGTCAGCGGCTGGAACAATGCTTACGGCCCAAGGGGTTTCGCCCAGCATCAGTTCTTGGTTCCGCCGGACGCGATGGACGAATTCAAGGCCATCATCCGCTGGGTCCAAACCACCGGTCACTACTCGGCGCTGAACGTGTTCAAGCTTTTCGGTCCCGGCAACCGCGCACCACTGAGTTTCCCCATGGCCGGTTGGAACGTCGCGATGGACTTCCCCAACAAGCCCGGGATCAACGAGTTCCTCAACGAACTCGACCGGCGCGCACTGGAATTCGGCGGCAGGGTGTACACCGCCAAGGACTCCCGTGTCAGCGCCGAAACCTTTCACGCCATGTATCCGCGCATCGACGAATGGATCGCGATCCGCCGCAAGGTCGATCCCTTGCGGGTGTTCGCCTCGGACATGGCCCGACGTTTGGAGCTGCTCTAAATGGTGCTCGATGCCGTGGGAAATCCGCAGACCATCCTGCTGCTCGGTGGTACCTCCGAGATCGGGTTGGCCATCTGCGAACGCTACCTGCAGAACGCGCACGCGCGAATCGTGCTGGCCGCCATGCCCAACGATCCGGGCCGCGACGCCGCCGTGGCGCAGATGAAGGCCGCCGGCGCGCGCTCGGTGGAGCTGATCGATTTCGAAGCCACCGACCCCGACACCCACCCGAAGATGATCGAGGCGGCATTCGCGGCCGGCGACGTCGACGTGGCCATCGTCGCCTTCGGCATCCTCGGGGACGCCGAGGAACTGTGGCAAAACCAGCACAAGGCCGTGCAGGCCGTCGAAATCAACTACACCGCCGCAGTTTCGGTGGGCGTTTTGCTGGCCGAGAAGATGCGCGCGCAGGGCTTCGGCCAGATCATCGCGATGAGTTCGGCGGCCGGCGAGCGGGTGCGGCGGTCCAACTTCGTCTACGGCTCTACCAAGGCGGGTTTGGACGGCTTCTATCTGGGACTGGGAGAGGCGTTGCGCGAGTTCGGGGTTCGCGTCCTGGTGATTCGCCCCGGCCAGGTGCGGACCCGGATGAGCGCGCACGTCAAGGAAGCGCCGCTGACCGTCGACAAGGAGTACGTCGCCAACCTCGCGGTGACCGCGGCCGCAAAAGGTAAGGAATTGGTTTGGGCACCAGCGGCATTCCGTTACGTGATGATGGTGTTGCGCCACGTCCCGCGTCCCATCTTCCGCAAACTGCCAATCTGAGTATGCGTAACGCGCTGGCCACCCTCGGCCAGATGGCCTTGGCGGTGCTGGTCGCGGTGGCCGTCGCGGTGGTCTCGCTGACCGCCATCTCCCGCGTGCAATGGCCGGCCTTTCCGTCGTCCAACCAACTGCACGCGCTGACCACCGTCGGGCAGGTCGGCTGCCTGGCCGGTCTTCTCGCCGTCGGCTGGCTGTGGCAGCGCTGCTCGAGTCGGCCCAGGGGCCGGCTGCTCGCCCAATTGGGGGGGCTGGTCTTCGTGTCCGCGTTCACCGTCGTGACGCTGGGCATGCCGCTGGGGGCGACCAAGCTGTATCTGTTCGGCATCTCCGTCGACCAGCAGTTCCGCACCGAATACGTGACCCGGCTCGCCGACAGCCCCGCCCTGCGCGACATGACCTATCTCGGGCTGCCGCCGTTCTACCCGCCGGGCTGGTTCTGGATCGGCGGGCGCGCGGCGGCGCTCAGCGGGACACCGGCCTGGGAGATCTTCAAGCCGTGGGCCATCACCTCGATCGCGATCGCCGTCGCGGTCGCGCTGGTGTTGTGGTGGCGGATGGTCCGGTTCGAGTACGCGCTGATCGTCACCACCGCGACGGCGGCGGTCACGCTGGCCTACAGCTCGCCCGAGCCCTACTCGGCGATGATCACCGTGCTGTTGCCGCCCATGCTGGTGCTGACCTGGTCGGGTCTGCGCTCCGGCGAGCGGTGCGGCGGGTGGGGCGCGGTGCTGGGCGCCGGGATATTCCTGGGCTTCGCGGCCACCTGGTACACGCTGCTGTTCGGATTCAGCGCGTTCGCGGTGGGACTGATGGCGCTGTGGCTGACCGCCGTGCGCTGGCACCGGGACGGGCTCAAAGCCGCCCTCGATCCGCTGCGGCGTCTGGCCGTCATCGCGGGCATCGCCGTGTCGATCGGCAGCACCACGTGGTTGCCGTTCCTGTTGCGGGCGGCCCGCAACCCGATCAGCAACACCGGCAGCGCCCAGCACTACCTGCCGGCCGACGGGGCCGAGCTGACCTTCCCAATGCTGCAGTTCACGCTGCTGGGGGTCGTCTGCATGCTGGGCACCCTGTGGCTGGTGGTGCGGGCCCGATCCTCGGTGCGAGCGGGCGCGCTGGCCATCGGCGTCCTGGCCGTCTACCTGTGGTCGCTGCTGTCGATGCTCACCACGCTGGCGCGCACCACGCTGTTGTCGTTTCGGCTGCAGCCGACCCTGAGCGTGCTGCTGGTCGCCGCCGGGGCATTCGGGTTCGTCGAACTCGCCGCGGCGCTGGCCGCCGCGGGCCGCGATCGAAGCTGGGGCCGCGCGGTCGCCCCGGTGGCCGGCGCCATCGGGCTGGCCGCCGCGATCGCGTTCAGCCAGGACATCCCCGACGTGCTGCGCCCGGACCTGACCATCGCCTACACCGACACCGACGGCAACGGGCAGCGCGGTGACCGGCGACCGCCCAGCGCCGAAAAGTTCTACGCGACAATCGATCACGCCATCACGCAGGTGACCGGCAAGCCCCGTGACCAGACCGTGGTGATGACGGCCGACTACAGCTTCCTGTCCTTCTACCCCTACTGGGGATTCCAGGGGCTCACCTCGCACTACGCCAACCCGCTCGCGCAATTCGACCTGCGGGCCGCGCAGATCAACAAGTGGTCCGAACTCAAGACCGCCGACGAGCTGATCCACGCGCTGGACACCTGCCCCTGGCCGCCGCCGACGGTGTTCCTGATGCGGCGCGGCGCGAACGGTAACTACACGCTGCGGCTGGCCGAGGACGTCTACCCCAATCAGCCCAACGTGCGGCGCTACACGGTCGATCTGCGCGGCGCCCTGTTCGACAGCCCGCGCTTCGTCGTGCGCAGCGTCGGCCCCTTCGTGCTCGCCATCCGCAAGCCGGCGGCGTAACGGCCGATGAGCACCGAGACCGCGCCTCAAACGGGGCCTCAAACGGAGCAAGAACTAGCATCTAGCACCGTGAAAGACAGGGAAGGCAATCACCGGATCGCCCGGCTGGTTGCTTCCGTCGCCGGCCTGCTCGGCGTGCTGCTGGCGATCGCCACCCCGCTGCTGCCGGTCGACCAGACCACCGCCCAGCTCAATTGGCCCCAAAACGGCACCTTCGGCAGCGTCGACGCGCCCCTGATCGGCTACGTCGCCACCGATTTGAACATCACCGTCCCCTGTCAGGCCGCCGCCGGGCTGACCGGGGGAGGCAACGCCGGCAGGACGGTGTTGTTGTCGACGGTGCCCAAGCAGGCGCCGAAGGCCGTCGACCGGGGACTGCTGATCGTGCGCGCCAACGACGAGCTGGTGCTGGTGGTGCGCAACGTCCCGGTGGTGAGCGCTCCGCTGAGCCAGGTGCTCAGCCCGGCGTGTGAGCGGCTGACCTTCACCGCACACGCCGATCGGGTCACCGCCGAGTTCGTGGGGCTGACCCAGGGACCCAACGCCGGGCACCCCGGCTCGCCACTGCGCGGCGAGAAAAGCGGCTACGACTTCCGGCCGCAGATCGTCGGCGTCTTCACCGATCTGAGCGGCGCCATCCCTTCTTACAAGCCGCCGGGGCTGAGGTTCTCGGCGACCATCGACACCCGGTACAGCAGCAGCCCCACCCCGCTCAAGATGGCCGCGATGATCCTGGGCCTGGCGCTGACCGCCGCCTCCCTGGTCGCGCTGCACCGGCTCGACACCGCCGACGGAACCCGGCACCGCCGCTTCCTGCCCGCGCGCTGGTGGTCGATCGGCGGCCTGGACGCCTTGGTCATCGCCGTGCTGGTGTGGTGGCATTTCGTCGGCGCCAACACCTCCGACGACGGCTACATCCTGACCATGGCCCGGGTGTCGGAGCACGCCGGCTACATGGCCAACTACTACCGCTGGTTCGGCACGCCCGAGGCCCCCTTCGGGTGGTACTACGACCTGCTGGCGCTGTGGGCCCATGTGAGCACCACCAGCATCTGGATGCGGTTGCCCACCCTGGTGATGGCGCTGACGTGCTGGTGGGTGATCAGCCGGGAAGTCATGCCCCGCCTGGGTCATGCGGTCAAGCGGAACCGGGCGGCGGCCTGGACCGCGGCGGGCATGTTCCTGGCGGTCTGGCTCCCCCTCGACAACGGCCTGCGCCCCGAGCCGATCATCGCCGTGGGCATCTTGCTGACGTGGTGTTCGGTGGAACGCGCGGTGGCCACCAGCCGGCTGTTGCCGGTGGCGATAGCGTGCATCATCGGTGCGCTGACCCTGTTCTCCGGGCCGACGGGTATCGCCTCGATCGGTGCGCTGCTGGTCGCGATCGGACCCCTGCGCACCATCCTGCACCGCAGGATCAAGCGGTTCGGCGCGCTACCGCTGGTGCTGCCCCTGCTGGCCGCCGTCACCGTCACCACCATCCTGATCTTCCGGGACCAGACGCTGGCCGGTGAGGTCCAGGCCACCATGCTCAAGCGCGCCGTCGGCCCCAGCCTCAGTTGGTTCGACGAACACATCCGCTACGAGCGGCTGTTCATGGCCAGCCCCGACGGCTCCGTCGCCCGCCGCTTCGCCGTGCTGGCGCTGGTTCTCGCACTCGGGGTCACGGTCGCAATGTCGTTGCGCAAGGGCCGAATTCCGGGCACCGCCGCCGGGCCGAGCCGCCGCATCGTCGGGATCACCATCATCTCCTTTGTCGCGATGATGTTCACCCCCACCAAATGGACCCACCACTTCGGGGTGTTCGCCGGGCTGGCCGGGCCGCTGGGCGCGCTCGCCGCGGTCGCGGTGACGGCCGTGGCCATGCGGTCCCGGCGCAACCGCACCGTGTACGCCGCCGTGGTGTTGTTCTTGGTGGCGTTGTCGTTCGCCAGTGTCAACGGCTGGTGGTATGTATCGAATTTCGGTGTGCCGTGGTCGAATGCGTTCCCGGCGTGGCATTACGCGTTTGCCACCGCGCTGCTCGGGCTGACCTTGGTGGTGCTGCTGCTGGCCGCGTGGTTTCACTTCGTCGATCCCGACAACGGCGCACCGAAAACCCGCCTTGGCGCACGAGTAGCCGGAATTGTCCAGTCCCCGTTGGCAATTGCGACGTGGGTGCTGGTGGTGTTCGAGGTGGCATCGCTGACCCTGGCGATGACCGAACAATATCCGGCGTGGTCGGTCGGCCGCTCCAATCTCGAAGCGGTGGCCGGTCTAAAGACCGGTAAGTCGTGCGGACTGGCCGAGGACGTGCTGGTGGAGCAGGACCCCAACATGGGCATGCTGTCGCCGGTGAGCGCTTCGGCCGCCGACGCCCTCGGCGCGGGGCTGTCAGAAGCCTTCACGCCCAACGGAATTCCCGCCGACGTCCGCGCCGATCCCGTGATGGAACGACCGGGTGATCGCAGCTTCGTCAACGACGAGGAGAAGACGGGCAGCAACCAGGCGGGCACCGAGGGCGGCACCACCCCCGCGCCGGGGATCAACGGCTCGTCCGCGCAGCTGCCCTTCAACCTCGACCCCGCGCGCACACCGGTGCTCGGCAGCTGGCGCTCCGGCATCCAGGTGCCCGCTCACCTGCGGTCCGGTTGGTATCGGCTGCCCGCGCGCGATCAGGCGGGACCGCTGCTGGTGGTGAGCGCGTCCGGGCGCTTCGACCCCCGCGAGGTCCAGGTGCAGTGGGCCACCGACGACCAGGCGGCCAGCGGACACCCCGGCGGCTCATTCCAATTCGCCGACGTGGGCGCGTCCCCGGCCTGGCGCAACCTGCGGCTGGCGCTGTCGGCGATTCCGAAGGACGCCACCCAGATTCGGTTGGTCGCCGACGACGAGGACCTGGCTCCGCAGCATTGGATCGCGCTGACACCGCCGCGGATTCCGCAGCTGCGCACGCTGCAGGACGTGGTGGGCTCCGCCGACCCGGTGTTCTTGGACTGGCTCGTCGGGCTGGCATTCCCCTGCCAGCGACCGTTCGGTCATCAGAACGGCGTCGACGAGACGCCGAAGTGGCG
Source organism: Mycobacterium sp. (assembly GCF_004298145.1). GTDB lineage: Bacteria > Actinomycetota > Actinomycetes > Mycobacteriales > Mycobacteriaceae > Mycobacterium. The sequence continues at coordinate 9,728 of NZ_SCRH01000033.1, forward strand.
CATCCTGCCCGACCGGTTCGGCGCCGAGGCCAACTCGCCCGTTATGGACAACAACGGCGGTGGGCCGCTGGGCGTCACCGAGCTGCTGGTGAAGGCGACCACGATGGCCACCTATTTGAAGGGCGACTGGTCGCGCGACTGGGGCTCGCTGCAACGGTTGACGCCGTATTACCCCGGCGCGCAACCCGCCGACCTGCTCCTGGGGACGGCGACGCGCAGCGGTCTGTGGAACCCGGCGCCGCTGCGCAAGACCTAGGGCGCGCACTTGAGCCCCGCTATCGGTAAGTCTATGCTTACGGTTCGTGGTCACTTACCAAAGCGGTGACGTCTGGCTGGCGTTAGCGGACGGGACGCGGCGCGCCATCGTGGAACGCCTCGCCCACGGCCCGTCGGCGGTCGGCGAGTTGGCCCGCGATCTCCCGGTCAGCAGACCCGCGGTGTCCCAACACCTCAAGGTGCTCAAGTGCGCCGGGCTGGTGCGCGACCGCGCCGCGGGAACCCGCCGCGTCTATCAGCTCGATCCCACCGGTCTCGAGGCGCTACGCGCCGATCTCGACCGGTTCTGGACGCAAGCGCTCGCCGGCTATGCGCAGACCATCGACGAGATCAACGAAGGATCGACATGACGCCGCAGCGGAGTCCCAACGTCACCCACCACGTCGTCGTCAACGCCCCCATCGAGCGCGCGTTCGCCGTCTTCACCGGACGGTTCGGCGCGTTCAAGCCGCGCGAGCACAATCTGCTGGCGGTCCCCATCGCCGAGACCGTGTTCGAGCCCCGCGTGGGCGGCCACATCTACGACCGTGGCGTCGACGGCAGCATTTGCCGATGGGCGCGCATCCTGGTCTACGAGCCGCCGCATCGCGTCATGTTCAGCTGGGACATCGGTCCGACATGGCAGCTGGAGACCGACCCGTCCAAGGCCAGCGAAGTCGACGTCCGCTTCACCGCGCAGGACGGCCAGCGCACCCGCGTAGACCTGGAACACCGCCATCTCGACCGCCACGGGCCGGGGTGGCAATCCGTCGCCGACGGGGTCGACGGCGACGCGGGCTGGCCGCTTTACCTGGGCCGTTACCTGGACCTGGTGAGCGGCGGTGGCCCCGAATGACCGCCGACCTGATGCCCATGGCCCGCGCGGAACGGGCGGATCTGGCCGACTTCCTGGCCACCCTGACACCGCAGGACTGGGAGGCACCCAGCCTTTGCACCCGGTGGAGCGTGAAAGACGTTGTCGCGCATGTGATCAGCTACGAAGAGCTCGGCGCCCTAGGGCTGCTGAGGCGCTTTGCGAAGGGCTGGGTGGTGCGGGCCAACCAGGTGGGCGTCGATGAATTCGCGAAGCTGACCCCGCAAGAGCTGGTGGCGTTCCTGCGCGGTCATCTCCAACCACGCGGACTGACAGCGGGTTTCGGGGGAATGATCGCGCTCGTCGACGGCACGATCCACCATCAGGACATCCGCCGCGCGCTCGACCGACCGCGCGAGGTCCCGCCCGAACGACTCGGGCGGGTCCTCTCCCTGGTGCCGGGCAACCCCAGGCTCGGCGCGGGACGACGGATCAGGGGTCTGCGCCTGCGCGCCACCGACCTCGATTGGACGCACGGCGACGGGCCCGAGGTGACCGGCCCCGGCGAGGCGCTGCTCATGGCGATGACCGGGCGCCCGGCCGCACTCGCCGACCTCGCCGGTCCGGGGCATGCCACGCTGGCGGCCCGGCTCGGCGGATAGCAGCGCGTCCCCGGGACCGCAGCGCGGCCCCGCGTCCTCATCGGACAAAGCCGCGTCGCTTACGATCGAGCCTCGTGCCCCACGACCGTAATGAGCGATCGCAGCGGATCCCCCGGTCGGTGGCCGCCATCGCGGGAATCGTGGGTCTGCTGCTGTGCCTGCTCGTCCCGTTGCTTCCGGCGAAGCAGACCACGGCGACGGTCCTGTGGCCACAGGGCACTGTGGACGGGCACGTCAGCCAGATCACCGCGCCCCTGGTGTCGGGGGCGCCCCGGGCGCTGGACATCTCCATTCCCTGCCCGGACATCGCCACCCTGCCCGCCAACGGCGGTCTGGTGGTCTCGACATTGCCGCCCGGCGGGATGGACGCCGGGAAAAACGGGCTGTTCGTGCGTGCCAACAAAGACGTGGTCGTCGTGGCGTTCCGCGACACGGTCGCGGCGGTGGCGCAGCGCTCGGCCGTCGCCGCCGGATCCTGCAGCGTGCTGCACGCCTGGGCCGACACCGGGGCGGCCGGCGCCGAGTTCGTCGGCATGCCCGGCGCCTCCGGCGTCCTGCCGGCCGAGAAGAAGCCTCAGGTCGGCGGGATCTTCACCGATTTGAAGGTGCCCGCGGGCCCGGGGCTGTCGGCCCGCGTCGACATCGACACCCGATTCATCACCGCGCCCACCGCCGTCAAGGAAATCGTGATGGTCCTGGGTGTCCTGGCCGTGCTGACGGCCATCGTTGCGCTCGCGGTGCTGGACCGCCGCAGCCGGGGCGGTAGCACGCGGCTCAACTGGCGCTCCCCGATCGCCTGGCTCTCCAGATACCGCCCCGGCACGCACCTGGCCAACTGGCGGCGCGTCAGCATCGCGACGTGGATCGCCGACGCCGGGGTGATCGCCACCCTGTCGCTGTGGCACATCATTGGCGCCACCTCCTCGGATGACGGCTACAACCTGACCATCGCCCGCGTCGCCCCCGACGCCGGCTACGTCGCCAACTACTACCGCTATTTCGGCACCACCGACGCCCCCTTCGACTGGTATCTGGCGGTGCTGTCCAAGCTGGCCTCGGTGAGCACGGCCGGCGTCTGGATGCGGCTGCCCGCCGCGCTGGCCGGAATCGGGTGCTGGCTGATCATCAGCCATTGGGTGCTGCGCCGGCTGGGACCGGGCAGGGGCGGCCTGGCAGCCAACCGGGTCGCGGTCTTCACCGCGGGCGCGGTGTTCGTCGCGGCATGGCTGCCGTTCAACAACGGGCTGCGGCCCGAACCGCTGATCGCCCTCGGGGTCCTGGTCACCTGGCTGCTGGTGGAACGCGCGATTGCCTTGGGACGGTTGGCCCCGGCGGCGCTGGCCATCATCGCGGCGCTGCTGACCGCGACCCTGGCTCCGCAGGGCCTGATCGCGGTCGCCGCGCTGCTGACCGGGGCGCGGGCCGTCGCCCAGACGATCCGGCGCCGCCGGGTGAGCGACGGACTGCTGGCCCCGCTGGCGGTGCTGGCGGCGTCGCTGTCGCTGATCCTGGTGGTGGTGTTCCGCAGCCAGACACTGGCCACGGTGCTCGAGTCCGCCCGCATCAAATACAAGGTGGGGCCGACGGTCGCCTGGTATCAGGACTGGCTGCGCTACTACTTCCTGACGGTGGAATCCAACGCCGACGGGTCCATGACGCGGCGGTTCGCGGTACTGGTGCTGCTGCTGTGCTTGTTCGGGATGCTGGTCATCCTGCTGCGCCGCGGGCGCGTGCCCGGGGTGGCCAGCGGCCCGGCCTGGCGGTTGATCGGCACCACCGCCATCGGCCTGTTGCTCCTGACGTTCACGCCGACGAAGTGGGCGATCCAGTTCGGCGCCTTCGCGGGACTGGCCGGGGCGCTGGGTGCGGTGACCGCGTTCGCATGCTCCCGGATCGGCCTGCACAACCGCCGCAATCTGACGCTGTACGTGACGGCCCTGCTGTTCGTGCTGGCGTGGGCCACCTCCGGCATCAACGGCTGGTTCTACGTCGGCAACTACGGGGTGCCCTGGTACGACATCCAACCGGTCGTCGCCAGCCACCCGGTGACCTCGATGTTCTTGACGTTGTCGATCGTCACCGGACTGCTGGCCGCGTGGCAGCACTTCCGGATGGACTACGCCGGCCACACCGAGGTCAAGGACAACCGGCGCAACCGCGTCCTGGCGTCGACCCCACTGCTGGTGGTCGCGACCATCATGGTCGTCGGCGAGGTCGCCTCGCTGACCAAGGGCGCGGTGTTCCGCTACCCGCTCTACACCACCGGCAAGGCCAATCTCGCCGCGATCAGTTCGGGGTTGTCTCCCAGCAGCTGCGCGATGGCCGACGACGTGCTGGCCGAACCCGACCCCAATGCCGGCCTGTTGCCACCGGCGCCGAACCAGACGTTCGGCCCCGACGGCCCGCTCGGCGGCGTCAATCCGGTTGGCTTCAAACCCGGAGGCGTGGGCGAGGAGCTGCAATCCGACCCGGTGGTGACCAAGCCCGGCCTGGTCAATTCCGACGCCTCCCCGAACAAACCCAACGTCGCCTACAGCGACTCGGCGGGCACCGCCGGCGGCAAGGGCCCGGTCGGTGTCAACGGCTCGCACGCGGCGCTGCCGTTCGGCTTGGACCCGGCCCGCACCCCGGTGATGGGCAGCTACGGCGAAAACGCGTTGGCCGCCACGGCCACCTCGGCCTGGTATCAGCTGCCGCCCCGCACCCCGGACCGGCCTCTGGTGGTCGTCTCCGCCGCCGGTGCGATCTGGTCCTACAAAGAGGACGGCACCTTCACCTACGGCCAATCGCTGAAACTGCAATGGGGCGTCACCCGCCCGGACGGCACCACCCAGCCGCTGGCGGAGGTGCAGCCGATCGATATCGGCCCGCAGCCGGCATGGCGCAATCTGCGCTTCCCGCTGACCTGGGCGCCGCCGGAGGCGAACGTGGCGCGCATCGTCGCCTACGACCCGAACCTGAGTTCCGACCAGTGGTTCGCGTTCACGCCGCCGCGGGTCCCGGTGACCGAAACCCTGCAGCAGCTCATCGGGTCGCAGACGCCCGCGCTGATGGACATCGCGACCGCCGCCAACTTCCCGTGCCAGCGGCCGTTCTCCGAACACCTCGGCGTTGCCGAACTTCCGGGGTACCGCATCCTTCCCGACCGCAAGCAGACGGCGGCGTCGTCGAACCTGTGGCAGTCCAGCGAGGCCGGCGGGCCACTCCTGTTCCTGCAGGCGCTGCTGCGCACCTCGACGATCTCGACGTATCTGCGCGGCGACTGGTATCGCGACTGGGGATCCGTGGAGCAGTACTTCCGGTTGGTGCCGGCTGATCAAGCGCCGGACGCCGCGATCGAACAGGGTGTGATGACAGTGCACGGCTGGAGCCGGCAGGGACCGATTCGGGCGCTGCCATGAGCGCGCCGGCCGCGCGCAACGACGTGCGAGTGACGCGCTGGGTGGCGACGGTCGCCGGTCTGATCGGTTTCGTGCTGTCGATCGCCACCCCACTGCTGCCCGTCGTGCAGACCACCGCGACGCTGAGTTGGCCGCAGGGCGGTCAGCTGAACAGCGTTACGGCACCGCTGATTTCGCTGACCCCGGTCGACATGATCGCCTCCGTGCCCTGCTCGCTGGTGCGTGATCTGCCGCCCGACGGCGGGGTGATCCTGTCCACCGGGCCCAAGAAGGGCAAGGACGCCGCGCTCAACGCGTTGTTCGTCGTCGTCAACGGCAAGCGCGTCGACGTCACCGACCGCAACGTGGTGATCGCCAGCGCCTCGCGCGAGCAGGTGGACGGGGGCGCGGGTGCCCCCGGATGTTCCAGCATCGCGATAACCTCCACGCGCGCCGGCACCTTCGCCACCTTTGTCGGGCTGAATGATTCGGCGGGCAAACCGATCGGCGGCGGATTCCCCGACCCGAACCTGCGGCCACAGATCGTCGGTGTGTTCACCGACCTGACCGGACCCGCCCCGGCGGGTTTGACGCTGTCGGCGACCATCGACACCCGGTTCTCCACCACCCCAACCACTTTGAAACTGGTCGCGATGGTGGCGGCGATCCTGGCCACCATCGTTGCGCTGTTCGCCTTGTGGCGACTCGACCAGCTGGACGGACGGCGGATGCGCCGGCTCATTCCGGCGAATTGGCGCACGTTCACCCTCGCCGATGTCGCGGTGATCGGCGGTTTCGTGCTCTGGCATGTGATCGGGGCGAACTCGTCCGACGACGGCTACATCCTGGGCATGGCCCGGGTCGCCGATCGCGCCGGCTATATGTCGAACTACTTCCGCTGGTTCGGCAGCCCCGAGGACCCCTTCGGCTGGTACTACAACCTGCTGGCGCTGATGACCCACGTCAGCGACGCCAGCCTGTGGATGCGGCTGCCGGACCTGTTCGCCGGAATTGTGTGCTGGCTGTTGCTCTCCCGTGAGGTGCTGCCCCGGTTGGGGCCCGCGGTGGCCGCCAGCAAGCCGGCGAACTGGGCCGCGGGCATGGTGTTGCTGACGGCGTGGATGCCGTTCGACAACGGTCTGCGGCCCGAGCCGATCATCGCGCTCGGTTCGCTGGTCACCTACGTGCTGATCGAACGCTCCATGCGTTACAGCCGGCTGACGCCCGCGGCGCTGGCGGTCATCACCGCCGCGTTCACGCTCGGCGTCCAGCCCACCGGGTTGATCGCGGTGGCCGCGCTGGTCGCCGGTGGTCGTCCCATCCTGCGCATCCTGGTTCGCCGCCATCGGCTGGTGGGCACGTGGCCGCTGGTGGCACCCATGCTGGCCGCCGGGACCGTCATCCTGACCGTGGTGTTCGCCGACCAGACACTGTCAACGGTGTTGGAAGCCACCAGGATTCGGACCGCGATCGGGCCCAGTCAGGCCTGGTACACCGAGAACCTGCGCTACTACTACCTGATCCTGCCCACCGTCGACGGTTCACTGTCGCGCCGCTTCGGCTTCTTCATCACCGCGCTGTGTCTGTTCACGGCCATGTTCATCATGTTGCGGCGCAAGCGGGTTCCCGGGGTGGCCCGCGGGCCGGCGTGGCGGCTGATGGGCGTCATCTTCGGCACCATGTTCTTCCTGATGTTCACGCCCACCAAATGGGTGCACCACTTCGGCCTGTTCGCCGCGGTGGGGGCGGCGATGGCCGCGCTGACCACCGTGCTGGTGTCACCGGCGATACTGCGCTGGTCGCGCAACCGGATGGCGTTTTTGGCGGCGGTGTTGTTCCTGATGGCGCTGTGCTTCGCCACCACCAACGGCTGGTGGTACGTCTCCAGCTACGGCGTCCCGTTCAACAGCACGATGCCGAAAATCGGTGGAATCTCAGTCAGCACAATATTTTTCGGGTTGTTTGTGCTCGCCGTCCTGTACGCGATCTGGTTACACTTCGTGTCCCGCGACCACGGGGAGGGCCGGGTGGCCCTGGCGCTGACGGCGGCACCGGTGCCCATCGCGGCGGGATTCATGGCGCTGGTGTTCATCGCGTCGATGGTGGCCGGCATCGTGCGCCAGTACCCCACCTACTCCAACGCCTGGGACAACCTGCGCGAGTTCAGCGGGGGCTGCGGGCTGGCCGACGATGTGCTCGTCGAACCGGACAGCAACGTCGGCTACATGGCGCCGCTGCCCGGCGACTACGGACCGTTGGGGCCGCTGGGCGGCGAGCGCCCGGTGGGATTCACCCCGAGCGGCGTGCCCGAACACACCGTCGCCGAGGCCATTCGGATCACCCCGAACCAGCCCGGAACCGACTACGACTGGGACGCCCCCACCAAGCTGAGCGCACCGGGCATCAACGGCTCGACGGTGCCGCTGCCCTACGGCCTGGATCCCGATCGGGTTCCGCTCGCCGGCAGCTACACCACCGCGGCGCAACAGCAGAGCAGGCTGGCCTCGGCGTGGTACCAGCTGCCCAAACCCGATGCCGGCCATCCCCTGGTCGTGGTGACCGCCGCCGGCAAGATCGCCGGCAACAGCGTGCTGCATCACCACACCGACGGGCAGACCGTGGTGCTCGAGTACGGCCGGCCCGGGCCCGCCGGCGACATCGTGCCGGCCGGACGGCTGGTGCCCTACGACCTGAACGGCGAGCAGCCGAAGGCCTGGCGCAACCTGCGTTTCGCGCGCTCCGACATGCCCGCGGACGCGGTCGCCGTGCGGGTGGTGGCCGAGGACCTGTCCCTGACGCCGGAGGACTGGATCGCGGTGACCCCGCCGCGGGTGCCCCAGATGCGCTCGCTGCAGGAGTTCGTCGGCTCGACGCAGCCGGTGCTGATGGACTGGGCGGTCGGGTTGGCCTTCCCCTGCCAGCAGCCGATGCTGCACGTCAACGGGGTTTCCGAGATCCCCAGATTTCGCATCACCCCGGACTACACGGCCAAGAAGATGGACACCGACACCTGGGAAGACGGCACCAACGGGGGCCTGCTGGGTATCACCGATCTGCTGCTGCGTGCCCACGTGATGTCGACCTACCTGTCCCGCGACTGGGGCCGCGACTGGGGGTCGCTGCGCAAATTCGACACCATCGCCGACGCGCATCCCGCGCAACTCGAGCTGGGCTCCGCGACCCGCACGGGTTGGTGGTCCCCGGGCCAGATCCGCATCAAGGCATAGTCGCGACGAAAGCCATTGCATTTCATTGCCGTTGGTGGTGCGGTGGTGGCATTGGCAGATACATCCCGCGACCCGGACTACCACTGCGGTACTAGCGAAGGCCGTTCGCGATCTCGTTGGCAATGCGGCGAGCGCGCTTGCAGCTGTAGCCGAGTTGTGATGGGCGAGGCAGGAATCCCAGGAATCGCAGGCCCTCGGCGACGGATTCCCCGCGCGGGCACCGCGGGACCCCACGCTCGTCGAGGACCTCGAGGTGGCCGACCAGCGATTCCAGCCCACGCCGATAACCGGTGGCGCAAACCACGACATCGGGATGCAACCGCCTGCCGCCGAGCAGCGATACGGCGCCCGCATCAAACGACTGCGGCGGCTTCACGACCTCGATGTCACCGTCCTTGACGGCGTCAATCACCGCGATGTCGACCAGTGCCGGCGCGACACCTAGCCGCGCCGCTCGCGAGAACGGTCCGTCGTGGGGAATCGGCAGACCGAACTCTGTCAGGTCTCCGATCGCCCGCAGCCGAGCGAGCCGGGCGAGCCCGTCCGCAACCCGCTGCGGCAAGTGGTACAGCGGCGTCGCGATCACATCACCGGGAAGACCGCCGGGACCGCTGCACAGCATGATATTGGGCGGCGTGCGCACTGCCATCCATACACTGGCCGCACCGCCCGTGGCCACGTCGTACGCGATCTCCATGCCGGAGGATCCGGACCCCACAACCAGCACTCGTTTGCCGGCGCAGCGAGTGGGGTTCCGGTATGCGGACGAGTGCAAGAGTTCACCGGTAAACCCCTGCATGCCGGGCCATTCCGGCATATGCGGCGTGTGGTCGTATCCGGTGGCGACGATCACTTGGCGGGCCCTGACGTCACCGGCCGACGTATGCAGACACCAGCCGCCGGGCCCACGGTCGATACGTTCGACCACGGTCTTGAACTGGATGTCCAGTCCGTAGGCAGACCGTTCGATGTGCTCCACTACCTGATCGCGCGACGGGAATGTCGTTGTGCCCCTGGGATATCGACATTTTGGTAGGTGGGAGAACTGCTTTCCGGTGTTGAGCCGCAAGTGGTCATAGCGGTTACGCCACGCCGATGCCACTTTCTCGGTGCTCTCAAGGACGACCGCCTTCACTCCGCGGTTGCGCAGGCTCGACGCGGCGGCAACACCGGCTGCACCCGCACCGACAACCACCACCGGGCATTCCGACACGGCAGTCCTCCTGCCTTGACGCGCCCCTGGATGAGGCCTCGAACCAAACCTCGCTGTGCGCGCACCGTGATCCCGACTGTAGTTCTGCGCAATGGTCCACCAATCCAGGTTCCGCGAAATCGCGAGCTTTGCTACCTTCGATCACTTGTTCATCTAGCAAAGCCGCAGTGGACGCTCGTACGCTTTATCGGTGCACTTGAAGTGGCCTCTGACCGGCCGCGCGGAGGAACTACGCATCATCGAAGCCGCCATATCGGATCCCGACTCCTCCGGGATCGTTATTTGCGGCCCGGCCGGTGTAGGAAAGAGCCGAATCGCCCGTGAAGCCCTGGCTTCAGCGGCTTCGAAAGGCTGCGAAGTTCGCTGGGCGGTCGCGACGTCGTCGGCGCGGGATCTTCCGCTCGGCGCGTTCGCCCCGTGGACTCCGCTAAGCACCGATAACATGCAACTCGTCCGCGGCGTGATCGAATCGCTGACGTCCGCACCAGAGGGCGCCACCGCGGTTATCGGCGTAGACGATGTTCACCTGCTCGACGACCTGTCCGCATTTGTTCTGCACCAGATCGTTCAGCGGCGCGCCGCGAAAGTAGTGATGACGGTCCGCGACGGCGAGGCGATTCCCGCTGGGGTACAAGAACTTTGGACGGGAGGTCAGTTCGAGCGGCTCGACCTGCAGCCGCTGTCCGCCGACGAAACCGCCATGCTTTTGTCCGCGGCTGTCGGTGGACCCATGGACCGAGCCGCCGCGAGTCGCCTGTGGAAGCTGACACGCGGCAACGCGCTGTACCTGCACCACATCGTCGAGCAGGAAGTCTCCGACGGCCGGTTGGTGGAGCAGCAGGGTTATTGGCGCTGGAGCGGCGAGCCCGTCGTTGCACCGGCGTTGATCGAGTTGATCGAGTCGAGGATTGGTGCGCTTCCACCACCTATCGGCGCCGTGATCGATGTGCTCGCGGTCGGTGAGCCGATTGAACTGCGCTCGCTCGCCAGGATCACCGATTCTGCGGCGGTCGAGGAGGCCGACGTGCGTGGCCTGATCACCCTTCAGCAGGTTGACGGCGCCATGGAAGTACGGATCGCCCATCCGCTCTACGGCGAGGTGCGCAAGGAGCGTGCGCCACCTACCCGGCTGCGACGATTGAGGGGACTCGTCGCCAGGGAACTCGCAGTCGGCGATCGTCGCAACGACGCACGAATCGTGGTGCGCCGCGCGACATTGATGCTGGATTCTGACCTTGACCCCGATCCGGAGCTGTTCCTGGCTGCCGCGCGAACTGCGATTCGGGTCGATACGCCGCTGGCCGAGCGGCTGGCTCGGGCCGCCGTGCTGGCCGGCGGCGGCATGGAGTCACAGCTGATGCATGGTTATTGCCTGGTTTGGAGCGCACAAGCCGCCGAAGCCGAGCGCGTGCTGGCGACGCTAGCGGAGCGCGCGACAACTGACCTTCAGCGCGTCCAAATCGCCGAGCAACGGACACACAATCTGTTCTGGACCCTTCGTCGGCCGGCCGACGCCGAAACAATGCTGGACGACACTCTTAGCCAACTGACCGAGCCGGGCGCTCGGCGCCTGCTGGCCGCACCGCGAGCTGCGATTTACGCCGATCTCGGGCGGCCACGGCAAGCGGTAGCGGCCGGCACCGAAGCACTCGCCGAGGCGTCGTTGCCCGACGATCTGGTGGTGCTGGCCAGCTGGGGGCTGGTCGGCGGTCTCGGGATGCTGGGCCGCGCGGATGAGATTGATGCCGTGAGTACCCGGGGCTACGCCGCCGCTGCGCGCACGCCGAATGCCGCGGTGATGCGCATGGGTCTGGCGTATCGCCACATGATCGGCCTGAAGCTCGCGGGCCATCTACACGAGGCCGGACGTATCGCTGTCGAGGCGCGCCGCGAGAGCGAGGACAATTGGTTCCCGCACAGTAGCCATGTCCTACTCGGGCAAGTGGCGCTGGCACAAGGCGAGGTGGGCTACGCCCTTCGGTGGTTGGGCGAAGCCCGCGCCGGCCTGGACCCCCTCGGTGATTATGGAGGTTGGCTGTTCCGCTGCCGGTTGGGTTTGACGCAAGCGCTTGCGATGGCCGGGCAGGTGAGCCGGGCCAAACGAGCCCAGGCGGAGCTGGACGGAAATCGCCACGCAGCATTCGCTTTCCTCGAGCCCGAACTGGTGCTGGCACGGGCGTGGGTTGCCGCGGCCGAGGGGGCGCTGAGCCAGGCACTCGTCCTCGCGCGCCAGGCCGCCGATCTCGCCGTCGACGCCGAACAGCTCGCATACGAGGTCCTGGCCTTGCAGACAGCGGTCGGTTTCGGCGATCGCGGCGCAGCCGACCGGTTGGCCACACTCGCAACCAAGATGCATGGGCCGCGCGCTGGGCTTGCGGCCCGGTTCGCGGCTGCTTTGGAGGCCGGCGACGGGGCTGAATTAGCCACGGCGTCTGAGGAATTCGAGCGGATGGGGGATTTGGTCGCCGCCGTGGATGCGGCCGCGCACGCGGCCATCGCCTATCGCCGACAGAATTTGCTTGGATCGGCATTGGGGTGCTCGACGCGAGCCGAGGCGCTGGCCGAGCACTGCGGTGCTACTACGCCGGCGCTTCGTCAGGCCAGCGAGCGGCTACCGCTGACCGACCGCGAACGCGAGATCGTGATGCTGCTGGGTGAGGGGTTGTCCAGCCCTGCCATCGCCGAGCGCCTCACGCTGTCCGCCCGCACGGTCGAGGGCCACATCTACCGGGCCATGGCCAAGACCGGCACCAACAGCCGCGACGAACTGGCGGCGCTGCTACCCCGACACCAACCGCGTTCCCGTCACTAACCTGCACCTAGCTTTGGTGCGGAGCGTCGACGGCATCGACGATTTCGAGTAACCGTGTACTCGCTTCACGCGGCCAACGCGGACGCAGGCTGCCCAGATGGACGATGAAACCAGCGAGCGCGAGTTGGCGCTGCGCAAGCTGCCCTTGATTTATTCGCTTGCGCTGAGACTGCGCGACGCCGGTGTAGCGCCCGAGGTGATCGGCGAGTACGTCGGCATTGAGGAGACCGCCCTGTGCGGCGTTTTTCGCATCGCTGAGGCAAAACTACTTGCCGCTCGATCTTTGGCGAGAACCCGCGGCTAGGGACCGGTCGGGGGACACCACACCGTTATGTCCCCTGCCTCGGCGAGTAATTCGAGTAACCGGTTACTCAGGTCGTCCACTCGAGAGCGGGCAACGCTTCCTATCAGGGAACGTGACCAGGCGCATCGCCATCCGTTCCAACAGCACCGAGTTGGGAGCTCCAAGCCGTAAGGAGGCTCGAAATGATCGCAACCCCATTCCCCGCCGATCACTTGGATGTCGCACCAGGTGTCGAGGCCACCCTCGAGGCGGCATCCCCGCCACCCACGCTCATCACCGAGCAACAGGTCGCATTCGCAACCGCAGCCGCGGCACCGGTGCCGTCCCCGACCGTGCGCTGGTGGGCCAAGACGATTCACGCTGTCCGCGCGGCCTCCTCGATGCGCCGGACGCCGAGGGCCAAGGCCCACCGGCCGCGACCGTACTATCCGCGGCACTACGGATACCTGGAAAACGCGCGCATGGCACGCGAGATGGACCGGCTATGAATCCTCGTCAAACGGCGAATTTTGACCGATCAAGCTGCCCCAGCGTCTTCGATGCCGGGCTACCCATGATCGATTACGAGCACACCCGGAACCCAGCAGAGGCCCACGCCATCCTCCGCGAAGCGCGGCAGCAGGCGCCGATCGCGCTCGGACCGCATGGGCCAGAATTGTTGACCTATGAACTCGTGCGCAGCGTGTTGCGCGACCCACGATTTCGCGTACCCCAAGGGATGTTCCTTGCCGCCCAAGGCATTTCCTCCGGCCCGCTGTGGGACCGAGTGGCCACCAACCTGATCAGCCTCGACGGCGCCGAACACCATCGGCTACGCAAACTGGTGTCGAAGGCATTCACACCCCGAGCCACCGCGCGACTGCGCGCAACGATCATCGACGTCATCACCGAGCTCGTTGACCGCCGCTCCGGCCATGGGCGCTGCGACGTGGTCACCGACATCGCGCGCGAATACCCGATACCGATTATCTGCGCGCTCCTGGGCGCACCAGCGGAGGACTGGGAGCTCTTCTCGGACTGGACCGAGGACATCTTCAAGGTCTTCAGCTGGGACGCCGCCAATGAGGCACGCACCATCCTGGCGGCCTGGGACCAGCTCGACGCCTACATCAACGACATGGTCGCCCGCCGGCGCCACGCGCTGACCGACGATCTGATCTCCGAGCTGATCCGCGCCGAAGACGACGGCGATCGTCTCAATATCGAAGAGCTGCGCATGCTCGCAGCGGGCCTGCTGATGGGCGGGACCGACACCACCCGCAACCAGCTCGCCGCCTCGGTGCATGTGCTGTGCGATCACCCCCACCAATGGGCACTGCTGGCGGGCCAGCCCGAGCTGGCCATCAGGGCCGTCGAGGAGACCATGCGGCATTCCCCCGTCTCCTTCGGCACATTTCGGACGGCAATCGAGGATGTCGAACTCGCCGGAGTCATGATCCCGGCGGGCGCACTGGTCATCGCCAACACCGCGGCCACCAACCGCGATCCCGCCGTCTGCGACGACCCCGACCGCCTCGACATCACCCGCAGCGGCGCCCCGGCGATACAAACCTTCGGCGGCGGCATGCACTACTGCCTCGGCGCGAATCTCGCCAAGCTGGAACTCGCCGAAGCACTGGTGGTCATGACACAGCGCATGCCCAACGCCCGTCGCATCGGCCCGGCTCCCTGGAAACCACTGACCGGGCTGAGCGGACCGACCACCCTACCCATCGAATTCGACCCGAGGCTCGGCAACCAACAACCGCGCTAGTGCGGGAATAAGAAATTAAATTTACGCTCGAGGCATTTACGGAGAAACGTTTAATTTTGCGCGTGCGCGTCAATTCATTTGCGGCTGTGATCCCGTTCACAGCCGGACAAAGGGGCGGGCCCGATGCGCACACTGACACGGTTGGGAACGTGCACGGCGGCGATCACCATGGTGATCTCGTCGGCGGCGACGTTCGACATCCCCCGCGCGGCCGCCGAGGGCGGCGGCACCACCGTCGTTTTGGACGCCAAACTTCGGCGTTGCGATTTCAGCCTGGTGAGCACCTCGCCGCAGGTGCCGCACCCGTCACTGGGGACGGGTTCCGCCGTCGTCCACACGGCCGGGTCGAAGGTGGTCGCGAACGTCCATTTGGTGGATGCGCCCGAGCCCGGCACCCACTTCGACGTGGGGCTGATCCAGGTGCCCCGCCCCGCCTCGGCCACCTGCGGGCCCGGCGACCCCGGGACCGCCTTCACCGGCCTGGACACCGATGGGGCAGGTAGCGGAGATGCGACCGTGCAAGACAGCATTCGGCCCGGGACGACGGGGGTCTGGGTGATTGCGCAACAACCAAACCCTCACTCGCAGAACCCGGCGGAGTTCTACACGTCCGAGTTCGTGGCGCCGGTGCGAACATAAGGGACTTCGGCCCCTACCCGCCGCCCGGGCCGAATGCTCCGATAGACGCGTCGAAAGACCTGGCGTCGGATGAGAGGCAAGGGTGTCGGCATCACAAGGGGATACAAGCCAGCAGCGAATCGCGGCGAATGACGCCACCGGCGATATCGGCTCCGCGCTTCGTGTCGACGTCCCCGAGGAAATCGACACGTCGTCGGCAGCGGCCGAAGCGGCGGCGCTGGCGCACGGCTCGGCCATGCTCGTGGTGAAACGGGGCCCCAATGTCGGATCGAAGTTCGTCTTGAACCAGCCCGTGATGACCGCCGGACGGCACCCCCTCAGCGATATCTTCCTCGACGACATCACGGTCAGCCGCCGGCACGCCGAATTCCACAACGAGAACGGCGAATTCCTCGTCGTTGACCTCGGCAGCCTGAACGGCACCTACCGCAATCGTGAAGCCGTCGAATCTGCGGTGCTGGCCAACGGCGACCTCCTCCAGATCGGCAATTTCCGGCTGGTTTTCCTCACCGCGCAGACACCCTGACCCGACGATGAACACCTCCGAATTCCGCTCCGGCCAAACGATTTTCACCCAGGGCGACCCGGGCGATCGGCTCTACCTGATCGTCGAAGGCACGGTGAAGGTCAGCCTTCGTGGCCCGGCGGGGCGCACCAGCGTGCGGGCGATCATCGGACCCACGGCACTCTCCGACGTGCGAGCGCTGTGGTTGGACCGCGCCACCGTGCGCGCGTTGATGACGCGGCAGCCGGCGATCGCCGAACAGCTGCTCCGGGCGGATGACCCGGCGGTTGCAGGCCGCCGAACGTCAACTTGTCGAACTGGTTTCCAGTGACGTCACCGCCCGCGTTGCCCGGCAGCTGGTGGGCGCCGATCGGGTATCGGTGAACAAGGCGCTGCGCAGTTTCACGACGCGCGGCTGGATCTCGTTGAAAGGCAAGACCGTTCTGATCGTCAACCCCGAAGCGCTGGCCGTCCGCGCCGGGGACGTCGACCACGCGCTACCGCGTGACGATCGGCTCGGCGCGTAGCGTCTCAACCATGAGCGACTACGCCGCGGAGGCGGTAGACAAGCTGCCGTTCTCCACTGAAGAAAAATCGCAGCGCTACGCGACGGAGAACTACCGCGGCGCCGCCGGTCTCAACTGGTACAGCACCGATCCCACGCTGCAGTTCACGATGGCCTACTACCTGCAGCCCGAGGAGCTGCAACTGGCCGAGCGCCATCTGACGCACATCGGTGAACTGATGGGCGGTCCGGTGGCGCAGTGGGCCGAAGAGACGGACCGCAACCCACCGCGGCTCGAGCGCTACGACCGGTGGGGCCACGACGTCGGCCGGGTGGTCATGCCGACGTCGTTCACGGAGTCCAAGCGGGCCATTCTGAACGCCCAGCGGGCGCTGCGGACCGAGGCGCGCGAGGCGAAGATGAGCTCGTCGCTGACGCTGTTCGCGTCGAATTATCTGCTCAATCAAGCCGATATCGGGATGGGTTGCGCGTTGGGCACCGGCGGCGGCATGGTCCAGTCGCTGGTGGCGGCCTACGCGCCCGCCGATGTGGCCGAACACGTGCTGGCCAAATTCGCCTCCGGCGAGTGGGCCGGCGAGACGGCGCAGCTGCTCACCGAACGCACCGGCGGATCGGACCTGGGCGCGCTCGAGACGACCGCAACACGTCGCGGTGACTCGTGGCTGCTGAACGGGTTCAAGTGGTTTGCGTCCAACTGCGCCGGGGAGGCGTTCGTCGTACTCGCCAAACCCGAAGGCGCACCGGACTCTTCGCGGGGCGTCGCCAATTTCCTGGTGCTGCGCACCCGCCGCGACGGCTCACGCAACGGGGTGCGGGTGCGGCGTCTGAAGGACAAACTCGGCACCCGCTCGGTGGCCTCCGGCGAGGTCGAGTTCGTCGACGCCGAGGCGTTTCTGCTGTCCGGCGAACCGAGCCCCGAATCCGGCCCGTCCGACGGCAAGGGGCTGGGCCGCATGATGGAGCTCACCAACGCCGCACGGCTGGGTATCGCGTCGTTCGGGCTCGGCAATGCCCGTCGCGCCCTGGTCGAGTCGCTGTGCTACGCCGCGCAGCGGCGCGCCTTCGGCGAGGCGCTGATCGACAAGCCGTTGATGCGGCGCAAGCTGGCCGAGATGATCGTCGATGTCGAAGCCGCCCAGGCGCTGGTGTTCGACGGCACCGGCGCCACCAACCATCGTCAGCCGCGCAGCCTGCGGCAGCGCATCGCGGTGCCGGTCACCAAGCTGAAGGTGTGCCGGCTCGGGATCACCGCGGCGTCGGACGCGATCGAGATCCACGGCGGCAACGGCTATATCGAGACCTGGCCGGTGGCAAGGCTTTTGCGTGACGCGCAGGTGAATACCATCTGGGAGGGCCCCGACAATATCCTGTGCCTGGACGTGCGGCGCGGGATCGAGCAAACCCGTGCGCACGAGACGCTGTTGGCGCGGTTACGCGATGCGGTTTCCGTCGCCGACGACGACGAGGCCACCCGGCTGGTCGCGGGCCGGATCGAGGATCTCGACGCGGCGATCACCGCGTGGTCCAAGCTCGACAGGGCGATGGCCGAGGCGCGACTGTTCGGACTGGCCCAATTCATGGGTGACGTCTACGGCGGCGCGTTGCTCATCGAGCAGGCCGCCTGGGAGCGGGCCACCCGCGGCGGTGAGCGCAAGGCGCTGGTCGCACGGCTCTACGCGCAGCGGTATCTCGCCGATCGCGGGGCGCTGCGCGGTATCGACGCCGACTCCGACGAGGCGCTGGAGCGCTTCGACGACTTGGCGGGCGGGGCGTTCAGCGGCGGGGACTAGATCGGGATGAGCCCGTGCTTGCGTGCCGTGCGGAACCACAGTTGCTTGTCCCGCAGCAGCTTCATCGACTTGCGCAGCAGCAGCCTGGTCTGGTGCGGGTCGATGACCGCGTCGATGAAGCCACGCTCGGCGGCGGTCCACGGGATCGCCATGTTGAGGTTGTAGCCCTCGATGAAGTCCTTCTTGATCTGTTGCGCCTCGGGGGTGGTCGGATCGGGGAAGCGCTTCATCAGCAGCTGCGCGGCCCCCTCAGCGCCGATCACCGCGATGCGCGCCGTGGGCCAGGCGAAGTTGAAGTCGGCGGTCAGCTGCCGCGACCCCATCACGGCGTAGGCGCCGCCGTAGGACTTGCGGATGGTGATCGTCACCTTGGGCACATCGGCCTCGACCACCGAGTACAGGAACCGGCCGCCGCGCTTGATGATGCCGTTGCGCTCCTGCTCGGCGCCGGGCAAAAAACCCGGGGTGTCCACCACGAAAACGAGCGGAATGTTGAACGCATCGCAGAACCGGATAAATCGCGCCGCCTTGTCGGAGGCTTCGTTGTCGATCGACCCGGACAGATACATGGGCTGGTTGGCGACGACGCCGACCGGGCGTCCGTCCACCCGGGCGAACCCGGTGATGACGGCCGGCCCGTGCTGCGCGGCGACGTCGAGGAAGTCGCCGTCGTCGAAGATGCGCAGCAGGATCTCGTGCATGTCGTAGGCCATGTTGTCCGAGTCCGGGACGATCGAGTCGAGCTCCAGATCGGTCGGCGTGGTTTCCGGCTCGAGACCGGGGTTGACGATCGGCGGCTCGCTGACGGCGCTCGACGGCAGGAACGACAGGAAATCGCGCACGTACTGGAACGCCTCGGCCTCGGAGTCCACCACCTGGTGGAGGTTGCCGTTGCGGGCCTGCGCGTCCGAGCCGCCGAGCTCGTCGAGGGTGACCTCCTCGCCGGTGACCTCGCGGATCACGTCCGGCCCGGTGACGAAGAAGTAGCCCTGGTCGCGCACCGAGACGAGCAGATCGTCCTGGATCGGTACGTACACCGCCCCACCGGCGCATTTGCCGAAGATGAGGGAGATCCTCGGCACCAGCCCGGAGAGCGACTCCTGGCGGCGGCCCAGCTCGGCGTACCAGGCCAGCGAGGTGACCGCGTCCTGAATCCTGGCGCCACCCGAGTCCTGGATGCCGATGATCGGGCACCCGACCATCGCGCACCACTCCATCAGCCGCGCGACCTTGCGGCCGAACATCTCACCGACCGTGCCCTGGAACACCGTCTGGTCATGGGAGAACACCCCGACCGGCCGGCCGTCGATCATGGCGTGCCCGGTGACGCACCCGTCACCGTAGAGCGCGTTCGGGTCGTTCGGCGTCTTCGCAAGCGCGCCGGTCTCCAGGAAGGTTCCCGGATCGACCAGCGCGTGCACACGGGCGCGCGCGCTCGGGATGCCCTTCTTGTCCCGCTTGGCGACGGCCTTCTCACCGCCGGGCTCTTTGGCCAGGTCCAGGCGAGTGTAGAGCTCGGCCAGCTTCTCGGCCGTGGTGTGCTGGATGGGAGCCGACCCCGAAGCTGGCACGGTCTCCGTCACTACTTGCCCACCTCACTCGTCTGACTGGTTTGCGCCTCCACCTTATTCAGCACGCCGGCCATGTGTGCGCCCACCTTGGCGATGATCGGCTCGTCGATGGCCTGGATATGCTCGCCGCCGATCCGAACCACTTCCAGGTCCGCCACGAACGCGCCCCAGCCGCCGTCGGGCTGGCGGACGGCATACCGCGGCTCGAACTCGATGACGTCATCGTGGTAGCGATCGGCCATGTAGAGGGTCACGTGGCCGTCGTAGGGCTCGATCACGACGGTCTCGAGGGCCCGGTTGTCCAGGTACGAGGTCCGCTGGTGCTCGACGATGCCGCCGGGAATCTGCACGCCGCTCTGCTGGACGATGTCGAGCACGAACTTGACCTGCCCCTCGTCGTCGAGTTCCTCGAGCTGCTCGTAGGGGATCGCGGGAATTTCGACGTTGAAGGTGCGCTCCGCGAACTTCGCGTAACGGTCCCAGCGCTTGCGGGTTTCCTCCTTGGTCTGCGGGATCTCCTCGCCGGCGCGCACCGTGTCGATCATCCCGACAAATCGCACGTCCGCACCGGCCCGCTGCAACCCGATCGCGCACGCGTAGGCCAGCGCACCGCCGAGCGACCACCCGGCCAGAATGAACGGCTTGCCGTCGTTCATTTCCAACAGCTTCGGCACATACTGGGCGGCCCGTTCTCCGATGGTGCCCTCCACGCGCTCGAACCCGTACATCGGTGTGTCCGCCGGCAGCCGGTTGAGCAGCGGCTCGTAGACCACGGTCGATCCGCCGGCCGGGTGGAACACGAACACGGGTACCTGCGAGTCGTTCTCGGGTGCCCGGATGGTGCGCACGAAGCCGTCGATGGTGCCGGCCTCCAGGTAGCCGCGCACCTTTTCGGCCAGCGCCTCGATGGTCTCCGACGTCAGCACGTCCTCGGCGGTGATCGTGCCCTCGGCGCGCTCCGAGAGCCGTTGCGCCATCTTGGCCGCGGTGTCCTCGTCGAGCTTGGGCAACGGGTTGAAGATGCCGCCCGGTGACTTGCCCGTCACGATCGCCCAGGTGGCGAAGGTGACCCGCTCGGCGGCATCGCGCGGCGGCACATCGGAATTGAGCGCCTTGGCCACCGCTTCGGAGCTGAGCGCCCCCGCCAGGTTCGGCTGGCCACCGTTGGTCGCCGCACCCTTCGGTCCCGACGGATCCGTCGGCGGCGGCGGAATCGGCGCGTCCGACGCCGACGGCGGGGCGGGCTGAGTCTCGGGCTGCGCCTGCGGATCCGGTGCGGGCGCGGCGGCCGACGTCGGTGTCGCCCCGCTGAGCAGTTGGGCCTGCTCTTTGGCGATCTCCTCGGGCGTCAGCGTCTTCTGGTGCTCGTGCAGCTGCTCGACCTCGTCGCGGTGCTCGACCGCGTACTCGATCAGCTTCTCGACGGCGTAGAGGTTGGCGTCGCGCACCGCCGTCAATTGGATGGGCGGCATGTCGAAGTCGTACTCGACCCGGTTCTTGATCCGCACCGCCATCAGCGAGTCCAGGCCCAGCTCGATCAGCGGCACCTCCCACGGCAGGTCCTCGGGCTCGTAACCCATTGCCGCCGAGACGATCATGCCCAGCCGCTCGCCGATGGTCTCGCCGGACTCTGGCGTCCACCTGCCGACGTGGCTCGGCAGGTAGCGGTTGGTCAGGCTGTCCGACAACGTCTGGGCGTCGGGCTCCCCGGCGGGAGCGGCGGGCGCCTCAACCGCGGCAGTGGCGGTCGGGGCGGCGATCGTCGCACCGGCGCCGACTGCGGTCGGCAACGCGACCACGCTCTGGCCGGCCCGCGACACCAGCGCGTCGTAGACCAGGGTGAAGGACTCGTCGATGCGGGCGTGCACCTGAACCGAGGCCCCACCCGGATGCCGGGTCATCGTCGTCACCAGCCGGGCGCCCGCCCCGGGCACCGCGCGCTGCTCGGACGCCGCCAACTGGGCATCCGGAAGCACCTGTGTCGCAGCCGATCTCACCAGCGCAGCCAGATCCGTCTCACCGTTGCGCGGCGCGTATTCCCAGACGTGCCGGCCGTCCGGCAACGCGACATGGGTCCCCGGCATGATCACCGAGCCGTCGCCGGAGAAGTGCACGTCCAGCCAGTGCTCTTTGCGCTTGAACCGGGTCGGCGGGATGTTCGCAAAATCCTCGGGACCCCGCGCGCGGCTGAACAGCGTCCGGATGTCCAGATCGTGGCCGTGGACGTAGAGCTGGGCCATGGCCGAGATCATCGACTCGACGTCGTCCTGCTTTTTGGCCAGCGTCGGAATCAATTGGGCGTCATGCAAACCCGCGGCCGCGGTGGTCAAACCGATCTGCATCAGCGCCACCGGGTTGGGCGCCAACTCCAGGAAGGTGGTGTAGCCGCTGTCGACGGCGTTGCGGACGCCGTTGGTGAAGTAGACGGAATGCCGCATTCCCTTGACCCAGTAGGCGACGTCGTGGATCGGCTCGCCGCCGGGCTTGACGTAGCTGCCCTCGTGCACCGTCGAGAAGATCCCGACGGTCGGGGTCAGCGGCTCGATGCCCTGCAGCTCCGCGGAGAACTCACCGAGCAGCGGGTCCATCTGCGACGTGTGCCCGGCGCCCTTGGTCTGCAGCTTGCGGGCGAAGCGGCCCTCGGCCTCGCAGCGGGCGACGATCGCGTCGATCTGCTCGGGTGGGCCGCCGATCACGGTCTGGCTGGGCGCGGCGTAGACGCACACCTCCAGGCCGGGGAAGTCGGCGAAGACCGTCGTCAGCTCGTCGGCGGAGTACTCGACGAGCGCCATCAGGCGGATGTACTCGCCGAACAGCATCGCCTCGCCCTCGCCCATCAGGTGCGAGCGCGAGCAGATCACCCGGGTCGCGTCCGCCAGTGACAGCCCGCCGGAGAAGTAGGCCGACGCGGGCTCACCGAGCGACTGACCCACCACCGCAGCGGGTTTGGCGCCGTGATGCTTGAGCAGCTCGCCCAGCGCGATCTGGATCGCGAAGATGACGACGTTGCTGGTTTCGATGCCGTATTCGTGCGAGTCATCGAGGATCAGCTCGAGCACCGAGTAGCCCCGCTCGTCCTGAATCAGCGCGTCGACCTTCTCGATCCACTCGGCGAAGACCTCGTTGCGCAGGTACAGGCTCTTGCCCATCTTGCGGTGTTGCGCACCGAAACCGGCCATCGCCCATACCGGTCCGCTGGTCACCGGCCCGTCGACACTGAACACGTTCGGCCGCTGCTTGCCCTCGGCGACCGCCCGTAAACCCTTGACGGCCTCGTCGTGGTCGTGGGCCAGCACCACCGCGCGCGAGCGGCCGTGGTTGCGCCGCGACAGCGCCCGGCCGATCGATTCCAGCGACGACGCCTGCCCCTCGGGGCTTTGCATCCAGTCCGCGAGTTCGGCGGCCGCGGCCTTCTTGCGCGACGTCAGAAACGCCGACACGGCGAGCGGGATCAGCGGCGCTGACTCTTCTTGCGCGGCAAGCTCTTCGGCCGCGATCTCTTTGAGGCGCAGGGCCTCCTCGGTCACGCCCGGCAGCTCGTAGGATTCCTCTTCGGCCGCAGAGGCGTCGGGGATGATGTTGCCGAAGTCGTCGAACCGCAGCGAGTGGCTCTCCAGTGTGGGCGCCTCGGTCGCTTCGGCGGCCGGCGCGACAGCCGCGGGCTGCGGTCCGGGCTCGCGCGCCTCCTTTTCCACGACGTCGCGGGGCAGCACCTCGCGCACCACCAGGTGCGCGTTGGCCCCACCGAAACCGAAGCTGGACACCCCGGCCAGCGCGTAGCCTCCGTAGCGGGGCCAATCGGTCGCGTTGTCAACGACTTTCAAGCGCATGCCGTCGAAGTCGATGTAGGGGCTCGGCCCGGCGAAGTTGATCGACGGCGGCAGCTTGTCGTGCTGCAACGCCAGCACCACCTTGGCCAGGCTCGCCGCGCCGGCGGCCGACTCCAGATGTCCCACATTGGTTTTCACCGCGCCCAGCAAAGCCGGGCGGTCGGCGGGACGGCCCCGCCCGACGATGCGGCCCAGCGCCTCGGCCTCGATCGGGTCGCCCAGGACGGTGCCGGTGCCGTGCGCCTCGATGTAGTCGACGGTGCGCGGATCGATGCCGGCGTCCTTGTAGGCCCGGCGCAGCACCTCGGCCTGGGCGTCCTGGTTGGGGGCGATCAGCCCGTTGGACCGGCCGTCGTGGTTGATCGCACTGCCGGCGATCACGGCCAGGATCTGGTCGCCGTCGCGGCGGGCGTCGTCGACCCGCTTGAGCACGAACATGCCGCCGCCCTCGGAGCGGGTGTAGCCGTCGGCGTCCGACGAGAACGACTTGATCTTGCCGTCGGGAGCCAGCACCGCGCCGATCTCGTCGAAACCGAGCGTGACCAACGGCGTGAGCAGAGCGTTGACGCCCCCGGCGACCGCGACGTCGCATTCGCCGTTGCGCAGCGCCTGCACCGCCTGGTGCGTCGCCACCAGCGAGCTCGAGCAGGCGGTGTCCAGCGCCACCGAGGGACCGCGGAAGTCGTAGAAGTAGGACACCCGGTTGGCGATGATCGAGCTGGCGGTGCCGGTGATCGCGTACGGGTGCGCGACGGTCGGGTCGGAGACCGCCAGGAATTGGTAGTCGTTGTTGGAGAAGCCGACATACACGCCGACGGCCTCGCCGCGCAGGCTCGACGCCGGGATGCGCGCGTGCTCGAGTGCCTCCCAGGTCAGCTCCAGCGCCATCCGCTGCTGCGGGTCGATGTTGTCGGCCTCGGTCTTGGCGACCGCGAAGAACTCCGAGTCGAAGCCCTTGACGTCCTTCAAGTAGCCGCCGCGGGTGCGGGCGGTGGCGACGCGCTGGGCGATGCGCGGCTCTTCGAGGAATTCCGACCAGCGGCCCTCGGGCAGATCGGTGATGGCGTCGCGGCCCTCCATCAGCGCCTGCCAGGTTTCGTCGGGGCTGTTCATGTCGCCGGGCAGCCGGGTGGACAGCCCCACGATCGCGATGTCGACGCGCTCGGCCGGGCCGGTGCGGGTCCAGTCCGCCCCGGCGAGGTCGTCGTCGGCAACCTCCGGCTCGCCCTCGATGATGCGGGTGGCCAGCGACTCGATCGTCGGGTGCTGGAAGGCCACCGCGACCGACAGCGTCACACCGGTCATGTCCTCGATGTCGGCGGCCATCGCCACCGCATCCCGCGACGCCAGCCCCAGCTCGACCATGGGCACCGACTCGTCGATGTCGTCCGGTGATCGCCCAACGGCCCTGCCCACCCAGTTGCGCAACCACTGGCGCATCTCGGGGACGGTTAAAGTGCGCCGCTCCTCCTCGCCCGTTTCGTCGCTGCGCGCCCTATCGTCGCCCGCGCGCAGCTCGGCCGTGTTGGCCTCTTCGGGGTGCTCAGTGTCAGCCATGGTCCTAAGAGATTCAGTCTGTTGCGCTGGCGAAAGCGGTCGGGGACCCGACACCGCTGCGCAGGCTGCCGTCGAGGTAGGCGGCGCGGCAGGCACGGTGTCCGATCTTGCCGCTGGAGGTACGCGGAATCGTCCCCGACTGCACCAGCAGCAGGTCACGGACCGTCACGCCGTGGCGCACGGCGATGGCCGCCCGGATGTCGTCGGCGATCGGCTGGTAGTCCAGCTTGTGCGAGCCGGCCGCGCGCTCGGCGACGATCACCAGCTGCTCGGAGCCGTCGTCGGCGTCGTACTTCAGGCCGGCGTGCGGGTTGTCGAACACTTCCTGCGGCAGTTGGTTCGCCGGCACCGAGAAGGCGGCCACGTATCCGGTGCGCAGCGCCTTGCTGGCTTCCTGCGCCGAGTACTCGAGGTCCTGCGGGTAGTGGTTGCGCCCGTCGATGATGACCAGGTCCTTGATCCGCCCGGCGATATAGAGGTGCCCGTTGTGATAGGTGCCGTAGTCGCCGGTCTTGACCCACATGCCGTCGTCGGGGGCACCCTCGGCGTGCGACTGGCTGATCCGCGACTTGAGGATGTTGCGGAAGGTGTCGTTGGTCTCTTCTTCTCTGCCCCAGTAGCCGACGCCCATGTTGTTCCCGTGCAGCCAGATCTCGCCGATCTGACCGTCCGGCAGCTCGCTGGCGGTCTCCGGGTCGACGATCACGGCCCACTCGTCGACGCCGATGACGCCCGCGGATACCTGCGCGACGGCCTTCGGCGAATCGGCGGACACCTCGACGAAGCGCTGCTTGTTCAGCTCGTCGCGGTCGACGTGGATGACCCTGGGCGCCTCGTCCATCGGCGTGGTGGAGACGAACAGCGTCGCCTCGGCCAGACCGTAGGACGGCTTGATCGCCGTCTCCCGCAGACCATAGGGCGCAAACGCCTCATAGAACTTGCGCATGGACGCCGGGGACACCGGCTCGCTGCCGTTGAGGATCGCTTTGACGTTGCTCAGATCCAGCGGCGGCTCACCGTCCTTGAGCACACCGCGGACCGCCGCGTGCTCGAACGCGAAGTTCGGCGCGACGGTGATGACTTCGCAGTCCTCGGCGTCCTCGGGCTTGCGCGCCATCTCGCGGATCCACCGGCCGGGCCGGCGCACGAACGCGGCCGGCGTCATGAAGGTGAACTTGTGACCAACCACCGGTGACAACAGCGCCGTGATCAGGCCCATGTCGTGGAAGAACGGCAGCCAGGACAGGCCGCGGTCGGCCTCCTTGCCTTCCAGGCCGTTGAGCACCTGCAGCACGTTGGTGGGCAGGTTCAGGTGGGTGATCTCCACGCCGGTCGGGGTGCGGGTGGAGCCGGAGGTGTACTGCAGATAGGCGATGGTGTTCTCGTCGGCCTCCGGCGGCTCCCACGTGGAAGCGACCTCGTTGGGTACGGCGTCGACGGCGATGACGCGTGGCCGCTCCTTGGCCGAACGAGCGCGGATGAACTTGCGGACGCCCTCGGCGGCGTCGGTGGTGGTCAGGATCGTCGAGGGGGTGCAGTCGTCGAGCACGGCGTGCAGGCGGCCGACGTGACCCGGCTCGCTCGGGTCGAACAACGGCACCGCGGTCCGGCCGGCGTACAGCACGCCGAAGAGAGCGACGAGGTAGTCCAGGTTCTGCGGGCAGAGCACGGCGATGCGGTCGTCGGGCTGGGTGACTTGCTGCAGCCGGGCGCCCACGGCGCGGTTCCGGGCGCTGAACTCCGACCAGGAGATGTCGCAGGCGACCCCGTCGCGTTCCGTGGAGAAGTCCAGGAACCGGTAGGCGAGCTTGTCACCACGAACCCTCGCCCACTTCTCAACGTGCTTGACCAAGTTCGTGTTGTCGGGAAACTTGATCTTTCCATTCACGATGAACGGGTTGTGGTACACCATGCCGCTCTCCTGTCACACCTGTTATCTAGGTCGGCTGCGCCGACGTTTCGTTCTCTAGCTCTGGTCGGCCACCGCCGACCGTTACATGTCTACGCGCGGGCCAGCCCTCGCACGGCACCCGCTGGGGAACGCCGGTCATGTGTCAGTCCCGGCCGGCATCGACCCCGGCCCGGGTCCGCGACAAAGTCTGGCAGCTCTTAAATTCCTCTTAATGTTACGGGCCTGCCCCACGGCAGACCAAATCACAAGGTACCGCCGATCGCCGCCGGCAACCGCTACCTAAAGCCTGTGTCCCACCGCCCCGATCATCCGTGTTTCGGTTGTGGCGCATTTGCAATCAGGCCGTGAGCCCAGTTCAACGTCCAATCGGTGGCGGGCGCCCCGTCCACGCTCCAGCACTGCGTCGTCGCGTACAGCGCATGGACGGGTTGACCGGCGCCGCCGGCCAACGTGTTCAGCGTGCTCGGCAGGTTGGCGATGCTGAAGGCCTCCTCCGGCGCGGCGCAGATGAGGTCGCCCGGCGCGCAGATCTCATTGGACTTGCCGTTGAGGTCGCCGAAGCCACCCGGACGCGCGCCGGTCATGGTCAGCCCCATCCCGGACAAGATGGGTACCTCCTGCAAGGTGACCTCTGCGCCCTGGCCCGGCGGGTTGGGCCCGATGTCGTTGCCGGCCCCGAGCTGACGGCGCCCGTCGGCGATCAACGTCACACCCAACACCAGGTCGTCGTCGACGGGTCCGCGACCGTTGCCGATATCGCTGGCGATGTCGCCCATGATCACCGCGCCCTGAGAAAACCCCATCAGCACATAGCTGGTCAGCGGGCACTTGGTGTTCATGTCGGTCATCGCCGCAACGGTGGCGCGGGTGCCTTCGGCCCGGCTGGCGTTGTAGGACATCTGCGTGTCGCCGCTCAACGGATTGTGAAACTGCGCGGTGTACGGGGTGGTGTACGCCTGCACCCGCGACGCCGGGAAATCCTGGGTGATGCTCGCAGTCACCTTGTGCAGCAACGCATTCGGAAATTGCAACGGGTTGCCGGGGTCATCCTGCGGGGCGGACTCCCAGGTGCCGGGCACGTTGACCAGCAGCACGTCGGGGCAGGAGGCGTCCTGGTATGCGGGTCGCGGCTTGTGCGGGTGCGACGTCGTCGACGACGGAGGCAAGACGCCGGGCGGCACCGCGCTCGGCTGGGACTCGCGCCCGCGCAGCACGGCGACGACGGCCACGATGACCAACAAGACGACGCCGGCGACCGAAAGGGCGGCAACCCAGGCGAGGGTGCGGCGGCGCTTACGCCGGGCGCTGTTAGCCATGTTCTCCCGCCAGCAGAGTCAGTGGATCGCAGCTTGAATCCGGGCCAGCGGCCCTCCCGACCCCAGCTGCACTCCTACACGGTACCGGCTCGCGCGGTACCGGCTCGCCGCTAGCGGATGGCGCCGACGATGTCGCCCGACATGGCGCCCAACTGCCCCGACCACGAACCCCAGCCGTTGTCGCCGCCGCCCGGGAAGTCGAAGTGGCCGTTGTGCCCGCCGTTGCTGCGGTACTGCTGATAGAACTCCCGGGAACTGCCCATGGCGGCGGCCCCTTGGCCGATCATCGCGGCGTCATCGCCTCCCATATTCATGGGGCTGTAGACCCAGACCCGGGTGTTGTTCTGCGCCAGCAGCGAGGCGTGCACGTAGGGGTCGTGCCACTTCCACCGGCCCAGCTGTGGAGCCCCCCACATGCCGTTGCCGTCCACGCCGCCGAACTGCTGCAGGCCGGCCAGGATGGCGCCGTTGTAGTTGGTGCTCGACGGGTACAGGAACCCCGACATCGAGCCGGCGAAACCGAAGCGGTCGGGGTGGAAGGCGGCCAACGCCATCGCGCCGTAGCCGCCCTGCGAGGCGCCGACGGCGGCATGGCCACCCGGCGCGAGGCCCTTGTTGGCCGCCAGCCAGTCGGGCAGCTCGCTGGACAGGAAGGTGTCCCACTGCTTGCTGCCGTCCTGTTCCCAGTTGGTGTACATACTGAAGGCGCCGCCGGCCGGAGCCACCACCGAGATTCCCTTGCCGCCCAGCGTGTTCATCGCATTGCCGGCGGTGACCCAGTTGCTCACGTCCGGGCCCGCATTGAAGGCGTCCAGCAGGTACGCCGCGTGCGGACCACCGGCGAGGAAGGCCACCGGGATGTCGCGGCCCATCGCCGCCGACGGAACCATCAGGCTCTCGTAGCCCGCCGCCCTGGCCTTGCCGACGGTCGGCGCCGTCGGCAAGACAAACGCCAAGCCGACCGCGAGCACGGCAAAGCAGAACGCCCGAAGAAGCGCTGGCACACCCCGTACGACCGTCATGTCCACCCTCCATCGTCTAGTCGCTGAGAGCACATTAGCCAGCTGCCTGGTTCCCCCGCTCGCCGGGTAGTGAAACAGGTCACACACGCCGCAAACGACTCGCGGCGGAAACCCCGAAGGGTTCCCGCCGCGAGTCGCGATACTTGGCGTGTTTTAGGTGCCCTGGCCGGTTCCGTTACCGGCAGCGGAGGCCGTGGCCGGGCCCGCACCCGGGGTGGCGCCCAGCACCGACTGCAGGTCAGGCTTCATCGCCTGCAGCTGCGCGCCCCAGTAGGGCCAGTCGTGGGTGCCGTTGGCGTCGAAGTTCCACACCGCGTTGTGGCCACCGGCGCCGTTGTAGGCGTCCTGGAACTTCAGGTTGCTGGTCCGCACGAAGCCCTCCAGGAACTTGGCGGGCAGGTTGTCGCCACCGAGGTCGGACGGCTTGCCGTTACCGCAGTACACCCAGATGCGGGTGTTGTTGGCGACCAGCTTGCCGACCTGCAGCGACGGATCGTTGCGCGCCCACGCCGGGTCCTCCTTCGGGCCCCACATGTCGGCAGCCTTGTAGCCACCGGCGTCGCCCATGGACAGGCCGATCAGCGACGGGCCCATGCCCTGCGACGGGTCCAGCAGCGCGGACAGCGAGCCGGCGAAAACGAACTGCTCCGGGTGGTAGGCGGCCAGGATCAGCGCCGACGAACCGGCCATCGACAGACCGACGACAGCGCTGCCGGTCGGCTTGACCTGCTTCTGGCTCTGCAGGTACGCCGGCAGTTCGCTGGTCAGGAAGGTCTCCCACTTGTAGGTGGTACAGCCGGCCTTACCGCAGGCGGGCTTGTACCAGTCGGAGTAGAAGCTGGACTGGCCACCGACCGGCATGGCAACCGAGATGCCGGACTGGTTGTACCACTCGAACGCCGGGGTGTTGATGTCCCAGCCGTTGAAGTCGTCCTGCGCGCGCATACCGTCGAGCAGGTACAGCGCGGGCGAGTTGGCGCCACCGCTTTGGAACTGAACCTTGATGTCGCGGCCCATTCCGGCGGACGGAACCTGTAGGTACTCGACGGGCAGACCCGGGCGCGAGAAGGCCCCGGCGGTCGCCGAGCCCCCGACGGCGCCAATCAGGCCCGTTAGCAGCGCCGCGCTGGCGGCCCCCACCACGAGCCGGCGCGGCATACCCGCCGCGGCGCCGCGCAATCTGTCGACAAGCGTCATCCTTGCTTCCTCATCCTTCTTGCGGCCCCTCGGCGCATTCGTCCGATCGGCCGCTTTCTTGATTGGGTCGAACTGCCCGCGCGCAAGGCGCAGCAGTGCCCGTGTAGTCAACCACACGTCGTACCATTCGGTCGCATCGAGGCGAGCCCACGAACCGCCGAGCGACCCACCTACCCAGGGGTTTTCATGTCGAACATGTGTAGAAAAGGCGATGTTTCCGCATGTGCTTGACCCCCATTGCGAGCTGGTGAGGGGCCAAATGTGATGTTGCTGCCATTTTCTCGCGGCCGGCGGTCGGTGATTGGTTCGAGATCTGCCGAAATTTCTTCTGCGCAGCGCTTACTCGCGAGGCGGCGGTGGGGCTTCTTCGGGTATCGGTAGCCCACACCGGGCGAGTTCGTAACGCGGCACCCGATCGATGCGGTACTTGGTGAACTGGAAGGAGTGCAGCACGTTGGACAGGAATCGGTGCGGGTTCATCGGCGCGCGCACCGAGCCCAGCATCGATTTCGTGTCGGGGCATTGCAGCGCCGAGACGGCCTCGGCGACCCACTGCGCGTCCAAGTAGCCGGGAATTCCCGGATACACCTTCACCCAGGGGCCGTCGGCGATCACCCAGTCCGGGAAGAGGTTTTTGTCATGCCCGATGCGGCCGTGCTTCAGCCGCTCGGTGTGTTGCGCCAGTGGGTTTGCCAATCCGATCTGATCGATGACCCGGACGTCGAGCCCGACATTCATGCCCACCATGCCGAGGTTGGTGAAAAACACTGCGTGCCGGGATTTTTGTGACGACTCGTCGGCGGTACCGCCGGGCTGCGGCTGGACGGGCTGGGCCATCGGCACCAGGTCCCATTGGATGTAGTTGCCCGACGGCAGCAGTAATGCCCCGCCGGGAGTGTTGTTCAGGGCCGTCAGGATGGCCGCCATCCGCGGATAGCCCAGATAGTCCGCGGCGGTCAGCGGATGCGCATGACCGGTGGCCTGGGCGTAGAAGCGCCGTTCGTCGACGATCCCGGAGTAGGTGACGTGGGTGGCGTCATCGCCCATGCCGGGTGAATTCGCCGCCCACAGTGCCCAACCGGCCAGCCCCAGCCACAACGCGGTCGCCGCGCCGGCAACCCAGTTACCGGTCTCGCGCGAATAGTCCTGGCCGTCGGGAACGATGACCGGGACGACGGCCACCGGGGCCAGCAAGCAGAACAGCGGCGCCAGCAACACCCGCGCGTGCATGAAGTCGCCGCCCTGCCGAATCCAGTACAGGGCCTGCAGCAGCCCGCTGATCAGGACCCACGCCACCACCGCCGGCGGGCTGTGCACCGCCCGCGCCACCCGCCCGTAGTCGGGCGCCAGCGCGGGGCGCAGGAACGACGGCCGGCGCCGGGCGGCGAACAGCAGCACGCCGAGCGGAACGAGCAGCACCACAGGTATCCACACCGCGTACGGGCCGTCGAAGTTCGAGAGGTAGATCATGCCCTGGGACCACTTGTCCCCGGCCGCGTCCTTGGCCAGGGCGGTGCCGGGCACCAGCAGGCCGTAGTAACCCATCCGGAAGATCTCGTAGGCGACCGGCAGGAAACCACCGGCGGCCACGATGAGCGCGCGACGCCGCCAGGTCCGGGCCGCGATCAGCATCATGATCAGCGCCAGCCCGCCCATGAGCGCGAGCTCGGGCCGGACCAGGACGCTGAACCCGGCGACAAACGCCAGCGCGCCGACGAACACCTTCTTGTCCGCGCGGTTGCGCACCGGCTGCGCCCAGCAGACCATCATCCACCACAGCAGCCCGAGGTAGGCCAGCGCCAAACCACTCTCCAGGCCGGAGGTCGCGAAGTCACGCGCCGGCGGCAGTGCGATGTAAACCAACGCCCCGGCGGGCAGCATGATTGCCTTGCGGCCGCGCAGGCTGGGTGCGTACAACCGCGCGGCGCCCAACATCAGCAGCACCACACCGAGCACCGAAAGCGCCAGTGCCAGAGCCAAAGCCACGTATTCCATGCGCAGCGGGCCGCCGACCCAGCTGCCGGCGTACATCAGGTACGTCCATGCGGTGGAGGTGTTGGCCTCCACCCGCTCGCCCTGGTTGAAAACCGGTCCGTTGCCGGCGAGCAGATTGCGCACGGTGCGCAGCACGATGAGTCCGTCGTCGGCGATCCATCGCCGCTGCCAGCCACCCCAGGCGAACAGGACGGCGACCACCGCCACGCCGATCCACAGGCTGACCCGCACCATGGTCGTGTACGGGAACACCGGCCAGCCGGGCCGCCTGATCACCGGCCGGCTGCGCATCATGCGCGCTTTGAGCGCCTGCAGTTCGGGGCTAACCGAAGGCAACGGCGGCTCCAATTGTCGCGATCCACGCCACCGCCAGCAGCTGCAGCACCCGGTCCCGCAGCGCGATGTCTTCGGGCTCCCCGGCCAGCCCGCCGTCCACGTCCACCGCGTAGCGCAGGATCGCGATGGTGAACGGAACCATCGACACCGCGAACCAGGACCCCGAGTGGTGGTCGCGCTCGAACGCCCACAGGCCGTAGCAGACCACCACCGCGGTGGCCGACAGCGTCCAGACGAACCTCAGGTAGGTGCTGGTGTAGCTCTCCAGCGATTTGCGGATCTTCGCGCCGGTGCGTTCGGCCAATTGCAGTTCGGCGTAACGCTTGCCGGCCACCATGAACAGCGACCCAAACGCGACGAAGAGCAAAAACCACTGCGACAGCGGTATGCGGGTGGCCGCACCGCCGGCGATGGCCCGGATCAGATATGCCGACGACACGATGCAGATGTCAAGCACCGCTTGGTGTTTGAGGCCGAAGCAGTACGCCAGCTGCATGCCGAGGTAGACGGCCATCACCAGCGCCAGGTTGGGTGTCACCGCCCACGCGATGCCCAGCGAGGCCACGCCCAGCACCACCGCCAGGGTGTAGGCCAGCCACTCGGGCACCACACCGGCCGCGATCGGGCGGAACCGCTTGGTGGGGTGTTCGCGGTCGGCGTCGACGTCGCGCACGTCGTTGATCAGGTAGATCGACGACGCCGCAAGGCAAAACACCACAAACGCCATGGACGCTTCGGTCAACACTTTGGCGTAGTCGTAGTGGACCGGGCCGCCCAACGCGGCTAGCGGCGCGGCCAGCACCAATACGTTCTTGACCCATTGCCGCGGGCGGAGCGCCTTGATCACCCCGGCGACCAGGTTGGTCGGTGGTCCGGCCACCACTTCCTCAGTTTCCTCGGTCATGGTCACCTCTTACAACCTCTTGCACCTGTCCTGCGCGGCGCGCGATCGCCGCGATGACGGCACCCAGCGCGATGCCGCAGGCCACGTCGCTGGGGTAGTGCACTCCCAGCAACATCCGCGACAACGCCATCGGCGGCACCAGGACCGCCGGCAGCGACAGGCCGGTGATCCGGCCCATCAGAATGGCCGCGGCCGTGGTCGAAGTGGCATGTGCGGACGGAAAACTCAGCTGGCTGGGCGTGCCGACGTTCACCACGACGGCCGGGTCATGCGGCCGCTGGCGCCGCACGATCCGCTTGACGACGATGGCGGCGGCGTGGGCGGCGAACGCCCCGGCCCCGGCCAGAA
This sequence comes from Mycobacterium sp., assembly GCF_004298145.1. GTDB lineage: Bacteria > Actinomycetota > Actinomycetes > Mycobacteriales > Mycobacteriaceae > Mycobacterium. The sequence goes on from NZ_SCRH01000033.1 coordinate 43,596, forward strand.
GCCAGTCCCGGCGCCGTTTCGGCGACAGGACCGCGCCGAGTGCGGCTACGGCCACCCAGCCGATGCTGTGCTCGCCGAAGTGGGACAGTGCCCGCGCCGCCGGTAGCGCTCCGGGGAAATCGCCCAGTGCCGCCTGGACGGCGACCAGCGCGGCCACTTCACCGCGCGGGGCCTCTGCGGGAGAGGCCTCAGGCATGTTCTGCAGCTGGCAGCAACGCCGTCTCCCACTTCTGCTTGCTGGACAACACCGGCAGCGCCTCGCGGTACACCCTGCGCATCTCGTCGAACCGGGTGAGCAGCTCACGCTGACGGCGCAGCGATTTGCCCAACAGCGAGAACATCTTTCGCCGGTCCCGCTGCCGGTAGACCACGCCACACCCGTCGGCCGTCGTGACCGTCACGCCGTCAACCGTGCACAGCCGGAACCAGCGCGCATCCTGGGTCGGCACGTTGTACTCCGGGCTCAGGTGGGCCTCGGTGTCGGCCTTGGTCATGTTGTGCAGGATCCCGCGGGCCAACCGGTAGCCGATCGACACCGGGTTCACCGGCGGCTTCATCGCCTTGCTCGGGTAGCGCGGCTGCGGCAGTTCGCTCGCGGCCGGCAGCACCACCGCGTCCGGATACTCCTTGCGCAGGCGATGCACCTCGGGCAGCGCGGATTCCAGGATCGAGAAGATGTGCTCGGGCCCGGCGAGGAAGTCGTCGATGGCCCTGTTCTGGATAGCAACCGTCGAATACTCAAGACAGGCAAGGTGTTTCAACGTTGCCTTGAGGTGGCTGCGAACCAGCCCGGCGATCTCACCGTCCCAGTGCAGCGCGGCGACCACCAGCCGGTTGCGCAGGTGGAAGTAGGCCTGCCAGTCGATGGCGTCGTCCTTGTCGCTCCAGGCCATGTGCCAGATCGCGGCGCCGGGCAGCGTGACGGTCGGATACCCGTGCTCGCCGGCGCGCAGACCGTATTCGGCGTCGTCCCATTTGATGAACAGCGGCAGCGGCTGGCCCAGCTCCTCGGCGACCTGCCGCGGGATCATGCACGTCCACCAGCCGTTGAAGTCGACGTCGATGCGGCGGTGCAGCAACGCGCTCCGAGAGTTCTTGTCGCTCAACGGGAATTCGGCGAAGTCGTGGTCGTACTCGGTGTGCGGTGCGGCGGTCCACATGAAGTTCGACTGGTTGACCACCTCGCCCATGATGTGCAGGTGTGACGGCTCCTGCAGGTTGAGCATCTGACCGCCGATGAGCATCGGTGTCTTGGCGAAACGGTGCATCGCCAGCACCCGCAGGATCGAGTCCGGCTCGATGCGGATGTCGTCGTCCATGAACAGGATCTGTTGGCAGTCGGTGTTTTTCAGCGCCTCGTACATCACCCGGCTGTAGCCGCCGGAACCGCCGAGATTGGGCTGGTCGTGGATCGACAGCCGATCGCCCAGGCCTGCGGCCGCCGCCGGGAAGTCCGGGTGATCGCGCACCTTGCGCACGCCCTGATCCGGGACGATCACCGCACCGATCACCTCGTCCACCAAGGGGTCCGCGGTGAGGTCGGCGAGCGCGTTGACACAGTCGGCGGGACGATTGAACGTGGGGATGCCGACGGCGACGTTGGCCGGGACCGGAGCGGGCTCGGTCGCATACCAGCCTCCGCTCACCACGTTGACCGCGCTGTCGGTGGTGATGTCGAACCAGATCCAACCACCGTCCTCGAACGGCCGCAGCGCCACCTCGATCTCGACGATGGCCGGCTGATCGTCGGTGCCGACGAATTGGCGGCCCTCCACCGAGATTCGCACCCCGGTGGCCTTCGTCCGGTACACGTCGACGCGTCCGGTTCCGGTCAGCTCGACCCGCAGCACCACCGAATCGCAGATGGACCAGCGCCGCCAGTAGCTGGCCGGGAACGCGTTGAAGTACGTGGCGAACGACACCTCTGACTCTTTGCCGATCTCCAGCGAGGTGCGGCTCGTCGCGTGTGCCCGCCGGGCGTTGGTCGTCGACTCCTCCAGATACAGCTTGCGCACGTCGAGCGGCTCGCCGGGACGCGGCAGGATGATCCGGGACAGCAGGCTCACTGCGGTCATCGCGCGCCTTTCTCGTTGTTCTGGGGTTCCGTCAAAGTTGCGCCGTCTCGCAGATGCGGCGCGAGCACGTTGTCGTACATGTTCAGTGCGCTGGCGATGGCCATGTGCATATCCAGATACTGGTAGGTGCCCAGCCGGCCGCCGAAAAGTACCTTCGACGAAGCGGTTTCGGACTTCGCCCTGGCTCGATACGCGGCCAGCACGGCGCGGTCGGACTCGGTGTTGATCGGATAATAGGGCTCGTCGCCGTCCTCGGCGAACCGCGAGTATTCCCGCATGATCACGGTCTTGTCGGCCGGATAGTCACGTTCGGTGTGAAAGTGACGGAATTCGTGGATGCGGGTGTAGGGCACGTCGGGGTCGTTGTAGTTCATCACCGGTGTGCCCTGGAAATCCCCGATGGGTAGCACTTCGAGCTCGAAGTCGAGGGTGCGCCAGCCCAGCCTGCCCTCGGCGTAGTCGAAGTAGCGGTCCAGCGGGCCGGTATAGACAACGGGGGCCGATGGCGACTCTTGGCGCAGGTGATCGCGCACGTCGAACCAGTCGGTGTCCAGCCTGACCTCGATGCGGTCGTCGCCGGCCATGTTCTGCAGCCAGGCCGTGTAACCGTCGACGGGCAGGCCCTCGTAGGTGTCGCTGAAGTAGCGGTTGTCGAAGGTGTAGCGCACCGGTAGCCGGGTGATGTTGGCGGCCGGGAGCTCCTTGGGGTCGGTCTGCCACTGCTTGGCGGTGTAGCCCTTGACGAAGGCCTCGTAGAGCGGGCGGCCGATCAACGAGATCGCCTTCTCCTCGAGGTTCTGCGCGTCGGCGGTGTCGATCTCGGCGGCCTGTTCGGCGATGAGCTTGCGCGCCTCGGCGGGGGTGAAGTACCTGCCGAAGAATTGCGACACCAGGCCCAGCCCCATCGGGAACTGGTAGGCCTGCCCGTTGTGCATGGCAAAGACCCGGTGCCGGTAGTCGGTGAAGTCAGTGAACTGCCGCACGTAGTCCCAGACCCTCTTGTTGGACGTGTGGAACAGGTGGGCGCCGTATTTGTGAACCTCGATGCCGGTGTGTGGCTCGGCCTCCGAATAGGCGTTGCCACCGATGTGCGGGCGGCGGTCCACCACGAGTACACGCTTCCCGAGCTGGGTAGCCACGCGCTCGGCAATGGTCAGTCCGAAGAATCCAGAGCCGACGACGAAAAGATCGAAACGAGCGGTCATCGGTTGCTTAGGGTATCTGACCCCGTCGCCCTAACCCATTTGGCGAGGCCAGGGAGAGGCCCGGCCGTTTTATCCACGGCCGTTGGGACATCCGGGATCCGCGATCACAGTCCTGGTCGCAATTGCCTCACGATTCAATATCACCACTCTAGTAACAAGTCCCCCACTCGTACCATCGACTATGTGTGATTCCTGCCAGATAGGACCGGCGGGACCGCCGACACAACACATAGTCAGACAGAGGAGACTTCCGTGCCGAACCGACGCCGACGCAAGCTCTCGACAGCCATGAGCGCGGTTGCCGCCCTGGCAGTGGCGAGTCCGTGCGCATACTTCCTTGTCTACGAATCGACGGCCGACAACAAGGCGCCCGAGCATCACGAGTTCAAGCAGGCCGCGGTGATGAGCGACCTGCCCGGCGAGCTGATGGGTGCGCTATCGCAGGGGCTGTCGCAGTTCGGGATCAACATGCCCCCGGTGCCCGCCTTGAGCGGGGGTGCGGCCACACCCGGTCTCGCCAGCCCGGGCCTGGGCACTCCGGGCCTCGGAACCCCCGGCCTGGGGACGACGGGCCTGACCAATCCCGGCTTGACCAGCCCCGGCTTGACGAGCCCCGGTTTGACGAACCCGGGAATGGCGCCCATGACGCCCGGGCTCACCGCACCGGGTGCGTTGCCGACCACCCCGGGCGCGGGGATCGCGACCCCGGGCGCCGGGCTCAACCCCGCGCTGTCCAACCCCGGGCTGACCAGCCCGGCGGGGGTCGCACCGGGGCTGGGCAGCCCGACCCTGTCTCCGACCGAAGTTCCGATCGACTCCGGGGCCGGATTGGACCCGGGTGTCGGCGGCACCTACCCGATCCTCGGCGACCCGTCGACGTTCGGTAACGCTTCGCCCATCGGTGGCACTACCGGCCTGGGCGGTGGCTCGGGTTCCGGTGCCAGCGGCGGGCTGGTCAACGACGTGATGCAGGCCGCCAACCAGTTGGGCGCCGGTCAGGCGATCGACCTGCTCAAGGGCTTGGTGATGCCGGCGATCACGCAGGGCATGCAGGGCGGCGGGGCCGCGGGTGCCCTGCCGGGCGCTGCCGCGGGTGCCCTGCCGGGCGTCGCGGGTGCCCTGCCCGGCGCCGCGGCGGGAGCTCTCCCGGCCGCCGCGGGTGCCGCCGGTGCGCTGCCGGCAGCCGCCGGCGCGGTACCGGTACTGCCTCCGGTCTGATCTTTCGCAAACCCTCCACCAGACGGCACCGCAGGATCATCTGCGGTGCCGTCGATTTTCCTCCGAGATTCGGCCTCGCCCAACCTCGTGTCGTCTCATAGATAACATTAGAAACACACGTAACATCGGCTGGTGTCTCGCAGTCGCGCCCCGACGATGTTGCTCACCGCCGTCGCGGCGACCGTCGTCATCGTCTCGTGGGTGGGGGACACGACACGCGATCGCGGCACCTCCAGTCCATCGCCGGCGCGCGGCACCCGACTCGTCGAGCAGCCGCTGATCGGGCTGGGTGCGGGTGTCACGGTTCGCGAAATCGGTCAGGACACCCCTTTTTCTCTGGTCGCGCTGACCGGCGACCTGGCCGGCACGTCGACCCGCGTGCGTGCCAAGCGTCCCGACGGTTCGTGGGGACGCTGGTATCAGACCGAGTACGAAACCGCGGCACCCGACCCGGCGAGGTCGGGCCACCCCACCGGCGCCACGGAGGGGCCGCGCGGCACGGATCCGGTCTTCGTCGGCACCACGACGACGGTCCAGATCGCGGTCACCCGCCCGCTCGATGCGCCGGCGACCCAGTCGCCTCCGGCATCCCCGAGCGACAAGAAGGACTTGGGATACAGACCGGCGTCCAGGGAACAGCCCTTCGGGCAGAACATCTCCGCCGTCCTCATCTCCCCGCCGCAAGCGCCGGCCCAAACGCAGTGGACACCGCCGTCGGGAGTGGTGATGCCCGGGCAAGCGCCCCCCATCATCAGCCGGGCGGAATGGGGTGCCGATGAATCGCTGCGATGCGGTAGCCCGCAGTACGACAACGGGATTCGCGCCGCGGTCGTCCACCACACCGCGGGCAGCAACGACTATTCACCGCTGGAATCAGCCGGGATCGTCAAGGCCATCTACACCTATCACAGCAAGACGCTGGGCTGGTGCGACATCGCCTACAACGCGCTGGTCGACAAGTACGGCCAGGTGTTCGAGGGCAGCGCAGGCGGGCTCACCAAAGCGGTCGAGGCGTTCCACACCGGCGGATTCAACCGCAACACGTGGGGCGTGTCGATGATCGGCAACTTCGACGACGTGCCCCCGACCCCGATCCAACTGCGAACCGTGGGCCGGCTACTCGGCTGGCGGCTGAGCATGGACGGCGTCGACCCCAAGGGCGCGGTGCAACTGGAGTCGGCTGGCAGCCACTACACCACTTTTCCGGCCGGCTCCATCGCGACGCTACCGACCATCTTCACCCACCGCGACGTCGGAAACACCGATTGCCCGGGCAACGCCGCCTACGCCTTGATGGACGAAATACGGGATATCGCATCGCATTTCAACGATCCTCCGGAAGAGTTGATCAAGGCACTGCAGGGTGGCGCGATCTATGATCACTGGCTGGCGATCGGCGGGATGAACAGCGTGCTGGGTGCGCCGACCTCGCCGGAAGACAGCGCGGCCGGTGACGCACGCTTTGTCACTTTCGCCCGGGGCGCCATGTATTGGTCACCCGAGACCGGCCCCCAACCCGTCACCGGCGCCATCTACGACGCCTGGGGCTCTCAGAGCTACGAACGCGGGCCACTCGGATTGCCCACCAGTGCGGAAATACAAGAGCCGCTGCAGATTACGCAGAACTTCCAACATGGAACGCTGAACTTCGAGCGGCTGACCGGAAACGTCACCGAAGTCGTGGACGGCATCACGACACCGCTGGCCACCCAATTACCAAGCGGCCCAACGGTACCTGCCGAACACTTCTCGCTACCGACGCACCCGACGGCGACCTAGCGGCGCTAAAGCCGATTGCGCCGTTCCTCCTCGCGCCCCTGCGCGGCGCGCACCGTCGCGGCGCTAAAGTTGATTGCGCCGTTCCTCCTCGCGCCCCTGCGCGGCGCGCATCGTCGCGGCGCTAAAGCCACCACCGTTCGAGCACCCGTCCCACACCGTCGTCATTGTTGGCGGCGGTGACCTCGTCGGCGGCGGCCCGCACGTCGGGATGGGCGTTGCCCATGGCCACGCCATGACCCGCCCAGCGCAGGATCGGCAGGTCGTTGGGCATGTCACCGAACGCCACCACCTCCTCGCGGGCGATCTCTAGCGGCCTGGCGATCTCGTCCACACCGGTGGCCTTGCTGATCCCCAGCGGCACGATCTCGATCAGGCCGTTGTCGGTGGAGTAGGTGATGTCGCCCTCGATGCCGACGTGCTTGGCCAGTTCGGCAGCCATGTCAGAGCTGCGGGCCCCGGCCCGGCGGATGAGCAGCTTGATCGCCGGGGCACTCAACAGGTCTTCGATCGACACCTCGGTGTTGTCCGGGTTCAGCCAGGCATGCTCGTAGCCCGGCGAGCTGACGAACTGAGGAGTCGCCGTGTCATGGGCGCGCTCGCCGATTCGCTCGACGGCCAGCCCCACGCCGGGGATGACGCGAGTCGCCAGCTCCGCCAGCTCGGCCAGGATGTCGACGGAAAGCGTGCGCGTCGACACCACCCGGTCGGTCGCGGAGTCATAGATCACGGCGCCGTTGGCGCACACGGCGATTGGGGCGAAGCCAAGCGCGTCGACGACGGGACGTATCCACCGCGGCGGGCGTCCGGTCGCCACGACGAACTGCGCACCGGCGTCCACCGCGGCGCGGATGGCGTCGCGGGTGCGGGGGGTGATCTTTTCGTCGTCGTCGAACAGGGTGCCGTCGACGTCGCAGGCGATGAGCGTCGGCTTCATCGTCATCGGGGCCGACCTCTCAATGCAATCCGCTTTGGGTCTGCCCCGGCCGCGTGACGCCGTCGGTTCCGTATGTCTGCATCCGGTCCTGCAACTCCGACAAGCGGATGGCTCGGGAATCCTCCTGGGTGGGCGCGGCACCGCCCAATCGGCGCGGCACCCAGAATTCGTCCTTCGGGTGCGGATATTCCTCCTGCACCCGGTACAGCAGGGCGTTGAGCGCCTCACGCAACGCCGCGTTGAGCTGCTCGGGCGTGCCCAGCGGCGGCAGCGGCCGCCCGGCGACCACGGTGATCGGAACCTTGTTGCGAACCACCTTCTTGGGATAGTCCTTGGGCCAGATCCGATGGGCGCCCCACACGATCATGGGAACGATCGGCACCTGGGCTTCCAGCGCCATGCGTGCCGCCCCGGTCTTGAATTCCCGCAGTTCGAAACTGCGGCTGATGGTGGCCTCCGGGTGCGTCCCGATCAGCTCGCCCTCGCGCATGCGCTGCACCGCCGCGTCGAAAGCGTCGTGTCCCGACTTGCGATCCACCGGGATCAGCCGGGACTGCTTGATGACGTAGTTGACCGCCTTCACGTCGGCCATCTCCGCCTTGATCATGAAGTACGCGCGTCGGCGGCGCTTCCGGACCGCCAGCAGCGTGGGAAGCCAGTCCAAGTAGCTGGTGTGGTTCTGGGCCAGCAGGGCGCCGCCCCGCTCGGGGATGTTCTCGAGGCCCTGATAGGTGAACGTGGTCCCCTGCATGGCGACCATCGGCGGGACGATCCACTCCGCCAACCGGTAGAACGCCTCGGGCATGTCCTCTCCTTCGCCTACTGCGACGGGCGTTCGGCCGGGTTGGCGGCCTCCTTGGCCGATCGGGCCGCCGCCTCGTCGGCCTCGATCCGCGCGGCCGCCGCCCGGGTCGGGGCTCCTCCGCCCAGCCGGTGCGGCACCCAGTACGCCCCGGGCTCGCTCGGATAGTGCTGCTGCGCCCGGTGCAGCAACGTGGTCATTGAGTCGCGCAGGGCAGCGTCGGTCTGCGCAATGTCTTCGCGCACCTGCAACGGTGCGCCTACCTGCACAGTGACAGGTATTTTGGCGCGGCCCAGTTTACGTGGGTGGTCCTTGGTCCAGATTCGCTGTGCCCCCCAGACGATCACCGGGACGATCGGGACCTCCGCTTCGATGGCCATCCGGGCGGCGCCGGTCTTGAACTCCTTGAGCTCGAAGCTGCGGCTGATCGTGGCTTCTGGATACACGCCCACCAGCTCACCTTCACGGAGTCGCTGCACGGCGACCGCATAGGCGCCCGCGCCGGCGCCGCGGTCCACCGGGAATGGTGCGGGTGTGCTTGATCAGGAAATTGACCACTTTCACCCGCTGCATCTCGGCTTTGATCATGAACCGCAGGCGTCGCTCCCGGCGGTATACGGCCAGGGCGGCCGGCAAAAAGTCGACATAGCTCGTGTGGTTGATCGCCACCACGGCGCCGCCCCGCTCGGGAATATGGTGCTCGCCGCTGTAGGTGATCTTGGTGCCGGTGGCCGTCACAACCAGTTGGGCCAGAAGCTCCAGCGCGCGAAAGGTCGGCTCCACCATCGATCACTACTCCGGCGCCCCTGTGGACTGTGCACGACGAGCCGCCCGCGCGGCTGCCTCCTCAGCTTCCAACCGGGCGGCCTCCGCCAGCGAGGGGGCGCCCCCGCCCAACCGGTGCGGCACCCAGAACTCCCCGGCAGGATGCGCTCCGTACATCTCCTGCGCGCGTTCCAGCAGGTGCTGCATCCGGGAGTGCAGCAGGCCCCTCAATTCCTCGATGGCCAACGTCGGCTCAATCGGCTCGCCGACCAGCACGATGATCGGCACCTTCGGCCGCCACAGCTTCTTTGGGTGGTCCTTGGTCCAGATGCGCTGGGCGCCCCAGACGATCACCGGGACGATCGGCACCCCGGCCTCGACCGCCATGCGGGCGGCCCCCGATTTGAACTCCTTGATCTCGAAGCTGCGGCTGATGGTGGCCTCGGGATAAACCCCGACCAGCTCACCGTCTTTCAGGTGCCGGACGGCGGCCTCATAGGAGGCGGCCCCGTTTTGCCGATTCACCGAGATATGCCGCAGGCTGCGCATGATCGGCCCGGTGACCTTGTGGTCGAAGACCTCCTGCTTGGCCATGAATCGCACCTTGCGACCCAGACCCTGCCGGTAGGCGGGCAACCCGGCGAAAGTGAAGTCCAGGTAGCCGGTGTGGTTGATCGCGATGACGGCACCGCCGCTTTTCGGCAGGTTCTCTACGCCCGCGACGGTGATCTTCAGGCCCTGCACGCGCCACACCAAGCGGGCCAGTGCAATGACAGTCCCGTAAACCGGTTCCACAGCTCATCAGCCTAGTGCTCCGGACTGCGCGGTGGCCTCCGGTGCCGAAAATCCGCACCGCCGGCCCGGCGACTACCCGGCTGCGGCACCGAGCCCGGCCCGGTACCTCGCGCTAAGCTCGGGGACTGAAAACCGTCATCGCCGGCCGGGACCGAATCGGTCCCGCCAGCGTCCCCCGGAGAGGCATCAGTGCAGGTCACCAGCGTAGGCCACGCCGGATTCTTGATCGAGACCCAAGCGGGAAGCATCCTTTGCGACCCCTGGGTCAATCCCGCCTACTTCGCATCCTGGTTCCCGTTCCCGGACAACAGCACGCTGGACTGGGACAGCTTGGGCGCCTGCGACTACCTGTATGTGTCGCACCTGCACAAGGACCACTTCGACGCGAAGAACCTGGCCGAGCACGTCAACAAGGACGCGACCGTCCTGCTGCCGGAATTTCCGGTGCCAGACCTGCGAAATGCATTGCAGGAATTGGGTTTTCACCGATTCTTCGAGACCAGCAATTCAGTGAAGCATCGGATCGACGGCCCCAAGGGCGACCTCGACGTCATGATCATCGCTCTGCGGGCCCCCGCCGACGGCCCGATCGGCGATTCGGCACTGCTGGTTTCCGACGGCGCGACAACGGTTTTCAACATGAACGACGCCCGGCCGGTCGATCTGGACGTGCTGGCGTGCGAGTTCGGGCACATCGATGTGCACCTGCTGCAGTACTCCGGAGCCATCTGGTACCCGATGGTCTACGACATGCCGGCCCGCGCCAAAGAGTCGTTCGGCGTCCAGAAGCGGCAGCGGCAGATGGACCGCGCCCGCCAATACCTCGCGCAGGTCGGGGCGACGTGGGTAGTCCCTTCAGCGGGCCCGCCCTGCTTCCTGGATCCCGAGTTACGCCACCTCAACGACGACCACGCGGATCCGGCCAACATCTTCCCGGATCAAATGGTGTTCCTGGACCAGATGCGCACGCACGGGCACGACGGCGGCTTGCTGATGATCCCCGGATCCACCGCCGACTTCACCGGACCCACCCTGCATTCGCTGCACCACCCGCTGCCCACCGACGAGGTCGAGGCCATCTTCACCACGGGCAAGGCCGACTACATCGCCGAGTACGCCGAGCGGATGGCGCCCGTCGTCGCCGCGCAGCGGGCCAGCTGGGCCCCCGCGGCCGGGGAGCCGCTCCTGGAACCGCTGCGCGCCCTGTTCGAGCCGATCATGTCGCAAAGCGACGAGATCTGCGACGGGATCGGCTACCCCGTCGAACTTGCGCTGGGGCCCGAGACCGTGATCCTGGACTTCCCGAAACGGGCGGTACGGGAACGGATTCCGGATGAGAAGGTCCGCTACGGCTTCGCGATAGCACCGGAGTTGGTGCGCACCGTGCTGCGCGATCACGAACCGGACTGGGTCAACACCATCTTCTTGTCCACCCGTTTCAGGGCATGGCGCGTCGGCGGCTACAACGAATACCTCTACACCTTCTTCAAGTGCCTGACCGACGAACGGATCGCTTACGCCGACGGCTGGTTCGGCGAAACCCACGACGACTCGGCGTCCGTCACGCTGGATGGCTGGGAGATTCAGCGCCGTTGTCCGCACCTCAAGGCTGATCTATCGAAATTCGGTGTGGTAGAAGGAAACACGTTGACCTGCAACCTGCATGGGTGGCAGTGGCGGTTGGACGACGGGCGCTGCCTGACCGCACGGGGCCACCAACTGCGGAGCCGCCGGGCGTGAACGACTCCTACGGCTCCTACGATGACGGCCTGGTTCAGCTGGATCGCGCGGCGATCACGCTGCGCCGCTACCACTTTCCGTCGGGCACATCGAAGGTCATCGCGCTCGACACGATCCGCGGGTACAAGGCCGAAAAGCTGGGGCTGTTCACGCAGCGGTTCCGGATTTGGGGCAGCTCGGACTTCCGCCGCTGGCTCCCCCTGGACGTGCAACGGCCGCTGCGGTCGACGTTGATCACCCTTGACGTGCCGGGAACCTGGCCCACCCCCGCGTTCACGCCGGCGCGCGCGGACGAGTTCACCGCGCTGCTCGACGAATTGATGAGCGGGCGCGGCTAGCCCTAGGTGGCCGGCGGCCGGTTCCCGGCGGCCGGCGCGCGGCTCGCGGCGGCTGGCGGCCAGCGCCGAACGTGCACTGATGGCGAATTCTGGTGCGATTTCTCGCACTGGTTACACGCTGGACGACGCGTCAGCGCGCGTCCAATGCCGCGCGCGCCGCGTTGTAGCCCGGGATGAACGTGATCCCGGGACCGCCGTGACAACCCGCGCTGCCCAGGTACAGACCGTCGATCGGGATCGGCTGGCCCAGGTAACCCCTCGGGCCGGGCCGGTTGGGGCCTATCTGGTTCGCATTCAACAGGCCGTGGCAGTAGTCGCCGCCCGGCGCCCCGAACATCACACCCATGTGCTTGGGCGTGAAGGTGGTGTGCCGAACGATGCTGCGTTCGAAATTCGGTGCGAGCCGGGTGATCTTGTCGATCACCCGCTGACCCATCTCGACCTTCGCCTGCCCGTAATCCACGTCGCCCTCGATCGGGAAGAACAAGGCGAATGCCGACGCGGCGTGCTTGCCTTGCGGGGCGAGGTCCGGATCGTTCTGCGAGGGGATCTGCAAGACCACCGTCGGGTCGGCCGGAACGATCCCGCGGCGAGCGTCCTCCCATTGCCGCTGGACTTCCTCCGGCGTGCAGAACAGGCCGATCGAGGCCTGCATGGCCGGCTCGTTGAGGGCCTCGTACGGCGGCGTGAAGGCGGGCGCCTCGTCCAGCGCGAAGTGCATCTGCAGGTAGCTGCCGCGGTGGTCGATGCGCGCATAGCGCTCCCGGATGTCGGCGGGCAGCGCGCCGGGATCGATCATTTCGTTAAGGGTGATGTCCGGGGCGATGCCGGAGACGACGATCGGGGCGTTCAACGTCTCGCCCGCCTCGGTGCGCACTCCGGTCACCCGCCCGTCCGCGACCAGGATCTCGGTCACCTTGGTACGCAACCGAACTTCGCCGCCGTGGCTGGCCAGCACGTCGCACAGGTGCGAGGTGAGCGCGCCGATGCCGCCGCGCAGCTTCTTCATCTGCATGGTGTCGCCGTCGGGAACCCCGAGGCCGAAGGCGAGCGCGGCCGCACTGCCCGGCGTGGACGGGCCACGGTACAGCGTGTTGACGGCCAGCACGGTCATCGAACCGCGCAGTGCGCCATGCTTCTCGCGGTCCGGCAGATACCGGTCCAACACGTCGGTGACCGAGCCGAACAACATGTCATCGATCGCCGAGCGCTCGAATTCGTTTGTGGCGCAGGCATACATCTCGTCGATACTCTTGGGCGGTGTTCCGGCTTCGAACCGGCCCAGCGCGCGTGTCGGGCCTTGGCTCCACGCCATCAGCCCCGCCATTCCGTTGACGGCATCGGCCCCGTGCACCTCGTTGAGGTGGGTGAACAGCTTGACGGGGTCGCTGTACTGAACCAGCGGATCGTCGCCGACGCCGCGCACCGCCACCGACATCACGTCGAGGTCGATCGTCGGCAGGGTGTCCAGACCCAGCTCGTCGACCACCACCTGTGACGTCGGGAACTGCACCGAGCCGGCGATCTCGAACCGGTACCCGTCGAAAAGCTCCACGGTGGAGGCCATCCCGCCGGCGTAGAGCTTGGGATCCAGGCACACCGTCCGCAGTCCGGCCTTGGCCAGCAGCACGGCCGCGGTCAGCCCGTTATGTCCCGCACCGATAACGATCGCGTCATACCCAGTCATGTCCTGCCCTCCGAAAAGGAGGCTCGCACGACGACAAAGTTTTGTCAATTATGACGAAACTTGCCGGGTTGTCGCCGTGATCCAGGAGTCGGTGATCCCCGCTCGCAGCGACTCCAGCGCCGCGTGACACAACCGCGCGAGTTCGCCGAGAGAGCGGTCGTCGCCGACCATCCAGACCTCCATCGCGCCGAACACGGCGGCGGCGATGCACCGCGCGGTCACCGCGGTGCGCACCCGTTGGTCGGCTGTCGGCTCCGCGGCACCGTCGGTCCCGCGGCCACGCCGTTGCAACTGTGCCGCAATGGCGTCGGCGAAGTCGGCCTGGACCTCCCGGATGTGGCGGACGATGCGGCCGGGGTCGAGTTCGCCTTGGCGCAGTGCGGCGATCTTGGTGACCGCGTCGACGTCATACGGGAACGAGAAGATGGCCGACTGCACCGAGTCGATGATCGGTTCGTCGGCCGGCCTGGCGTCCAGGGCCGCGCGAAACCAGTGCAGCCCGGTGTAATCGGCGAACAACAGATCGTGCTTCGAGCTGAAGTGGCGATAGAACGTCCGCAGCGACACCCCGGCGTCGGCGGCGATCTGTTCGGCGGACGTGTCTTCGACGCCCTGGGCCAGGAATCGCACCACGGCGGCCTGGCGCAACGCCTCGCGGGTGCGTTCGCTGCGCGCCGTCTGGGCGGGCCTGACCATCTCAGTAAGGTAGCAAGAATTCTTTTGACAATATTGACAAAACTTTGTAGCGCGGGTGAGACTGCGCCCATGGTCTCGCTACTCACTCACGCGGTGCTCGGACTGGCGGTCATCACCTGGATCGTCAGGTCGAACTCGAAGGTCTTCGCCCGGCCGGCCAACGGCCCACTGTTTTCGCCGATGGAAATCGTGTACTACGTCGTCGGCATCGTCTCCGTCGCGCTCGGCTGGTACTTCAACATCACCTTTGTGCAGGAGTACTCGCACGGATCCACCAATCCGCTCTGGGGCGAACACGGAAGCTGGGCCGAGTACATCAAGCTGATGTTCACCAACCCGGCCGCCAGCTCGGCCAGCCAGGACTACACGATCGCGAATGTGATTCTGCTGCCGATCTTTACGATCGTGGACGGCTACCGGCGCGGGCTGCGCCACCCCTGGCTGTATTTTGTGTCCAGCCTGTTCACCAGCTTCGCGTTCGCGTTCGCGTTCTATTTCGCGACGATGGAACGCCAGCGCCGGCACGAGCAGGACCGCGCGACGATAAACGCTTAGGGCTCAAGCACTTCGGCACCGACGAACGGCACCAGCGCCTCGGGAATCCGCACACTGCCGTCGGGCCGCTGGTGGTTCTCCAGGATCGCCACGAGCCAGCGGGTGGTGCCCAGCGTGCCGTTGAGCGTGGCCGCGGTCTGCGGCTTGCCGTTCTCGTCGCGGTAGCGGGTGGTGAGCCGGCGCGCCTGGAACGTGGTGCAGTTCGACGTCGACGTCAGCTCGCGGTAGGCCTGTTGCGTCGGAACCCACGCCTCGCAGTCGAACTTGCGGGCGGCCGAGGAGCCGAGATCGCCTGCGGCCACGTCGATTACCCGATACGGCACCTCGATGCGAGCCAGCATCTCGCGCTGCCAGCCCAGCAGCCGCTCGTGTTCGGCCTCGGCGTCGGCGGGCGTGCAGTAGACGAAGCCTTCGACCTTGTCGAACTGATGTACCCGGATGATGCCGCGGGTGTCCTTGCCGTAGCTGCCGGCCTCGCGGCGAAAACACGACGACCAGCCCGCGTACCGCAGCGGGCCACCGGACAGGTCCAGGATCTCGTTCCAGTGGTAGCCGGCCAGCGGCACCTCCGAGGTGCCCACCAGGTAGAGGTCGTCGGCCTCGACCCGGTAGATCTCGTCGGCGTGCGCGCCCAGGAACCCGGTGCCGGCCATCACCTCCGGGCGCACCAGCACCGGCGGGATCATCGGGATGAATCCGTTCTCGACGGCCAGCCGCAGTGCCAGCTGCAGCAGGCCGAGCTGGAGCAGCGCGCCCTGACCGGTCAGGAAGTAGAACCGCGACCCGGACACCTTGGCGCCGCGCTGCATGTCGATCAGACCCAGCGACTCACCCAGTTCCAGGTGATCCTTGGGGTTTTCGATCGCCGGGGGCTCACCGACGATGTCGAGCACCGCGAAGTGGTCCTCACCGCCGGCCGGAACCCCCTCGATGACGACGTTCGAGATCGCCATGTGCGCCGCGGTGAACGCCGCCTCCGCGCCGGTCTGGGCGGTTTCGGCGGCCTTCACCTGCTCGGCCAGTTCCTTCGCGCGCGCCAGCAACGCCGGGCGCTCGTCGGGTGATGCGGCACCCACGCTCTTGCTGGCGGACTTCTGTTCGGCCCGCAGCGCGTCGGCGGACGAGATGGCGGCCCGGCGCGCGGCGTCGGCCGACAGCAGGGCGTCCACCAGCGTCGGGTCTTCACCGCGGCTCAGTTGGGAGCGGCGCACGGCGTCAGGGTCTTCCCGGAGCAGCTTCAGGTCGATCACGGCCCTGAGACTACTTTCACCGGCTCCGGCCAGCGGGCGGAGTGTCCGCGCTTGGCCGGCTCAGGACTCACATCCGTAACTTTTGTCACCCGCCTCAGGTGGTCCTGTCAGAATGGAGCCGATGTCGCACGCGCCCGAGAAGGAACTTTCGGAAGCCCCCGGAGTCGAGACGCCCGCCGCCTCGGCCGATGGGGCGTCGGCACAGCAGCCATCCGCCTTCTTGTGGCCGCGCAGCCTGCAGGCCCGGGCGACCAGGCGAGCGCTGCTGCTGACCGCGCTCGGCGGCCTGTTGATCGCCGGGCTGATCACCGCCATCCCGGTCGGCACCGGATCGGGACGGCTCCTCGACAGCAGCCCCGTGCGCAGCACCGGGGCCAAGAGCGACGCCGCCTTCAACCGCGCCTCCCGCGGGGAATGCCTGATGTGGCCCGACACCACCCCGGAGTCGGCGAAAATCGTCAACTGTGGCGATGACCACAAGTTTGAAGTCGCCGAATCCATCGATATGCGGACGTTCCCGGGCGCCGAGTACGGGCCCAACGCCGCGCCCCCGACACCCGCCCGCATCCAGCAGATCACCCAGGAACAGTGCGAGGCCACCGTCCGTAATTACCTTGGACTCAAGTTCGATCCGAACAGCAGATTCACGGTCAGCCTGCTGTGGCCCGGCGACCGGGCCTGGCGCCAGTCCGGCGACCGCCGCATGCTGTGCGGCCTGCAACTGCCCGGCATGAACAACCAGCAGCAGCCGTTCAAGGGCAAGGTCGCCGACATCGACCAGTCCAAGATCTGGCCGGCCCGCACCTGCCTGGGGATCGATCCGGCGACCAATCAGCCGACCGATGTGCCGGTCGACTGTGCGGCCCCGCACGCGATGGAGGTCACCGGCACAGTCAACCTGGCCGAGAAGTTCCCCGACGCCCTGCCCGCCGAGCCGGACCAGGACAGCTTCATCAAGGATTCGTGCACCAAGATGACGGACGCGTACCTGGCGCCGGTCAAGCTGCGCACCACGACCCTGACGCTGATCTACCCCACGGTGCCGCTGTCCAGCTGGACGGCCGGCAGCCGCGAGGTGGCCTGCAGCATCGGCGCAACGCTGGGCAACGGAGGCTGGGCCACCCTGCTGAACAGCGCCAAGGGCCAGCTGCTGATCAACGGCCAGCCCCCGGTACCGCCCCCCGACATTCCCGAAGAGCGGCTCACGATACCGCCGGTTCCGCTCCAGGTCCCGGGGCAGACACCGTCCGACCAGTCCGGCACCCCGCCGGAGATCCCGCCGAACAATCAGCACCTCCCCGGGCAGCAACCGGTGGTGACGCAACCCCAGCAACCGCAGCAAGCCCCCGAACAGCAGGCTCCCGCCCAGCAAGCGCCGCAGCCGCCGGCGGCGGATAACGGCGCGCCGCCCGCCAACCCGGCACCCGAGGCGCCCCCGCCGCCGCCACCGCCCGCCCCGCCGGCCCCGCCGGCCGAACCCCCACCGGGGGGCTAGCCGGGTGTCCGTGCGGATGGATCCGCAGCGGTTCGACGAACTGGTCTCCGACGCCCTCGACCTGATACCGCCCAAGCTGGCCGCGGCGATGGACAACGTCGTCGTCCTGGTCGAAGACCGCCATCCCGAGGAAGCCGACCTGCTCGGACTGTACGAGGGGGTGGCGCTGACCGAACGCGACTCCGACTACTCCGGTGCGCTGCCGGACGCCATCACCATCTACCGCGAGGCGCTGCTGGACGCGTGCGAATCCGAGGCGGAGGTCGTCGAGGAGGTGGCGATCACGGTGATCCACGAAATCGCCCACCACTTCGGCATCGACGACGACCGGCTGCACGAACTGGGCTGGGCCTGACTGGGCGCGGCGTCCCGGATCTTTCCGCGGCGGGTGCTATGAACTCACGTATGAGCACTGACTGCCGCGACTGCCGGGCAGGCTTGGATCACTGTCACGGCACCATCATTCGCCACGCACTGCACCGGTCGGAGTGCACCGAGCCGGACTGCTTCAGCCCCGAGTTGTTGCCGCACGCCTTCGTCGTCGATTGCGACGCCGTCGGCTGTGCCTGCACCGAAGTGGTCGCGCTGGCCGTCTGATCGGGGTGTCAGCCCATCGGGTCGGTGCTTGACCGCACCGCGTCCGCGACCGGGGTCGCCTCGGCCTCCGGATAAAAGGGCGGCGTCAACGTTCCCCAGCGCACGCAACTCCACCGCCCGTCGGTGATCGGGGTCAAGGCCACCGATTCGGTGTTGTCGAGATGATTGTCCAGCGCGAAGTCGGCCTCCACGCCGGCCAGCACCGCCGCGGCCAACCGGATCGCCGCGCCATGGCTGACGACCACGATGTCACCGTGGAAGCCGTGGTCGTCAAGGTAGCGCAGGCGGAGGTCGGTGAGCACCGGCACGTAGCGGTCCAACACGTCGCTGCCGGTTTCGCCACCGGGTAGCGGCACATCGAGCTCGCCGCGATGCCAACGGTCGTAGATGGCATTGAACTCCGCGACCGCGTCGTCGTCGTTGCGGTCTTCCAGCCGGCCGACCTGCACCTCATGGATGCCGGGTACCTCGATGGCGGACATTGCGAGCTGGCCCGCGATCACCGCCGCGGTCTGCGAGGCCCGGGTGGCCACGGAGTGCGCGAGCATCGCCGGGCGGCCCGACCCGCGGGCGAACGCCCGGGCCTGGTCGCGGCCCAACGGTGTCAGCTCCGCGCCGGGCGGGCGCGTGTCGAGCCGGCGCTCGACGTTTCCGTAAGACTGGCCGTGACGCACCAGGATCAAGCGACCGCTCACCGCTGCGACCCCCCGGCGGGCTGTTCGGGCTTTCCGTGACGCACCCGCGCCAGCCAGCGCAACGCCTCGTCGGCGGGCGGCGGCAACGCTCCGGCGGGCGAGCCGGTGGGCCAAGATCCCAGGTATCTCACATCTGCACAACGACGATGCAGCGCCTTGAGTGCCTCGGCGACGGCGTCGTCGTCGATGTGCCCCACGCAATCGGCGAAAAACCGGTAGATGCCGAGTCCGGTTCTGGTCGGCCGGGATTCGATTCGGGTCAGGTCGATGCCACGGACGGCGAACTCGGCGAGCGCGGCCAGCAACGCGCCCGGCGCGTTGTCGATGCGCAGCACCACCGACGTCCGGTCGGCTCCGGTGCGGGCCGGCGGGGGCCCCGGCAGCCCGACCAGAACGAAGCGGGTGCGGGCGTTGGGTTCGTCGACAACACCGTCGGCCAGGGTGTCCAGCCCCCAGTGGGTGGCGGCCAGCGGCGAGGTCACGGCGGCGTCGACCCGGCCCTCGGCCACCTGCTGAGCGGCGTCGGCATTGGAGTACGCCGGCCGCAGTTCGGCATCGGCCAGGTTGGCGGCCACCCACTGCCGCACCTGCGCCACCGCGACTCCGAAGGCCGCCAACGTATGCACGTCGGCGGCCCGGCGTCCCGGTTTGACGACGATGCTGAACGCGACATCGAGCGTCGTCTCGGCGAAGACCTGCAGCGGCGAACCCATGGCCAGGCTGTCCAGGGTCGGCGTCACCGAACCGTCGATCGAGTTCTCGATCGGGACGCATGCGTAGTCGGCGGCGCCGTCGCGCACCGCGTCCAACGCCGCGGAGGTGCTTTCGACCGGCAACGGCCGCACTCGGTCGGGCCGCTGTGCGGGAACCAAACCGGCGGCGGTGATCTGTCGCAACGCCGCCTCGGTGAAGGTCCCCTCCGGACCGAGGTAAGCGATGCGGGCCACGTCCCAACCCTAGCGGCGCGCAGGACAGAAACCCCTTGCGACGCCAACCCGTGTAAGTTAACTTAGGCTTACCTAATCTAAAGGATGAGAATGTTGTTACCGCTGAGCTGCCACGCCCCGACCACCGCCGAGCGGATTCGCAGCGCGTGTGTGCGCGCCGGCGGCGCACTCCTGGCGATCGAGCATGACGATCCGGTCCCCACGCCCGTACATCACCTGATGGACAACGGCTGCTTCGCGCTGGCGCTCCCCGTGCAGCGGGAACACGAGCGACCCGTCGCGGGATCCCAGGCGCTGCTGGAGCTGACCGATTACGCGCCGCTCCCGCTGCGCGAACCGGTCCGCTCGCTGGTGTGGGTGCGTGGGCGCCTACAGGAGGTGCCCGCGGCGGAGATCCTCACCACGCTCGACGCGATCGCCACCGAATGCCCGAATCCGGCCCTGCTGGGAGTCGACACCCCGAGGTGTGCGCCCTCCGGTGGGGAAGATCAGCGGTACACGCTGCTGCGGCTCGAGATCGCGTCGGTCGTGGTCACCGATGCGACCGGCGCGGAACCGGTCACCGTGGACGATCTTCTTGCGGCCCGGCCCGACCCGTTCTGCGAGTTCGAGTCGAGCCTGCTGTGGCACCTGGACACCGCCCACAGTGACGTTGTGGCACGACTGGTGTCCCGGCTGCCCGCGCCGCTGCGGCGCGGGCAGGTGCGGCCGTTGGGCCTCGACCGCTACGGCGTGCGGTTCCGCGTCGAGGGCAACGACCGAGACCACGACGTCCGGCTGCCGTTCCACAAACCGGTGGACGACATGACCGGACTGAGGCAGGCCATCCGGGTGCTGATGGGGTGCCCATTCATCAACGGGTTGCGGGCGCGCGGCTAGCCGGGATCGCGACGAACCGGCGCGGCGGCCGCCGGCCACGTACGTTAACCAGGTGAACGGCGACCGCTCACCGCAGCGTCGGCGGCCCGCACGGCGAGGCCCGCCGGTCCAACCGCGCCCCGAGCCGCCCCAGGTCATTCGCCGCGCGAGTGCCCCGCCGCCATCACCGACCGCGGAGACCCAGCCGCTGAACCGGCCGATGCCGCCGGTCCCCGCGGCCGTCCCCCCAGCACCGCGACAACCCCCGCCACGACCACACGCGCCGAAGGCATCCCGGAGTCGGCGCCGGTGGGTCCGAACGGTGTTCTCGGCCCTGCTGGTGGGCGCGCTGCTGGTCGGTGCGGGCGTCGTCGCCGGGGCCGTCTGGTTCGACACCAAACTGCACCGCCAGCAGGTGCTCGCCGACTATCCCGAACGCCCCGGGCCCGGCCGCGGCACCAACTGGCTGATCGTCGGCTCGGACAGCCGTCAGGATCTGAGCGCCGAGCGGCAACAGGAGTTGGCCACGGGCGGCGACGTCGGCGATGGTCGTACCGACACGATCCTGCTGGTTCACGTGCCGGGCGTCGGATCCGGCGTTCCGACGACGATGGTGTCGATACCGCGCGACTCCTATGTGCCGATCCCGGACCACGGCAAGGACAAGATCAACGCCGCGTTCGCGATGGGCGGCGCACAATTACTGGTCCGCACGGTGGAACAGGCGACCGGCTTGCGCATCGATCACTACGCCGAGATCGGGTTCGGCGGGTTCGCCGCCGTGGTGGATGCGCTCGGCGGGGTGACGGTGTGCCCGAAGACACCGGTCAGCGACCCGTTAGCGGGCATCGACCTGCCGGCCGGCTGCCAGACTCTCGACGGCCGCCACGCCCTCGGATACGTCAGGACGCGTGCCACCCCGCGGGCAGACCTGGACCGGATGGTCAATGAACGCCAGTTCGTGGCGGAGCTGCTGCATCGTGCCGGCAGTCCGGTGGTGTGGCTCAATCCGTGGCGCTGGTATTCGGTGCCGCGCGCCGCCGCTGACGCCCTGACCGTCGACCAGGGTGACCACGCGTGGGATCTGGCCCGGCTCGGCTGGGCGCTGCACGGATCCACCACCAGCATGACCGTCCCGATCGGAGAGTTCACCAGCGGTGACGTCGGCGCGGTGGTGGTGTGGAATCACGACGAGGCCGGTCGGTTGTTCCAGGCGTTGGCCACCGACGCACAAATACCTCCCGCCACGCAGGATGGCCGGCAGTAGCGGTCGAACTAGATGCTGACCTGGCCCGCGGAGTCGCCCCGCAGCCAGGCCTTGGTGCGGCCCGGGTGGTGAGTGGCCAGCCAGGCCACGCCGACGTCGCGGCAGAAATCGATGTCGTCGTAGTCGTCGACGTTCCAGCAGTAGACCGCCCTGCCCTGGGCGATGGCGCGGTCGGCCAGTTGGGGATATTCCTTCAACGTCAGCAGCGAAGGCCCGACGGCGGTGGCGCCGACGGCGGTGGGCGCACCACTGGTCAGGTAGCGAGCGGTCTTGCCCAGCAGCACCGTGGGCAGTAGCGGCGCGGCCCGCCGGATCCGCCAAATCGCGGACGCCGAGAACGACATCACCACCGCGCGGGAACGGTCGGCGGAGGCGGGTGCGGCGATGCCGAAACGGTGCAGCAGCGCCAGAAGTTTGGTCTCCACCAGTGAGCCGTACCGGACGGGGTGCTTGGTTTCGATGAAAAGCTTCACCGGCCGATGCCAGTCCAGCACCAGCGAAACCAGCGCATCCAGGGTCAGCAAACTGGTATCGCCGTGGGCGCCGTCCTCGCGCCAGCTGTCGTGCCACTCCCCGTACTCCAGCTCGCGCAGCTGAGCGAGGGTCATCGTGCTGACCAGGCCGGCTCCGGTCGAGGTCCGGTCCAGCCGGCGATCGTGCACGCACACGAGATGGCCGTCGCGGGTCAACCGCACATCGCATTCCACGCCGTCGGCGCCCTCTTTGAGGGCAAGGTCGTAGGCGGCCAGCGTGTGTTCGGGGCGCGCCGCCGAAGCGCCGCGGTGGGCGACGACATAAGGGTGCCCGGCGAGCACCTCGTCGGCCCACGTCATATCCCTATGCTGCCGGTTCCTGCCGACCTAACTCAACTGGGCCGGCCGAAGCCGGCGCCGCGGCCCCGTCGTCGGGAACCATGACCCAGCGGTGCGCGGGCCGCGCGACGGGTTTGCGCTGGAATCCCTCGAAAATGCGCGTGGCGGCGGCCAAGGCGGCGGCCGCGAACAGGTAGGCGACGACCATCAGGACGGTGTTGTTGGCGATGCCCTGGGCGTCGGTGACGAAGCTGGTCGCGATCGCGGACACGGATACGGCGTAACTGCAGACCCACGCGATCCGCCACTGAAGGATGGGCCTGCGCAGCCGGGCAAAGTGGTCTTCGAGCAGCGCCAGCTCGATCACGTACACCGGGGCCCACAGCAGATTGGCCAGCGGCGCGATGCAGCCGGCCCACAGCGCCCGCGCGGAGCGCGGCTCGGGCAGGCCGTGATGGGCGAACACGGCGGCGCGCCGCGCGATCATCCACCGGATCAGCACCACGCCGGAGGCGATCACCGCCGCGGCCGCGCCCACGCTGGCGAGCACGCCGAGCCAGTCGGCGCCGATGGCCACCCACGAGTTCAGCAACGTGTTCCGGTTGATCACCAGGAGCACATAGCGGACGACGTAGACGAGGGCGGCAATGCTGAGGACCAGCACGCTCACGAATGACGTGGTGCGGATGAGCTGGGCCGAGGGCCCCGGTGGCGCGGGCGCTTCGGCAACTGCGGGCGCGTGCTCGACGCGGTCCGCCAAACCCCAGCGCGGCATCACCGGGTAGCGCGGTGTGGGTCCGAGGGGGCGCCGGCCGTGTCTGGCCGGCGGCGCGGCGCCGGGACGCACCGCGACCCAGCGATAGCCGGGCGGCAGCCGGGGTGGCGTGCGCTGCCACCCCGGACTCCGTTGCGGTCCGGCCGGGAGCGCGGTGCCCCATCGCGGGTCGGCGGGTGGCGACTCCGATAGGGGCGCCATGAGGGCGCCGCGGCAGCGGGGACACCACTCGCGTTGCCGGTCGCGCACGTTCCAGCGGGTGCCGCACTGGGAGCACACCTGGATCACCGGACCAGACTAGCGCCGCGCGGGGGCGGTGCGATCCAGCCCCGCCGCCGCGACGACGCGGGCCGCGCAGCGCCAGGTATCGACCACCGCTCCAGGGGTTGGGCAACGTATTCGGCGCTTGCAGGCTATCCACAGTTTCCACAGGTTTATCCACAGGTGCCCGGGAGGGATGGAAATCCATCGCTACAGCCTCTGGCGCCAAACGGTGGTCTAACTGTGGATAACATCCCGGTGTTTTACGCATGTCATAGACAGCCCAACCCGGGTAGTTGAGCGAAATG
The DNA here is from genome assembly GCF_004298145.1 of Mycobacterium sp. GTDB lineage: Bacteria > Actinomycetota > Actinomycetes > Mycobacteriales > Mycobacteriaceae > Mycobacterium. Next base: position 67,450 of record NZ_SCRH01000033.1, read on the forward strand.
CATTGCCTTGCTAAGCACCGGCGCCGCAGCACCCCGCCCGCCCAGTCCCGCTCCTGTCGCCGTGAGCCCCCGTACCCAGCCGGTTCTCAATAAACCGCAGCTCAGCGCGCTATTTCTCAACCCCGTCACAAAGCGCTATGATCGCGTTCGCGAAAAGTGTTTGTGACTCACCTCACTAACGCGAGGTGAACCGGGGGTGGAAGGCGATTGATGACCACGCATTCGTTCGGTTCGGGTTCACCGGCCCCATCGAAGTCGTATTGCGGCTCGCCCGCGTGGAATCACAGCTACAGCATCGCGGCGCTGCGCGCCGGATTGATCGCACTGGTCTTGCTGGCGGTGCTCGCGGTCATCGTCTTGTTCTGAATTGACCCCGAGCGGGTATCCGCCTAGCGGCCTCAACGGGGGGTCGTTCTTGCGGTGCGCGCGGTCATAGAGCAGGGTTGATAGCGGTCGGCCGCCGTGAGGCGCCCCGCACGACTGAGCGTCAAGACGATAATCGAAGAAAGGAACGCCGTGGCTGAATACACCCTGCCCGACTTGGACTGGGACTACGCAGCGTTGGAACCGCACATCTCAGGTCAGATCAACGAGATCCACCACAGTAAGCACCACGCCGCATACGTCAAAGGCGTGAACGACGCTCTGTCCAAGCTCGAAGAGGCCCGTGCCAACGAGGATCACGCCGCGATCTTCCTGAACGAAAAGAACCTGGCATTCCACCTGGGCGGCCACGTCAACCACTCGATCTGGTGGAAGAACCTGTCGCCGGACGGCGGCGACAAGCCGACCGGCGAATTGGCCGCCGCAATCGACGACGCATTCGGATCCTTCGACCGGTTCCGCGCGCAGTTCAGCGCGGCCGCCAACGGCCTGCAGGGGTCGGGCTGGGCTGTGCTGGGCTATGAGACCCTCGGCGGCAGGCTGCTGACCTTCCAGCTCTACGACCAGCAGGCCAACGTTCCGCTCGGCATCATTCCGCTGCTGCAGGTGGACATGTGGGAGCACGCTTTCTACCTGCAGTACAAGAACGTCAAGGCGGACTACGTCAAGGCGTTCTGGAACGTCGTCAACTGGGCAGACGTGCAGAAGCGGTACGCGGCTGCGACCTCGAAAACCCAGGGCCTGATTTTCGGCTGACTTTCATTTCGGTCGGCTGGGGCGTCGCGCGGATTGCGCGGCGCCCCAGTCGTTTGTCTGGCCCCGAATCGGCTATGTGTGAAGATCCGCGACGCTCACCGTGTCGTGTTGCACGGGGCCTAATCCGCAGGCATTCTTAATTATTCGGGCTACCAGTGTGGTTATTCCAAGCGGAGGCGTCGCGCGGAGGTCGAGATGGAAACTGGGTCGGATCGACCTATCGGGGTTTCCCCGTTCCATTCTCGTGGCGCCCTGAAGGGGTTCGTGATCTCCGGGCGTTGGCCCGATTCGACGAAAGAGTGGGCCCAGCTACTGATGGTCGCGGTAAGGATCGCGTCTTTGCCCGGATTACTCTCCACCACAACGGTGTTCGGCGCCCGCGAGGAATTGCCCGACGAACCCGAGCCGGGCATGGTTGGCCTGGTGCTGGCCGAGGGCACGGTTTTCGGTGAATCGGCAATCCAGCCAGGATATTTCGCAGACCATCAGCCCCCGGCACTGCTCATGCTGCATCCGCCGTCGGAAACCACGCCGTCGCTGCCCGAGTGCACGGGCGCGGCATCGGGATGCGTATTGCTACCCGGACTGCCCTATCTCGGGCTGGAACACCGCGCGGCTTGGGTGGAAGCAGAGGCCGACGGCACCATCACCTCGATGGTGAGCCGGGTGGGCGTCGACCCGATCAGCCATCCCGACACGGCAATTCTGGCGATGCTTCTCGCCGCATGACGAAACCCGGAAACGAGTTCCGCACTCGAATCCGAGGTGTCAGGGTGCGCGAACGGTGATTCGCGGTCCCGACGGTGGCGTCGTCCCTCGCGCTCGCGGAGACGAGCGACAAGTCCGCCCCCCGCGCCGGCTAAGTTAACGACCCCTCGACCATCGGTGTCCGCCAGGCGGCCGCGGGGTTTCGTCGCGCCCTCCCCGGTCTTGTTTCGCGCACGGCAGCAAATGGTGTGCGAGATCGGGCCGGCTTACCGGCCCGTTGCGGTGCAATCACCCTGCACCGCCCGGGTGCTCACCGCGTCCCCCACGAGGACGCCCGCCCGCCACTTCGGGACGGGTGTCCAATTCTGCGGGTAGCCTGTGAGTTCCATGGATTTGGTGGACACTCCAGCGAATCAGTTAGACGCTCGTCAAGTGGGGAGATGGTGAGGGTCAGCTATGCGGGCCGGGAATCTTTTGGGGTTTGCACCTGGTTACCCTTACCAAGCGTCGCTACCATGATCAGCAAATACACTTAGGTAATAGTTCACTTCTACAGCCCCGTGGAGGTCATATCAATGAGCACGACGTTCGCTGCTCGCCTGAACCGCCTGTTCGACACGGTGTATCCGCCCGGACGCGGGCCGCACACATCCGCGGAAGTGATCGGGGCGCTCAAGGCGGAGGGCGTAACGATGTCGGCTCCCTACCTGTCCCAGCTGCGTTCCGGCAACCGCACCAACCCGTCCTCGGCGACCATGGCCGCGTTGGCCAACTTCTTCCGCATCAAGCCGGCCTACTTCACCGACGACGAGTACTACGAGAAGCTCGACAAGGAATTGTCGTGGCTGGCCACGACGCGCGACGACAGTGTGCGCCGCATCGCGGTGCGCACGGCGGAGCTGTCTCCCGAGGCCCAGCGCGAGGTCATGGCGCGGGTCAACGAGCTGCGCCGCGTGGAGCACCTGGACGCCTAGCGGCCGCCCAAGCCTGACAGCAGCCTTCCGGCGCCGTCTGGCCAGCCCTGGGGGGCTGCCGCCCGCCTATTCCGATTAGGGTTGGCTCACGGATCGCGAACCGCGCGAACGTGAGACAACGATTGCCAGCGAGATACCGGGAGGCGGCCGGGAATGGGCCTGTTCGGCAAGCGAAAGAGCCGTGCGACGCGTCGCGCTGAAGCCCGCGCGATGAAGGCCCGCGCGAAGCTCGAGGCCAAGCTGGCCGCGAAAAACGAGGTTCGCCGCGCCAAATCCGCGCAACGGGCGGAGAACAAGGCGCTCAAGGCTCAGATCAAGGCGCAGCGCGACAGTGACCGCACTGCGTTGAAAGTCGCTGAGGTCCAACTCAAGGCGGCACGGGAGGGCAAGATCTTTTCGCCGACACGGATCCGTCGCGTGCTCACGGTGTCGCGGCTGCTCGCGCCCATCCTCACGCCGGTGATCTACCGCTTAGCCGTCTCGGCGCGCGCGCTGATCGATCAGCGCCGCGCGGATCAGCTCGGGATTCCGCCGGCTCAGATCGGCCAGTTCTCCGGACAGGGTGCCCAGCTGTCGGCCCGAATCGCCGGGGCGGAAAAGTCGTTGCGGATGGTGCAGGACAAGAAGCCCAAGGACGCCGAGACAAAGCAGTTCGTGGGCGCCATCGCCGAACGGCTCACCGATCTGTCGGCGGCGGTGACCGCCGCGGAGAATCTGCCCGCCGCGCGACGCCGGGCGGCGCACGCCGCGATCTCGTCGCAGCTCGAAGGGATCGAGGCGGACCTGATGGCCCGCCTCGGGTTGAGCTGACCGCCCGCACGAAAGGCAACCCCCCGCAATGTCAGTCCACAGCAGGTGGATCTCGCGCATCCTCGTCACGGTTGGCGCGGTCGTCGTCCTCACTCTCGGATCGGCGGTACAGACCCCCGCCGCCCGGGCACACGTCCACGCCGGCGCCGACAATGCGGTGCGCGGCGCCATGGCCCTCGTCACCTTCCAGGTGCCCAACGAATCGAACACCGGGGCCGCCACCACCGCGCTGACCGTCACCCTTCCCAACGTCGCATCGGCCCGCACCGAAAGCATGCCGGGCTGGGCGGCCAGCCTCGACCGCGACGCGGCGTCCGGTGCGGTCCGCTCGGTGACATGGACGGCCGCCCCCACCGGGGGGATCGCCGCGGACCAATTCGCGCTGTTCCGGTTGTCCGTCAAGTTGCCCGACGCCGACACCGTCAGCTTCCCGGCCACGCAGACCTACGCCGACGGAACGGTCGTGAAATGGGATCAGCCGCCGCTGCCCGACGGCGGCGAGCCGGAACACCCGGCGCCCATGCTCACCCTTGTCGGCGGACCGGCGGCGCCCCACCTGCACCATGCGACGCCCGGCCAGGCCGACAGCACCGCTCGACTGTTGGGTGGCGCCGCTCTGGTGATCGCCGCGCTGGGTATCGCGATCGTCTTGATCCGCCGACGGCCATGAAACGGTTGGCGGTGGGCGCGTGCGTCAGCGCCATGGTCGTCATTGCCACGCTCACCGCGCCGGTCGCGTCAGCGCACGCCACGCGGGTTGCCACCGACCCCGCGGTCAATGCGGTCCTGACGACCGGCCCGCAACGGGTCAGCGCAACCTTCAACGAGCGGTTGGAGACCACCTTCGCCGCGATGACGGTGGTCGGGCCGGACGGCAACGTGTGGTCCACGGGCGAGCCCACCGTGCAAGGCGCGGTGGTCAGCATCGCCCTAGGTCCACTGGGGCCGGCCGGCACGTACACGGTGAACTACCGGGTGACCTCCGCGGACGGCCACGCGGTGTCCGGCTCCTGGTCGTTTCAGCTCACGGTGCCCGGCGCCGGTACACCCGGGCCGGCCGCCGCCGGCGGTGACGGCGGCGATGTCCCCGTCTGGCCGTTCGTTGCGGTCGCGGTGGCGCTCGTCGCCGGCGGTGCCTGGTGGGCGGTGCGGCGCAGGCGGTGATCGGTGCGGCGACCGGTGATCGAGGTGCCGTGACACGTCCTGGCATGATGGGGCGAGATCCCGGTGAGCTAGGGAAACGACGACAGAGGAAGCTCAAGGAGCGGCCGCATGGCAGACCCGCAGGACCCAACCAACAGCGCGCCCGACGGTGCCGGCAATCCGCCGGAAAAGAAACCCCCCGCCAAGGCGGCGAAAAAGACCGCGAAAGCGCCCGCCAAAAAGGCGCCTGCTAAAAAGGCTCCCGCGAAAAAGGCGCCCGCCAAAAAGGCTCCCGCGAAAAAGGCGCCGGCCAAGAACGCCGAACCCGCGCCCACCGTGCAACAGCGGGTCGAAACCAATGGTGACCTCACTGCTGCCGCCAAAGATGCCGCCGCACAAGCGAAGTCCACCGTGGACGCCGCCAACAACCCGGTCTCTCCCGCTGTTGCGGGCCCCGCAGTGGGTCAATCCCCGGTGCCGCTGATCGTTGCCCTGGCCGTCAGCCTGCTGGCCGTCCTGCTCATCCGCCAGCTGCGCCGCCGCTGAGCGCGTAGGCGGCTACCGTGTCAGAAGTGACGGTGTCATTCCGGCCGACCGCCGACATCGTCGACAGCATCGGTCCCGACGTGCGCAGCTGCGACGTGCAATTCCGCCAGCTCGGCGGTCGGGCCGAATTCGCCGGGCCGATCAGCACCGTGCGCTGCTTTCAGGACAACGCGCTGCTGAAGTCGGTGCTCTCGGAGCCGGGTGACGGTGGGGTGTTGGTGGTCGACGGTGCCGGCTCGCTGCATGCAGCGCTGGTCGGCGACGTCATCGCCGAGCTCGCGCGCTCCAACGGCTGGGCCGGGCTCATCATCAACGGTGCGGTGCGTGACTGCGCCGCACTGCGGGGCATGGACATCGGCATCAAGGCGCTGGGCACCAATCCTCGCAAGAGCACCAAGACCGGTGCCGGCGACCGCGACGTCGAGGTCACCCTGGGCGGTGTGACGTTCGTGCCGGGCGAAATCGCCTACAGCGACGACGACGGGATCGTCGTCGTCGCCGAGGACCGCTAAACCGCTACCGGCGCGGGCTTTTTCGCGAACTTCAGGCCCTCGTCGTCGACCTTGCCGCGCCGGATGGTGCGCATGTCGACGACGTAGTTCTGCTTGAGCCGCCACGGCGCCCGCGACCCCGACTTGGGCAGCAAGTGCATCGAACGCCGGAAGTATCCGGGAGTGAAGTCCATGAACGGCAGCTCGTCGACGTCGTCGCCCGGGTGCTGCGGCTCCACAAAGTCAAAACCCTTGGCGTCCATGTGATTCAGCAACCGGCACACGAATTCGGAGACCAGGTCGGCCTTCAGCGTCCAGGACGCGTTCGTGTATCCGAAGGTGATGGCGAAGTTCGGCACACCCGAGAACATCAGGCCCTTGTAGGTCATCAACGAGGTCAGGTCGATGTCCTCACCGTTGCGGGTCGGCTTCACCCCACCCAGCAACTGCATGTTCAACCCCGTTGCGGTGACGATGATGTCGGCCGGCAACTCCTCGCCCGAGGTGAGCTTGATGCCGGTCTTGGTGAACCGGTCGATGGTGTCGGTGACGACGTCGGCCTTGCCGTGCCGAATGGTCCGGAAGAAGTCGCCGTCGGGCGCCAGGCACAACCGCTCGTCCCAGACGTTGTAGCGCGGGCCGAAGTGCTTTTCGACGTCGTAGCCCTGCGGCAGGCGCCGCTGCGCCATCGTCATCAACGTCTTGCGCATGTAGGCGGGGGCCTTGCGGGACAGCTGGTACTGGAAAGTGCTGAACGCGATGGCCTTCCAGCGGTTGGCCATGTGCGCGAGGCGCCCCGGTAGCAGCCGGTTGGCCTTCTCGGCGAAGGGGTCGACCCCGGGCAGCGAGCCGATGTAGGTCGGCGAGCGCTGCAGCATCGTCACGTGACCCGCGCCGGAGTTCACCAGGGCGGGAATCAGGGTGATCGCGGTGGCGCCGGATCCGATGACGACGATTCGCTTGCCCGCGTAGTCGAGGTCCTCCGGCCAGTGCTGCGGATGGACGATGGTGCCGCCGAAGTCGTCCGAGCCCGGGAAGGTGGGCGAGAACCCCTCGTCGTAGTTGTAGTAGCCGGTGCAGGCGAACAGGAACGAGCACGTCATCTCGCTCTGGCGGCCTTCGTTTTCGACGGTCAGCGTCCAGCGGTTGTCCGCGTCGGACCAGTCGGCGGCCACCACCCGGTGGTTGTAGCGGATGCGCGGCTCGATCCGGTTCTCGACCGCGGCCTCCTTGATGTAGGCCTTGATCGACGCGCCGTCGGCGATCGACTTCGCCGAACGCCAGGGCTTGAACCGGAAGCCGAGGGTGAACATGTCCGAGTCGGATCGGATACCCGGGTATTTGAAGAGGTCCCAGGTGCCGCCGAGGTCGGCGCGGCGTTCGAGGATGGCGTAGCTCTTTGTCGGGCAGCGTTCCTGCAGGTGCCAGGCCGCGCTCACGCCGGAGATGCCGGCGCCCACGATGAGGACGTCAAGGTGCTCAGTCATGCCACCACGTTATCAACGCGGTGTCGAGTGGGTCAACAGGGTGTTGATAATCTCGACAGGGTGTAAAGTCGCGACCGTGACTTCCGTCGGCCAGACTCGCGCCCTGCGGGGCCGTCGCGCCATCCGCCCCTCGGGCGACGAGCGTGAGCATGCCATCCTCGCCACCGCCGAGCGGCTGCTCGAGACGCGACCGTTCGCCGGCATCTCGGTCGACGACCTGGCCAAGGGTGCCGGCCTGTCCCGGCCCACGTTCTACTTCTATTTCAAGTCCAAAGAGGCGGTGGTGCTGTCGCTGCTCGAGCCGGTCATCGCGCGCGCCGACGCCGAGTTCGACGGCGCTGTGCAGCGGCTGCCGGCCGACCCGCGACGGGTGTGGCGCAACGGGATCAAGGCGTTCTTCACCGCCTTCAGCTCGCACCGCCCGCTGGCTCGCGCTGCGACCGAGGCGCTGGCCACCAGCGCGGAGTTGCGGTCGGTGTGGTCGGGGTTCATGCAGAAGTGGATCGACCAGACGGCGGCCATGATCACGGCGGAACGCGAGCGCGGCGCCGCACCCGACACCATTCCCGCCGCCGACCTCGCCACCTCGCTGAACCAGATGAACGAGCGCAGCATGATGGCCGCGCTCTCCGCCGAGACACCCGCGGTCGACGAGGACCACGTCGTCGACACCCTCACCCACATCTGGGTCAGCAGTATCTACGGCGAATCCCGCTAGCTGTCAGAGCCGTATGCGAACATATGTTCGTGCGGAGTGACGCTTCCATCCTGCACGCAGACCTCGATTCCTTCTACGCGTCCGTCGAGCAGCGCGACGACCCGACACTGCGCGGCCGCCCGGTGATCGTCGGCGGCGGGGTGGTCCTGGCCGCGAGTTACGAAGCCAAGGCCTACGGCGTTCGCACGGCGATGGGCGGGGCGCAGGCACGGCGGCTGTGCCCGGCCGCGGTGGTGGTGCCGCCGCGGATGAGCGCCTACAGCCGCGCCAGTGACGCCGTCTTCGAGGTGTTCCGTGATTGCACCCCGATCGTGGAGGCGCTGTCGGTGGACGAGGCCTTCCTCGACGTCGGCGGGCTGCGCCGGGTCAGCGGCACGCCGGCGGCGATCGCCGAGCGGTTGCGCGCCGACGTGCGCGACCGGGTCGGGCTGCCGATCACCGTCGGGATCGCCCGGACGAAGTTTCTCGCCAAGGTCGCCAGCCAGGAGGCCAAGCCCGACGGGCTGCTGCTGGTGCCGCCCGATCGGGAGTTGACGTTTTTGCGACCACTGCCGGTGCGCCGGCTGTGGGGTGTGGGCGCGGTGACGGCCGAGAAGCTGCACGCACACGGCATCGTGACCGTTGCCGATGTCGCCGAGCTCAGTGAGTCGGCGCTGGGCTTGATGGTGGGCGGCGCGATGGGCCGCCAGCTGTATGCGCTGTCCCGCAATATCGACCGCCGCCGGGTCACCACCGACGTTCGTCGCCGCTCCGTCGGCGCCCAGCGGGCGCTGGGCAGATCCGGTAACACCATGTCGCCCAACGAGATTGACACCGTGGTGGTCAACCTGATCGACCGCATCACGGGTCGCATGCGCGCCGCCGGCCGCACCGGCCGCACCGTGGTGCTGCGGCTGCGCTTCGACGATTTCACCCGGGCAACCCGGTCGCACACCATGCCGCGGGCCACGTCGTCCACGGCGTCCATTCTGGCCGCCGCGCGGCAGCTGGTCGCCGGTGCCGCGCCGATGCTCGCGCAGCGCGGTTTGACGCTGGTCGGCTTCGCCGTGGCGGGCATCGACCGCAGTGGCGCCCAGCAGCTGATGCTGCCGTTCGGCGCGGACGCCGGCCGGCTCGCCGTCGACGAGGCGATCGACCGGGTTCGAAGTCGCTATGGCAAATCCGCGCTCACGCCCGCGGTGCTGGTCGGCCGCAATCCGGGCTTCGAAATGCCGCATTTGCCCGACTGAGGTCGTCCACTACCCCCGGCACGCGAGCAGGCGATAGTGCGAGCTGCACCGGCCGCGCGAGCGGGCGACACGGCCGCAACTTCCCTGCATTCGGCCATGGGCCTCTTCAGAGTCTTCTTCCGTGGCCTTGCCGCGACTAGTATTTGGGTGAAGCGAGCCGGAAGGTGGTGGCGACCATGGGAACCGAAACACACACTCAGCACCCTGGCCATGATCACGCCCACGGGGAAGGCTGCGGGCATGTCGCGGTCCCGCACGGCGATCACGTCGACTATGTACATGACGGTCACCTTCATCGAAAGCATGACGGTCACTACGACGAATGTGAGTCCTCCTCTGGGCACGTGGTCCATGAGAGCCACGCCCACGCCCACGGCGAGGGCTGCGGGCATGTCGCGGTCCCGCACGGCGACCACGTCGACTACATCCACGATGGTTGTCGGCACGCCGCTCACGGCGACCATTACGACGAGCACTAACTCGCTCGACCTGGCGAGCACCTGCCGCGCGGAGCTGTCTCGACGCGCCATTCCCCAGAGTTCGCGGTCTACTACGACTTTCGGTTTTAGTTGGGCCCCGTCCACTCCAGCAGCCGCTCGGCTGTCCAGGTGTTCACGATCCGGTCGGCGGGAACGCCCGCGTCCAGCGCGCGCTGGGCGCCGTAACCGAGAAAATCCAGCTGTCCGGGCGCATGGGCGTCGGTGTCGATGCTGAACACGCAACCGATCTCCAGCGCCAGGTTGAGCAGACGCGTCGGCGGGTCGCGCCGCTCGGGCCGGGAGTTGATCTCCACCGCGGTGCCGCGCTCGCGGCATGCGGTGAACACCGCCTCGGCGTCGAACTTGGATTCCGGCCGGATGCCGCGGTTTCCGGACACCAGCCGGCCGGTGCAGTGCCCGAGCACGTCCGCGTGCGGGTTCTCCACCGCGCGCAGCATGCGCCGGGTCATCGCGGCGGAATCCATCGACAACTTGGAGTGCACGCTGGCCACCACGACGTCGAGGCGCTCCAGCAGTTCGGGCTCTTGATCCAGGCTGCCGTCGTCGAGGATGTCCACCTCGATCCCGGTGAGGATGCGCATCGGCGCGAACTTCTCCTGTAGCCCGTCGATCACGTCGAGCTGCTTGCGTAACCGCTCCGGCGAGAGACCGTTGGCGATGGTCAGCCGCGGCGAATGGTCGGTCAGCGCGCAGTATTCGTGGCCCAGCGCCGCCGCGGCGGCCATCATCTCCTCGATGGGCGCCGAGCCGTCCGACCAGTTCGAGTGCAGATGCAGATCGCCACGCAGCGCGGACCGGATGTCGCCGCCACCGAGATCCTCTGCGGTGGAACGGAGTTCGACCAGCAGGTCGGGTTCTTGACCCGACCAGGCCTGGTCGATGACCTTGGCGGTTTTGGGGCCGATGCCCGGCAACGACTGCCAGCTGTTGGCCTGGCCGTGGCGTTCCCGCGCCGCGTCGTCGAGGCCCTCGATGATGTCGGCGGCGTTGCGATAGGCCATCACCCGCCTGGGGTCGTGGCGGCTCCGGTCCTTGTAGTAGGCGATCTGCCGCAGTGCCGCTACCGGATCCATGACTCCAGTGTGCCCACCCGGTGACTGCAAGCGCGGCGAAGCCGGGCGCCACAGGTCACCGCCACACCCCCGCGTATTACAGCAGTTGGCCGACGATGAACCCGACGAGCAGCACGCTGAACCCGCCGATCTCACCGACGATCAACAACACCATCGCCAGCCTGAGTCGCCCGTCGGCGTTCTCGAATTGGTTGACGGTGTCGCGCCGCGCTCCGTGGTTTATGTAGGCCGCGATGGCCGACACGAAGAAGAAGACCACCACGCCCGACGCCGTCAGGTTCACCCACACCGGCCAGGCGCTGTATTGCACGAAGGCCGCGAGCAGCAGCGTCGCGAACGAGTACAGCAGCGCCGCCCGGTGGGCGATGTCGACGTAGGGATGCGCGAGGTGGTTGTCGGAGGTGATCATGCCGCGGTATTTCCATACGCCGAGAACGAGCGCGAGCAGGAAGATCAGGCCCGCCGCCAGCAGGGTGATCTTGGTGTCGATGCCGAGGGAACTGCAAACGGTAGTCATAGCGCGGTCAAGTTTAGTTGCCCTTCATAAAGGCCGACTAACGTCCCCGAGATGCGCTTCGCGTTCAAGACTTCTCCGCAAAACACCACCTGGGCACAAATGCTGGCCGTCTGGCAGGTGGCCGACGACATCGACGTGTATGAATCCGGGTGGACCTTCGACCACTTCTATCCGATCTTTTCCGACAGCAGCGGGCCATGCCTGGAGGGTTGGACGACGCTGACGGCGCTGGCACAGGCCACCGACCGGTTGCGGCTGGGCACCTTGGTCACCGGGATCCACTACCGCCACCCCGCGGTGCTGGCCAACATGGCGGCCACCCTAGACATCATTTCGAACGGGCGACTCGAGCTGGGGATCGGCGCCGGCTGGAACGAAGAGGAATCCGGCGCCTACGGCATCGAGCTGGGCAGCATCAAGGAACGTTTCGACCGCTTCGAGGAAGCGTGCGAGGTGCTGACCGGCCTGCTCAGCGACGAAACAACCGACTTCGACGGCAGGTTCTACCGGCTCAAGGGCGCCCGCAACGAGCCCAAGGGTCCGCAGCGGCCGCACCCGCCGATCTGCATCGGCGGCAGCGGGGAGAAGCGCACGCTGCGGATCACCGCCCGCTATGCGCAGCACTGGAACTTCGCCGGCGGTCCGCCCGACGTTTTCGCCCGCAAGCGTGACGTGCTCGCCTCGCACTGCGCGGACATCGGCCGCGATCCGAAGGAGATCACGCTCTCGGCCCACCTGCGCCTGGACCCGGATCTCGACTACGGGAAGGTCGTCGAGGACGCGGCCGGACTCGCCGCCGAAGGGCTGGATCTGGGCATCGTCTACCTTCCCCCGCCCCACGACCCGGCCGTGCTGGAGCCGCTCGCCGAGGCGATCCGCGACTCGGGGTTATGGGACCGATGACGGACCTGTGTACCGATTTGGGGGCCCGCTTGGGACTCTTAGGCGAAAATCCCGCCCACCGCGATTCGAGCAAACCCACCGCGCGCCAGTAAGCGCGTTGTCCGAGCGGTCACGCGCCAAAGAGCAATAGGTCCTGAGCGGTTACGAGCCGCTCGTGCTTTGCGGGGAACTCGCGACTTTTCACCGGGTGACGCAACCATGACCAGGCCATTCGCCCCATCCGCGTTCGGGGTACTGGGTGGATATGCACAAGAACCACTCCTGCGGTCGGTCCGTTCATCCGGGAAACAGTGAGACCCCCCTGTGAGCGGGCTCACAAAGGGTTATTAGACACCTACCTCCTGGCAAACTGCGGGAGACGCGCCGAGGAGAACCGGTCGTGTTTCTGATGTGACTGGTGTTACTACTGAATCGGTGCTGTGGTCGGCTTGATAACTGCCGGCAGAGCGGTGGAACCCATCATGAACCGGTCCGCCCCCGCCGCGGCCGCCCGGCCCTCAGCTATCGCCCACACGATCAAGGACTGGCCACGACCCATGTCCCCGGCGACGAAGACGCCCGGAACCGAGGTCTCGAAGTCGGCGCCGCGCGCGACGTTGCCGCGGTCGGTGAACTTGACCCCGAGTTCGGTGAGCAGGCCCTCCTTCTCGGGGCCGACGAATCCCATCGCCAGCAACACCAGGTCGGCCTCGAGTTCGAATTCGGAACCCTCCACCTTGACGAACTTGCCGTCCTGCATGGTCACCTCGTGGGCCTTGAGCGCCGTCACGCGGCCGTCCTTGCCGACGAACGCCTCGGTGTTGACGGAGAACACCCGCCGGCCGCCCTCTTCGTGCGCCGCGGACACCCGGTACATCAGCGGATAGGTCGGCCACGGGGTGGACGGGGCGCGCGTCTCCGGCGGGCGCGGCATGATCTCGAACTGGTGCACCTCGATGGCGCCCTGCCGATGCACGGTGCCCAGGCAGTCGGCGCCGGTGTCACCGCCGCCGATGATGATGACCTTCTTGCCTTTGGCGGTGAGCGGCGGCTGTCCGTCCGCATCCATGTCGGCTTCGCCGAGGTCGCCCGACGCTTGCCGATTGCCCCAGGGCAGGTACTCCATCGCCTGGTGGATGCCGTCCAATTCCCGGCCGGGAACGGGCAGATCGCGCCACGCGGTCGCACCGCCGGCCAGCACCACCGCGTCGAAGTCGGCGAGCAGTTGTTCCGCGGTGATGTCGACCCCGACGTTGACGCCCGCCCGGAATTCGGTTCCCTCGGCCCGCATCTGGTCCAGCCGACGGTCGACCACGCGCTTTTCCATCTTGAATTCCGGAATGCCGTAGCGCAGCAATCCACCGATGCGATCGGCCCGCTCGAAGACGATGGCGGTGTGGCCGGCGCGGGTCAGCTGCTGCGCGGCGGCCAGACCCGCCGGTCCGGAACCGACCACGGCGACCTTTTTCCCGGTCAGCTTCTCCGGCGGCAGCGGCCGCACCCAGCCCTCGGCGAAGGCCTTCTCGATGATTTCGTACTCGATCTGCTTGATCGTCACCGGGGGCTGGTTGATGCCCAGCACACAGGCCGACTCACAGGGGGCCGGGCACAGCCGGCCGGTGAAGTCCGGGAAGTTGTTGGTGGCATGCAGCCGTTCGATGGCGTCGCGCCACTGGTCCTTGCGGACCAGGTCATTCCACTCCGGAATCAGATTGCCCAGCGGGCAACCGTTGTGACAGAACGGAATACCGCAGTCCATGCAGCGGGTCGCCTGCTCCCGCAAGGTCTCGTTGTCGAATTCTTCGTAGACCTCGTTCCAGTCCTGCAACCGCAACGGGACGGGCCGGCGCTTCGGCAGTTCCCGATGCGTGTATTTCATGAAGCCGCTTGGATCAGCCATGGGCGGCCGCCATGATCGCCTTGTCCACATCCACGCCGTCGCGTTCCGCTTCGGCGATGGCCTGCAGCACCAGCTTGTAGTCCCGCGGCATCACCTTGACGAAATGCCGCCGCTGTTCTGGCCAGTCACCCAGAATGCGCTGAGCCACAGCGGAATCGGTGGCGTCGACGTGTCCCTGGATCATGGCGTGTAACCACTCGTTGTCATCTTCATCCAAGCTCTCGAGCTCGACCATCTCCGCGTTGAGATTTTCTGGTAATTCGCCGTGCGGATCGTAGACATACGCCACACCGCCGGACATGCCGGCCGCGAAGTTACGGCCGGTGCGACCGAGGACGACGACCTTGCCGCCGGTCATGTATTCGCAACCGTGGTCCCCGACGCCCTCGACGACGGCGTGCGCCCCGGAGTTACGGACCGCGAATCGCTCGCCGACCACACCGCGCAGGTACGCCTGCCCGCTGGTCGCGCCGAACAGGATCACGTTGCCGCCGATGATGTTGTCCTCGGCCACGTAGTCCTGCGGCACGCCGTCCGACGGCCGAACGACGATCCGGCCACCGGACAGTCCCTTGCCGACGTAGTCGTTGGCGTCGCCGTAGACGCGCAAGGTGATGCCTCGCGGCACGAAGGCGCCGAAGCTGTTGCCGGCCGAGCCGTCGAAGGTGATGTCGATGGTGCCGTCCGGCAACCCTTGACCGCCATACGCTTTGGTCACCTCATGGCCGAGCATGGTGCCCACCGTGCGGTTGACGTTGCTGATCGTGGTGGAGAACCGCACCGGCTTTCCGGAATCCAGCGCCTCGCGGCTCATCACGATCAACTGCTGGTCGAGCGCCTTGTCCAGACCGTGGTCCTGACGCGAGGTGCAGTACAGATCCTGATTCATGAACGCCGATTCCGGCTCGTGCAGGACCGGGCCCAGATCGAGCCGGTGCGCCTTCCAGTGCGCTCGGGCCAGCGTGGTGTCCAGTGATCCGACCTGGCCGACGGCCTCGTTGAGGGTCCGGAAACCCAGCTGCGCCATGTATTCACGGACTTCTTCGGCGATGTACATGAAGAAGTTCTCCACGAACTCGGGCTTGCCGGTGAAACGTTCCCGCAGCAGCGGGTTCTGGGTGGCCACTCCGACCGGGCAGGTGTCCAGGTGGCAGACCCGCATCATGATGCAGCCCGCCACGACCAGTGGCGCGGTGGCGAAGCCGAATTCCTCGGCGCCCAGCAGCGCCGCGATCATCACGTCGCGGCCGGTCTTGAGCTGGCCGTCGACCTGGACCACGATCCGGTCGCGTAACCCGTTGAGCAACAACGTCTGCTGCGTCTCCGCCAAGCCCAGCTCCCACGGCGCACCGGCGTGCTTCTGCGAGGTCAGCGGCGTGGCGCCGGTGCCGCCGTCGTGCCCGGAGATCAGCACCACGTCGGCGTGTGCCTTGGACACACCCGCGGCCACCGTGCCCACGCCGTTCTCGGAGACCAGCTTGACGTGCACGCGCGCGGCCGGGTTGGCGTTCTTCAGGTCGTGGATCAGCTGGGCGAGATCCTCGATGGAGTAGATGTCGTGGTGCGGCGGCGGTGAGATCAGGCCGACCCCGGGAGTGGAGTGCCGTACCTCGGCAACCCAGGGGTACACCTTGTTCCCCGGAAGTTGGCCTCCTTCACCGGGTTTCGCACCCTGAGCCATCTTGATCTGGATGTCTGTGCAGTTCGTCAGGTAGTGCGACGTGACGCCGAACCGCGCCGAAGCGACCTGCTTGATCGCGCTACGGCGCCAGTCGCCGTTGGGATCGCGGTCGAAACGCTTGACGTCCTCGCCGCCTTCCCCGCTGTTGGACCGGCCGCCCAGCCGGTTCATCGCGATGGCAAGCGTCTCGTGCGCCTCGGCGGAGATCGAGCCGTAACTCATCGCTCCGGTGGAGAAGCGCTTCACGATTTCGCTGGCGGGCTCGACCTCGTCCAGCGGAATCGATGTACGCACACCGCCGCGGAATTTGAGCAGGCCGCGCAGGGAGGCCATCCGCTCGCTCTGGTCGTCGACCAGGCGCGTGTAATCCTTGAAGATCTTGTATTGACCGGTGCGGGTGGCGTGCTGAAGCTTGAACACGGTCTCCGGGTTGAACAGGTGGTACTCGCCCTCGCGGCGCCACTGGTATTCCCCGCCCACCTCGAGCTCGCGGTGGGCGCGTTCGCCCGGACGGTCCAGGTAGGCCAGCCCGTGGCGGGCGGCGACGTCGGCGGCGATGTCGTCCAGGGTGATCCCGCCGATGGGACAGCTCAACCCGGTGAAGTATTCGCTGAGCACATCCTCGGAAATCCCGACCGCCTGGAACAACTGCGAACCGGTGTAGGAGGCCAGGGTTGAAATGCCCATCTTGGACATCACTTTCAGCACGCCCTTGCCGGCGGCCTTGATGTAGTTGTTCAGCGCCGCCTTGCGGTCAATTCCCTCGATGACGCCCCGGTCCAGCATGTCCTCGATGGACTCGAACGCCAGGTACGGGTTGATCGCCGCGGCGCCGAAGCTGACCAGCGCCGCCATGTGGTGCACCTCGCGGGCGTCACCGGTTTCCACCACCAGGCCGACGTGGGTCCGCGTCCGGTCGCGCACCAGGTGGTGGTGCACACCCGCCACCGCCAGCAGCGACGGAATGGGCGCCATCCGTTCGTCGGATTCACGGTCGGACAAGATGATCACTCGCGCGCCGTCGGCGATCGCCGCCGACGCCTGCGCACGCACGTCCTCGAGGGCGGCGGCCAGCCCGGCGCCCTCTTCGGCCACCGGGTACAGGCAGCGAATCACCTTGGAACGCATGCCATGCGGGCGCCCGTTGACCTGGTCGTTCGGGTCGAGGTTCACCAGCTTCGCCAGCTCCCGGTTGCGCAGAATCGGCTGCGACAAGGCGATCTGGTGACACGAGCGCTCGGTCGGCGTAAGCAGGTCACGCTCGCCTCCGGTGGTGCCCTGCAGGCTGGTCACCACCTCCTCGCGGATGGCGTCCAGCGGCGGGTTGGTCACCTGCGCGAAGAGCTGCTGGAAGTAGTCGTAGAGCATTCGGGGCCGCTGCGAGAGGACCGCGACCGGGGTATCGGTACCCATGGACCCGATCGGCTCGGCGCCGTTGCGCACCATCGGCGCCACCAACAGGTTGAGTTCCTCGTAGGTGTAGCCGAATGTCTGCTGGCGCTTGACCAATCGGTCGTGCGGCATCCGCTTGTAGTTGCCCTGCGGCAAGTCGTCAAGGGGGATGAGATTCTTGTCCAGCCACTCCTGGTAGGGATGTTCGGCGGCCAGCTCCGCTTTGATCTCCTCATCGGAGACGATGCGCCCCTGTGCGGTGTCCACCAGGAACATGCGCCCGGGCTGCAGCCGCATCCGGCGCACCACCTTGGCCGGGTCCAGGTCCAGCACGCCGGCCTCGGACGCCATCACCACCAAACCGTCTTCGGTGACCCAGATCCGCGAGGGGCGCAAGCCATTACGGTCGAGAACGGCGCCGACGATGGTGCCGTCGGTGAAGGTCATCGACGCCGGTCCGTCCCAGGGCTCCATCAGTGACGCGTGGTACCGGTAGAACGCCCGCCGCGCGGGGTCCATCGACTCGTTGCGTTCCCACGCCTCGGGGATCATCATCAACACGGCGTGGGCCAGGCTGCGCCCGCCCAGGTGGAGCAGTTCGAGCGCCTCGTCGAAGCGCGCGGTGTCGGAGGCGCCCGGGGTGCAGATCGGGAACAACTTCTCGACGTCGGCTTCCGAGCCGAAGACGTCGGTCTTGATCAACGCCTCGCGGGCCCGCATCCAGTTCTCGTTGCCGGTGACGGTGTTGATCTCTCCGTTGTGGGCGACACGACGGAACGGATGCGCCAGCGGCCAGGACGGAAAAGTGTTGGTGGAGAACCGGGAGTGCACGATACCCAGCGCGCTGGTCAACCGATTGTCTTGCAGGTCAAGGTAAAACGCCTTGAGCTGCGGGGTGGTCAGCATGCCCTTGTAGACGAGGGTCTGACCCGAAAGGCTTGGGAAGTAAACGGTTTCGCGACCGGGACCGTCTTGGCCGGGGCCCTTGGTGCCCAGTTCGTGCTCGGCGCGCTTGCGGACCACGTAGGCGCGGCGCTCCAGCGTCATGCCGGACGCCCCGGCCATGAACACCTGCCGGAAGGTGGGCATGGCATCGCGCGACAGCGCACCCAGCGACGAGTCATCGGTGGGGACGTTGCGCCAGCCCAGCACCGCCAGGCCCTCGGCTTCGGCGATCTTCTCCACCGCGGCACACGCGGTGGCGGCGTCCTTGGACGACTGCGGCAAGAAGGCGATGCCGGTGGCGTAGCTGCCCGGCGGCGGCAACTCGAAGTCCACGACTTCGCGAAGGAAGGCATCGGGAACCTGCAACATGATGCCGGCGCCGTCGCCGCTGCGGGGCTCGGCGCCCTGGGCACCCCGGTGTTCGAGGTTCAGCAGCGCGGTGATGGCCTTATCGACAATGTCGCGGCTGCGACGGCCGTGCATATCAACGACCATCGCTACCCCGCACGCGTCGTGCTCGAACGCGGGGTTGTATAACCCGACGCGCTTGGGCGTCATATGCACCTGACCCTTCACCTGAACGTTCTGCGCGGCCGCTAGCGGCGGCCCCGATGAGGTCGCACCCGGAGGCTGCGGGCTAAAACCCCTTCGGTCTTGTCTCGATGGGCTGTGCCCCAGGCGGAGATGCTCCTGTAGGGATGTCCGTGCAGCTCTGAACGGTGGCCTGGAACCGGTCTCGACAAGTCGTAAAACGATATGACAATACCCGCCTGACATGCCAACTTCGTCAAGTCTAACCTCGGCCGGCGGGGTCGTAAATTTCGCTGTCGCCGCTGATCGGCGATATTGCCGGGCCGCTGGGTGGGCCCGTGATTTCTCCACAGCAGCACCCCTCGCGGCCGACCACCGGGGCAAGCCGCCGCGCCCAGTTTGCTACCACCCCCTCCCGGGCCGGGTGGCGGCGCTGTTAGGGGCGGGAATGAGCGTGCTCAGTACCCCGCTCGTGATGTCGTGACGCCCCCGCAGTGAGCCCGGTTGAGTTTGCAGGTTTCAACACCGGCCGCGTGAGAAGATACTGGACCGGTATTGGTCACATCCGGCGTCGCACGCTGGACCGTGGCGTTTATCACGTAAGACGCTAGCCGCGGCCGGGCCACCGGCCCGACGCCTGGCACCCGAGGAGCCCATGAACGACCGCGACCAATTCCTGCGGGACCGTCTGCAGCCGCAGCGGCCGAGCACCGCGGCGGTCTACCCGTCTGGTCCCCCTCCGCAGCGGCCCCAGGCCGCCCCGCGGCCCGCACCGCCCCAGGGCCGGGCGCCGGCGCCCCCGGCGGCGCCGCCCCACGACATGCCCGACCGCGGTTGGCGACGCATCCTGCGGATCGCCACCTTTGGCCTGATCAACCTGGGCCCGTCGCCCGCCCAACGGCAGGAGGCTGAATTCGAAGCGACCATCCGGACCCACCTGTACGGCAACTGCAAGGTCGGCGTGCTGGGCAAGGGCGGTGTGGGGAAGACGTCGGTGGCCGCCAGCGTCGGCTCGCTGTTCGCCGGACTCCGCCGGCAAGACCACGTCGTGGCGATCGACGCCGATACCGCCTTCGGGCGGCTGAGCAGCCGCATCGATCCGGGGTCGACGCGCTCGTTCTGGGAGCTCACCGCCGACAAGAACCTGCGGTCCTTCGACGACGTGGTGGCGCGGCTGGGCCGCAATTCCGCGGGCCTTCACGTGCTCGGCGGTGAACCGGCCTCGGGCCCGCGCCGCGTGCTCGATCCCGCGATCTACCGGGAGGCCGCGCTGCGGCTGGACCGCCATTTCACCATCTCGGTCATCGACTGCGGTTCGACGATGGACGCCCCTCTCACCCAGGAGGTCCTGCGGGATCTCGATGCGCTGATCGTCGTGTCCTCGCCCTGGGCCGACGGCGCGTCCGCCGCCGCGCGAACCATGGAGTGGCTGGCGGATCAGGGCCTGGCGACGCTGCTGGGCCACAGCATCGTGGTGCTCAACGATTCCGACGGCCATGCCGACAAACGGACCCGGGCCTTGCTGGCCCGCGAGTTCACCGATCACGGGCGGCCGGTCATCGAAGTGCCGTTCGACCCGCACCTGCGGCCCGGCGGCGTCATCGACGTGACCCGTGAAATGGCGCCGGCCACGCGGCGCAAGTTTCTCGAGATCACGGCGGCGATCGCCGGCTATTTCGCGGCGCGCCCCGACCGTTCGGGCGACACAGGACCGAAAGACACACAGAACTAGGCCTTCTCGGCAGCGTTCCCGGTTCGCGCCGACGGGTCGGCGATCGCCTCGATTTTGCCCACCCGCGCCCCGCGGATGGTCAGCACGATGACGGCGAACAGGCGGCGGTCGCTGAAGGCCAGCAGCACCGGCGCGCCGACGGGACCGCTGACCAGGGTCACGTCGGGCCACAGGTAGCGCAGCAGGTTGGTGGCCACCGCGTCCGGCCCGTGGTTGACCTGTGGCGGCGGCGCCGGGTCGGCGAGAATCGTGCCCACGCCCCAGACCGTCGGATCCAGGACGGCGGTCAGCCCGGCGAGGTCGCCGTTGGCGCACGCGGTGATGAACTTCTCCGTGACGAGCTGGTGTTCGGCCGCGGCCACCGCGGCCACCTTCGGTTGCGCCGCAATGAATTTGGCCCGTGCACGCCGCGCCAGCTGCCGGCAGGTGCCGACCGGACGACCCACGGTTTGCGAGATCGAGTCGAAAGGCACCCCGAACACGTCGTGCAGCACGAAGGCGACCCGTTCGCCGGGGCTGAGCCTGCGCAGAACTTCCAGCAGCGCGGTGCGGATCTCGTCGTCGAGGGTGACCCGGTCGGCCGGGTCGGAGCGGCGCGGCGCGGGCCGCTCCTGGATGTCGCCGGGGCGTTCGTAACGTGCGCGGGCCGAGCGCACCTGGTCGAGGCAGAGCCGGCTGGCCACCACCGTCAGCCAGCCCCGGACATCCTCGATCCCGCTGATCTCGGCGCGCGAGAGCCGCAGGAATGCTTCCTGCGCAACGTCTTCCGCATCGCCGATGTCTCCGAGCATTTGGTAGGCGAGGTTGACCAGATACGGGCGATGGCGACGCCAGGCCTCGGCGACCTGGTCGCCCGCTGACGGCGATGGGTTCATGACTCTTCGACGATCTGCTGCCGCAAAAAGTTACGCGTTCTCCGCTGTAACTTTCCCATCTTTTGCCCCGTCCTTGCTGCAGTGCACAAAATTCACGAGAGGAACCATCCCATGACAATCGTCGTCACCGGGGCGACCGGCAACGTCGGACGCCCGGTCGTCACCGAACTGCTCGCCGCGGGAGCACACGTGCGCGCGGTCACCCGACAACCGGGGCCGGCCGGATTTCCGCCCGATGTCGAGGTGTTCCATTCCGCCGCCGAGGCGCTGCCGGGCGCGTCAGCGGTCTTCCTGAACTCC
Source organism: Mycobacterium sp. (assembly GCF_004298145.1). Classification (GTDB taxonomy): domain Bacteria; phylum Actinomycetota; class Actinomycetes; order Mycobacteriales; family Mycobacteriaceae; genus Mycobacterium. The sequence continues at coordinate 89,024 of NZ_SCRH01000033.1, forward strand.
CGCGCGCTGGGCGGGCAGCTCGAAGACGTGGTCACCGAATGCGGGCGCGCCGGCATCTCCAAGCTGGTCGCGTTGTCGGCGATCAACGCGGACGACGACATCTCCCGGCAGCCGTCCCGATTTCGCGGGGACCGCAACAGGGAGGTCGAGCAACTCGCCGTCGACTCCGGCCTGGCCTGGGTGAGCCTGCGGCCCAGCGTGTTCGCTTCGAATTTCGCCGGCATGTGGTCCGCGCAGCTCCGCGCCGGCGACGTGGTCGCCGGGCCATACGCCGCCGCGTCGACGGCGCCGATCGTCGAGACGGACATCGCGGGGGTCGCGGCGCACGCGCTGCTCACCGATGAGCTTGTCGGACAGCGGATCCCGCTGACCGGCCCGCAGGCGTTCACCAACTCGGAGCTGGTGGAGGTCATCGGCGCCGTCCTGGGACGGCGCCTGCACTACCGGGAGGTTCCCACGGCCGCTGTGCGGCAACGGTTTCTGGGTTTGGGTTTCGGCGCCGGATTCGCCGATGCCTATGTGGCCATGCTCGCCGAGTCGCTGCACAAACCCGCCCACCTCACCCACGACGTCGACAAGATCCTGGGCAGGCCGGCACTTCCGTTCAGCCAGTGGGTCGCTGAGCACCGCGACGTCTTCACCGGCGAGAATGAAGGAGCCTGACATGAGCGAACCGCGTCCCCCGCGCTACCTCAAGCCGATGAACAAGTTCATGATGGCGGTCCAACGGCTGGGCATCCCGACCGGACCGGCCATGGTGCTCACCGTGCCCGGGCGCAAGTCGGGTCAACTCCGCAGCACGCCGATGACGCCGTTCGATTTCCAGGGCGGCCTCTATGTGGTGGCCGGTTATCCCGGTGCCGACTGGGCGGCGAACGCCCGGGCGGCGGGCACCGGCACGCTGCGCCGCGGCCGGCGGTCACGGCGCATCCGGATCGTCGAACTGTCCGCCGGTGAGGCCCGGCCGGTCCTGCGGGAGTTCCCCGCCAAGGTCCCCGTCGGCGTCGCGTTCGCGAAACGCTCGGGAATGGTGCGCGACGGAACGGCCGACGAATTCGAAGCACTGGCGGGGCGACTCGCCGTCTTCCGTTTCGAGCCGACGTAATCGCCCGGGTCACCAGACGATGGCCGCCATGTCGCGGTTGTCCGAACACACGCTGCGCACCGCCGCCTCGATATCGGCCGCGGAGATGATCTGAAGATCCTCGACCGTGACCGGTTGGCCCGCACGCTTTTGCGCGACCACCCGGGTGTCCCGGAAGCCCTCGGCACGTTCGACGACGTTGCGGGCGAACCTACCGTTCTGCATGGCGTCGATGCCGTGGCGCCCACCGGGAGTGGTGTAGTTGCGGATGGTCGTCGCCGCGTCCAGAAACTTCTCCCGTGCGGCATCCTCGAGCAGGCTGGCCCGCGGTGTCGCGTAGCGGTTCGCGATCTCGACGATCTCTGCCGGCGAGTAGGACTCGAAACGCAGCTTGCGGTTGAACCGGCCGGCCAAACCCGGGTTCACCGTGAGGAATTGGTCCACCTCATCTTCATAGCCCGCTCCGATGAAACAGAAGTCGAATCGGTGCGATTCCAACGCGACGAGGAGCTGATTGACGGCCTCCATGCCGATCATGTCGGGTGTGCCGTCCTGATGGCGTTCGATCAGGGAGTAGAACTCGTCCATGAAAATGATTCGGCCGAGCGACTTTTCGATCAGTTCGTTGGTCTTGGGTCCCGACTCCCCGATGAAGTGGCCGCAGAAATCCGAACGCCGCACCTCCCGGATCTCGGGGTGGCGCACGATCCCCATGCCGGCATAGATCTTGCCCAGCGCCTCGGCGGTGGTCGTCTTACCGGTGCCCGGCGGGCCGACCAGCAGCATGTGGTTGGTCTGCCCCTCCACCGGCAGGCCGTGCTCGAGGCGCATCATTCGCACTTCGAGTTGGTCTTCCAGCGCCGCGACCGCTTGCTTGACGGCGGCAAGTCCCACCTGCTTCGCCAGCAGCTTGCGTCCCTCGGCCAGCAGCTCGGCCCGCCGACCGGCGGTGGCGTCGTCATCGAGTTCGTCGCGGCTCTTGGCCGACGAGGCGTCCCAACGATCGGTGCGGCTGTCGATGGTTTCTTCGTCGGTGACCACCAGGTGCAGGTTCGGGTCCGCCAGGGCCTCTTTGGCCGCCGCGGTGAGGACGCCGTTGATGGTGGCCTTGGACAGCCAGATCTGGGCCTTGTCCTCCTCGCGCAGCTGACGGTGCACCATCCCCCGCACGTACGCCAGATCGGCGACGAGCAGCGGAATATCGGCCGGGCCGATCGAGGCGGTCAGCACGTCGGCGTCGAAGCGGGCCGATGACTGCGCGTGCCCGATCACGTCGACACGGTCCAGCCAGTCCAGGGCGACCCGGCCCTGTCCGAGGTGGGCGGCGGCGTGCGCGGCCAACGCGCAAATCGATGCCGTCACCGCCGACATGACGATCGCCTGCGGGGGCAGCTCCTCGGCGGCCGCCAGCAGCACGTCCGGCCAGCGCTGCGCCCTGTACATCAGGAAGGTGCGGGCCAGCTGGTGCCACTGGTAGTTGGTCCACGAGTCCAGCAGGTCGCGGTTCGCCAGCAGTTTGTCGGCCTCGGCGTACTCCGCCGCGATCGTCAACGCGGACGACAGCGCCAACCCGACTTGCGACGCGTCGGTGACGGTGATTCCGATGTAGGGGCCGAGCTGGATCTCCGCGGCCAGCGTCTGCCCGATGCGGGTGGTCTCACGGTGCAGCCATTCGCTGGTGGCATAGAGATGCCGCAACGACGCCAGGTCGCTGTCGCCGCACGCGATACGCCCCAGCCACGCATCGGCCATCGACGCGTCGGCGTCGGTGGCGGCAACGAACTCCGGCAACGCCGCCGCCCGGCCCTGCCGGCTCTTGATACCCATGGCCCGGTCGAAATGCCGTCGGGCCGTTTGTAAATCACCCATCACATCCCCCATCGCGAGCGCCGCGGCCACGGTCATCAGGGTTGCGGGCGGCCACCCTCGGCCGGACCGAGCTGCCACCGCCTGCGCTCATCAAACTGTGCCTCAAACTCGCGTTACGGACCTGCTACGTGCCGACCGACATGCTGACCGGATCCAAGCTGACGTAGCGGTTCTCGGCGCGGAACATGTCCATCTCGGCAAGCCAATTCTTCCCCGCTGCAGCGACATTCACCACCGCTGGCCCAACTTGCTCGATAATCACCTCGAAGCCGTGGCGCTGCCCCTCGGAGAGCCCGACGCCTGCGGGGGCGATGGTGATCACGGTCGCCGGTCGCGGAGTGGGCGAAATCGCAGCGTCCCGAATATCGGGGACCCCGCCTTCGGGCCCGCCGTTGCTGTCCCTCCCCCGCCGCGCGGCGTATTCCACGACGCTGACGGTGGTGCGCGGTGCCGGGCGTGAGCCGTTGACGACGCCGATCTCCGGCATTCGTACGCTGGCCCAGCGTGACATGTCGCGGCTGTGCACGCAGACTCGTTCCCCGGCGCCTGCGGTGCGAATCACGATCCGCTTGGCAATCGGGTCGTCAGCGGCGACGAAGACGCGCGACAGTTCACCGGCATCGGTTACCGGCATCAGCAGCCGATCCCCGTTGCCGAGTTTCCCGATCAGCACGCCCGAGGGCCCGATCTCGGTGACCAGTTCCGCCGGCAGCGGGCTGCGCCGCATCCCACGCAGGTGTGGCCGGGGGCCGCACATGTTGGTCGCCGCGGCTGCGGCCTGCTCGCCGTTGAGCCGGCGCAGGATCACGCTGGGTGGCGTCGGCGCGGGCGTCGGCGTGCGCACGGTGATCGTCGCCGTGCACCGCGCGTCCGGATACACCGTCACGTTCTGGATGACCTCGTCGGCGCGCAGCGTCCACGCCTGGGAAAGGTTGCGCGACGTGATCGCCTCGGCCGGGTACGCATAGGTGGTCATCCAGCCCGCTTCCCCGCGTACGGCTTTCCACCGCTGGACCGGCCCCGACACCGCGTCCCAGCCGAGCCGGCGATCGAGTTCGACCAAATCGGTGGCGGTGGCCACCTTGGCCCGAAGGCCTTCGCAGCGCAGTAGGCCCGCGATGCGCTGTGCGATCGAAATCGCCGCCGTACCAACGGTTGTACGCCAAACCAGCGCGTGCGCGTTGTCGATCACCGCCAACCGCATGATCAGCCATGTCTCGCGCCGGCCCGCATAGGGCGGGGTACCGATCTCCGAGTCGTACACCCGCGGATAGTCCCCGATGTTTCCGTGCCGGGAACCGATGCTGACAACGCTGATCGAGTCGAGTTGCAGACCGAGGGCTTGGTGCAGCATCGGCACCAATCCGACGACGTCGAGCACGTTTTCGGTCTCGACGGTCACCGAACCGGTCACCATCGTGGCTTGATGCGCCCTGCCCAGCAGTTGCACCGCGACCACGGCGACCCCGTCTTGCACGCGCACGCCGCCGCCGGATCGGTTGTTGGCCACGGTGATCGGAGCCGCCCAGTCGATCGGGTGCCGGCCGCGCCGCCACAACACGGCCCACGACCACGCCGGCTGACCCCACCACCGCACGAACACCAGCGCGACGCCCACCACCACGGCGACGGCGGCGGCGATATAACCGCCCAGCAGCCAACTCGCGAGTGCGAGCACGAACACCACCCACACACCGACAACCCGGCGGTTGCTGCCGCGGCTGAACCCGGTGAGGTTGGGCCTCATCGGGCCCTCCGCAGGCGCGCCGCGATCGCGAGCACGAGCACACCGGCGGCCACGACGCCCAGGAATCCGATGGCGATGTTGCGCGCCCGGTGGTCGGGCGGTGGGGGCGGCGCCGCCGGGGTGATGACCCGGCTCTGGGCACCCGGAGGCATCCGGTCGCCCGGCGGGATGTTGAAGGTCAACGCGGCGACGGGGTCCACCAGCCCGTAGCCGACCTTGTTGTCGACTCCCGCGGGTGGATTGTGCGCCGACTGCACGATCCGGTTGATCACCTGGTGCGCACTGAGATCGGGATATTTCGCGCGCACCAATGCCGCGACGCCGCTCACGTAGGCCGCCGAGAAGCTGGTTCCCCAGAACGGCATGTTCTTTTCGCCAGGCCTCGACGGCGGGTAGGCGTTGACCGGCCCGCCACCTTGCGGTGAGAGACCCATGATGTGGGTCCCCGGTGCGGCGACACCGACCCAGGGGCCCGACATGCTTTTGTCCAGCGCGGCGCCACTGGCGTCGACGGCGCCCACCGACAGGACGTAGTCGGAAAACCATGACGGCGCCGAGACGACCTTGACCTGATGCCAGTCCCGTGGATCCGACGGATCCAGTGGGTCATACATCGGGTTGTTGTTGCAGCCGGCTTCCCCATCGTTGCCGGCGGCCGCCACGACCACCGCGTCCTTCGCGGTGGCCGCGTACCACAACGCCGCGCCGAGTGCCCGCTGATCGGCCGGGGCCGCCGCGGGCAGGCAGGCGGTTACCGAAATGTTGATCACCTTCGCGCCCATGTTCGCGGCGTGAACCACCGCGCGCGCAACCGAATTCAGCGTGCCCGCCTTGACCTTCTCGTCGGAGTTGGGATCGCCCGGCGGCGGGTTGACCGGTTCGAAGGCCCGTGAGGATTGCCGAATCGAGATGATGGTCGCGTGCGGGGCCACACCCACCACCCCATCGGGTGCTCCCGGAGGAAGCGGCGGCACCGCGGGTTCTTCCTCGGTCTGCGGATCGGGCGGCCCATTCGATGTGGCGGTAGCGCCGCCCCCCTCCGGTGGCGGGGGCGGCGGCGGCGGTGGCGGAATGACCTGGGTGATCGTCACCGGCGGGGGCGGGGGCGGAGGCGCCATCGGGGGCGGAACCTCGACCGGAGGGGGAGGCGCCCCGGCGACCGGCGGCGGCCCGGCCGGAGGGGGGAACGCCGGGGTGGCCGGCATGGGCCGCGGCATCGGCAAAATCCCTTGGGGCGCAGCGCCGATGATCGAGCTGACGACGGTGCCGTGGGCGTCGCAGTCCGTCAGGCCGTCCTCACCCATGATGTAGTCGCCACCGGGCACCACCGGTAGCCGCGGGTTGGGCGTGACCCCGGTGTCGATGACCGCGACGGGCACACCGTTGCCGGTGCTGTATTGCCATGCCTTGGTGATGTTGAGCAGGTTGAACCCCGGAGCCAGCTGCGCCACATCGGGGTTTCGCACAGTGATCGGCGACGAGCAGCTGTTCGCGCGGCGCATGGGCTGATCCGGTCGTGGCGGCCCGTCCGGTGGCACCATCCCTGGATCCACCGATGGCGGTGTGATCGCTTGTGCGGCAGGAATATTGGCGGACAACGCGACCAAGGTCAGGGCGGCGGTCAGTGCCGCAGCGGTTCTCAGTGGCGAATCCACGTGAAGAGCCCTCCCAGGGCCGCCGCCGCTGGCAGCAGAACGATGAATGCGAGCACTTCCACCCATTCCACGGTCAACCGGATGAATGGTCTGAACCGCACGGCCGGCACCAAAAGCGCTGCGGCCAAACCCAATGCGGCGAATGTCGCCACCGCCACCACCGGCCACACCAGTCCCGCCATCGCATCTTTCGGCCCGGCGACGGCGTATTTGACCACTCCCGCGCACACCGCGGCCGATGCCCCGCACACCAGCGCCACGGCCTGGTATTTGGCGGCGAACCCACGGCCCTGGGTGACGAAGATGCCCACCACCAGGCCGGCGACCACCAGCGCCAACCACGCCCACTGGCGTCCCGGCGTCAACACGCCCCATACCGCGGCCGGCAGAACGATCGATACCCCGATACACAGACCCACCTGGACCGCGTTGACCAATCGGGCCGAGGCGGCGATCGCGGCGCCGCGCGCGGTGATGTCGGTCAGTTCGTTGTCCTCGTCCTCGGATTCGTCCTCACTGACCGGAGACACGGTGTCGACCGGCATCCCCTCGCGCCGCGCGAACAGGTCCCGGCCGGTGATCGATCCGAAATGCGGCGGCCTGACTCGGGCCACCCACAACGCGATCACGGGCGCTATCCGGACCAGGACGAGCAATCCGACCAACACACATACCGCCAGCGCCTGCGCCGAAGCCGGCCGGAACATCCGGACGGCGGCAACGACGGCCAGGACCCCGCAAACCGTCACCACGGCGGTGACCACCGCGGTCTGCCACCGATTGCGCGCCGTTACCCCGATGGCGACGGCGCCCAAGACCACCACCACGGCGCCGATCAGCCCGTGCGCCGCGCCGAGCACACCCGGCGGAGCGCAGGCACCGGCGGCGGCCAGCGAGACCACCGCGAGCCAGGCGAACCCGCTGAACAGATCGCGTCGCTCCCGCCATCCGCTTCGCGCCACCAGCGTCGCGATGACCAAAAGGAAGCCGACCCCGCCCGCCACCGCCGCCGGGATCGGGCCGTCGGTGAATGTCCGTGTCCGCAGGGTCAGCGCCACGACCACCGCGACCGCCATCGCGATGACCGCGACCGCCGTGTGAGCGGCCGTCAGCGGCGTCACCGGCGCGAACATCCGATCGCCGCCGTCGCGGCCCAGCCACTTGCCCATGGCGGCCAACCCCGTCGACAGCGACTCGTATTGCGGTTCGAACGACTCCCCGTCGACCCGGGGCACCAGCACCAGGGTGTCGCCGTCCTGGACGCCCAACTCGTCGAGGCTCTTATTGATATCGAGGCGGACCCCATTGATCTTGTGGAGTTCGTAGCTACCCGCCGGCAGCGAAATACCGTCAAAACCTTTGCGCTTCAGGTCGGCATCGAACAGCTCGACCATTCCCTCGAAGAATCCCTCCATCGGAATTCCGGCGGGGAAGACTTGGGAACACAGATGCTTCTCGTAGGAAATGTTGACCGCACAACGCGCCGGAAAAGCGGCCTTATGCGGCGATGTCACGGCACCGCCCGCTCGGCATCAGGAATGTATTTGTCGGCCAGCTCCGCGGTGATTTCAAAGAGGCGCAACCGCGATTTCTTCTTCAACTCGTGAACCGTATCGATGATGCCGCCTTTGGCGAGGTGCGGATCAAACGGCAGCGCTTCGACGGTCGCCCCGACCTTGGTGAACCGCTCGGTCAGGTAAGCCAGCGCGTCCTTGTCGGTGATCTGGTCGGTGTGGTTCACGATCACGGTGCTGCGCGAGACCAGCTCGTGGTAGCCCTGCGACCGCAGGTAATCCACCGCCCGTAGCACCGGACGCGAGCGGTCCGCGGTGATGCCCGAAACGAACACAAGGGTGTCGGTGTTCTCCAATACCGGTTTCATCACTTCGTGTTCGAGATCGGGGGATGTGTCGACGATCATGACCGTGTGGGTGCGCCGCAGCCGCGACAGCACCCCGGAAAACATCGCCGGTACCAACGGCCTGGGCTGGTCCGACGTCCGGTTTCCGGCCAGAACATCGAGACCAACTGCGTTCTGCCCCAGATGTTCCCGGATATCGGCGTAGCCCTGGACATCGGTGTCGTTGATGATGGCGGTGTAGTCGCCCGGCGGGGAGTCGTCGATGCGGTCGGCCAGCGTGCCGAAACCGGGTACGGCGTCGATCGCAATCACGTTCTGCGGGCGGCATTCCCGGAAGACGCCACCGAGGCAGGCGACGAGCGTCGTGACCCCGACGCCGCCCTTGCCGGAGACCACGGTGATCACATACTGCCGACGAATATGCCGGCGGATACGGTTTTGTAAATCACGGTAGTGCCGTTCACGGGGAGATTCACCCGGATTTATTTTTCGAAATGAGATGGCGTAAATGAATTTACGCCAACCCGACCCCGGTGGAATCTTTCGCGGCGCGGCCAGATCGGTAATACGCATCGTGTCGGATACCGAATCCGGGAAGTTGCTGCCCCCTGACGGATCCCCCCGTCTGAGCGCTCCTTCGTCCGACATATTCGGGTCATTCCAAGGGCTCGTCACGACGCGATGCTAACACGGTTTGCGATACCGCGTTTACCCGTTCAGAAACCTTTCAAGTGCGACAGGCGTTGTTATTACAAGACTTTGGTTAACTAAGTTACTTCGGCATCCGATAACCGGCTCACTGTCACACCACACGCCGATACGAGTGCCACTCGTCGCCGGCGGGCAATCGGCGGATGAGCCGTTGCACCGCTCCGCCGATATCGCTGCGCGAGCCGGGCGAGAGAATCTGGTAGCGCCGCCGCCCCGAGGTGACGCTTTCGATGCAGACCCGCCCCCCGGGGGTGTCGACGATGGACACCGTCGAATCACCGACGGCCACGCGCGCCAATTCGTCCGGCCCGACACCGGCCTGCAGCGCAACGATGTTCGCGTGCGCGGACCGCGCGGGATCGGCGGCCGTGAGAACCACCTGCAGCTGGTCGGCGTCGAGACGCTGTTCGAGCAGAAACGCTCGCAGGCTGGCGGTGTCGCGCACCGAGTTCAGCAATTGCTCGGTGTCCAGGGTGACCGGCCGCAGCGGCGCCGCCTCGGCCACGCCGCACAGCCGCTCGATCTGACCGACCACGAGCTCGCTGGCCGTTGATTCGTTGCTGGCCGTACCGGCGGGGTACAAGCGCACCAGGTCACCGTGACGCTCCAAGACCACCCACCAGGTCGCGAAACGGCTGATCGATGCACGCGTCGGCTCGCGCCCAGGGACACCGATCATCACGACCAACCCCAGGTCTCGCCGCAACAGGACGGTGAGCCATTCGCGGATCATCGGGTCGACGTTGCCGGCCTCGTCGAGCGCACCGGCGGCCACCAACTCGGCGGCCGCGGGGTGATTTAGCGCGCGCTCCGGGGTGTCGAGCCGCGGCAGCATCGGCCGCAACCCCAGTTCGGGGCAGGTTTGCTCCACCCCGGTGACCGCCTGCAGCACCCACAAGCCATCGACCGTCGTTGTCAGCATGTCGCCCCGCCTTTGATCAGCGACTCCCTCGACCGGCGAAAAGGAGACCGAAGGCGGGGCACATACGCGCGGCGCAGCTGCCCCACCTTCGCCTGCCCCGGTGGTGGAGCGGGCTCAGAACAGGCCGGCGATGTGCTGGTCTGTACTGAGCGCACTGTCGAGCACGTGCGAGGTCGTCTGCCCGTGCTGGCGGATGGTGTCGATGAGACCCTGCAGCCCCGACAGCATCTGCGCCTGCGCCTCGAAGAAGCCCGACGCGCCGTGGCCGGCGAAGAATTCCTGCAGGGCGTGTGTCCGGTTCGAGGTGTCGTCGAAAATGGACTGCAGCTGGCCGGCGCGGGAAGCGACATCGGTGGCGAAGTCGGCTACGGCACCCGGGTTGTAAGTGATCGGGTCGGACATTGTGAATTTCCTTTCAAAAGGCCTTTATGGATTTACGAATGAGTGGACGGGTCAGGAGCCGTGGCCGCCGAAAAGCGCGGTAAAGGCGTGCGAAGAATCCGCCTCGTGGCCTTCCATCAGTGCCGCCGCCTTCGTGAGGCCCTCAGCCAGGCGCGTGCCGCCGGTCAAGACTTTGTTCAAGTCATTTTGGACTTCGATGGCCGTCGCGTGCGACGCGGCGACCGCGTCACCAGACCAAGTGGCCGGGTTCATCACATTTTCCTGATTTGCGACGTACCCCTGACCGATCCCGATCGCATGTTCCATGTTCGCCTGAATCGCGTTTGAAGTATCGCGAAGCATTTGCGGGGTCACCTTGATTGTCACGGAATTCTCCTTCTGCGGTTGGCCGCCCCCCGTAAGGGCATGGGGCGAAGTGTATGGCGGCTATTTGGCCCTGTCGATTCACCTTTCACCAGGGGTGTGTTTCAGACTCGAGCGTCGACAACCCGCACCGTCGCGGGCTGTTCGGCTTTGTCGCGGGACCCGCGGTCACCGCCCGCCCCGTGCCCCACGGGCATGCCGCCCATCGGGGCGCCACCCATCGTCGTGGTCTGCGGTCGCATGCCCTCGGCGCCCAATGCCCCGGCCGGCCGCAGCCCCACCGGCCGGCCACTGGCGGCGGGCTCGAAGGCGCTGACCGGGCGGGTGAAACTGGTCGCGGGCACGCCCGCGCTGCCCATGGACGCACCCCCACCGGCTTCCGCCGCGGAAAGTCCGGTGGCCGACACCGCCGAGACTGCGGGTGTCGCCCCGCCCAGGCCCATGGCGCCAGGATTGGCGAACATCCCCATCAGCGGCTGCATCATCTGCATCGGAGCCTGCATCGCCTGCATGGGAGCCTGCATCACCTGGGGGGCCGCTCCCATCAGCTGCTGCACGGGCTGCATCAAGGTGCCGGCCTGACCCATGAAGTCCTGGGCACCCGAGGTCGCCTGACCGGCGCCCTGCGACCCCGTCTGGGCGCCCTGCATGGCGGCGCGCATGCCGTCGCCGGCACCCATATCCGCGGCAGACTCGCCAACCGCCGCCGCCGCCTGCGCCGGCGCCGCCGGTGAGGCGCCCATGGTTGCGATCGGCGGCGGAATGGTCAGGCTTTGGGACAGCGCCGTGAGGATCGTTCCGTAGCTGGCCCCGACCGCGGAGTTGTTCGGCCACATCGAGCCGAAGTACTCGAGCTCCAGCGACGTGATCCGTGGGGTCAACGCACCGAGCACCAGCGGGTTGATGCCGTAGTCGGCGGCGGTCTCGGTGCGGTTGCCGATGCATTCGGGAGCCGGGCGCATCGAGCCATACGCCATCTGATACGCCGAGACCGCGGTCGAAACCACGGCCGGTTTGACGTCGACCCAGCCGGCAAGCCCGTGCAGCGACGCGTTCAGGGCGGTGGCGTTGGTCGCCGAGGCCAACGAACCGGCGCCCGTCCAGCTCGCCGACGTCGCGACGGTGTTGATGGTCGAGGCGATGCTGGAACCGTGATGGGTCGCCGCCAACGCGGTCCAGGCTGCCTGGTTCGCCAAATGAGTGACAACGCCCGCGCCCGCCTTGAGCAATAGGTCGTTTTCCTCAGGCGTACGCGCAGCCCACCCCGGATCGGCCATGCGCACTTCCCCCTTTAAACGTCGCTAGCGACTAAGCGCCAATAGCCAGCGTCAAGCTGCGCATGAGCTCAGTGACGACGTAGGTCCCCGAGGCGAGGCTCTGCGTGCCGGAGAACAAGCCGCGCTGAGCGGCGTGCTCGGACACCACACCCAGGTAGCCGGCGCCGCACGCGTTCAGCGCCGCCGCGAACATCGCCGAGTCGGGATCCCCGCCCATCGGCAGCACTCCCAGCAGCACCGGCGACGCCGCCGAGGCCGCCGCCTCGGTCTCCGCGCTGATCGCCGACTCGGCGGCTGCTGATGCCAGAACCGCCTCTGACTGCACCGAAACAACCATGATTCCCTCCGAACGCTCAACGCCAAAGCGACGTGCTTGGGGCCCGCTTGGGGCCTTAGTGTAGTGCGGTTTAGCTGATCTTGTATTCGGTCCCTATCGGCCGGATGTGCGGCCCTTGATTTCGGTAACTAATGCTGGTCCCCAGCGTGAAACCAGTGATTTCCCACGAGGAGTCGTTAATAACCTCAATCACCACTCAAGGCCCGGCAGTCACAAAAGCACCGCGGTTATCTCGTGCGACCCGCTCTGTAGACGTCGAGTTCGATACCGAATAGGTCATCCCGAAAGGCGGCGTAATGGTAGCCGGCATATTGCGGGAAATGGCGGGGCGGGCAAACGGCGTGCGCCGCCAATCGAACCCCGCGCCATTAATAGCCGGGCCGGCTTTCGGCAGGCATATCGGAAAAGTATTTCTTGGCCGCAACGATCGGATCCAATTCGGCAAGGCCACTAGGCCGGACCACGCCCGTCGCCGGCCAGCCTCAGCAGAAGTCGGGTGCCACCGAGCGGGCTGGCCTGCAATGCCGCTGTGCCGCCGTGCAATTCGGCTTGCTGAGCGACCAGCGCCAGGCCCAGCCCCGACCCCGAACGCGAGGCCGTCGATCCGCGGGCGAAGCGTTCGAACACCGCGGCACGTTCGGATTCCGGGACCCCGGTGCCGTCGTCGTCGATCGCGATCTCGACGCCCTCGCCGGAACTGCTGACGGTCAGCTGGATCTTGCCGGCATTGCCGTGCTTGACGGCGTTGGCGATCGCGTTGTCGATGACCAGCCGCAGGCCGGTGGGCAGCCCGATCATCAGCACCGTCGGCGAGGGCACCAGCGACACCTCGACGTCGGGGTAGATGCGCAGCGCGTCGTGCGCGGCACGATCCAGCAGTTCGGTGATGTCGAACGGGACGAAATCGTCGACGGTGGTCAGTTCGCCCTGGGCCAGCCGCTCCAGCGCCGTCAGCGTCGCTTCGATGCGGCTCTGGGTGCGGATGACGTCGCCGATGACCTCATGCCGCTGCTCGGGCGGCAGGTCCAACGTGGACAACACCTCCAGGTTGGTGCGCATGGCCGTCAACGGCGTGCGCAGCTCATGGGAGGCGACCGCGGCGAAGTCGCGGGCCGATTCGAGCGCCGCCCTGGTGCGCTGTTGTTCGTTGCCGATGCGGGCCAGCATTCCCTCGACCGCCTCGGCGATCTCCACGGCCTCGCGCACACCCCGAACCTGGACCTCGTCGGGGCTGGACTGGGCGTTGATCGCGCGGGCTTGCTGGGCCAGCAACAGGAACGGGTTGACCATGATCAACGAGATCACCCAGCCCACCACGACCGTGCCGCCGATGACACTGGCGCAGATCAGCAACACCCGCAGATGCAACTCGTTGATCCGATGCTGGGCTTCGGCCAAGGGCGCGGCCAGCGCGATCGAGGCGGGGCCCGCGGTGAAGGTACGGACGCGGTACTGCACGCCATTGATGGTGGTGTTGGCATAACCGTCGGGAAGCTGGGGCAGCACGATGTCGCTGGGCACCGACACGGTGACATCGCCGATGCGCGCGGTGCGCACCAGGTTGCCGTCCGGGGTGGCCCGGTCCGGACTGTTGCGCTCGGCGTTGTTGAGCAGGCTGCTGATGTCGCCCAGACTGCTGACCGAATCGAGCCGGCGATCGAGTTGGCTGTACTGGTCGTTGGTGACGCCCACCCACACCCAGGTGCCCAGCAGGACGACCAGGGTGATCACCGACAACGCGGCGACGATGACGATGGTGCGCAGTGACAGCACCCGCATCGGCAGCTGTACACGCGGTAAGACGCGGATGTCGGGCTCCTTCAGTGGGTTCGCTCGGCCGGATACAGCCCTCACAGCCGTACCGGTCCGGCACGCTCAAGCGCAGCGGTGTTTCGCAAGAATTTAACGCTAACCTCATCGCTTCCTCGTCTGTCACGTGCCGAAACCCGCGGGATTTTGCCGCGGGCATGGTGAGTGAGTACTCTCTCACCATGCTTGCCGGGCCCGGTCGGGGACGCGATCGGCTGCTGTCCGCAGCGTTGCGCCTGTTCGCCGACAAGGGTTACGCGGCGACGTCGGTCGCCGACATCCAGCGCGCATCGGGCCTGGCGCCGGGGTCGGGCGCGCTCTACAAACACTTCGGCTCCAAACGCGAACTGCTCGAAGCCGCGGTTGCGCACCGCATCGACAGCATCGTGGCCGCGCGCGAGCAGTACGACGCGGGGCAACCGGGCAGCGTCGAGCAAGCGGTGCGCATCGCGGGACAGCTGATCTGGAGCAACCTCAAACACAGCGAGGATCTGCTCAAGGTCATGCTGCGCGAACCCGACGAGCTCGGCGATCTCGACGAGAAGACATGGCAGATCATCACCGACAACGCCTACCAGCGTTTCGCCGATGAATTGGCCGCGTCCAATCGCTCCGGCCGCACCAGCATTCCCGACCCCGAAGCGGCCGCGGCCGTCGCGATCGGATCGCTGTCCTACGCGGCGACGCTGCAAGCGCTGACCGGCCGCCTGCCCGGCAACACCGACGAAGAACGGTACTTCGAGGCGTGGGTCAACCAGACGGTCAGCGTCCTCGCGCAATACGCAATCACCCGAAACCCGTTGAACACCAATGATTCAGGAGCTCAGCCGTGACGTTTTCACTACACCTGTCCGACGACGTGATCGAAGTTCGCGATTGGGTGCACCAGTTCGCCGCCGACGTCGTCCGCCCCGCCGCCGCGGAATGGGACGAACGAGAGGAAACGCCGTGGCCGGTGATCCAGGAAGCGGCAAAGGTGGGGCTGTACTCTCCCGAGCTGTTCGCCCAGCAGGCGGCCGAGCCGACGGGCCTGGGCATGCTGACGGTGTTCGAGGAATTGTTCTGGGGCGACGCGGGCATCGCCCTGTCCATCATGGGTACGGGGCTCGCCGCGGCGGCGTTGGCGGGCAACGGTACCCCGGAACAGCTGGGCCGCTGGCTGCCCGAAATGTTCGGCACCGCCGACGAACCCAAGCTGGGCGCGTTCTGTTCGTCCGAGCCCGACGCGGGCTCCGACGTCGGTGCCATCCGCACGCGGGCGCGCTACGACGAGGCGACCGGTGAGTGGGTCCTCAACGGCACCAAGACCTGGGCGACCAACGGCGGCATCGCCAACGTGCACATCGTGGTGGCGTCGGTCTACCCCGAGCTCGGCACCCGCGGCCAGGCGACCTTCGTGATCCCGGCCGGTGTCAAGGGGCTGGCGCAAGGCCAGAAATTCAAGAAGCACGGGATCCGCGCCTCCCACACCGCCGAGGTGGTGCTCGACAACGTCCGGCTGCCCGAGGACCACATCCTCGGAGGCCGGGAGAAGTTCGAGGCGCGCATCGCCCGCGTCAAATCCGGTGCCTCCGCCCGGGGGCAGGCCGCGATGAAGACCTTCGAGCGCACCCGGCCCACCGTCGGCGCGATGGCCGTCGGTGTGGCCCGGGCCGCCTACGAGTATGCCCTCGAATATGCCTGCCAGCGTGAGCAATTCGGCCGCAAGATCGGTGAGTTCCAGGCGGTGGCGTTCAAGTTGGCGGACATGAAGTGCCGCATCGACGCGGCCCGCCTGCTGGTGTGGCGGGCCGGATGGATGGCCCGCAACAACCAGTCATTCGACTGCGCGGAGGGGTCGATGGCCAAGCTGGTGGCCAGCGAAACCGCGGTCTACGTCACCGACGAGGCGATCCAGATCCTGGGCGGCAACGGCTACACCCGCGACTACCCCGTCGAGCGGATGCACCGCGACGCGAAGATCTTCACCATCTTCGAAGGCACCAGCGAGATCCAGCGCCTGGTGGTCTCCCGGGCGCTGACCGGCCTGCCCATCCGGTGACGGCGTAGCCGCGGGCGGCCCGCGGACCGTGCCGCGGGCGGAACACGACATGATGGCGGCATGGCCACCGAGATCCGGGTTCTCGACAGTGAAGACGACCTCATCGCCGCCGCGAATGTGTTTCGCACCGCGATGGTCGGGTTTCCGTCCCTGGCGGGTCTGGCGCCCGGCCAGATCACGACGCTGCTCGAGCCGGACCGGACCGTCGGGGCGTTCGCCGACGGGCAACTCGTCGGCACCGCCGACGCCGCGACGAGCCGATTGACGCTGCCCGGGCCGGCGATCGTGCGGCACGCCGCCGTGACCCACATCGGGGTACTACCGTCGTTCACCCGGCAGGGCATCGCCACCGAGCTGGTACGTCATCAGCTGCGCGACTTCGCGGCACGCGGTGAGGTGGTGGCGACATTGCGGGCCTCGGAGGCGACGATCTACGGGCGCTATGGCTATGGCGTCGCGAGCTCGTCGCAATCCGTCGAGGTGCGCACCGGTCGGGCGGCGCTGCGGCGCGATGTCGGGCCCGGCGGTCCGGTGCGCTTGCTCGACACCGCGCAGGCGTGGGAGCTGCTGCCCCGCATCTATGCCGAGAACCGACCGGCCCGTCCGGGAACCATCGACCGCCCGCAGGTGTGGTGGCAGGGCCTGCGGCTGCGCACCGAATCCGCCCCGGGGCCCGCATACATCGCCGTGCACGGCGAGCCGGGATCCGAATCCGGTTTCGCCCGATACCGCCCGGTCGATACCGAGCAGTGGTTCGTCAGCGACCAGAGAACCATCGTGGTCGAGGATTTCTTCGCGCCCACCGCCGAGGCGTACCTGGGACTGCTGCGGTTCCTGCTCGGGCTCGATCTGGTTGACCGCGTGGTGTTTTGGATGCTGCCGCTCGACGACCCGCTGCCCTGGCTGGTCGCCGACCGGCGGGCCGTGCGGGTGACCGCGGTGCATGACGAAACGTGGCTGCGCATCATCGACGCCCAGGCGGCGCTGACGGCCCGCGGCTACGTCGGCGACGGTGCCGTCACCGTCGCGGTCAATGATCCTCTGCTACCGGCTAATTCGGATTGTTTCACCATTGGGGGCGACGGCGTGGCGGTCACCGACCGGCGACCCGACCTCACCGTCGATGTCGAGGGGTTGGCCGCCGTTCTGCTGGGTGGGGTCACGTGGCGCGAGCTCGCCGTCGCCGGGCTGGCCCGGACCGCCGACCCGGCCGTGCTCGCGGTCGCCGATCGACTGTTCGCCGTGCCCGAGGCACCCCACGCCGGGTTCTTCTTCTGACAACACCGGGCGTCGGTGTCCGTGCCGCATGGCTTGATTCGGGCGGCGACGGTTGGACGGCGGCGCGGGGCCCGGCTGTCCGGCGGGGTGCCCGCGGAGTTACTGCTGGGTCAGCCGCGGCGCCGTCGCGGCTAACAGCCGTCAGCCGTGCGGCGCCTCGGAGATCTTGGTGTCCGGCTTTCCGAGCGTCTGGCAGTACGTCGTCACCGAGAGCCGGGTTGCTGAAATCTCCACGTTGGTCGGGTCGGCACCGCTCTTGTCTTTCAGCATCTTGCTGACCTCATCATTCTGCTTCTTCTCGTCCTGCGTGGTGAAGTCTTTGCACTTGGTGTCACCGCCGGTGTTGATGACCTCTGAGGCCGAACACGCGCTGGACAGCAAGACGGAGATCGCGATCGTGGCTGCCGCAAGGTACTTCATCATTTGCCCTCCTGGGTGCGAGTAGTGGTATCAGTACACCAAATCGCACGGTTTCAAACCCCGCAATCACACCAGTTGGCGCAACGTCTCGATGAGCTTGACCCGCTCGGCCGCGGTCGACGCGATCGGCGCCACGTTCAGCGTGGTCACCCCCGCCTCACGGAAGGCCGCCAGACGTTCCTTGACGAACTCACGGGTACCGATCAGGTTGACGTCGCGCACCAGATCGTCGGGCACCACCTTGGCGGCGCCGTCTTTGTCACCGGCCAGGTAGAGCTCTTGAATCCGGTCGGCTTGGGGACCGTACCCATATTTGGTGGCGAGGGTGTGGTAGAAGTTCTTGCCCTTGGCGCCCATCCCGCCGATGTAAAGGGCCAGGTGTGGTTTGACGAATTCCCTTAGCGGCTCGACGTTTTCGCCGATGGCCAGTACGGGGCCGGCGTAGATGTCGAGCTCGCCCAACGCGGGGTCCCGGGTGGCCCGGCCGGCGGCCAGAGAGGCTCCCCAGACGTCCTGCGCCTTCTCGGGCAGGTAGAAGATCGGTTGCCAACCCTCGGCGATCTCGGCCGCCATTTCGACGTTTTTCGGTCCCAGCGCGGCTACCAGTATCGGGATGCGCTCTCGGACAGGCTGATTGATGAGCTTGAGGGGTTTTCCAAGCCCGGTGCCCCGGTCGGGGGGCAGCGGGATCGTATAGTGCTTGCCCTGGTGCTGCACGGTCTCGCGCCGCCACACCTGGCGGCAGATGTCGATGACTTCACGCGTCCGGCCGATCGGGGCGTCGTAGGGCACGCCGTGGAAGCCCTCGATGACCTGCGGACCGGAAGCGCCCAGGCCGAGGGTGAACCGGCCGTCGGAGACATAGTCCAGGCCGGCGGCGGTCATCGCGGTCAGCGTAGGCGTCCGGGTGTAGAGCTGCAGGATGCCCGACGCCAGCTCAACCCGTTGCGTGCTTGCCGCCAGGTAGCCGAGTGCGCTCACCGCGTCGAACGAATAGGCCTCGGGGACAAAGACGATGTCCAGCCCGGCACGCTCCAGGTCGGCCACTTCGGCGGCCACGTCCTTGAATCCGCCCGCATAATTGACGCTCAATCCAATCCGCATGGTGACTACTTCTACGCGGTGCCGGATTGATTGGCCAGTTCGAGTGCCTCCTGCTGGATGCGATCGAACTGGGCTCCCATCGCGTCGGACAACGCGGTCGCGCCCGACAGGGGCCGCACCATCACCGTGAAGTCGTCGATGAGTCCGTCGTCGTTGAAGTGGAGGAAGTCGCAACCGGTGACCTTCACGCCCGGCCGCCCCACTATCCCGGTCTCGAACACCAGGGCGTGGTCGCGTCCGCCTGCGTCATGGATCTCGCGGATGTAGCGGAAGTCCTCGAAGACGCGCAACACGCCGCGCAGGATGGCCGCGGTTATCGGCTTGCCGACATAGGGCTTGAATGCCACCGGGCTGGTGAACACCACCGTTTCGGCCAGCATTGCCTGGATGGCCTTTTCATCGCGTTCTTCGACTGCCTGGCGGAACGGGTGCATCGGCGACCTCGCGTAGTCAACTTGTTGAGTGAGTGGGATCGACGCTAGGGCCCCCACCGCACCATGTCCAGGGTGCGATTAATCACTTTGTTGATTAATCGCATGATTGTATACTCGGCCGATGTCGCTGCGTGACGCGGTCTTGGCCGCCCTCCTCGAGGGCGAGTCGTCCGGATACGACCTGGCCAAGGGTTTCGACGCCTCGGTCGCGAACTTCTGGCCGGCCACCCCGCAGCAGCTGTATCGCGAACTGGATCGGCTCGCCGAACACGGCCTCATCCGCGCGCGGGTCGTGCACCAAGAACGCCGGCCCAGCAAACGCATGTTCGCGCTGACCGAGGCCGGCCGCGAGGCGATCCGGCAATTCACCGCGAAAGCGCCGAAGCCGTCGGTGATCCGCGACGAGCTGCTGATCAAGGTCCAAGCCGCCGACGCCGGCGACATGTCCGCCGTGCGCGAACTGATCGTCGAGCGACTGCGATGGGCGAACGCCAAATCGCAGCGTTACGAACGATTGCGGGCGCGCCTGCTCGACGGCCGCAGCGAAGAGGAGTACCTCGCCCAGGCCGAGCGAATCGGGCCCTACCTGACGCTGATCCGCGGAATCTCGTTCGAGGAGGAGAACATTCGATGGGCCGAGCACGCCCTGGCCATCATCGAACGCCGCCTGCAGGCCGGCACGGCGTTAGCCTGAGGAATGACCGATTACCGTTCGCCTTCGACCGGCCGGACAATACGAGCCGTCCTGTTCGATACGTTCGGAACAGTCGTCGACTGGCGCTCCGGGATCGCCGCCTCGGTGCGGGATTTCGCGCAGAGCCAGCACATCAGTCTCGACCCTGACGCGTTCGCGCTGGAATGGCGGAGTCGCTACCTGCCATCGATGTCCGAAATCCGCTCGGGCCGGCGCGGATTCGTGTCTCTGGACGTTCTGCATCGCGAGAACCTCGTTGCGTCGTTCGAGAAGTTCGGCATCAACGCCGAGGCGCTGCCCGACGACGAGGTGGAGGGACTCGCCCGGTCGTGGCGCTGGCTGCCGGCGTGGCCGGATAGCATCGAGGGCATCCAGGCCATGAAGCGACACGTCATTGTCGGGCCGCTGTCCAACGGCAACACTGGACTGCTGGTCGAGATGGCGAAGTACGCGGGCCTGTCGTGGGATGTGGTACTCGGTTCCGATGTCAGCAAGGCCTACAAGCCCGACCCGCGCGCATACCGAGCCCCCGCACGCTTGCTGGGTCTAGAACCCGGTGAAGTGATGCTGGTGGCGGCGCACGCCCCCGACCTCGAGGCGGCCCGTAACAGCGGCCTGGCGACCGGTTTCGTCGCGCGCCCAAAGGAGTACGGACCGGGCCAGCAATCAGCCGCCGCGCCCGCGGGCGCCTGGGACGTCTCGGGCACAACGCTGGTCGAATTGGCGAGGTCGCTGTTCGGTGCGCCGGGCCAACGTTGAGGCGAGGGCTATCCGTGTGCCCCGAATCGAATTGGTTGCACGCTAGCTACTTCCAGGCGAAGACCGGTTGTTCCAGCCCGTCGACCGGGTCGTGACGGCCCTCCAGGCCCAGCCACCGCAGCTGCAGCAGCACCGCACCGGTCGGTGCGTGGATCAGGTCTCCCCCCAACGGGATCTGCACGACCGGCCGCGGGCTCTCCGGGATGGCGATGAACCGTGGCGAATCGTCGCGCTGCAGTTGGTGCAGCCCCACCCGGTACACGGCGACGACCTCAGCGGGTGATGGGTGCGGATCCAGGCGCCCGCCTCCCCAAATCACCACGGGGGTAATGACGTATCCGGACCGGGTCGGGTAGTCGTCGAGCAGGCCCAGCACGGTCAACTCGGGCAATTCGATGCCGACCTCCTCGCGCAATTCCCGTAGCGCGGCCTCGACTGCGGTCTCACCCGGGTCGACGCGGCCGCCGGGAAGTGCCCACTGCGCCGCATGTGAGGTGAGGCGAGACGCCCTGCGGCACAGCAGGAACGCGGCACCGCCTGACACGTCGACCATGCGCCCGTCGAGGCCGGCCGCCGGCAGCGCCCGGCCGGCGTTCCAGTCGTCCACCGGCGCCGGATCCACCCTGTCCTCCCCGATGTCGGAATCGACGAGCACCACCGCGACGGCGGCGTGGCGCTTGGTCGGATCGGCCACGATCCGGCGGTCATGACCGGCCAGATTGCTCCGGATCCGCTCATGTAGTGACTGGTCATAGGGGATGATCACCTCTCGAGACTAGGCCGCCGCGCTCAGCTCGCGTGCTTGGTCCCTGCGCGCAACCAGTGGTTAACTGCGAGCATGCGAAGACAACCGGTGCTGGCCCGACGCCTCTTCGATCGGTACGAGCCGGTGCATGCGGTGACGTATTTCGCGCCCGAGGCGCGGGCGGCGTTGGACGCGTTGGGTTATCGGGGTTTCTGGATGGGCTATTTCGCGGCCCGCTCGGCGCCGCTGGGCATGGCGCCGTGGGAGGTCGTGACCGCGGTCTTCTACAACTTTGCACCCGAACGGGTTGCCAAGGCGCTGCCGGCGGCGTGGGAGATCGCGGGCCCGCAGGCCGCGTTGCAGGCACGGCAGGAGTCCGCGGTGGCGGCGCTGCGCCGCTACGGCCTCGGCTCCGACGAAAACGTCGGCGTGGCAGCCGAACTCGCCGGGAAAGCGGCGCGGCACGCACCGCTCGATGCTCGCCCGTTATTCGCCGCGAATCTGGCGCTGCCCTGGCCGGACGATCCCCTGGCCGCACTGTGGCACGCCACGACGCTGTTGCGCGAGCAGCGCGGTGACGCGCACGTGGCGGTGCTGGCCGCGGCCGGTATCTCCGGCCGCGAGTCTAACGTCTTACATGCCGCGGCGGGCAACGTCTCTCGCGACTACATGGCGCGGGCCCGCGATTACGACGAGACGGCGTGGCGTCATCACGAACAACGCCTCGCCGAGCGGGGTCTGCTCGACTATGACGGGTCGCTGACCGCCGCGGGACGCGACCTGAAGGCTGACATCGAATCGACAACCGACGCGCTGTCCTTGTCGGCGCTCGACGCGCTCAGCGACGACGAGGTCGAGAGGCTGTTCCGGGCGCTTTCCCCCATCACCCGCGTCGTGATCGCCGGCGGCGATATCCCCGCAGCGACCCCGATGACGTTGCGTCGCGATGAATTGCAGGATGACAGCGCGCATTTGGCGGGCCGGTGAGGGGCCGGCGCGTACCCGGTGGGGTGGTGCACAAGCTGCCCGCCGACCTGCGCGAGGCGTTGATCGCCAACGCCGCGGCGCTGGGCGCCTGGAATGACATCACGCCGTTGGCCCGAAACGAGTTCATCTGTTGGGTCGAGGATGCCAAGCAGGAGGCGACCCGGGCCCGCCGTATCCGCCGTACCCAGGAGGAACTGGAGGAAGGCAAACGCCGGCCGTGCTGCTGGCCGGGCTGCAAACACCGCGAACGCATCGGAAGATAAGCGCCCACCGAGCGCACCCGGAACGTCGAACGCCGCTAGCGGGCCAGGGGCTTGTAGAAGACCAAGCCGTTGCCCTTGTTGTCATAGACCACGGCGCGTCGTTCGTGAGCATCGTCGTACGGGCCCTTCACGATGCCACCACCGCTGGCCTCGACAGCTTTCGCCGCGGCATCGACGTCCGCGGTCTTGATACCGACGACGACCTGCCCGGGGATCGGATGGTCCACCGCGGTCGCCAGCGCCAACGTGACGGGGCCGGCATCGAGGGCCGCAAAATGCGCCCCGTCGCGAAACTTCAGCGGCATGCCCAGGGTCTCACTGTAGAACCGGATCGACTCATCCAAGTCGTCGGTCGACAGGATGATCATCTTTGCTTCGTGCTCGCTCATGGCGCCTCCCTATGGCCGGATCGCTACCAGCCTAATGGGGCGGATGGCCCACGGAAATCCAGGGATCGCGCTCAGGCCGCGCCGGACGGAACCGCGCGGCCCTCAAGGTAATCCATGGGCGGCGCATCGCCGTGTCCCGCACCTCGGTCGGCCACCGCGGTAGCCAGTGCCGTCCCACCCTCGATGGTCCCCACCACAACCACTCGGTCGTTGACCGTGAATTGCGGTGCCGCGGCGGCAGGTTGGCGTGCGCCGTAAGTGATGACGGTGGTGTCCGGGGTGAAGCGATAGGTCTGGGTGCGCCCGTCGGCGCTGCGCATGGTCACCGAGTCCACTGTCACGGCGATCACGGTGCCCTCCTGTTTCACCGGCTGCGAGACCGTCGGCGGCCCCACATCGGCGACGACGGTTCGCTTCTCTGCGTGAACCCCGTTGAGCACCAACGCCGTCGCGCCCGCCGCGCACAACAGCGAGGCGCAGACGATCTCACATGCCGTCGCCACACCGGACAGCCCGCGCCGCCGGCCTCGATCGGTCGGCATCGGGGTTTGCTCCGGCGACTCCGGCATGCGGTGTTTGGCTGCCACGACCCGTCCTTCCTGCGGTTTGCGCCGAAGGACGTCGGCGCCAACCCGATCAGGTTGTTGCCGTGGAATTACCCGCCGTGCTATGCCGGTAAACCGGATTCCCCCCGGTTGGGAGGTGTGGCGGGAACCGCAGTTAGCCCTTGACCAGGGTGAACTGTGCGATGTCGGTGTAGCCCTCACGGAACAAATCCGCGCAACCGGTCAGGTACTTCATGTACCGGTCGTAGACCTCTTCGGACTGGATCGCGATGGCCTCGTCGCGGCGCGCCTCGAGCGCGGCCGCCCAGGTGTCGAGGGTGCGGGCGTAGTGCAGGCGCAGCGGCTGGATCAGCTTCACCCCGAAGCCGGCCCGCTCGGCGTGCTCCACGACGCCCTTGGCTTGGGGAAGGTCCCCGCCCGGGAAGATCTCGTCCATGATGAATTTCATGAAGCGCAGCTTGGTCATGGTGAGGGGCAGTCCGCGCTCGGCGAACTCCTCGTCACTGGGCTTGATGATGGTGTGCAGCATCATCACACCGTCCGCCGGAAGTGCCTCGTAGGCGGTCTTGAAGAAATCGTTGTAGCGGCTCCGCCCGAAGTGCTCGAAGGCGCCGATCGACACGATGCGGTCGACCTTTTCGTCGAACTGCTCCCAGCCTTCTAGCAGCACCCGCTTGGACCGCGCGGACGGATGGCTGTCGAGGCGGCGCTGCACGTGCGCCTGCTGATTGCGGCTCAGCGTGAGCCCGACGACGTTGACGTCATACCGCTCGAGTCCCCGGACGATAGTGGTGCCCCATCCACACCCGACGTCGAGCAATGTCATGCCCGGCTGCAATCCGAGCTTGCCCAGCGAGAGGTCGACCTTGGCGATCTGCGCCTCTTCCAGCGTCATGTCGTCGCGCTCGAAGTACGCGCAGCTGTAGGTGCGCGTCGGATCCAGGAAAAGCGCGAAAAAGTCGTCGGACAGGTCGTAGTGCGCTTGTACGTCCTCGAAATGCGGTTCCAAGCTGACGGCATCGCCGGGATTTTCGGACAAGGCACAACCTCTGACTTATTCTGATCGGGTTTGACGGCGCGATCGAACGATCGCCTCACGGACGCTCCAGTGTATCCGGCCACCTCACCGTCACCTTCCGGCGACGTCCCGTGCAGCCTCGCGCCGCCGAAAGGGCACGGGGCCAGCCAGACCGCTTACGCTCGCGCAAGTTTGGTAATCCCCTACGGCGCAGAGCAACTCGGGCAAACACGATTTGGATGATGAGAGACCCACGGCGAGTCGTTATGTTGACCCCGCAAACGGGTAAGCCGAGGCAGGCGTTCTTTAATGATGTCGAGTGCGTGCCAACCCAGCCGGTTGACGGCGTCAGAGAGGCGGAGACTCACCGATGGCCGACATCACCATGTTGATCCTCGCCGACCATGACTGGTTCCGCGAACAGTTCGCCCGCCTCGATTACCTGCAGGGCCAGCGTCCGGCCGACCGGGCCGCGCTCGAACGGGTGTGGCGACCGCTCGGAGACAAGCTCGACGTGCACGCCTACATCGAGGAAAAAATCTTCTACCCGCAGCTCCTCAAACGCGGCGGTGACGACGCCGAAGGCGAGACTCTGGACGCCATCGGCGATCACAACGACATTCGCGACGGAGTGCGCGAGGCCGATGCGGCCGAACTCGGCAGCGAGCAGTGGTGGGCGGCGGTCGGGCGAACCCGGGCGGCCAACGACGATCACATGGGCGAAGAGGAGCGCGAAGGGCTGTCGGATTTCCGTCGCAACGCCCCTATCGGTCTTCGTGAAGCGCTCGGGCGCCAGTACAGCGGGTTCATGGCCGAGCACCCCACCACCGCGGGGTTGCCGATCGCGGACCGGGACCCGCGTCTCTACGTCGAGCAGGTGGAAGCCCCGCAGTCCAAACCTACGGACTTCTCGTTGCGCATCGGCAGCCTCAAGGGTCACTGATCTCCGATCGTGCACGGAGCAACGTGACAGGGATAACCCACCCGGGCTCCGGCGACTCACGATACCTTCGTCGCCGGTGGCGGCAACCCCGTCTAGCTGGCGTTTGTCACACGCGATGAAAGCCGCGCGAGAGCAAGCCGGGTCGCCGCGGTCGCCGTCGGCCGACCGGCGACAAACGCGGTTGCCCGACCCCGTTGGTTCGCCCCCGGAAAGTTTCGGGTAAGCCATCATTCGATGGTTATTCGACGCCGCCGGAGGAAATGGGCACGTAAAGAAATCAGAGTTGCCGACCCCGCGATGCGCCGAACCATCATGGGCACCGCGATCGGCAACTTCATGGAGTGGTACGACTTCGGGGTCTACGGGTATATCGCGACCACGATCGCCCAGGTGTTCTATCCCGGCAAGAGCGTCAGCGGAGTCCATCTGATCGCGACCTTCGGGACGCTCGCGGCGGCATTCGTCGTGCGTCCGCTCGGCGGGTTCATCTTCGGTCCGCTGGGTGACCGCATCGGACGACACCGCGTTCTGGTGGTCACCATCCTGATGATGACGGTGAGCACGACCATGACGGGCTTGCTGCCCACCTACAGCACCATCGGCATCTGGGCGCCGATCCTGCTCGTGATCGCACGAATATTTCAGGGCCTGTCGACCGGTGGCGAGTACGTCGGCGCCATGACCTATCTCGTCGAGCAGGCCCCCGACCACAAACGCGGCATGATGGTCGGGTTCTTGCCGATGGGCAATCTGGTGGGGTTCGTCCTGGCCGGCTTGCTGGTGACCGGCTTGCAGACGTGGCTGCCGGACGACGACATGCTGACGTACGGTTGGCGGATTCCGCTGCTGCTGGGCCTGCCTTTCGGCCTGGTCGCGCTGTTCCTGCGGCTACGGCTGGAGGAGTCATCGGCCTACCGGAACGCCCACGAGGATGCGCACGCGTCGGGTGGAAGCGGCCGGCAGCTGATTCGGCGCACCATCGTCGAGCAGTGGCGGCCGATGCTGATCTGCGCGGCGCTGGTGTTGACCTCTCAGGTCGCCGATTTCATGCTCACCGGATATCTGCCGACGTACCTGCGACTCTTCGTGCGGGTAGGGCACACCGCCGGACTGGTCATGATCGTGTCCACGTTGGCGATCCTGATGGTCACCGTGGTGCTCGTGGCCGCCCTGTCCGATCGCATCGGCGTCAAACCCATCATGTGGACGGGCTGCGGCCTGCTGATCGCCGCCTCCATCCCGGCTTTCCTGCTCATCCGCTTCGGCGGCATTTATCCGGTGATCTTCCTCGGCGTGCTGCTGATCGGCCTGATGGAACTGTGCTTCGACAGCACCGGGCCGGCCATGCTGCCGGCGCTGTTTCCCACCAACGTGCGCTACGGGGCGCTGGCCATCTCGTACAACATCTCGATTTCGCTCGTCGGCGGTATCACCCCGCTGATCGCCCAGGCACTGGTATCGGGCACCGGCAATGTGATGGTGCCGGCCTACATGCTGATCTTCGGTGGCGTGGTGGGCGCGATCACGTTGCTGTTCACCCCCGAGGTCGCCGGCAAGCCGTTGCCGGGCTCCGGGCCCGCGGTCGAAACCGAGCGGGAGGCTCGCGCGCTCGCCGACGACACCCGCTAGCGACAACGCGCGGGCGGTGGCGTTCTCGGAAAGTTCCGCGACGGCCGTTGACCGCCCGTTCCCGCCCCTTCCGGCGGGGGTACGTCGGCTCATTTGGGTGTGGCCGGCGTCCGCTTTGGCTATTAGAAGGTAGGCCGTCCATCCGGTGGGCGGCGCGACGGCAACAGCTTGGGGGCGGCACCTATGGAACCGATATCACCGACGGATGCGTTGTTCCTCATCGGCGAGTCACGCGAGCATCCGATGCACGTGGGCTCGCTGCAGCTCTTCGAGCCCCCGGAGGATGCCGGCCCCCATTTCGTGCGCGAGTGCTATCAGGCGATGCTCGAATGCACCGACGTGCAACCGGCCTTCAGCAAACGTCCGGCCTTCTTCGGCGGCGTCACCAATATCGCGTGGTCCTTCGACAAGAATGTCGAACTCGACTACCACCTTCGGCGTTCCGCCCTGCCGGAACCGGGACGGGTCCGGGACCTGCTGGAGTTGGTTTCCCGGCTGCACGGCAGCCTGCTCGACCGGCACCGCCCGATGTGGGAAGCGCACCTCGTCGAAGGCCTTCAGGACGGCCGGTACGCCGTGTACACGAAGTATCACCACTCCCTCATGGACGGCGTCTCGGCGCTTCGCCTGATGCAGCGGGCCTTCACCTCCGATCCGGACGACGACGAGCTGCGCGTCCCGTGGAGCCTGGCCGCGCGCAGGCGCGACGGGCGCAAGCGCCCGTCCCTGTTCGAGCGGGCCGGCCGCGCCGCGGGATCGGCGCTGGCGTTGGCACCGTCGACGCTGAAGCTCGCGCGGGCCGCGCTGCTCGAACAACAACTCACCCTTCCGTTCCAGGCGCCGCGGTCCATGTTCAACGTCCGGATCGGCGGCGCCCGGCGGGTGGCCGCGCAGTCCTGGTCATTGGAGCGCATCAACGCGGTCAAGGCGGCCGCCGGTGTCACGGTCAACGACGTGATACTCGCCATGTCCGCCGGGGCCCTTCGGGCCTATCTGTTGGACCTGAACGCGCTGCCGGACGCCCCGCTGACCGCGATGGTTCCGGTCAATCTGCGCAAGGACGACGACGACCGCGGCGGGAACATGGTCGGCACCTTCCTGTGCAACCTCGCGACCGACCTCGACGACCCGGCGAAACGGCTCGAGATCATCAGCGCATCCATCCGCGACACCAAAGAGGTGTTCTGGCAGCTGCCCCCGATCCAGCAACTGGCGCTGTCCGCCCTCAACATCGGGGGCCTGTTCTTCGGGCTCATCCCCGGCTACCTTTCCGCGGCCTCACCGCCGTTCAACATCGTCATCTCGAATGTGTCGACGGGCGGATCGGAGCAGCTGTACTGGCGCGGCGCCCGGTTGGACGGAAACTATCCGCTGTCCATCCCCCTCGACGGCCAAGCGGTCAACATCACCGTGACCAACAACGCCGACAACCTCGACTTCGGTCTGGTCGGCTGCCGACGCAGCGTCCCGCACCTACAGCGAATGCTGGGCCATCTGGAGGCGTCCCTCAAGGAGTTGGAGCTCGCCACCGGCGTCTGAGACGCAGTGCGCCACTTGATGGATCACGCGCGCGCTCCTAGCTTCGAGGCTTCAGGGTGCGCCCGCCGCGGCGGCGGCGCGACAATCCGTGATGTCTACCACGGAACCTACTGTAAGGTTCACGGTAAGACAGCACATGCCCGCTTCGGGGAAGGGTGAGCCGTGCCAAGCACGATCGACACACGCAACCAGCTGCGGCCCGACGTCGATCTGACCGACGGCGCCTTCTACGCGGGCGATTCGCGACCGGTGTATCGGTGGATGCGCGAGCACGAGCCGGTGTTTCGGGACCGCAACGGGCTGGCCGCCGCCGCCACGTATCAGGCGGTGATCGACGCCGAGCGGGCGCCCGAGTTGTTCTCCAACGCGGGCGGTATCCGGCCGGACCAGGACGCGCCGCCCATGATGATCGCGATGGATGACCCCGCTCATCTGTTGCGGCGCAAACTCGTCAATGCGGGCTTCACCCGTAAACGCGTCAAGGACAGGGAACAGTCGATCGGTGCGCTGTGCGATGCGCTGATCGACAACGTCTGTGAGCGGGGTGAGTGCGACTTCGTCCGGGACCTCGCCGCGCCTCTGCCCATGGCCGTCATCGGCGACATGCTCGGGGTGCTCCCCGAGGAGCGGCAGATGTTCCTGCGCTGGTCCGACGACATGGTCACCTTGCTCAGCAGCACGACCGCGCAGGAGGACTTTCAGGTGTCGATTGACGCCTTCGCCGCCTACACCGAGTACATGATGAGCATGATTGCGGCGCGCAAGGCCGAGCCGACCGATGACCTGGTCAGCGTGCTGGTGCGGGCGGAGGTTGATGGCGAGAAGCTGGCCGACCACGAGATCGTGACCGAGGTGTTGTTGTTGCTCATCGGCGGTGACGAGACCACTCGGCACACACTGTCGGGCGGCACCGCCCAGATCCTGCGCCACCGTCAACAGCACCGGCAACTGGTCAACGATGGGGCGCTGCTCCCCAATGCGATCGAAGAGATGCTGAGGTGGACCGCGCCGGTCAAGAACATGGCCCGCACCGTGACCGCCGACATCGAGTTCCACGGCACGCAGCTCGAGCAGGGCGAGAAGATCATCTTGCTGTTCGAATCGGCGAACTTCGACGAAACGGTGTTCGGCGATCCCGAGCGCTTCCGAATCGACCGTTATCCCAACAACCACCTGGCATTCGGCTTCGGAACCCACTTCTGCCTTGGCAATCAGCTGGCACGCCTGGAGCTGTCGATGATGGTCGAACGGTTGCTGAAGCGTCTCCCCGACATGGAGCTGGTGTCCGAGGACCCGTTGCCACTGCGGCCCGCCAACTTCGTCAGCGGTCTGGAGAACATGCCGGTCAAGTTCACGCCCTCGGCACCCTCAGGTGGCTGACCTCGCGTGGCGACCTGCGTGAAAGTTAGTGTCGGCCAGCGTAATCTGCGTCGGTCACGTAATCCAGGTAGACGCTGGTGCCGTTGGGTCGGGCATGGATGGTGCAGTGATCGGCGAGGCGCTGCATCAGCGGGAGGCCACGCGAGGCGCGGGGGTCGTTGGCCTGCCTCGACGACGGCTTGCGCCAACTTCCGCGGTCACTGACGCACACCCGGATTGACTCGGCACCGGGATCGTAGCTGGCCTGCAATTTCATCCCACCGGCCTGGCGACAGGAGCGGTAGGCGTGCTCGACGCAGTTGGCCAGGGCTTCGTTGACCCCGAGGACGACATCCTCACGAATTTCTTCCGGCGCGCGCACCTCCTGCCGCAGCCACTGTCGCAGGATACGGCGCCACTTTGCCGCCGTATCGGGGCGGGCCGTGCCGGCAAGCGTCAAGCGCACCGGCGCGGCGGCCTCCGGCAGTAGTGGGCTCATGAAAGCCGCATACCCAGTTGCGGCTGCAGGCATAACCTCCTGCGGGCATCCCTTCGGCCACGGACGTGTTTCCGGCGAGGATCCCCGGGTCAGAGGGTCGAAAGTGGCGCTGTGAGCGCTAATGGCGTGGTGCCAGTACGGGCGTCACGAGCTCACCGGTGTTGAGGTAGCTGTCGAGGTTGCGGATCGCCAGCAGCGCCATCGCCCTGCGGGTCCGGGTTGTGGCGCTTCCGATATGCGGGAGAAGCACCACGTTGTCGAGGTCACACAATTCGGCCGGCACATGCGGCTCTTCCGCGAAAACGTCCAGACCCGCGCCCGCCAGCCCTCCCCCGGCCAGCAATTCCACCAGTGCGTCCTGGTCGACGACGCTGCCGCGGGCGATGTTGATCAGGTATCCCTCGGGGCCTAATGCCCGCAGCACCGCGCGGTCGACGAGCTTGTGGGTGTGGTGGTCGCCCGTGGTGGCGACGACCAGCACATCGACCGACTCGGCAAGCTCCAGAGGCGACGGGGCATAGCGGTACGGCGATCCGTCGATGCGGCGCCGGTTGTGATAGGCGATGGCGCAGTCGAATCCGAGCAGCCTGGTGGCGATCGCCGAACCGATGCGGCCCATGCCCAGGATGCCGACCTGAAGGCCGCTGACATCCTTGACATCCCCGGCGTACGGAAACCGGCCCTCGCGCGCCCACCGGCCCGCCCGCACAAAACGATCGGCGGCGCCGAATCTGCGCAACGTCATCAACATCAGGCCCAGCGCCGTGTCGGCGACCGTGTCCGACAACACATCGGGGGTGTTACTCACACCGATCCCGCGGCGCTTCGCCGCCTCCAGATCGATCAGATCCACCCCGGCCCCGTTGTTGACGATGACCTCCAGGTTGGGCAACGCCGCGATAGTGTCGGCGTCGACGGCGGGCGGCCCCCATGTCACCAGCACGCGCACTTCGCCGGCGTGCTCGGCCAGGAACCGGGCTCGCCCCGGGCCGTCGGGAAGCTTCGGAATGTCGTAGCGCGCGGCCAGCTCGTCTTCGAGCATCGGCTCCAACTCACCGATCCGCAGCACGCCGCTGACCTTCTTCGCCGTCACGCCCCCATCATGCTGGAAGCCCGCACCCCAACCGCTCGACGGGCCGCGCGGGAAGTAACCGCGTCGCGACGAGGTTGGACCCGGAATGCGCATTGGAGTCGTCTTCCCACAAACCGAGCTTGGATCGGATCCCGCTGTCCTACGCGCCTACGCTCAGCGCGTCGAAGAACTCGGGTTCACCCACATCCTCGCCTACGACCACGTCGTCGGCGCCGACACGACGGTGCACCACGGCTTTCAGGGCCCCTACGACATCGACTCGACGTTTCACGAGCCGTTCGTCATGTTCGGCTACCTGGCCGCGGTCACCACCCTCGAACTCGTCACCGGCGTCATCATTTTGCCGCAGCGGCAGTCGGTGCTAGTGGCCAAGCAAGCCGCCGAGGTCGACGTGCTCACCGGTGGACACTTCCGGCTCGGTGTCGGGTTGGGCTGGAACACCGTTGAATACGAAGCGCTCGGGGAGACGTTCACGAATCGCGGCAAACGCTCCGAGGAGCAGGTCGAGCTCATGCGCAAGCTGTGGACGCAGCGATCGGTCACCTTCGAGGGCAGATACCACACCGTCACCGGGGCGGGGCTGGCACCGCTGCCCACCCAGCGGCCCATCCCGGTGTGGTTCGGTGCCGCCTCCGATCGCGCCTACGAACGTGCCGGTCGCCTCGGCGACGGCTGGTTTCCGATGACCGAACCTGGCCCCGGCCTGGATTACGCGCTCGCGCAGGTGAACCGCGCGGCCGAAGCGGCGGGTCGAGACCCGGTGAGTATCGGAATGGAAGGCCGGGTCAGCTGGACCGGCGACCCCGATAGGCTCGCCGCCGACATCGCCGCATGGAAAACCGCTGGCGCCAGCCATCTGTCGGTGAACACCATGAAGGCCGGCTTCGCGCATGTCGACGACCACCTTGCCGCATTAGAGCGGGTGGCCGCCGACCTGAGGTAGCGCCCCAACGGCTCGGCGTCCTACACTTCTTCCGCGGTGAGCTGAGCGACCAGGCTCAGGTGCGCATTGCGGCGGTGAGGTTTCGACGGCTTGCCCTCGTGCCCAATGGATTCCACCTCGACGGTGTCGCGGAGACGGACCTCGCCGCCCGTGGCGCAGTGCCGTCGTTGCCAGTCGCTGATGGCCTGGTGCGCCGCGTGATCGAGGTAATTCGTGAGCAGGTGGATGGTCACCGACGTGCGTTCGGGGACGGCCGCCAACACACCGGTCAGCCGCGGCAAAGCCAGGAACGTGCACGCCCCCTCGACGACGACGTGCCATCCATCACCCACGGGCCTTGCCTCGATCCTGGCTCGCATCACCCACCATCCGGTCACGACGACGGCCAAGGCGAGTCCGATCATGACACCGTGCAGCAGATTGAGGAAGACGACGCTGACGACGGTCACCAGGTAGACGGCGAGATCGCCATTGCGCAACGCGGTTTCGATGTGCGCCGGCTTCAACAGCTCAATCCCCACGACGATGAGTAGGCCGGCCAGCGCAGCGGTCGGGATCATTTCGACCAGCCCGGCGAAGGGTACGGCGAAAAGCAGGATCCAGACACCGTGCATGATCGTCGAAGCACGGGTTCTCGCACCGGCATTCACGTTAGCCGCGCTGCGCACGATGACGCCGGCGATGGGCAGTCACCTTATATATCAGGTTCATTGACATATATCAGGGTGATTGATATAAACGGTGATATGACTCAGCCAACTCAGGAGATGTTCGAGGCCGCCTACCGGGGCGAGGCCCCCGAGATGGGCGAGGGCAACCGGCCGCCGTGGAGCATCGGTGAGCCGCAGCCGGAGATCGCGGCCCTCATCGAGGCCGGCAGGTTTCATGGTGACGTGCTCGATGCCGGTTGCGGCGAGGCGGCGGTGTCGCTGAACCTGGCCGAACGCGGTTTCACCACGGTGGGCCTGGACCAGTCGCCCACCGCCATCGAATTGGCGCGTGAGAAGGCCGCCAAGCGCGGTCTGACCAGCGCCTCCTTCGACGTCGCGGACATCAGCGCCTTCACCGGATACGACGGCCGCTTCGGGACCATCGTCGACAGCACCCTTTTCCACTCGATGCCCGTTGAGCTGCGCGACGGTTATCAGCAATCGATCGTGCGGGCCGCCGCGTCCGGGGCCTCGTACTTTGTGCTCGTCTTTGATCGCGCGGCGATGCCGGTCGATGGCCCCGTCAACGCGGTCACCGAAGTCGAGCTGCGCGATGTGGTCTCGAAGTACTGGGTGATCGACGAGATTCGGCCGGCGCGTATCCACGCTAACGTGCCCGACAGTTTTCTGGCGGGCCTTGAGGTCTTCGCCGGCGCCGACATTCGCGACGAGGGCAACGGCCGCAAGTCCCTCGGAGCCTGGTTACTGTCCGCGCATCTCGATTAGCGACACGATAGAGAGCGGCCTACCGGCCGTCCCACCATCGCCACCGTTCGCACCCCGACACCGATCGACCTGGGCAACTGGGTGCGCCCGGTGCTGCTCGACGGACTGGCCGTGCTGCTCCTCGAGCCACCGCGCCGACAAGACAGCGGCGGCAGAACCTGGCGAACGGCGCCGCGCGCCGTGGTCAAACAGTACTGAGTGTTTCGACGCATGCGATTCGGGAGACCCTGACTGGAGCCATTACAGACGCTCAGAGGAGATCCCCGTGGATCAGCACGTCAACACCGACCCGCCCACTGCGCCCGAGGACGCCCGAAAAACGACCGAGAAACAGCGCAAACTGCAGCAACAGCTCGAACACCAGAACGAAGACTTGGCTGCGCCGGGTTTGCACCAGTCACGGCACAACACCCCCGACGAGAGCACACGCTAGCCTTCACCACGACTGTTGCGTCCCAGGGGTTTTCGGCCTGTCGATACGGCCCATCAGCTTCCGCTGTGCTCGGCCCCATCTCGCCGGTCGTGGGCGAGCGCCGCGGCCGCCACCCATGTCAGCGTCAGCCCTCCGAGGGCCGCCGCGGGAATGGCCCACGCGCGTCGGGTCATCAGCGCGTCATTGCAGTGGCCGACGTAGTCGGTGCCCGGCGTGCCAGGCGCGTCGACGTTCGCGTTTTGGCCGGTCGGCTTTCTCTCGGCGCTCGACGCTTGGGTCAGATCGGTGGTAAAGCCACTGCCGCATTTGACTTGCCAGCCGAACTGGTCGTAGGCCTGGATGAAGACCGGGAACCGCAGCGCCAAGAGCCCGCCTGCCAACAACACCAGCGCCGCGAAGACGACGAGCGGCCCGCGGTTGACCATGCGCCTGAACCCCCTAGGTCATGCAAACATTGGCGAAAAGCAGCACCGGCCATGACACGATCGAGCCGAGGAACGACACCACCAAATCGACGCCGTGCATGTCGTGCAAATGCGCTGTGTGGGTGCTCGACCAGATCACCCCGACGATCAGGTACGGCGTCCCCAGCAGGACGCCCAGGCCCAGTAATTCGGCGATGGTCAACTGATACTCGAGGAGTTTGCGGATCCTGCTGAGCATGGCCATCCCTTCGCGCGGGCGCTGCCGGAGTCGCGGCCGGCCCACACCAAGCGGTGAGGACCACCACCATTCCGGCGCGCGGACTATACGCTAGATATGTTAATCGTCATTCGGAATATTTGGTAGTGCATCGTGCTGATCGGGAGCGATTCGCGTCAGCCGATCCACGTGGAGATACGCTGCCGGAAAGGCGCGTTCACCTCTGTAGATGCGTCGGTCGCGTCGGACGCCGGACCGGCAAGTGCAGCGCTGTTCTTTGAATTTGAGAGGTTAATCAGCGACGTTGCCGGCTACCGCCAGGCGCATCGTGGGATGCCGCGGGTCGTCCCAGCACCGTCACTTCCATCAGACGCCGAACCGTGATGCTGGCCGGCTGACCGGTGTCGGGGTACACGAGTCGCCCGATGTCCACCGCGAGCGCGAACGCGGCGTGCACGGCGTATCGCGCGCGACCAAGGGTGAGTTCCGGTCTTGCCGCTACGGCCAGCCGGGCCCAGGATTCGACGGTCGAGCGCTGAATGTTGTACAGCAGCACCGCATCTGTGTCGGGCAGGTTGTGCCGCTCGGTGTAGTACACGCAGGCCAGTTCGGGGTTGGCGAACGACCGGGTCACGTAGGCGTCGATGAGTTGCGCGAGCGCCTGCTCCGGATCGTCGCTGGTGGCCAGAATGCTGGACAGGTCACCGGAGAGTTGGTCGGCGGCTCGCCGGTAATAAACCGCCAAGATCGCGGCCTTCCCCGGAAAGTATTGGTAGATGCTGGCAACCGGTATGCCCACCGCCGCGGCGATGTCCTCCATCCCCGTCTCGCGGTAACCACGTTCGTTGAACAGGCGCATCGACTCGTGGAGCAGCAGTTCGTAGCTGCCGGCGGCGCTGGTCAGCGCCGATGTCCGTAACGGTTCGGAGCCACGCCCGCGCTGCGCCGGCAACTCGGCCATCAACACCGCGGCCGCGACATCGGTGAGCGCCGCCCGGATCTCCGCATTACCGAGGCGGGATCGATGATCGGTGATGCTGCCGATGACGCTGAGTGCGGCCGCCGACAGCGTCCAGCGTTGCCGCGATGTGAGTTTCGGCCGCAGTTTGACCAACGGCCGCTGCACGCGCCGGTTGATCAGTTTGATCTGCTCGGCCAGAGCCCGCTGGTCGTCCCCGCGCAGATACCGGCCCTCCCACCGGTATAGCCCGCCGGCGGTGCGGTTGACGATCGTGGTGTCGATCAGCGCACGGGTGAGCGCGCTCAAGGCTTTTTCGGGATCGGTATCGGCGGGCAGGTCGTCGGCAAACGCCGTGGCGTCGACCAGTTGCCGGCCCAACGCCAGCACGACATCGCGGAACAAGTCGTATTTGCCCTGCGAATGCCGGTACAGCGCGGCCGCGGAGATTCCGACCCGCGCCGCGATGTTTTCCATGCTGACCGCGTGGTAGCCCAGCTCGCTGAACGCATCGGTGGCGGCGCGGGCGATCTGGATCTTGCGGTCCTTCGGGCGCCGCTTGACGTGATCCGCAGACGAGCGGCTAGCCGATGGCATACAGATCACCGTAGCCGCAGCGGCGGCTGACCGGACGATGGGTAGACGGCCGAGTTCGCGGTGACGGCGGGCTGGGGACGCGGGGCCGCGCGCAGCGATGTACCCGAGGTCATTGGCCGTCTAACCCCGTTACGCCCCGCCGAATTCCGGCCGCAGCACCGAGCCGAGCGCGCTGAGCGGGATGTGTGGCTGGGCGGTGCCTCCGTCCATGAACCATTGCTCGGACTGCCCGTACTGGATGGGGGAGTCGTGTCCGACCGGATAATCCGGCAGATAAAGAATGAGCTCGTCGGGCGTGAGCGCCCACGCCTTATAGCCTCCGGAGAACACCTTGTCCGGTGTCCACCGGTCGGCGGTAAACGGATACGTCCCCGGGGAGTGCTGCCACGCGGCGCGGTCGAGTGCCTCTTGAATGAACGGTTCGGCCAACGGTGGAATGGCGGCCAGCGGGTCGACACCGGGTTTGGTGATGTCGGTCAGCTGTAGCCGCCGACCGCCCGCGATATCGAAGGTAAACGTGCGATAGGCGTTGTTGAATGACGGTCCGTCGGCGTGGTAGTCCTCGTGGAAGGCCACGCTGCGCGCGCGCCCGTGGGGGAAGACTTGGAAGTTCTCCTCGCCCCAGCTGTCTTGGACCATAGAGGCGCCCTTGGTGCGCCAGTTGTTCATCAGGTTGTGCAGGTATTCGCGGATCGCAGGACCGCTGGTGGGGTTTTCGACCAGATCTCCGGGCACGGCCATCTTGATGTCGCGCAGGGCTTTTCGTTCGGAGAGCACCGAGGTGTGACAGTAATGTCCGTCCCAATCGCCGCCGAGATCGCCGCAAAACGACTGCGCCGACGCCGACGCCGCCGGTGCGGTCACCACCGCCGTCGCCAGCACCGCGACAGTGGCCGAAAGCCGGATGATCCACATGACCGAAACGTCCTAGGGTAGCTCGACTTTGCTTGCCAGCCAACGGCCGCCGACATCGTCCATCGTGATCCTCATGCGGCTGCGGTCGACGCGGCCATCGGGACGCACCGCGTTGCTGACCGTCTGGTCGACCATCAACAACACGACCACCTTTGCTTTGCTCTGCGATTGGATCGCGGAGTCCACCACGGTGCCGTGCGCGGTGGCCTTGTTATCGACAAGCAATTGCCGAAGCTGCACGCTGGCCTTGGTATACGTATCCTTGAATTCCCCTGTGGCCCCCTCGAGTACGGCGGAGAAATTCTGGTCGGCCTGGTTGGAATCGATGCTGGTCAGCACCTGGGCGTAGTTGACCGCGGTCCGTTGGGCCGCCTGTCCGGCCCGGCTGATCGTGTGCTCATCCCACAGCTTCCAACCCAGCACGCCCGCGAGGCCGAATGCACCCACATACACCGCGACCACAACCGCGATGCGGGAGTTCCGCGTCCACTGCCGCACCGGGGCTTTCGGCTTCTGCGCGCCGGGGTCCGCCGCGGCTTCGTGGTCATCGTCATCAGGTGGCTTCTCGACGTCCTGGGCGGCGCCGCATTCTTGGTCGGCGGTTACGGTCATGGTGCTGTCTCCTCGCGGTCGTGGGCTGTCGGTGGGCTCAGTGGGGTGGCTCTATCGGCAGAGCCGGACCGCCGTACGGCGTTGGAATGGTGAAGCGCCCCTTCGGTGTTGGATCGGCGGTCTGACCGAGGTCGGCACCCGTGGGGGGCCCCGCCGTGTCGTCGCCGCCCGGCCGGGGCGCATTCTTCGCACCGCGGATCAACACCTGAGGGTCATCGTCTCGGCAGTAGGTGTACAGGAACGGTTCGGGGTAATCCGCGGATGACGACGGCCGCCGCGGGGTGCCGTAATCACACGTGTAGCGCGGGTAGATATCGGCGGTCGCCCACAGCCCGTGCTCGTGCATGGTGGTCATCAGGGCTTCGAGTGTGGAACCGCGATAGTTCGGGAAGACCGCGTTCAAGGCCGGGACCCGGACGTAGATGATCCGCGCGGTGGTCACCAGGTTGGCCAGCAGCCCGACCATGGTGTCGGAGTTGTCGTCGAACAGGTTGTCCACAGAGGACATCGCGTGCGGGGTCTGATCGGCGAATGTGCGATAGCCGCGGTCCATTTTGTTCACACCGGTCATGAGGTCGCCGAGATTGCGCGACGTCGCCGCCAGTCCGGCGTTGACGTCGGAGAGCGTGGTCAGGACCACCCGGCTGGTCTTGAGCATGCTGACCGTCTGCGGCAGCACCGGGTCCATTGTCGAGAGCAGGAAGGTAGAGCCGTCGATGATGTCGGTGAGCTTTCGCGGGCCCTCTTCGCTCAAACTCAGTTCCCGCTTGACGATTTCGAGCTTCTTCGGGTCGGTCTGGGCGAGCATCCCGTCCGCGTCGGCGAGGACCTGGGACAGCGGGATGGGGGTCGTGGTGTGCTGTGGTCCGATCACGCTGCCGTTCGACAGGAACGGTCCGGCGTTGGACGCCGGCTCGAAATCGATGTACTGCTCGCCCGCGGGAGAGAGACCGGACACCCGCACCGGACTCGCGGCGGGAATCTTGGCATGCGCGTTGATATTCGCGATCACTTCGACCCCGGTGGGTGTGGGTCGCAGCGATTGGATTCGCCCGACCCGGATCCCGCGGACGGACACGTCCTGGTTGGCCAGCAGCCCGCCGGATTCGGGCAGCCGGATCCTGACCTGGTAGGTCGAGTCCAGCGGGTTGATACGCAGGGCGCCGATCGCCAGGTAGGCCACCCCGACCACGAGGGTGAGCGCCAGGGCGATGCCGGACAGCCACGCGCGCTGTCGGTGACCGGCTTTGACCGCGCCGACGATGAATCGGGCAAGGGTGTCGATCACCGCGGTGGCTCCGGGCCGAGGGGATCCGGTGGCGCCTCCCCGGCGGGGGCCGGCGGCAGCGGCGGCCCGACCGGCGTCCACGGACTTTGGCCCATCGGCGTTTGCGGGCCGCGCCCCACGACGCGTTCCTGCAGGCGCCATAACACGTACTTGATCGAGCCGATCATGTCGTTCCAGTCACGGCGCATCGGTCCGTGAAACGCCGGGTCGCCCTTGAAGCCCCCGGTCTCCGCCCCGGTGCCCGGCCGCGATCCCATGACCAGCCGGTCGAAGCTTCCGCGTACCGAGATAGCGTCGCTGGGGGTGGTTTTCACGAAGGGCGGGATCAGCCGGTTCAGGCCGGCGAGGCTGGTATCGGGGCTCAACACGACATCGTTCCATGCGGCGGCGATGGTGTTGGCGTCCTTGATGACGCTGCGGCCGGTGTTGTCCGTGCCGGCGATGGACGGGAACTTGGAAAGCTGGCGGGTCGTGGCGCCGAGTTCCTCGACGACGTCCGCGATGTCATCGGCGTTGCCGGACAGCACATTCGTTGCCGGGCCCACGGCCCGCAGAACATCGGTGATCGCTTGGTTTTTCGCATCCAGCCGATCGGCCAGGCCCGCCGTCTCGGTCACCGCCGCGTCGATCTGCTCCGAGCGGCTGTTGAGCTTGCCCAACAGGAGGTTGGTCCGGTTGATCAGGTCACCGAACGCGCGTCCCTGGTCGCCGGTCGCCTTACCGGCACCGTTGACGATATTGGTGAAGTCGCGGACCGCGCCGCCGTTGACGAGCAGGGCCGCCGAGCTGAGCACACTCTCGACGGTGGCGGCGCCGCGGGTGGCCGGCAGCCCGATCGTTTCACCGCCCTTGAGCAGTGGCACATTCGGGTCCCTCGGGTTCGGCGGCTTGATGGCGACGAAGACGTCGCCCAGGGGCGTCGCGGACCTTAGCTCCGCGGTGCTGCCGACGGGGACACGGACACCGTCCATGATGCGCAGGGTGGTCATCGCGGTGTAGTTGCGCGCGACCATCGATTCGAGTTGCCCGACATCGGCGCCGGCGAGTTTGACCTTCGCGTGGGCGGGCAGGTTCAGGGCGTTGGAGAACACCGCGTTGAGCAGATACCCCCCGCCGCCGATTCCCGGCGCCGGCAGCGGCAGGCTGGCCAGCCCGTTGCTGGCGCAGCCCGAACTGACCATGACCGCGCTCAGCGCCGCCGCCACGGCCTTTCGCCTACCCCGGTCCAGCACTACTGCCCCATCGCCGAAAGTCCGTCGAGAATGTAGGTCAGGCCGAAGTCGGGGCCGTAATCCTGCAGTGTCCCCGTGCTGCAGCCTAATTGACGTAGATGCATCAGGTTGCACAGTTCCTTGGCCGACTGGCTGTCGGTGAGTGCCTTGTCGAGCAGACCGTGCACACGGATCGCGCCGTTGTTCTGATCGACGGTGTTATAGAGGTTTTCCAGTGTCAGCGGCAGCACGTCGAGCATCTCGGCCACGTTGCGCTGATCATCGACGAGCGTCTTGGCGACGGTGTCGCCGTTGCGGACGGCCTGTTTGAGGTTGTCTCGATTGTTCTCGATCAGCGTGGTGATTTCCTCGAGAATCCGGTTGACGGTGCGTCCGGTGGCGCCCGTACCGAGCTTCTCGTCGGCCAGTATCTGGCTGAGCTGGCGTGTGGTGGAACCGAACTGGCGCACCTTGGTGTCGTTGCGTGCGGCGGCCTCGGTGATCGAGCTGAGGTCGGTGACGATGGTGGCCAACTGCTCGCGGGTGGTCATGCCCCGCTCGGAGCTGAGTCGCAGCGCTTTGGAAAGCTCGTCGAGAGCGGCCAGGATTTTCGTGCCGTTCCCATCGGTGATGGCGACCGCCGCGTTGCTCAGGTCGGCGACCGGTCCGCCGCCTTTCCCGTCGCCCTTGAGCGATTTGGAGACCTTGTCGAGCATGTCGAGTACGCGGTCGAACGCCACGGGGGTTTTCGTTCTGGTCAGCCCGATGGTGTCGTGGTTCTTGAGCACCGGGCCGCTGCGGTAAGGCGGGGTCAGTTCAACCTGCCGGTCGGTGAGGATGGAGGTGGTGATGGTGACCGCGCGGGCCGCGGCGGGGATCTTGACCTTTTTGTCCACCGTCAGCTCGGCCTCCACGTAACTGCCCTTGGGCGTGACCTTGCTGACCTTCCCCACCGGCATGCCGAGCACCGCGACGACGTTGCCTTCGTAAAGTCCGGCGGCGCTGTCGAATTGAGCGACCACCGTCATCGTGTCGAGGCGGGACTTGACATAGTGGCCGACCACGCCGATGGCGACGGCGGCCGCTGCCGCCGCGGTGGCCGCGGCGATGGCCTTGCGCCTACCGGAAATCATTTGCAGTCCTTGAAGTACTGGATCATCTTGAATTCCTTCGCGCGGCCACTGATGGCGCACATCCACGAATCGATGGCGAGCCCGTTGGGCAGGTTGAATTCCACGACCGGCCCGTAGCCGGTGGCGTTGGTCAAGCCGCGCAGCGTCACCGGTGCGACCTGCAGGAGATTGCGCACCAGGTCGTCGTGCCGGCCGATCATGTTCGTCAGGTGGTGCAGGTTGGCGAACAATTCGTCAAGCATTGGCCGGTTGGTGACGACGACCTTGTCGAGCTGGTCGACGAGCTCGGTCAACGCCGCGAACATGGCGTGGAAGGTTGCCTGACGTGCCACCAGGTGGCCCAGCAGGTCCTGACCTTGGTCCATCAGATGTCCGATGTTGGTCTGCTGGCTGCGTAGCGTATTGACCACTCGCTGTGTGCTTTTCAGCAGCGTACCGAGCTGTCCTCGGCGATCCGCGGTGATCGTCGACAGCGTCTGCAGATTCGCGACGGCCTGAGGAATCAGCGGCGGCACCCCGCCGAGTTGCTTGCCCAGCACGGCGAGTGAGTGCGCGAACTGGTCGGAGTCGACCTGCTCGAATGTGGTGGTGGCGTCTTCGAGCAGCGACTGCAGGTCGTAGGGCACCGCGGTGTGGGCCAGCGTGATCGTCTTGGCCGGAAGGGAACCCGGGCCGTCGGGCGCCAGCTCCAGATAGCGCGACCCGAGAATGGTCATCACCTTGATGACCGCTCGGGTGTCCTTACCGATCGGGATGTTGTCTCGCACGCTCAATCCGGCTTCGACGTGATCGCCGTCGAGTTTCATGCTGGTGACGTGCCCGACCTCGATGCCGGCGATCGTGATGGGGTTTCCGGGCCGCAGGGTGGCGGCTTGCAGGAATTCGGCTGCGTAGTGGGTGTATCCGACACCGAGAAGCTTGATTCCCAGCGACACCGCGACGAGAACCGCGACCACCGCGAGCCCGGCCAGTCCGAGCCACGTCCGGTTGTACGACTCGAGCGGACGCCGCCACCACCGGACCCTCAGTGAGTCAGCCATTGGCCATGTTCCTGCATCGCGGGGTGTGCCACCCGAGGTTCTTCGCGGTGATCGGATAGGCATTGCCCGGGGTGGCCGCATTGACGATGAACGTGGTGATGTCGTTGAGTCCGGGGAAGAAACCCGTCGCGTTCAGGTCGCACGCGTAGGCGTTGCCGTAGGAACCCTCACCGACGGCCCGCGCAAAACCCTTGAGCAACAGGGGCAGGTTGTCACCGGTGAACGCCAGCTGGGGTTCGATCCCCGCCATGTGCTTGCTGAATCCCGGCTCCCGGGTGATCAGTTCGTTCAACGCCGGGTCGACCTCGTCGGCGATCGCCGCGAGGCGGCGGGTCACCCGGGCGATCGAGCCCACCGAGTCCTGCAACGACGGGCGTCGGTCATCGAAATCGGCGATCGCGGCGCGGGTTTGATCGAGCGCATGGTCGAGGTCGTCGTCCTGGCGTGCGACGGTGTCGGTGACCTTGGTCAGGTTGCTGATGAGGTCGCCCAACGACTGATCGCGCGCCGACAGCGTCCGGGTGATCGTCGAAGTCTGCTGCACCAGTAGCGGAATGGAGGCCTGATCCCCTTGCAACGACTGCAGGACACCCTTGGTCAGGTCATCGGCCTCTTTGGGATTGAGCAAGGTGAACAGGGGCTCGAACCCGTTGAGCAGCTTTCCGACATCGAAGGAGGGCTCCGTCTGCTGCACCGGTATCACGCTTCCCGCCGAAAGCGGGCCCCTGCCGCCGGTTTCGCCGAGTGATAACCCCAAATACCGCTGGCCGATGATGTTTTGGTAGGTCACCGATGCGACGGTGTTGCCATACAGGCGCTGATCGTTCTCGACGATGAACGACACTTTCGCCAGTTTTCCCGTGAGTTCGATGTTTTCGACGCGGCCCACCCGCACGCCGGCCATGCGGACGTCATCGCCGATCCGTAATCCGTACACGTCGGTGAACATCGCCGCGTACGAGGTGGTCGGCCCGGCCACGTCACGCCCCAGGGTGGCGTACACCATCCAGGTCACGGCGATGGCCATCGCCATGAACAGCGACAGCCCGATCAGTGGTCGGCGCAGCTTCATTTCGGTTCACCCGCCGCGGGCGGTGGCTGCTGCGGCTTGAGTGAGACCGCGGCACCACGCGCCACCGGGCCCAGGAGCAGCTGCGTCGCCACCGACGCCGGGCGGCCTTGGCCGGTGATCGCGCCGAGCTGGTCGCGTTCGTGTTGGCTACCCACGGAGCCGACGTTGCCGCCGTAGGCCGATGGCGCGGCCGCGCCGGGTGGGGCCGAGCTCGGCGGCGGGGGTCCCGGCGCCGGAGGCGGCGCGTCGTCGGGATCGGCGGTCCCCGGCACTCGGGGCGTCGGCCCGATCCGCCAAGGCCACCACGGCAGCGGCGGATTGGGGTCTTCCAGGCTGGGGTTGGGATTGAACAGCGGCGGACCCACCGCCGCGAGATTGCCGCCGGGCCCGATCTGGGTGCCCGGGGGCGGCGCCAGATCCGCGGGCGGGTGGTAGTTCTGCGGTAGCAATACCTCGGGTAGGTCCGGCCGGACCGCGATCGTCGGGGCCGTGAAGCAACTCGGTCCCTGCAACTGGCCGTAGCGCGGGCAGTCGGCCCGAGTATAGGTGTAGCTCGGTGTCAACGAGAGATTGACGCGCATGTTTCCGGTGTCCATTTCCGGATCCCAGACCTCTTCAAAGAACCTGTCGGACAGCCGGTTCAGTCTGGTGAAGATAGGCACGAACTTGTCACTGTTCAGGGCGAATACGCCGAGGGCAGGCGTGAGGTTCTGAGTCATTTCGATCAGCTGGTCGGTGTGATTGTCGAACGCTTGCCGGTTCACACCGAAGGTGTGGTGCGAGCCGGTGACCAGCGACCGGAACTGCTCGCGCTTTTCGGCCAGAGTTTGCATCGGTCTGACCGCGTCATGCAGGACGTCGACAAGGTCGGGCGCTGTGGACTGCAGGCCGCGAGTGGCATCCAGCAGCGCCGAGAC
The DNA here is from genome assembly GCF_004298145.1 of Mycobacterium sp. Classification (GTDB taxonomy): domain Bacteria; phylum Actinomycetota; class Actinomycetes; order Mycobacteriales; family Mycobacteriaceae; genus Mycobacterium. The sequence goes on from NZ_SCRH01000033.1 coordinate 134,018, forward strand.
CGTGGATGGGCCGGGATCGGTGGTCACGATGGCGTTGAGCTCATCAAGCACCCGGGTCAGCTGCGCACCCGCGGTGAGCAGTGCGCCACGCCGGTTCTTGGTGGCGGCGGCGACGGCGGCCAGGATTCCGACGCTGTGGTCTTCGCGACCGCGGCCGGTCGCGGCGAGGATGTCGCGCAGCTTACTGATCGTGGTCTGGAAGATCACCGTCGAAAGCTGAAGGTCTTCCGGGATGCGGGTCCCGTTGCGGATGCTCTGACTTGGGCTGCCGTCGACGAGTTGTACCGAGGAGACCGCGAACACGTTGCTGGGCACCACACGCGCGGTCACCGCACCCGGGATTTCCTCGGCGTACTCGGGTTTGAGGTTGATGTGCACGTAGTTGGGCTTGCCGTAGGCCGCCGGGACGACATTGTCGACGGCGCCGACGAGCAGCCCGTGATATTTGACATCGGACCGCGCCGGCAGCCCGTCCCCTACATTTGTCAGCTCTGCGATCACGCGGACGTAGTCGTTGAGCCGTCCGGTGGACTTCAACAGCAGGCTTCCCGTGATCAGGCCCGCGATCAGCAGCACCGCCACCCCGAGGGCCAGCAGTTGTTGGTCGGTGGGCCCCCGCCCGTCGAAGTCTAGCGAATTCGCCATTCAGCCACCGAATCTCGCGCCGGCGTCGATGCTCCACAGCGCCATGGTGAGCAACATGTTGACCATGATCACGACGGTGATGCTCGCCCGCATGGCATGCCCGGCCGCGACGCCCACGCCCTCGGGCCCGCCGGCGGCGTAGAACCCGTAGTAGCACTGCACGGTGGATGAAAGCCACACGAAGACAACGCACTTGAGGACCGAATACGCGATGTCTTTGGCGCTCAGCATCATGGTGAAGTAGTGCAGATACGGGCCGATCGATCCACCGCTGATGACGTTGGCGACCACCTGGCAGGTGAGGTAGGTGACCGCGAGACAGGCTATGTAGAGCGGGATGACGGCGATGACGGAGGCCATCAGCCTGGTCGTGACCAGGAACGGGATCGGGCGTATCGCCAGGGATTCCAGGGCGTCGATCTCTTCGGCGATGCGCATGGCGCCGAGCTGCGCGGTGAACCGGCAGCCCGCCTGCATCGCGAAGGCCAGGGAAGCCATAATTGGTGCCAGTTCGCGGGTGTTGACCAGCGACGAGATGATGCCGGTCGCGGGGCCCAATCCCAGCAGGTTGAGAAAGTTGTATCCCTCCACGGCCACCAGTGCGCCCGCGGTGAAGCCGAGCACCACGGCGACGCCGGCGGTGCCGCCACCCACCACGATCGAGCCGTTGCCCCAGGCGATGTTCGACAGCAACCGCACGAATTCCGTCCGGTATTGACGCAGCACGCTCGGCACCGCGAGCACGGCCCGCGCGAAGAAGACCAGCATGTGCCCCAGCCGCATGGTGGGCGCGGCCGCGGCGCGGTACGCGCCGAGGATCGGTCGTGCCAGTCCGGGGACGTATGCGGAGGCCGTCATTTCACAGTCCCGTCCGGGGGAACAGCGTGTTGTACAACTGACTGATCCCGACGTTGACGATCATCAGCACCAAAATCGACTCCACCACCGCCGCGTTCACCGAATTGGCCACACCCGCCGGGCCGCCCTTCGTGAAAAGCCCTTTCTGGCAGGCGATTACCGCGACGATGGCCCCATAGATCACCGCCTTGAGCAGCGCGACGATCATGTCCTCCGTGGTGGCGAACGACGAAAATGTCGCCACGAAACTTCCCGGTGCGCCCCGCTGGAAGTAGACATTGAACAGATAGCTGGCCAAAAAGCCGACGAAACAGGTGATTCCGGTCAGGGCGACTCCGACCATGATGGCCGCGGCGAACCGAGGAACGACCAGACGGCGGATCACCGAGACCCCCATGACCTCCATCGCGTCGGTTTCCTCGCGCATGGTCCGCGAACCGAGATCAGCGGTGATGGCGGACCCGACGGCCGAAGCCATCAGCACCGCGGCCACCAGCGAGGCGGCCTGACGGATGACGGCGAGCCCACTGGCGGCGCCGGCGAGTGAGGTCGCACCGACCTGGTTGGCCAGCAGGGCGAACTGGATGGACAGGGTCACGCCGATCGGCAGCGCCACCAAGACGGTGGGCAGCACCGCGGTTGCTGCCATGAACGCGCCCTGCCGCACGAACTCGGCCCATTGAAAGCGGCCGGCGAACAGGTCGACCATGCAGTACTCGAGTGTGCGGACCGCAAGGATGTACTGCTCGCCGAGGGTGCTCAGTGAGGCAAGGGGGTGCCGTGCGACGTAACCCGCGGACCACTCCCCAATAGTGGCCACGCTGTCGGATGCCCGGTCGTCATTGAGCGAGCGGTCGTCCTGGGCGGTCATCGCCGGATACGCCCCAGTGCCACCACGCGCTGGTGTCCGTGTTCGTCGGTGAACCTTCGCCGTGCCCCCACGGGCGATTATGTTAACGGCTACTCAGGTTCTGTGGAAGATGTTGCTTTGCACTTTGTGCATAGCCGGCGTCCGATTTGCCGACCCGACGACGTAATGACCCGTGGTCACTTGGCATTCGTCCCTGATAACGACCCCTTGACGCGCCGGGGACTTCGCGAGAAGATCCCCTTTCGAGGCGTCGATGTTAATCGTTGTTTATCGCCATATCGGATGGCTCGGTATTCGGTGGCCGCGGGTTATCGTGTTCCTGGGGAAGGCGCGGATGGTTCTGACGGGGTTGCGACGGGCGGCTAGCGGCATCGCGTGTGCGCTCGCCACCACCGTCGTGCTGTCCGACCACGCCTCCGCCGATCCGGGTCAGCCTCCCCCACCGTCACCGGTGTTCGCGCCGGCGCCGAGCGATTGGTCACCGAACTTCGACATCTGGCCGTACAACACGTTCACCTCTCGGGTGACACCCGAGATGGTCGGCGGAATGTCCGACTCCTGCCAATGGTTCAAGTCCCAATTCGACCCATTGATGGGCCAGATCAACGACTTCAACCGCTACCTCGGTGACCACCATGACGACTACGCGACCGGTGGGGTGCAGCGGAACGCCAAAGCTGTTGTCACCGATATCGATCGCTCGACGGCCTTTCTGGGCCCGCGGGTCAAGCCGCTGATCATCACCAATCAACCCGACAACTTCGGACCGTATTCCCCGATATACGGCGGGGACTCGATGACCCACTTGACATTTCAGTTATCGCGGATCAGCGACAGCATCAAGAGAAAGGATCCGTCGGGAGTCACCCATGCGAATATCGTCTCGGCCACCGGCTGGGCGGACGCGTTGCGTGACTCCGGCGCATGCAACTGATGAATCATCGCCCATCGCTACCAACAGTCGGCAACCCACGGACGTGGTTGGTGAGTCGCTTCCGTATTGCCGCAGAAGGCACAGAAACGGACGGCGGCGCCACAGAAGCGGTGCAGCCCGACGAGGTCGACGACCACCACGAGGACTCCCTCGACGGGGCCAATGACCGGCGGCCGAGCGGACGAAAGGGCCGCCGACTCAACGTCGCTCGTTGGGCCGCGGCCGGAACCTTGGCGGTCGTACTCGCGGGCGCCGGATATGAGGGCTGGCTGCTATTCCAGCATCACCAGAAGGATGTTGCCTCGGCGCAGGCACTGGATGCGGCAAAGAAATACATCCTCGCGCTGACCAGCGTGGACACCAACGCCATTGACCAGAACTTCGCCGAGGTTCTCGACGGCTCGACCGGCGAGTTCAAAGACATGTACACCAAATCCAGTGCGCAGCTGCGCCAAACGCTCATCGACAACAAGGCGGCGGCGCATGGCAGCGTGGTCGACGCGGCCGTCCAGTCGGCGACCGAGGACAAGGTGGACGTTGTGCTGTTCGTCGACCAGTCGGTGAGCAATGGGGCCGCGCCCGCACCTCAGCTGGACCGTAGCAGGGTCAAGATGACCATGGAAAGAGTCGACGGCCGGTGGCTGGCCAGCAAGGTCGAGCTCCCGTGAACTGATGCGCCGGCGGTTTATTCAGGCGCACCTAGCCCGTTGGGCCACCCGATAGAAGTTTCCCCCGAGCACCGCCTGGACGTCGCGGCTATTCGAACATCCTTCCGGAATCGTTCCGCTGCAGTTAAAATGCTACGTCGGCGTGGCTGACCTGTATTGCGAATAGGGAGGGTCAAAAACTGTTTTCCCGTTCGCGCCAGACGGCGGTTACCCCGGCTTGGTTCACTGCCGCACTCGATCAACAGCCCGAGCTGGGTGACGTTGAAGTCGACGGCTGCCGCATACACCTACGTACCTGGGGCGCCGTGGACCAACCACCGGTGGTGCTGGTCCACGGCGGCGGAGCACACTCCGGTTGGTGGGACCACATCGCGCCCTTCTTTTCCCGTACCCACCGGGTGATCGCACTGGATTTGTCCGGTCATGGCGACAGTGGCTCACGTGCCGGTTACGACCTGCGGATCTGGGCAAGCGAAGTGATGGCCGCTGCAGCGGCCGCCGGACCCGCTGGGCGGCCGACCATCGTCGGCCACAGTATGGGCGGTTGGGTCGCGTCCACGGCGGCGATGCACTACAGCCAGCAGATCAACAGCATGCTGGTGATCGACTCGCCGTTGTGGGAGCGTGTGCCGGAGGAAAAGCGCCTACGCCGGCACAAACACACCGAATACCGGACGAGAGACGAGATCCTGGCCCGCTTTACGGCCGTGCCGTCGCAAGAATTGATCCTCCCCTACGTCCGACAGCACATCGCGGCAGAGTCGGTGCGCAAGACCAACACGGGGTGGGTTTGGAAATTCGACCCGGCGATTTTCGGCGGCGAGTTTTTCGAGGCAACACCCGCCGATGAGGAGTCGTTGGAGAGCATGCTCGCTGCAATGCGTTGCCGTGTGGGCTATTTGCGTTGCGAGGCCGGACTGGTGCTGCCGGCGATGGCCGAACGGATTCGCTCCCTCCTGCAGCTGAGAGGTCCCTTTGTTGAGCTGGCCGAAGCCGGTCATCATCCGATGCTGGACCAACCGCTCCCGCTGGTCGCGACGTTGCGCACCCTGCTGGAATTCTGGTCGATCACCTAAGTTGGACGTCAGGCCCGTGCGCGGCGGGCCAGTTTCGCGGGCTGGTCGATGATCAGGGCCTTACCCTGCTGCCGGATCCAGCCGCGTTGGGTGAAGTCCGATAGCGCCTTATTGACCGTTTCGCGCGAGGAACCGACGAGTTGAGCGAGCTCCTTCTGGGTGAGGTGGTGCTCGACGCGCACCGGCCCACCGTTGTTGGTTCCGAATCGCATTGCCAGATCAAGGATTTGCTTGGCCACTCGGGCGGGCACATCGGTAAAGATCAAGTCGCACAGGGTATTGTTGGTGTGCCGGAGTCGACGCGCCAGCACCCGCAGCAGCTGCTCCGCGATTTCGGGTCGTTCGACCATCCAGGTCCGCAGGGCGTGGCGGTCCATCCTGACCGCTTGCACTTCGGTCAGCGTGATCACCGTCGAGGTTCTGGGGCCCGGATCGAAGAGTGCGAGTTCACCGAACACGTCGCCGGGGCCCAGCACCGCGAAGACGGTTTCACGACCGTCCGCTGTCTGGTGACGGATCTTCACCGCCCCCGCCAAGATCACGAAGAGGTCGTCGCCCACGTCGCCTTCAACGAAGACGGTGCGCCTGCGCGGGAACGATACGTGCTGTAGGTGGCGAGCCAACGCGGCGACCGCATCAGGTGCAATACCCTGGAAGATGCCGGCTCGCGCCAAAATGTCGTCCACGCCGCCCCTTTCAACGCGTTCTGCACGGCGTCTGCGCGCACTAGGCGCTGCTCCGGTATGGGGGCGTCTTGGCTCGCGCCCTCGACTTTACACGAGGGTTAAATTGCGTAACGCAGCAGGTCGGGAAGCTGGCCGCTAGGCCGCCGACGTCGTGGCGGTCGACGAGATGGTGACTTCGGAATAGAAGTTGCCACACGTATCGCAACGGACCTGATACTCGAGCTTATCGTCGCGCTCCAGAAAACTGTACTGCGCCCACGCCATGCATCGAGGGCACCGTGCGCGACCGTGTTCCACCGCCATTGCCAACCCCTTACTCGCACAGATGCAGTGGAAGTACCCCGTGCGAAGCTGGTCTAACCACCGACTTGCGAGCCCGCGCCGCGGCGGCGCCCAGCGGCTAGTAATTGAGCCCGGAGAACATCACCCGGCCGGGATCATATTTCTGCCGCACCGCGCTCAGCCGGGACAGGTTCGGGCCGAAGTAGCGCGCCGGGGACTGGTTGGCCTCGATGTAATTCACATAGCCGCCGACCGAATACTGTTGCACCGCTTGGTGAGCCGTGCCGAGCCAACTGGTTGCGGCCGAGGGGTCCCCCGATGTTTCGACGTACCACTGCACCAGCGCCGACTGGCGACGCCACGGAAACGCCGTCGCTCCCGGCGCCACCGTGGCGAGGGCGCCATCGAGGGCGTGCATGATCGCCAACATCCGGCCGGCGTTGCGGGGAAAGGCGTTGACCGCCGTAGCAATCCCCTGTGCCACCCCCGCGTTGACGGTGGGGAAGACATCGGATCCGCCGACGTACCCCAGCGGCGACGGGTTGAGATTCCCGACCGCCAGGTAATTCACCAGGTCCATGTAGTTGAAGGTGTGGTTCTCGGTGCCCGACGGCTGCAGTCCGACCGCTTGGGTGATGGCAGCCGCCGTGCTGTTTCCCGACCCGGCCGGCGAGGTGGCCATGATTCGGCAATGCATGCCCGTCGCGTCGACGGTGGCATCGGCCAGCGCCCAGCTGTTGCGGTCGGCGGTACGCAGCCAGTTCTGCCATCCGACCAGGACCTGAGCGAACGACTGCGGCGGGAAGTTGAGGTTGACGACGTCGACGTCCTTGGTGGGGAACGTCGCGAAGGTCAGCGAGGTCGTCACGCCGAAGTTGCCGCCACCGCCGCCGCGCAACGCCCAGAACAGGTCGGGGTTGCTGGCGGCGGACGCGGTGACCGCCTGGCCGTTGGGCAGCACCACCGACGCCGACGTCAACTGATCACAGAGCAGGCCCGCATGCCGGGACTGGGCGCCCAGGCCGCCGCCTAGCGCGTGCCCCGCGGCGCCGACCGACGGGCAGGTACCCGTCGGGACGCCCCGGCCGGCCGCGGCCAGGGTCCGGTGCATCGTGTACAGGCTGGTGGCCGGCGTCACCGTGACCTGCCCCGTGGCGGCGTCGTAGTTGGCATCCCCGGGTAGTTGGCGCAGGTCGAGCACCATGGTCCCGTTCGCGGTCGACGCGCCGATATAGGAGTGCCCGCCACTGCGCGGAGCGACCTTGAGGTTGTGGGCGGCGGCGAATGCCATGGCCTTTTGCACATCGGCCGCCGACGTCGGGGTCACGACAGCCGCCGGCGTCGACCCGTTGTAGTTGGTGTTGAAAACCTGCTTGGCCCCGGCGAATTGGGAACTGTCCGGAAGCAACACCTTGCCGCCGAGCGCGGTGGAAAGACCTTCCCATCCGGACGGCCGTGGATCGGCGACAGCCCGGGGTGAGCCGAGAACCGCTCCGGCGGCTAACGCTCCGACGGCGCCCCGCAAAAACGTCTGCCGTGAGATCTCACGCGCCACCGTCGGGCTCCCGGGACTGCCTCATGTCCCGAATTGTCGACCACGAGAATCGTGGTGCCGCATGACATGTCGGTGGTTGACCGAAACGTGCCCGAACCGTTACCCGGCACCCTTGCCGTTGTCGACCCGATAGACGGCGCCATGAATGGCGGCCGCAGCGTCGCTGGCGAGGAAGGCGATCACATTGGCGACGTCGAGCGGCCGCATCATCCCGCGCGGCGAGGCGGTGCGCATGATCAGGTCGTAGTTCGGATTGTCGGGCGCGCTGAACTGCTCGATTTGCGGTGTGAACATGCCGCCCGGGCACACCGCGTTGACGCGCAGGCGATCCGCCGTGTACTCCACGGCCAATGCCCGGGTAAGGCCAATCAGCCCATGCTTGGCTGCGCAGTAACCGGCCGAATACGCCTGACCTTCGACCCCGGCGATAGAGCTGACGTTGACGATGTTTCCGCCTCGCTCCAGCAGGTGGGGCAGCGCGGCCCGGCACAGAAAGAACGGGCCGTTCAGGTTGACCGCGACGTCGCGCTCCCAGTCGTCGTCGGTCATCGACTCCGTCCGGCGCATCTGATGCTTCCCGGCGACGTTGACAAGAATGTCCAATCCGCCGAACTCGCGGACGCACTGCTCGATCGTGTCTCTGCACGCCGACGCCGAAGCAATGTCTACCGATGCGTACATACCACTTTCGACGTCGGCGAACACGTCGGCCAGGCGCCCGGTATCGCGACCGATACCGAAAACCGTTGCGCCCTGGCGGGAAAACAACTTGGCCGTTTCCGCGCCCAGGCCCGACGACGCCCCGGTCACCAACGCCACTTTGTCCTGCAGTGCAGCCATACCAGTTCTCTTCCTTAGCGACGCTCGATGCGGCGGAATGCCGGTGGCGCTCTATTACGACCGTATCCGCACGACGCCACCCCGCAGAAGTTCAAGTGGGACAATCAGTCTCGATCCCCGCCTGGTGGAGAACATCCGCCCGGTCCGTAAGCTCTGCTGGAGCCGGCGTGCCGTGATCGTCGCGAGCAGGTTGATCGCCAGCTTGCCCAGTGCGATCCGGCTGGTGCGCTTCGTCCAGCTTGGCCGCGCGGAGCCCGCACGACGTCCGAAGTAGTAGCCGATGCATGTTGCCGTCGTGAGCGCGCAGATGGCCGCGATTACCGTCACGTGATGAGCGTCCTTGGTCGCCGTCGCGGGAAGGTCACACGCGGGCTACACCTCGGCCACCAAGTCTCGATTCACCACTCAGCGCCAGCACCCACTCGATGGGCTAGCCACGCTCTGAAGCCGCGCGGTCACACCCGGCCTCGGCGGTGAGGCATCGAACGTTGGTAGCGCAGCCGACACGCTGCCGCGGCGACAGGCTGGGCGGGTGCCTTACGTCTTCGTCAGCTCGGCGTATCGCGCGATGTGTTGGTCGGTGGTGCCGAACTCGTATTGGATCGCGGTCAGCCGCTTGAAGTAATGGCCGATCGCCAGCTCCTCTGTCATCCCCATCCCACCGTGCAGCTGCACGGCTTGCTGGCCGATGAACCGCGCCGCACGGCCGATGGTGGCCTTGCCGGCCGACACCGCACGGGCACGGGTGGCGTCGTCGGCTTCGAGATTGAGAATCGCGAGATAGACTGCGGCGACGGACTGTTCGAGTTCCAAAAGCATGTCGACCATGCGGTGCTGCAGCACCTGAAAGCGACCGATCTGCTGGCCGAACTGCTGGCGCTGTTTGCAGTATTCGACGGTGTCCGCCAGAACTTTTCGCATGCAGCCCACCGCCTCGGAGCAGATCGCGGCCGCCCCCTCGTCCCGTGCCCGGCTCACGGACGGCCATGTGTCACCCTGCTCGCCGAGTATCGCCTCAGAGCCGAGCCGCAGATCGTTGAACGCGAGGTCGGCCGCGCGGCGGTCGTCGATGGTCCGATACGGGTGCATCGCGATACCCGGTGAGCCAACATCTGTGAGAAATAGCGAAATTCCATCTACGCCTGGTGTGCGCGCAGTGACTAGCAGGTGCGTTGCCAGCGGCGCACCGACGGCCATCGTCTTGTGGCCGTTCAACACCCAGCCGTCGCCATCACGTTCGGCCAGCGTCGAGACGTCCTGCCACCGATCCGCCGAGGCCGGCTCCGCGGCTGCCAGCGCCACAATCGCAGTGCCCGCAATGATGTTGCCCAGCAGAGATATTGCCGCAGGGGTTCCGGAGCGGCGCAACAGCCCACCGGCAACAACGACCGTGTCGACGTACGGTTCGACCACCAATGCGTGACCAAGCGCCTCCGTGATGATCATGAGTTCGATTGGACCACCACCACTTCCGCCGACGTCCTCCGGTAGCGTGGCTCCCAGTATGCCGAGCTCGGTGGCAAAGGCGCGCCAAATCTCGGGCTGCCACCCGGCTCCGGTCTTGGCAGCAGAGCGGCTCTTCTCGAGGTCATAGCGGCCGGCAAAAAACCTCGCCAGCCCGTCGCGCAGCAGTTCTTGCTCGTTGGTCGGATTGAAGTCCATCTACAGTCCCAGCGCCGCTTTGGTGAGAATGTTGCGTTGAATTTCGTTGCTGCCGGCGTAGATCGAACCAGCACGGTCGTTGAGGTACCGTAGTGGCGCTACTGCCTGCCAGGGCTGGCCCGCCACGTATCCATCGGCGGGCGGCTCGAACTCGGCGACCGGGCCGCCCGGCTCAGTAACGTGCGGTTGGTAGGCCCGACCGCGGGGTCCGGCCGCCTCCAGCGCGAGTTCGGTGAGTGCCTGACTGAGTTCGGTGCCCAAGATCTTGAGCATCGACGACGCCGTACCGGGGTTGCCGCCGCCGGCCATCGTCGCGAGCGCGCGGTACTCGAGGATCTCCAACACCTCGGTGCGAATCCGCGCGTCGGCCAATTTGTGCGCGAAGGCCGGATCGTCGATCAGACGTCCGCCACCCGGTCCGGGTTGGTCTTTTGCCACCGCGGCGATCTCTTCTGCCCGCACCTGCAGGCCCGGCGCTACCGCACCGCCGCCCCGTTCAAATTCCAAGAGATACTTTGCGACCGTCCAGCCCTTGTCGATCTCGCCCAGGACGTTGCCCTTGGGTACCCGTACCTCGTCGAAGAACACCTGGTTTTGAATCTGTTCGCCCGACGTCATCACCAGCGGGCGAATCGCAATACCGGGTGAGGTCATGTCAATCAGCACGAACGTGATGCCCTGCTGCTTCTTCTCCATGCGAGACGTGCGCACCAGGGCGAACATCCAATTTGCTTCCCCGGCATGGGTGGTCCAGATCTTGCTGCCGGTGCAGACCAGATCGTCGCCATCGTCGACGGCGGCCATCGACAGCGCGGCCAGATCCGATCCGGCCTCGGGCTCGGAGTATCCCTGGCAGAAAAACACCTCGCCGGTCAGGATGCGGGGCAGGAAATAGCCTTTTTGCGCGTCCGTTCCGTACGCGATGATCGCGTGTGCGACCATCCGAATCCCCATCGGGGACAACGGTGGCGCGCCCGCCAGCGTCGATTCGCGACTGAAGATGTAGTGCTGCGTGAGGCTCCAGTCGCAGCCGCCGTACTCAACCGGCCACGCCGGCGCCGCCCAGCCTCGCTCGTGCAGAATCGCCTGCCACGCCATACTCGCCTCGTGTTCGGCGTAGACGCTGGTCATCAGCCGACCTGCGCGCCGCAGCTTGGGCGTGAGCTTTTCATCGAGAAAGTCGCGGACCTCATCTCGAAAGTTCAGCTCATCAGTTGTCCACTGCAGATCCATGAGTTTCCCAGCCGAGACGTCGTGGCAGCCTATCGTCCGCGTGAGTTTAGCCCACGCCATCAGCCGTGCTCATGGGTGCGCGGCTGTAGCAGCTCCAGGTTGCCGAGCCATATGGTTTGCCACGAAGAGCCGCGCTGAGCGCTTCGCGCGCACGGCCGCATCTGCGATCTCGTTCATGCCACAGAGGCAGAGAGTTGGTTTCTTGGAGCCGTCGCAACACATCTGGTTTCTGGAGGTTGTGTTGTCATCGTCTCGCCGTGTGAAAAAGGGCCCGGGCCGGCGGAGCTGCGAGCTCGGGGCTGGTACATCTCGACGGCCGGTCGCGAAGTTGAAGTGTGCGGACCTCAGCAAAACAACTGGGCACCACCCTACGGTGGAGGCTGCCGACGCGCCTCGGAAAAGGATCGTCAAGACGTTGCGTGTCGCCGTCGGCTATTCGGTGTGCGGTCGCCAGAGAACACTGAGGGCAGCGCGAACTTGCGTAATTCGTGACGCAGCGATTCGGGTGTTGGATTGTCGCGCAGAAGGGCAAAGGTCAAGACGCCCTGTAGCCATCGGCTTGCCTCTTCGATCGTGACCTCGGGCCGCAGTCGGCCGCAGGATTGCGCCCGTTCCAGGATCGGACGCAGACTGGACCGGATCAGGTTCTCGATCGGGTGGGATTCACCAAAGACCGTCTTGACGCGGTCTGGCGGCAAGCTGGCTGACAAGCCGGCCAGTTCTTGATGACTGCCAGTGAGTTCAACTGCTCTGGCTAGGAATTCGACGAGGGCTTCGTCGAGATCACCTTCCTCAGCGAGCTTCCATGAGTCGATCTGTTCTTGCAGTTCCTCGCAGCATTGCACGATGGCCAGTTCCAGGAGTTGGTCGCGGCTAGAGACCGTGTAGTACAAAGTCTGCCGGACGACCCCGGCCGATCGTGCCACGTCGGTCATCGTGGCACGGTCAGGCCCGTACTGCGCGAAGGCTCGTCGCGCTGCCCGCACTAGGCTGGCCGTAGGTTCGTCCATGCTGCAAGCATATGCAGCGGGGTGGCCATTGCCGCGCCGCTCACCCCGGCTCCGTGCCCTCGGCGATCTGTTGCGTAAGCGCCTTGTGTACTTCGTAACTGATTGCGCCCATCCAGATGGCGAAGGCTGCCAGCGGTATGTAGATGCCGACGATTCCGTTCCATGCGAATGGGCCGGTCTTGAAGAACAACACCATACCTGCGGGTGTGATGAGGAGAGCCGCCCAGGCAGTCAGGTAGGCGAGCCAGCGGGGCAGGACGGGGCGGGGACGGCGATCAATGAGGATCGCGGCCACGATGCACCACATCTGGACCCACAGTGACCAGATTACGGTGACGAACAAGATCCACCCCACATCGTGCAGCGCTTCGGTGATCTCGGCCGCTCGTCCGTCGAAGCGGAATGCCCCAGCCATCCACACGCCGATAGGTGTGATGAATTCCAGCGACAACAGACCGCACGACACGACCTGGGTAGTGGCTAGGGCTCGCGCTCCTTCAATTCGCCTGAGCTGGCCCGAAATCGCTGCCGACCACGGCACCAGCAGAGCCGAGGCGGCCATCACTACGACCAGCCCGATCTTGATCAAGACGGTGTTGTCCGCGTAAAGCTGTCGGATCTGGTCTGCTGACGCGCTGGGTCGAGAGGGCGGAAAGAAGCCCATCACGAAGATGAAGGTTGCGAACCAGATCAAGACCATCAGCGGCCCAGCCCAGATCAAGACTCGCTGAACACGTGCTTCCACGATGAATTCCTTTCAGATGAACAATATTTAGCCAACGAGGTACAAGACGGAAGTGAGGACGCACACGCCGTGGACCACCCTTCAAGCAGTGCGCGCCACACCAGCGGTGCATCCTTGAGGTCCATGAAGTAGAGGCCGATGTAGCGGATCTTGACAAACGCGATCGCCAGGATGTCAGGCTCGCCGCCGTGGGATCGTCGACGATCCCGCGGTGCGTGCCTAGTGCCCACGACAGCACAGTGCCGGAGATCAGCAGGACCCAAACCACAGTGACCGCAGATTTAAGCGGGTCTGCGCGGCTTCGAACGGACGCTAACTGACTCGTCACCGCGATCACTGAACCAGGAAGATCAACGGGAACAACACGATCCACAACAGATCCACCATGTGCCAGAAGCAGGCACCGCCTTCGAAGAAAGCGAATTGACGCTCGGATATTTCGGATTTCCGCGTGAGGGTGAACAAGACAATCAGGACCGCCAGACCAACCATCACATGGAAGGCGTGCAGGCCCGTCAACATGAAGTAATACATGAAGAAGTCGCTACTCTGCGGGGTGATGCCATGGCTAATCTTCTCGGCATATTCGATCACTTTGATGATCAGGAAGCCGACGCCGCATGCCCATGCCGCCGCAATGAACCGGGGTGCGAGGGTGCGGTGGACACCAGATCTGACCGCTCGCACGGCAAGCACGACACATAGTGAGCTGGCCAGAAGCAGTACCGTATTGACCGCACCCAAGTTGGCATTCAGTTCGGCCTGGTCATGCGCGAACGCAACGGGACTGAACCTGCGGGCGTTGAGGAAAACGCAGAACAGCAGAGCGAATACGCACATGTCACCGAAAATGAAGATCCATGTTCCCGCTTCGCCGGGAACATGGGGATGCCCGACCTCCGGCGCCTCGGCTGGTACCTGCGGTCCAGCTTCCATCGACGGTGCGTCGTCGGCGTCTCGCCGGGGCAGTCGCACGTTGGTCCCGCTAGACGAGCGTGTCATGCGCGGCCTGCTCTACGCCGTATTCACCGTTCTGCTTCGCCGCGGCCTGTTCACGCAATGCGCGGAAGATCAGCCCGCACTGGACGATGATCCATACGGTGAAAAGGCTTACCGGCGACCAGAAGACGAGCAGACCGTCCCACGCCAACGGGCCCGAGCGCGGAACGAACGCGAATGCGCCGGCCTCGAACATCACCGTGATCCATAGTGAAAGATAGCCCCACCAGCGTGGGAACGGGTTGTGCGCAATCAGCTGCGTGGCAGGCCGCAACGCGATCACCGTAACGGCCACCCACATAAAAATGTAGAACTGGTCGCTGGTCACCAACGTCAAGACGCCGAGTTGGTGCATCAACGCGGTCACCTCGGGCAAGCGATTGGCGGTAAACGCCGCCGTGCCGAAGAAAATGGTCGGCAGCGCCAAAAACAGCGACATCAACGCACCGCTGACCAGCGATAGTACCGTCCAGATTTTGGCTCCGCCGACCTCCACCCGCGCCATCTGTATGGTCAGCACCGCCAGGATCGGCATCATGAACGCCCCTGACCACCCGGCGATGACCGCGCCCCAGCGAATTCGGATGCTGTTGTGCTGGTAGAACTCCGCGATCTGAGTGGCCGACCACTGCGCACTGGGTGGCGGCACCATCTTCAGGAGCACTACTAAGGCGAAGCCGTACACGACGGCCAGGCCGATTCCCCACCAAAGGATGACGCGCTGACTCTTTTCGGAGAACAAGCTCTTTTGGACCCCCACGTGTGGCTCCTCACCCCTAGGCAACGAAACGTGCGGTAGATCACGCTAGCACGCATACGACGGTAGGACAATTAATGTCGTACTGTCGTGTTACTGGCAGGGGGCTCGTGTTGACGAACAGCTGTCAGGGGCTGCTGCTGTACTTGGCGGCTACCCGGAGGAGGCGACGGCGCGGAATGCCCGTTTCTGCGAATGATGGTCTCCCCTGGCATCATCGACACGATCGCCAACCAGCACGCCGCCCGCAGCGAAGGGGTCGTCGGCTGCGTGAGATCACTCCAGCGCTCAATGTCGAGATCCGCCGTGCCTCGGAACACGACGCCTCGAACTACTACTCACCGGTCTTCATGCCCACAGCGGACCGAAACTCGGGTCCAACGATGCCGGGTTGACGGTAGCTATTGGCTCATGTAGCCACCGCATGGCGGGCTGTGGACTATCAGCCGCAGCCGGTACCGACACCGTTTGAGCTGTGTACACCGAATCGCGCACCTCATGGCCAGCCTGTCGGAGGTGACGCCGCTGACGACCTTGTGGACGGTTGCGGCTGCAACCCAACGAGAGTGGAACAGGTTGGGTTTCACGGCCTGTCGAGTTCGGCGGGTGTGAACGGCGCGGGGACGTTGCGTCGGACGCCGCTCTCACACTCCCTCGCTGGAGTCCCCGCCGGCGCCGGTCTGAGACAGCACATCGACCAGCAGCTGACCGACTCGGACTTCGGGTCCGGTGGAGTGCTGGTACCGCCACATATCCACTAAGCGGTGCATGCCTTCGGGCAGCCCCGGGATTGTTGAGCCGAACGATTGCCTGTAGGTCAGCAGGTTGCGGCAACAGACTGGCCAACACCACTGGTGTTGGCAGCGTTTCGCAGAGTGTTGCGAATCATGAACCGATGGTCGCCGTTGTTATTCACTGACGTTTTCAACCCGGGCATGACCGCCTTTAAACCGAAAGCCGAGCGAATCGCCACTTTGCATTCCGCTGACACGCCTCCGATAGGCAACGCGGTCGCCGGTGGCGAATCGATCATCCAATAACTTGGCAGTCCGGAAAGGCTACGTACTGTGCCTACCGTCTCCAACTCAAAGCAGACCTGCGCGCCCGCGATAAGGGCAAATTGTCAAGCTCAACTCCTCTCGGGCGCCACAATCTCCATCTCTGCGTCCGAGAGCTTCGCCTTGACGTCGTGGTGTACTAACCGGCCATCCCGGCCGGGACAGACGAAGCCGTCGGCTCGTAGCAGTACTTCTCCGCGCGGATCGTCCGATAGAACTGGATGAATGTGACGATGAGGAACGGGACGTACGAGCCAACCGGAAGCCAGAACCCGATGATGCCGTTCCACGCCAACGGTCCGGAGAAGAAGAACATGCACGCGAGGCCGGTCCCACCGATCGTTGCCATCCACAGATTCAGATAAAGGAACCACCGGGGGAACACCTGCGGCCCCTGCCGCTGAGTGAACCCGGCCATCGCCAGACAGAACAGCTGCATGCTGAAGGCCGGGAAGAACAGTAGGAACTCGATCCACGTCATGTCGTTGATCAGCTGAACCAACTCGGGTGTGCGGTCGAGGCGATAGAAGGCGCCGGCCCAGAAGATGAACGGCAGAATGAAGGCCACGGCATTCACGCAGCCGGCGCCGAACGCGAAGATGGCCCAGAGCGGGACGCGGCGCCCCTCCTCCATCCGCGCGATCTGCAGGGCGACCATCGCCGACCACGGCACCAACAGGGCCGCGCCCAGCAGCCCCACGACGATTCCCAGCTTGACCCACGTCAGCCTGGGTCCGAATTCCGCCATCAATTGAGCGCCGGTCAGCTGGGGTGATGGTGGCGGAATGAAGCCCGACAAGGGCATGAGTCCGACAAAGAACAGCAATCCGAACCCGATGCCGCAGCCCCAGAGCGCCAGTTGAAGCTTCTCATGGGCGAACTGCGATGGCGTCATGACTTGTCCTTACCTCACTCTTCCGACTTAGGTCGGAGTCTGGCGTGACCGGGTCGGGTCGTGTCGGTCACTGAACCGGATGTAGTTGCCGATCATTGCAAGAGCGCGCAGCGCGAAGACGACTGGTTTGTGCGCGACAATTGCGTCGAACTCAGCCACATCTGGCTTGTGCAGCACATACTTCACGGGGACATTTGATTGAGATAGTTTGTATCATAAACATCACTGGCTCAACACCCTCACGTCGTGTCGGTGGGTCTAATGCCGCCAATACCTCTGTGCAGCGGGATCGCTTCCGATCGCGTTGACTGGCAGCGTTGTTCAAAAGCTGATTCGAAGATGCGCGGGCGTATTCGTCGTCGAGCTAGCGCCTCCTGGTCAGTCCCGCGTCGAAGATCTTGGCGAGTCCGTCGACGATATCGGCCTCACTGCGGCCCGCTGTCGCCTCTTCGTGCAGCGCCAACGTCGTGACCGCCGCGAATACGATGCGCACCGCGATATGCGGATCGTAGGAATAGCCCTGCCGCTGCGCGATCTCGCCTGTCAGCTGCTCAAGCCGATCCAGCACCGGTGTCACATGCGCGCCAAAGGGGTCGGTGCTCAGCGCGCGGAACAGCGCCCGGTTGTCGCGGACCAGGGCCCATAGCCCCTCGACGTAGACGCGCATCATCCGGTGCGGTTCGGTGCCCGAGGCCACCGTGTGCTGCCATTCGACCAGCTGCTGCTCGACCAGTGCCTCGAAGGGTCGTAGCACCGCGGCGGCGAACAGCTGTTGTTTGGACTCGAAGTGGTTGAACAAGAGCTGTTCGGTGACCGTCGCTCGCTCGGCGATCTCCCGAGTCGTGGCGTTGAAACCCTTGACCGCGAACACCTCTCGCGCGGCATCCAGCATAAGCACCTGGACCTCAGCCCTGGTTCTGCGTCTGCGGCCAAGATTATTGATATTCGACATCTTGAAATTCCCGAGGGATCAACTATAGAGTGTTCACTCTACAATAACCCCCCGGAATCGAGCAGACGATGACGACTGTCGACGTGGCCCTTAACTACTGGCCGAGCCGCTATCTCCCGCCCCAGGCCGGCGCTGATTTCGCCAGGCAGATCGAGGCGACCGGTGTTGTCGACTGGTTCCAGACCTGGGACCAGTTGGTCAGCTTCTTCCCGCAGGCGCTGTGGCGGCCCGATGTCACTCCCATGGCCAACCTCAGCGCCGACTGCGACTCGTACTACAACGCCGCGATGGTCGCGCTGCTGGCCGCCACCGCGACGAGCAGGCTGAACATCACCACCACCCTGGACGCGGTGCGCAACGGGCCCGCCGAGTTGCTACAACAGATCCTCACTCTCGCGTCGGCCACACCGGCCAAGGTGGCTCTGCAGTTGGCAGCGGGCGAGCTCAAGCAGTGTAAGCCGTTCGGCTGGAAGCGATCCCAGGGCCTGTCTCGAATGGAGGACATCTTCGCCATCGTGCGTAAGCTGCTGTCCACCGACGGGCTGGTTAGCCACGACGGCAACCACTGGAACTACTCCGGCGCATGGATCGGCACCCACTTCCCCAAGGTCCCCGAGATCTGGGCACTCGGCGGCGGCCCCCAGCTGATCGACATCGCGACCACCTACGCCGACGGCTTCATCAGCATGGTGCCCAGCGCATTCACCACGCCGGAGCAGTGGGGCGAACAGGTCGCGAAGATCGACGCCCAGCTGGAGAAGAAGGGCCGCGACCCGGAGAAGTTCACCAACGGATTCTGGCCGTTCGTCATCGCCTACCGCAGCGAGGACGAGCGCGAACGCCTGCTCAACAGCCCGATCACGAAGTGGATGGCAGCGGTGTTCGGGCGACTGCATCACGGCGCCTGGCGCGACGAGGGCGAGCAGTTGATATTCGAGGAGAACTGGCACTACGCGCTGAAGATGCTGCCGCACCAGATGAGCAGGGCCGAGGTCGACGAGGTCGTCGCCTCCGTGACGCCGTCCATGGTTGAGAAGTCCTACATCATCGGCACGCCCGACGAGGTGGCCGCCGAACTCCAGAGGTACGTCGACGCGGGCGCTGACTACATCGCGCCGAGCGACCTCGCCCCGGCGATCTTCGAGGCCGAGGAACAACCGCGAGCGTTCGAGACGATCCTGCAGGTCTGCGCCCAGCTGAAGGGCGCGGGAGTCCTCACCTCCTAAGGAGAACCCATATGTCGCAAGGAAATCCGAGCCGTCTCGGCGTCTCGCTCCCGATGCTCAACCAACCGTATGCGCGCTATCCCGAATTCGCCGCACTGGCCGAGGAAGCCGGCTTCGACTCGGTGTGGGATTACGAGTTCTTTCGCAACCCGTTCATCACCCACGGACTGAATGCGCAGGCCACCAACCGGATCTCGTTGGCCACCGGTATCGCCACCGCGGTGGCCCGCACCCCGTTCGAGATGGCCAACGCCGCCGCCGATATCGACGAACTCTCTGGTGGCCGCACGATTCTGGGCCTGGCCACCGGCGGCGCAGGCTGGACCGATGTGTACAACGGCGGCGAGATCGACAAGCCGCTGGCGCGGCTACGCGAGTACATCACGGCGGTACGTCAGATCTGGGATCATTTCGGCACCGACGAGCCGTTCGACTTCCAGGGCAAGTTCTACCGTGCCGCCAACCCGCCGGTTAACCCGTGGGGAACCAGAAACCTTGTCCGCCCCAGGATTCCGATCTATCTGGCCGGCCTCAAGCCGGGCATGCTGCGTCTGGCCGGCGAGATCGCCGACGGTGCGCTGGGATTCCTGTGTACGCCGTCGTTCATCGAGCAGCAGGTGCTGCCGCATGTCGCCGAAGGTGCCGCCAAGGCGGGCCGGGACCCGTCCGAGATCGACGTGACAGCGCTGGTGATCTGCAGCGTGTCCCACGATCGCGACGAGGCGATCCGCCGTGCCCGGATCCAGGTGGGCAACTACGTGGCATACCCGGTGGGCAGCACCCCGATCGAGTTCATGGGGCTACAGGAAGACCGCGATCACGTGTTGATGAAGTTGCTCACCGAGGGCATCGGGGCGCTGACTACGGCGGCCTCCGACGAACTGGTGCGCACCTTCGCGATCGCGGGGACACCCGAAGAGGTGGCCGAACAATTAGCCGCCTACGAAAGGGTTCTGCCGCACATCGTGCTGCACACGCCCTATGTGCCGCCGATCGACGAAGCCGCCAGCGCCGACGCGTTCCGCACCATGGTGCAGGCCTTCGCGCGCTCCCGCGCCTGACACCGTACCCGCGTGCGGTTGAAAGCATCGGGCGCCCAAGGCTTCCGCACGGTCACTAGGCCTCCTGCGACACCGGTCTAGAACGCCTCATCGAGACCGCGCGGTGTCGGTGGAGACCGCATAGGGCGCTACGCGTGGTGATCGTTGCCGCTGCGGTTCGTACCCAATCCGGTCAGGGGCTCATAGAGCGCGCGGATCCAAATCTCGGTGAGCGCCTCGGCAAGTCCGGGTGTGCGCTGGCCGGTTGCGACGATCTGCCGTACCTCAGTCTCGAAAGCTTGCCAGTTCATTCCCAACAGGATTCGAACGTAGGTGGCTGCAGGAGGTCCTTCGGTAGCCACGCCGTCTGCCCGTTCTTGTTCGACAACGGGCGCGATAAACGCAGCCATCCGCGCGCGAAAGTCGGCCCACGCGCGCGCGGCCTCGGGGTCACTGGCTTCGGCATCCAGCAGCGCGACGAAGCGCCGGGCGTGAGAGCTCCACAATTCGACTGTGTGCCGCGTACCGTGGGCAACACTCACCCGGGGAGACGTGTCTCGTTCCACCCAGAGCTCCTTCGTTGCCTGGAGAAGCTGTTCGGTGAATTCCCCGAGTACAGCGGCGAGTGCGGCGCCCTTGGTCGGGAAATAGAAATAGAACACCGGTCGGGTCGCCCCCGCCCTGGCGGCAATCTCGTTGACGGTGATCTCGTGGTAGGGCCGTTCCTCAATCAGCTCGGCCAACGCGGACAAGAACGCGTCGCGTCGCCGATCTCCTCGTTCGCTTTGCCCGATTCGTTTCGGAGGCACCGCTTGATCATCTCAATCGAGAAGCCGACATGCGTAGCACCTAATGTTGACACGCGTGTAAAACTCCAGTTATGGTTCTACCGCTCGCGCCGGTCGGGTTCGCGAGACATCCTTGGACAGGAGGGTTTCCATGCCAAGTATCTCGTCGGACACCGTTCCGCAGGTCGTCAATTTCCCCGGATTCTGCGAGTTCCGTGCTGGAGAGATCGCCGCCGATCGCGCCTTTCTTGTCTCCTTCGAGACCTACCTGAAGGACAAGGATTGGGGCGAGGAGATGAAAGGCCTACCCCAGGATCACTGCCAGTCACCACACTGGGGTTACGTGTTCGAAGGCAGAGTCGGCATGCGTTACGACGACGGCACAACTGAGGAGTTCCCCGCCGGCAGCGCGTTCTACGTCCGCCCAGGCCACATCCCGATCACCTACCAAGGTGCCAAATGCCTATTCTTCAGCACCAAAGAAGAAGGCGGTCAGACACTCGAGGTGGTCCACCGTAACCTGCTCGCTGCACAGGCGTCGTAACGTTCCGGTTCACTACCGCGCACCGATGCCGTTCAGCACGCGCACTCAGCTGGCCTGCGCCTGGGCAGGTCCCGCGGCGATCGCGACATTCTTCGTGGGGTTCGCGATCGCCGGGTTCTTCCCACCGCACAACCCGAGCGCGGGCGCGCTGGAGATCCAGCGGATCTACGTCGGCCACGCGAACCAGATCCGCATCGGGACGATCATCATGGTGGCCTCGAGCGGTGTCGTCGCGCCGTTCGGGGCCGTAGTCGCAATCCATATGCGGCGCATCGAAGGCCGGGACGCGCCCGTCCTCAGCCTCACCCAGTTCGGCGCCGGGGCGACCGGCATCATGATGTTCTTGACCGAGGCGATGTTCTGGAGCATTGCCGCATACCGGCCCGAGCGGTCGGCGGAGGCGACGCAGACGCTGAACGACATCGCCTGGTTTTTCACCGTAATGCCGTTCTGTCTGATCGTCGTCCAGGCGATCTGCGTTGGCATCGTCATCCTGGCCGGCGATCCCGACCAGGATGTGTTCCCGCGCTGGCTCGGATATTTCAATCTATGGTGCGCGCTGCTCTACATTCCCGGTGGAACGATGACCCTATTCCATCAGGGGCCGTTGGCGTGGAACGGCATATTCGCGTTCTGGGTTCCCGCGATCGTCTACTGCACATGGTTCGTGACGATGGCCATACAGATAACACGAACGCTGCAACGCGCGCAGCGCTCTCAGATGTCTGCCACCGCGTAAGCGGTCTGAACCACCCCAGGTTTTGTTCCGATTGAATGCGGCCCTGCGGGCCGCCGAGGAACTCGGCAGAGATGTTGCCGACGTGCCCGTCGCTGCGATCGCCTGTCACGCGAGGATCTCGCGCAGTACCTTGTTTCGGCGACTTGGCGGGTCGCGCGCCCCATTGGATGAAGCTGTGCGCGCCCGCGGAGTCGACCCGGGCGGAGACCCACCAGTGCGCACACGCGCACTTGACGCCGCCGCCTTGATCACCGAAAGTGGCTTGGCAGCAACCGCATTTGAAGCCATCGTCGACCGCGCTGGATTCTCGATCCCGAGCTTGTATGTCAGCTTTGGCACACGCGACGGTCTGCTATGCGTAATCTTTGAGCGCCGCAGCCCCCGGCCGAAATCGAGTATTTCCTGGCCGGAGACGCAGGGGACATTCGCGCTACAGTTCGGCGGCTGTATGGGTTGATGGCTGCGGTCTTTGGTCGCCGGCCGCAGGTAGCCCCAGGGATGTTCGCCGATGCATTGATCCGCCCCAACAGCCCTGTCGCACACTCACTTAGTCGGCGGCGGGGCGTTGACTGTTCTCGGGACAGTCCCGCGGTCGCGGGCGATCCGTGCGGCGCCGATGGCAGCGAAGATGCCGGCGCGCAGCGTCGCCCCAAGAGCGGTGCTGCGTGGGACCTTGCCCCGCACCAGATCGCCGATTCCCGCCACGACGTCGGAGATGTCGCAGAGCAGCGCGAGCTGCTGCCAGCGACGGCGGGCGTCACCCGTGGTCGACAGGTAGCCGAGGCCTAGGGCCATGGCTCGGATCCCGCAGACGCGGACGACGTAGTCGAACTCCGGGGACCGCTCGGCGGCTGCGCCAAAGAACCGTGCCGTGCCGCTCGGAGTGACGCGGCTCGCCGCGCCACCCCCGACGCGGCCGACGGCCATCGCGAGCAGGCCGGTCTCGACGGCCCTGTCCAGGCCTGTCTGGATCGCGTCGCGCGCCTCGCCCGTACCCGGACCCGCGGCCGGGCGGTCGGTGAACTGGGTCGTGGCGTCGGTCATGTCTACTCCTCGGACAGTCTGGCCGTGAACGATACTCATCGCAGGGTGAGTGGGGTCGCGGATTGGATGTGGGTCAGCTTCTGCGGGTTGCGGACGAAGTAGAGGCCGGTGATGCGGGTGTCCTCGACACGCATCGCGTTGACGCCGTCGAGTTCACCGTCGACGTGCAGAACCAGCGCGGGGCTACCGTTGACCAGAGTCGGCTCGACAGTGGAATCGACGGACAAATGTGAGATCGATTGTCGGACATCCGATTACCATGATTCGATGAGCGGAACATCATGCTCCTGCCGCAGCCATTCCTCGGTGAGGCGACCGAGTCGGTCCCGGGCGGCTATGCCGCGCACGCCTGCGATCTTGTCGTCACGGATCTCCAGGATCGTGACACCCAGGACCCGGTCATCGAGCGTGAGCAGCATGGCCGGGCAGCCGTTGACCACCGCGGCATGGATCGAGGGTGAGCCACCGGCCAATCTCCGCTTCGCCGGAGACGGTTTGAAGCCGGCCCGCACCGCGGCGGCGATCCGCTCCGGGGTCGAGTACCGGATCAGCTTCTCGGCCAGCCCGCCGGCACCGTCGGAGATGGCGGTCGCGTCGTCGGTCAGCAGCGCCACCAGCAGTTCGGTCCGGCCCGAGGAGGCGGCAGCGACGAACGCCTCGACGATTCGGCGCGCGGCGGCATGGTCGATGTCAGTGTCGTTGCGGGCGGCGGCGATTCGGCGCCGGGCTCGGTGGGTGTGTTGCTGACTTCCGGACTCGGTGATGCCGAGAATCTCGGCAATCTCGGCGTGGCTGTACGAAAATGCCTCGCGCAGCACGTAAACGGCCCGTTCGACCGGCGACAGACGCTCCATGAGCGTCAGTACCGCCAGGGTCACCGATTCGCGCTGCTCGACGGTGTCGGCCGGGCCCAGCATCGGGTCGCCGTCGAGGAGCGGTTCGGGCATCCAGGCGCCGACCGCGCGTTCGCGCCGCACCTTCGCCGAGCGGAGCCGATCGAGCGCCAGGTTGGTGACGATCTTGGTCAGCCACGCCTCGGGCGCCTCGACGTACTCCCGGTCGGCGGCCTGCCACCGCAGGAACGCGTCCTGCACCGTGTCCTCGGCGTCGGCGGCCGACCCGAGCAGACGGTACGCGAGCGAGGCCAGGCGATTCCGGCTGGCCTCGAAACGCGCCACGGCGGGAGTGTCCATGAGCACGACGCTATCCGGCGACCGTGTCGGGCGCGTGCTCTCGGGTGCTGGCCAAGCGGTACTTGTGACTCGGCCTTCCGAAAGTCGGGTGGCTAAGGGCCCAGGCGCCAGTCTTGAGGACTGCCGACTTGACCCGCGCGGCCGCCCGGCCACGTAGGGCCCACGACTTCGATCGCACGTCACGGTCGACCAGCTGGAAGATCCCGTCCTTCCGGCCGAGGCTGATGTGGTTGCCGACATACGACAGCGAGGTCATCGCGATCTTGCGCCCGGTCCGGTCCCCGATGATCGCGGCCGTCGCCTGCATGCTGGTGAATCCCGCGGACGCGCAGGACATCGGCAACGGCCGACCGTTCTCGCCGATGACGAAGGTGCTGTCACCGGCAACGTAGACATCCGGGTGCGAGACCGACCGCATCTGACGGTCGACCGTGATCTGGCCATTGGGTTCCACCGCGAGGCCGCTGGCGGCGGCGATCGGATGGACGGCGAAGCCGGCGGCCCACACGGTCGCGTCGGAGTCGAAAGCGGTGCCGTCGGCGGCGACCGCCAGCGCCTCCTCGACGCGCTCGATGGTGGTGTGTTCGTGGACCGTGATTCCAAACCGGTCGACGGCACGCAGGAGGTGACGGCGGGCCTTCGTGCCCAGCCAGCCGCCCAGTTCACCGCTGGTGGCGAGGCTGACCCGAAGTCCTGGACGGGATTCGGCGATCTCGGTGGCGGCCTCGATCGCGGTCAGATTGCCTCCGACTACCAGCACCTTCCCGTCCTCGCCCAGCTCATCCAGGTGTGCGCGCAGGCGCAGCGCGGACGGCCGCGCGGCCACGTGGAACGCGTGCTCCTCGACGCCCGGAACGCCGTGGTCGGCGGCGGTGCTGCCGAGCGCGTAGAGGAGGGTGTCATATTTGAGGCGGTCGATGCCCTCGCCGTCGGCGACTGTGACAGTCCGGTGCTCGGCGTCGACGTTCGTTACCAGCGCCAGTCGTAGCCGGATGCCGGTGCCCGCGAACACCTCCGCCAGCGGCCGGTGGCGGAGATCCTGCCCGGCGGCGAGTTGATGCAGGCGCAGCCGCTCGACGAAATCGGGTTCGGCGTTGACGACGGTGACCTCGAAGTCGTCGGAGTGGAGTTGGCGGGCCAGGTATCCGGCGGAGAAGGCACCGGCGTATCCGGCGCCGAGGACCACGATGCGGTGCTGCATGGTTCGTTCTTGTCTGGTTCGCATGCTCCCTGAACGAGACAGCCCGCCAATTCCTGACAGCATCAGCCGGTGACGTGGACCACCCCCGAGCCTCGCGCAGCGGATGAACTCCATTCCGGAGCACGCCAGCCCGCGCAGGTTCTCGACCTCATCGACGAGTTGCGCTCACGAACCGCGCAAAGTGTTGGGTGCACAACGCCCAGCATCACGGGAACCCCAAGCCCGATTCCACGAATGCCAGAACTATTGGGCTGAAACGAATCAGGCAGACGGCATCTCGCAGGTCAACGACAGGCCGCAATGCCAGATCGTACCAACGCGCAAAAGGCCATAATTGGCAAGCGCGTCAGACAATCAGTGCACGCTTGTCAATCTTCGCTGCAAAATGCCAGCTCATCCTTTAACTCCCGTCGGTCGATGAAGGGGGCGCTGGCCACCGATGTTCTACCGCGTTCTGGAACCACCCCTCGTCAACGAGGTCAGCGTGATCGCTCACGATAATCTGCAACCGCGGCGCAAACGTCTCGACCACGTCGCGCATGACAGTGAACATCGCCAGCACGGCGGCGCGGTCCGCGTCGCCGACAGTCCCTTCGTTCTTAGCGGCATCCGATGGATAAAAGGCCTGCGGTGGTTGTAGGTTCTCGCGATCGGCCGCATCTGCCGACTTGTCTGACCTGAGGTTTTCGTTTCTGTCTCACTGCGGCTGCGTGCGGTTTGTCTCACGAAGCGCTTCATTTTCTAGGAGGCACGCGATCGACGTTGCCGGGTTCTCAGGGCGTCTTGAATTTCTTCTCTGGTGGCTACGTGGATCGCGGGCGCGCCGTCGCACGCAAACTCTGATCCGTGAATCTCGCAGGGGTTTACGGCTCGATCGGCTCCACACCGACGAAAGCCGCAAGATCGGCCACGTCTCGGTGTCCGTCGTAAGCCCGAAGCAGCTGGATGTACCGCGTCTTGTCAAGCTCCCAGTCGTATTGCAGTTCGGTGGGATCTTGAGCTGTCGCGAACACTAAGTCAGCGAGAAACCTTGTGGTACGCCCATTTCCATCCGTAAATGGATGGATGCGCACAGTCTCGGCGTGCACCACGATACCCAGTTGCCGAGGCGTCCAGTCGTCGGTGTACTCCCATCGGTAAGCGATGGTGTCAAGCGCGCTTCGCAGGTCAACGGCAATCTGCTCCGGCGGTACGCCGATGTTCAGCTCCAATCGCCGCCACCGTCCGGCCCAGTTCCACACCGGACCGAACATCCGCGTGTGGAGGTCGCGGACAAAGTAGTCACTGAGGAGCTCGTCGAGCGGCAACGAGCCGTCGAGTGCAGCCGGCATTAGTTCATCGAACACCCGGTCCTGAAGCCCTTGTTCGAGGTCATACACGGCAGCGCGGGTGATGGGCGTGCCCAGGACGTCGACAACCTCAGGGAGTAGCGCAGTCAGTTCGTCATGTGGAAGTGGGGTCTCACCGTAGCCCGGCGTCAGCGGCATCAGCGCTTAGGCGGCTGTTGTTTCGCGATGTAGGCCCTCACGGTGGCCGACCGTCTGTAGCCAGCGGGAACCACTCGACCCTCCAATTTGGCGGAGGCCTTCGTGGCGCGCACCCCTGACTTCTTGACGGCAGCCTTCGACACCACCACCTTCTTTGGTGTCCGGCGTTCCACGACTGCACCTCCTCTAAGCCTTGGCTCATCCTACCGGCCAACCGTGGCCTCTAACCAGGCCGTTTGCGACCCGCGTCCCCGATTTGGCGGTCGCCGACACACCCCGGTATTGAACAGCGTTGCTGAACCTACAGCAGCTCTACCTCACCGCGCCATGTTGGCGAAGCGCGACAGATGCAGCTGGTGCGCGACGGTGACCGTCTTGGTCGGACCGTTGCGGTGTTTGGCCAGAATGAAATCCGCCTCTCCCCCGCGCGGATCGTCCCGCTCGAACGCGTCCGGCCGGTTCAGCAGGATCACCATGTCCGCGTCCTGCTCCAGCGATCCCGACTCACGAAGGTCGGACAGCATCGGCTTTTTGTCGGTGCGTTGCTCGGGACCACGGTTGAGCTGGCTGATCGCCACGACGGGAACCTCGAGCTCCTTGGCCAAAAGCTTGAGCTGGCGCGAGAATTCGGATACCTCTAGCTGGCGCGACTCAACCTTCTTTCCCGACGACATCAGCTGCAGATAATCGACCACTACCAGACGCAGGTCGGCTTTCTGCCGCAACCGGCGCGCCTTGGCGCGGATCTCCATCATGGTCAGGTTGGGCGAGTCATCGATATACAGTGGGGCCTCACTGATTTCGCTCATCCGCCGCGCCAGCCGCGTCCAGTCTTCGTCGCTCATTCGGCCCGAACGCATATCGGCGAGTTTGATTTTCGCTTCCGCCGACAGCAGCCGCATGACGATCTCGGACTTGCTCATCTCCAACGAGAAGATGACGCTGGCCATGCGATGCTTGATCGAACACGATCGCAAAAAATCTAATCCCAGCGTCGATTTCCCCACGCCCGGCCTGGCCGCCACGATGATCATCTGTCCGGCATGCAGACCGTTGGTCACCTCGTCGAGTTCGGTGAAACCGGTCGGCACGCCGCGCGCCACGCCGCCGTTCGACGCGATGGCATCGATCTCGTCCATCGTCGGCTGCAACAGATCCTCGAGCGGTACGAAATCCTCCGTCGTGCGACGGTCGGCAACCTCGTAGATCTCCGCCTGCGCGCGGTCGACCACCTCGGCCACATCCGCACCCTCGGCGCCCGCGTAGCCGTACTGGACTACTCGCGTGCCCGCCTCGACGAGGCGCCGCAGTAGCGCCTTCTCGGCCACGATGGTCGCGTAGTAGCTCGCGTTGGCCGCGGTGGGCACCGTCGAGATCAGCGTATGCAGATATGGCGCTCCCCCGATCCGGCGCAGTAGGTTGCGGCGGTCCAATTCCGCGGCGACCGTCACGGCATCGGCCGGCTCACCACGCCCATACAGGTCCAGGATCGCGTCGTAGACGTTCTGGTGCGCGGGGCGGTAGAAGTCTCCGGGCCGCAGCCGCTCGAGCACATCGGCGATGGCGTCCTTGCTCAGCAGCATGCCGCCCAGCACGGCCTGCTCCGCCGCGAGATCCTGCGGTGGCTGCCGCCCGAAGTCCTCGCTGGGCGACGAGGAATCCATGCCCGACGTCAGATCATCGACGACCGCCATGGATTCCCTTCGCCCCTTTTCCACGCATCCGAACATACATTCGATAGACGACATTCAGAGTAGGTCCAGGTGCTGACACCCTTCGCCCCAGAGCACCCGCACGCCCGGCGCCGGGACGACGTTAGACGTTGCTGGCTACCGGGCAAAAGGGGTGCTGTTCATGAAGCTGTGCATCGTGTGTGCATATCTGTCGACACCTGTGTTGAGCGGGGTGTGGAGAACCTGTGGATTAATGCAAAGGGCTCGGACATCAGTGCAGATACTGGCCATACAACGCCATGAAATTGGTGTGGACAAGAATCCCTACGGCGTGTCGGGCCAGGTTACCGTCCCGGGCGTGTTGGCTTTCCGCCACATTTTCCCAGCGTTACGGGCCGGTAAAGGGGACCGGCGGAAGACACCACAGAAATAGTTCGCTAGGGACCGCGTCCGCGACAGTACGGGGCGAAGCGCGGCCACAAGCCCGCAGCGCAACGAAGCCCAGCGGCGGCCGATCAAGGCCACCGCCGGGAATCAGCAAATGTTGAGCGCTTAGCTCTGCGCGACTACCTCGACCGCGACCTCGACGTCGACCTCCGGGTGCAGGTGCACCGCCACCGGGTGGGTACCGAGGGCTTTGATGTGCGACTTGGGCAGCCGGACGATCCGTTTGTCCAGGTTGGGGCCGCCGGCCTTCTTGATCGCGGCGACGACATCGCCGGCGGTCACCGAACCGAACAGCTTCCCGGAATCCACCGCGGTCTTCACGGGCAGCGAGACCGGCCCCAGCGCCTCGATGGCGGTCTTGAGTTCATTGGCGTGGCCGAGGTCGCGCACCACCTTGGTTTGGCGGGCCCGGCGGATATCGTCGGCCTGCTTCTGCGCGCCGCGCGAGGCCACGATCGCCAGGCCGCGCGCGAGCAGGTAGTTGCGGCCGTAGCCGTCCTTGACCTCGACAGTGTCACCGACGGCACCGAGGTGGTCGACGTCAGCCGTCAGAATCAGCTTCATCGTTTCGTACTTTCAGTTGGCCCTCGGCGGCTATCGCGCCGAGGAGGTGAAGGGCAGCAGCGCCACTTCGCGGGCATTCTTCACCGCGATCGCGACGTCGCGTTGGTGCTGCACGCAGTTGCCGGTGACGCGGCGCGCGCGGATCTTGCCGCGCTCACTGATGTACGTGCGCAGCAGCGTGGTGTCCTTGTAGTCGATCGTTTGGCCCTTCTTGGAGCAGAAGACGCATTTGCGCGCCTTGATCGGCTTTTCCGGTGCCGGGCGCCGCTTGTTGGACTTGGCCATGTCTGTCTTTCTTTCCCTTTTCTACTACTGAAGTTCTTTGCGTCAGAACGGCGGTTCGTCGTCGCCGCCGCCGAACGAGCCCGATGCCGGCGCGCTGCCCCACGGGTCGTCAGCCGGTGCGCTGGTCGCCGGTGCCGCCTGCTGGCGGGATCCACCGCCGCCCCCACCGCCGAAGCCGCCGCCACCGCCGCCGCCGCCGCCACTGCGCGAGGCCTTGTTGACCTTGGCGGTGGCATACCGCAGGGAGGGGCCGATCTCGTCGACCTCGACCTCGAAGACGGTGCGCTTCTCACCTTCACGGGTCTCGAACGAACGCTGCTTGAGCCGGCCCGTGACGATCACGCGGGAGCCACGGGTAAGGCTTTCGGCGACATTCTCGGCGGCTTCCCGCCAGATATTGCACCGCAGGAACAGCGCCTCGCCGTCTTTCCACTCGCCGCTTTGGCGGTCATAGATCCGAGGCGTCGACGCCACCGTGAAATTTGCGACGGCGGCACCCGACGGAGTGAACCGCAGTTCAGGGTCTGCGGTCAGGTTTCCGACAACGGTGATAGTGGTGTCACCAGCCACAGTTTCCTCCTCGTTCCGCCGCTCCGGTAGTGGATGTCATGAGCGTGTTCTCGCTGAAGCCTACGCAGGTGCACCCCGCCGTGGGTCCACGGCGCGGCCACGATTGTTAGTGCTTGTCGGTGCGCATCACCTTGGTGCGCAGGACCGACTCGTTGAGGCTCAGCTGGCGGTCGAGTTCGGACACCGTCGCCGGCTCGGCTTTCAGGTCGACGACGACATAGATGCCTTCGGCGTGCTTGGCGATCTCGTAGGCCAGCCGGCGGCGGCCCCAGATGTCAACCTTGTCGACAGATCCACCATCCTTGCGGACGACGTTGAGGAACGTCTCCAAGGACGGGGCAACGGTGCGCTCGTCGAGCGTGGGGTCAAGAATGACCATGATTTCGTATGGACGCATGGAAACCTCACCACCTCCTCTGGTCTCAAACGGCCACGGTCGATCCGTGGCAGGAGGGTCGCCTGCGTCGGCAACCGCCCCAGGCTACCGGATACCGGGCTGACCAGAAAAATCCGGGCAATGGGGCAACCTCGCTATTGCCGGGCGGTCGAGTATTCCTTGGCCCTGGCCACCGTCCCCGGGTCGGCCTTGGCGAGCGCACCGGAGTCGAAGGGCGGCTGCGGGTCGTATTCGATGAGCAGCTGCGCGGCCTGCGCGGCCTGGCGATCGACGAGCAACTCCACCAGACGTAAGGCCATGTCGATGCCGCTGGACACCCCGGCGGCGGTGACGATCCGCTGCGGTAGGTGTTCGACCACTCGCTCGGCTACATAGTGGGCGCCCAAATCGTTGAGTAGGTCGGCGGCTTTCCAGTGGGTGGTGGCGGTCAACCCGTCCAGCAAGCCGGCGGCGGCCAGCAGCAGCGCGCCGGTGCACACCGAGGTGGTGAACGCGGTGTTCGGATGTACCGCCTGCAGCCAGGCCCGGACGGCCTCATCGTGGATCAGCTGGCGGGTGCCGATGCCGCCGGGGAACACCACCACATCCGGTGCGCTCACCTCGTCGAACGTGGCGTCGCAGCTGATGCCGAGCATTCCGTTCTCGGTTCGCACCTCACCCCGGCGGTGTCCGACGAACACGACGTCGATCGACGGGATGCGTTGCAGCACCTCGTAGGGACCCACCGCGTCGAGCGCGGTGAAGCGCGGAAAGATCGGAATCGCGACCTGTGTCATGGCGCCACTCCTCCGATCCCGGCTTGAAAGCTGTCCGAGCCGGCATCATCGTCGCCGGCGCGCGTCATGGCGCCATTGCGGGTTGTTCTTCGGCAGGGTCGGACGCCGGTGCGCTCGCGCGGCGCGACCCCACCGGTCGCAGCCAGTCCGGCAGCCAACCGGGCGGGGCGTCAGGTGCGCGGTCGAACGGGCCGCCCGCCGGATCGTCGACCCGCCCGCCCCATCGCACCAGATCCTCGTCGGGCCGGTAGATCTGACGAATCACCAGCGCGCACAACGCGATGACCGCGATGTCGCGCAGCAGCACCGTGGTCGTGAAGAACTGTTCGGGCAGCGAGCGGTTCGGGTTGCCGTAGAGGTAGTACATCCGCGGCACCCAGACCAGCGCGTCGATGGTCATCCATGCCAGCAGCACCCGGCGATGCGGCAGCGCGAGCACCGCCAACGGCACCAGCCACAGCGAGAACTGCGGACTCCACACCTTGTTGGTCAGCAGGAAGGCCGCCACCACCAGGAACAACAGTTGCGTCACCCGCGGCCGCCGCGGAGCCGTCAAGATGATGAATGCGATTGCCGCACAACATGTCACGAACAGCACCGCGACCACGGAGTTCAGCACCGTCGGCGGCTGCCAGAACCCGAGCTTGGGATCGAAACCCCGCCAGCCGGTAAACGACTTGACGACGTTGTACAACGAGTCCATGTCGTCGCCGCGACGCGTATTGAGGCGGAAGAACTCCGACCATCCGCGCGGAAAGAACACCAGCACAGGCAGGTTCACCAACAGCCAGGTCGTCAGGGCCGCCGCCGCGGTGCGGCCCCACGCCCGCAGACGCCCGGTCCGGATCGCCAGCAGCAGCATGGGTCCCAAGAACAGCAGCGGGTACAGCTTCGCCGCGGCGCCCAATCCGATCAGCACGCCGGCGACCACCGGCTTGCGCCGCGCCCAGGCCAGCAACCCGGCCATGGCGAAACCCGTTGCCAGCGCGTCGAAGTTGGTGAAGATCTGAAAAATCAACACCGGCGACGCAGCCACCAGAGCCGCGTCCCAGATTCGCCGCCCGGCCAGGCCCGCGGACGCCCAGACGGTGGCCAGCCAGGCCAGCGCCAACCCGAACGCCGCCACATTGAAGAACATCACGACCTCGGCGACCACCGGAAGCGGAGCGAGTTTGCTCAGCGCGGTGTAGGTCTTGGCCAACGCCATCGACACGTACTGATAGACACCCGTCAGCACCGGATACTCCATGTATCGCACTGCGGGTTGGCCGTCGTAGCGGATCTGCTGGGCACCGGTGGAGTCCTTCTCGACCCAGCTCGACTTGTAGGGAAACTTGCCCTGGCTCAACAACTCCGCGCCGTAGAGCGGCACCGTGTCGGAGTAGCACAGCTCGTAATAGGCGCGCTGATTGTCCCAATTGGCCACCCGCTGATCGCCGGTGCCGCTGCCGGTGCTTTGCAGGCAGGCCGCTTTGGTGGACCAGCCGAGTGCCAGGAAGACCAGCCCGATCAAGAACATCACCCGCAGCGGGGTCATCAAACGAGCGCGGCCGATCAGCGCGTGCCGACCCACCGGGCCCCCGACGACCTCCGAGAGCGCGGCGCCCAGAAAATCGTTGCGGCTCGGGCAGTCTCGGTTGGCGACGCTGCGCAGATCCGCAGCCAGCGGACGCGGTGAAATGGTGGCGCGGTGCTCCCCAGCGCCGGTCACGGTGGCGGAGGCGGAGCTTGGGGCCCACCCGGCGGGACACCACCGCCCGGCTCCTGCGAGCCCGGCGGGCCGCCCGCGGGCGGTGGTGGCGCCAGTGTGATCGTCGTGGGCGGACCGACCGGGATGGTGATCCCCGGTGCCACCTCGATGGTCGGCTGGATGACGGTCTCCAACGGCGGCGCCTTCGGCGGGGGCGGCGCCGGCACACCCGCGTAGCCGCCGATCTCGGCCGGCTTGGGGAAGGATTCGTTGGAGGTGCCCTTGAGCGCCCCGTCCATGGTGGCCTTCCAGATGTCCGATGGCAGGCCCGACCCGTAAACCGGTGAACCCGAAGCGGTTACCAGCGGCACGTCGCCTTTGGCCGTGCCCAGCCACACGGCCGTCGACAACGACGGTGTGTAGCCGACCATCCAGGCGTCCTTGTCCGAGTTGGTGTCACCCAACTGCGTGGTGCCGGTCTTGGCCGCCGATGCCCTGCCGCCGGCCAGGGCGTGGCCGCGCGAATAGCTGGCGATCGGCGCCATGGCCGCGGTCACGTTGTCGGCAACGGCCTTGGGGGTGCGCTGCTCACCGTTGTTCTCGGACTTGCCGGCGTCGAAAAGCACCTGGCCGTCGGAGTTGACCACCTTCTGCACGAAATGCGGCCGGTGATAGACGCCGGAAGCGGCCAGCGTGGCATACGCCGACGCCATGTCGAACACCCGGGTTTGATACTGGCCCAACACAATTCCGTTGTTCGGGGGTCCACCCTTACCGTCCTCGGACAGCGTATGGGCCACACCGGGGAAGCTGGTCGCGACACCGGCTTGGTGCGCGGCATCGGCAACGGCCTGCGGTCCCCCCTTGAGCTTGAGCATCAGCCGGTAGTAGGAGGTGTTCAACGATTGCTTGAGCGCCTGGGCGATGTTGCACGTCCCGCAACTTTCGCCCTCGACGTTCGTGATCTTGATGCCGTCGACGGTCAATGGCGAACTGTCCACCTGGAAGCCCAGGCCGATCCCTTGTTCGAGCGCAGCAATCAGGCAGAACACCTTGAACGACGACCCGGTCTGCAATCCGGCCTGAGCGAAGTCGAAGCCGTTGGCGTCGCTACCGCCGTAGTAGGCGCGGATGGAGCCGTCGTGCGGATCGACCGACACCACCGCCGTGCGCATGTCGGGGTCTTGGCCGTCGAGGTATTTCGACACCGCCTTTTCGGCGGCCTGTTGGGCCTTGGGATCGATGGTGGTGGTGACCTGAAGTCCCTGGGTGTTCAGCGTCCGCTCGTCGATGTTGAAGAGCTCCATCAGCTCTTTGGTCACTTGACGCTCGATCAGCCCGTTGGGCCCGGTCGTCTGGTTCTGCGCGCGCGCCTGATCGGGCGGCACAGTCTGCGGGAAGACCTGCGCGGCGCGGTCGTTCGACGACAGCGCCTTGGTCTCCACCATGCCGTCGAGCACCCAGTTCCAGCGCGCCAGGGCCCCCTTGGGGTCGACGGCCGGGTCCAGGGTGGATGGCCGTCGAATCAACGCCGCCAGCAGCGCCCCCTCCGAGACGGTGAGCTGCTCGACAGGCTTGTCGAAATAGGCCTTGGAGGCCGCCGAAATACCGTAGGCACCTCGGCCGAAGTAGATGATGTTCAGATAGGCCTGCAGCACATCGTCTTTGGACCACTCCCCCGACATCTTGGTGGCGATGACCAATTCCTTGGCCTTGCGCATCAGACCGCTGATGCCGTGTTGCGCCGAACCCACCAGTGCGTTTTTCACATATTGCTGGGTGATCGTCGACCCACCCTGCAGGTCGCCGCTGCCGAAGAGATTGTTGTTCACTGCCCGCGCGAAGCCGTTGAAGTCGAATCCGGGGTTGGAATAGAAGTTGCGATCCTCGGCGGCGATCACCGCCTGGCGGACGTGGACGGGCACTTGATTCAGGTTGACATCGACCCGATTGCCCTCCGGCGGAATGATTTTGGCGATCTCCGAGCCGTCGCTGGCGAGGATCGTCGAAACCTGGTTGGTACGAAGGTCACCCGGCTTGGGAATGTCGACGATGAAGTACGCCATTCCAAAGGTGACGATCGGCAACAGCACCAACACCGCCGCACACAGGTAGGCCGCCCGACGTACCCACAGCCAGTTGATCTGCTGGGTCCACGTCCAGTCGCGCCACGGTCCGACCCCCCGCCCGCCGGGCCCCCCGGGCCGCCCAGGCCACGGGGGAGGAGGGGGAGGTCCGCCGGGTGGGCGACCTCCGAAGCTTGCGCGCTCCTGCCGGCCGGACGCCGGCCCCCGGCTGTCCAAGGCGGCCTTGACCTCGTCGAGCGCGTCACGCCGCAAGGGTGTCGACGGGGGGCCCGCCAACGCGGCTTTGACTTCATCGATGGGGTCGGAGCGCCGGGGTCCCCGGTGATCTCTGACCGGCGGCAGGATGGTCGTCAGCCGATCGTCGGGCGGACCCTGGCGGCGGCGGTCGGCCGCCGGCGGCGCATTGCGTTGCCCCGGATCCTGCGGATCGGCGGCCCGACGCCCGGGATCCGGACGGTCGTCATTGCCGCGGTTGCCCACCTGCTCAGACCCTGGCCCACGTTGGTCACCGGACGACTGACTGTGCCGTCCTTCGTCATTCGAGCTCATTCAGTGGCCGTGCGGGCGCCGTTGCGCGCCGTCCGCGAGCGCCTGGTGCCCTTGGGAGGAGATGCCGGGCGCGCCGCACCGAGCACATATGACTTGACGAGGTGATTCCAGCTGCACGTGCGGCACACCTCCACCACGTGGACCGCGAACTCCTCGAACCGGGTCGCCAGCATCACCAACTCTTCGGCCGTACGCGCCGAGCCCGAGACCGGACCCAGGTGTTCACCGAACACCCACGACACCAGCGTCAGCTGCTCCTTACGGCAGATCGGGCACATGACCTGGCTCGGTTTCCCGTGAAACTTGGCGGCGCGCAGCAGATAAGGGTTCGCGTCACACACCTCGGACACACCCGTGCGGCCCGAGTACACCTGGGCCAGCAGTGAGCGCCGCCGAAGCGCGTAATCCACCACCTGTCGCTGCAGTCGCACGCCCACCAGAGTACGACGCCATCCCGACCAGTGATACGCAACCAAATGTGTGGCGCCCGGCTCGCGGTGATCGATGGTGATTTTCGGTGCCGAATCGGGGCCGGACTTCTACGATCGTCCCCGTGGCGAAATGGCTCGGGACACCGCTGGCCGGCGGGGTGGCGGCGACTACGCGCGCCAAAGACACCGACCGTCAGGACACCTGCACGATCCTCGACGGCGCGCTGAGCGACGGCGAGGTCTCCGCCGAAGAGCATCGCGAAAGGGTCGGCGCGGCCACCAAGGCGGTGACGCTGGGCGACTTGCAGGCCCTGGTGAGCGATCTGCAAAGCAACACCGGGCGGCAACTGCCCGCGCTCGACTCGCGGCCGAAATGGCCGCGACTGGGCGGGTGGCGCACGCTGGCGATCGCCTTCGTCGTGTCGGTGCTGCTGGGCATGGGCATCGGGTGGGGTCTCTACGGCAACACCCGCTCGCCGCTGGACTTCACCAAGGACCCCGGAGCGAAACCCGACGGGGTCAACGCCGTGGTGCTGACCCCGCCCACGCAGCTGCACTCGGTCGGCGGTCTCACCGGGCTGCTCGAGCAGATGCGCAAACGGTTCGGCAACACCATCGGCTACCGGCTGGTGATCTACCCGACCTATGCGGCGTTGGACCGTGCGGACCCCTCCGACGACCGTCGGGTGCTGGCCTACACCTATCGCGGCGGATGGGGCGATCCGACCAGCTCGGCCAAGAGTTCCTCGGATCGTCCCGTCCCGGTCGACCTGAGCAAGTTCGACGTCAACGCGGCCGTGGGCATCATGCGTGGCGCCCCCGAGACCTTGCGCATGAAGCCGTCCGACGTGAAGACCATCTACCTGATCGTCGAACCGGCGACCGACCCGACCACACCCGGGGCGCTCACGCTCTCGTTATATGTCTCCAGCGATTACGGCGGCGGCTACATCGCGTTCGCCGGTGACGGCACCGTCAAACAGCTGAGTTTGCCCACGTAAAGACCGGTCTCCCGGCACGATTCAGACCCCACGCGGTGTGACGAACTGCAAACCAACATCAAGTGGTGTTGTGGCTAATATATCGAGGCGATACGATTGCGCGAGGCGTCGGACCGTCGTAACAAGCCATGAAATGGGGTGAATCGATGCTGGAGCTTGCCATCCTGGGTCTCCTGATCGAGTCGCCCATGCACGGCTACGAGTTGCGCAAACGGCTGACCGGTTTACTCGGCGCGTTCCGGGCGTTTTCGTACGGTTCGCTCTACCCGGCCCTGCGCCGCATGCAGGCCGAAGGGTTGATTGCCGAGAACGCCGCCCCGGCCGGGACGCCTGTCCGGCGGGCCCGGCGCGTCTACCAGCTGACCGACGAGGGCCGTCGGCGTTTCGGTGAGCTGGTGGCCGACACCGGTCCGCACAACTACACCGACGACGGCTTCGGGGTACACCTGGCGTTCTTCAACCGGACTCCGGCAGAGGCGCGGATGCGCATTCTGGAAGGCCGCCGCCGTCAGGTTGAGGAACGGCGGGAGGGTCTGCGTGACGCCGTGGCGCGGGCCAGTAGCTCGTTCGACCGCTACACCCGCCAGCTTCATCAATTAGGGCTCGAGTCCAGTGAGCGCGAAGTCAAATGGCTCAACGAGCTCATTGCTGCGGAGCGGGCTATGCCCGGCCTCTCCGAGCAAACATAATCCCCGGCACGAACGCAGCATCCCAGTCAGAGGTCAGAGGTTAGGAGAACGCCCAAATGAGTGAGCATCAGCCGCCAAAGGCGGAAGAGGCGCAGTCGGAGGTACGAGTCGCCATTGTCGGCGTCGGTAACTGCGCGTCTTCGTTGGTTCAGGGCGTGCAGTATTACTACGACGCCGACGAGAACAGCGCCGTGCCCGGCTTGATGCACGTGAAGTTCGGTCAGTATCACGTGCGCGACGTGAAGTTCGTGGCAGCGTTCGACGTGGACGCCAAGAAGGTCGGGTTCGACCTGTCCGAGGCCATCTTCGCGTCGGAGAACAACACCATCAAGATCGCCGACGTGCCGCCCACCAACGTGACGGTGCAGCGCGGCCCGACGCTCGACGGCATCGGCAAGTACTACGCCGACACCATCGAGGTGTCCGACGCCGAGGCCGTCGACGTGGTCCAGGCGCTCAACGATGCCCAGGTCGACGTGCTGGTGTCCTACCTGCCGGTGGGCTCGGAGGAGGCCGATAAGTTCTACGCCCAGTGCGCCATCGACGCCGGCGTGGCGTTCGTCAACGCGCTGCCGGTGTTCATCGCCTCCGACCCGGTGTGGGCCAAGAAGTTCGCCGACGCCGGCGTCCCGATCATCGGCGACGACATCAAGAGCCAGGTCGGCGCCACGATCACCCACCGCGTGATGGCCAAGCTGTTCGAGGACCGCGGCGTGCAGCTGGACCGCACCATGCAGCTCAACGTCGGGGGCAACATGGACTTCCTCAACATGCTCGAACGCGAGCGGCTGGAGTCCAAGAAGATCTCCAAGACCCAGGCCGTGACCTCCAACCTGCAGCGCGAGTTCAAGACCAAGGACGTGCACATCGGCCCGTCCGACCACGTCGGCTGGCTCGACGACCGCAAGTGGGCCTACGTCCGGCTCGAGGGCCGCGCCTTCGGTGACGTGCCGCTGAACCTGGAGTACAAGCTCGAGGTGTGGGACTCGCCGAACTCCGCGGGCGTCATCATCGACGCGGTGCGTGCCGCCAAGATCGCCAAGGACCGCGGCATCGGCGGCCCGGTGATCCCGGCATCGGCCTACCTGATGAAGAGCCCGCCGCAGCAGCTGCCCGACGACATCGCGCGCACCCAGCTCGAAGAGTTCATCTCGGGCTAAAAGCCCCTCCGCGACCCGCGGGTTAACCCCCGTCGAGCCGCGAACGTCGAGTTGTTGCGGTGAGACGCATAAAGCGCCCAACAACTCGACGTTCGGCCCGAGTTGAAGGCGCAATAGCCAATTCGTCGACACGACGCTGTGCAGGTGCTTAGCATCATCTCTCGATGATCGTTCAGCCCGCGGCGTTCCTCCGCACCACGCTCCCCCTCGACCTATCCCGGCTCGACGAACTCGACAGCGGCCGCTACCACTCGATCTGGCTGCCCGATCACATGGTCAGCTTCTGGCCCGACTCGATCTGGACGCCCGAGTTCACCGACCTGGCCACCGCGTCGCCATCGCCGCACCGCCACCTCGATGGGCTCGCGGTCGCGGCAGCGGCGGCGGTGCTGACCGAGCGGGTGCCGCTCGTCAGCGCCGTGGTCGACACGGTGCGCCGCCATCCGGTCATGCTCGCCCAGACGGCACTGACGATCGATCACCTCGCCAAGGGGCGTTTCATCCTCGGCCTGGGTAGCGGCGAGAGCGAAAACACCCTGCCCTACGGTTTCGACTTCTCCCGTCCCGTCAGTCGTTTCGAGGAGGCCCTGGCGGTGATCCGGCTGCTCTGGCAGAGCGACGGTCCGATCGATTTCGACGGCCAGTTCTATTCGCTGCACCACGCCCGCCTGGACACCGAACCGTACGAGGGCCGGCCACCGCAGATCTGGATCGGCGCCAGCGGCCCCCGGATGCTCGACATCACCGGCCGGCACGCCGACGGGTGGTGGCCGGCGGGCGCCTGGACTCCGGAGCACTACGCCGAGATGCTCGCCACGGTAAGGGCATCCGCGGACCGCGCCGGCCGCGATCCGATGGCGATCACGCCGTGCTTCATCCAGGTGTGCCTGATCGGCGAGGACGACGACGCCCTCGCCGAGATCCTGCAGGCTCCGCTGGTCAAGGCGTTCCTGCTGCAGGTCTCCGCAAAGACGTTGCACGACTTCGGTTTCGAGCACC
Organism: Mycobacterium sp.; assembly: GCF_004298145.1. GTDB lineage: Bacteria > Actinomycetota > Actinomycetes > Mycobacteriales > Mycobacteriaceae > Mycobacterium. The sequence continues at coordinate 174,324 of NZ_SCRH01000033.1, forward strand.
CCATGGGGGACGGTTGGCGTGGCTTTCAGGACATCGACCCCGCGGTACTCACCCGGGACCGGATCGTCGAATTCCTGCACAGGGTGCGGCCCGAGATGGTGCTGTCCGTCGTGCCCCACGGAACACCGAAAGACGTCGCCAAGATCGTCAAGACCTATGTGGACGCGGGGCTGCGCGTACCCAAGATCCTCGATTACGGCGCCATGGCCGGCCTGAAGTACACGCAGGCATCGGCGGCGAATGTCCGCGCCGCCGAGGACGAACTCGTACGGCTCTGCGGAGACCTGTCGTGACAGCGCTTTTGGACGCCGCGGAGATGCTCACCGCCGCCGAGGCGGAAACCGGGCTGCGCGACTATGGCGATCCGACACTGCCGGAGCGCTTCGCGGTCGCCGTCGACCATCTGAACGGCCTCGGCATGGACGCCGACGGCAGATTCGAAGCCGCGCAGGTGTGCCGCTGGCTGCTGACCTCGCGCCTTGAACTCATCGCAGACCGCAACCGCTACCCGATCGGTGCTGAGGTGATCGATTCGCCGATGTTCGTCACGGGCGAACCACGTTCGGGGACAACACTGATGCATGCCCTGATGTCGGTAGACCCGCACGCTCGGGCGCTGCGGTTCTGGGAGGTGATGTATCCGTCTCCGCCGCCGGGGCTTGCGGGACCCGACGACGAGCGCCGGGCGCGCGCCGATGCCGACTGGCGCGAGATCAACGCGAAGATGCCCAAATGGCTGCACAGCCACCCCTACAACGACATGCTGGGCGACGGTCTGCCCGAAGACGAACGCACGTGGGCGTTCGACTTTCGCGTGATGACACCCACCGCGTGGTGGCGGGTGCCGATGCAGTCGCTGGTCGGCGGCCTGGCCACCGATCCGGCAGCTCAATACCGGCTACACAAGGCCATGTTGCAACAGCTGCAATACCACCGGCCACGAAAATACTGGGTCCTCAAGGGCTTTCATGGATTCCGGCTCGAGGAACTGTTCGACACCTACCCCGACGCCAGGATGGTGTGGTTGCACCGCGACCCGGTGCAGGTCGCCGCGTCGCGCACCATGATGATGGCCGACATCGCCGAGGGCATCGTCGGCCCGGTCGACCTGCACGCCGAAGCCAAAAAACATCTCGAGATGACGCGTGCCAGTATCGCCAACACGATGAGCGATCCGCTGGTCGACGACCCGCGCATCCTGCACCTTCGCTACACCGACTTCATCGCCGATCACGTTGCCGCCGTGCGGCGTTACTACACGTTCTGCGGCCGTAGACTGACGACCGAGGCCGAGTCGGCGATGCGTGCCTATCTGGCGGACAATCGCGGCGACCGCTACGGCAAGTTCCGCTACTCCACGCAACTGCTGACCGACATCGGCGAGGACCTCGACGCACTGCACGCCGAATTCAGGCCCTTCCGAGACCGGTTCGGTGTCGCGATCGAAAACCGGGGTTGACATGACGGGCGCACACAAACGTCTATCCGTACACAACGTCACCTTCTACGGCGCTTCGCTGGCCGAACTACAGGCGCACTGGGCAGCGCTCGGCGTTTCCCGGTTGAGTATCCTGGACAGCCAGCTACTGGACGCGGAGTTTCCAATCTTGCTGCGGCACAACGACTATACCGTGGAGTCGGTATACCATCTCTTCGCGGGCGGCAGCCTCACATCCGACCCCCACGCAGCCCGGGAGGCGCTGTCCGCCGTCATCGACGCCGCAGCCGCTCAGGGCGTGCGCACCGTCTACATGCTCACCGGCGGCCGCGGGACCCTCACCTGGAAACAGGCCGCCGCGCGATTCTGCGACATGGTCGCGCCGTGCACGGCCCGAGCGAAGGCCGCCGGCGTGCTCCTGGCGATCGAGAATGCGTCCAGCCTGTACGCCGACATCCACCTCGCCCATACGCTGCGAGACACGGTCGCCCTGGCTGAGATGAGCGATCTGGGGATCTGTATCGACGTGTTTCACTGTTGGGCCGAAGGGGATTTCGAAGCTCAGGTGCAACGGGCGCTGCCGCGGACGGCGCTCATCCAGTTGAGCGACTACGTGCTCGGTGACCGGGCATTACCGAACCGGGCGGTGCCCGGCGACGGCGCCATCCCGATCGAGACGTTCGTGGCCCAGGCGCTCGCCGGCGGCTACACCCACGGGTTCGACCTGGAACTCATCGGTCCCCGAATCGACCGAGAGGGCCGTCTCGAATCCGCCCGGCGCGCATGCGATGTCGCCCGCGCAATGTTGGACAGACTGGGTGCGTGAGAATGGCTTACGGTGATGGTCCCCACGACGCGGCCCTGCAAGCGGCGTGGAGCGAATTCTGCGTCCGACTGCGGCGCGCGGGCGAGCGGGTCTTCAAGGACCACAACCCCTCGTCGGGTATGCATCGGGTCGATGCATACCGGTTTCTCACCCAAAACCTCGGCCAGGCCTTCGATCTGGCCCTGGAGACCAGCGACACCGGCTACCCGGCGCTGCACACCTTCTGCGGCCCCACCCGCAAGCTCGGCGGCGACTGCGCCGACTTCACCTATCAGCAGGCGTGGATCGACGGGCACACGACCTACCGGCTCACCGGCACCCGCGGCACAGCACGCTTTTTCAACGTCACCGTCCAGGGGCGACGCACGCCCGGCCCGGGCGTGCTGCACGAACCCTTCGGTGACACACCGGAGGCCAACCTGCTCGGCCATCAATTGCGCATCGGCGAGGACGGTGAATTCGAGCTCTACATCGGCGGGTCCGAGCGTGGACCCAACTGGCTGCCCACCACGTCCGAGTCACGAAAGCTGTTCATCCGCCAGGGATTCGACCGCTGGGACGAGCTTCCCGCGCAGCTGCGCATCGAGCGCGTCGACATGGCCGCCCCCAAACCCTTGCCCGCGCCCGCCGACATGCTTGGGGCGATGCGCTGGGCCGGCGACTTCGTCACCGGACTGATGTCGGAGTGGCCCGAGTTCCCCTTCACCTACGGCGGGGTCGACGCCGACCAGCCGAACAGCTTCCCGCGCGTCGACGCGACCGACGCCGACGGCATGCGTGGCCGGGCCGCCGCCAACATGTACTGGGAGCTGGCGGCGGATGAAGCGCTGATCGTCGAATTCGATACCCACGACGGGTTGTGGATGTTCACCAACATGGGGGTTTTCTTCAACAGCATGGACTACCTCTACCGCCCGGTGAGCTACACGCCGAGCCGCACCCGGGTCGACCGCGACGGACGCATCCGGCTCGTTATGGCTCACCGTGATCCCGGCGTGCACAACTGGCTGGACACCCAGGGCTTCGAACGTGGCAACCTGACCTACCGGCACATGCTCGGGGGCGAACCCGCGGCGCTGGACACCCGGGTGGTCAAGCACGACGAGCTCCCCGGCGCCCTTCCCGAAGACACCGCCAGGGTGAGCGCCGAGGAACGCGCCGCCGCAATGTGGGAACGCTTCCGCGGCATTCGCCGGCGCTATGTCCTCTAGCGCGATAGTGGCGACCCGCTGCGCCACTAGACGCCAGGGCTAGGGTCAAAGACCGTGACCGAAGTATCTGAGGACGGGCTGGCGGAGTTATCTGAATTCGCGCTGTTGCAAGAAAACGCCGAGCAGGCCGGAGTGTCCGGCCCACTGCCCGACGTCGAGCGCGTCGAGTCGGGCACGGGCGAGGACAAGATCAGCGCGCTGCGCTGGGGCGGCGCTGCCCCGCGGATCCTGTTCATCCACGGCGGCGGACAGAACGCGCACACCTGGGACACGATCATCGTCGGCGTCGGTGAGCCCGCACTGGCGGTCGACCTTCCCGGCCACGGCCACTCCGCCTGGCGCGAGGACGGCGACTATTCGCCGCGGCTCAACGTCGACACCTTGCTGCCCATCCTGCGCGAACACGCAACGACGGCCGACCTCGTCGTCGGCATGTCGCTGGGCGGACTGACCGCGATCCGGCTCGGCGCGGTGGCACCCGAGCTGGTCAAGGAACTCGTGCTGATCGACGTCACCCCCTCAGCGCTGCAACGCCATTCCGAGATGACCAAGGAGCAGCAGGGCACGGTGGCGCTGATGCACGGGGAACGCGAATTCCCCAGCTTCCAGGCCATGCTGGACTTGACGATCGCCGCGGCGCCGCATCGCGAGGTGAAGGCGCTGCGCCGCGGGGTGTTCCACAACTCGCGCAAGCTGGACAACGGCAGCTGGACGTGGCGCTACGATGCCATCCGCACCTTCCCCGACTTCGCCGGCCTGTGGGAGGACGTCGATGCGTTATCCGCACCGGTGACCCTGGTGCGTGGTGGCTCGTCGGGCTTCGTCAGCAACGAGGATGCGGTCGAGCTAGGCCGTCGCGCAAAGCATTTCCGCGCCGCATATGTCGTCGAGAATTCGGGGCATTCGGTGCAGAGTGACCAACCCGTCGCCCTGATCGACCTGCTGCGCGGGGTGCTCATCGCGCGCTGAGCCGTCATGACCGGCATCCCTACGGCTCGACGCGTGGTGCGCGAACGGATCGAGGCGACCTGCCGGCCGACGCCGAAACACTCGTCGGCCTCGGCTCACACTGCTGACGGTGGCGTGCGACGGCCCGGGTTACGGCCTGAGCGACGCCGAAGCGTTGAGCGAGTGGCGCAATACCCGTTAATCGGGCCGCCGCCACGTTTTGCTCCAGGTTCATCGGCCAAACACCTCAACGCCCGCGTCAATTCATGAGAAACTCAGCGCCAGATGGCCGAACCGGGTGCGAAAGAGACTCAACAAAAAGATGCCGAAGAAATACGGGGTCAAAGAAAAGGACCTGGTTGTTTCGCACATCCTCCACCTGTTGTTGACCGGCAAGCTGCGCAGCGGGGATCGCGTCGACCGCAATGAAATCGCGGTGGGCTTGGGAGTCAGCCGGGTCCCCATTCAAGAGGCACTGGTCCAACTCGAACACGACGGCATTGTGTCCACCCGTTACCACCGCGGCGCCTTTGTCGAGCGGTTCGATGAAGCCACCGTCCTCGAGCACCACGAGCTCGACGGGCTGCTCAACGGGATTGCGTCCGCACGCGCGGCGACCAATCCCACCCCGCGGATCCTGGGTCAGCTCGACACCCTCATGCGCTCGCTGCGCACGGCCAAGGATGCGCGTGCCTTCACCGACCTCGCCGCCGAATACCGGCGCACCGTCAACGACGAGTACGCCGGGCCCCGGCTGCACGCCACGATTCACGCCTCGCAAAACCTCATCCCCCGCCTGTTTTGGGCGACCTATCAGGGGGGCCGCGAAGAAATGCTGCCGTTCTACGAAGACGAAACCTCCGCAATACACCGCCGCGACCCCGACGGCGCGCGGACGGCGTGCGTCGACCGCTCCTATCTGATGGCGCAGACCATGCTTGCCGAGCTGTTTCGGCGCCGGGTCTTCACACCGTCCGACGACGCCGGTCGCGTAGTCCCCGGTCCCCTTCAGGTACTCACCGGCACCGATACGGTCTGCGGCGAAGCATCGTTGGCGCTGTAGAACCGGCTCTGACCGGCTCGTGCCGCCGACCAGTCGATACGGTGGCCTTGATGAGTTTGCCCGTGGGCCGGCGCGCCATGCGCCTCGCAAAGCTACTCGCACTGGCCGTGACACTGCTGGTGGTGTGGGGGTCGGCGTCGATCACGCTGGCGAGTCCCGTTGCCGCCGACCGAAACCAATGCGTGCCCGCCGGCCCGAAAAGCGCGACCGTTTTGCCCGAGAACCTGGCCCATAGCGGTTCCATGGGCCAGCCCGACGAGCACACCACGCCGGGCGTCGAGCCGCTGAGTTCGGTGAACATCGACACCCTGGGGTTGGGCACGCCGGGGGTGTTGACCGTCGGCACACTCTCGGGCGCGCCGCCCCACATCTGCATCACCCCCACCGGCCAGTACAGCGGCTTCGACAACCAGCTGCTACGGGCGATCGCCCGCAAGCTCGGACTCCAAGTCCGGTTCGTCGGCACGGATTTCGCCGGGCTGCTCGCCCAGGTGGCCTCGCGCCGCTTCGACGTCGGCTCATCGTCGATCAAAGCAACCGACGAGCGTCGCCGAACCGTCGCCTTCACCAATGGCTACGACTTCGGTTATTACTCGCTGGTGGTACCCCCCGGCTCCGCGATCAAAGACTTCAGCGATCTGGCCACGGCGCGGCGTATCGGCGTGGTGCAAGGGACCGTCGAAGAGTCCTATGTCGTCGACAATTTGCATTTGCAGCCGGTGAAATATCCCGACTTCGCCACCGTGTACGCCAGTCTCAAGAGCCGCCAGATCGACGCGTGGGTGGCGCCGGCCGGGGAGGCTGCCAGCACGATCCAGCGCGGCGATCCGGCAGTCGTCGTGGCGCATACCTTCAGCGACGAGGGATTCGTGGCCTACGCGGTCGCCAAGGACAACAAGCCGTTGGTCGATGCGCTAAATTCCGGGCTGGACGCCGTCATCGCCGACGGCACCTGGTCAAACCTGTACTCGCAGTGGGTGCCACGGGCCCTGCCGCCGGGCTGGAAACCCGGATCCCTGGCCGTTCCGCCGCCGACCCTGCCGGATTTCGCCGCCATCGCGGCGAATCAGCACCACAAGGAGGTGGGCCCCGCCGCGCCGAAATCGACGCTCGCGCAGTTGCGTGACTCGTTCTTCGACTGGGACATGTACCGGCAGGCCATTCCAGCTCTATTCAGCACCGGATTGCCCAACACGTTGATCCTCACCAGCAGCGCCAGCGTGATCGGGTTGGCGCTGGGCATGCTGCTGGCCGTCGCCGGGATCTCGCAGTCGCGCTGGCTGCGCTGGCCGGCGCGGGTGTACACCGATGTTTTCCGGGGACTCCCGGAAGTGGTGATCATCCTGATCATCGGGCTCGGTGTCGGGCCCGTGGTGGGCGGGCTGACGAACAACAACCCCTACCCGATCGGCGTTGCCGCTTTGGGGATGATGGCCGCCGCCTACATCGGCGAAATTCTGCGATCGGGCATTCAAAGCGTGGATCCCGGCCAGCTGGAAGCGTCCCGTGCGCTGGGATTCAGCTATTCGGCGGCGATGCGTTTGGTGGTCGTCCCGCAGGGCGTCCGACGGGTGCTGCCCGCGCTGGTCAATCAATTCATCGCCCTGTTGAAAGCCTCTGCGCTGGTGTACTTCCTGGGCTTGGTCGCCGACCAGCGGGAGCTGTTTCAGGTGGGCCGGGACCTCAACGCGCAGACCGGCAATTTGTCGCCGCTCGTCGCCGCCGGCGCCTTCTACCTGATACTGACCGTGCCGTTAACGCATTTGGTGAACTACATCGACGAGCGGCTGCGCCGGGGTCGCGCCGCACTCGATCCCGAAGAGCGGCCCGACCTGCTCACTTCGACGTTCGGCCAGGAGATCACGTGACTCCCGGACCCGCCAGCCGACCGTCAGTCTCATTGGCGTGCAACGGTATTCAAAAAACCCTGGGTGGTACAGCGGTGCTGCGAGGCGTCGATATCGAGGCCCCGGCCGGCAGCACCGTGGCGGTCATCGGGCCCTCCGGCTCGGGCAAGTCGACGCTGTTGCGCACGCTGAACCGCTTGTATGAGCCGGACCGCGGCGACATCCTGCTCGACGGCAAATCGGTGTTGAACGACGATCCAGATGAGCTCCGCCAGCGTATCGGCATGGTGTTCCAGCACTTCAATCTCTTCCCGCACCGCACCGTGCTGGACAACGTCGCGTTGGCGCCGCGAAAGTTGCGGCGACTGCCCGCCGAAGGGGCCCGCGAGCTGGCGCTGACGCAGCTGGACCGAGTTGGCCTGAAACACAAGGCCGGTGCCCGCCCCGGCACGCTGTCGGGCGGCCAACAGCAGCGGGTGGCGATCGCCCGCGCGCTGGCGATGTCGCCACAGGTGATGTTTTTCGACGAGGCGACCTCGGCGCTGGATCCCGAAATGGTCAAGGGAATCTTGGAACTCATCGCCGACCTCGGTGCCGATGGCATGACAATGGTTGTTGTGACCCACGAAATGGGTTTCGCGCGGTCGGCAGCGGACGCGGTTGTGTTTATGGATCACGGCAGGGTCGTGGAATCGGGTCCTCCCGAGCAGATATTCGAAGCCGCCGAGACCGAACGGCTGCAGCGGTTCTTGTCCCAAGTGCTTTGATCTGCCCCGCCAATGGGCAATAGCTACCTTGTACGCACCTGATAACGGGTTAGACTCCCGATCTATGGCAGACAGCGAATCGAACGCGGCCGAGGTTGCCGAGCTCGCCGAAGGTCTGCACAGAGCGCTGTCCAAATTGTTTGCCATGCTCCGGCGCGGGGATCCCAGTGGCGCCGCGGCCGGAGAATTGACCCTGGCACAGCTTTCGATCCTGGTCACCTTGCTCGATCAGGGCCCGATTCGGATGACCGATCTGGCGGCGCACGAGCGCGTGCGGACGCCAACCACGACCGTGGCGATCCGCCGGCTGGAGAAGGTGGGGCTGGTCAAGCGTTCCCGCGATCCATCCGACCTGCGGGCGGTCCTGGTCGACATCACCCCGCGCGGCCGAGCCGTTCACGGCGAGTCGCTGGCCAATCGGCGCGCGGCCCTGGCCGCGATGCTCAGCCAGCTCCCCACGCCCGATCTCGACACCCTGATGAAAGCGCTGGCACCGCTGGAGCGGTTGGCCTCCGGCGACCCGACATCCGGTCCGGCAGGCGTGCCGCCCGCGCGCAAGGAAGCCTGAAAGCCACCGCTGTTCAACGTTTTTCGCCTGTGTTCCCGGGCTCGGTAGACTTCGACGCATGCCCAATGCACTCATCACCGGCGCCGGACGCGGGATCGGTACCGCAATCGCCGCGGCTCTGGCCCCCACGCACACCCTGTTGTTGGCCGGTCGCCCATCGGACCGGCTCGACGCGGTCGCAGGGCGCTTCGCTGCCACCACGTTTCCGCTGGACCTGACCGACGGGGGAGATATCGAGGCCGCCTGCGAAATCGTGGACGAACTCGACGTGCTGGTGCACAACGCGGGGCTATCGATTCCCGGGAACGTCGCCGACTCCGACGTCGACCAATGGCGCGCCACCTTCGCCGTGAACGTCTTTGGACCGGTGGAACTTACGCTGGCGCTGCTGCCCGCGCTGCGCCGTGCCCGCGGCCAGGTCGTCTTCATCAACTCCGGTGCGGGGCGCAACGTATCGCCCGGTATGGCCTCCTACTCGGCCAGCAAGTTCGCCATCCGCGCCTTCGCGGACTCCCTGCGAAACGACGAACCGGACTTGCGCGTCACCACGATCTATCCGGGCCGCACCGATACCGACATGCAACGTGAACTCATCGAATTCGAGGGCGGCACCTATGACCCCGCCAAGTTCCTGAAACCGGAAACCGTTGCGGCGGCTGTCGCCAATGTGGTGGCCACCCCGCCCGACGGGCATGTCCACGAGGTGGTGCTTCGGCCCGCCGGGCGATAGCCAGCGCTAAACGACCAGGTTGACCAACCGGCCGGGGACCACGATCACCTTGCGCGGGTGGGCGCCCGCCAGGAACGCCTGGACCTTCTGGTCGGCCAGGGCCGCGGCCCTCAGGGTGTCCTGGTCGGCATCGGCCGCGACCACCACCCGTCCACGCACCTTGCCGTTCACCTGCACCGGATATTCGACGGTGTCGTCGACGAGGTACGCGGGGTCGGCCACCGGAAACGGGCCATGCGCCAGTGAGGTGGTGTGGCCGAGTCGCAGCCACAACTCCTCGGCCAGGTGCGGGGCAAGCGGCGCCAGCATCAGCACCAGCGGCTCCACCGCCGCGCGGGGCACCGCGTCACGGTGCTCCTTGGTGAGGTGGTTGGTGTATTCGATCAGCTTGGCCGCAGCGGTGTTATTGCGTAGTGCGGCATAGTCTTCCGCGACTCCGGCGATGGTGCGATGCAGTGCTCGCAGCGTGGTTGTGTGCAGATCCTGTGCGGGCCCGTCGACCACCCGCGGCTCGCCGGTCTGTTCATCGACCACCAGCCGCCACACGCGCTGCAGGAAACGATGGGCCCCCACCACGTCTTTGGTCGCCCAGGGCCGGGACGCTTCCAGCGGACCCATCGACATCTCGTAGACCCGCAGCGTGTCGGCGCCGTAGTCGTCGCAGATCTCGTCGGGTGAGATCGAATTCTTCAGGCTCTTACCGATTTTACCGAATTCCTGGAAGACCTCGACTTCTCCCCCGGGCCCCGGGTAGACGAAACGGCCGTCCCGTTCGATCACCTCTTCCGCCGGTACGTACGATCCGCGTGCGTCGGTGTAGGCGAAGGCCTGGATGTACCCCTGGTTGACCAGACGACGGTAAGGCTCCCGCGAACTGACGTGGCCCAGGTCGTAGAGGACCTTGTGCCAAAACCGCGCATACAGCAGGTGCAACACCGCGTGTTCGGCGCCGCCGACGTACAGGTCGACGCCACCGGGATCCTGCGGGCCATGCTCGGCCGGTCGCGGCCCCATCCAGTAGGCCTCATTCTCCTTGTCACACAACCGCTCCGAGTTATGTGGATCGGTGTAACGCAGTTCGTACCAGGAGCTGCCGGCCCACTGCGGCATCACGTTGGTGTCGCGACTGTAGGGCTTCAGGCCGTCGCCGAGATCCAACTCGACGTGCACCCACTCCGTCGCCTTCGCCAAGGGCGGCGAGGGTTCGCTGTCGGCGTCGTCGGGATCGAACAGCACGGGCGAGTAATCCGGCACGTCGGGCAGTTCCACCGGTAGCGCGGCTTCGTCGAGTGCATGCGCACGCCCGTCGCTGTCGTAGACGATCGGGAACGGTTCACCCCAGTAACGCTGGCGGGCGAAAAGCCAGTCCCGCAACTTGAATTCGATGCGGGCCCGGCCCCGGCCTTCGGCCTCCAACCGGGCGGTGATCGCTTCCTTGGCCGCCGCCACGTCCAATCCGTCAAGGTAGCCGGAGTTGACCAGCACCCCGTCGCCGGCGTAGGCGGATTCCGAAATATCGCCGCCGGCAATGACTTCCACGATGGGCAGACCGAACTCGTGGGCAAAGTCCCAGTCGCGCTGGTCGTGGCCCGGGACGGCCATGATCGCCCCGGTGCCGTATCCGGCCAGGACATAGTCGGCGATGAAGATCGGCACCGGTTTCCCGTTGGTGGGATTGGTGGCGCAGCCGCCCAGGAAGACGCCGGTCTTCGCCTTGCTTTCCTGGCGCTCGAGGTCCGATTTCGAGGCGATGGCATGCCGGTAGGCATCGACCGCTTCGCCCGGTGTCGCGGCGTTGTACGTCCAACGCGGGTCGGTCCCGTCCGGCCAGGCGGCGGCCACCAGCTCGTCGACCAGGTCGTGCTCGGGGGCCAGCACCAGATAGGTGGCGCCGAACAGCGTGTCGGGCCGGGTGGTGAAGACCTCGATGTCGACGGTCTCGCCATCCGCTTTGGTCGCCGAAAACAGGGCTTTGGCACCGGTGGACCGGCCGATCCAGTTGCGCTGCATGGTTTTGACCGGCTCCGGCCAGTCCAGCACATCGAGGTCGTCGAGCAGCCGATCGGAATAGGCGGTGATCCGCATCATCCACTGCCGCAACCGTTTCCGGAACACCGGGAAATTGCCTCGGTCGCTGCGACCGTCGGCGGTGACCTCTTCGTTGGCCAGCACGGTGCCCAGTCCGGGGCACCAATTCACCATCGAGTCCGCCCGGTAGACCAGTCGGCGGCTGTCGATCACGTCGGCCCGCTCCCCCACCGACAGCCCGGCCCAGTCCCGCCCGTCCTCGAGGCGGCGCGCACCGGAGTCGAATTCGGCGACCAACTCTGCGATGGGGCGGGCCTGGTTGGCGGCGGTGTCGAACCAGGCGTTGTAGATCTGCAGGAATATCCACTGCGTCCACTTGTAGAACTCGACGTCGGTGGTTGAGAAGCTGCGCCGGCTGTCGTGGCCCAGCCCTAGTCGGCCCAGCTGGCGTCGGAAGTTCACGACGTTGGCCTCGGTCCGGGTGCGCGGGTGGGTACCGGTCTGCACCGCGTATTGCTCGGCGGGTAGCCCAAAGGCATCAAAACCTAGCGCATGCAACACATTACGGCCCGTCATACGAAAGTAGCGGGCGTATACGTCCGTCGCGATGTAGCCCAGCGGGTGACCGACGTGCAGGCCCTCCCCCGACGGGTAGGGAAACATGTCCTGCACGAACAACTTGTCGTCCGGGACCGGGGCCCCGTCTATCGCGGCCAATGATCCGACCGGGTTGGGCACGTTGAACGTCCCCAGCTTCGCCCAGTTGTCCTGCCACGTACCCTCGATCCGGCCCGCCAGCGCCGCGGTGTAACGATGTGGCGGCGCGTCGGAGTCCGGCTGGACGGCGCCAGAGCCGCTGCCTGGCGAAGTGGTCGGGGATTCGGTCACCTGAACAGGGTATAAGGGCCGACACGGCCGGTTCGCCGGCCACAGGTTGGTCTCGGTTGCGTTGCGCGCCGATCAGGGGTTCATCCCAGGTGTATTTCGAGCCTGTTCACCGCCCTTGACCTCTGGTTACAGTCACCCACTATCGACGGCTTCTGGTACTGAGCCATTGGAAGGACCGACGCAGATGATTGACATCGTCCCCGTCCACCGGGCACTCCTCGGCGGCATGGTCGCCGGCCTGATGGGCCTGGCGGCTGTTACGGGCGGCGCGGCATCGGCAGACCCGATGCCCCCAGCGCCGGCGCCGGTCCCCGCCGTCCCCGCACCGGTGCCGCAGAACCTGCAGAACCTCGGGCCCGAGCTGGTTCCTCCGAGCAGATACCTCGCCGCCCCGCAGGCCGCTACTCCCCTGGCGCCGCCGGCCAACGCCGGGGCCCCGGGAGCGGCGGCACCGGCCGCGGCCGCACCGGCTCTCGCTCCCGTCCCCGCGACGTCCGGCACGATCCGTGACTTCCTGCAGTCGAAGGCGGTCAAGCTCGAGGCGCAGAAGCCGCAGAACTTCAAGGCGCTGGACATCACCCTGCCGCTGCCCGCTCGCTGGACCCAGGTGCCCGACCCCAACGTGCCCGACGCGTTCGCGGTCATCGCCGATCGGCGCGGGAGCAGCATCTATTCATCGAATGCCCAGGTGGTGGTGTACAAGCTGGTCGGTGATTTCGACGCGAAAGAGGCGATCACACACGGCTATGTCGACAGTCAGAAACTTCCGGCGTGGCAACCCACGAACGCCTCGATGGACGATTTCGGGGGCTTCCCGTCGTCCATCGTTGAGGGCACCTATCGCGATGGGGACATGACGCTGAACACCTCCCGCCGCTACGTCGTCGCCACGTCGGGACCGGACAGATACCTCGTGTCGCTGGCGGTGACCACCGATCGCGCGGTGAGCGTCGCCGACGCACCGGCCACCGACGCCATCATCAACGGCTTCCGGGTCACTGCCCCCGGTGCGGCCACTCCGGCGCCGGCCCAGGCGCCCGCTGCCTCTCCGGTCGGCCGACCTGCCCAGCCACCCGCCGCCGCCGCCCCGGTCGCTCCGGTCGCCCCGGCACCCGCCACGGCCCCGGTCGCCCCGGCACCCAACACGGCCCCGGTCGCCCCGGCACCCGCCGCGGCCCCGGTCGCTCCGGTCGCCCCGGCACCCGCCACGGCCCCGTTGGTCCCGCTCGCCCAGACAACGCCCGCGGCCCCGGCCCACCTCCCCGCACAGACACCCCTGCCCAACCAGCAGCACACCCCCAGCCTGCTGGCCATGGTGCCGGGCCTGCCCCCGCTGCCGAACTTTTCGTTCCTCCAGCACTGAGCCCTGGCGACGCCCGCACCCGCAGAGCCGGATGAGTTAGCCGGCTCGTATTGTGAGCCCATGCTGATTGCGGGCGTGCTGTGTATGTGTGCGGCGGTGGCCTCGGCGGGGTTCGGCACCTGGTCGCTTGCGCACAACCGGAACTTCGGCGCGACGGCGCTGGCGCTGCGCGCCATGGCACCCACCCAGTTGGCGGCCGCGGTGATGCTGGGCGCTGGCGGCGCGGTGGCCCTGGCCGCGGTCCCGGACACCGCCCTGGCTGTGCTCATCGTGTGTGTCGCCGGGGCGCTGGGGACGCTGGCCGCGGGCTCGTGGCAGAGCGCACGTTTCGCGTTGCGCCAGGAGGCGGCGGCACCCGCCTGCGCGGGCAGCTGCGCCGGGTGCACGCAGTCGTGCCACTGACCTGAAGCCGGGGAGCGCTAGTTCCGGCTGATGTCGATCGGGTGGGTCGCGAGCAGCGAAAGCGGCAGTGGCTGCCGGCGGAGGACTTGGCCCCACAAATCGGACCTCGGCCCGACGAGAACGTCGGATGGCAACGCGGACAAGACAATCCAGTCATCGCGTTCGATCTCGCCTTCGAGCTGACCGATGGTCCATCCGGAGTAGCCCGCGAAGATCCGCACCCCTTCCACCAGTGGTGCGATCGCGTCGGGGTCGGCGTCCAGATCGACCATCACCACCCGGCCGTCCACGTGCCGCAGGCCCGGCACGTCTTGCGGATCCGCGCCGACGCGCAACGTTGCCAGACACAGCGCGGCGTCACGCTTCACCGGCCCGCCGATGAACATCGTCTTCGGCTTCGCCGACAGATTGGTCCACTGGGGCAGCACGTTGTACACCGCGGTTTCGCTGGCGCGGTTGAGCACGACACCCAATGTGCCCCCATCGTTGTGCTCGACGATGTAGATCACGCTGCGCCGAAACGTCGGTTCGAGAAGGTCGGTGTTGGCGAGCAGCAAAGTACCCGCGCGCACCCGTTGCGCGGCGGGTGCGACGTAGTCCTCTGGGTCCTCCGGCGGCGGCACCCCACCATCATCGCATCCACCCGATCGTGGCCCAGGGCAATCGAGGGGGCGGGCCACGGCGATTTGTACTGTTGTTGGGACAGCTCTGAGCGCACGAGCTTGCCAGCCCCAATAGTGGAAGTCGGTCTCGGTGATCCCAACCCGGATGCAGTCCAGCGCACCCATCGAAATCTGGCGGTCGGTGCGCGGTTTGCCGGACTTCTGGCGGCTGCTGCAGGTGCGCATGGCAAGTCAGTTCGGTGACGGCCTGTTTCAGGCGGCGCTGGCCGGAGCGCTGCTGTTCAACCCGGATCGAGCGGCCGACCCCCTTTCCATCGCGCGCGCCTTCACGGTCCTGTTTTTGCCCTACTCGCTGCTGGGGCCGTTCGCTGGCGCACTGATGGATCGGTGGGACCGGCGCCTGGTCCTCGTGGGCGCCAACGCGGGCCGGTTGGTCCTCATCGCCGCAATCGGCACGATTCTGGCGGCCCGAGCCGGCGACCTGCCGCTGTTGCTGGGTGCTTTGATCGCCAACGGCTTGGCCCGGTTCGTCGGGTCCGGGCTCTCGGCGTCCCTGCCGCACGTGGTGCCGCGCCAGCAGGTGGTGACGATGAACTCGGTGGCCATCGCGTCCGGGGCTGTCGCGGCATTCCTCGGTGCAAACTTCATGCTGGTGCCGCGGTTCATCTTCGGCGCCAACGACAAGGGCGCCTCGGCGATCGTCTTCATCACCGTGATTCCCGTGTCGATCGCGTTGTTGCTGTCGTGGCGGTTCGGCGCGCGGGTGCTGGGTCCCGACCACACCCGGCGCGCGATCCACGGACCCGTCAGCTACGCGGTGGTCACCGGCTGGCTGCATGGCGCGCGCACGGTGGCGCAGCGCCCGACGGTCGCGGCCACCCTGTCCGGTCTGGCCGCGCACCGGATGGTGGTCGGCATCAATTCGCTGCTGGTGTTGTTGCTGGTCCATCAGATACCCGATCTCGACGGCGGGGGATTCGGCACCGCGTTGCTGTTCTTCGGTGCCGCGGGTTTGGGAGCTTTTTTGGCCAACGTGCTGACGCCGCCCGCGGTCCGCCGCTGGGGGCGCTATGCCACGGCAAACGGTGCGTTGGCGACATCGGCGATCATCGAGGTCGCCGGCGCCCAGCTGCTGCTCCCGGTCATGGTGGCGTGCGGCTTTTTACTCGGCGTGACCGGGCAGGTGGTCAAGCTGTGCGCCGACACGGCGATCCAGATCGATGTCGACGACGCTCTTCGCGGGCATGTGTTCGCTGTGCAGGATGCGCTGTTTTGGGTCGCGTTCATCGTCGCGATCACGGTGGCCGCGGTGTTGATTCCCGACGACGGGCATGCGCCCGCGTTCGCTCTGTTCGGATCGGCGCTCTACCTGGCCGGCCTGGCCGCGCACAGCTTCATCGGGCGCCGCGGCGAGCATGCGAACGATCGCTAAGGTAACGACGTGATCCATCCGATGGCCGCAGCCGATAGGGGAGGGCAGCGATGACCGGTCCCGCGCCCATAGTCGAGGACCTGCGCGCCGAAAGCGACGCGCTCGACGCCTTGGTCGCCCCGCTCGAGCCCGAACGATGGGCCGACCCCACGCCCGCGGCCGGCTGGACCATCGCGCACCAGATCGCGCACCTGCTGTGGACCGACAGAGTCGCCCTGATCGCGGTGACCGACGAGCCCGGATTCGCCGGCGTCCTGGCGGGCGCAGCCACCGACCCGACGGGCTTCGTCGACAAAGGCGCCGATGAACTCGCGGCCCTGGCGCCGGCGGAGCTGCTCGCCGACTGGCGCGGCACCCGTGGGCGGCTGCACGAGGAGCTGCTCGGGGTCCCCGCCGGTCATAAACTCCCGTGGTTCGGCCCACCGATGAGCGCGGCGTCGATGGCGACCGCGCGGTTGATGGAGACCTGGGCGCACGGTCTCGACGTCGCGGACGCGCTGGCCGTCACACGGCCCGCGACCGATCGCCTGCGGTCGATCGCCCATCTCGGGGTGCGCACCCGCGATTACGCGTTCGTGGTCAACAATCTGACGCCGCCGGCTGAGCCGTTCCTGGTCGAGCTGCGCGGACCCGACGGTGACGCCTGGTCCTGGGGACCGCCGGAGGCTGAGCAGCGGGTCAGCGGGTCGGCGGAGGATTTCTGCTTCCTCGTCACCCAGCGGCGCCCGCTGAGCGCTCTCGACATCACTGCTCGGGGCGGCGACGCGCAACGTTGGTTGGAGATCGCCCAGGCTTTCGCGGGACCTCCCGGCCCCGGGCGATGAGCGCATAAGACGCGCGAAGAGAGCCGGGGCCCATCTAGCAAGCCCCGGGCGATGAGCGCGTAAGCGCGCGAAGAGAGCCGGGGCCCGTCAACCAAGCCCCGGGCGATGAGCGCGTAAGCGCGCGAAGAGAGCCGGGGCCCGTCAACCAAGCCCCGGGC
>NZ_SCRH01000006.1 GCF_004298145.1 Mycobacterium sp.
CGACATCAACGACCTCACCTTCGCCTGCGGCCCCCACCACCGCATGCTGCGACCCGACGGCTGGACCACCACGAAAAATGCCAAAGGCGACACCGAATGGAAACCACCCCCACACCTCGACCGCCGACAACCCCGCACCAACACCTACCACCACCCCGAAAAACTTCTCCACGACGGAGACGACGACGACGAAGCCGACAATCCGGGGGCGGCGTGACCCGCGCCTAGAGCGCTAAAGCAGCCGAGCCTGTCCGGGCTCCGGCTCGGCCGGCGCGAGTAGCTGCGGGCCGTTGTTGCGTACGTTGTTGACCAGCGTCGACACCTCGCGTGTGCAGATGGCGCGCACGTCGGGAGTGCGGGCCAACAATTCTTCGTCGACGGGAGCGTCGGGGTCGAGCCACCGGTCCCAGTCGCGCTCGGGCATCACCAACGGCATCCGATCGTGGATCTGCGCGAGCTCCCCGGGCGCGTCGGTGGTGATGATCGTGCAGCTCAGCAGCGGCGAAGCATCCTTGGCAGGCTTCCACACTGACCACAGGCCCGCCATGAACAGCGGCTCGCCGTCCTCCCGGTACATGAAAAACGGCGTCTTGCGGGACTTCGTGCCGGCCGCGGCGTCCGAATTGGCCCGCCATTCGTAGTAGCCGTCCATCGGGATCAGGCAGCGCTTGGACTTGGCGCTGGCCCGGAAGGCGGGCGAGCTGGTGACCTTGTCGGCGCGGGCGTTGATCAGCATCGGACCCTTGGTGTCGGGGGCGCCGTCGGAACCCGCCTTGGCCCACGGCGGCACCAAACCCCAGCGCATCAGCCGCACCCGCCGCGTCGGCTCGTCCTCGGGCTCGGTGTGGCGGGTGACCACGGTCGCGATGGTCGAGGTCGGTGCCACGTTGTAGTTGGGCGCAGCCGAATCAGCATCGGCGCCGGTGGCCTCGTCGATCGCCTTGATCTTCTGGGCCAGCAGGGCCGGGTCGGTCGTGACCGCAAACCGTCCGCACATACCTTCCATGGTGGCAGAGCCACGGACGTCCTATCGGTGGCACAGCCACGGAACTCCTATTGGTGGCAGCAACCGGTGACAGGCGATGATGGACCGGTGAGTACGTGGACGGCCCCCTTCGCCCCGCAACCGGTGCATGCGACCGTGACCGTTCCGGGTTCGAAATCGCAGACCAACCGGGCCCTGGTGCTGGCGGCGCTGGCGGCCGCCCAGGGCCAGGGCGCCCCGACCATCAGCGGCGCGCTGCGCAGCCGGGACACCGATTTGATGATCGGGGCGCTGCGCACGCTGGGTTTGTGCGTCGACGGCGACGCGACGGAGTTGGCGGTCAGCGGCCGCGTGTCGCCGGAACCGATGGCGCAGGTCGATTGCGGCCTGGCCGGAACGGTGCTGCGGTTCGTTCCGCCGCTGGCGGCGCTCGCCGATTCGATGGTCGAGTTCGACGGCGACGAGCAGGCCCGGGCGCGGCCCATCGCGCCGCTGCTGGATGCGCTGCGCGGACTGGGCGTCCGGATCGACGGGTCTGCCCTGCCGTTCCGGGTCCTGGGCACCGGTGCGATCACCGGCGGCACCGTGGACATCGACGCCTCAGCCTCGTCCCAGTTCGTCTCCGGGTTGCTGTTGTGCGCGGCCTCGTTCACCGAGGGCCTGACCGTGCGACACACCGGTTCGGCGCTGCCGTCGGCGCCGCACATCGGGATGACGGTGGTCATGCTGCGCCAGGCCGGCGTCGACGTCGACGACTCCGTCCCCAACCGGTGGCGGGTGCGGCCCGGGCCGGTCGCGGCCCGGCACTGGGAGGTCGAGCCGGACCTGACGAACGCCGTTCCGTTCCTCGCGGCGGCCGTGGTCAGTGGCGGCGCGGTGCGCATCACCGGCTGGCCGGCGAACAGCGTGCAGCCCGCCGACAACATCCTGAACGTCTTAGGTAAGCTGAATGCCGTTGTCACCCAAACTGATTCGTTTCTGGAGGCGCGCGGCGCCGGGGACTACGGCGGTTTCGATGTCGATCTGCGCGCGGTTGGCGAGCTGACACCGTCGGTGGCCGCCCTGGCAGCGCTGGCCTTCCCGGGGTCGGTTTCCCGCCTGTCCGGCATCGCCCACCTGCGCGGCCATGAGACCGATCGGCTCGCCGCGCTGAGCGCCGAGATCAACCGCCTCGGCGGCGAGTGCACCGAAACGCCCGACGGCCTGGTGATCACCGCGAAGCCGTTGCGGCCCGGGGTCTGGCGCGCGTACGCCGACCATCGCATGGCGATGGCGGGCGCGATCGTCGGGCTGCGGGTGGCCGGCGTCGAGGTGGACGACATCGGCGCCACCACCAAGACGTTGCCGGACTTTCCCCAGCTGTGGGCCGGGATGCTGGAGCGCGGCGACGATGCGGGCCGCCCGGGCGGCCCGGGGAGGAGGCGGGCAATCCAGAAGGAGCGCGGCATGTGAAGGCCGGCGACTACGACGAGTCCGACGTCAAAATCCGCTCCGGCCGGGGTTCGCGGCCGCGGACCAAGACCCGTCCCGAGCACGCCGACGCCCAGGCCGCCATGGTGGTCAGTGTGGACCGCGGCCGCTGGGGGTGCGTGCTGGGCGGCGACGTCGACCGTCGGGTCACCGCCATGCGGGCCCGGGAACTGGGCCGCACGCCGATCGTGGTCGGCGACGACGTCGATGTGGTCGGCGATCTGTCCGGACGGCCCGACACCCTGGCGCGCATCGTGCGTCGCGGTGAGCGCCGAACGGTGTTGCGGCGCACCGCCGATGACACCGACCCGACCGAACGGGTGGTGGTCGCCAACGCCGACCAGCTGCTGATCGTGGTGGCGCTGGCCGACCCGCCACCCCGCACCGGGCTGGTGGACCGGACGCTGATCGCCGCTTACGCCGGCGGACTCACGCCGATCCTGTGCCTCACCAAGACCGACCTCGCCCCGCCGGAGCCGTTCGCGCAGGAGTTCGTCGACCTGGACCTGACGGTGGTCGCCGCGGGCCGCGACGATCCCCTGCTCGCGGTGGCGGACCTGCTCGCGGGCAAGATCACCGTCCTGCTGGGGCATTCCGGCGTCGGCAAGTCCACCTTGGTGAACCGGCTGGTGCCCGACGCGGACCGGGCCGTCGGCGACGTGACCGACATCGGCCGCGGGCGGCACACCTCCACCCAATCGGTAGCGCTCCCGCTGGCGGCGTCGGGCTGGGTGATCGACACGCCGGGGATCCGATCCTTCGGGCTGGCCCACATCCGGCCCGACGACGTCATGATGGCGTTCTCCGATTTGGCCGGGGCCATCGAAGACTGCCCGCGCGGCTGCGGGCACATGGGCCCACCGGCCGACCCGGAGTGTGCGCTGGACACGCTGTCCGGGCCCGCCGTCCGCCGCGTCATGGCGGCGCGGCGGCTGCTCGCCGCCCTCAACCAGACTTCTTAGCCAGTCGCATGCCGAGTTCGTCCGGTGGCACCAAATGACCTTCTGTGCAACGTATTTCGACACTCGCATCGGCGCCGCAACCCAGATGGGTCAGCCGCAGCCGGTTGCGTCCCGGCAGATGATGCCGGCCCCACTCGAACATCGCCCACACCACCGGCATGAAATCGATGCCGGCCTGGGTGAGCACGTACTCGTCGCGGCTGCGCTGACCGGGCTCCCGATAGGGCCGGCGCCGTAGCAGCCCCAACTCGACCAGTTCGGCCAGCCGCGCCGACGTGGCGGCCTTGGTGATGCCCACCCGGCGGGCGAAGTCGTCGAACCGAGTGGTGCCGTAGTACGCCTCGCGCATGATCAGCATCGCGGACTTGGTACCGACGACCGCCATCGTCTTTTCGATCGCGCACTCGCCCACCGCCGACCAGGCGTCGCGGTCGGCCAGCGGCCCTTGCAGCAGTGTCATCTAAATCACCTCCCCCGCTGGGTTGCTTTAAGCATACCCAGATGTTTACCTGAGTACAGTCGAATATACCTAGATGACTCGAGGAGGAGCCATGAACCAGGGTCGCGACGCCGTCATCGTCGGAGCAGTGCGCACCCCCATCGGCAAGGGCAAAACCAGTGGTGCGCTGCACGATGTGTTGCCCGCCGACCTGCTGGCACACAGCCTGCGCGAACTGGTCGCGCGCACCGGCGTCGATCCGGCGCGCGTCGACGACGTCATCGCCGGCGCCGTGACCCAGGTCGGCGATCAGGCGGTCAACATCGCCCGCAACGCCCTGCTGGGTGCGGGATTCCCGGAGACGGTGCCCGGTGTCACCATCGACCGCCAGTGCGGCAGCAGCCAGCAGGCCATCAGCTTCGCGGCGCAGGGCGTCATCGCCGGCGCCTACGACCTCGTCATCGCCGCCGGCGTGGAATCGATGGGCCGCGTCCCGATGGGCACCCAGGTGTTACCGGGCAGCGACCCGTTCGGCGAGGGCATGGACGCGCGCTACCCCGAAGGCCTGGTGCCCCAAGGCATCAGCGCCGAGTTGATCGCCGCGAAGTGGGGCCTTTCGCGCACCCAGCTCGACGAGTTCTCCGCCGGCAGCCACGAGAAAGCCGCCCGCGCCACCAAGGAAGGGCTGTTCGACAACGAGCTCATCCCGATCGCCGGGCTCGCCACCGACGAGATCATTCGGCCCGGCACGACGGTGCAGACACTGGCCGGCTTGCAGCCGGCGTTCTACAGTGACGCGGCCAAAGCCCGCTTCCCGCAAATCAATTGGGAGATCACGCCGGGTAACTCGTCGCCGCTGTCCGACGGCAGCGCCGCGGTCCTGATCACCAGCAGCGAGATCGCCCAGAAACTGGGCCTGCGGCCGCGGGCCCGGATCCACACCACCACCGTGGTGGGCTCCGACCCGCTGTACATGTTGACCGGCGTCATCCCGGCCACCGAGAAGGTGTTACATCGCGCCGGGCTGAGCCTGGCCGACATCGACCTGTTCGAAGTGAACGAGGCCTTCGCGCCCGTCGTGCTGGCCTGGGCCAAGGACATCGCGGCGGATCTGGCCAAGACCAACGTCAACGGCGGCGCGATCGCGATCGGTCACCCGTTGGGCGCCAGTGGCGCTCGCATCATGACGACGCTGGTCAACGCTTTGGAGCGGCGTGGTGGCCGGTACGGGCTGCAGACGATGTGCGAGGGCGGCGGCATGGCCAACGCCACCATCATCGAGCGACTCTGAGAAGGGAAAGCCACTGTCATGTCCAAGATCTTTGTCATCGGCGGCACCGGGGCCCAAGGCATCCCGATCGTCCGGGCCCTGGTCGCCGACCAGAAACACTCCGTTCGGGTCCTCAGCCGTGACCCTGCCTCCCGGCGGGCCAAAAAACTTCTCGAACTCGGCAACGTCTCCATCCTGGAGGGCACATTCGCCGACGAAGACGTCCTGCGGGAGGGATTCCACGGCTGCGACGCGGCATTCGTCAATATCGACGGGTTCAACACCGGCGAGAAGACCGAGATCTACTGGGCCATCCGCACTTACGAGATAGCCATCGAAGAGGGAATCAAGTTCTTGGTCTACGGAAACCTGGACTACGGACTCAAGAAAGCGGGCTACGACTCGAGATTCCGCACCGGCCACTATGACGGCAAGGGCCGGGTGGGCGAGTGGATTCTGATTCAGAATCGGGTGAATAGGGACCGGATGGGAGCGGCGCTCTTCACGACGGGTCCGTACATCGAGATGGTGATCTCGCCCGCGACTCCCATGACACCAACCGTGGAGGACGGTGTGCTGACGTGGCGAGTCCCGCTGGGTGCGGGCGCCGTGCCGCATGTGTCTCTCGAGGATTGCGGATATTACGTGCGCTGGCTTTTCGATCATCCCGAGCGCGCGAACGGCATGGATCTCGAAGTCGCGATCGATCAGGTTGGCTACGCGGACCTTGCTGCGGCGTTTGAGAAGGTCACCGGACATCCAGCACGATACATCGACACCGACCTGGACGAGTACTGGAGCAACGGTCCGCTCAGTGCAGCCGCGAATGCGCCCGCCGGGTACAACGCGGACCCAAATGACAAAAGCACCATGAACATTCGTGACAACTTCACGGGATTCTGGAATCTGTGGAAGTACGAAGTCGTCAAACGGGACTATGCCTTGCTCGATGAGATCCACCCGAATCGGATCCGCAGCGCCGAGGAGTGGTTCCGGCGCGAAGACCAGCGAGGAAGAGAGCTGGGGAAGGGCGGCCTGTGGGAAAGGGTTCAACCGCAGAACCGGACCCCGATTCTCAAAATTGGTGAAGACAAGAGGACGGGGAAGCTGTAATGACCGTAATCCGCGCCGCCGCAGTGCAACTCAGCCCGGTGCTCTATAGCCGCGAGGGGACCGTCGAGCGCGTGGTCGGCAAGATCGAACAGCTGGCGCGCCACGACGTTCAGTTCGCGACGTTCCCGGAGACGGTGGTGCCTTACTACCCGTACTTCTCGTTCGTCGAGCGCCCGTTCGAGATGCGGCCCGAGCACCTCAGGTTGCTGGATCAGGCCGTGACGATACCGTCGCCGGCGGTCGACGCGATCGCCGAGGCGGCGCGTGCGGCCGGCATGGTGGTGTCGATCGGCGTCAACGAGCGCGACGGCGGTTCGCTGTACAACACGCAGCTGTTGTTCGACGCCGACGGCGCCCTGCTGCAGCGCCGCCGCAAGATCATGCCGACCTACCACGAACGGATGGTCTGGGGCCAGGGCGACGGCAGCGGGCTGCGCGCGGTCGACAGCGCGGTCGGGCGCATCGGACAGTTGGCGTGCTACGAGCATTTCAACGCGCTGGAACGGTACGCCTTGATCGCCGACGGCGAGCAGATCCACTCGAGCATGTTTCCCGGATCGTTCGGAGGCGACTTGTTCGCGCAACAGATGGAGATCAGCGTGCGCAATCACGCGCTTGAGTCGGGCGTGTTCGTCGTCAATGCGACCGCGTGGCTCGACGCCGATCAGCAGGCGCGGATCATGGCCGACACGGGTTGTCCGATCGGCCCGATCTCGGGCGGCCAATTCACCGCGATCATCACACCCCACGGCGAATACCTGGGCGAGCCGCTGCGCTGCGGCGAAGGGGAGGTCATCGCCGATCTCGACTTGTCATTGATCAACACCCGCAAGGTCCTCATGGACGCCGGCGGCCATTACAGCCGGCCCGAACTGCTGAGCCTGCTCATCGATCGCACCCCCAGCGCGCAGGTCCACGAGAATATCGAACTCGAGGAGGTCGAAAGTGTCAGCGTCTGAAATCCGCTTCGGCGGTGTGCGAGTGCGCTACGACAGCGCCAAGAGCTACGACGAGCTGGTCGCCGCGCTACTGGCGGACATCGGCGAAAACCCGGTGCCGATCGACGACATCACGACGACGACCGGCGACTGGAAAACGTATGAGGAAAGCGTCGAATCCCACGTTGGTCCAAGCGGATTCATGCTGTTCGGGATTGTCGACCACGGCGCCTGGATCGCCAAGGCCGGCATCGACCGCAAGGCGTTACGCGTCATCCTCGGCAACCCGCTGATCGCCATCACCATGCTGCGCCACGACATCACCGCGGGCCTGTTCGCCCCGGTCGAGCTGCTGCTGGCCGACAACGGCACCGGCAGCAGCTTGACCTACGTCACGCCGTCGTCGCTCATGGTCATCGAGACCAATCCCGAGTTACTCAGCGCCGCAAAGCAACTCGACGCCAAGCTGGCGTCGCTGGCCGAAAAAGTGACCGGCGGCTTCTGACAACGCTGGAACAGGCGGTCGGCGACCTGTGGGAGTGGCTCATGTAATGGCGAGTCGAAGCGGATGCGCCGATTTCGAGGTCTGTCACGGCGTAGCCGCGTGCCGCGTCCGCTGCGCTCGAGGCATGAGAGCCGATGGACGGCCGGGGCGGATCGTCACCGACATGGTCAGCGCGACGGCGAGCACAAAGCACGCCATCGCGTAGATGAGGTTGCCGATGGGCGTTCCGTCGGCCGTGAGGCCGTGCGAGGCGTTCAGGTAGGCGGGCGTGGCCGCCAGCCACAGCGCCCCGAGCACGGCCAAGAATGCGGACCCGAAGATTGCGACGAAGGGATTGCGCCCGCCGGGCGTGAACGCAGAGTCGCGCCACTGCCGCAACAGGACGGGGATCGCCACCACGGCGAACGCACCGAGCAGGACGAAGTACACCGCCCGCCGCAGCGCACTGTCGGGGTGGTCGCCACCGGCCAGCAGAATCGGAACATTGGCGATAACCAAACCAACCGGCACCAACACGGCCACGCCGAATGTGCGGCCGATCAAGCCGATTCGGCTCAGCAATCGCCCGCGCTCAATGGGACGAGTGACCAGGAGCTGTGCGAACAATGCGACGCACGCCGGCCCGACGGTGGCGAACAGCAGGACGCTGCTCATCGGCACGGACGCCAGCATTGGATGGTTGATCGCGTTGTCGGTATTCCACGCCCACCACCGCAGTTGCGGACCCAACTGGTCGAAGATTTCGTAGAAGCAGTGATGGACGAATCCCACGCATACCGCGCCGACCATCGCACCCCAGTCCCGGAATACGCCCAGGCTGCGTACCACTTCGTAGGCCAACGTCATCATCGCGGGGTACAGCGCGACGATGTAGAGCGGCAGCCGGTCATACATGAACTGGACGGTAAAGACGTTGTGCGCGAAAACCGCACCGATGGTGTCGTCGACACCGAAGACCGCGGGAAAGTACAGCGGCGGCTCAACGATCAGCAGGTAGATCACCGTGGCGAACCAGATCACGATGTTGACGGGGTCCCCGTCGCGGCGTAGCCGGCGAATTGCCCACCAGAGCGCCAGCACAGCGCCCGCGATGACCAGCAGTTCGAGAACGGGCAACGTCCAGTTCGCCAGCTGGAACGGGTTCCGCAGCGTCGCCCATGGGAAGGCGTGCTCGCAGCTGAACCCCAGGCGGTTGGCGATGCGTTCGATGTCGTCGCTGCATTGACCGCTCATCCTTGGGCGTCCTTCATGTCTGCACATGCACCGGGTACGCGCTTACCGAAAGGCTGACGATACATGTCTGGCAAGAGTGTGTCGCCGAACCGTATCCCAGCTCTTCATGCCGGCACTGAGCATCCAACGCAGACCTTTACCGAGATGCGTCGCGGGAGTATCGTTCGCGCGTGCCAGCCAGGCGCGGTGAGCACGGTCGGAGGTAGCGCCGATGGGTCGTGTCGCGGTAGTCACCGGAGCCAGCCGGGGAATCGGAGCGGCGTCCGCATTAGTGCTGGCGGAGCGGGGGTTTCGGGTCGTTGTCAATTACAGGTCCAGCGCCGGGGAAGCAGACAAGGTGGAAACCGCGGCGACCACCGCCGGTGGCGAGGCCATCGCGATTCGGGCCGATGTCACCAACCCCGACGATGTCGCCGCGATGGTCGACGAAACCAACAAAAAGTGGGGCGGCGTCGACGTGCTCGTGCACAACGCGCTCATCCCCTACGACGTCACCTCGTTCGCGGACCTGAGCTGGGAGCAGCTCGGCGGCAAACTGGACCGAGAACTGCATGCCGCCTTTCTGGTCACTAAAGCCGTTGTCCCCGAAATGATTTCACGAGGCTATGGCCGACTGGTCTATCTCACCACGGTGTTGTCCCGCCGGCCCCGACAGGGCATGATCACGGTGGGAACGGCCAAGGCGGCAATGGACCAGTTCGTCCGGTACGTCGCGCTCGAGCTGGCTCCGCATCAGATCACCGCCAACCTCGTCTCGCCCGCCACCGTCGCCGATCCCACGGCGAACGCGCTGTTGACGGCCGAGGAATTACACCAACTCGGCGCGACAAATCCCATGGGGCGGCTGGTCAGCCCCGACGAGGTGGCCAAGACGGTGGCGTTCCTGGCCAGCGCGGATTCCGGTTTCATCACCGGCCACTGCCTGGAGGTCAACGGCGGCCTCGCCATGGATTGACAGCCGATCCGGCCACCGGGTCGTCGGAAAAGGGGTGCGGCGTGCAAACGATCGACCTGGCTTACGTCGGGCGTGGCATTCATGAGGAGCTGGTCGCGCACGTCGCCGACCAGGAGGGTTATTACCGGGACGAGGGTGTCCACGTCGCGATCCGCGACGGGATCGGCTGGAAAGCGCAGCGGCTGCGCCACGTCGCGGTGATCGGCCTGGGCAGGGCCCTGCTGTCGCGGCTTGACGATAGGATCGGATGGAAAGCGTTGAGCGTCAACACCGATCGCCCGCTGTTCTGGTTTCTCGGCAACGCCGAGGTGAAGTCCATGGCCGATCTTCGCGGGCGGCGCCTGGCCGTGCACGCCCCCAATAACCCGCCGGGCACCTTCGCCCGGATCGTCCTGCGTAAGCACGGGCTGGACCCCGACCGCGACCTGCACTGCGTGGTGCGGCATCCGGGTGACTACCAGATGGACCTGCGCCGGCTGCGCGACGGCTCGATCGATGCCGCCTACGTCGGCAGCACGCTGTCCCCCGAACAGGTCGCCGCCGAAGAGGGGTTTCACCTGCTGGCCTGGGTTGGCGATCACTTCCGGATTCCCACGGTGGGCGTAGCGGTGGATCCCGTACACATCCCGCCGGACAGCCCCGCGCTGCAGGCCCTGTTGCGGGCGAATCAGCGGGCACTGCGGCTTCTCGCCGAACAACCAAGCCGCGCCGTCGATTACCTCAACCGGTTCCTCGACCGGCTCACCACTGACGAGACGAAACGGCACTACGAGCGCTACGTCGGCCCCTACTTCACCCCCGACTATCGGGTTGACCTGGGCATCGCGCAGCAGGCGATAGACGCGGTCGCGGGCGAACTCGGTGTCGCACCGATAGCCGCCGCGGACTTCTATCAGAACAGCTAGCGTGGCCCGTCGAACCGATCGTGCACTCAGTGCGAAAAATCAGCGAAATATTCGCAGTGAGTACACGTTCGGCGCGCAGCCGGTCAGTTAGGCGGCGAGGCCGTCGTCAATACCGCGTGTCGCGGCAGCCCGCTTCGCGCGCCGCCAGCCCCGCACCGCGGTGATCGCGGACTTGAGCCCACGACGACGGCCGGTGACCGGATCGGTACCCAGGAAACTGGGCTCGAGCTCGGCGAACATCCGCTCGCTGCGGGTTTCCGGTGCGTTGTCGGCGTCGTCACGCAGGTACTTGTTCGGCAGCGAGAGCTTGGCTATCGTGCGCCACGTCTTCGCATACTGGAACAGGAACGAGCCTGTGGTGTAAGGCAAGTCGTACTTGTCGCAGACCTCGCGCACCCTCATCGAGATCTCGTGCAGCCGGTTGCTCGGCAGATCGGGATACAGGTGGTGCTCGATCTGGTGGCACAGGTTGCCGCTCATGAAGCGCAGCGCCGGGCCGGCCTCGAAGTTGGCGCTGCCCAGCATCTGACGCAGATACCACTGCCCCTTGGTCTCGCCGATCATGTCGGTCTTGGTGAATTTCTCTGCGCCGTCGGGGAAATGGCCGCAGAAGATCACCGCGTTGGCCCACACGTTGCGGATCACGTTGGCAAGCGCGTTCGCCTTCAGCGTGGACATGTAGGTCGCGCCGGGTGACAACGACGTCAGCGCCGGGAACGCGACGTAGTCCTTGAGCACCTGTCGCCCCGCCTTGGCCAGGAACTCCTCGGTCCGCTGCCGCGCCTCGTCGTTATCCATCCGCTTCTTGACGATCTTCCCGAGCTCGACGTGCTGCAGGCCGACTCCCCACTCGAAGAGGAGCGCGAGCAACGTGTTGTAAACCAGGTTGAACATGTTGAAGCGCTTCCAGCGCTGGTCGCGGGTGACGCGCAGCAGACCGTAGCCGACGTCGTCGTCCATCCCGAGAATATTTGTGTACTTGTGGTGCACGAAGTTGTGGGTGTAGCGCCAGTGCTTGGACGACCCGCTCATGTCCCACTCCCACGTCGAGGAGTGAATCTCGGGGTCGTTCATCCAGTCCCACTGGCCGTGCATGACGTTGTGGCCGATCTCCATGTTCTCGACGATCTTGGCCACGCCCAGGGTTACCGTCCCCGCCCACCAGGCCGAGCGCCGCGAACTGGCGGCCAGCAACAGCCGGCCGGTCACCTCCAGCGCGCGCTGGGCCGCGATGGTGCGGCGGATGTAGCGGGAGTCCCGCTCGCCGCGCGAGTCTTCCACGTCCTGGCGGATGGCATCGAGCTCGAAGGCCAGGTTTTCGATATCGGCGTCCGCCAGATGGGCGAATACGTCGATGTCAGTGATCGCCATCGTCGTCTCCCTGCGGTCGTTTGTTCGGTTCCAGACCTACGCTATCGTAACCTACGAGGCCGTAGGTTACCTGTGAGTAGCCTTTAAATGTCGAGTACGCAATCACCGGACGCGGCCGACACACAGGTCTGCACCCGGGTCCCCGGGTCGTGCTCCTGGCCGGTCCGCAGATCACGGACGTGACCCTCCACCAGGCTGACCACACACGACTGGCAGATACCCATGCGGCACCCGAAGGGCATCTGAATCCCGGCGCTCTCCCCCGCGTCCATCAGCGACGTCGCCGCGTCGGCGGCGACGGTGCGTCCGCTTTGGGCGAAGGTGACCGTTCCGCCGGCACCGGCGGGTGCGGCCTTGGACACCGCGAACCGCTCGAGATGCAAACGCTCGGTGATGCCCGCGGCCGACCATACCCCTTCAGCTGCAATGAGCAGGCCCTCCGGCCCGCAGGCCCAGGTCTGGCGCTCGCGCCAGTCCGGCACGTCGGCGTCCAGCACGGACAGGTCGAGCCGGCCTTGGGTACGCGTCTCGCGCAGCTGCAACCGATAGCCCGGGTGGTCGGCCTCCAGCGCGGCCAGCTCGGTGCGAAACATCATGTGGGATTCGGTGGGCGCCGAATGCAGGTGGGCGATGTCACCGATTTGGTTGCGGCGCACCAGGGTTCGCAACATCGACATCACCGGCGTGATCCCGGAGCCGGCGGTGAGGAACAGGATCGACGCGGGTGCCGGATCGGGCAGGACGAAGTTGCCCTGCGGCGCGGCCAGCCGGACGACGGTGCCGGGCTCGACACCGGCCACCAGGTGCGACGACAGGAAACCTTCGGGCATCGCCTTCACGGTGATGGTCACGGTGCGCGCCGAACCGGAGCGCGAGGTCGTCGCGGCCGGGGTCGATGTCAGCGAATACGACCGCCAGCGCCAGCGGCCGTCCATCAGCAGTCCGATGCCGATGTACTGGCCCGGCTCGTAGTCGAAGTTGAAGCCCCAGCCCGGTTTGATGACCAGGGTCGCCGAATCCTCCGTCTCGCGGCGCACCTGCAGGACCCGCCCCCGCAGTTCCCGCGCCGACCAGAGCGGATTGGCCAGGTGCAGATAGTCGTCGGGCAACAGCGGCGTCGTGATGCGCGCGGCGAGCTTGCGCAGTGCATGCCAGCCGGGATGCCGGTCGGCGCCGGCGACCACGGGTCGCTTGGTGTCGACGACGTTGCCCGTGATCGATGGGTTCCGTTTACCCAGAGGAAGCTCCTGCTCACTATGTGGCGCCTTGCTTACGCTCACATTGTGATCGATTCTGTGCGGTTCACGAAACCTACGGTACCGTAACCTACGGTGTCGTAGCTAGCGCTGCGGCCTGGAATACCTCACATTCGACGTCACATCAGCTCCAGCAAAAACGGCAGCTCCTGGTTGGCGTACCAGGCCAAATCGTGGTCTTGCGCATCGCCGACGATCAGGTCGGCGTCCTCATCGCCCAGATCGGCGGCGTCGACGGCCTCGACCGCCCTCGCCACCGCCTCTTCGGCCCCGGCGTTGTCGACGTAGGCGGCGATGACGTCCTCGATCGGGACCGGCCCGGGCAGTCGGACCACGGCGTCGTCGAGGTCGGGACGGTACGTGAGATCGTCCACGTCGGCGGCCAGCACCGCGCGCCGGGGCGGCAGGGACTCCGAAGGCGCTTCAGCTGCTTCCGCCCCCGTGGCGGCCAGTAAACGCAGCGACGCCAGCGCCGCCTCGCGCAGTGCCACGTCGGCGAGCTCGTCGTCATCGCCCTCGGCGTAGGCCTCGCGCAACGTCGGCGTCAGCGCGAACGCCGTGCCGTTGACCGGCCGCACCGAGCCGTCGGCCACGAGCTGCTGCAACATGGCCAGCGTGACGGGGATATAGACGACCGTCATGGCTGCGCCGCTCTTGCGATCGCCACGGGCCGATGGTGGCGACCCGCCGCGACCGGCTGCGCCGCTCTTGCGATCGCCACGGCTAGATCAGCGTGGCCGCGTAGTCGTCGACATACGTCGACAGCTCACGCGGCGGCCGCCGGTAGTTCCCACTCACGACGGGATGCCGCGGCAGCTTGACCTTGGGCGCCTCGACATCGCGGTAGGAGATCGTGGACAACAAATGGGCCATCATGTTCAGCCGGGCGTGTTTCTTGATATCCGATTCCACGACATACCACGGGCTCGCCGGGGTATCGGTGTGCACCATCATCTCGTCCTTCGCGCGTGAGTAATCCTCCCACCGGTATACCGATTCCAGGTCGATCGGGCTCAGTTTCCATCGCCGGACCGGGTCATCCAGGCGCGCCTTGAACCGCCGCAGTTGTTCGGTGTCGGAGACCGAGAACCAATACTTGCGCAGCAGTAACCCGTCATCGATGAGCATCTGCTCGAAGACCGGCGTCTGCCGCAAAAACAGCGCATGCTCTTGCGGCGTGCAGAATCCCATGACTTTCTCGATGCCCGCCCGGTTGTACCACGACCGGTCGAACAGCACGATCTCACCTTTGGTGGGCAAGTGGGCGATGTAGCGCTGGTAATACCACTGCCCGCGTTCGCGATCCGTCGGCATCGGCAACGCGGCGACGCGCGCGACCCGCGGGCTCAGGTATTCGGTGATCCGTTTGATGGCACCGCCCTTGCCGGCGGCGTCACGACCCTCGAAGATCACCACCAGCCGCGCCCCGGAATGTCGCACCCACTCTTGCAGCTTCACCAATTCCGTTTGCAGCCGGAACAATTCGGCTTCGTAGACGGCGTCAGAAATCTTGGGCGCGGTTGGCTTCACAGGACGAATGATAGCCGTACGCAGGGGTTTTCACCGCCGACTAGGACCGGGAAGCCTCCAGCAGTTCCTCGAGAGCTTGGTTCAGCAGTCCCGGCAGCAGCTCGACATCGCTCATGGCTTCGCGGTCGGCATTGATTCCGTAATAGAGCATGCCGTTATACGACGTCACGCCGATCGCCAGCGCCTGGTTGTGCAGCAGCGGCGGCACCGCGTAGGTTTCCAGCAACTTGGTGCCGGCGACGTACATCTGCGACTGGGCTCCGGGCGCGTTGGTGATCAGCAGGTTGAACGTGCGCTTGGAGAAGCTCGGGAAATTGGTCGCGACCCGGATTCCCATGGCGTGCAGCGTCGGCGGTGCGAAGCCCGATAACGTGACAATGGTCCGGGCGTCCACCAGATGGGCGGCCGTCGCGTTGGACTCGGTGGCGTGCGCGATCTGCGAGAGCCGCACCACGGCGTTCGGCTCCCCCACCGGCAGGTCGACCAGGAACGGCATGACCTGGCTGATCGCCTGACCGGGGCCGCTCGTGTCGAGGTCGCCCTCGGCGTACACCGACAGCGGCGCCATCGCCCGCACCGTCGCGGTCGACGACACCGCCACCCCGCGCGACATCAGCCAGTTGCCCAGGGCGCCGGCGATCACGGCGAGCACCACGTCGTTGACGTCGCAGTCGTAGCGGGCCCGCACGGCGCGGTAATCCTCGAGGCTGCCGGTGGCGACGGTGAACCGGCGATGACGCGAAACGGTGGCATTGAGCGGGCTGCTGGGCGCGTCGCCCCGGGCCAGGTTGCGCACGAGATCAAACGCCCAACGGCCGGCGTCGACAAGCTCGCCGTAGTTCGTCACCAGGCCGCCGATCGCGGACCCGACGGCGTGCAGCTGCGCGCTCGGGCCCACCAGCCACTCGCCGATCGCGCCCAGGACCAGCCGGGTGGTGCCCGGGTCGCGTTCCGGTATCCAGATGTCTTCGGGAGCCGGCGGCGGGCGTCTCGTCCGATCGCTGATGACGTGGTTGATTTCCAGCGCCGCCATACCGTTGATCAGCGCTTGATGCGATTTGGTGTAGAGGGCGACCCGGTTCTTGGACAGGCCCTCGACCAGGTACATCTCCCACAGCGGCCGCGACTTGTCCAGCGGCCGCGCGGCCAGCCGCGCAATCAGCTCATGCAGTTGCCCGTCGCTGCCCGGCGAGGGCAGCGCCGAGCGCCGCACGTGATAGGTGATGTCGAAGTCGTTGTCGTCGATCCACACCGGCCGGGCCGACCCGACCCGTACCTCGCGGACTTTCTGCCGGTAGCGCGGAACCTGGGGCAGCCGCTGCTCGACGGTGGCCAGCAGCGTCTCATAACTCAGGCCGGCACGCGGACGGCGCAGGATGGCCAGCGAGCCGACGTACATGGGGGTGGCGGTGTTTTCCAGCCGATAGAACGACGCATCCGGCGGGGACAACCGGGTCACCATACGGCGCAGTCCTCCTCGTCGATTCATCGCCCTGTCGCCTCAAGCGATGTCTCGCCCACGGTAATCGTCCGGTCCGGGCGCACATCAGCATGGGCACGCGCAATCGGAGAGTTGTGCCATGATGACCACTGACTAACCAGTGTCTGCCCTCTCTCCAGCAGGCTTCCGGTCCGGCCGAAGAGTTGGAGAGTGCACGTTGAACACTAGTCCCATCGCGATTCCATCTGACGCTTTCACCGTCATACCGGTCGTCGACTACGAGCCGGAAACCCAAGGCGTGCCACGCACCGTGCCGCAGTGCCGGCGGTCCTCGCGCACCCCGTCACGCGGCCGCAGCGGCCACGCCGCGCCCCGGCCCTACACCGGGCAACCCAGCAGAGCGCCGGTCCCGGATTCCGGCCGGGTCATGTCCGCGCGGATGCACCAGGCGGCGATGTTCGCCGACGCCGCGCTGCGCCGCGTGCTGGAGGTCATCGACCGCCGCCGGCCGGCCGCCCAGCTGAATCCGCTGCTGGCGCCCAACCTGGTGGATTCTGTTGTCGCGCTTGGGCGTTCGGCGGCCGGACAGGCGCCCGGTTACGCGGGTGCCGCGGTATTGCGCCGCATGCGGTTGCAGCCGGCGGGTCACCGCGACCCCGAGGCCGCGGCCGAGGTCTTCGGCTCCTACAGCCGCGGGAGCCGGGTGCACGCCATCGCGTGCCGGGTGGAGCAGGTCAGTGTCGCGAGCGGGACCCGATGGATGGTGGTGGCCCTGCACATCGGGTGACCGCGCCGGTCAGTTCGCCGCGCCGGCCGGCCGCGGGCCGCCGGTGTAGCGGGTCACCACCGGCCCCACGATCGCCATCACGAAAACGTAGGACGTCGCCAGTGCCGCGACGGCGGGCAGCGACTTGCCAGCCAATCCGATGATGATCAACGAGAATTCGCCCCGGGCGATCAGCGCGGTGCCCGCGCGCAACTGGCCGCGCCGCGCCACCCCGTCGTGCCGGGCGGCGAAGATCCCGGTGGCCACCTTGGTCGCCGCGGTCACCGCGGCAAGCATCAGTGCCGCGGGAAGCATCGGAATCAGCTCCTGCGGATCCACCGCGTACCCGATCGCCAGGAAGAAAGTGGCGGCGAACAAATCGCGCAGCGGGCCCAATACCTGGCGGGCGCGCTCGGCCGTTTCCCCGGTCAATGTCAGGCCCACCAGGAACGCGCCCACGGCGGCCGAGATGTGCAGGGATTCGGCCAGTGCCGCCACGATCAGCGTGATTCCCAGCACCCGCAGCATCAGTTGTTCGGAGTCGGGATGTTCGACCAGCCGGTCCATGTGGTGGCCCCAGCGGTAGGAGACGGCGAACGCCACCACCAGCGCGCCCACCGCCACCACCATGCCGCCGACGGCCTGCAGCCAGCCGCCGCCCGCCGCCAGGACGGCGAACAGCGGCAGGTAGGCGGCCATCGCGAAGTCCTCGAGCACCAACACCGACAGCACCGCCGGCGTTTCCCGGTTGCCCAGCCGTTGCAAGTCCTCGAGCAGCCGTGCGATGACGCCCGACGACGAGATGTAGGTGACGCCGGCCAGGCCCAGGATGGCCACGCCGTCCAATCCCAGAATCCAGCCGGCGATCGCGCCGGGCGCGGCGTTCAGGACGATGTCGACGGCCGCGGACGGCAGGTGGTGGCGCATGCTGCTGGAGAACTCGGCCGCCGAGAACTCGCACCCCAGGGTGAGCAGCAGCAGCACGACGCCGATGGGCGCGCTGGTGGTGATGAACTCCCCGCCCGCCGCCATCGGCAGGATCCCGCCATTGCCCAGCGACAGACCCGCCAGCAAATACACGGGTATGGGCGACAACGCGAATCGGCGTACGGCGCCGCCCAATACGGCCAGCGTGGCGAGAAGGACGCCGAGTTGTAGCAACAGCGTCCCCGAGATTTGCACCGGCTCAACCTTTGTCGATAATTTGCTCGACGCTGGCGATGCCGTCTTCGGTGCCGATCACGATCAGAACATCCCGGGCATGCAGCACCTCCGCGGGGCCCGGTGAGGCGAGCACTTGCTCGTTGCGCACGATAGCGACGATGGACGCCCCGGTGCGGGTGCGGGCGCGGGTGTCTCCCAGCGGATGGTCCACGAAGGGGCTGCCGGGCAGGATGTGCACCTGCCCCGTCTCGAGCCCGGGTATCTCTCGGGCCAGCTCGGTGAACCGCTCGGCGATCCGGGGCGCCCCCAGGATCTGGGCCACGGCCTCGGCCTCCTGGTCGCTGAGGTGCAGCAGCGGCCGGGCCTCGTCAGGATCCTCGCGGGTATAGATGACGATGTCGAAATCGCCGCTGCGCCGCGCGATGATGCCGATGCGATCGCCGTTGCGATCGGTGAATTCGTAGCGAAGACCGACCCCGGGCAGCAACACCTCCTTGACATCCATGCCGTCAATCCTGACAGGTCGCGGGGCGCGCCGTCGGCGGACCG
This sequence comes from Mycobacterium sp., assembly GCF_004298145.1. Lineage (GTDB taxonomy): Bacteria > Actinomycetota > Actinomycetes > Mycobacteriales > Mycobacteriaceae > Mycobacterium. Next base: position 18,853 of record NZ_SCRH01000006.1, read on the forward strand.
CCGCGCCTACTCAGAAGTTAGTGCAGCTCCGCCGGTTGGGTCGGGTCCCGGCGCGGCCGGTGTCCCAGCGGCAGCAGCATCGGCACCCGGCGACGGTAGTCGCGGTACTGGTCACCCAGCGCCTCGATCAAGTCGTGCTCTTCCAGATGGGTGGCGACCAGGATGTAGCCCGTCATGGCGACCGAGAAGAGCAGGTGCCCGGCCGTCATGGTGGGCACCGCCCAGAAGACGATGACGAAACCGAACATCAGCGGGTGACGCATCAGCCGGTAGAGCATCCGAGCGTGAAAACCTACGTGCGTGTACGGTTTTCCGCGCCACGCCAGATACACCTGGCGAAGGCCGAACAGGTCGAAGTGGCTGACCATGAACGTCGCGGCCAGCGCGATCGCCCAGCCGAGCCAGAACAACGTCCACAGCACCAGGCGCCCCGCCGGCAGCCGCACCTCCCAGATGACGGCCGGCATCGTCCGCCATTGCCAGTAGAGCAGCGCCAGCACGACGCTGGACAGCAACACGTAGGTGCTGCGCTCTATCGACGCCGGCACGAATCGTATCCACCATGTCTTGAACGACGGCCGCGCCATGATGCTGTGCTGGACGGCGAACACGGCCAGCAGCGCGATGTTGATCAATACGGCCTGACCGATGGGCGATGAGAGCCCGTGATCGACGGTTCGCGGCACCCAGAAGTTTCCCAGGAAAGCCACGAGATAAAGGAATGCGGCCAGAAAGAGCAGGTAAGCGGCGGCGCCGTAGCCGACGATCAAGAATCGCTTCATTAGCTGATTGTGCACCTCATCGGTGCTTTTGAACATGGGGCGGATGCCTCATTTTCGGCCGTGGTCGACACGTTTTCGGCCGCGCCCTCGAGTTAGCTGGGAACCGGGTTCACCAGCCCGTGCTGCAGCGCGTACATGCCGGCGCCGATACGGATGCGGCCTGAATCCGGCGCCGAATGTGCGGCCTGCCGCACCTTCGGTGCCGAGTGTGCGACCAGCCGCACACTCGAGTGGAAGATCGGCTCGCTAGCGCCGCTTCACCGATTTGGGCGGCTTGGCGCCACGGCCCTGTTGGCGCGCCGCCGCGCGCCGCTCGCGGCGGCTGGCACCGGCGGGGGCCCCGACCGGTGTCTTCGCGTCGCCGCCGTTGCGCTGCACCTGCGCCGAGCCGTCCTCCGACGGGCCGGAATACGTGAGCGCCGGTGCCTGGCTATCAATACCCTTGGCGCGCAACGTACTTGGGACGTCTTCGCGCACGGCCGTCGTCGTGCCGCCCTGCTGAGCGGCCGCGGCGGTCGCGAATTCCTCCAGCCCTTCGGGCGCCTGGACCGGGGCGACCTGCGGGGAGGGCACCGCCTCGACGGTGACGTTGAACAAGAATCCGACCGACTCCTCTTTCATGCCGTCGAGCATGGCCATGAACATGTCGTAGCCCTCGCGCTGGTACTCGACCAGCGGATCGCGCTGCGCCATCGCGCGCAGCCCGATACCCTCCTTGAGGTAGTCCATCTCGTAGAGGTGCTCGCGCCATTTACGGTCGATGACGTTGAGCAGCACGTTGCGCTCCAGCTGACGCATCGCGCCCTCGCCCGCGATCTCCTCGAGCTCTGATTCCCTTGCGGTATAAGCGTTTTCGGCGTCTTTACGCAGCTCGTCGAGCAGCTCCTCGCGGGTGAGGTCGTCGCGCTCGGAGTCGGCGTCGAAATGCGTCAGCGTCGCATGGTCGATGCCGACCGGGTACAGCGTCTTCAGCGCCGTCCACAGGGCGTCCAGATCCCAATCCTCCGCGTAGCCGTCGGTCGTCGCACCGTCGACGTAGGCGGTGACGACATCGCGGACCATGTCCAGCGCCTGCTCCTTGAGGTTCTCGCCCTCCAGGATGCGGCGGCGCTCGGCATAGATCACCTTGCGCTGCTGGTTCATCACCTCGTCGTACTTGAGGACGTTTTTGCGGACCTCGAAGTTCTGCTGCTCCACCTGCGTCTGGGCGCTCTTGATCGCCCGGGTGACCATCTTGGCCTCAATCGGCACGTCGTCGGGCAGGTTCAGCCGGTTGAGCATCGACTCGAGCGCGGCGCCGTTGAAGCGGCGCATGAGCTCGTCGCCCAGCGACAGGTAAAACCGCGACTCGCCCGGGTCGCCCTGGCGGCCGGAACGGCCGCGCAACTGGTTGTCGATGCGCCGCGACTCGTGCCGCTCGGTGCCCAGCACGTACAGACCACCGGCCTCGATCACCTCTTCGGCCTCGTTGCTGGCCTCCTCCTTGACCTTGGGCAGTTCGGCGTGCCAGGCCTCCTCGTACTCGTCGGGCGTCTCCACCGGATCGAGGCCGCGCTCACGCAGCCGCAGGTCGGTGAGGAAGTCGACGTTGCCGCCCAGCACGATGTCGGTGCCCCGACCGGCCATGTTGGTGGCCACGGTGACGCCGCCGCGCCGGCCGGCCACCGCGATGATGGTCGCTTCCTGCTCGTGGAACTTCGCGTTGAGCACGTTGTGCGGGACGCGGCGCTTCTGGAACTGCCGCGACAGATACTCCGAGCGCTCCACGCTGGTGGTACCGATCAGCACCGGCTGGCCCTTTTCGTAGCGCTCGACGACGTCGTCGACCACGGCGATGTACTTGGCTTCCTCGGTCTTGTAGATCAGGTCGGACTGGTCGGCACGGACCATCGGCTTGTTGGTCGGGATGGGCACCACGCCCAGCTTGTAGATCTCGTGCAGCTCGGCCGCCTCGGTCTGGGCGGTACCGGTCATCCCGGCGAGCTTGTCGTAGAGCCGGAAGTAATTCTGCAGCGTGATGGTGGCCAGCGTCTGGTTCTCCGCCTTGATCTCGACATGCTCCTTGGCCTCGATGGCCTGGTGCATGCCCTCGTTGTAGCGGCGGCCGTAGAGCACCCGACCGGTGAACTCGTCGACGATGAGGACCTCGCCGTCGCGCACGATGTAGTCCTTGTCGCGGTTGAACAGCTCCTTGGCCTTCAGCGCGTTGCTGAGGTAGCTGACCAGCGGCGAGTTGGCGGCCTCGTAGAGGTTGTCGATGCCGAGCTGGTCCTCGACGAACTCCACCCCGAGCTCGTGCACGCCGACGGTGCGTTTGCGCAGGTCGACCTCGTAGTGGGTGTCCTTTTCCATCAGCGGCGCCAACCGGGCGAACTCGGTGTACCAGTTGGAGGCGCCGTCGGCGGGGCCGGAGATGATCAGCGGGGTGCGGGCCTCGTCAATCAGGATGGAGTCGACCTCGTCGACGATCGCGAAGTTGTGTCCGCGCTGGACCAGATCGTCGAGCGAATGCGCCATGTTGTCGCGCAGGTAATCGAACCCGAATTCGTTGTTGGTGCCGTAGGTGATGTCGGCGTTGTAGGCCACCCGGCGCTCGTCGGGGGTCATCTGGGCAAGGATCACGCCGACGTCCAGGCCGAGGAACCGGTGCACGCGGCCCATCCACTCGCTGTCACGTTTGGCCAGGTAGTCGTTGACGGTGACGACGTGCACGCCCTTGCCGCCGATGCCGTTCAGATAGGCCGGCAGCACCGAGGTCAGCGTCTTGCCCTCACCGGTCTTCATCTCGGCGACATTGCCGAAGTGCAGCGCCGCCGCGCCCATCAGCTGCACGTCGAACGGCCGCTGGTCGAGCACCCGCCAGGCCGCCTCCCGGGCCACCGCGAAGGCCTCGGGCAGCAGGTCGTCGAGGCTTTCGCCGTCGGCGTGCCGCTTCTTGAACTCGTCGGTCTTGGCTCGCAACTCGGCGTCGGTGAGCTTCTCGATCTCGTCGGACAAGGTGTTGACGTAGTCAGCCACCCGCTTGAGACGCTTGAGCATGCGACCTTCGCCAAGGCGCAGCAACTTCGACAGCACAGCTATGTCCTCTACGGATCGGAGTCTTTGGCGACACCCATCCTAGGTGACGTCGCTCTTTGGACGCCGAACGTCGACTTGGTGCGCCAGTTTGGCTGGAATCCCGCAGTAAGTCGACGTTCGGCGGGATAACGGGATCAGCCCAGTCGGATCAGCCCGTAGTCATAGGCGTGCCGCCGATAGACCACGCACGGCCGTTCGGTGTGCTTGTCGTGGAACAAGAAGAAGTCGTGCCCGACGAGCTCCATCTCGTAGAGCGCGTCGTCGACCGTCATCGGCGTGGCCGGATGCTCCTTGGTCCGCACGATCCGTCCGGGTTCGTGGCCTGACTCCACGCCGTCGTGCTCGGCCGGCACCTCGGACGCGCCGCGCGCCGGTTCGGGCGGCGGCACCGCGGTGGCGGCTGCCAGCGAGACCGGCGTCTTGTCGCCGTAGTGGACCTTACGGCGGTCCTTGACCCGGCGCAGCCGGCTCTCCAGTTTGTCGACCGCGGACTCGAACGCCGCGTAGAAACTCTTGGCGCAGGCCTCCGCCCGGCTCACCGGGCCGCGGCCGCGGGCAGTGATCTCCACGCGTTGACAGGATTTGCGCTGCCGCCGGTTGGGCGCGTGCTTGAGCTCGACATCGAAAAGGTAGATGGAGCGATCGAACCGCTCGAGGCGGGCGAGTTTTTGCGAGACGTAAAGACGGTAATGATCGGGGATTTCTACGTTGCGGCCCTTGAACACAACTTCGGCGGTGGCTGTCGGTTGGGCTTGCCCATCGGTAGTGGAAGACGGTTGGTCCAGAATCTGACCGGAATCCACGGATAGCCTTGACATACGTGACAACTCGTTTCTCTTTACACGTCGCACGCGCCCTGCGTGCCCGGCTGGCTAATGCGCCGACGAGGTGAGAGCGGTTCGAGACTGGCTACCGCCGCAGGCTGCCCGCCGGTGCAAGGTGTCGATTACTCACCCCCTTCCCGCAAGTGGGCCTCAACCTGGAAATATGCCGACCAGTGAGTCATGAACGTTGTTTTCGACGTTAGCTCGTGTTCGCCTACCGATGCCACTAATTTCGCCGAGCTGTTGCGTGTTCTTCACAACCTCTTGGCCGGTTCACGGGTTTGGCGGAGCCGCGGCCGATTCACACGGCCGCGATCGCCAGCACCGCGGCGACCCGAACCCCCGCGGCGTGCAGGACGCGCACCGACTCTCGCGCCGTCGCCCCGGTGGTGACGATGTCATCGATGACCATGACGTCGGCGCGCGGCGGCCGGCCCCGCAGCACGACCCGGCCGGTGATGTTGCGTTCGCGCGCCGCGGTGCCCAGGCCCACCGAGTCGCGGGTTAGTGCCTTGATACGCAATACCTTGGCGACCGCGATTTCCGGATGCTGCGCCACCGCGGCGCGCGCCAGCTGGTTGACCGGGTCGCCGCCGCGCCGGCGCGCGGCCGAGCGCCGGGTCGGCGCGGGCACGATGGTCAGCGGGGTCTCGACGATCCCCCACGACAGCAGCCGGTGCACCCCGACGGCCAGCGCGCTCGCCAGCGGTGCGACGAGATCGGCGCGACCGTGTTCTTTGAGTGCCAGGATCGCCTGCCGGCGGGCGTTGGCGTAGCGGCCGAGCGCGAACACCGGGACCTCGGGGTCGATGCGCGGGTTCACCACATGCGGCTGATCGGCGGCCACCGACAGCTCGGCGGCGCACGCTTCGCACCAGCGGGACGACGGCGCCCCACAGCCGCCGCATTCGGCCGGCAGGAACAGGTCGAGCATGGCACCCAGTGTGGTGGTTGGGGGTGACATGCCCGAGCGCCACTAACCCGACGGTGGCGACCCGCTGCACCCGGCTACACCGCCCTGGCGATCGCCACTAACCCGGCGGTGGCGACCCGCTGCACCCGGCTACACCACCCTGGCGATCGCCACTAACCCGGCAGTACCGGCGCCGCCCCCGGCATCGTCAACCCGGGCACCTGCGACCAGCCCTGCTGACCATCGGCCGACGGCGAATACTGCAGCACCCCTTCGGGACCCGCGACGTAGGCCGTGGACGGACTGGCCACCACCGTCGTCACCGGCATCTGCAGGCCACGCGCCGGCGCGTCGGAATTCACGCCGTCGATGTTCACATACGAGACCGGATGGTTGGCGTCGGTGCGGGTCACCACGATGTCGTCGCCGGTGCGCCAGGACAGCGACACCACCGAATTGCCCAACCCGAAGCCCAGCCGGCGGGGATACGTCAGGGCGTACTGCCCGGCCTGGGTCTGCTCGACGCTGGCGAGAATCACCTGGCCGCCGATCACCAACGCGGCGCGCGTGCTGTCGCGGGACAGCTGCAGGTCGGTGATCGGCCCCGGGAAGCGGGTGGCCACCGCCACCGAATCCACCGGAATACGCGCGGGTTGCCCCGACGCCGGCTCCTGGATCGCCCGCAGCACGTTGTTGCCGTCGACCACCACCCAGACCACGTCGTCCAGCGACCAGGTGGGCCGCGACAGGCTGTGTCCGTCGGCGGACTGCACCGCCTCCGCGCCCAGATCACCGATCCACAACGAAGCGGCCATGTCCGGAGCGCCGCGGTGCAACGTCACCACGGACGCCACCTCCCGGCCGCTGCGCGACAGCGCGGCGCCGGTCTGGTCGCCCATGCGCCCGAACGCGCCGGGCACCATCGTGGTGTGCTGCCCGTCCAGCGACACCAGTGAGCCGTTCACCAGGGCATGCAGCCCGGCGCCCGCGCCGTCGGCGACCCCGGGGTCGGTGGCGGCGACATCGGAGGTGGTCCACCCGTCGCGGAACCGGTCGTCCAGCGGCGCGCCGTCGGCGCTGATCACGTACGGGCCCCTGATATCGGCCCGGGCGAGGGTCCAAATGATCTGCGCCGCAACCAATTGCCGACTGTGCGGGTCGGTGGTGGAAAGCTTCTCCAAATCGACGCGCGCGCCGCCGTAACCGCGCCCGATCCCGTTCTTGCCGCCGTCGGCCCGGGTCACCGGCCCGCGCAGCCGCAGCGGCGGCGCGAGCAGATTGCGGACCGTGCGGGCCATCTCGGGCCGCGGCCCGGCGATCAGCTTGGAGACCAGCTCGGTGGCCAACTGGTCGTGGTCGGGCACCGCGACGTAACGCGGATCGGGAACCACCGTCTTGCCGGTCGGATCGGCGAAGTAGAGCGTGTTGCGTTTGTAGGTCGCCTGAAACTGCTGCCAGTCCAGGAACACCCCGTTGGGCAAGCGGTCGATCCGCCAGCCGCCGGAAGTCTTGACCAATTCGATCGGCCCCGGGTCGGGCAGCACGCCCTCGGCGGTCTCGAACACCCCCATGTCGGACAGCGAGCCCAGGATGTCCGCTCGCATGGTTGCCGAAACACGTTCGGCCGCACGCGTTTCGACGAACACGACATGGTCGATCAACAGCGCGCTACCGGCGTCGTCCCAGGCGTTGGACGCCGACTGGGTGAGAAACTGCCGGGCGGCCAGGTGCCGGTTCGCCGGATCGGCTGTGGCCTTGAGGAATTCGCGCAGCAGCACGTCGGGGTCCATGCCCGGGGTCGGCTTGGGCAGGTTCGACGGCGCCGGCCGCTCGACGGTGCCGATCGCCTGCGGCGCCGACGAGCTGGGCACCCCGGCGCAGCCGGCGAGCAGCACGGCCAGCATCAGCAGGCCCAACAGGCGCCGCATCACAGGGTCCTCTCGGCGTGCTCACGCTGGAGCTGCGAGCGTTCCTTGCGCTCGGGTCCACCGGCCTGCGGGGCGGGTTGCGGAATCGGCTTCATGGGCAGCGGGCTGGTGGTGACCTTGTGACCGCGCACCAGCGGAAGCGTCAACCGGAAGCACGAACCGTCGCCCGGTTCGCCCCACGCCTCCAGCCGGCCCTGGTGCAGCCGCGCGTCCTCGATGCTGATCGCCAGGCCGAGCCCGGTGCCGCCGGACCGGCGAACCCGCGAGGGGTCCGCACGCCAGAACCGGCTGAACACCAGCTTCTCCTCACCCGGCCGCAACCCGACCCCGTAGTCGCGCACGGTGACGGCGACCGTGTCCTCGTCGGCGGCCATCCGGATCTTGACCGGTTTGTGCTCGGCGTGGTCGATGGCGTTGGCGATCAGGTTGCGCAGGATCCGTTCCACCCGGCGGGTATCGACCTCGGCGATCACCTCTTCGGTCGGCAGGTCCACCTGCAGTTCGATGCCGGCGTCTTCGGCCAGATGCCCCACATTGCCCAGCGCGCTGCGCACGGTGGTGCGCAGGTCGACAGCCTCGACGGACAGCTCGGCGACGCCGGCGTCGTGCCGGGAGATCTCCAGCAGGTCGTTGAGCAGCGACTCGAAGCGGTCCAGCTCGTTGACCATCAGCTCGGTGGAGCGCGCCAGCGTCGGGTCGAGGTCCGCGCTGTGGTCGTAGATCAGGTCGGCGGCCATGCGCACCGTGGTCAGCGGGGTGCGCAGCTCATGGCTCACGTCAGAAGTGAAGCGGCGCTGCAGGTTACCGAACTCCTCCAGCTGGGTGATCTGACGCGACAGGCTTTCGGCCATGTCGTTGAACGACATCGCCAGCCGCGCCATGTCGTCCTCGCCGCGCACCGGCATACGTTCCGACAGGTGCCCTTCGGCGAACCGTTCGGCGATGCGCGACGCCGAGCGCACCGGCACCACGACCTGGCGCGACACCAGCAGAGCGATCCCGGCGAGCAACACCAGCAGCACCGCGCCGCCGGTGATCATGGTGCCGCGCACCAGCTGGATGGTGGCCTGTTCGTTCTTCAACGGGAAGATCAGGTACAGCTCCAGGTTGGCCACCTGCGAGGACGCCGGGGTGCCGACGATCAGCGCCGGCCCCGAGAACCCATCGGTGTGCACGGTCGCGTACTGGTAGGACGCCTGACCGGCCTTGACGAAGCCGCGCAAGGAATTGGGCACCTGGTCGACGGGTCCGGCCGTGGTCGCGGCGCGCGGGCCGTCGCCCGGCACCATCAGCACCGCGTCGAACGCGCCGGCCATCCCGGCGCCGGAGGCCGGATCGGTCTTGGAGGTCAGCGTGTTGCGGGCCAGCTGGAGGCTGCTGTCCAGCGAGCGCGCCTCTTCGCCGTTGACGATCCCACCGACGGTGGTGCGCGCCCGGTCGATCTGCTCGATCGCGGCCTTGACCTTGACGTCGAGCACGCGATTGGTGACCTGACTGGTCAACACGAAGCCGAGCGCCAGGATGACCGCCAGCGACAGCCCGAGCGTCAGCGCTACGACCCGCAACTGCAACGAGCGGCGCCACGCTACGGCTACGGCGCGACTCACGGCCCCCACGCCGCGAGTCATGGGGCCGGAGCGCCCCCAGCGGCTCCGAGTGCGTCGCCGGGAGCCCCAGATCACCGCCGGCGCTCTCCCCCGCGAGCGGGAGATACCCCCACCCTGACGCGACGCTCTACAACGTCGCCCCTGGTCACGGAGGTCCGGCCTTGTAACCCACTCCTCGAACGGTCAACACCACGGTCGGGTTCTCAGGGTCTTTCTCAACCTTGGCCCGCAGACGCTGGACGTGCACGTTCACCAGGCGTGTATCCGCCGGGTGACGATAGCCCCACACCTGTTCGAGCAGCACATCACGAGTAAACACCTGACGCGGTTTGCGCGCCAACGCCACCAGCAAGTCGAACTCCAGCGGGGTCAGGGAGATCTGCTCGCCGTTGCGCGTGACCTTGTGCGCCGGCACGTCGATCTCGACGTCGGCGATGGACAGCATCTCGGCGGGCTCGTCGTCGTTGCGCCGCAGCCGCGCCCGCACCCGGGCCACCAGCTCCTTGGGCTTGAACGGCTTCATGATGTAGTCGTCGGCACCCGACTCGAGGCCCAGGACCACATCGACGGTGTCGGTCTTGGCGGTCAGCATCACGATCGGCACGCCCGAATCGGCGCGCAGCACCCGGCACACGTCGATGCCATTCATGCCAGGCAACATCAGGTCCAACAACACCAGATCGGGGCGCAGTTCGCGCACCGCAGTCAGGGCCTGGGTGCCGTCACCGATGACCGCAGTGTCGAAACCCTCCCCACGAAGCACGATGGTGAGCATCTCGGCTAGCGAAGCGTCGTCATCGACGACCAAAATCCTTTGCCTCATGGAGTCCATGGTGTCACCAGATCGGGACAAATTTGGGGCGCCACACGGGCGTTTCTTCTTCGATAGGGCCAAATCGTGACAAATCTGTGCTATCTGGCCGCCAAAGTGGCGGCCAGACGACCCGGATCGACATCTTTGTCGACGACCAGCCAACGGCCTCCCCAGCCCGCGGACGCCAGTTCGGCGTAGACCGCGCCCGTGCGTTGCTGAAGCCCGTCGTCGCGTTCGTAACTGTCGCGCGCCCGGCCCGGATCGGCTTCGGCCCGGCTGCGCGCGCGCTGCCCGGCCAGTTCGGCCGACACCGCCAGCAGCACCTGCCAGTCCGGCGCGGGCAGCCCCAATCGCTGGTATTCGAGCCCGTGCACCCAGGCGACCGCCGGCCCGGCCGCGTCCTGGTGCAGGCGGGCGGCGGTGTAGGCCGCGTTGGAGGCGACGTAGCGATCCATGATCACGACGTCGTGGTCGCGGCGCAGCCCCTCGATGTGCTCGACCGCGGCGGCGCGGTCGAGTGCGAAGAGGGTTGCCATCGCGTAGACCGACGACGCCAGGTCCCCGTGCTCGCCGTGCAGGGCCTCGGCCGCGATGTCGGCCGTCACCGATTGCCCGTACCGCGGGAAGGCCAGCATGGCCACCGACCTCCCGACCGCGTCAAACGCCGTGCGCAGCCCTTCGGACAGCGTCCGCTTGCCGGCGCCGTCGACGCCTTCGATCGCGATCAGCACGGCGCGAGCCTAGCGCCCGCCGAATGTGCGGCGGGCCGCCCCCTCGCCGCCGAATGTGCGGCTGTCCGCACACTCGGCGACCGGCGCGGGGCTCAGTAGCGGTAGTGGTCCGGCTTGTAGGGGCCGTCGACGTCGACGCCGATGTATTCGGCTTGCTCCTTGGTCAGCTTGGTCAGCTCACCGCCGAGCGCTTCCACGTGGATGCGGGCCACCTTCTCGTCGAGGTGTTTGGGCAGCCGGTAGACCTCGTTGTCGTACTCGTCGTTCTTGGTCCACAGCTCGATCTGGGCGATGACCTGGTTGGAGAAGCTATTGCTCATCACGAACGACGGGTGACCCGTCGCATTGCCGAGGTTGAGCAGCCGGCCCTCGGACAGCACGATGATGGACTTGCCGGTGTCGGGGAAGGTCCACAGGTCGACCTGCGGGCGGATGTTCGTCTTGGTGGCACCGGATTTCTCCAGCCTGGCGATCTGGATCTCGTTGTCGAAGTGGCCGATGTTGCCCAAGATCGCCTTGTCCTTCATGGCCTTCATGTGCTCGAGGGTGATGATGTCCTTGTTGCCGGTGGTGGTGATGACGATGTCGGCCTCGCCGATCACGTCGTCCACCCGCTTGACGTCAAAGCCCTCCATCAGCGCCTGCAGGGCGTTGATCGGGTCGATCTCGGTCACCGTCACCCGGGCGCCCTGGCCGGCCACCGACTCGGCGGAGCCCTTGCCGACGTCGCCGTAACCGCAGATCAGCACCTTCTTGCCGCCGATCAGGACGTCGGTGCCGCGGTTGATGCCGTCGATCAGCGAGTGCCGGCAACCATACTTGTTGTCGAACTTGGACTTGGTGACCGAGTCGTTGACGTTGATCGCCGGGAACGCCAGGTCGCCGGCCGCGGCGAACTGGTAGAGCCGCAGCACGCCGGTGGTGGTCTCCTCGGAAACACCCTTGATCGACTCGGAGATCTTGGTCCACTTGTCCTTGTCGGTCTCGAAGCGCTCGCGCAGCAGATTGAGGAACACCCGGTGCTCGGCCGAGTCGTCTTCCTCGTCGGGCGGCACCACGCCGGCCTTCTCGTACTGCGCGCCGCGCAGCACCAGCATGGTGGCGTCGCCGCCGTCGTCGAGGATCATGTTCGCGGGCTCGCCCGGCCAGGTCAGCACCTGCTCGGCGGCCCACCAGTACTCCTCGAGCGTCTCGCCCTTCCACGCGTACACCGGAACACCCTTCGGCTCCTCCGGGGTGCCGTGCGGGCCGACGACCACCGCGGCGGCCGCGTGGTCCTGGGTGGAGAAGATATTGCAGGACGCCCAGCGCACCTCGGCGCCCAGCGACACCAGCGTCTCGATCAGCACCGCGGTCTGAACGGTCATGTGCAGCGAACCGGAGACGCGTGCGCCCTTGAGCGGCTGGACGTCGTGGTACTCACGGCGCAGCGACATCAGACCCGGCATCTCCTGCTCGGAGAGCTCGATGTCCCGGCGACCGTAGTCCGCCAACGACAAATCGGCGACCTTGAAGTCGATGCCGTTTCGAACGTCGGGGGTGAGTGCGCTTTCGGTCGTCGTCATGACTTCTTCTTCCTTTTTTCTGCCGTCTGGGGGGGTTCGCTCGGATCCAAGCGGTAATTAGCTTAGGTATGTTCTTGGGCCACTGTAGTCGTGCTCCCGGGCGCCGCACGGCCCAGGGAACGATCAGGGAACGCTGATGACGCCGTGACGCTCGGCGAACGGCGTCATCAACCGGGCCAGGTCGGCGGCCACGTCGTGGTCGGCCTCGGGAGGCATCGACACGTAGCTCAAAGCCAGCCGCACGATGGCACGCGCCAGCACCCCGGCGTCCTCGTCGCTGGTGGCCACCCAGCTGTGCGTGAGCGCCGTGGTCAGCCGTTCGGAGGCCCGCGTGATGATGGGCGCGCTGTCGGTGGTGATGATCTGCAGCAGGTCCGGTTTGGCGACACCGGTCAGCAGCGAGACCACCAACGGATCGGCCGACAATTCGGTGAACAGGTCGCGGAAGCCCTGCAGGAATGCCTCATAGATGTCGCCGACGTGGGCTCCGAGCGCGGCGTTGACGGCGTCGACCAGGCGGTCGGCCAGGCGCACGCCGTACCCCTGCGCCAGCCCCTGCCGTGAGCCGAACTCGTTGTAGATGGTCTGCCGGCTGATACCCGCGGTGCGGGCGACGTCGGACAGGGTGATCGCCGACCAGTCCCTGGCCAACAGCAGATCCCGCATCGCATCCAGGACCGAGTCACGCAGCAGGACACGCGACGCCTCGGCGTACGGCATCCGCTTCACAGGCGCGACAATAGCCGTTTGGGCCCCGGAATCTGCCTTTTCCCTACGGTCCGCGGCACCCATTGCGGTCACGAACGGGCGATCTCCACCATCTCGAAGTCGGTTTTCGCCGCGCCACAGTCCGGGCAGCTCCAGTCCCCCGGGATCTCATCCCAGCGGGTTCCGGGCGCGATGCCGTCCTCCGGCCAGCCCTTGGCCTCGTCGTATTCGAATCCGCACTGCACGCAGATGAAGAGCTTATAGTCCTCGCTCATCGCTTCACTCCTATCGGGCTGTCGCGGTTTGGAAATCGACCTTCTCGCGCACCGCGCAATCGGGGCAGCACCAGTCGTCGGGGATGTCAGCGAAGGGCGTGCCCGGCCGAAAGCCTTCCCGCGGAGCACCTTTCGTCTCGTCGTAGGTGTAGTCGCAGCCGGGGCAGCGGTAAACGGTCATGCCGGGATCTCCTGGACCCCGTAGCGCGCCCGTAGTTTCTCGCGCAGCCGCGGCGCGACGTTGACCCGGGTGATGTCGCCGTCGTAGTGCGCCAGCACCCGGTGGTCCATCACCTTGCGCCACAGCGGCGGGAAGTAGGTGAGCGAGATCATCGACGCGTACCCGCTGGGCAGGTTGGGCGAGCCGTCCAGGCTGCGCAGTGTCTGGTAGCGCCGGGTCGGGTTGGCGTGGTGATCACTGTGCCGCTGCAGGTGATACAGGAACAGGTTGGTCACCACGTGGTCGGAGTTCCAGCTGTGCGCCGGGGTGCACCGCTCGTAGCGGCCGCTCGAGTTCTGCTGCCGCAGCAGGCCGTAATGCTCCAGGTAGTTGACCGACTCGAGCAGGCTGAAGCCGAAGACCGCCTGGATGATCACGAACGGGATCAACGCCGGCCCGAAGACCGCGATCAGGATCCCCCACAACACCAGCGACATGGCCCACGCGTTGAGCACGTCATTGGACGGGTAGGTGGCGGGATTCCAGGGACTCTTGTCCAGCCGGCGAATCCGTTGCGCTTCCAGCCGCAGTGACGAGCGCAAGCTTCCGAAGACGCTGCGCGGCAAGAACTCCCAAAAGGTCTCCCCGAAGCGCGACGACGCGGGATCCTCCGGGGTGGCCACCCGCACGTGGTGACCGCGGTTGTGCTCGATGTAGAAGTGCCCGTAGCAGGTCTGCGCGAGGGTGAGCTTGGACAGCCAGCGCTCCAGCGAGTCCTTCTTGTGGCCCATCTCGTGCGCGGTGTTGATGCCGACGCCGCCGAGCACGCCGACCGAGAGCGCGAGGCCCAGCTTGCCGGCCCAGCCGAGCGCGCCGCCTGGGCCTGTCTCGAAGCCCAGCCAGCTCAGGTCCGACGCGGTGAACAGGTAGGCGCCCAGAACCACGCTGAGGTATTGGAACGGGATGTAGACATAGGTGCAGTAGCGGTAGTACTTATCGTTCTCCAGCTGCTCCATCACCTCGTCGGGCGGGTTTTGCCCGTCGGGCCCGAAGCGCAGGTCCAGGATCGGCAGCAGGACCCAGAGCAGGATCGGCCCGATCCACAGCGGCACCTGCGCGGCGGCATGCCAACCGAGCCGGTTCAACCCCCAGATGAGCGGCAGCATCACGAACAGCGCCGTCGGGGCGATCAGGCCCATCAGCCACAGGCGACGCTTCTTGTCCCGCCAGGCGGGGGCGCCGGTCTCCCGGTTCACCTGCGGTTCGAGTGTCGTCATACGCCAAACCTCCTTGTGAGTCACACCACGTTGAGGTTGGACAATACCGACGTCTACGTCTTCTGTCTAGACAAATAATGCTAATTTGTAAACGGCCCGCTGTTACGGCACCGGGCTGTGGGGATCGGCCTCCAGCGAGGCGTTGCGCTCGGGCTCCACCGATTCCCGGCGGCCCTGCACCGAATGCCGGTAGCCGTAGCCGGCGTAGATCGCCGTGCCGACCACCAACCAGACGCCGAATCGGACCCAGGTGAGCGCGGTGAGGTTGAGCATCAGCCACAGGCACGCGGCGATCGAGGCGATCGGAAGGACCGGCACCCACGGCGCCTTGAAGCCGCGCTTCAGGTCCGGCCTGGTCCGGCGCAGGACGATCACGCCGGCGGAGACCAGGACGAAGGCGAACAGCGTCCCGACGTTGACCATCTCCTCGAGCTTGGTGATGGGGAACACCGACGCGGTCACGGCCACCACCAGGGCGACCACCACGGTGATCCGCACCGGGGTCCCCCGCGCGCCGGTCTTGGCCAGCGACCGCGGCAACAGCCCGTCGCGCGCCATCGCGAACAGCACCCGGCACTGGCCGAGCATCAACACCATCACGACCGTGGTCAATCCCGCCAGCGCGCCGATCGAGATGATCTTGCTGGCCCAATGAATGCCGTTCGCGGTGAAGGCCGTCGCCAGATTCGCTTGGCCGCGGCCCGGAACCGTTTTGAGTTCCGTGTAGGACACCATGCCGGACAGCACGATCGCGACCGCGACGTAGAGCACGGTCACGATGCCCAGCGACGCCAGGATCCCGCGGGGGACGTCGCGCTGCGGATTCTTGGTCTCCTCGGCCATGGTGGCCACGATGTCGAAACCGATGAACGCGAAGAAGACGATGGATGCCCCCGCCAACAGGCCGTACCAGCCGTAGTGACTGCTGTGCGCCCCGGTCAGCAACGACAGCACCGACTGGTCGATGCCGTTGGCCTCGTGACTCGCCTCCGGCTTGGGGATGAACGGCGTGTAGTTGGCCCGCTTGATGTAGAAGGCGCCGACCACCACGACGAACAGCACGACCGACACCTTGATCGCGGTGACCACCGCGGAGAACCTCGACGACAACTTGGTGCCCAACGCGATCAGCGTCGCCACCCCCGCGACGATCACCAGCGCGCCCCAGTCCACCTGGGCCGAACCGAATCCGACTGTGCCACCGCCAAACCCGAACACCGTACCCAGATAGCTCGACCAACCCTTGGCCACCACGGCGGCACCGATCGCCAATTCCAGCAGCAGGTTCCAGCCGATGATCCAGGCCAAGAACTCCCCGAAAGTCGCGTAGGAGAAGGTGTAGGCGCTACCGGCCACCGGCAGCGTCGAGGCGAACTCGGCGTAACACAGCGCCGCCAGCGCGCACGTCCCCGCCGCGATCACGAACGACAACCAGATGGCCGGACCGGTGATGTCGCCGGTCGTCGACGCGGTGACCGTGAAGATGCCGGCGCCGATCACCACCGCGACACCGAAGACGACCAGGTCCCACCAGGTGAGGTCCTTGCGCAGCTTCGTGCCCGGCTCGTCGGTGTCGGCGATTGATTGTTCCACCGACTTCGTGCGCCATCGATTGGCCATGCAACCGCCCTTTCCCAACGCCGGGAGCCATTGGTCCGACACAGTACTGGGTACTCTCCGCGGATGCCGGGCAGCAAAGCAAACACGAGGGGCCACGCGCTGATCATCGGGGGAAGCATCGCTGGGCTGTGCGCCGCGCGGGTGCTGTCGGACGCGTACTCGCGGGTGACGGTGTATGAGCGCGACGAGTTACCGGCCATCCCGGCGAACCGGGCGGCGGTTCCCCAGGACCGGCACCTGCACATGTTGATGGCGCGCGGGGCGATCGAATTCGAGAACCACTTTCCCGGCCTGCTCGACGACATGGTCGACGCCGGCGTGCCCAAGCTGGAGAATCGGCCCGACTGCATCCATCTGGGCGCCGCGGGCCACGTCCTCGGGACGGGCCAGACCCTGCGCGACCAATTCACCGCCTACGTACCCAGCCGCCCGCATCTGGAATGGCAGTTGCGCAAACGCGTTCGCGACCTCGACAACGTCACGATCGTGCGGCGCTCGGTGGCCGAACCGCGGTTCGACCGCGCGCGGCAACGGGTGACCGGTGCGCTGGTGGATCCGGCCGGCCCCGAGGACGGGGAGCCGGAATTCGTCGCCGCCGACCTCGTCGTGGACGCCGCGGGCCGTGGCACCCGGCTGCCGGTGTGGTTGACGCAGTGGGGTTTTGCGCGACCGGTCGAACAGGCCGTCGAGATCGGCATCAATTACGCCACCCAGCAGTTCCGCATCCCCGACGGGCTGATCGCGGAGAAGGTCGTGGTCGCCGGCGCCTCCCACGACGAGTCCCTGGGACTGGGCATGCTGTGCTACGAGGACGGCACGTGGGTCCTCACCACCTTCGGCGTGGCCAACGTCAAACCCCCGCGGACCTTCCCCGAGATGCTGGCGCTGGCCGAGCAACTCCTTCCCGCCCACTTCACCGCGGCGCTGGCGCAGGCCGAACCGCTCGACGATCCGTCGTTCCACGCCTTTCCGGCCAGTAAGTGGCGCCGCTACGACAAGCTGGACCGCTTCCCGGCGGGCATCATCGCGTTCGGCGACGCGGTGGCCAGCTTCAACCCCACCTTCGGGCAGGGCATGACGATGACGTCGCTGCAGGCCGGTCACCTGTGCCGCGCGCTGCGGGGTCCCGACGATCGACTGGCCGCGGCGTTCAACCGGGCCACCGCCAAGAGCACCTTTCCCGTGTGGGTGATGAACGCCATCGGCGACATCACCTTCCACCACGCCGCCACGTTGGGACCGATTCCCTGGTGGTGGCGGCCCTCCGGTGCGCTGTTCGACCAATTCCTGGGGGCCGCCGAGACCGAACCCGTTCTGGCGGAATGGTTTTTGCGCCGGTTCTCGCTACTGGACAACCTCTATATGGTGCCGCCGCCGCGGATCATCGGGCGCGCCATCGCGCACAACGCGCGGCTGTGGCTGGGCGAGCGACGCCGGGCCGCGGCGATCGCAAGCGCGGCGCAGCCGGGCGCTGCGGGTCGCCGCCATCAGGACTAGCTACAGCCCTATCGTCGCCCTGAACAGCTTGCTGGGCTCGTGCGCGACCAGCCGGATCGGGGCGTCGTCGGCCGCGACCCAGGCGGCCATCCCCCGCTTCAGGGTCAGCGAACCGGATTTGCCGTGCACCGTCGTGGAGCCCTGGATGCACAACAGGATCTGCGGTCCGTCGTGGCTGCATGTCGCATCCACCTCGTGGCCGACGTACTCGTCTTCCAGGTCCAGCAGGGCGACGGCGAACTCCTCGGCCGGTGTCTCATAGATCAGCCCGAAGCCCTCGCGGTGGATGTGCGGCCGCAACTGCTCCTCGGTGGTGGGGGCGAAGTCCAGCACCCGCAGCAGCTCGGGCACGTCGACGTGCTTGGGGGTCAGGCCACCCCGTAACACGTTGTCGGAGTTGGCCATCACCTCCACCGCGAAACCCCGCAGATAGGTGTGCAGATTGCCGGCCGACACGAAGATGGCCTCACCCGGGGCCAGGCTGACGCGGTTGAGCAGCAGCGCCGCCAGCACCCCGGCGTCACCGGGATAGCGTTCGCCAAGCTCGAGCACCGTCTTGGCCTCGGCCGCGAATTCGGTTGCCCCCGAACTGAGGTACGCGATGGCGCCGTCCAGCACGGCCGGCACCAGCACGTCGATGTCGGGCTGCGGGGCGGTGATCCAGGTGGTGAACAGCGCGCGCAGACCGTCGGCGTCGGACTGGTCGTTCAGCAGGTCGATGAAGGGGTCGAGGTCGGAGACGGCCAGGGCCTGCAGCAGCTCGACGGTGCGCGACGCCGGGCGGAAGCCGGCCAGCGCCTCGAACGGGTGCAGCGCCACCAGCAACTCCGGCTTGTGCGAGGTGTCGCGGTAGTTGCGCACCGGTGAGTTCAGGGGGATGCCGGCCCGCTCCTCGCGCAGATAACCCTCGGTCGCCTGCGCCGCGCTCGGGTGCGCCTGCAACGACAGCGGCTCGTCGGCCGCGAGCACCTTGACCAGGAAGGGCAGCACGTCACCGAAGCGGGCCCGCGAGCCCGGCCCGAGCTCACCCTCCGGGTCGGCATCCAGCGCGTCGAGCAAGGTGATTTCACCGTTGTCGGTTTCCAGCCAGGCCGGATCACCCGGATGGGCGCCGAACCAGAGCTCGGCCTCCGGATGCGCCGCCGGCACCGGACGCTCGGTGAACTCGGCGATGTCGGTACGCGAACCCCACGCGTACGTTCTCAAGGCCCCGCGAAGCAGTTCCACTGTTCTCTTTATCCCCGCACCAGTCGCATGTAAACCGCGGCCATCTCCAGCCGGAGGGCCAATACTGCCAGCTGCTGCTCGGCGCGACCGGGGCCCCCCAGCGCAGGTGAAACACCCGAGCCGGCCGAGCCGCCCGGTCCGTCGGGCACATCCTCGGCGGCGAGCACGTACACGTCGTCGAGCCCGGCCGTGCGGGCGGCCACCGTCGTCTGCTCGGCCGCCAGGACGACTACCAGCACCCGCAACCGCGGGGGCAGCGGCCCGTCGAGCTCTTCGTCGTGGAACAGGGCGGCGTGCGGATCCTCGAAGCCGCCCGCCGCCGCGGCGCGCAGGGCGACTACCGCGTCGGCCAGCCCGGTGGCCGGGGTCACCTGGTTCGCGACCCGCAGCAGCACCGAACTGCCGTGCCGGGCCAGGGCCAGCGTCGCGGCACCGTCGCCGGCCAGCGCCACCTGGCAATCGGCGATCCGCGTGGCCAGCAGCTTGGCCGGATTGGTGAACAGCTCGCGGGCGGCGCTGTTGCGCAGCGCCTCGGCGTCGAGCTCGTCGGCGAGCAACCCCAGGTCGATGCTGGGCCGCGGGTCCAAGGCGTGCATCACCGCCAGCCCGGCGGCCAGGTACCGGCACAATCCGAATTCGTCGGGAACCCCCAGCCGGGGCGCCAGCACCGCCACCCGACCGGCGGTGGAATCCCGTAGCGGGCCCTCGTAGGGCGCCACCACCACCACCCGCGCACCGCGGCGCACCCCGGTCGCGGCGGCAGCGACCAACGCGGGTTCGCCGGGATCGTCGCCGGCGACGATCAGCACGTCGAGCGGGCCCAGCCACGGGGGCGCCTCGGCTGCCAGCGTGAACGGCTGGGACGCCACCGAACCCATCGTCGAGGCCAGCATCGCCCCGGCGGCCTCGGCGGTACCCCGGCCGGCCACCCAGATCACGCTGCGCGGACGGTCCTCTGCGCGCAGCGGATCCAGCGCACCCTCCTCGACCGCGGTGGCGACCGCGCGCACCTGCGCGCCGGCCGACGACGCCGCGCGCAGCAGGCCGTCGCGGTCCGCGGCCAGCAGGCCCTCGGTGTCTTCGAGATCGATCGCCCGGGTGGCGTTCACGGAGCGGCCTTGGCGGGTGACGTCTGCGCGGCGATTTCCGCGCTGACCTGGGCGACCACCGCGCCGACGTCCTCGGCCGTGCGGCCCTCCACATTGAGCCGCAGCAATGGCTCGGTATTCGAGCTCCGCAGGTTGAACCAGCTGCCGTCGCCCAGGTCCACCGTCACACCGTCCACGTGATCGAGAGAGTGAATCCGGGTGCCGAACGACCTCAGCACCGCTTCCGTGCACTGTGCTGCGTCGGCCACCGTGAAGTTGATCTCGCCGGACGATTCGTAGCGCTGGTAGTCCGCGGTCAGCTCCGACAGTGGGCGCTCCTGCTCGCCGAGCGCGGCCAGCACGTACAGCGCCGCCAGCATCCCGGAGTCGGCGCCCCAGAAGTCGCGGAAGTAGTAGTGGGCCGAATGTTCGCCGCCGAAGATCGCGCCGGTGTCGGCCATCAGCGCCTTGATATAGGAGTGCCCCACCCGGGACCGCAGCGGCGTGCCGCCGCGCTCGGCGACCAGTTCGGGCACCGCGCGCGAGGTGATCACGTTGTGGATGATCGTCGCGCCGATCTCGCGGCCCAGTTCGCGGGCCGCCACCAGGCTGGTCACGGTCGACGGCGACACGGGGTCGCCGCGTTCGTCGACCACGAAGCAGCGATCGGCGTCCCCGTCGAAGGCCAGCCCGATATCGGCGCCGGTCTCGCGCACAAACGCCTGCAGGTCAGCCAGGTTGGCGGGTTCGAGCGGGTTGGCCTCGTGATTGGGAAAGGAGCCGTCGAGCTCGAAGTACAACGGCAACAACGTGATCGAGCCGATCGGGCCGAGCACCGCGGGCGTGGTCAGACCGGCCATGCCGTTGCCGGCGTCCACGGCCACCCGCAGCGGGCGCAGACCGGACGTGTCCACCAGGGAGCGCAGGTATTGCCCGTAGTCGGCCAGCACGTCGCGATCGGTGACCGTTCCGGGCTGACCGTCGTATCCCTCGACGCCGGCGATCACGTCCTCGGCGATGACACGCAACCCCATCTCGGCACCGACCGGTTTGGCCCCCGCCCGACACAACTTGATCCCGTTGTAGGCGGCCGGATTGTGGCTCGCGGTGAACATCGCGCCGGGGCAGTCCAGCAACCCGGAGGCGAAGTAGAGCTGATCGGTGGAGGCCAAGCCGATTCGCACGACGTCAAGGCCCTGACTCCTGACCCCGGCCGCGAACACGGCGGCCAGGGTGGGCGAGCTGTCGCGCATGTCGTGGCCGATCGCGACTTGGCGGGCACCCTCGGCGCGCATCAGCCTGGCGAAGGCTGCGCCCAGATCGGCGACCAGCGACTGGTCGAGCTCTTCGCCGACTAGACCACGCACGTCGTACGCCTTGACGACACGGTGGACAGTCGCGGCGGGCCGAGACATGCGGGACTCCTGACGACGTGAACTCTTGGCCGTCAGCCTATCGGGCCAAAGAGAACACGAGCCCCCGCGGTGCGCGCGGATCTGCCGAACGCGGGTGCGCGGGCTCGTGGCGATCGCGAGCGCGGCGGAGCCGGGCGAAGCGGGTCGCCACCATCGGGGCTAGGCGATCGCGAGCGCGGCGGAGCCGGGCGAAGCGGGTCGCCACCATCGGGGCTCTAGTCGGTCGGATCGGGCAACACGCGCAGATGTCCGCGGCGCCGTCCGGACCGATGCTCGGGCGGCGCGAGCAGGCTGCTGCTGGGCGCGGTGGCCTGGGATCCGCCGTGATGGATGTGCGGATCGGCAAAGCCGTTCACGGGCGATCCGGTGCCGCCATACGGGCCGTGATCTCCCGAACCGCCTTCGCGGACCGCGTCGGCCAGGGCGACCAGGTCGTCCTCATCGGGATGGGTGGGCAGGGGACCGGCATGGCGCACCAGCTCCCATCCGCGGGGGGCGGTGATGCGGCCGGCATGGTTGACGCACAAATCCCAGGAATGCGGTTCCCGAGCGGTCGCCAGCGGGCCGACGACTGCCGTCGAGTCCGAATAGACGAACGTTAGGGTCGCCACGGCGTAGTGCGGGCACCCGGGCCGGCAACAGCGACGGGGAACGTTCACGTTCGAAAGGCTATCGTGCACAAACGCCGCCGAAGCGCCGGACACGCGCAACTCCCCGGCCGCCGATGTGCAACCGTTACCATCGGGCGCGTGGGCGATTCGCGCAACTCCCCGCGAAGAGAGCGGTTATCGGACGGATCGGCTCCGCGCCGCCCGGCCACCCATCGACTCTTCCGCAGGGGCCGCGAGATGCGCGGCCCCCTGCTGCCGCCCAGCGTTCCGGGGTGGCGCAGCCGCGCCGAGCGGTTCGACATGGCGGTGCTGGAGGCCTACGAACCCATCGAGCGGAACTGGCAGGACCGGCTGACCGACCTCGACGTGGCGGTCGACGAAATCCCGCGCATCGCGGCCAAAGATCCCGACAGTGTGCAGTGGCCACCCGAGGTGATCGCCGACGGTCCGATTCCCCTGGCCCGTTTGATCCCGGCCGGTGTCGACGTCCGCGGCAACTCCACGCGGGCACGAATTGTTTTGTTCCGCAAGCCAATTGAGCGACGGGCCAAGGACACCGACGAACTCGGCGACTTGCTGCACGAAATCCTGGTGGCCCAGGTCGCCATCTATCTCGACGTTGAGCCGTCTGTCATCGATCCGACGATCGACGACGAATAACTACAGTGCGGCGCCTTTCAGATTATGCCGCGCTTGAGGCGGCGGCGCTCGCGTTCGGAGAGACCGCCCCAGATGCCGAAGCGCTCGTCATGCTCGAGGGCGTACTCGAGGCACTCATGGCGCACCTCGCAGCCCAGGCAGATCTTCTTGGCCTCGCGGGTGGAACCACCCTTTTCCGGGAAAAAGGCTTCGGGGTCGGTTTGGGCGCACAGCGCTCGGTCCTGCCATTGGTCGGCGACGGGCGCCGGCAACGGCTCGGGCTCGAATGCGACTGGCGCATCAGGAACCACGGTCAGGTGCGGCCGGACGGGGCGGGTTGACGCCGGGTCGATATCGGTGTGCGGCGTGCTCGCCATGGCGCTTCGAAAAGTTTCGTAAGACATACGGTCGTCCGCCTCCTCAGCTTGATTGAGAGAGAGTGTTTGGTTTCCCACTGTTCTGATGTACAGACAATTCGAACAAGTGATCGAATCTCGGTCTGCGACACCGGAGTCGGCCGGCCAACCGGGAAATGACACTGTTGTGATTAGACACGGGTTGATCTACCGGGTCAAGCATTACGGCGCATTTCCATACCATCTCGTGATCGAATTTCGGCGTTTCTGTTGTTTTGGGCCGTCGGCGTGTCGATCACATAGCCCACAACTTCCCCACAAGTGGTGGGGAACCTCAACTTTGAGGCGGCGCCGACGGGCCCGCCACGGCGCTGTCGGCGGGCAGTACTGTCGTGCTGTGTGAGGCTCAAGTGAAGGTCACCATTCTGGTCGGTGGGGTTGGCGGCGCCCGCTTCCTGCTGGGGGTTCAACAGTTGTTCGGGCTGGGTCAATTTCATACGCAACGGCGCCCAGACACCGAAGCCGGCAGTCACGAGCTGACGGCGATCGTCAACATTGGCGATGACGCCTGGATCCACGGACTGCGAATCTGCCCCGATTTGGACACCTGCATGTACACCTTAGGTGGAGGTGTCGACCCGGAGCGAGGGTGGGGGCACCGCGACGAAACCTGGCACGCCAAAGAGGAATTGGCACGCTACGGGGTGCAGCCGGATTGGTTCGGACTCGGTGACCGTGACCTGGGCACCCACCTGGTGCGCACCCAAATGCTGAACGCCGGCTACCCGCTGTCACAGATCACCACGGCGCTGTGCGACCGCTGGCAACCGGGCGCGCGGCTGCTGCCCGTCACCGATGACCGCTGCGAGACACACGTGGTGATAACCGATCCCGACGACGGCAGCCGGCGGGCCATCCACTTCCAGGAGTGGTGGGTGCGCTACCGGGCGCAGGTGCCCACCCACAGCTTCGCTTTCGTCGGCGCCGAAAAGGCGGCCGCCACAACTGAAGCCACAGCGGCCATCGCGGACGCCGACGTCATCCTGCTGGCCCCATCGAATCCGGTCGTCAGCGTCGGCGCCATCCTGGCCGTCCCCGGTATCCGCGGCGCGCTGCGGGCGGCGAAGGCCCCGGTCGTCGGCTACTCGCCGATCATCGGTGGAAAGCCGTTGCGCGGCATGGCCGATACCTGCCTGTCCGTGATCGGGGTCGAGTCCACCGCCGAGGCCGTCGGGCGCCACTACGGCGCGCGGCGGGGCACCGGCATCCTGGACTGCTGGCTGGTGAGCGAGGGCGATGGGACCGAGATCGAGGGAGTGGCGGTGCGCTCGGTGCCGCTGGTGATGACCGACCCCGAGGCGACGGCCGAGATGGTCAGGGCCGGGCTGGAGCTTGCGGGGGTGGCGCGATGACCCGCCGGCGACGATGCAGAGCGAGGCGATGGGGAGCGGCGCCATGACCCGCCGGCGACGATGCGGAGCGAAGCGATGCGGAGCGGCGCCATGACTCAGCCCCCTTCACCCCGCGAACACGGCACCGCCGCCGCGATCGAGATCCTGCCCGTCGCCGGGCTGCCCGAATTCCGGCCCGGTGACGATCTGGGCGCGGCCATCGCTGCGGCCGCACCGTGGCTGCGCGACGGCGACGTCGTGGTGGTCACCAGCAAGGCGGTGTCCAAATGCGAGGGCCGGCTGGTGCCGGCGCCCCGGGATCCCGAGGAGCGCGATCGCCTGCGGCGCAAGCTGGTCGACGACGAAGCCGTTCGCGTGCTGGCCCGCAAAGGCCGGACCTTGATCACCGAGAACCGGATCGGCCTGGTGCAGGCCGCCGCGGGCGTGGACGGATCCAACGTCGGCCGCGACGAGCTGGCGTTGCTGCCCGTCGACCCGGACGGCAGCGCCGCGACGCTGCGCGCCGGGCTGCGCGAGCGACTCGGCGTCGAGGTCGCCGTGGTCATCACCGACACCATGGGCCGCGCCTGGCGCAACGGCCAGACCGACGCGGCCGTGGGCGCCGCGGGTCTGGCTGTGCTGCACGGCTATTCGGGGGCCATCGACCAACACGGCAACGAGTTGCTGGTCACCGAGGTCGCGATCGCCGACGAGATCGCCGCGGCCACCGATCTGGTCAAGGGCAAGTTGACCGCGATGCCGGCGGCGGTGGTGCGCGGCCTGTCGCTGACCGACGACGGCTCGACGGCGCGGCAATTGGTGCGGCCCGGCACCGAAGACCTGTTCTGGCTCGGCACCGCCGAGGCCATCGACATGGGCCGTCGCCAGGCGCAGCTGCTGCGGCGATCGGTGCGCCGGTTCACCAACGAGCCGGTGCCCGCGGATCTGGTGGAGGCGGCCGTCGCCGAGGCCCTGACCGCGCCGGCGCCCCACCACACCCGCCCAGTGCGGTTCGTCTGGCTGCAGACCCCGGCCACCCGGACCCGGCTGCTGGACCGGCTGAAGGACAAGTGGCGCGCCGACCTCGCCGGCGACGGCCGGCCCGCCGACTCCATCGACCGCCGGGTGGCGCGTGGCCAGATCCTCTACGACGCGCCCGAAGTCGTCATCCCGATGCTGGTTCCGGACGGCGCCCACTCCTATCCCGATGCCGCCCGCGCCGACGCCGAGCACACCATGTTCACCGTGGCGGTCGGCGCGGCCGTGCAGGCGCTGCTGGTCGCATTGGCGGTGCGCGAGCTGGGCAGCTGCTGGATCGGCTCGACGATTTTCGCCGCCGACCTGGTGCGCGCCGAGCTCGAGCTGCCCGCCGATTGGGAGCCGTTGGGCGCCATCGCCATCGGCTATGCCGCCGACCCCGCCGGCCCGCGCGACGCCGCGGACGCCGGGGATCTACTGATCCGCAGGTAAGCCGGAGTTTTCCGAGATACTGATGCCCATGAAGTTCACGGGCAAGGCGGCGGCCTCGGCCGACAAGGCCCGCGGCGGCTACTACACCCCCGCACCGGTGGCGAAGTTCCTGGCCCACTGGGTTCGCGAGGCCGGCCCGAAGATCGTCGAACCGTCCTGCGGCGACGGTGCGATCCTGCGCGAGTTGGCCGGGCTCAGCGACCGGGTGCACGGGGTCGAGCTGATCGCGCGCGAGGCGGCCAAGGCCCGGCGGTTCGCTCCCGTCGACGCCGAGAGCCTGTTCACCTGGCTCACCGGCACCGACGCCGGCGGCTGGGACGGGGTCGCCGGCAACCCGCCCTACATCCGGTTCGGCAACTGGGCAGCGCAGCAGCGCGACCCGGCGCTGGAACTCATGCGGCGCGCGGGCCTGCGCCCGACCAGGCTGACCAACGCCTGGGTGCCGTTCGTCGTGGCGAGCACCGTGTTGGTGCGCGACGGCGGGCGGGTGGGGCTGGTGCTTCCGGCCGAGCTGCTGCAGGTCACCTACGCCGCACAGCTGCGCGACTTTCTGCTGCGCCGATTCCGCGACATCACGCTGCTGACCTTCGAGCGCCTGGTGTTCGACGGCATCCTGCAAGAGGTCGTGTTGTTCTGCGGCGTCGTCGGCCCCGGTCCCGCCCGCATCCGCACCGTGCACCTGCTCGACGCCGGTGCGCTGGCCGACGCCGACCTGGACGTCGAATGGGCGCCCGCGCTGCTGCACGAAAACGAGAAGTGGACGAAGTACTTTCTGGACCCCGCCGCGATCCGGCTGCTGCGGGCGCTCAGGGGCTCCGAGGCGTTGACCCCGCTCGGGTCTCTAGCCGAGGTGGATGTGGGCATCGTGACCGGGCGCAACGCCTTTTTCACCCTGACCGACGCCCAGGCCCGGGAGCTGGGGCTGCGCCAACACTGCGTCCCGCTCGTCTCGCGCAGCGCCCAGCTGTCCGGGCTGGTGTACGACGCCGATTGCCGGGCAAGCGATGTCGCCGCCGGACACCGCAGCTGGCTGCTCAACGCGCCGCGTGAGCCGGCCGATCCCGCACTGATCGCCCACATCCGCGCCGGGGAGGCGGCCGGCGTGCACCGTGGTTATAAGTGCTCGCTCCGCAAGCCCTGGTGGAGCACGCCGTCGCTGTGGGTGCCAGAGTTGTTCCTGCTGCGCCAGATTCACCGGGCGCCGCGGTTGACCGTCAACGCCGCCGCAGCGACGAGCACCGATACCGTGCATCGGGTGCGTCTCGCCACCCGCTCCGATGCCCGGGTCGACCCGGCTGCGCTGGCCGCGGTGTTCCACAACAGCGTGACGTTCGCCTTCACCGAGATCATGGGCCGCAGCTACGGCGGGGGCGTGCTGGAGCTGGAGCCCCGCGAAGCCGAGCAGCTGCCCCTTCCCCCGCCGGAGCACGCCGACCCCGAACTCGCCTGCGATGTCGACCTGCTGTTGAAGGCCGACGAGATCGAGAAGGCGCTCGACCTCGTCGACCGCCGCGTGCTGATCGAGCGGCTGGGCCTGCCGGCCGCGGCGGTGGCGGACTGCCGCGCGGCGTGGGTGTCGCTGGCCGATCGCAGGAAACGGCGGGGCTCGCGGTGAGCCTGCGCGAGTCGGCGATCGCGATCCTATCCACCTGGGAGCCCCCCGATGCGGCCCAGGATTCGTTGCGGCACGCCGTCTTGGCCTTCGTGCACGCCCGCGCCGACGCGTGCCGCCGCGAGTGCGTGCCGGGCCACGTCACCGCCTCGGCGCTGGTGCTCGATCACACCGGCGGCCAGGTGCTGCTGACGTTGCATCGCCGGCTGGGGCGCTGGGTGCAGCTGGGCGGGCACTGCGACGACGACGACGCCGACATCGTCGCGGCGGCGTTGCGTGAGGCCACCGAGGAGTCCGGGGTCGACGGGCTGCGCATCGAACCCGAGTTGGCCGCGGTGCACGTGCACCCGGTGGTCTGCTCGCTGGGGGTGCCGACCCGCCATCTGGATTTGCAGTTCGTGGCGCACGCGCCGGCCGGCGCCCAGATCGCGATCAGCGACGAGTCCGAGGACCTGCGATGGTGGCCCGCCGACGCGTTGCCGGCCGGCAGCGATCACGCTCTGGCGTATCTGGTTTCGCGGGCCCGGGCCCGCCGAGCGTGACTGTGGTGTCACGTTCGGCGTCGAGCGTGACTGTGGCGTCAGGCTCGGCGGCGGGAATGCCGGCGTACCGCGCCTACACGTCGCTCGAGTAGCGGATCCCGCCGTCGGGAATCGAGACACCGGGCCACACCCGGGCGCCGCGCAGCAGTTCGCACCGCGCGCCGATGTCGGCGCCGTCGCCGATCACCCCGTCGCGGATCAGGGCCCGCGGACCGATGCGCGCACCGAATCCGATGATCGAGCGCTCGATCACGCTGCCGGCCTCGACCTTGGCGCCGTCGAAGATCACCGCGCCGTCCAACCGGACGCCGGGCCCGATCTCCGCGCCCCGCCCCACCACGGTGCCGCCGATCAGCACCGCGCCCGGCGACACCGCGGCACCGTCGTGCACCAACTGCTCGCCGCGGTGGCCGTGCAGGGCAGGCGACGGCGCGATGCCGCGCACCAGATCCGCCGACCCCCGGACGAAGTCCTCCGGGGTGCCCATGTCGCGCCAGTAGCTGGCGTCGACGTAGCCGCACACCTTGACGCCCGGATCGGAGAGCAGCGCGGGGAACACTTCGCGTTCCACCGAAACCGCACGGCCGCGCGGAATCCGGTCGATCATGGCGCGCGAGAACACATAGCAGCCGGCGTTGATCTGGTCGGTCGGGGGATCCGGGGTCTTCTCCAGGAAGGCGGTGACGCGGCCCTCCTCGGTGGTCACACAGCCGAACGCCCGCGGGTCGCCCACCCGGACCAGGTGCAGGGTGACGTCGGACTCCTGGGCGGAGTGGAAGTCGAGCATCTGGTGCAGGTCGGCGCCGGAGAGCACGTCGCCGTTGAACACCATCACGGTGTCGTGCCGCAGATGGTCGGCGACATTGGCGATGCCGCCGCCGGTGCCCAGCGGCCGCTCCTCGGTGACGTATTCGATCTGCAGGCCCAGCTTGGAGCCGTCACCGAACTCCGCCTCGAAGACGGCGGCCCGGTACGACGTGCTCAAGATGACGTGCTCAATGCCCGCGGCGGCGACCCGCGACAGCAGATGGGTGAGGAACGGCAGTCCCGCGGTGGGCAGCATGGGCTTGGGCGCCGACAGCGTCAGCGGCCGCAGCCGGGTGCCCTTGCCGCCGACCAGGATCACGACGTCGACTTGCGGAGTTCCCACCTCAGTGTCGCCCTTCTGCCGGTTTCCGCCGGGCGGATGCGCGGACCGCGTTGCGCACCATCAGGCGGGAACGTACCGCCAACGAGGCGCGCAGCACCCAGCGCAGCGGCGCACGCAACCACCCGGCGTGCCGGTCGGCCAGAAACATATACGTGCTCTTGTGGTGGGCGGCCAGGTGGCTGGCCGGGTCCCCGCCGGTGGAGTGGCCCTTGTGGTGCAGGACCTCCGCCGACGGCACGTAGATGGAAAGCCAGCCGGCCTTGCCGAGCCGGTCGCCGAGGTCGACGTCCTCCATGTACATGAAGTAGCGCTCATCGAACCCGCCGATCTGGCCGAACGCCGACCGGCGCACCAGCAGGCACGACCCCGACAGCCAGCCCACCGGCCGCTCGCTGGGCTCCAGCCGCTCCTGGCGGTACGCCGCCGACCACGGGTTGGTCTTCCAGAACGGCCCGACCACCGCGTGCATGCCGCCGCGGATCAGGCTCGGCAGGTGGCGCGCCGACGGGTACACGGACCCGTCGGGGTCGCGGACCAGCGGGCCCAGGGCACCGGCGTGCGGCCAGCGCGACGCGGCGTCCAGCAGGGCGTCGATGCTGCCCGGGCCCCACTGCACGTCGGGGTTGGCCACGATCACCCAGTCGTCCTCGCGGTCGAGCCGCGTGACGGCGCGATTCACCGCGGTCCCGTAGCCGAGGTTGGCTCCGGTGTGAAACAGCCGCACGTTGGGGTAACGATCGACCGCCGCCTGCGGGGTGCCGTCGGTGGAGCCGTTGTCGGCCAGCAGCACGCACACCTCCCGCTCCGTGGCCAGCGACAGCGAGGCCAAAAAGCGCTCCAGGTGCGGACCCGGTGAGTAGGTCACCGTCACGACCGGCAGGACGTCAGTCACGCGTCGAGGGTAACGGTCGATCGGCCGCGGCACCGTCTCCAGAGGCCGCCAGTGCCGCGACAAGCGCGGGGCGCCAGGGCCGCAGCGGGCGCAGCCCGGCCGCCGCGGACTGACCACCGGACAGCGCGGAGTAGGTGGGACGCGGCGCCGGCCGGGGAAAGTGGTCGGTGCTGACCGGCCGCACCCGCGCCGCGTCGGCGCCGCATTCCTCGAAGACGGCGCGGGCCTGGTCGAATCGCGAAACCGCGCCCTCGTTGGCGGCGTGCAGGATCGGGCCGGGCACGCGATCGTCGACGATCTGCAGCAGCGCTGCGGCCAGGTCGCCGACGTAGGTCGGGGAGCCGGTCTGGTCGTCGACCACATCCACCGGGCCATCCCCGGCGGCCAGCCGGCGCATGACGGCGACGAAGTCCTTGCCGGTGCCGCCGGTGTAGACCCAGGCGGTGCGGACCACTATGCCTTCCGACGCCTCGGGCAGCGCCGCCAGGACGGCCTGCTCCCCCGCGGCCTTGCTGCGGGCGTACACACCCTGGGGCGCGGTCCGATCGCTGGGCTCGTAGGGCCGCGGCGCCGCGCCGCCGAAGTCTCCGTTGAAGACGTAGTCGGTCGACACGTGGATCAACTGGGCGCCGACCCGCGCGCACGCCCGCGCGATGTGCCCGGGACCGGCTTCGTTGACGGCGAAGGCGCGCGCCTCGTCGGTCTCGGCGCCATCGACATCTGTGTATGCCGCGCAGTTGATCACCACGTCACCGCGCTGCACGATCCGCTCGGCGGCCGCGGGGTCGGTGATGTCGAACTGCGACGACGTCAGCGGCAGGACGTCACGGCCCTGAGTTGTCGCCAGCGAGCTCAAATAGCCGCCCAGCTGCCCACCGGCACCGGCGATCACGATCCTGCCCGACATGGTTCGAGTTTGGCATGGTCCGAAATGCTCCAAGAAATCGCGGGGCAGCGCGGGCCACGCCGCCGTTGGCTACCCGAGAAGCGCATGTGTCGCAAGTAATGTAATGGGATGCCTGTGCAACGTGTGGTTCGTGTGATTGCCACCGTGCTGACGCTCGCAGTCGTCGTCGGCACCGGGATCGCGTGGAGCAATGTCCGGTCCTTCGAAGACGGCATCTTTCACATGTCGGCGGCCTCGCTGGGCAAGGGCGGCGACGACGGCGCGATCGACATCCTGCTGGTCGGCCTGGACAGCCGCACCGACGCGCACGGCAACCCGCTGTCCCAAGAGGAACTGGACGCGCTGCGGGCCGGCGACGAGGAAGCCACCAACACCGACACGATCATCCTGATCCGGATCCCCAACAACGGGAAATCGGCGACCGCGATCTCGATCCCACGCGACTCCTACGTCGCCGCGCCGGGCCTGGGCAAGACCAAGATCAACGGCGTCTACGGCCAGACCCGGGAAGCCAAGCGCGCCGGCCTGGTCAGGGCCGGGGACGCCGCGGCGGACGCGGCCGCCCAGGGCACCGAGGCCGGTCGCGAGGCGCTGATCAAGACCGTCGCCGATCTCACCGGCGTCACCGTCGATCACTACGCCGAGATCGGCCTGCTCGGCTTCTCGCTGATCACCGACGCGCTCGGCGGCGTCGACGTCTGCCTCAAAGAGCCGGTGTTCGAACCGCTTTCGGGCGCCGACTTCCCGGCGGGCCCGCAGCGGCTCAGCGGCGCGGAGGCGCTCAGCTTCGTGCGCCAGCGCCACGAACTGCCGCGCGGCGACCTGGACCGGGTGGTGCGCCAGCAGGTGGTGATGGCCTCGCTGGCCCACCGGGTCATCTCCGGCCGGACGTTGTCCAGCCCCACCACGGTGAAGCGCCTGGAAGCCGCCGTGCAGCGTTCGGTGGTGATCTCCGCCGGGTGGGACGTGATGGATTTCGTGCAACAGATGCAGAAGCTGGCCGGCGGCAACGTCGCCTTCGCCACCATCCCGGTGCTCGACGGCGCCGGCTGGAGCGACGACGGCATGCAGAGCGTGGTGCGGTTGGACCCGCACCAGGTGGCCGACTGGGTCGCTGGCCTGCTGCACGAACAGGAAGAGGGCAAGACCGAGGAGATCGCCTACACGCCGGCGAAGACGACCGCCAGTGTCGTCAACGACACCGATATCAACGGGCTGGCCGCGGCGGTGTCAGACGTCTTGAGCGCCAAGGGCTTTGCCACGGGTATGGTGGGCAACAACGATGGCGGGCACGTCAAGGCCAGCCAGGTTCGCGCCGCCAAGAGCGATGACCTGGGGGCGAAGGAGGTCTCCAAGGAATTGGGTGGGTTGCCGGTGGTCGCCGACACCTCGCTGGCGCCGGGGGCGGTGCGCGTGGTGTTGGCCAACGACTACAGCGGTCCGGGCTCGGGGCTTTCCGGCACCGAGTCGATCATGCCCGCCCGGGTGTCCACGGCCGGCGCGGTGGCCGCCAACCCCGACGTTCCGGCGCCGTCGCCGATCCTGACCGCCGGTTCCGACAAGCCCGAGTGCATCAACTGAGCACGCTCAGCGGGGCCATCCTCGATCCCCTGCTGCGGGCCGACCCGGTCGGCCCGCGGATCACGTATTACGACGACGCCACCGGCGAGCGCATCGAATTGTCGGGGGTGACGCTGGCGAACTGGGCCGCCAAGACGGGCAACCTGTTGCGCGACGAACTCGGGGCCGGGCCGGCCAGCCGGGTCGCGATCCTGCTGCCCGCGCACTGGCAGACGGCGGCGGTGTTGTTCGGGGTGTGGTGGATCGGCGCCGAGGCGGTGCTGACGGGCCCGGGCGACGTGGCGTCGGACATAGCACTGTGCACGGCCGAGCGCCTCGACGAGGCGGACGACGCGGTCGCGGGGGGCGAGGTCGCGGTGCTGTCGCTGGATCCGTTCGGCCGTCCGGCACCCGACCTGCCGATCGGCGTGACCGACTACGCGACCGCGGTGCGGGTGCACGGCGACCAGATCGTTCCCGAACCGCGTCCGGGCCCGGCGCTGGGCGGGCGATCCGTCGAGGAGATCCTGTTGGATTGCGAAAGATCTTCCGCGGCAAGGGATTTGACATCCGGCGACCGGGTCCTGTCCAGCGCGTCGTGGACGCGGCCGGACGATTTGGTGGACGGCCTGCTCTCGATCCTGACCGCCGGGGCGTCGCTGGTGCAGGTCGCCAATCCCGACCCGGCGGCGCTGCAGCGCAGGATCGAGACGGAAAAGGTCACCCGGGTCCTCCCCGACCCAGCCTGACGTACCTGGTAGCGCACTTCCGCGACCTCGACAGGTTAGGTAAACCAATGCTAATTTTCAGGGGTTAGCTGAGTGTCGAGCCGGGGGGCAGAGCTTGGATGACTGCGACGCCGGCACGCTTGGGACTCGGGCCGGCGCCAATTACGCGGTCGGTGACGCGGCGGGGGCGCCGTGTCTGGATGGCCGCGGCTCATGACGACCCCCGTCTGGATCGCGGCACCGCCAGAGGTGCATTCGACGTTACTGAGCAGCGGGCCCGGGCCGGCGTCGTTGCTGGCGGCGGCGGGGGCGTGGAACACGTTGGGCGCCGAATACGCAACGGTCGCCGGGGAACTCGCCGCGGTGTTGGCCGGCGTGCAGGCCGGGGCATGGCAGGGGCCGAGTGCGGACTCGT
This sequence comes from Mycobacterium sp., assembly GCF_004298145.1. Classification (GTDB taxonomy): domain Bacteria; phylum Actinomycetota; class Actinomycetes; order Mycobacteriales; family Mycobacteriaceae; genus Mycobacterium. The sequence goes on from NZ_SCRH01000006.1 coordinate 52,635, forward strand.
ATGTGGCCGCGCACGGGCCATATCTGGCGTGGTTGACGCAGGCCAGCGCCGACAGCACCGCAGCGGCCGCCCAGCACGAGACCGCGGCCGCGGCCTACGTCGCCGCGCTGGCGGCCATGCCGACCCTGGCCGAGCTGGCCGCCAACCACCTCGTCCACGGCGTGTTGGTGGCGACCAATTTCTTCGGGCTCAACACCATCCCGATCGCGCTCAACGAGGCCGACTACGTGCGGATGTGGATCCAGGCCGCCCTCACGATGAGCACCTACCAGGTGATCTCCGAGACGGCGGTGGCTGCAATATCCGGGACGCCGCAAACCCCGGCGCCGGTGGTGCTGAACCCGGTGTCGACATGGCTCAACTCCGTGACCAGCGCCATCCACACCGCCGAGCAGCTCGCCCAGGACGCGTCCACGCTGAACCTGACCGACCTGCAGTCGGCGTTGGCGAACACGATCCAGAACTTCAGCATCGCGGCCTTCATGCAGGACCCGATCGGCTACAGCCAGCAGACCATCGAGTCCTTCGTGGGGCAGTTCCCGCTGCTGTCGGATCTCTATTTCGGATTCGGCGGCGACCACTTCTTTGAATTCGCGCAGAATCCGGTGGGGTTCGTGGCGAACATCATCAACAAATTCCTGGCGGATCCGATTGGTGCCCTGAATAATCCGTTCTTGCTGGTCCTGAGCCCCGACGATTTCGCGTCCATCGGCTACAGCGTGTTTTCCCCGTTCCTTCCGGTTGCGGCCGCCCCCGTCGGCGCTGTGGGCGGCTTCGCGGGGCTGGCTCAGGCGACCGGGGTGGTCGGCGTGGGTGGACCGGCCGTCGCGCCGGTGCCGGCGCCCGCGGTGGCCGCGCCCGCCGCGCTTCCACTTGCCGCGATGGCTCCCGCTGCGGCCGCGCCGGCCGTCACCCCCGGCGCGGCCCCGGCCCCCGCCGCGCCCCCGGCGAGCACCGTCGCCGGTTCGGTGGCGCCGGCACCACCGAGCGCCGCGGCGGCGGGCTTTCCGCCTCCGTACGCGGTGGCGCCTCCCGGTATCGGCGCGGGTGAGGGGGCCACCGCCGGCGCCGCCTCCAGCGCCAAAAGCAAGGCGGCGCAGCCGGATAGCGCCGCGGCCCTATCGGGGGCGACCTCGCGGGAACGGGAACGGGAGCGGGCGCGGGAACGGGAGCGGGCGCGGCGGCGCCGACGCGCGAAGCAGGAGGCGCACGGCGACGAATTCATGGATATGGACGTCGAGGTCGATCCGGACTGGGCCACGCCGCCGGTCACGTCGACGGTGGCATCGGAGCGCGACGCGGGCATCATGGGGTTTGCCGGGACGGTGTCGAAAGGCAGTGCCCAGCCGACCGGGCTGACCTCGCTTGCCGGCGACGAGTTCGGCGGCGGGCCGAGGATGCCGATGCTGCCCAACACCTGGGCGGCAGAAGACGGCTGATGCCCCAAACAATACATATTGATATCGCAATATTTCGATGTTAACGTCGAGCCGACATGGGCTAAACGCTGAGACGACGAGGAAGGTTGCGGGCAATGGCGGTGTACGGGCTCTTGGCGAAGGCGGCAGGGACGGTCGTCACCGGGCTGGTCGGAGTGACCGCCTACGAGGTGGTGCGCAAGGCCGTGGCCAAGGCGCCGCTGCACGAGACCGCGGTGTCGGCCGCCGAGCTCGGGCTGCGCGGCACCCGCAAGGCCGAGGAGGCCGCCGAGTCGGCGCGCCTGCGCCTCGCCGACGTGATGGCCGAGGCCCGCGAGCGTATCGGCGAGGAGGCGCCCACGCCGTCGATCGCCGACACCCACGACCACGAGCACTGATCGCGCCATGGACCTGGCCCTGGTCTCCGACGTCGCAGACGAGGTTCGCACGCAAGACGCTGCGCTGCAAGTGATTTCGGATGCGGCCGGACGCATGCGGGTCTCGGTCGGGTGGGTGCGTGCCGATTCCCGGCGCGCCGTGGCGGTCGAGGAGGCCGTCGCCAAGTGCGAGGGCGTGCGCGTGGTGCACGCCTACCCGCGCACCGGATCGGTGGTCGTCTGGTATTCACCCCGGCGCTGCGACCGGAACTCCGTGCTGGCGGCCATCGGCGACGCGGCGCACGTCGCCGCCGAGCTGATCCCGGCCCGCGCGCCGCATTCCTCCGAGATCCGCAACGCCGACGTGCTGCGCATGGTCATCGGCGGCGCGGCGCTGGCCCTGCTCGGGGTGCGGCGCTACGTGTTCGCGCGGCCGCCGCTGCTCGGGCCGAGCGGGCGGCTGTTCGCCACCGGCGTCACGGTCTTCACCGGCTATCCGTTCCTGCGCGGCGCGCTGCGCTCGTTGCGCTCGGGCAAGGCCGGGACCGACGCGCTGGTCTCGGCGGCCACCGTGGCGAGCCTGGTGCTGCGGGAGAACGTCGTCGCGCTGACGGTGCTGTGGCTGCTCAACATCGGCGAGTACCTGCAGGATCTGACGCTGCGCCGGACCCGGCGGGCGATCTCGGAGCTGCTGCGCGGCAGCCAGGACACGGCGTGGATCCGGCTGACGAACCCTTCTGGGGCCCTCGAGCCTGGCACCGAGGTACAGGTGCCGATCGACACCGTGCAGATCGGCGACGAGGTGGTGGTGCACGACCACGTCGCGATACCGGTCGACGGTGAGGTGGTCGACGGCGAGGCGATCGTCAACCAGTCCGCGATCACCGGCGAGAATCTGCCGGTCAGCGTCGTGGTCGGCATGCACGTGCACGCCGGTTCGGTGGTCGTGCGCGGGCGCCTGGTGGTGCAGGCCCGCGCCGTCGGCAGTCAGACCACCATCGGGCGCATCATCAGCCGGGTCGAAGAGGCGCAGCACGACCGGGCGCCTATCCAGACCGTCGGCGAAAACTTCTCTCGCCGTTTCGTTCCCACCTCGTTCATCGTCTCGGCGATCACGCTGGCGATCACCGGTGACGTCCGCCGGGCGATGACGATGCTGCTGATCGCCTGCCCGTGCGCGGTGGGCCTGGCCACCCCGACGGCGATCAGCGCCGCGATCGGCAACGGCGCGCGCCGCGGCATTTTGATCAAGGGCGGTTCGCACCTCGAGCAGGCAGGCCGGGTGGACGCGATCGTGTTCGACAAGACCGGCACACTGACCGTCGGGCGGCCGGTGGTCACCAATATCATTGCACTGCATTCCGATTGGCAACCCGAGCAGGTGCTGGCGTATGCGGCCAGCTCGGAGATCCACTCCCGTCATCCACTGGCCGAGGCGGTGATCCGCTCGACCGAGGAACGCCACATCACCATTCCGCCGCATGAGGAGTGCGAGGTGCTGGTCGGGCTGGGCATGCGGACCTGGGCCGACGGGCGGACCCTGCTGTTGGGCAGCCCCGGGTTGCTGCGCTCCGAAAAGGTCAAGGTGTCCAAGAAGGCGTCGGACTGGGTGGGCAAGCTGCGCCGCCAGGCCGAGACGCCGCTGCTGCTCGCGGTCGACGGCACGCTGGTGGGGTTGATCAGCCTGCGCGACGAAGTGCGGCCAGAGGCCGCTGAGGTGCTGAAGAAGCTGCGCGCCAACGGTATTCGCCGGATCGTGATGCTCACCGGGGATCACCCGGACATCGCCGAGGTGGTGGCGCGCGAACTCGGGATCGACGAATGGCGCGCCGAGGTGATGCCCGAGGACAAACTCGCGGCGGTGCGCGAACTGCAGGACGAGGGCTTCATCGTCGGCATGGTCGGCGACGGTATCAACGACGCCCCCGCGCTGGCGGCAGCCGATATCGGCATCGCGATGGGGCTGGCCGGAACCGATGTCGCCGTGGAAACCGCCGACGTGGCGCTGGCCAACGACGACCTGCATCGCCTGCTCGACGTGCGGGACCTGGGCGCCCGCGCCGTCGACGTCATCCAGGAGAACTACGGTATGTCCATCGCCGTCAACGCCGCCGGGCTGATCATCGGCGCCGGCGGTGCGCTGTCTCCCGTGCTGGCCGCGATCCTGCACAACGCGTCGTCGGTCGCGGTGGTGGCCAACAGCTCCCGGCTGATCCGGTACCGACTGGATGCGCCGCGCGGCGAAGCCGGGCGCAGCGGGTCGCCGCGCGTGACTGGCGCGAAGTGATCCGCAGGCTCAGCAGCCGCACTCCTCGCCGCGCCAGGCGCGAACGCCCTGCCACACGGCAACACCCGCGATCGCCAGTCCCACCGCGGGGTCGATCCACCATGCGCTCGACCAGAGGGCCGTCACCGCAAGGCCGATCAGCACCCCGGCGGCCTGGGCGCCGCACAGGTAGTTCTGGATTCCTTCGGCCTCGGTGGCTCCCGAGCCCAACCGCGCACCCAGCCGGTAGTTGGCGCGGCCCAACACCGGCATGAGCAGCAAGGCCAGGGCGGTCAGCCCGATACCGATCACCGACGTCTCGGCGCGGTGTTCACCGGCCAGGTGGTGGAGGGATTCGGCGGCGATGTACGGGGCGGTCAGCCAGAACGACACCGCGACGCCGCGTTGTGCGCGCCGCTCGGCGCTCGCGGAAAAGGTGCGTGCACCGCTGAACCGCCACACCACTACCGCGCTGGCCAGCGCCTCCGACGCGCCACCCAGAGCCCACCCCGTCAGGGCGATGGAGCCCACCGAGAGTCCCTGCCACAGCCCGACGACACCCTCGACGAGCACCACGGCCAGGCTGATCCAGGCCAGCCGCCGCGCCCACTGCGCGCCGCGCCGCCAGTCGACGTCGTGCGCGGCAGTGCATTCTCGCGCGATGGCAGCCGAAGTGGTCATTACGCCAGGTTAGCGACAGCGTGGCGGGGCGAGGACGGCAACACCCGGCCGTGATCGATCCGTGTCGAGCCTCGCCGGCGGCGCCGGCACGGCGAGGAGCGGGCCGCGGGTCGCGGCCCGGCGTTGGTAGTTATTGTGGCTAACCAGTAGACCCGAAGGGATTTCCTCGATGGCGCGCACCGACGACGACACCTGGGACCTCGCGACCAGTGTGGGGGCGACCGCCACCATGGTGGCCGCGGGGCGGGCCCGGGCCACCCGGGACGGGCTGATCGACGATCGGTTCGCCGAGTCGCTGGTGCGCGCCGTCGGTGTCGACTTCATGACCCGGTGGGCCGCCGGCGAACTCGACTCGGCCGACGTCGATGAGCCCGGCGCCCCGTGGGGCATGCAACGCATGACCGACATGCTGGCCGCCCGCACGCGGTACATCGATGCGTTCTTCGCCGAGGCGGGGGCCGCCGGCATCCACCAGGTGGTCATCCTGGCCTCCGGTCTGGATGCGCGCGCCTATCGCCTGCCCTGGGCCGCCGGCACCACGGTGTTCGAGGTCGACCAGCCGCAGGTCCTCGAATTCAAGGCCGCCACCGTCGCCGAACTCGGCGCCCGGCCGACCGCCGAGGTGCGCACCGTCCCGGTCGACCTGCGCCACGACTGGTCCTCGGCGCTGCGACAGGCCGGCTTCGCCACCGGGCGACCCGCCGCCTGGGCCGCCGAGGGATTGGTCGGCTTTCTGCCGCCGCAGGCCCAGGATCGGTTGCTGGACAACATCACCGCGCTGTCCGCCGACGGCAGCCAGTTGGTGGCCGAGGTCTTCGCGAATACGGGCGTCAGCGGGGACGCGTTGAACGCGGCGAGCGAAAAGTGGCGGCGCAACGGCCTCGACATCGCCCTGGGCGACCTTGGCTTCCCCGGCCAGCGCAATGACGTCGCGACCTATCTGCAGCGGCGGGGCTGGCAACCCGTTCGCACCCCGCTGAATCAGATGTTGGCCAATAACGGGCTGCCGCTGCAATCGACCGACCCCGACGCGCCCTTCGCCCAGAACTACTACTGCACCGCGGTGCTGAACACGGCTCGGTAAAGGAAGGCAACCACTAGTGCCAAACAGCAAGCCAAACAGCAAGCCCGCCAAGCCGCTTGACGGATTCCGGGTACTCGATTTCACCCAGAACATCGCCGGGCCGATGGCCGGACAGGTGCTGGCCGACCTGGGGGCCGAGGTCATCAAGGTCGAGGCGCCCGTCGGCGAGGCGGCCCGCCACATCACCGCGGTCCTCCCCGGCCGCCCGCCGCTGGCCAGCCTGTTCCTCCCCCACAACCGGGGCAAGAAGTCGGTGATGGCGGACCTGCGCAGCGACGAAGCCAAGCAGCAGACACTGCGGCTGGTCGATACCGCGGACGTTGTGCTGGAAGGGTTTCGGCCCGGGGTGATGGAACGCATGGGCCTGGGTCCCGACGAGCTGCAATCCCGCAATCGGAAACTCATCTACGCGCGCCTGTCCGCCTACGGCGGCAACGGCCCCGAGGGCAGCCGGCCGGGCGTCGACCTGATGGTCGCCGCCGAATCGGGGATGACCACCGGGATGCCCACGCCCAGCGGCAAACCCCAGATCATTCCGTTCCAGCTCGTCGACGCCGCCAGCGGTCACGTGCTGGCCCAGGCGGTGCTGGCCGCGCTGCTCAACCGTGAGCGCCACGGGGTGGCCGACGTCGTGCGGGTCGCCATGTATGACGTCGCGGTCAGCCTGCAGGCCAGTCAGCTGACCATCCACCTGAACAAGCCGAACTCGGAACCCAAACCGAGCGACTCGGATTCGGCGTCAAAATCGAAGCGACGCAAGGGTGTTGGGTTCGCCACCCAGCCATCGGACGCATTCCGGGCGGCCGACGGGTACCTGGTGATCAGCGCGTACGTGCCCAAGCACTGGGACAAGCTGTGCGAGATCATCGGCCGGCCCGACATGCGCGACGACGAGCGGTTCATCGACCAGCGCGCCCGGGCGCTCAATTATCCCGAGCTGACCGAGGAACTCGAGTCGGCGCTGGCCGCCAGGACCGCCGACGAATGGGTCCGGCTGCTTCAGGAGGGCGGCCTGATGGCCTGCCACGCCTACACCTGGAAGCAGGTGGTCGGCACCGCGCTGTTCGCCGAGAACGAGCTCGCCCTGTCCGTCGGCGAGGGTGACAGCGCGGTCACGGTGATCCGCACCCCGGCACGCTATTTGAGCTTCGACGCCGCGGCGAGCGACCCTCCCCCGGCCCTCGGACAGCACACCGAGGAGTATCTGGGCGCACCGCAGCCGGCTTCGTGAACTGTTGGTTGTCAAATGGCGGTCATCGGAGGCCAAGTCGGTCACGTAGCTGTCACTAAGCGGCGTCCAGGAGAGAGTTCACTCCATGACGAAGTTCTCCCCCCGGCGCAGGGATACTGCACGGACACGGTTCGCCGCTTCGGTGGAGGCATCATGCACCCATAACGCCAGTTCGTTGGGATGGACGGGCTTGCCATCGGCGAGAACGTGGTTGTGCCGGATATCGAGTAGCCCGGCCCGGTCCAATCGGATCAGTATGAGGTCTTTGATGCCGTCAGGGTCGATGCGACGGTGATCGGTGGCCAACATGTCGATCGCGAACGACTTGCCCGCACCGGGCACGCCGGCGGTAATGATCGCGGCGCGACCGTGTGCCGGTGCATCGGGGCATTTGCCTCGGTACTCGTGGGCGATCTCGTCGATCAGCTGATCGCTGAGATAACGCTCTACTAAGCGTGGAACAGCGAACTGCCCCCTTGGTGGAGGACAGTCAGCTGGGAATGGACCCTATTGCGCAGTCGGCGGCTGGACTGCGGAGCTGACACTCTCGTATTCCTCGTCGCTGAGTAGTCCGAGTTCATGGGCAGTGCTCACCTGGGTCCAGGTCCCAGGTACGGATCCCTCGTGGGGATAGGGCGCGAACTGGGTGAAGGTGTAGTCGAGGCCGCGAAGCTGTTTCAGCAGCTTGCCTCGGGGCGTTCCGTCGACTGTTGCGCGCAGGATGATTTCCTCGGGGCTCGGTGCGTCTCCGAGCGCGTTGGCTCCGCGCAGCAGCCGACCTACTCGCGGCTGCGTAGTAGACAAAACGTCAGCGATTTGTCGTTGGTTCATACCTGACCGCTTAAGGTGCCTCGCGGCGCGCATGTCATCGATGCGCATCAAGCGTTCGTGCGCCCGGCGAACCTGCGCTTCGTGGGCGATGGCTTCAACTGTGTGTTCGACTTCAACAGTGCGTTCGATCGTTGTCGGCATAATTCCTCCGTCTGATACAGAGTGTATCAGCTTTTGAAACGTTGCATATCACGGACCGATATGCTGACCAGCGGGCCGATCCCCGGCTGCCGCACTCCCCGGTGGTGAGTCGGCTAGTCCCGTTCGTTCAGGCTCTGCCGCACTTCGACCAGCGACAGCCACCAGAGGGATCCACCATCTTGACGTCACCGAGGTCAGAATTGTGCCAGGTTGAATGAGACCGCGTCCTGAGCCTCACGGCGTCAGCTTGACCACCCGGTCGTTGCCGCGGTCGGCGACGTACACGTTCCCGTCGCCGGCCACCGCGACCGCCAACGGAGTGTTGAGACCGGTCAGCGGCAGCACGGTCGAAACGTTCGATCCGGCCGGCAATTTCGTCACCTGGCTGCTGTCGTGCTCGGTGACATAGACGTTGCCCGCGGTGTCCACAGCGATCCCCCACGGCACGGAAACGCCGGTGAACGGTAGCTCTGTCTGGCCATTCGACCCGGCCGCCAACTTCAACACCCTGTTGTTGTCGGTGTCGGTGACGTAGACGCTGCCGGAGGTGTCCACCGCCACCCCGTCCGGGTTGTTGAGGCCGGTGAACGGCAGGTCGGTCTGGGTGTTCGACCCCGCCGCCAACTTCACCACCCGGTTGTTGCCACGGTCGGCGACGTAGACGTTGCCCTGGGAGTCCACCGCCACCCCCTCGGGGTAATTGAGGCCATTGAACGGCAGCACGGTCTGGGTGTTCGACCCGGCCGCCAACTTCACCACCCGGTTGTTGAAGTCGGCGACGTACACCGTGCCGGTATCGTCCACCGCCAGTCCCTGCGGCTGGTAAAGGCCGTTGAACGGCAGCACTCGCGGGGCGCTACTTCCCGGCGACAACTCGACCACCCGTCCGTACATGCCTTCACTGGTGACATACACGTTGCCGGCTTTGTCGAGTGCCACCCCGCCCGGGGAGAGGCGAAAGTCAATGCCGTTGAAGGGCAACACACTTTGGCCGCTCGCCTGTTTCGACGGCTCCGAGCCGATGGACAGGTAACCGACGACCGCTATGACGAAAGCGACGAGGGCGACGAGAGCGATGGCGCCGACGATGATCCACTGTTTCCGTTTGCTGTCGGCCGGCACGGCGGGGGGTCTGAAATCCGGGCCTGCTCCATAGGCATGGCCGAATGTCGACGGGGCGGCACGAATCAATGAGGGCTCCTGGCCGGATCGGCCGGGCCAACGATCGCCGCCCGCACCCGAAACCACCGGCCTGGCCTGGGTTTCGGCACCGGCGGGTGGGGCGTACGAGTGCGCCACACGTGGATCGTTCGCGTCCGGGTGCAGCGTCGCGCATTCCCCCTCGCGCAGAATCGTGGTGGCCTTTCGCTGCTCGGATGTGGTCAGCGCGTCGTGGGCGGCGGTGGCGAATTCGCCGGCGGTCCGATAGCGCTCCTCGGGACGTTTGGCCATGCCCTTGGCGATCACGTGATCCAAAGCGGGCGGAACCGCGCCGGGGCGCAATTGGCTGGGCGGCGTGGCCGTCTTCGTCAGGTGCGCGGCGACCAACCGTTCGACGGTGTCGGCCCGATACGGCGGCGATCCGGTCAGGCACTCACTCAAAACGCATGCGAGCGAATAGATGTCGGCGCTGTGGGTGACCTCGTCGTCGGTGAATCGTTCCGGGGCCATGTAGTAGTACGTGCCGATGGCGGTCCCGACCTGGGTCAGCCCCGGATCGGTCGCGGCCCGCGCGATGCCGAAATCCGCCAGGTAGGCGAAGTCGCTGGGGGTGACCAGAATGTTCCCCGGTGTGACATCGCGGTGCGTGACCCCGGCGGCGTGCGCCGCGTCCAGCGCGGCGGCGACCTGGCGGATGATGGCGATCGCCCGCGGTGGGGCCAACGGCCCGTCCCGGTGCAACAGCGTGGCCAGATTGACGCCGTCGACGAGGCGCATGTCCACATAGAAGCGCCCGTCGATCTCGCCGTAGTCGTGGATCGGCACCACATGCGGTTCGGTCAACCGTCCCGCGATATCGGCCTCACGCTGCAGGCGCGCACGATACTCCGAGTTGCCGGAGAACTGCTGCGAGATCAGTTTCAGGGCCACCATGCGGCCCTTGCGGGTGTCCTCGGCCTCGTAGACCTCACCCATGCCGCCCCGGCGCAGAAGTCGCACCAGCCGGTAGGGGCCGAACCAGGACCCGGCCCGCGCGGCCGGCCCGCTATCGCTCACCGTCGAGCCTCCTTGTCGTCAGGAAATCGCATTGACTGCGGTTGACAGCTTTTCCGTGAACGATTTGGGCAGCGGAATGGAGCCGTACTGCTCCAGACCGTCCTGGCCCGGACCGATCGCGGCCTGCATGAACGCTTTCACCGCCGGGCCCGTGGCCGCGTCCGGGTACTTCGAGCAGACGATTTCATAGGTCGCCAGCACAATGGGGTAGGCGCCCGACTGTGTCGGCTTGTAGAACGACGAGGTGTCCAGCACCAGGTCGTTGCCCTGCCCCTTGAAGGTTGCCCCGGCGATCGTCTTCCCGACGGAGTCGGCGGTGATCGACACCGCGTCCGGACCCGCCGACGTGATGATCGAGGCCATGGTCAGCTGCTTGCCCACCGCGAAGGACCACTCGTTGTAGGTGATCGATCCCTCGGTGTTCTGCAGCAGCGCGGACGTGCCGTTGTTCCCGCTGGCGCCCTGCCCGACACCACCGTTGAACGTCTCGCCTACGCCCTTGCCCCAGGCACCATCCGACGCGCCGTCGAGGTAGTTCTGAAAGTTCGCGGTGGTGCCTGATTTGTCGCTGCGGAAGATGACCGTAATGGGCGTCGAGGGCAGGTTGACGCCGGAGTTGATTGCTTTCAGCGCCGGATCGTCCCACTTGGTGATGGTGCCGTTGAAGATCTTCGCGACGGTGGGCCCATCCAGTTTCAGCCCGTTCACCCCGGTGAGGTGGTAGGTGACCGCGATCGGCCCGAACACCGTGGGCAGATCCCATGCCGGCGAACCGCACCGTTGTGCCGCCCTGTCGTTCTGGCCGCTGGACGGATCCAGGGGCACGTCGGACCCGGCGAGATCGGTTTGGTTGTTGAGGAATTGGGTCACGCCGGCGCCGGATCCGTTGGCGTTGTAATCCAGCGTGTAACCCGGGCAGGCGCGAACGTAGGCGTAGACGAACTGCTCGATCGCGTTTTGCTGCGCGGTCGAACCACTGTCCTTCAGCACTTTCTTACCGCCGCAGTCCACCGGCGTGGCACCGGAGCCAGCAGAGTTCGAGCTGCCGCCGCACCCCGCCAACGCCAGGGCGGCGGCGGCCACCACGCTCAGTGCGACTCCAGATCGAGCGAATCTCACGAAACTCCTTCGATCGTCAACGAAAGTTAACTAATCGCGAATATACAAACCCTTGACAAAGAATAAGAGGTTAACGGCCCGTGACCGCCCGCCGGGCGCAAACACGGAGCATCGGCTGTCAATGCGACGCGGCGCACGGGCTGCCGCTCGGTTGGACCCTGCGCAAGATCGTGCTCAAGTCGGCGATCCCCGGAATCGTCACCGGTCTGCTGGTGGCGCTGGCGGTCGGCTACCTGACCTATCCGATCTGGACGTTCTACAACCTGCCGTCGAAGACGGCTCGCGACCTGTCCTACGACGCGGCGTTCCTGCTGATCGTGTTCGTGTTCCTGCTGATCATCCTCGGACGGCTGATCACCTGGCTCGCGCGGCGGCACTCGGAATCGGCGTAACCCATTTCGGCGCCGGGGCGTTCAGGTGGCCGGCAGCCGCACCACCTGAACGAAGAACTCGTCGATCTGCCGGACCGCCTTCATGAACTGGTCCAGGTCAACGGGTTTGGTGACGTAGGCGTTGGCGTGCAGCTGGTAGCTGCGCAGGATGTCCTCCTCTGAAGAGGAGGTGGTGAGCACGACGACCGGGATGCGCGCCAGGTCGGGGTCGGACTTGATCTTCTCCAGCAGCTGGCGGCCGTCGTATTTGGGCAGGTTCAGGTCGAGCAGGATCAGGTCGGGCCGCGGCGCGTCGGCGAACTCACCGCGCCGGTAGAGATAGTTGAGGCCCTCCTCCCCGTCGTGCGCGACGTGCAGCCTGTTCTCGAGTTTGTTGTGCTCGAACGCTTCTCGCGTGATGAGCTCGTCGCCCGGGTCGTCTTCGACGAGCAGGATGTCGATGGCTCTGCCCTCGGGCGTTGTCACCGACGCGCTCCTTCCCAAGCGACGGGGTCTTCTTCGTCGACGGGTCCGGGAACGGGCAGCGTGAATTCGAATCGGGTGCCCTCGGTGTAGGACGTGTCGATGCCCACGGTGCCGCCGTGGTGCTCGACGATCTTCTTGACCAGCGCAAGGCCGACACCGGTTCCGGCATACACCTCCCGCCCGTGCAGCCGTTGAAAGATGACGAACACCTTGTCGGAGAATTCCTCCGGGATGCCGATGCCGTTGTCCGCTACGCTCAGCATCCATTCGCCGTCGTGGGTGCCGGTGCCGGGCGCGCATTCGATGACGACACGGGGCGGACGATCCTTGTGCCGGAACTTGATCGCGTTGCCGATGAGGTTCTGCCACAGCATCGTCAGCAGCGTCGGATCCCCGACGATCTGCGGGAGCGGCTCGGCCGGCCGCTCGACCTCGGCGTCGGTTTCTTCGATCGCTACCGCCAGATTGGCCAGGCCGGCGTCGAGCGCCGCGTCGAGCCGCACCTCGGTTTCCGTGGTGCCCAGCCGGCCGACCCGGGAGAAGGTGAGCAGGTCATTGATCAGCGCCTGCATGCGTTTGGCGCCGTCGACCACGAAGCCGAGATACTCGATGCCCCGCTCGTCGAGCTGGTCGCCGTACCGCTTCTCCAGCAGCTGGCAGAAGGAGGCGACCTTGCGCAGCGGTTCCTGCAGATCGTGGGATGCGACGTAGGCGAACTGCTCGAGTTCGGTGTTGGAGCGGCGCAATTCGGCGGCCTGCTCATCCAGTTGCAGCTGGGACGAACGCGACACGTCGAGCTCGTCGACCATGCGCTTGCGCATGCTCTCCACGTCGATGGCCATGGTCCGAATGTCCTTGGGCCGCTGGGGCGCCGAGATGGTTTCGTTGAAGTTGCCCTCGGCGATCCGGCGGCAGGCCGCAGCCAGGCTTGCGATCGGCCGCGTGACCGCGGCGCGGCTCAGCAACCCCAGCACCAGAGCCGCCCCTAAGACGATCAGCACCATCGAGCCCAGCACCCAGTCGCGCCAGCCGTTGATCTCGTTGAGCTCGTCGACGGCACTGGTCGCCGCGTCCGCCAGGTGCTTGTTCTGCGCATCGAAAAGCATTCGCAGACGGTCGAATTTGGCTTTGCCGAGGTCGGCCATCGAGGTGCTGACGACACTGGGAACTTTGGGAGTCACACCCGCGATGACGGGTTCGGCATAGTTCGTCCGCCAGTCGGCGGCCGCCGTCTCGACCGCGTCCAGATCGGCCACCAGTTCCGCGCGCGCGCCCACCAGCCGCCGAACCTCGTCGGCCGCCGCCTGTTCGGCGCGCTGCCCGTCGTAATACGGCGCGAGGAACTGCCGATCGGCGGAGATCAGGTAGCCACGCACGCCCGTTTCCTGGTCCCGCAGGGCCGCCTGCAGGTGGGTCGCCGCGACGCGCGCCGGCTGGATGTCGTCGCCCACCTGGCGCGACACCTGGTCGGTGCGATTCAACAACACCGCGCCGACCAGCGCCCCGAGAAGCACCGTCGCGCCCACGATCCACAGGACGAGGGCCAGCCATCCCCGCACGGTGAGCTGCGCGAGCCGAAGGGGCCCCGGTGCCGTCACGGCGCGGTCCTCTCGATGCGGAGCACGGCGATGTCGTCGGTGAGGCCCCCGCGCGGCCCGGCGAGTTCCTGTGCGCCGTCGATCAGCGCGTCGACGAACTCCGGGCCGGGCCGGTTCGCGTGCGAGCGGGCCAGTTCGAGCAGTCCGTCCTCGCCGAGCCGTTCGGTGCCCCGCCCCGAATATCCCTCGTAGAGCCCGTCGGTCAGCAACAGCAAGCCATGACCCGCGGGCAGCGCAAGCTCGTGGCGCGGCCAGTCGTCGGCGTGCAGGCCCAGCGCCGGGCCGCCCGGCGGTTCGAGCCATTCCACCGCGCCGCCGCCCTGCAGCAACATCCCCGGATGCCCGGCGCGGATGACGCTGACCCGCGGGTGCTCGGGCGAGATCTCGAGGCTGAGCACGGTCGCGAAAATCCCGGTGCCGGTTCGTTCCGAATACAGCACCCGCTCCAGCTGCCGCATCAGTTCGACGCCGTGCACACCGGCGAAGGTGAGCGCGCGAAACGCGATCCGCAGCGCCGCGCCCAGGGCCGCCTCGTGCGGGCCATGCCCGGCGACGTCGCCGATCAGGACGTGCACGATCCGGTCGGGCGTCTGGACGACGTCGTAGAAGTCACCGCAGAGCAAGGCGTCTTCGCGGCTCGGCCGGTACCGGGCGACGATGTCGACGCCCGGGCTGTCCAGCAGCAGCGGGGACGGCAGCAGACCGCGTTCCAGCAGCGCGTTCTCGCGGGCCCGCAGCTGGGTCGCGTGCAAATCGGCGGCGATGAGCTCGGCGCGCTTGCGCTCGATCGCGTACAGCAGCGCACGGCGCAGCATTTCCGGCTCCACCCGGCCCTTGACCAGGTAGTCCTGGGCTCCGGCGGCGACCGCCGAAGCCCCGAAGTACTCGTCGTTCAGCCCGGTCATCACGACGATCGGGACGGTGGCGTCGAGCTTGGCGATGCGGTTCAACGCGTCGATCCCGCTGGCGTCGGGCAGGCGCAAATCCAGCAGCACGCAATCGGGGCGGGTGGCTTCCAGCTCGCGCTCCGCGTCTGCCATCGACTTGGCCCACACCACGCGGATGTCGGTGACCGCGTCGGCGATCAGGTTTTCGACCAGCACCGCATCGGCGCGGTCGTCCTCGACCAAGAGCAACGAAAGTGGCTCCAGCGGCTTGAGCGGCTGCCGCTGCGCGGCCGGTGTGACCGGAGCACGTGCCGGTATCAATTCCCGGCCATCTGTGGACGGGTGTGGGAAGTCACGTTCTGCACTGCAGACCCCCTGGCCGCGATAAGACCATTGCTCGGTTGCGGTGGTCGGAAGAGACAGCCGGTGACTGCTTACCGACCGTCGGCTCGGGCTTCACGCGCCGTGGCGATCCTATGCGGCGCGGCCGGCGGTTTCCCAACAACCCCGCGGATCGATCAGCGCAGCAGCGCGCGCGACATCACGACGCGCTGAATCTGATTGGTGCCCTCGTAGATCTGGGTGATCTTGGCGTCACGCATCATCCGCTCGACGGGGAAATCGACGGTGTAGCCGGCGCCGCCGAAGAGTTGCACCGCGTCCGTGGTGACCTCCATCGCGACGTCGGAGGCCAGGCACTTCGAGGCCGCGGAGATGAAGCCCAGGTGGGATTCGCCGCGTTCGGCGCGGGCGGCGGCGTGGTAGACCATCAGCCGGGCGGATTCCACCTTCATCGCCATGTCGGCGAGCATGAACTGCACACCCTGGTTGTCGCTGACCGGACGGCCGAACTGCTTGCGGTCCTTGGTGTATGCGATGGCGGCGTCCAGCGCACCCTGCGCGATACCGACCGCCTGGGCGCCGATGGTGGGCCGGGTGTGGTCCAGCGTCGCCAGCGCGGTCTTGAAGCCGGTCCCCGGCTCGCCGATGATCCGATCGCCCGGAATCCGGCAGTTCTCGAAATAGAGCTCCGTGGTCGGCGAGCCCTTGATGCCGAGCTTTTTCTCCTTGGGCCCGACGGTGAAACCCTCGTCGTCTTTGTGCACCATGAACGACGAGATGCCGTTGGCGCCCTTGTCCGGATCGGTCACGGCCATCACCGTGTACCAGCTCGACTTGCCGCCGTTGGTGATCCAGGCCTTGGCGCCGTTGAGGATCCACTCGTCGCCGTCGGCCTTGGCGCGGGTGCGCATCGAGGCCGCGTCACTGCCGGCCTCGCGCTCGCTCAACGCATAGGACGCCATCGCCGAACCGTCCGCGATCGAGGGCAGCACCTGCTTCTTCAGCTCGTCGGAGCCGCGCAGGATCAGCCCCATCGTCCCCAGTTTGTTCACGGCGGGGATCAACGAAGCGGAAGTATCGACGCGTGCCACTTCCTCGATGACGATGCACGTCGCCACCGAGTCGGCGCCCTGCCCGCCGTACTCCTCGGGCACGTGCACGGCGTTGAACCCGGAGGCGTTCAGGGCCTCCAGCGCCTCCTGCGGGAAGCGGGAATTCTCGTCGACGTCGGCGGCGTGCGGCGCGATCTCCTTCTCCGCCAACGCCCGGATCGCCGCCCGCAATTCGGTGTGTTCCTCAGGCAACTGGAACAAATCAAAGGTGGGGTTTCCGGCCCATCCAGCCATCACGGCCTCCTCTTGCGCTCTGCCGAACTGCCGGCCTCGTCGCCAGGCTACTAGCCGGTAACTTTACCCTGACGTTGCTGCAGCGCCTCATCCTTGGCCCGCACGCTGGCGGCCATCTGCTCCTGGAAGTCGACGATCCGCGCCCGCAGCGCCGGGTCGGACGATCCGAGAATGCGCACGGCGAGCAGGCCGGCGTTGCGGGCGCCGCCGATGGAGACCGTGGCCACCGGCACCCCCGCCGGCATCTGCACGATCGACAGCAACGAGTCCAAGCCATCGAGGTGCGCCAGCGGCACCGGCACGCCGATCACCGGCAGCGGCGTCGCGGACGCGACCATTCCGGGCAGGTGGGCCGCGCCGCCAGCCCCGGCGATGATCACCTCGATGCCGCGCTCGGCCGCGCCGCGGGCGTAGTCGAACATCACCCCGGGCGTGCGATGCGCCGAGACCACCCGGACCTCGGCCGGCACGTCGAACTCGGCCAGCGCGGCCGCGGCGTCGGCCATTACCGACCAGTCGCTGTCGCTGCCCATGATCACGCCAACCCGAGGCTCAGTCATCGGTGCCGCTCCTCCTCATCGCTACGCTCCGCATCGTCGCCAGCACAGTCATCGGCGTCGGCGCGTCAGTGCTCGTCATGTGGATCCCATCCGTCCGTCCACTGCCCGTGGGACAACCAATGTGCCGCCCGCTCGGCGCGTTCCCGCAGCCTCGCCAAGTCTGTCAGGTCCGCCGGGCCGCCGACGAAGTTGATGTGACCGACCTTGCGGCCGGGGCGTTCCCGTTTGCCGTACAGGTGCACGCGCGCGTCGGGCATCCGCGCGAACAAGTGGTGCAGCCGCTCATCAAGGCTCATCTCTGGCGGCGTCCCGGCGCCCAACACGTTGGCCATCACGGTCACCGGCGCGAGGGTGTCGGTGTCGCCGAGGGGATAGTCCAGCACCGCGCGCAGATGCTGTTCGAACTGACTGGTGCGCGACCCGTCCATGGTCCAGTGCCCGGAGTTGTGCGGGCGCATCGCCAGCTCGTTGACGAGCAGCGCCCCGTCCGCCGTCTCGAACAGTTCGACCGCAAGCACGCCGACCACCCCGAGTTCGCCGGCCAGTCGCAACGCCAGCTGCTGCGCGTCGGCGGCGGGGCCGTCGGGCAGGTCCGGCGCGGGGGCGATCACCTGCACGCAGATCCCGTCTCGTTGCACCGTCTCGACCACCGGCCACGCCGCGCCCTGGCCGAACGGCGACCGCGCCACCAGGGCCGACAGTTCGCGGCGCAGGTTCACCTGTTCCTCGGCCATCACCGGCACCCCATCGGCCAGGAAGGCGGTCGCGATCTCGCGGGCGTGCAAGGGGTCGCGGGCCATCCGCACCCCACGCCCGTCGTAACCCCCGCGGACCGCTTTCACGACCACGGGGCCGGCGATCCGCTGCGCGAAGGCATCGAGTTCGTCGACGCTTCGGATCTCGGCGTAGCGGGGCACGGGGACGCCGAGGTCCTCCAGCCGCCGCCGCATCACCAGCTTGTCCTGGGCGTGCACCAGCGCCTGCGGCGGCGGCGCCACGTTGATGCCCTCGGCGACGAGCTTGTCCAGCAGCTCGGTCGGCACATGCTCGTGGTCGAAGGTCAGCACGTCGGCCCCGGCCGCCACCCGGCGCAGGTCTTCGAGATCGGTGTGCGAACCGATCAGCACGTCGGGACTGACCTGCGCGGCCGATTCGTCGGCGGCGGTGGCCAGCACCCGCAACGTCTGCCCGAGGGCGATCGCCGCCTGGTGGGTCATCCGGGCAAGCTGACCGCCACCGACCATCGCGACGACCGGGGTGGCCCGGGGAACGGCCCGGGCGGCTGCGGGGAGGGCTGCGCCCGGCGCGCGTGTAGTCGGCACGGCCATCATGGTGTCACGGCAGGACAAACCGGTGCCAAAGGTGTGTTGACCGGGGCTGACATCGAATTGTTATGTACCATTTTGCGTCGAATTTGTATCCGTCCGTACACTGACGTGTTGTGTCCTTCGCCGAAGCCACGATCGCGCGTCTGCCAAGGGTTTTGCAGCCCTTTTTGCTACGCCACCACGAACTGATCAAATTCGCCATTGTCGGCGGCACCACGTTCGTCATCGACTCGGCGATTTTCTACACGCTCAAGCTGACAATTCTTGAACCGAAACCGGTGACCGCGAAGGTGATCGCCGGCATCGTGGCGGTCATCGCGTCCTACGTGCTGAACCGGGAATGGAGTTTCCGCAACCGTGGCGGGCGCGAGCGCCACCACGAGGCGCTGCTGTTCTTCGCGTTCAGCGGCGTGGGGGTGCTGCTTTCCATGGCGCCGCTGTGGTTCTCCAGCTACGTGTTGCAGCTGCGCCAGCCGATGGTGTCGCTGGCGGCGGAAAACGTCGCAGATTTCATCTCGGCCTACATCATCGGAAACCTGCTGCAGATGGCGTTCCGCTTCTGGGCGTTCCGGCGCTGGGTCTTTCCCGACCAGTTCGCCCGCACCCCCGACCTGGCCCTGGAATCGGCCCTCACCGCCGGCGGTATCGCCGAGATCTTCGAGGACGAGATCGAGGGCGGGAACGTCACCCTGCTGCGCGCCTGGCGCAACCGGGCCGGTCGCCTGGGTCAGCTGGGCGATTCCTCGGAACCCAGGGTGTCGAAGACTTCGTGATACAGCAGCGCGTGTACCTCGCGCAGCCGCGGAATGTCGTAGAACTCCAATGGATCTTGTGACGCCGATTCGATGACCAGCGTCCCGGTGCGAAACATTCGCTCCACGATCCGGTCGCGGAATTCCACGCTGTTGATCCGGGCCAGCGGAATGTCGATTCCGGTGCGGGTGGCCACCCCGTGCCGAAACATCACCCGCCGGTTGGTCACCACGAAATGGGTGGTCAGCCAGCTTCCGAAGGGCCACAACGTCAGCCAGCCCACGATCACCAGCCAGATCCCCCAGATCGCGCCGTGGATGATGTTCTTGGCGAGCTGCTCCCAGTGCGTCGAGTTGAGGTAACCGGAGCCGAACGCCGCCAGCGCGGTCGTCAGGATCAGAACCAGCACCGGCCAGATCAGCCGCTTCCAGTGCGGGTGGCGGTGCACGATGACGTGCTCACCGGCGGCCAGCACATTGTCCGGATAGCCCATGCCCGCCGACCTTAGCGGCGCGACGCAGCGGCCCGGGCACAACTAGCGCAAATGGTGGCGACCCGCGGCGCCCGGCTCCGCCGCGCTTGCGATCGCAACTACCGCAAATGGTGGCGACCCGCGGCGCCCGGCTCCGCCGCGCTTGCGATCGCAACTACCGCAAATGGTGGCGACCCGCGGCGCCCGGCTCCGCCGCGCTTGCGATCGCAACTAGCGCAAATGCACCACATCGCCGGCCGCGACGACGGAGCTCTGCCCGCCGCTTTCCAGACATAGCCGGCCCTGGTCGTCGATGCCGCTCGCGGTCCCCTCGATTTGCTTGCCGCCGGGCAGGTGCGCGCGCACCCGGGCGCCGATGGTCAGGCTGCGCGCCCGGTAGTCGGCGGCCAGCGCCCAGTCGGCCCCCCGCGCGGCCCGCCAGGCCACCAGGCGCCGTCCGAGCTCGGCCAACAGCGCGCACACCAGCCGGGTGCGGTCGGGTGCGGCGACGCCGAGATCGAGCAGCGACGTCGCGCCCGGGCCGTCGATCTCGTCGGCGGACTGAGTCACGTTGAGCCCCAAGCCGATAACCACGACCGGCTTTGCCACCTCGGCGAGAATTCCGGCCAGCTTGCCCGGCGAGTCCGCCGGCCCGGCCAGCACGTCGTTGGGCCACTTGAGACCTACTCGGGCCCCCACACCTTCCAGCAGCGGGGCGACCGCGTCGACCACCGCCACCCCCGTGGCCAGCGGCAGCCAGCCCCACCCGGTGCTCGGGACGTCGACCACGCTGACACCGACCGACATCGTGATCTGGGCTCGCGGGGTGGCCGACCAGCCGCGGCCGTGCCGCCCGCGGCCGGCGGTCTGGTGCTCGGCGATCAGCACGGCACCGGCGACGTCGGTCCCCGACGCCGCGCGCGCCAGCAGGTCGGCATTGGTGGAGCCGGTCTTTTCGACGACGTCGAGTTGACGCCAGCCCAGCCCGGTGCCGATCAACTCGGCGCGCAGCGCGGCGGCGTCCAGGGGTGCTCGAAGTTGATCTCGGTCTGTCACCGGACCCAGCCTAGAACTCAGGGCCGACGGTCGCG
Organism: Mycobacterium sp.; assembly: GCF_004298145.1. Taxonomy (GTDB): domain Bacteria; phylum Actinomycetota; class Actinomycetes; order Mycobacteriales; family Mycobacteriaceae; genus Mycobacterium. The sequence continues at coordinate 73,234 of NZ_SCRH01000006.1, forward strand.
CATGTCTCGCATGTCCAGGACGGCCAAATGACTGAACAGCATGCTGGTCCCGATCGGGTTGCCCCCGCCGGGATACGCGGTGCCGCTGGGCGCGGCCATCGTGTTGCCCGCCGCGTAGAGGCCTGGAATGGGGTTGCCGGACGTGTCGAGCACCCGCGCCGCGGCGTCGGTGCGCAGGCCGCCCTTGGTGCCCAGATCCGAGATGCCGAACGCCGCGGCGTGATACGGCGGTGTGTCGATGGGAACCAGCGGTGACGCGCCCGCCGAGAAGGCGCGATCGAATGCCTCGTCGCCGCGGCCGAAGTCCTCGTCGACGCCGGTGGCGGCGAAACCGTTGAACCGCACCACGGTTGCCGCCAGGTTCTCACCCGGCACCCCGATCTTGCCGGCAAGTTCCCCGAGGGTGTCCGCGGAATGCCACAGGCCGGCGGCGACGTACTTCTCGGCCTCGACGACGGAGACGTTGGCCGCCTTGACCGGCGGCGCCTCGCCCTCCTTGTCGTCGTAGATCATCCAGTACGGCAACGTGATTGAGCCGCCTTGGAGCTGCGCGATGATCTCGCGGCCGGCCCGGTCGTAGGCCCGGGACTCGTTGACGAACCGGTTGCCGTCCTGGTTGACGAAGATGCCGCCGGTGAACCACAGCGCGAAGGCGGACCGGCCGTCGGGGTGGGTCATGCCCGGTGACCACCACGCCTGATCCAGCAGGTCGGTGTCCGCGCCCGCCGCGATGCCGGCCTGCAGCGCCAGCCCACGACTTCCCGGGCCGCCCATGGTGTCTCGCGCCGTCCCCGGCACCCCGTAGGCGCGGCGCAGCTCATCGTTGCCTTCGAAGCCCCCGGCGGCCAGCAGCACGCCCCGGCGGGTGCGGATGGCGCGGCGCTCACCGCCGGTCTCGACGATCGCGCCGGTGACCCGACCGTCGGAGCGCACGAGTTCGACCAGGGCGGTGTCGCGCTGCAGCGACGCGCTCGGATACTGGCCGATGGCCCTGAGGAATCGGGCGATCAGGGCGCGGCCCCCGACGTAGTAGTCGGAGGGAGGTTCGGCGCCGAGCCGGTCGGTGTCCAGCGGCCCGCGGATCGCCTCACGGAATTCGGGGGCGGCGGCGACCGCCAGCGGTTTGGCCGCGATGTGGCGCTGACCGTCCAGGCGCGCCTTGGGGGCCTTGCCGTAGTAGTCGGGCCAGGGCAACGGCACGAACTTCAGGTTCGGGTCGGCCTCCAGGTACTCGATCAGCGCGGCGCCGCCGCGGACATAGGTTTCCTGCAGTTCGCGCGGGGTGCGGTCACCGACCACGGCGCGGTAGTAGGTGAGCGCGTCCTCGATGGTGTCGTCGGTGCCGGCGCGGACCAGCACCGGATTGCACGGGAACCAGACGCCGCCCCCGCCGGAGTACGCGGTGGTGCCACCGAATTTCGCGGTGGCCTCGACCACGAGCACGTCGAGGCCTTCGCGCGCCGCGGTGTACGCGCCGGTGACGCCGCCGCCACCCGATCCGGCGACCAGCACGTCGCATTCGGCAACCCAGTCGACCACGCGATCACGTTACCGACCGAAACCGCCCACGCGGGCTTGATGCGGCCGCGACTCTTACCGCCGCTAAGCTCGACACCCATGACGAGCGTTACCGACCACACTGCGGAGCCCGCCGCCGAGCACACCATCGACATCCACACCACCGCGGGCAAGCTGGCCGAACTGCACAAGCGCCGGGAGGAGTCGCTGCACCCGGTGGGTCAAGAGGCCGTCGAGAAGGTGCACGCCAAGGGCAAGCTGACCGCCCGCGAGCGCATCCTCGCCCTCCTGGACGAGGACTCGTTCGTCGAGCTCGACGCGCTGGCCAAGCACCGCAGCAGCAACTTCGGGCTGGAAAACAACCGCCCGCTCGGCGACGGCGTGATCACCGGCTACGGCACCATCGACGGCCGCGACGTGTGCATCTTCAGCCAGGACGCCACGGTGTTCGGCGGCAGCCTCGGCGAGGTGTACGGCGAGAAGATCGTCAAGGTGCAGGAACTGGCGATCAAGACCGGGCGTCCGCTGATCGGCATCAACGACGGCGCGGGGGCCCGCATCCAGGAGGGCGTCGTCTCGCTCGGCCTGTACAGCAAGATTTTCCGCAACAACATCCTGGCCTCCGGCGTCATCCCGCAGATCTCGCTGATCATGGGTGCCGCCGCCGGCGGACACGTGTACTCCCCCGCCCTGACCGACTTCGTGGTCATGGTCGACCAGACCAGCCAGATGTTCATCACCGGGCCCGACGTCATCAAGACCGTCACCGGCGAGGACGTCACCATGGAGGAGCTCGGCGGCGCCCACACCCACATGGCCAAGTCGGGCACCCTGCACTACGTCGCCTCCGGCGAGCAGGACGCCTTCGACTGGGTTCGCGACCTGCTGAGCTACCTGCCGCCCAACAACGCCACCGACGCGCCCCGCTACGCCGAGCCGCATCCCGCGGGCGCCATCGAGGACAACCTCACCGACGAGGACCTCGAGCTGGACACGCTGATCCCGGACTCGCCCAACCAGCCCTACGACATGCACGAGGTGATCACCCGGATCCTCGACGACGACGAATTCCTGGAGGTCCAGGGGGGTTACGCGCAGAACATCGTCGTCGGGTTCGGCCGCATCGAAGGCCGGCCGGTCGGGATCGTGGCCAACCAGCCCACCCAGTTCGCCGGCTGCCTGGACATCAACGCCTCGGAGAAGGCGGCCCGGTTCGTGCGGACCTGCGACTGCTTCAACATCCCGATCATCATGCTGGTCGATGTGCCGGGCTTCCTGCCGGGCACCGGCCAGGAATACAACGGCATCATCCGGCGCGGCGCCAAGCTGCTGTTCGCCTACGGCGAGGCCACCGTCCCCAAGATCACCGTCATCACCCGCAAGGCCTACGGCGGCGCCTACTGCGTCATGGGCTCCAAGGACATGGGCTGCGACGTCAACATCGCCTGGCCGTCGGCGCAGATCGCCGTGATGGGGGCCTCCGGCGCCGTCGGATTCGTCTATCGCCAGCAGCTCAAGGAGGCGGCCAAGGAGGGCAAGGACGTCGACGCGCTGCGCCTGGAATTGCAGCAGGAGTACGAGGACACCTTGGTCAACCCCTACGTCGCCGCCGAGCGGGGATACGTCGACGCGGTCATCCCGCCGTCGCACACCCGCGGCTACATCGGCACGGCGCTGCGGCTGCTGGAACGAAAGATCGCCCACCTGCCCCCCAAGAAGCACGGGAACATTCCGCTGTGAGTCGAACGCGCGGCGCGAGCGCAGCGAGCGACGGGAGTGAGGCGCACAATTGAACGCAGTGAGCGACGGGAACGAGACGAACGGTCAGGCAGCGGTGAGTGGCGAAAACGGTTCTGCGGCAACCGAAGCCGCGTCCGAAGAAGCTCAGCACGCGCCAGAGCCGCACATCCAGATCCTCAAGGGTGAACCCACCGTCGAGGAGGTGGCCGCGCTGGTCGCGGTGTTGGGTTGCGCCGGCGGTGCGCCGGAACCCGAACAGCCCGAGCAGACCCGCTGGGGTCTGCCGGTCGACCGGCTGCGTTTCGCGATGTCCAACTACCAGCGGCTGACCATGCAGCAAATGACCCACATGAGGCGTTGACCCGCCTGGTGCTGGCGTCGGCCTCGGCCGGGCGGCGCAAGGTGCTGCGCCAGGCGGGCGTCGATCCGCTGGTCGTGGTCTCCGGCGTCGACGAGGATGCGGTCGCGGCCGCGCTGGGGCCCGACGCGTCGCCGCCCGATGTCGTGTGCGCGCTGGCCCGAGCCAAGGCCGAACAGGTGGCCGGCGGGCTGGACGGCGACGTCGCGGCCGATTGCGTTGTCATTGGCTGTGATTCGATGCTGTTCATCGACGACCGGCTCTGCGGCAAGCCCGGGTCGCCCGACGCCGCGCTGCGCCAGTGGCGCCTCATGGGCGGGCGGTCCGGCGTGCTTTACACCGGGCACTGCCTGCTGCGCGTGAGCGACGGCGCGATAACCCATCGTGAAGTCGAATCAGCTTGCACCACAGTTCATTTCGCCGAACCGACGGACGAGGACCTGCGCGCCTATGTCGCCGCCGGCGAACCGTGGCACGTGGCGGGCGGTTTCACCCTCGACGGCCTGGGCGGCTGGTTCGTCGACGGAATCGACGGGGACCCGGCGAACGTGATCGGCGTGAGCCTGCCGCTGCTGCGGTCCCTGCTGGGGCGAGCCGGGCTGTCGGTGGCCGCGCTGTGGGCGGCGAATTGACGCCGAGCGTCGACTCGTTGGGCTAATCCAGCGGAAGTCACGACAACAAGTCGACGTTGGTGACGCAATGTCGGGATGAGTAGGCTCGACAGCGTGGCATTACCCCCCGATCCAAGCCCGACATTGTCGTCCTACGCCCACCCCGAGCGACTGGTCACCGCCGACTGGCTCTCCGCCCACCAGGGAGCCCCCGGCCTGGTGATCGTCGAATCCGACGAGGACGTGTTGCTCTACGACGTGGGACACATCCCCGGCGCGGTGAAAATCGACTGGCACACCGACCTCAACGACCCCCGGGTCCGCGACTACATCGACGGTGCGCAGTTCGCGGAGTTGATGGACCGCAAGGGCATCGCCCGCGACGACACCGTGGTGATCTACGGCGACAAGAGCAACTGGTGGGCGGCCTATGCGTTGTGGGTGTTCACGTTGTTCGGCCACCCGGATGTGCGCCTGCTCAACGGCGGTCGTGACCTGTGGCTGGCCGAACGCCGGGAGACCACGTTGGACGTCCCCGCCAAGACGTCCACCGGCTACCCCGTGGTCACGCGCAACGACGAGCCCATCCGCGCCTTCAAGGACGACGTGCTGGGGATTCTCGGCAGCCAGCCGCTGATCGACGTGCGCTCGCCGGACGAGTACACGGGCAAGCGCACCCACATGCCCGACTACCCCGAAGAGGGTGTGCTGCGCGGCGGGCACATTCCCACCGCCCGGTCGATTCCGTGGGCCAAGGCGGCCGACGAGAGCGGCCGGTTCCGCAGCCGCGAGGAGCTCGAAGAGCTCTACGGCTTCCTGGAGCCGGATGACAAGACGGTCGTGTACTGCCGCATCGGCGAACGGTCCAGCCACACGTGGTTCGTCCTGACGCATCTGCTGGGCAAGCCCGGGGTGCGCAATTACGACGGATCGTGGACCGAGTGGGGCAACACCGTGCGCACGCCGATCGTCGCGGGCTCAGAGCCGGGCCGGGCGCCGGGGGCCGTTTCCGTCTGATGGCTGCGCGGTGACTGTCCTATGAGCCTGCCCGCTCCCCTAGCCGAGGTGCTGTCCGACTTCGCCGAGGTCGAGGGCCAGGACAAGCTGAAGTTGCTGCTGGAATTCGCCGACGAGCTGCCGGACCTGCCGCCCGAATTGGAAGAGCGGGCCATGGAGCCGGTGCCCGAGTGCCAGACCCCGCTGTTCCTGCACGTCGACGCCAGCGACCCGAATCGGGTGCGGTTGCACTTCAGCGCGCCCGCCGAATCGCCGACCACCCGGGGGTTCGCGTCGATCCTGGCCATCGGTCTCGACGAGCAGCCCGCCGCCGACATCCTGGCGGTGCCCGGGGATTTTTACGACGACCTCGGGCTGGCCGCGCTGATCAGCCCGCTACGGTTGCGTGGCCTCTCGGCGATGCTCGCCCGCATCAAGCGCAGGCTGCGCGAGTCGTCCGGATAAATCCGGACCGCCTCGTCGGTCCCACGGCGCGGCGCTTAGACTTCCCGGGAACTCGTTGTAAGAAATTCTCTTAGAGAAGCGCGCAGAAATACGTCTGCGACAGATGCCATACAGGAGGCGCAGTGGCCAGTCACGCCAGCTCGAGGATCTCCAAAGTGCTCGTCGCCAACCGCGGCGAGATCGCTGTTCGGGTGATCCGCGCGGCCCGCGATGCGGGCCTGTCCAGCGTGGCGGTGTACGCCGAGCCCGACGCCGAGGCACCGCACGTGCGTCTGGCCGACGAGGCGTTCGCTTTGGGCGGTCAGACCTCCGCGGAGTCCTACCTGGACTTCGGCAAGCTTCTCGACGCGGCGGCCAAGTCCAGCGCCAACGCGATCCACCCCGGCTACGGATTCTTGTCGGAGAACGCCGATTTCGCCCAGGCGGTCCTTGACGCGGGCCTGATCTGGATCGGCCCCAGCCCGCAGTCCATCCGCGACCTCGGTGACAAGGTCACCGCCCGCCACATCGCCGCCCGCGCCCAGGCCCCGCTGGTGCCCGGCACCCCCGACCCGGTCAAGAACGCCGACGAGGTGGTTGCCTTCGCCAAGGAGTACGGCGTGCCGATCGCGATCAAGGCGGCCTTCGGTGGCGGCGGCCGGGGCATGAAGGTGGCCCGCACCATCGAAGAGATTCCCGAGCTGTTCGAGTCGGCCACCCGTGAGGCCGTCGCGGCGTTCGGCCGCGGCGAGTGCTTCGTCGAGCGCTACCTGGACAAGCCGCGCCACGTGGAGGCGCAGGTCATCGCCGACCAGCACGGCAACGTCATCGTCGCCGGCACCCGCGACTGCTCGCTGCAGCGCCGGTTCCAGAAGCTGGTGGAAGAGGCGCCGGCGCCGTTCCTGAGCGACGCGCAGCGCAAGGAGATCCACGAGTCGGCCAAGCGGATCTGCAAAGAGGCCCACTACCATGGCGCCGGGACCGTCGAATACCTGGTCGGCCAGGACGGCCTGATCTCCTTCCTGGAGGTCAACACGCGTCTTCAGGTCGAGCACCCGGTCACCGAGGAGACCGCCGGCATCGACCTGGTCCTGCAGCAGTTCAAGATCGCCAACGGCGAGAAGCTGGACTTCACCGAAGACCCCACCCCGCGCGGGCACGCCATCGAGTTCCGCATCAACGGCGAGGACGCCGGGCGCGGCTTTTTGCCCGCACCCGGCCCGGTCACCCGCTATGACATCCCCACCGGGCCCGGCGTCCGGCTGGACTCCGGTGTCGAGGCCGGTTCGGTGATCGGCGGCCAGTTCGACTCCATGCTGTCCAAGCTGATCGTGCACGGCGCCACCCGCGAGGAGGCGCTGGCCCGCTCCCGCCGGGCCCTGGACGAATTCCACGTCGAGGGGCTTGCCACGGTCATCCCGTTCCACCGCGCCGTGGTGCGTGACCCGGCGTTCATCGGGGACGACGACGGCTTCTCGGTGCACACGCGCTGGATCGAGACCGAGTGGGACAACACCATCGAACCGTTCACCGGCGGCGAGCCCCTCGACGAAGCGGATGCCCGGCCCCGCCAGAAGGTGGTCGTGGAGGTCGGCGGCCGCCGGCTCGAGGTGTCGCTGCCCGGGGACCTGGCGCTGGCAAACGGTTCCGGCGGCGAGGCGGGTGTCGTCCGCAAGAAGCCCAAGGCGCGCAAGCGTGGGGCGCACGCGGGTGCGGCCGCCTCCGGCGACGCGGTCACCGCGCCCATGCAGGGCACCGTGGTCAAGGTCGCGGTCGAGGAGGGCCAGGAGGTTGCCACGGGCGACCTGGTGGTGGTCCTCGAGGCGATGAAGATGGAGAACCCGGTCACCGCGCACAAGGACGGGGTCATCACCGGGCTCGCGGTCGAGGCCGGCGCCGCCATCACGCAGGGCACGGTGCTGGCCGAGATCAAGTAGCGGCCCCACAGACGACGTTGTAGCCCCTGGCTACCGCGGGTAGGCTGGCGGGCCAGGTTGAGTTCACAGCCATCCGGGATACGTCGATGACGTGGGGGCAGGCGAATTCCCTGTTTCTCCGAACTTTTTGCAGTCGGCTGACGTGTTCCACAGCAGCAATCCTCCTCAACACGATGGAGTCAGCAATGTCTGTGGCCCAATCTTGGCAACAAAGCCGCACGGCGCAGTTCACCGCCCGGCGGGGCCCGGCGGGCACCTTGATCACGGTCGACGGTGAGCTCGACGCGGCCAACGCCGATCAGCTCGCCGCGTACGTGCAACAGAGCGTCCATCGCTCCCGGCGGGTGATCCTCGACCTGCGCGGCCTGAAATTCATTGGCACCACCGGCTTTTCGGTGCTGCACCGGATCAACGTGGCGTGCTCGGCCGCCCAGGTGCCGTGGGCCATGGCGCCGAGCCCGGCGGTGGCCAGGTTGCTGCGTGTCTGCGACCCGGACGGCACGCTGCCGGTGACGACGCAAAAGGCCGAGCCGCTGCTGGAGCCGCCGAGGGTCGGCGACGACGAAAACCCCCGGCCGCTACTGCAACTGGTCCCGCAGCCGCGTTAGCGACTTCGCCAGCAGTCGCGACACGTGCATCTGTGAGATGCCGACCCGCTCGGCGATCTGCGTTTGCGTCATCGACTCGAAGAACCTCAGCACCAACACCGTTCGTTCCCGCTCGGGCAGCGCCTCGAGCAACGGCCGTAGCGATTCCTGATCCTCGATGCGGTCCAGGCCGGTGTCCACGTCGCCCAGGGTGTCGGCGATCGCGCGGGCTTCCTCCTCCTCGCCCCCGCCGCCGCTGTCGATGGACAAGGTGTTGTAGGAGCTGCCGGCGACCAGGCCCTCGACCACCTCGTCGCGGTCCATCTCGAGCTCCGCGGCGAGTTCGGTCGCGGTGGGCGCGCGACCCAGGCGTTGCGACAAATCGGCGGTGGCGGTGCCGAGCCGCAGGTGCAGTTCCTTCAGGCGCCGCGGCACCTTGACCGACCAGCTGTTGTCCCGGAAGTGCCGGCGGACCTCGCCCATGATCGTGGGCACCGCGAACGAAACAAAGTCGGAGCCGGCGTTGACGTCGAAGCGGACCACCGCGTTGACCAACCCGACCCGCGCCACCTGGACGAGGTCGTCACGTGGTTCCCCGCGGCCCTCGAAGCGGCGCGCGATGTGGTCGGCCAGCGGCAGGCAGCGCTCGACGATCTTGTCCCGTTGGCGCTGAGCTTCGATGGAATCGGGTGCGGCGGTGGCCAACTCACGGAACATGTCCGGAACATCGGCGTATTCGTTCGGACGCGAGACCGAACCGCCCGCGGCTCGCGGCGTCACCTGCTGGAGGCCGCCCGTCGCGCCGTCAGCGTGATGCCGAAAACACTGCCGGTTTCATTGGGTTCGCGACCATCGTGAAAAGTCTGGACGTCGTCGGCCAAAGACGTCAGGACATGCCAACTGAAGCTGCCGGGCGCCACCACATCGTGGGTGTCGCATGCCGCGGAGGCCTCCACCACCAATTGGTCGTCCTGCGGATCGACCACGACGCTCAGCGTCGCGTCGGGGGTGGCCGAGCGAATCAACCGGGTGCACACCTCATCGACCGCGAGCCGCAGGTCCGCCACCGCATCGAAATCCAGGTCCTCGAAGGTGCCGATCGCGCCGACCAGGGTGCGCAGCATCGCGAGGTTCTCCAGCCGCGCTGCGACGTGAAGTTCGACGGCGCGATGGCCGCGCGGACGCTTGTTAGCGTGCGATCCAGCATCGTTCATATGGTCTCCCGGCAATGTTTGACTGACACTACTACTGCTCCGCAGCCCGTCATGGACCGTGCGCGCGAGCCGGTTAGTCATGATCGCCGCCGGGTATTCGGGCCGCTATGGACGGGCCCGACACGACCGATACGGACCGGACGCGCCGGCTGAGGCGCATCGCGGTAATCGCCGGGGTCACGCTGATCGTTTTGCTGGTCGTCGCAGTAGACATTTATGTCGGTGTGTTCGTGATTCTGTCCCCGATGATGGGGTGACCACGCAAATGCAACCGTTCCGGCATTCATCATGGTGCACACCTGATACCCACTCGGCGCCGCCCGTAACCGCGGATTCGGGTTTCCGGTCAAATCTCATGACGGGCCACGTCGTGGCGGGTCACCCGGGAAAAGGCGGGGATCCAACGTTGTTCCGGTGGCCGGGCCCTAGCTGGCGGGCCATTGCCGACTCACCTCGGGATGTTCGGTGTACCAGCGATCCGCGATCCTGCGTATCCGGCGGTGCTCCACCGCCAGCCAGACCAGCCCCAGCACCACGGCGATGACGGCGGTGACGCCCGCGGTCATGCCCTCGTGGTGGTGTCCGGTCGCGAAGGCCGCAAGGCTGCCGCAGGTGCCGATCACACCCGCGACCACTAACAGGTACCCCGGCCAGTGCAGAACGTCGATCAGCGACTCACCGGCGAGCGGCCGCGTTGTCCTGAGATGGTCGACGGGGTCGTGATAGGTGTCTCCCATGTCTGCTCCTCACCGCACCATCAACGTTAGATCGCGGGAAAGCAAACCTAAAGGGCCAGTACCGGCCCGGCGATCGGGGCAACGCCGATGGCGACCATCAGCGCCATGACGGTCAGCAAAAACCAGCCCGCACCCTGCCATCCCCACCAGGTCCCCCGCGCCTTCCACACGCGGTAGGTGCGCACGAACGCCCAGAGCCCGGCGGCCAGCGCGATCATGGGGCCCCCGAACGCCAACAGGGTGCGCTGCGGCGTGCCGCAGGCCACCGTGTCGACGCCCACTCCCGGGCAGGTGCTCACCCACAGCGCGGCGATCACCAGGAAGCCGACGGCGGCAGCCGTCGCCAGGACGGCAAACCGGACGGCGGCGAGCACCTCGCGGTCTTCCTGCCCCAGGCGATCACCACCTGGTCGCTCGCCTGCTTTCTGCATCGTCCTCACCTCCCCGGGATTGCGGCCCGGAATTCGGGCCCGCCTGGCCCCGCTCTTAGGTCATCGCTCGCGGTGTCGCTTTGGTTACGCGCTATGACGTTGTTCGTCGGCCCTCGCGGCGGGCGGCTCTAAGAGATACCCCCTGACAAACCGCGGCAAACGGGTTCGGCGTCAGGTTATACCGCTAGGGCGGGGCCATCAGAGCGCCGCGAATGGCCCGTATCGCCGCGTCGATCTCCGCGCGCGAGACGGTCAGCGCCGGACGGAACCGGACGCCGTCGCGACCCGAGGGCAGCACGATCACGGCGCGTTGCCACAGCCGGCGGATCAGCTGGTCGCGGCCGGCGGTGGTGGGCAGGCTGAACGCACACATCAGGCCGCGGCCGCGGGGATCGAGGACGACGCCGGGGAACTCGCCGGCGAGTTCGTCGAGGCAGCCCAGCAGGTAGGCGCCCTGCGCTGCGGCATGGTCGAACAGTTCGTCGGTCTCGATCACTTCCAGGATGCGGCGGGCGCGCACCATGTCGGCCAGGTTGCCGCCCCACGTCGAGTTCAGCCGGGAGGGCACCGCGAACACGTTGTCGGCGATCTCGTCGACCCGGCGGCCCGCCATGACGCCGCACACCTGGGTCTTCTTGCCGAACGCGACCACGTCGGGTTGCACACCGAATTGCCGGTAGGCCCAAGCGGTTCCGGTCAGGCCGCAGCCCGTCTGCACCTCGTCGAAGATCAGCAGGGCGTCGTGTTCGTCGCACAGCGCGCGCATGGCCGTGAAGAACTCGGGCCGGAAGTGCCGGTCACCGCCCTCCCCCTGGATGGGTTCGGCCACAAAGCAGGCGATGTCGTGCGGATGGGCTTCGAAGGCCGCGCGGGCCTGGACCAGCGACTCGGCCTCGAGCGCCGCCACATCGGCTCCCGGCCGGATGTAGGGGGCGTCGATGCGCGGCCAGTCGAACGTGGGGAAGCGTTCCACGGTGACCGGATTGGTGTTGGTCAGCGACAGCGTGTAGCCGCTGCGGCCGTGGAATGCGCCGCGCAGGTGCAGCACCCGGGTGCCCAGCGCGGGGTCGACACCGCGCGCCTCGTTGAACCGGCTCTTCCAGTCGAACGCCACCTTGAGCGCGTTCTCCACCGCGAGCGCCCCGCCGTCGACGAAAAACAGGTGCGGCAGAGTCGGGTCGCCCAGCACCCGGGCGAACGTCTCGACGAAGCGGGCCATCGCCACCGAGTACACGTCGGAATTGCTGGGCTTGTTCAGCGCAGCCGTGAGGAGCTCCGCGCGGAAGTCCTCGTCGTCGGCCAGCGCCGGGTGGTTCATCCCCAGCGCCGAGGAGGCAAAGAACATGAACATGTCGAGGTAGCGGCGGCCGTCCCGGGCGTCGTAGAGGTAGGAGCCGGCGGAGCGGGCCAGATCGAGCACGAAGTCGAAGCCGTCGACCAGCATGCTGCGCGCCAGCACCTCGTGGACGCGGTCGGGATCCGCGCGCCGATCGGCGCGGGCGAAGCGTTCCAGGGCGGCCGTCATGACACCCAGAATACGTGATGTTTACGGTATTATGACGTGAATACAGGATAATTTACGGTATATGCTGTCGATCGTCGTAAAAAGTATTCAAAATGATAGTGCTTCGCGTCTTGACATTCGCGGCCGTCCGGATCCGCTGCAGCAGGTCCTCGAGCGCGCGGGCGGACTCGACGCGCACCAGCAGGACGTAGCTTTCTTCGCCGGCCACCGAGTGACACGATTCGATCTCCTCGATGTGTTCCAGGCGGGCGGGCGCATCATCGGGTTGAGAGGGATCCAGAGGAGTGATGGCCACGAACGCCGACAGCGGGTGCCCGACGGCCGCCGGGTCGATGCGCGCCGCGTATCCCGCGATGACGCCGCGGGCCTCGAGCCTGCGCACCCTCGACTGGACCGCCGAGACCGACAGCCGGGCGCTGGCCGCCAACTCCGCCAACGTCGCGCGTCCGTCGGCGACCAGCTCGCGCACCAGAATCCGGTCGACCTCGTCGAGCGTCTCACTCATGGCCGGAGACTATCGCAGGAACGGCGCGCCGTGACCCGCTCGAAATGGCTGCGGACGTCGCAGCTTCGCGCGCTGTTCGCCGCGGGCCTCTCGGCGATGTACGCCGCCGAGGTGCCCGCCTACGGCACCCTGGTGCGGGTGAGCGAGCAGGTCAACGCCGATCACGTGGCGCGCCACCGGGATGCCGAACGGTTCGGCTCGCTGCAGCGCGTCACCGCCGAGCGGCACGGCGCCATCCGGGTGGGCAGCCCGGCCGAACTGGCCGCCGTCGCTGACCTTTTCGCCGCGTTCGGCATGCTGCCGGTCGGTTACTACGACCTGCGCTGCGCGGCCGCTCCGGTCCCGGTGGTGTCGACCGCCTTCCGCCCAGTCGATGCAAACGAGCTGTCGCTCAACCCGTTTCGGGTGTTCACCTCGATGCTGGCCACCCGCGACGCGCGCTTTTTCGATCGTGACCTGCGCGCCCGCGTCGACACCTTCCTGGGGCGCCGCCGGCTATTCGAGCCCGCGTTGCTCGCCCGCGCGCGCGTCGTCACCGCCGCGGGCGGCTGCGCCGGCGACCAGGCGCAGGAGTTCGTCGCGGCGGCGGTGGCGGCATTCGCCTTGTCCGGCGAGCCGATCGACAGATCCTGGTACGACGAGCTGTCGCGGGTGTCCGCGGTGGCCGCCGACATCGCCGGCGTCGGCTCCACCCACCTCAACCACCTGACACCGCGCGTCCTCGACATCGACGATCTGTACCGGCGGATGGCCGGGCGCGGCATCACCATGATCGATGCCATCCAGGGGCCACCGGCCACCGGTGGGCCGGCGGTGTTGTTGCGCCAGACCTCTTTTCGCGCCCTCGCCGAACCCCGTCGGTTCCGCGGCGAGGACGGCCGGATCACGCAAGGGGCGCTGCGGGTGCGCTTCGGCGAGGTGGAGGCCCGGGGTGTGGCGCTGACGCCGAAGGGCCGCGAGCGATACGACGCCGCGATGAGCGCTGTCGATCCGGCCGCGGTGTGGGCGGATCACTTTCCGCTCACCGACGAGCAGATGGCCGCCGAGGGGCTCGGCTACTACCGGGGCGGTGACCCGTCGGCGCCGATCGTCTACGAGGATTTCCTGCCCGCGTCGGCGGCGGGCATTTTCCGGTCGAACCTGGACTCCGACGGCGAAACCGCGGACGCGCCAGACGAATCCGGCTACGACGCGCAGTGGCTGGCCGGTGCCATCGGCCGCGACATTCATGACCCCTACGCCCTCTATGAGGAGGCATGCTGATGACCACCGAACGGTTACGCGCTCGGGTGCGCAAGGCCTTTGACGCGATCGGCGTCGCCACCGGCCTCGGCGAGCCGGACGCCCACGGGTTGCCCGCCGGCACACCGATCACCGGCGAGGTGCTGTTCACCGTCGCACCCACCACCCCCGAGCGGGTCGAGCGAACGATCACCGAAGCGGCCCAAGCGTTTTCGGTGTGGCGAGCCACACCCGCCCCGGTGCGCGGCGCGCTGGTGGCACGACTCGGCGAGCTGCTGAGGACGCACAAGGACGAGCTGGCCACCCTGGTGACCGTCGAGGTCGGCAAGATCGCCTCCGAGGCGGCGGGCGAGGTGCAGGAGATGATCGACGTCTGCCAGTTCGCCGTCGGCCTCTCGCGCCAGCTCTACGGCCGCACCATCGCATCGGAACGCCCCGGGCATCGGCTGCTGGAGACCTGGCATCCGCTCGGTGTGGTGGGGGTGATCACCGCGTTCAACTTTCCGGTCGCCGTGTGGGCCTGGAACGCCGCGCTGGCCCTGGTGTGTGGGGACCCGGTGGTGTGGAAGCCCTCGGAGCTGACGCCGTTGACGGCGCTGGCCACCCAGGCGCTGATCGCCCGGGCCGCGGCCGACGTCGGCGCCCCGCCCGCGGTGAGCTCGCTGGTGCTGGGCGACCGTGACGTCGGCGGGCTGCTGGTGGACGACCCCCGCATCGCCCTGTTGTCCGCGACCGGTTCGGTTCGGATGGGCCGGGACGTCGGCCCCCGCGTCGCCGCGCGCTTCGGCCGGGTGCTGCTGGAGTTGGGCGGCAACAACGCCGCCATCGTGACGCCGTCGGCCGACCTGGACCTCGTGGTGCGGGCCGTGGTGTTCGCCGCCGCGGGCACCGCCGGTCAACGCTGCACCAGCCTGCGCCGGCTCATCGTCCACCATTCGATGGTTAACGAGGTGGTCGCCCGCGTCGTGGCCGCCTTCCGGCAACTGCGGATCGGCGACCCGTCCGCGCCGGGCACACTCGTCGGGCCGCTGATTCACGAGACCGCCTACCGCGACATGGTGGGGGCGTTGGAACAGGCGCGCGCCGACGGCGGGGAGGTCATCGACGGAGACCGCAGGCATCCCGAGGTTCCCGAACGGCCGAGCTCCTACTACGTCGCGCCGGCCGTGGTGCGCATGCCCGCGCAGACCTCCATCGTGGCGAGCGAGACGTTCGCACCCATCCTCTACGTGCTGACCTACGACGAACTGGACGACGCGATAGCGCTCAACAACGCTGTGCCACAGGGCCTTTCATCGTCCATCTTCACCACGGACCTGCGCGAGGCCGAACGATTCCTGGCCGAATCCGACTGCGGAATCGCCAATGTCAACATCGGTACGTCCGGGGCGGAGATCGGCGGCGCGTTCGGCGGCGAGAAGGAAACCGGCGGCGGACGGGAGTCCGGTACGGACTCGTGGAAGGCCTACATGCGTCAAAGTACCAATACCGTCAATTATTCCGGCGAGTTGCCGCTGGCGCAGGGAGTGGAGTTCGGATGAATCCATTGTGGCCGGTGTCTCATGTCGTATGAGTACTATCTGACACATGCCGACCGCCCGAAGGCGTCTATCCCCCGAGGATCGGCGCGCTGAGCTGCTCGCTTTAGGGGCAGAGGTTTTTGGGAAACGACCTTACGACGAGGTCCGCATCGATGAGATCGCGGAACGCGCCGGGGTGTCGCGAGCCCTGATGTACCACTACTTCCCCGACAAGCGAGCGTTTTTCGCAGCGGTGGTCAAGGACGAGGCCGACCGCCTCTACGAGAACACCAACATGGACGACGTCACCGGTCTGACCATGTACGAGGAGATCCGGGTCGGTGTGCTGGCCTACATGGCCTACCACGAGCAGAACCCGGAGGCCGCGTGGGCCGCGTACGTCGGCCTGGGCCGGTCCGACCCGGTTCTGCTGGGCGTCGAGGACGACGCGAAGAACCGCCAGATGGAACACATCATGTCCCGGATCAACCAGCTGCTCGGCGCGCTCAACGGGGCCAGCATGGAACCCCACGTCGACCGGCACCTGCGGGTGATCCTGCACGGCTGGCTGGCGATGACCTTCGAGATCTGCCGGCAGCGGATCATCGACCCCACCACCGACTCCGAGAAGCTCGCCGACGTCTGCGCGCACTCGCTGCTGGACTCGATCGCGCGGGTGCCGGAGATTCCGGACGAGCTCGGCGAGGCGATGTCCACCTCGCGGCTCTGAGCGCAGCGGCGTCATGTCGGTCCCCGTTGGCACTATGGATGGGTGAGCACTCGCGCTGATGCCGGGCCGCCCGGCCACGCCGACCCCCTGGGCCGGTTCAGCGCGATCACCCGCGAGTGGTTCACCGGCACCTTCGCGGCGCCCACCGCCGCGCAGGGCGACGCCTGGAACGCCATCGCCGATGGCCACAACACCCTGGTGATCGCCCCCACCGGGTCCGGCAAGACGCTGGCGGCGTTCCTGTGGGCGCTGGACAGTCTGGCCGGCTCGGCCGACCGCCCGTCGGGCACGCGCGTGCTCTACGTGTCCCCGCTCAAGGCGCTGGCCGTCGACGTCGAGCGCAACCTGCGCACTCCCCTGGCCGGACTCACCCGCATCGCCGAACGCCGGGGCCTGCCGGCGCCGGACATCAGCGTGGGGGTGCGCTCCGGCGACACCCCGCCCGCCGTCCGTCGCCAACTCGTCAACCGGCCTCCCGACGTGTTGATCACCACGCCGGAGTCGCTGTTTCTGATGCTCACCTCCGCGGCACGCGAAACCCTGGCCGGGGTGCAGACGGTGATCGTCGACGAGATCCACGCCATCGCCGCCGGCAAGCGTGGCGCGCACCTGGCGGTGTCGCTGGAGCGCCTGGACGCGCTGCGGGCGGACAAACCGGCCCAGCGCATCGGGTTGTCGGCGACGGTGCGGCCGCCCGAGGAGCTCGCCCGCTTCCTGTCCGGCAGTGGCGCCAGGGCACCGACAAGGGTGGTGGCTCCGCCGTCGGCGAAGACGGTCGAGCTCACCGTGGTGGTGCCGGTGCCCGACATGGCCAACCTGGCGAACACTTCCCCGCAGGCGGGTGGTACCCCCTCCATCTGGCCCGATGTGGAGAACCGGCTGGTCGACCTGATCCAAGCGCACAATTCGACTATCGTGTTCGCCAATTCGCGGCGGCTGGCCGAGCGACTTACCGCCCGCCTCAACGAGATTCACGCCGAACGCAGCGGCATCGAGTTGTCCACGGACGCCAACCCGAAGGTGGCCGGCGGCGCGCCGGCGCACATCATGGGCTCGGGTCAGACCTACGGCGCCGACGCGATATTGGCGCGCGCCCACCACGGCTCGATCAGCAAGGAACAACGCGCCCTGGTCGAAGAGGACCTCAAGCGCGGGCTGCTCAAGGCGGTGGTGGCCACCTCCAGCCTGGAGCTGGGCATCGACATGGGCGCCGTCGATCTGGTGATCCAGGTGGAGGCGCCGCCGTCGGTGGCCAGCGGCCTGCAACGCATCGGCCGGGCCGGACATCAGGTCGGCGAGGTCTCCCGCGGCGTGCTGTTCCCCAAACACCGCACCGACCTGATCGGCTGTGCGGTCAGCGTCCAGCGCATGCTGACCGGCCAGATCGAAACGATGCGGGTGCCCGCCAATCCGCTCGACATCCTGGCGCAGCAGACCGTGGCGGCCGCCGCGGCCGAGCCGCTGGACGCCGACCTGTGGTTCGACACGGTGCGCCGGGCCGCGCCGTTCGCGACGCTGCCGCGCAGCGTGTACGAGGCCACCCTGGACCTGTTGAGCGGCAAGTATCCCTCCACCGATTTCGCCGAGCTGCGGCCGCGGCTGGTCTACGACCGCGACACCGGAACGTTGACCGCGCGCCCCGGTGCGCAGCGGCTGGCCGTGACCTCCGGCGGAGCCATCCCTGATCGCGGGCTGTTCACCGTGTATCTGGCCTCCGAGGCCGAAAAGCCCTCGCGGGTAGGAGAACTCGAAGAGGAAATGGTCTATGAGTCACGGCCCGGTGACGTCATCTCGCTGGGCGCCACCAGCTGGCGGATCACCGAGATCACCCACGACCGGGTGCTGGTGATCCCCGCGCCCGGGCAGCCCGCCCGGTTGCCGTTCTGGCGCGGCGACGGCGTGGGCCGCCCCGCCGAGCTGGGCGCCGCGCTCGGCGCGTTCACCGGAGAGCTGGCCGGCCTGACGCGGGAGGATTTCGAGGCCCGATGCACCGCACTGGGTTTCGACGCCTACGCCACCGACAACCTGGCGCGCCTGCTCGACGAACAACGAACCGCCGCCGGGGTGGTGCCCACCGACACGACCCTGCTGGTCGAGCGATTCCGTGACGAGCTCGGGGACTGGCGGGTGATCCTGCACTCGCCGTACGGGCTTGGCGTGAACGGACCCCTGGCGCTGGCGGTGGGCCGGCGGCTGCGGGAACGCTACGGCATCGACGAGAAGCCCACCGCCTCCGACGACGGCGTGGTGGTCCGCTTGCCCGACACATTCCCCGATCCGATGTCGGATACCGGGGAAACCCCGCCCGGCGCAGACCTTTTCGTCTTCGACGCCGAGGAGATCGAGCCGATCGTCACCGCCGAGGTGGGCGGCTCGGCGCTGTTCGCGTCGCGGTTCCGTGAATGCGCGGCCCGCGCCCTGTTGTTGCCGCGCCGGCACCCGGGCCGCCGCTCGCCGCTGTGGCAGCAGCGCCAGCGCGCGGCCCAGTTGCTGGAGGTGGCCCGCAAGTATCCCGATTTTCCGGTGGTGCTGGAGACCGTCCGCGAATGCCTGCAGGACGTCTACGACGTCCCCGCCCTAGTGGCGCTGATGGCCGGCATCGCCCAGCGCAAGGTGCGGGTCGTCGAGGCAGAAACGGCAAGTCCGTCTCCCTTCGCCGCCTCGCTACTGTTCGGCTACGTCGGCGCGTTCATGTACGAGGGCGACAGCCCGCTGGCCGAGCGGCGGGCCGCCGCGCTCTCGCTGGACAGCACGCTGCTGGCCGAGTTGCTGGGCCGGGTCGAGCTGCGCGACCTGCTCGATCCCGAGGTTATCGCCGCCACCGCCCGCCAACTGCAGCACCTCTCCGCCGAACGCGCCGCGCGCGACGCCGAGGGCGTCGCGGACCTGCTGCGACTGCTGGGCCCGCTGACCGAGGACGAGGTGGCCGCCCGCGCGGGCGGCGCCGACGTGGGCGGCTGGCTGGAGGGATTGCGCGCGGCCCGGCGCGCGCTGACGGTGTCGTTCGCCGGCCGCAGCTGGTGGGTGGCCATCGAGGACATCGGGCGGCTGCGCGACGGGATCGGCATCCCGGTCCCGCTGGGGGTGCCGGCGGCCTTCACCGAGGAGGTGGCCGACCCGCTCGGCGAACTGCTGGGCCGCTACGCGCGCACCCACACCCCGTTTACCACGGCCGAGGCCGCCACCCGGTTCGGCCTGGGGCTGCGCGTGACGGCGGACATCCTGGGCCGGCTGGCCGGTGACGGCCGGCTGGTGCGCGGCGACTTCGTCGCCGCGCACGACATATCGGGGACGCCCGCCGGTGCCGAGCAGTGGTGTGACACCGACGTGCTGCGCATCCTGCGGCGGCGGTCGCTGGCCGCGCTGCGGGCCCAGGTCGAGCCGGTCAGCACCGCCGCCTACGGGCGGTTCCTGCCGGCCTGGCATCACCTGGTGGCGGCCGAATCATCGCGCACCCCAGGACATTCCGGGCTGGACGGGCTGATGTCGGTGGTCGATCAGCTGGCCGGCGTGCGGATGCCGGCTTCGGCGATCGAGCCGCTGGTGCTGGCTCCCCGGGTCCGCGACTACTCCCCCGCGCTGCTCGACGAACTGCTCGCCGCCGGAGAGATCACCTGGTCGGGCGCCGGGTCGATTTCGAGTAGCGACGGCTGGATCGCGTTGCACACCAGCGAATCCGCGCCGCTGACCTTGGGCGCGCCGGCCGGGCCCGCCGACATCGACCTGGGCGACGCCCACCGCACCATCCTGGACACGCTGGCCGGGGGCGGCGCCTACTTCTTCCGTCAACTCGCGCAACGTGCGTTCTCCGACGCCGAGCTCAAAACCGCACTGTGGGAACTGATCTGGGCCGGCTGGATCACCGGCGACACGTTCGCCCCGGTGCGCGCCATCCTGGGCGGCACCGGAACCCGCACGCGCGCGCGACCCTCCCAGCCGGCGCACCGGTCGCATCGCCCGCCGCGGCTGAGCCGGTACAGCGTCGCGCATGCGCAGTCCCGGCCCGCCGACCCGGCCGTCGCCGGCCGATGGTCGGTCCTGCCGGCCCCCGAGCCGGATTCCACGCTGCGCGCCCACTACCAGGCGGAACTGTTGCTGGGCCGCCACGGCGTGCTCACCAGGGGTGCGGTGGCCGCCGAGGGCGTTGCCGGCGGTTTCGCCACCCTGTACAAGGTGCTGAGCACGTTCGAGGACGCGGGCCGGTGCCAGCGTGGGTACTTCATCGAGTCGCTGGGCGGGGCGCAGTTCGCGGTCGCGTCGACCGTCGATCGGCTGCGCGACTTCAGCGACGGCCTCGATCCGGAACGGCCGGAGTACCGGGCGGTCGTGCTGGCCGCCGCGGACCCGGCCAACCCGTACGGCGCGGCGCTGCCGTGGCCGGCCTCCGGCGGCGAGGGCGCACGCCCGGGCCGCAAGGCCGGTGCGCTCGTCGTGCTGGTCGACGGCGAGCTGGCCTGGTTCCTCGAGCGCGGCGGACGTTCGCTGCTGACCTTCACCGACGACGTCGCCGCCCATCACGCGGCGGCGGCGGCGCTGGCCGACCTGGTCGCCTCCCGTCGCGTCACCGGGATGCTGGTCGAGCGCATCGACGGCGTGGCGGCTCTCGCGCCCCGCGCGGACGGGCCCGGCCCTCTGAGCGCGCTGTCGGAAGCTGGATTCCACACGACGCCACGCGGAATGCGGCTGCGCTGAGATGCCCGAGGGCGACACCGTCTGGCACACCGCCGCCGTGCTGCGCCGGCACCTGCTCGGTGGGACGCTGACCCGCTGCGACGTTCGGGTGCCGCGGTACGCCACCGTCGACCTCACCGGACAGGTGGTCGACGAGGTCGTCAGCCGCGGGAAACATCTGTTCATCCGGGTGGGGCGGGCCAGCATTCACTCGCACCTGAAAATGGAGGGCAGTTGGCGGGTCGGCGAGGGCCCGGTGCGGGTCGATCACCGGGCGCGCATCGTTTTGGAGACGGACGCCATCCGGGCCGTCGGCGTCGACCTGGGAGTGCTGGAGATCCTGGATCGCGACCGTGACGGCGGCGCCGTCGCGCACCTGGGACCCGATCTGCTGGGCGAGGATTGGGACGCCGCGCGTGCGGCCGCCAATCTGACGGCGGACCCGGGCCGGCCGATCGCCGAGTCGCTCTTGGACCAGCGGGTGCTGGCCGGGATCGGCAATGTCTACTGCAACGAACTGTGTTTCGTCAGCGGGTATCTGCCCACCGCACCGGTGAGTGCCGTCGCCGATCCGCGCCGGCTGGTCTCTCGCGCACGAGAAATGCTGTGGATCAACCGTTTTCGATGGAATCGGTGCACCACCGGCGACACCCGGCACGGGCGCCGGCTCTGGGTCTACGGGCGAGGCGGGCAGCCGTGCCGCCGCTGCGCCGGCACCATCAACGTCGACGACTCGAAAGAACGGGTGGCCTACTGGTGCCCGTCGTGTCAGCGCTAGTCCCGTGCGTGCGCGAGGAAAAACTGGGCGATGGCTTCCGACCCGTCGAGCGCGTGCGTGGTGGGCCCGATGACGGCCGCGGGCAGATATTGCTTGCCGCCCGGCCAGGTGTGCCCGCCCTTGTCGACCTTGTAGAAGACGACCTCGGTGGACGCCGAGCATGTGGTGGAAACAAACCGGTGGACGACGGTGCCGTCCCGGACATCGGGCAGCACCTCCATCGACGGATCGCCGGTGCACCCGTCCACCGAGCGCCACTTCGCCACCATGGCATCCGCCGAGATCGCGTGGCTGAGCCCGCCGCGACCACGCACCGCCCCACCCTTGAACGGCACCAGCGGGTCGGCGGTGCCGTGCGCTTCCCACACCGACACCGGCCGCGACGGGGCGCACGCGACACCGATACCCAGGGTGCCGGCCACCGGCGCCGCCGCGGCGAAGACGTCGGCCCGGTCGCAGGCCAGCCGGTTGGACATGAAACCCCCGTTGGACATCCCGGTGACGAAAACGTGGCCGGGCGCGACGCGGTAGTCGTTTTGCAGCTTGCTGACCAACCCGACGAGGAAAGCCACGTCGTTGATGTGGCGGCGATCCGCGGGCGAGGCGCCGCGCCCGTCGGCCCAGCTCTTGTCGTAACCGTCGGGGTAGACCACCAACAGATCGTGGGCGTCAGCAACGGAGTTGAAACCCGTCAGCGCGCGCTGCGCGATCCCGGTTCCGCCGCCACCGTGCAAACTGAGCACCAGACCGACGGGGTCGCCCGCGGGGACGTGCAACATGTAGGTTCGGTCCATGCCGCCGGATCGGAACGTACCGGAAACGTCGCGAGCACTCGCCGCCGACACGTGCCGTACCCCGCATCCGACCACACACATCGCCACCACAGCGAGCCACAACCATCGCGTGTGCGGCATGTTGTCAGGTCGCCGACGGCGCAGCGACGGACAGACGCCGGTAGCGCGTCGCCGAAGACGGAGCAAACGTTGATGTGGCACGCAGCGCATTATTGGTGATACCGCATCGGGTAACGCCGGGACGTGCGAGCATTCGGACTGGCCCCGCCTTCAGCAAGCTATGGCTCTTCTGTTCCACGGGAGTATCACAAATGACGAGCACCCAGGTTCGCAAGCCCGGCCGGGCGCGGTCGCTCTTGGCTATCGGCGTGGTGCCGGTGGCGGGGCTACTCGGCGCCCTGGCGACCTCGGCGACCGCGCACGCCACCTCTGCCGATGACGCGTTCCTCGCCGCGCTGAAGGCCAAGGGGATCAACTACGAATCACCCGATGCCGCGGTCAATTCCGGTCACACCGTGTGCCACGAACTCGATTCGGGTCAAACGCCGGAGCAGGTCGCCAACAACGTGCTGTCCAGCAGTTCGCTGGACAGCTATCACGCCGGCTACTTCGTCGGCGTCAGCATCAAGGCGTACTGCCCCAAATACGCGGCGTCGGCGGCCGGGTCCTGAAATTTACAGCCGATTGACAGGCTGGTGACGAATTCGCGGCTAAAATTTGAACATCCGAAACTAGTGTGACGAGCACAAGGCCAGAATGATTCCGAAACTTTTGGTCGGTGTTGCGGGTGTTGCCATCGTTCTTGGCGCTTCCGGCTGGACCGCAGCATCGGCCAGCACCGACCCTAACCCCTTCAGCCATCTCAGCTGCGGCTGCGCGGAGTCAGATCCGCCGGGCAGCCCGGCCTTGCGGGACAACATCAATCGGGGCATCCAGCAGGGTCTTTCCGCCTCACGCGCCACGGCACCCCGGGTCACGCAGTGACCACCTCGCGGTCTACAGCCAATCGCGACGCTTGAACATCACGTACAGCAGCGCCATCAGGACCAGGATCACGCTGGTACTGGCCGTGAATCCGGTGGCCGTACCGAAGCCCGGGTAGGGAACGTTCTGCCCGTAAAAGCCGGTGATCGCCGTCGGCACGGCGATGATCGCCGCCCAACCGGTCAACTTCTTCATGACGGTGTTCAACCGGGCGTCCTGCAGTGACAGATTGGTCTCGAAAATCGTTGTGACCATGTCGCGCAGCGACTCCGTCCATTCGGAGACCCGCAGCACGTGATCGTAGAGGTCGGCGTACAGCGGGTCGAGCTGCCGGTCGGCACCATCCGAAATACGGTGGTGCTGAATCGAATTGACCACTTCGCGCATCGGCAGCGCCACCCGCCGCAGGTTCACCAGATCCCTGCGCAACCCAAAGGTGCGGCGCGCAAAGTCACTCTTGTGCGAAGTGCCGTCGAACAGCTCGTCCTCGATGGCCTCGATGCAGTCGTCGAGGGTCTCCACCGCCGCGAAATGGCTGTCGACGACGACGTCGAGCAGGCCGTGCACCAATGCACCGACACCGTAGGCCTGGCCGCCGATCTCCTGCCACCGCCGGGTCACCTGCGTCATGTCGAAGTCGGGCGTCAGGCGCACGGTGATCAACCCCTGCGGGAGCACGAAGGCCGAGATGCGATGCATCGACAGTTTGCGCGCAGGAGTGTCGACGGTGTTCGTTGCGATGTCGGCGGCGTAGACGGTGAAGAAGGTGTGGGTTTCGTACCCGGTGGCTTTGACCCGCTCGGCCGCGGCCACGGCATCTTCGACCGCCCAGTGGTTCAGGCCGAGTTCGCCGGCCAGGCCGCCCAGCGTGTCATGGTCGGGATTGCACAGGTCGGCCCACACCAGGGTGTCGGGCTCGGTGAGGTAGTTCGAGATCTCGCCGAACTCGAAGTCGTCTTGCGCCTTGCCGGCGCGCCACACGCGGCCCTGGATCTTCGGAGCGTTCTGCACCGGGCGATCTTCTCAGCCCGCCGACGGCGGCCGCTGCATCACCGTGCCCGGAAGCTCCGCGCCGTACTCGATGTCGTCGTAGTCGCGGCCCTTGCGCCGACGGGCGCCACTCGATCCCTGGCCCGGGCGCATCGGGGCCATCGGGAGCATCGGAGGCTGCGCGCCGCCCGGAGGGAGCGCGGACACCGCGGAGGCGAGCTGCACCGGCGCCTGCGCAGACCCCAACATTCCCACCGTCGCGGGCGGCATCGTCAGCTGTCCCAGCGAAATCCCGACACCCAGCGCCGCCCGGGGCGCCAATGACGAACCCGCGGCGCCGACCGTGCTGACCAGTCGCGTCTCCGCCGACAACAGCGCGGCGGCGCCGTCCGCCAAACCAGGGCCGACGTCGGTGCCCAGCGTCGTGAACGCGTGGGCCGTCGCCAGCTGCGCGCACACACCGAGGATGTTGACCGGATAACCGCCCGCGGCAAGGCCTTGGTTTGCCCAGGTGTTCCAGTATTTGAACCAGCCGGAGTCGGGATCCAGACCAAAAGCGTTGAAGGCCGCCTGGTTCGTCCCGGAGAGGGCAGCGGTGGTCTGCACCCCCGAATTGCTCGTGGTCGTCGCTTGCATCATGGTGGCTTGTGTCGCCGCCCCGGCCGGGTTGGTCACCTGGGGCGCCGGTGAGAACTGGGGCAGTCGCACGGCGCCCGCCGAGGTCGCGGCGTAGCGATACATGGCGGTCGAGTTGTTCACCCACATGGTGTGGTACTCGGCCTCGGTTTCGGCGATGGCCGGGTAGTTGACCCCGAAGAAGTTGGTGGCCAGCAACATCGCCAGGCGCGCGCGGTTGGCGGCCACCAGCGAGGGATGGACCACCGTCCAGTGCGTCCACTCGAACGCGGCGGCGACGACCTCCACCGACGCGGCGGTCTGCTGGCATTGCTGCGCGGTGAGACGCAACCAGGCCAGATAGGGTTCCAGCGCCTGGGCCATCGCCAGCGATGACGGACCGTGCCACGTCGTGGACAGCCACGACAGCTCCGCGGTGTAATTGCTCGCCGCTTGCTCCAGCTCGGCGCTCAACTCCTGCCAGAGGCCGGCGGCCTCGATCAGTGACCAAGCGCCGGGTCCGGAATGGATCAGCGCCGAGATGATCTCGGGCGGCAGTATCCCAAAATCCATGAACTCTTACCTTGGGGAAGAAGTGGGTGGGGCGAACACCGCGCGCGGGCGCTGGTCGCCGGTGACCGATCCGGTGGATGCGATCGGCGCCCGCAGTCGTGCGGCGCCAACGTCAATGTCATCCGGCCGACGGGTTTCGAGGCATCACTTTGCCTTTGACCTCCCGACCTAAGGCGACGTCCTCGTACTTTTGCTGCTTACGTTTTCGCCAGCCGGTGCCCGCCGAGGCCGTCGGCGGCGGCACCATCATCGGCATTATGGGGAATCCTGATTCCGCGGCGGGCAGCGGGGACGCGGCGGAGGCGAGTTGCACCCCGGTTTGCGTGCCCGGTAACAGCCCCACCACGGCGGGAGGCGCGGTCAGCTTGCCCAGCGAGACGCCGACGCCCAGCGCCCCCGTCGGCGCTGACGCCCCCGCGCCGATGCCTTTGATCGCATTGGCCAGACTGGCTGTGGTCGCTCCCAGGCCCTCCGACAGGCCCGAGCCGATGTCCCCGCCGACGGACGCAACCCCCTGGGCGGTCGCCAACTGCGCCCACACGCCGAGCATGTTGATCGGGAAGCCGGACGAAATGAACTGGTTGCCCCAGGTGCTCGCCCAGCCGAACCAGCCGGCGTTGGGATCGAAGCTGCTAATACTGTTGCCGAGCGACAGCAGGTTCGGCGCCTGCGTGCCCGAAGAGCTGAGCAGGGCATTGGACACCGCGAGCTGCTGGCTGGCCGTCCCGCTCGGACTGGTGGTCGCCAGCGGCGCATTGAACTGCGACAACCGCGTGGTCGCCTGCGACGACGTCGCCTGATAGCGGGTCATCGCCGCCGCGTTGTTCGCCCACATGGTCTGGTATTCGTTTTCGGTCTGGGCGATCGCCGCGGTGTTGGTCCCGAACCGGTTGGTGGCCAGCAGCTGCATCAGCCGCGTCCGGTTGGCGGTGACGACCGACGGCGGGACCACCGTGGATCGGACGGCGGTGAACGCGGAGGCCGCGGCTTCCGCCGAGGCGGCCATCTGTGCGGACTGCTGTGCGGTCTCGCGCAGCCAGAGCAGGTAGGGCTGGACGGACTGCAGCATCGCCATCGCCGACGGGCCGTCCCAGGACTCGATGAGAGAGGACAACGTGGAGGCATAGGTGGAGACCGAATTCTCCAGCTCGACGGCCAGGCGCTGCCAGGCGCCCGCGGCCTCGATCAGCGAGCCCGCTCCCGGCCCGGTGTGGATGAGTGTCGAGGTGACCTCAGGGGGTGCCAATAGATCCATTACATCTCACAATGCCCACGCTGAGAACAGCTCAGCAAATTTCTGTTAACCAGGCCGCGAAGAAGCCTTGAACTCTGTACATCGATGCCTGTCACCTGCGGTCGGATCCCTCCCAGTTCGACTGCCGGCTGCTAGGACACCCTATACCCCCAGCAACGCACCCTCTCCCTATTTAGTGACCGGGGGAGTTTGCCCGGTCACCAAATAGGAGAAGGGGCCCTCTATCAGACGGCGACCGAGGCGCCGCGGTTCACGGCGACGATCCGGTCGCCCGGACCGCGCCGCCGCATTTCCCGGGTGAAGTCGGCCGACGGTGACGGTGATGTCCATACGCGCGGGCTACCCGGTCCCGGCGCGTCCAGGCCGGCAGAGCCCCGGCTCAGTCGTCGATGTGCGTCGGTGGGTCGGCGAAGGCGAAATCGGACGGCCGCTGGTCGGGGCCCATCACATCGCAGTGCCCGTCGGGCACCAGGTAGGAACTGGCGCCGTTGGGAACAAGGCGGGTCACTGCCACGCAACGTTGCCACGTGCCGTCGGGCTGGACCGGTCCATCGCACTTGCTGAGAACGGGTCCCCCGTACTGGCAGCCGGCGCCGGCCGGCGCCGCCGAGGCGATCAGCTCCGCGGCCATCAGCAGGGCGGCCAATCCTCCGGCGATGCCGCGCTTCATGCTTGCCTCCCGACGACCCGACCAGCAAACAATGACGCTACCGCCTATGCCCCGGGTTTGCGTAGGGGTCAGGACAACCGAACACTCATGGCTCCACTCGGCGGCTGACGAACTCGCGGCGCTCGCCGGTGCGCGGGTCGGTGAACTCGATGCGCCGTGCCAACAATCGCAGTGGCGTGCCGAAATCGTCGGCCGCAACGTCAATCACGTTGGGGTACAAGGGGTCACCCTCGATCGGTATCCCCAGCGAGGCCATCTGCACGCGCAGCTGATGGGTGCGTCCGGTGCGTGGCGTCAGCCGGTAGGGGCCGGCCGGGGACAACAGCTCCACCAGCGTCTCGGCATTGGGCGCACCCGGCTCGCTGACGGCTTGTAGGTGCCCGCGCCGCTTGATGATTCGGCTTCTCACCACGCGAGGCAACTCCAGCGCCGGGTTGACGGCCGCCCGAGCCAGATACGTCTTGTGCACCAATCCCCGGGAGAACAGCGTCTGGAACGCGCCGCGCACCTCGCGGCGCGCGGTGAACAGCAGCACGCCCGCGGTCAGCCGGTCCAGCCGGTGCGCCGGGCTCAACTCGGGCAGCCCCAGCTCCCGGCGCAGCCGCACCAGCGCGGTCTGCGCGACGTGACGTCCGCGCGGCATGGTGGCCAGGAAGTGGGGCTTGTCGACGACCACGATGTCGTCGTCGCGGTACAGCACCGAGATGTCGAACGGCACGGGCACCTCGTCGGGGAGCTCGCGGTAGAGGTAGACACTCGCCCCGGTGGGCGCCACGGTGGCGTCATCGACCACGGCGCCGTCGGCGCACACCACCTCCCCGGCCAGGATCTTCGCGCGGGCCTGCGCGCCGAACCGGGCGGTCAGCTCGGCCAGCACCGGTCCGCCCCGGAGCCGTACCCGCGCCGGGCCGAGGCCGTCGCGCACGGGAAGCGGGGCGGGTCTCAATTGAGCGGGACCGGCTCGAGGATTTCGGCGCGCGCCTCCGGCGCGCTCGCCCGCAACTCGTCGGCCGACACGTCGTCGGGCTGGGCCTGGGACAGCACCTCCGCCTCCACCCGGGCGGTGTAGTTGGCGACCTCACGGTCGATGTCCGCGGCGGACCAACCCAGCGCCGGCGCGACCACATTCGCAACCTCGCGCGCGCAGTCGACGCCGCGGTGCGAGTATTCGATGGAGACACGCATCCGGCGGGCCAGGATGTCCTCCAGATGCAAGGCCCCCTCGGCGGTCACGGCATACAGCGCCTCGACCCTCAGGTAACCCGGCGCCTCCTTGATCGGATTGAGCAGGTCAGGATTTTCGGCCGCCAGCGCCAGCACGTCACCGATCAGCGACCCGTAGCGGTCCAGCAGATGGCGCACCCGGTAGGGATGCAACCCCTGCAGCTCGGCAACGTGCTCGGCCTGATTGATGAGCGCGAAGTAGCCGTCGGCGCCCAGCAGGCTGACCTTCTCGGTGATCGACGGTGCCACTCGGGCCGGAATGAATTGGGCCGCGGCATCAATCGCATCCGCGGCCATCACCCGGTAGGTGGTGTACTTACCGCCGGCGATGGCCACCAGTCCCGGCGCGGGCACCGCCACGGCGTGCTCGCGGGACAGCTTCGAGGTTTCCTCGCTCTCCCCGGCCAGCAGC
Organism: Mycobacterium sp.; assembly: GCF_004298145.1. Taxonomy (GTDB): domain Bacteria; phylum Actinomycetota; class Actinomycetes; order Mycobacteriales; family Mycobacteriaceae; genus Mycobacterium. The sequence continues at coordinate 102,295 of NZ_SCRH01000006.1, forward strand.
GGCCGCAGCCCCGCATACACCCCGTCGATGTCGGCATGGGTCAACGGGATGGCCAGCACCGTGTTGACGGTCCGCAGGATGTAATCGATGTCGGCCTTGGTGGCCGCGGGATGGGCCAGATCGAGATCCCAGTCGGTGTCGGTGGTTCCGATGATCCAGTGGCTTCCCCACGGGATGACGAACATCACCGACTTCTCGGTGCGCAGGATGATCGCGACGTCGCTGACGATGCGGTCGCGCGGGACCACCACGTGCACGCCCTTGGACGCCCGCACCTGAAATCGCCCGCGCTGCTTGGATAATGCCTGGATCTCGTCGGTCCACACGCCGGTCGCGTTGACCACGACGTGGCCGCGGACTTCGGTGATCGCGCCGTCCTCGGAGTCGCGGACCCGCACCCCGGTCACCCGATCACCCTCGCGCAGCAGGGCGACGACCTGGGTGGAGGTCCGCACCACCGCACCATAGTGCGCGGCGGTACGCGCGACGGTCATGGTGTGCCGGGCATCGTCGACAATGGTGTCGTAGTAACGGATTCCACCGATCAAGGAGCTGCGCTTGAGGCCCGGGCTCAACCGCAATGCGCCGGCGCGGGTCAAATGCTTTTGCGCCGGAACAGATTTCGCGCCACCCATCCGGTCGTAGAGAAAAATGCCGGCGGCGATGTACGGACGTTCCCATACGCGGTTGGTCAGCGGAAACAAGAATGGCATCGGCTTGACCAGATGCGGCGCCAGCGCGGTGAGCGACAGCTCACGCTCGTAGAGCGCCTCGCGCACCAGACCGAACTCCAGTTGTTCGAGGTAGCGCAGGCCGCCGTGGAACATCTTCGACGAGCGGCTCGAGGTGCCCGAGGCGAAATCGCGCGCTTCCACCAGCGCCACCTTGAGGCCGCGGGTCGCGGCATCCAGCGCGCAGCCCGAACCGACCACGCCACCGCCGATCACCACCACGTCGAACTGCTCGGTGCCCAGCCGTTCCCACGCCGCCGGTCGCTGCTCGGGCCCCAGCACGGACACCGGCGAGCTTTGCTGGGTGAAGGGGCGGATCGGATCAGTCACGACCTGGACTCCTCACTGAAGAAACTCCCGTCGGTTACTCGTCAGTAGGGGCGTGCTGCCACCAAGGCTAACTAGTCGAGATCGTCGTGCGCCATCAGCCGCCGCGCCGCCTCGGTGATCGAGCCGGACAGCGACGGGTAGACCGCCAGCGTCTGGGCCAACTCGTTGACGGTGATGCGGTTCTGCACGGCCACGGCGATCGGCAGGATCAGCTCGGAGGCGATCGGCGCCACCACCACGCCGCCGATGACCACACCGGTGGACTTGCGGCAGAACATTTTCACGAAGCCCTGCCGCAACCCCGACATCTTTGCCCGCGCGTTGGTGCGCAACGGGAGCATGATCGTCCGTGCCGCCACCGAACCGTCGTCGATCATCGTTTGCGGCACACCGACGGCGGCGATCTCGGGCCTGGTGAACACCGTCGCCGCCACCGTGCGCAACCGGATCGGGCTGACGCCTTCGCCCAGCGCGTGATACATCGCGATGCGGCCCTGCATGGCGGCGACCGAGGCCAGCGGCAGCAGGCCGGTGCAGTCACCGGCGGCGTAGATGCCGGCCACCGATGTCCGCGACACCCGGTCCACGGTCAGATACCCGCCGCGGCGCAGTTCGATGCCGACCCGCTCCAGGCCCAGGCCGTCGGTGTTGGGCACCGAACCGATGGTCATCAGGGCGTGGCTGCCCTCCACGGTGCGCCCATCGGCCAGGGTGACCAGCACGCCGTCCTCGGTGCGGGTGACCGAGGCGGCGCGGGCGTTCTTCACCAACTGCACGCCGCGCTCGGAGAACGCCGCCTCCAGCACCAGCGCGGCGTCGGCGTCCTCGTAGGGCAGCACCCGGTCGCGGCTGGCGACCACCGTCACCGGCACACCCAATTCGGTGTAGGCGTGCACGAACTCGGCGCCGGTGACCCCCGACCCGACGACGATGAGGTGCTCGGGCAGCGCCTTGAGGTCGTAGAGCTGGCGCCAGGTCAGGATGCGCTCACCGTCGGGCACGGCCGACGACAGCACCCGTGGGCTGGCGCCGGTGGCGATCAGCACCACGTCGGCCTCGTACTCGCTGGTGACGGGGCCGTCGGGCCCCGGATCGGAATGGGTCGCCCTGATGTTGTGGCGGGCCAGCCCGGGCGTCGGGTCGATCAGCTCGCCGCGGCCGGCCACCACGTGCACGCCCACGCCCAGCAGCTGGTCGGTGATGTCGGCCGACTGCTCGGTGGCGAGCTGCTTGACCCGGGTGTGGATCTGCGGTAGCGAGAGCTTGGCGTCGTCGATGTCGATCTCGAACCCCAGCCGCGGCGCCCGGCGCAGCTCGGTGCGCAGCCAGGTCGACGCGATGAACGTCTTGGACGGCACGCAGTCGTCCAGGACGGCCGCCCCGCCGATGCCCTCGGAGTCGATGACGGTCACATGGACGGCGTCGGGGTGTTCTGGGCGCAACGTGGCGGCCACCAGCGCGGCTTCATAACCGGCCGGGCCTCCACCGAGGATCACGATGCGGGTCGCCACAGCCCCTAACCTAACGAAGCCGGCCGAACGCCGCGCAACGCTCGGGGGAAGACCGTGCCAGCCCGGACGTCTAAGCTTTCCCCGTGCCGCTCTACGCCGCGTACGGGTCGAACATGGATCCCGAGCAGATGCTGAAGCGCGCACCCCATTCGCCGATGGCCGGAACGGGCTGGCTGCACGGGTGGCGGTTGACGTTCGGGGGCGAGGACATCGGCTGGGAGGGCGCGCTGGCCACCGTCGTCGAGGACCCGGGTGCCAAGGTGTTCGTCGTCCTTTACGACATGACACCGGCGGACGAGAACAACCTCGACCACTGGGAGGGCTCGGAGTTCGGCGTTCACCAGAAAATCCGGTGCCGGGTCGAGCGCATCTCGTCGGACACCACCACCGACCCGGCCCTGGCGTGGCTGTACGTCCTGGATGCGTGGGAGGGCGGACTGCCGTCGGCCCGATACCTGGGAGTCATGGCGGACGCAGCCGAAATCGCCGGAGCACCAAGCGATTACGTGCACAGTCTGCGCACTCGGCCGGCCCGCAACATCGGCCCGGGGACCTCGACGTAACCGCGAGACTGTAACCGGCGACGCGTTCGCCCGAGAGGGAGCGTCGGTAGTTGCAGTCTGGCGACTAAAAGGCCACCGACTGCTCGACGATGTTGGCCATCACCCGCACCCCGATCGCCAGGGCCCGCTCGTCGAGATTGAACGTCGGCTGGTGCAGGTCCAGCTGTGGTCCCAGCCCCGGCCACACCCCCAACCGGGCCATCGCGCCGGGGATCTCCTCCAGGTACCAGGAGAAGTCCTCGCCGCCTCCGGACTGGCGGGTGTCGGCCAGCGCGTCGGGGCCGACGGCTTCGATCGCGTGGGTGAGGATGCGCGTCGAGACGTCCTCGTTGACCACCGGCGGCACGCCGCGCCGGTATTGCAGCGTGTGTTCGATGGCCAGCGGCGCGAGCAGCCCGGACACGGTCTCGCGGATGATCTCCTCCAGCCCCACCCAGGTCTGCCGGCTCGCGGTGCGCACGGTGCCGGCCAGCACACCGGTCTGGGGGATGGCGTTGGCGGCCACCCCGGCGTTGACCGCGCCCCACACCAGCACGGTGCCGTTGCGCGGGTCGATGCGCCGCGACAACACCCCGGGCAGCCCGGTGATCAGCGTGCCGAGCCCGTACACCAGATCGGCGGTCAGGTGCGGGCGCGAGGTGTGCCCGCCGGGTGAATACAGCGTGATCTCGATCTGGTCGGCCGCCGAGGTGATCGGGCCGTGCCGGACCGCGATCTTGCCGACCTCCAGCCGGGGATCGCAGTGCAGGGCGAAGATCCGCGATACCCCGTTGATCGCACCGGCCGCGATGGCGTCGATCGCCCCGCCGGGCATCAATTCCTCGGCAGCCTGGAAGAGCAACCGCACCCCGACCGGCAGCTCGGGCACCGACGCCAGGACCAGGGCGGTCCCCAGCAGGATGGCGGTGTGTGCGTCATGACCGCAGGCGTGTGCCACATTGGGCATGGTGGACGCGTAGGGGGCGCCGGTGCGTTCGGCCATCGGCAGGGCGTCCATGTCGGCCCGCAGCGCGATCCGGGGCTCGTGCTCGGGGCCGATGTCACAGACGAGTCCGGTTCCGCCGGGCAAGACCTTCGGGTTGAGTCCCGCTTCGGCCAACCGTTCGGCGACGAACTGGGTGGTGGCGTACTCCTGCCGGCCCAACTCGGGGTAGCGGTGAATGTGCCGGCGCCATTCGACCAGGTCTGCGTGATGTACACCCAGCCAGGATTCGGCGGCGTCGGCGAGGCTCATGCGTGCGACCCGCCGCGCCTGCGCTCGTGCGCCGCCATGACCCGGTCGCGTTCGGTGGGCGTCTGGGCCAGCTGGACCACCGTGCGCGCCAGCATGATCGCACCCTCGACCACCGCGCGGTCGGCGCTGGGGCCGGCCGCGGCGTCGGCGAAGGCCCGCTGGTGGATGGTGGCCCCGCCGGCATCGACCCCGATCACCGGGTGGATGCCCGGCAGCGCTTGGGTCACGTTGCCCATGTCGGTGCTGCCCATGGGCAGCGCCCCTTCGAATTCACGGGCCACCGGTTCACGGCCGAGCCGGCGCATCTCCTCGCGAAAGATGTCGGCCAGCCATTGGTCGGGGTTGAGTTCGTCGTAAGCGGGTGCCGGATTGACGATTTCGTATTCGCAACCGGTGGCCAGTGCGCCGGCGGCGAAGCAGGCGTAGATCCGGCCCTCCAGTTGCCGCAGCGAATCCGATTCGGTCGCCCGCATCGCATACTGCAGCGTCGCGTGGCCGGGGATGACGTTGACCGCCTGCCCGCCGTCGGTGACGATCCCGTGCACCAGTTGCCCGGGCGCCAGTTGCTGGCGCAGCAGCCCGATCGCCACCTGTGCGACGGTGACGGCGTCGACGGCGTTGACGCCCAGGTGCGGCGCGACGGCCGCGTGCGATTCCTTGCCGCGGTATTTCACGATCACCTCGGACAGGGCCAGCGAGCGGGCGGCGGCGATGTCGGCCGGCCCGGGATGCAACATCACCGCCGCGGCGATGTCGTCGAACACCCCGGCCCGCAGCAACAGCACCTTGCCGCCACCGGCCTCCTCGGCGGGAGTCCCCAGCAGCGCCACCCGCAAGCCCAGGTCGTCGGCCACCTCGGCCAGGGCCAGCGCGGTGCCCACCGCCGACGCCGCGATGATGTTGTGCCCGCAGGCATGTCCGATCTCGGGCAGCGCGTCGTATTCGGCGCACACCCCGACGGTCAGCGGCCCGCTGCCGAAGTCGGCGCGAAAGGCGGTGTCCAGACCGCCCGCGGCCGCGGTGATCTCGAAGCCGCGTTCGGCGACCAGTGCCCCCGCCTTCGCGCAGCTGCGGTGCTCGGCGAACGCCAGCTCAGGCTCGGCGTGAATGGCGTGAGACAACTCGACGAGGTCGGCGCCGCGCCGCCGCACGACAGCCTCGACGCTGTCCAGCGGGCTATCTGACGGGGCGGTAGGCACTCTCGCAGTATGTCACTGACCGACCTAGGGCCCTGAGGGCCCGAAGGGCTACACCCGCCCGGCGATGAATCCCGCCGCCTGGCCGGGATACGGCGGTACGGAGTAGTCGTGGTGTGCATCCCGGTCGCGGCCGCCGACGACGCAGACGGGATCACCCTCGCTGCACAGGTCGATGGCGCGGCCGGCGAAGGCACCCGTCGACGACAGGGGCGTGTCGAAGCGGTTGCCGGGATTGCCGAACACCGCGACCGCCCTGATCTTGTTGGCCAGCCCGGGATCCAGCGCGGGCGCCGATCCGAAGTTGCCGATGCGCTGGCCGACGGGCGGCACACCGGCGAGCATCGAGACCGCGGCGGCGCCCTGCGAGAAGCCGCCGAGCACCAGACGCGTCGACGGGCACTGGTCGACCATCTCCGCGATGTGATCGCGTGCGTCGTTGGCGGCGTCGGCGGTAGTCAGGAAGTTGTAGCTGGCCGGATAGTTCACCGCATAGGAGTCGACGGTGCGCGACCCCAGGGCGGGTTGCAGGGCGGCGAACAGCGCGTCGCCGACCAGACCCAGGCCGGGCGGCTCGGCGGTGCCGCGGGCGAAGATGAGTTGCACAGCCGGACAGTCGGCCGACGCCCTCGGCGCCGGGCCGAATGTGATCGAAACCACTGACAGCACAACAGCAACCGTTATTCCAATGACCGGGCCCGTCGCCGGCCATCTACGAATATTCATACGCCAGATCTTGACATATCCCTGCGGAGACCGTCGCCGGGCCAGGCTCGATCGCCCGACTCCTCACTCGCGCCCCACCGGCGCTCACCGTCGCCGGGCCAGGCTCGATCGCCCGACTCCTCACTCGCGCCCCACCGGCGCTCACCGTC
>NZ_SCRH01000034.1 GCF_004298145.1 Mycobacterium sp.
GATCTTGACCTGCTCGTCGGCGCGGCCCAGGTAGGCGAGTTGCCCGTCGGTACCCCAGCACACCAGGTCGCCGGTGCGATACATGCGCGATCCGGGCGCCCCGAACGGGCACGCCACGAAGCGCGACGCGGTCAACCCCGACCGGCCCACATATCCTGCGGTCACCCCGGACCCGGCGACATACAGCTCACCGACGACGCCCGTGGGCACGGGCCGCAACCATGCGTCGAGCACGAACAACGCCGCGCCCGGCACCGGGCTACCGATCGGCGGGGTCCCGGATCCCTTCGTCAGCGGCGCGCTGATCGCGACACACATGGTCGTCTCGGTCGGGCCGTAGGCGTTGACCATCACCCGCCCCGGCGCCCAGCGGTCCACCACCTCGGGTGGGCAGGCCTCACCCACCACCACCAGCGACACCGACTTCAGGCCCTCCGGCGAGAGCATCGCCACCGCCGACGGGGTCTGGGTCAACACGCTGACGTCTTCCGCGGCCAGCAAGGCGTGGAAGTCTTCCGGGGAACGCGCCACCGACTCGGGGACGACCACCAGCCGCCCGCCGCGCAGCAGCGCCCCGAAGATCTCCCACACCGAGACGTCGAAGGCGTACGAGTGGCTTTGCGTCCACACCCCCACCCGCGGCAGGCCCGCATCCAGCGACTCCAGCAGCTGGGTCACGTTGTGATGAGTGACCGCAACACCCTTGGGGACGCCGGTGGTTCCCGAGGTGTAGATGAGGTAGGCCACGCCCTCGGCCGCGGGCGCCGGCAACGGCGTGCTCGCGTGGGTGTGGATCTGTGGATCCTCGATATCGATGACCGTCAGGTCGCACCCGTCCAGCCGCGACCGCAGGCCCGCGGTGGTGATCGCGGCGACCGGCGCGGAATCCTCGAGGATGAATCTGATCCGGGTGCCCGGCGCCGCCGGGTCGAGCGGCAGGTAGGCCGCCCCGGTCTTGAGCACCGCCAAGATCGCCACGATCGCCTGCGCCGACCGCGAAAACAGCAGCGCCACAGACTGTCCCGGGCCCGCGCCCTGGCCGGCCAGCAGGTGCGCCAACCGGTTGGCGGCCTCGTCGAGTTCCCGGTACGTCAGCGACGTGCCGCCCCAGCTGATCGCCACCGCATCCGGGCGGTCTGCCGCCTGCGCGTCGAACATCGCGGGAATCGACGGCAGTGCGGCCGGCGGCCGGGCCAACGTCGGCCGGTTGCCGATCGCGTCCAGCCGGGCGCGTTCGGGCGCGTCGAGTAGGTCCACCGACGAGAGCGGCCGGGCCGGATCCGCGGTCATCGCGGTCAGCACCCGCTCGAGCCGTTCGCTCAGCGCCCCGATGGTTTGCGCATCGAACACGCCGGTGTCGTATTCGACCCGGAGGCCGAGTTCCTCGCCGGACAGGGCGGCTTGCATCGTCAACGGGTAGTGGTTGCGCTCGAACATGGTGACGCCGGTGATGCCCAGTTCGTGGTCGACGGCCATCGCCGAGGTGTCCAGCGGGTAGTTCTCGTAGGCGAACAGGGTGTCGAACAGCTTGTCCTGTCCGGTGATCCGGTGGATCTCGTTCAATGCCAGGTGCTGGTGATCGAGCGTGTCGGTGTGCGCGGTTTGCATCTGGGTGAGCAAGTCCGACGTGGTGGTGGCCGCCGTGATGCGCGCACGCACCGGCACGGTGTTGATCATGAGCCCCACCATCGAGTCGGCGCCGAGCACGTCGGCCGGCCTGCCCGAGACGGTGGTGCCGAAGGCGACGTCATGCTGGCCGGTCAGCCAGACCAGCAGCTGCGCCCACGCCGCCTGCAGCACGGTGCTGACGGTGGTGTGGCTAGCGCGGGCCAGCTCGCTGAGCGCCCGCGTGATCTGGGCGGAGACCGCGAACGATTCGACGCCGCGGGCGCCCGGCTCCGGCTTGTGCGGCGGCCCGACCAGCGTCGGGGTGTCGAAACCGGCGAGCACCGCGGCCCAGGCCGCGCGCGCGGCATCGAGATCGCGCTCGGCCAGCCAGGTCACGAACCTGCGATAGGGCGCGGCCGCGGGCAGCCGCTGCCCGGTGTAGCAAGCGAACGTCTCGTTCAGCAGGATCGGGACCGACCAGCCGTCGAGCACGATGTGATGAATGGTGAGCACCAGCCGGTGCCGGTCCTGCGCCGTGCGGACCAACACCGCCCGAACGGCCGGCTGGTCGGCCAGCTCGTAGACGGCGGCGCGTTCGGTCGCGCACAGCTGCCGGATCTGCTCGTCGGGCTCGGAGCCGTTCGCGGCGACCTCGAGGTAGCGCCAGGCCATCGCCGGGTCCGCCGGGATGATCTGCACCGGCTCGTCGAACCGGTCGCAGAACCGGGCGGCGAGGTGCGGGTGCCGGGTGACCACGGTGTGCATCGCGTCGCGCAGCCGGTGCCGGTCGATCGGACCGGCCAGGCTGAGGTCCAGCTGCACCACGTAGAGGTCGTCGTTCCCGCCCCGCGTGGTGTTGGTGTGGAAGAGCAGCCCCTCCTGCAACGGGGTCAGCGGCAGGATGTCGGCGATCCGGTGGTGCAGCTCGAGTTGGTCGATCTGCGGCTGGGTCAACCGGGCGGGCACGACATCCGACGGGGTGAACCCGCCGCCACCGTCGCGTACGTGCGCGCAGATACCGGCCAGGGCCTCGAACCACAGCCCGCTCAGCCGGGTCACCTGCTCGCGGTCCAGCGCCGAGGGCGCCCACGTCCAGTTGGCGTGCAGCTGGGGGCCGTCCTCGGTGTCCATGGTGCCGGCGTTGAGGTCCACGGTGTGCATCAGCGGCATGGGCACCGCGGTGCTGGTGGAGGTGCCCGCCGAGCCGTCGCGGCTGATCCGCCAGAGCTCGTCGGAGAGCTCGGCGGCCGCGCCGCCCAGCCGGCCCAGGTAGTTGAACCCGATCGTCGGGTCGGGGCCGTCCAGATCGACCTCGGCGTTGAGGTAGCGCAGCAGCCCGTAGGTCAACGGGTCGGGCAGGTCGCGCAGCTGCTCCTTGGCGTCCTTGATCAGCGCGCCCAGGACCGGCGCGCCGGCGACGACGTCCACCCAGGACAGCCCGCCGACGTTCAGGGCCACCGGGTACTTGGTGGTGAACCAGCCCACGGTGCGTGACAGGTCCACCCCGGCGGCCAGGTCCTCGTCGCGGCCGTGGCCCTCGACGTCGATGCCGATCGGCGCGCCGGCAGCAACCTTGGAACCTAGGAACTCCGCCCACGCCAGGGCGAACCCGACCAGCAAGATGTCGTTGACCCCGGCGTGGAATGCCGCGGGCGCCTCGCCGAGCAGCGTGCGGGTGGTCTCCGCGTTCAACGTGACCGACAGGTTCTCCGCGGTCTCGTAGGTGTCCAGCTCGGGGCGCACCGCCGGCAGCGCGGGCGGGGTCGCCGCGACCTGCCGCCAGGCATCGGCCTGCTCGACGACCGCCGGCGCCTGCGCGTGCTCGGCGAGCAGCGATGCCCACCGGGCGAACGACGTGCCGCCCGCGGGCAACGCCACCGGCTGCCCGTGGTGGTGCTGGCCCCACGCGATGTTGAGGTCCTCCAGCAAGACTCGCCAGGACACCCCGTCGACGGCCAGGTGGTGCACGATCAGCACCAGCTGGCCGGTGGAGGCCACCCATAGCGCGCTGAGCATCACCCCAGCGGCCGGGTTCAGCCGCGACCGCGCCTCGATGACCGCCGCGTCGGACAGCTCGTCCACCGAGAGCACCCGCTGGGCCGCGTCCACCGAACCCGGCTCGGGTACCTGAAGCGACCAATCGCCGGCATCGTCGTCGACGCGCAGCCGCAGCATGGCGTGGCGATCAAGCAAGGCCTGCAACACGGTCGTCACGTCCGCCTCGGTGACCCCGGCGGGCGCCTGTAGCACCATCGTCTGGTTGAACTGATCGACCGGACCGTCCACAGTGCGCAGCCAGCGGATGATCGGGGTGGCGGTGATCGCTCCCGTGCCCTCGTCGACCACGCCGGCGTCGCCGTCGGCGACGCCGGCGACCCGTGCCAGCCGGGCGACGGTCTGCTCGGTGAAGACGTCGCGCGTCCGCAACGCCAGGCCGGCGGCCCGCGCCCGGGTCACCACCTGCATCGAGGAAATGCTGTCCCCGCCCAGGTCGAAGAAGGAGTCGTCGACGCCGACCCGCTCGACGCCCAGGATCTGGGCGTAGATGCCGGCCAGGGTCTCCTCGACCGGGGTCTCCGGGGCGCGGTAACGATCGACGTCGGAGTATTCGGGCGCCGGCAGGGCCCGCACGTCGAGTTTGCCGTTGGGCGTCAGGGGCAGCGCGTCGAGCGCCACCACGGCCGCCGGAACCATGTAGGCCGGCAGGTGATCGCCCAGCCGGGCGCGGAGCTCGACCGGGTCCGCTCCCCCGGTGACGTAGCCGACGAGGCGCACGGCGGCGCCCTGGTCTTCGCGGGCGATGACGACGGCCTGGTCCACCCCGTCGAGCGCGGCCAGCGCCGAGCGCACCTCGCCGAGTTCGATGCGGTAGCCGCGGATCTTGACCTGGTCGTCAGCGCGGCCGAGGTAGCGCAGCTGCCCGTCGGCGCCCCAGCGGACCAGGTCGCCGGTGCGATACATGCGCGATCCGGGCGCCCCGAACGGGCAGGCGACGAAGCGCGACGCGGTCAGCCCGGACCGCCGCCAGTAGCCGCAGGCCACACCGGCGCCGGCCACATACAACTCGCCGACGACTCCGTGCGGCACCGGCCGCAGGGAGTCGTCCAGCACGAACAGCCCCGCGCCGGGCACCGGGGATCCGATCGGCACCACGCCCGGCGACCCCGCCTCCAGTGGTGCGCTGATCGCCGCGTAGACCGTCGCCTCGGTGGGGCCGTAGGCGTTGATCATCGCCCGGCCCGGCGCCCACCGGTCCACCAGCTCCGTCGGGCAGGCCTCACCGGCGACCACCAACGCGGCCGACTCCAGACCCTCGGGCGACAGCACGTCCGCCGCCGACGGGGTTTGACTGATCACGCTGACCCCTTCGGCGACCAGCAACGCGTGGAAGTCCTGCGGGGATCGCACCACCGAGTCGGGGATGACCACGAGCCGCCCGCCGTGCAGCAGCGCGCCGAAGACCTCCCAGACCGAGACGTCGAAGGCCAGCGAGTGCCACTGCGACCACACGCCCGTCCGCGGCAGACCCGAGTCCCCGGCCGCCAGCAGCTGGGTCACGTTACGGTGGTTCACCGCAACGCCTTTGGGCACACCGGTGGTGCCCGAGGTGTAGATCAAGTACGCGATGTCGTCGGGGCTCGGTGTCGGCAATGCCCTGGCCGGCCGGGTATCGGGGGCGGGGTCGTTCACGTCGATGACGACGACGTGATGCCCGTGCAGGCGCTCGGCAAGCTCAGCGGTGCTGATCGCGGCCATCGGCGCGGCGTCGGAGAGCATGAACCCGATCCGCTCGGCCGGCAGGCCCGGGTCGATCGGCAGGTACGCGGCGCCGGCCTTGAGGACCGCCAAGATCGCCACGATCGCGTCGGCCGACCGCCCGAACAGCAGCGCCACCCGCTCGCCGCGACCCACGCCGAAGCCGGCCAGCCGGTGCGCCAAGCGGTTTGCTGCCTCGTCGAGTTCGCGGTAGGTCCACGAACGGTCTTCATAGCTCAGCGCCACCGCGTCCGGGGTGCGTGCCGCCTGCTCGGCGAACAACTCCGGAACCGACGCGTCCGTGGTCACGGACGGGCTGGGTGCGGTCAGCGCCGCGCGGTTGCCGAGCACGTCCAGTCGAGCGTGCTCACGGGCGTCGAGCAGATCCACCGACGACACCGGGCGGGTGGGATCGGCCGTCATCGCCGTCAGGACGCGCTCCAACCGCTCGATCAGCGCCCGGATGCTGTCCGCGTCGAACACGTCGGTGCGGAACTCCACCCGCCCGCCGATCCCGGCGGGCTCGTCGCCCTCGGTCCAGCGTTCGGCCAGCGAGAACACCAGGTCCATGCGGGCCACCTGGGTGTCCAACGGGATCGGCGTCACCCGCACGTCGCCCAGGGCCAGCCCGGCCCCGGGGTCGCCGTCCTGGCCGACGAAGTTCTGCCAGGCCAGCATCACCTGCACCAGCGGGTGATGCGTCAGGCTTCGGGTCGGGTTGACTCGCTCCACCAGCACCTCGAAGGGCACGTCCTGGTGCTCGAAAGCCTCGAGGCTGCGGGTGCGCACCCGGGCCAGCAGCTCGGTGAAGCTGGGATCCCCGGCCACATCGACCCGCAGCACCAGGGTGTTGACGAAGAAGCCCACCAGCTCGTCGAGCGCGGGGTCGCGCCGCCCGGCGATCGGGAAACCCACCGCGACGTCGGTGCTGGCGCTGATCTTCGACAGCAGCACCGCCAGGGCGGCCTGCACCACCATGAAGCTGGTGGAGTTGTACTCGCGGGCCAGACCCGCAACCTGCTGCTGCAGGTCGGCCGGCCAGTCCACCTCGACGGCGGCGCCGCGCTGATCGGCGATCTGCGGGTAGGGCCGGTCGGTGGGCAGCTGCAGCCGCTCCGGCATGCCGGTGAGCGCGTCCTGCCAGTAGGCGAGCTGCGCGGCGATGCGGCTGTGACTGTCGGCGAGCTCGCCGAACTGGTCCCGCTGCCACAGCGTGTAGTCGACGTATTGCACCGGTAGCGGATCCCAATCCGGGGCCTGCCCGGCGCTGCGGGTCGCGTACGCCATCCCCAGGTCGCGCACCAGCGGCCGCAACGACCAGCCGTCCGCGGCGATGTGGTGCACCACGGCCACCAGCACGTGTTCGTCCTCGCCGACGTGGAAAAGCGAAGCGCGCAACGGGATTTGGGTCGCCAGATCGAAGGTCTCGGCGGCCGCGATGTCGACGGCCTCGCGCAGCCGGCTGGCCGACCACCTGCGCGCATCGACGGTCCGCCAGCTGAAATCGGCCCGCTCGGCCGGGATCACCACCTGCTGGGGTGCTCCCTGCGGCGCGGTGAACACCGTCCGCAGGCTCTCGTGACGGGCCACCACATCGGCCAGCGCCGCGCCGAGCGCCTGGGCGTCCAGCCGCCCGTGCATCCGCAGCGCCGCGGCCATGTTGTAGACCGGGGACGGTCCTTGCAGCTGGTCGAGGAACCACAGCCGGCTCTGGGCGAAGGACAGCGGCACCACCGCCGGCCGCACGCCCGCCATCAGCGGGTCCAGGCCGCCCGTGTCCTCACCGATGCGCGGCGCCAACTGGGCCACCGTGGGCGCCTCAAAGATGACGCGCACCGGAACGCCGACATCCATGGCGCTGTTGATCGCCGCGATGACGCGCATCGCCGAGATGCTGTCGCCGCCGAGGTCGAAGAAGGAGTCGTCCACCCCGACCCGCTCGACGCCGAGCACATGGGCGTAGATGCCGGCCAGGATCTCCTCAGTGGGGGTGGTCGGCGAGCGATATCCGGCGGCAGAGAATTCCGGCGCCGGCAGGGCGCGGATGTCGAGCTTGCCGTTGAGGGTCATCGGGAGCGCGTCGAGCACCACCACCGCCACCGGGACCATGTATCCGGGCAGCCGCTCGGCCAGCTGCGCGCGGGCCTCGGCGGGATCCGCCGCGCCGGTGATGTAGCCGACGAGGCGCTTGTCGCCCGGCCGGTCCTCGCGGGCGATGACGACCGCCTGGTCGACGCCGTCCAGCGCGGCCAGGGCCGAGCGCACCTCGCCGACCTCGATGCGGTAGCCGCGGATCTTGACCTGCTCGTCGGCGCGGCCCAGGTACTGCAGCTGTCCGTCGGGACCCCAGCACACCAGGTCCCCGCTGCGATACATGCGCGATCCGGGCTCACCGAAGGGGCAGGGCACGAATCGTGTCGCCGTCAGCCCGGCGCGGCGCACGTACCCGTAGCCCACCCCGCGGCCCGCCACGTACAGCTCGCCGACCACCCCGGCCGGTACCGGGCGCAGCCAGCCGTCGAGCACGAACAACGCGGCCCCGGGGACCGCCGACCCGATCGGTGGGGCCCCCGAACCCGCCGCTAACGGCGTGCTCATCGACGAGAAGATGGTGGCTTCGGTCGGGCCGTAGACGTTGACCATCGTCCGGCCGGGTGCCCACCGGTCGACCAGCTCGGGCGGGCAGGGCTCCGCACCGATCACCAGCGCCGCGGAATCCAACCCCTGCGGCGACAGCATCCGCACCGCCGACGGGGTTTGGCTCAACACGGTGACCTTCTCCGCGACCAGCAAGGCGTGGAACTCCATGGGTGAGCGGGCCACCGAATCGGGCACCACGACGAGCCGCCCGCCGTGCAGCAGCGCACCCCAGATCTCCCACACCGAGAAGTCGAAGGCATGCGAATGGAACTGGGTCCACACCTGGTCCGCCGACATCTGAACGCCGACGGCCTCGGCATCGAACAGCCGGGTCACGTTGCGGTGGCTGACCGCCACCCCCTTGGGCACACCGGTGGTACCGGACGTGTAGATGATGTGCGCCACGTGCTCGGGGGCCGGCGCCGGTAGCGCCGTGTCGGGTTGCCTGGCCACGGCGCGGTCGTGGATGTCGAGGACGAGCAGGTCGTGCGCGTCCAGCTTGTCCGCCAGCGCCGCCACGGTGATCGCGGCCATCGGCGCGGTGTCGGCGAGCATGAACTCGATGCGCGCCGACGGCAGCGCCGGGTCGATCGGCAGGTAGGCCGCGCCGGTTTTCAGCACCGCCAGGATGGCGACGATCGCGTCGGTTGACTTTCCGAGCAGCAGCGCCACGGACTCACCCGGACCCACCCCTCGGTCAATCATCAAGTGCGCCAACCGGTTCGACTGCTCATCGAGCTCGCGGTAGGTGGTGGACCGATCCTCGAAGGTCACCGCCGGCGCGTGCGGGGTGCGTGCCGCCTGCGCGGTGAACAACGCCGGAATCGACATTGGCGTCTCGGGGCGGGTCAGTGTCGCCCGGTCGCCCCATCCGTCCAGCCGCTCGTGTTCCGCGGCGTCGAGCACATCGATCGATGACAACGGCCGCGCCGGGTCGGTGGTCATGGCGACCAGCAACCGCTGCATCCGTTCGATCAGCGTCGCGATGTATGCCGCGTCGAAAACGTCCGTGTCGTATTCGACCTGTAAACGCATTTCGTGCCCGGGCTGCGCCTGCATCGTCAGCGGGTAGTGGGTGGATTCCCGGCTGATGATGTCGCTGACGGCCAGCTCCTGGTCGCTCGACAGCGCGCTGGCGTCGACCGGATAGTTCTCGTACACGAACAGGGTGTCGAACAGTTGGTCCTGTCCGGCGATCCGGTGGATCTCGTTGAGCGCCAGGTGCTGGTGGTCGAGCGTGTGGTTGTAAGCGCCTTGCAGTTGCTCGAGCAGATCGGCGGTGGTGGTGGTCGCGGTGATGTTCGCCCGCGCCGGCACCGTGTTGATCAGCAGGCCCACCATCGTTTCAGCACCGCTGACCTCGGCGGGCCGGCCCGAAACGGTGGTGCCGAAAACGACATCACGTTGGCCGGTCAAGCCGCACAGCAGCTGCGCGAAGGCGGCCTGCAGCACCGTGTTGACGGTGACGTGGCACGACCGGGCCAGGTCGGTGATGGCCTGGGTGAGGACGGGCGGCAGGGCGAACAACTCGACGCCTTGCTGCCCGAGCTGGACCCGGTCCTGCGGGCCGACCAGGGTCGGGGTGTCAAAGCCGGCGAACACCTTGGCCCAGGCGGCGCGGGCGGCATCGAGGTCTCGCTCGGACAACCAGCTGACGAAGTTGCGGTAGGGCGCCGTCGCCGGTAGCCGCTGGCCGTAATAGCTGGCGAACATCTCCCCGAGCAGGATCGGCACCGACCAGCCGTCGAGCACGATGTGGTGGTTGGTCAGCACCAGCCGATGCCGCTCGGCCGCGGTGCGGATGAGCGCCACCCGGAACGCGGGATCCTCGGTGAGGTCGCCGCAGACCGCCACGCGCTCGGCGGCGCACAGCCGCTCGACATGCTCGTCGACGTCGGGGTCTCCGTCGAGCTCGATGTACTGCCAGGACGCCTCCGGGTCAGTCGGGATGACCTGGATCGGCTCGTCATACCGGTCGCAGAATCGGGCCACCAAATTCGGGTGCCGGGCGATCACCGTGTGCACCGCATCGCGCAGGCGGTGGGGGTCGAGCGGGCCGGTGACGCTGATGTCCAGCTGTCCCGCATAAAGATCGGCGCTGCCCTGCGCGGTATTGGCGTGGAAGAGCAGCCCCTGCTGGACCGGGGTCAGGGGGAGCACATCGGCAATATTGTGTTGCCGCGCAAGCTGATCGATCTGTCGTTGGCTGAGCCGGGCGGGCGCAATGTCCGACGGCGTCAAGCCGCCCCCACCCGATCGCACGTGAGCACAGATGCCGGCCAGCGCGTCCAACCACAACCCGCTCAGCCGGGTGATTTGCCCATCATCGAGTGCCGACGGCGCCCAGGTCCAGTTGGCGTGCAGTCGCGGGCCGGCCTCGGAGTCGAGGGTGACCGCGTTCAGCTCGAGGGTGTGCAGCAACGGCATGGATATCGACGCAGCCGCGCGGGTGACCGACCAGCCGTCCTGCACGGGCCGCCACATGTCGGCGGTGAGCTCGGCCGCACCGCCCTGGCGTCCCAGATAGTTGAACCCGATCGGCGGATCGGAGTTGTCCAGGTCGGCTCCGGTGTTCAGGTAGCGCAGCAGCCCGTAGGTCAGTGGATCCGGGAGCACACGAAGCTGCTCCTTGGCGTCTTTGAGGACCGCGCCCAGCGAGTCCCCGCCGGCGACTACCTGCGCCCAGGGGACGCCACCCACCGATAGCGCCACCGGGTACTTGGCGGTGAACCATCCCACGGTGTGGGACAGGTCGACGTCGCGACCCACCTCCTCTTGGCGCCCATGGCCTTCGACGTCGATGCCGATCGCGCCGCGGCTGCCGGAGAACTCCGCACATGCCAACCCGAACGCGATCAGCAGAATGTCTTGCACCCCGGTATGGAACGCCGCCGGCACGTCACCGAGCAGCATGCTGGTGATCTCGGTATCCAGCTCCACGGAGCGGTGTCCGGCCGTGGCGAAGGTGTCCACCTCGGGGCGCACCGCGGGCAATGCCGCAGGGGTTGCCGCCACCTGCTTCCAGGTGCCGGCGTGGTTCGCAACGTCCGGGTGGTAGGCATGCTCGGACAGCAGCGACGACCACCGGGCAAACGAGGTGCCCACTACGGGCAACGCCACCGGCTGCCCGTAGTGATGCTGAGCCCAGGCGATATTCAAGTCCTGCAACAGAACTCGCCAAGACACACCGTCGATGGCCAGGTGGTGAACGATCACCACGAGTTGGTCGACGGCTCTTGACCACACCGCGCTGAGCATCACGCCGCCCGCCGGGTTCAACCGCGACCGCGCCTCGGCGACCGCCGCATCGGACAGCTCGTCCACCTCGTGCAGACACGCGCGGGCATCCACCGAGCCCGACTCGGGAACGGTCAAGGACCAGCCGCCGGAGCCGTCGCGGTCGACGCGCAGCCGCAGCATGGCGTGGCGATCCAGCAGGGCCTGCAACACCGTCACAACGTCGGCCTCGGTGACCCCGACGGGCGCCTGCACCAGCATGGTCTGGTTGAACTGATCGACTTGGCCGCCAGCCCTTTCCACGTCTTCCAGCCAACGGATGATCGGGGTGGATACCACCGGCCCGAGGCCCTCATCAGCCACGCCGGATTCGGCGCCGACGACGTCGGCCGCCCGGGCCAGCCGGGCCACGGTCTGCTCGGTGAAGATGTCGCGCGTCTTGCACACCAGGCCTGCGGCACGCGCCTGGGTCACCACCTGCATCGACGAGATGCTGTCACCGCCGAGATCGAAGAAGGAGTCATCGACGCCGACGCGTTCGACGCCGAGGACCTGGGCGTAGATGCCGGCCAGGATCTCCTCGACCGCGTTGCTCGGGGCGCGGTAGTCACCGGTGGTGTACTCGGGCGCCGGAAGAGCGCGGGTGTCGAGTTTGCCGTTGGCGGTCAACGGCAGCGCGTCTAATACCGTCACCGCCGTCGGCACCATGTAAGCCGGCAACCGCTCGGCCAGCTCGGCGCGCAAGTCATCGGATTTTGCGGTGCCGGTAATGTAGCCGACCAGGCGCTTGTCCCCGGGGCGGTCTTCGCGGACGATCACCACGGCATGGTCGACGCCGTCAAGACCGGCCAGCGCCGACTGGATTTCGCCGAGTTCGATGCGGTACCCGCGGATTTTCACCTGCTCATCGGCCCGCCCGACATACTGCAACTGCCCATCGGCACCCCAGCGCACCAAGTCCCCGGTGCGATACATGCGCGCTCCGGGCGCCCCGAACGGACACGCCACAAACCGCGACGCCGTCAAACCAGCGCGGCGCAGATACCCACACGCGACGCCGCGACCCGCCAGATACAACTCACCGACCACCCCGGCCGCTACCGGCCGCAGCCATCCGTCCAGCACAAACATCGCCACACCCGCGATCGGGGACCCGATCGGCACCACCCCCGACCCGGGCACCAACGGCGAACTCATCGACGCGCATACCGTGTTCTCCGTCGGCCCGTAGGCATCGATCAGCACCCGGCCCGACGCCGCCCACCGGTCCACCACGTCAGCCGGGCAGGCCTCACCGGCCACCACCAGTGCGGTCGCCTCCAACCCCTGCGCCGGCAACATCGCCACCGATGACGGGGTCTGGGTCAGCACGCTGACCTTTTCCGCGACCAGCAACGCGTGAAAGTCCTCCGGGGAAGCAGCTACCGACTCGGGCACCACGACCAGCCGCCGACCCCGCAACAGCGCACCGAAGATCTCCCACACCGAAAAGTCGAACGCCGAGGAATGACACTGCGTCCATACCCGCCCCGGCGGCAGCGCTTCATCGAGTGACGCGACCAGCCATGTGACGTTGTATTGGGGAATGGCAACCCCTTTGGGCGTGCCGGTCGTCCCGGACGTGTAGATGACGTAAGCGATGTTCTCTGCAGCCGGCTCCGGTAACGCCGCGCTCGATTGAGCCTGTACGGCGGAGTCATGGACATCCACCACCGGCAGTCCGGCCCCATCCAGCCGCGACCGCAGGTCCGCTGTAGTGATGACCGCGCTCGGTGCGGCATCGTCGAGCACAAACTCCATCCGCGCCGCCGAGTGCGCGGGATCAACCGGCACATACGCTGCCCCGGTTTTCAGCACTCCCAGCATCGCCACAATCGCCTCAGCACACCGGGGAAACAGCAGTACCACACACTGCCCCGGACCCACACCCGCACCAACCAGCAAGTGCGCCAACCGGTTCGACGCATCGTCGAGCTCACGGTAGGTCATCGAATGGCCGTCGCACACCAGCGCCGCGGCGTCCGGGGCGCGCGCCACCTGATCGGCGAACAGCGCCGGGATCGAGGCCGTCTCGGTTACCGGTCCGGTCAGTGCGGCGCGGTTGCCGAAGTCGTCCAGCCGGGCGTGTTCGGCCTCATCGAGCAGGTCCACCGCCGACAACGTTTGGGCGGGATCGGCGGTCATCGCGAGCAGCACCCGCTGCAACCGCCCGATCAGCGCCTGGATGCTGTCCGCGTCGAAGACGTCGGTGCGGAATTCCACGGTCCCGCCGATGCCGGCGGGATCCCCGGCTTCGCTCCAGCGTTCGCCCAGTGAGAAGGTCAGATCCATCCGTGCGGTGTGGGTGTCCACCGGGATCGGTGTGACCGCGACATCACCCAGGGACAGCCCGGCCGCAGGGCCGGTGTCGTGCCCGACGAAGTTCTCCCATGCCAGCATCACCTGGACCAGCGGGTGATGGGTCAGGCTCCGAGCGGGGTTGAGCCGCTCCACCAGCACCTCAAACGGCACGTCCTGATGCTCGTAGGCGGCCAGGCTGCGCTGGCGCACCTGGGACAGCACCTCGGCGAAGGTCGGATCACCCGTCACATCGACCCGCAGCACCACGGTGTTGACGAAGAAGCCCACCAGCTCGTCGAGCGCGGGGTCACGCCGGCCGGCGATCGGGAAGCCCACCGCCACATCGGGATTGGCGCTGATCTTGGACAGCAGCACCGCCAAGGCCGTCTGCATCACCATGAAGTTGGTGGAATTGTGTTGGCGGGCCAGGGCGGCGACTCGCTGTTGCAGCTCGGTTGGCCAGTCAACTTCCACCAGCGCGCCACGCTGATCGGCCACCAGCGGATAGGGTCGGTCGGTGGGCAGCTGCACCCGCTCGGGCATCCCGCTCAGGGCGTCTTCCCAATAGGTCAGCTGAGCGGCGATGGCGCTGCTGGGATCGTCGAGATCGCCGAACTGCGCGCGTTGCCACAGGGTGTAATCGATGTACTGCACCGACAACGGCGGCCAGTCGGGGCCGCGTCCGGCGACCCTACTCACATACGCCATCCCGAGGTCACGCACCAACGGCGTGATGGACATGCCGTCGGCCGCGATGTGGTGCACCACGGCCGCCAGCACATGCTGATCGTCGCGGACCCGGAAAAGCTCCGCCCGCAACGGTATTTGGGATGATAGGTCGAAGGTGTACCGGGCGGTGGCGCCGATCGCCTCGTCCAGCTGGTCTGCCGACCAGCTGCTGGCGTCGACAACCTCCCACCCGAAATCCGCCTTGCGGAAGGGGATTACCACCTGCTGCGGCACTCCCTCGGGTGCGACGAACACCGTCCGCAAGCTCTCGTGGCGGGCGACGACATCGCCGAGCGCTTCGCCCAGCGCCTCCGCATCAAGTCGCCCGTCCAGGCGCAACGCGGCCGCCATGTTGTAAACCGGTGAGGATCCTTGCAATTGGTCGAGGAACCACAGCCGGTTCTGCGCGAACGACAACGGAACCACCGCGGGCCGCTCAGCGGCCGTCAACGGCTCCAGCCCGCTGCCGCCCTCACCGATCCGGGGCGCCAGCTGGGCAATGGTGGGCGCCTCGAACACGACGCGCACCGCAATGCCGGTGTCCAGGCCGGCGTTGATCGCGGCGATCAGGCGCATCGCGGAAATGCTGTCGCCGCCGAGATCGAAGAAGGAGTCGTCGACCCCGACCCGCTCGACGCCGAGGACCTGGGCGTAGATGCCGGCCAGGATCTCCTCGGTGGGTGTTTCCGGGGCGCGGTACTCACCGGAAGCGTATTCGGGTGCCGGCAGGGCGCGGGTGTCGAGTTTGCCGTTGGGCGTCAGCGGCAGTGCGTCGAGCGTCAGCAGCGCGGCCGGCACCATGTAGGCGGGCAGCCGTTCGGCCAGATCGGCACGCACCCGGGCCGAGTCGGCGCTGCCGGTGATGTAACCGACGAGTCGCTTGTCACCGGGCCGGTCTTCACGCGCGACGACGACGGCCTGCTCGACGCCGTCGAATCCGGCCAGGGCGGACTGGATCTCGCCGAGTTCGATGCGGTAGCCGCGGATCTTGACCTGCTCGTCGGCGCGGCCGAAGTATTGCAGTTGCCCGTCGCCGGCCCAGCGAACCAGGTCGCCGGTGCGGTACATCCGGGTTCCGGCTCCGCCGAACGGACAGGCGACGAACCGTGAGGCGGTCAGCTCGGGCCGACCGACATAGCCTGCGGCCACACCGGATCCGGCGACGTACAGCTCACCGACCACACCGGGGGGAACCGGCCGCAACGATTCGTCGAGCACGAACAACGCCGCCCCCGGGACCGGGGAGCCGATGGGAACCGATGCCACTGCGGCCCGTAGCGGCGCGCTGATGGTCACGCACATCGTGGTCTCGGTCGGGCCGTAGGCGTTGACCATCACGCGTCCGGGCGCCCACTGGTCCACCACCTCGGGCGGGCAGGCCTCACCGGCCATCACCAGCGACACCGACTCCAGCCCCTCCGGCGAGAGCATCGCCACCGCCGAGGGGGTCTGGGTCAACACGCTGACTTCCGCGGCGACCAGGACGTCGTGCAGGTCTTGCGGTGAGCGCGTCACCGACTCGGGGACGACCACCAGCCGCCCGCCGCGCAGCAGCGCCCCGAATATCTCCCACACCGACACGTCGAACGCCAGCGAATGGCATTGTGACCACACGCCCGTGGACGGCAGGCCGGCATCCAGCGATCCCAGCAGCCGGGTCACGTTGCGGTGAGTAATGGCAACACCTTTGGGGGTGCCGGTGGTACCCGAGGTGTAGATCAGGTAGGCAACGCCCTCCGCACTCGGCATCGGCAGGGCCGTATTGGGCAAGGTGTCGATGCGGGAATCGTTGACGTCGATGACCGTCACGCCGTGGCCGTCGAACCGCTCAGCCAGATCCGCGGTGCTCACCGCGGCAACCGGCTTGGCATCGCCGAGCATGAACTCGACCCGTGAATTCGGCGACGACGGATCGATCGGCAGATAGGCCGCCCCGGTCTTGAGCACCGCCAGGATCGCCGCCACCGCCTCAGCGGACCGCGAAAACAGCAGCGCCACGGTCTGTCCCGGGCCCGCGCCCTCAGCCGCCAGGCGATGCGCCAGCCGGTTGGACACCTCATCCAGCTCCCGGTACGTCACCGACAGGCCCTCGCACACCAGCGCCACGGCCTCCGGCGCCCGGGCCACCTGCGTGGCGAACAGCTCGGGCACCGATACGGGCGTGCCCGCCTGCCCGGTCAAAACCGCGTGGTTGCCAAGCTCTTCCAGGCGGGCGTGCTCGGCCTCGTCGAGCAGGTCGATCGACGACAACACGTGCGCGGGATCGGCGGTCATCGCCGTCAACACCCGCTGCAACCGCCCGATCAGCATCTCGATGGTGGCCGCGTCGAACACGTCGGTACGGAATTCCACCCGCCCGCCGATGCCGGCGGCCTCACCGGCCGCGTCCCAGCGCTCCGCGAGTGAGAACACCAGATCCATGCGGGCTGACTGGTCCTCCACCGGCACGGAGGTGACCTCCAGGTCGCCCAACGCCAAACCCGAGGCCGGGTCGTCGTGCCCGGTGAAGTTCTGCCAGGCCAGCATCACCTGGACCAGCGGGTGATGCGTCAGGTTTCGCGTCGGGTTGAGCCGCTCGACCAGCACCTCGAAAGGCACATCTTGATGTTCGAAGGCCTCCAGACTGCTGGTCTGAACCCGGCCCAACAGTTCGGCGAAGCTGGGGTCGCCGGCCAGGTCTACCCGCAGCACCAGGGTGTTGACGAAAAAGCCGACCAGCTGATCGAGTGCGGGATCGCGCCGCCCGGCGATCGGGAAGCCCACCGCCACATCGGAACTCGCGCCGATCTTCGACAGCAGCACCGCCAGGGCGGCCTGCACGACCATAAAGCTGGTCGCGTTGTGCTCGCCGGCCACTCGGCGGACTTGCTGCTGCAATTCGGCCGGCCAGTCCACCACCACACTGTCACCGCGCTGATCGGCCACCGGCGGGTAGGGCCGATCGGTGGGCAGCTGCAGCCGCTCCGGCATCCCGGCCAGCGCGTGCTCCCAGTAGGCCAGCTGAGTGCCGATGCGGCTGTCCGGATCGCCGAGATCACCGAATTGGGCGCGCTGCCATAGCGTGTAATCGATGTACTGCACCGACAATTCGGCCCATCCGGGGGCCTGCCCCGCGCACCGGCTGGTATAGGCCCGACTCAGATCGGCACCCAGCGGCGTGAGCGACAAGCCATCGGCGGCGATGTGATGCACCACGATCACCAGTAGGTGCTCGTCCTCGGCGACCGCGAAAAGCCGTGCGTGCATCGGAATTTCGGTCGCCAAGTCAAACGTGTAGCGCGTCGCCGCCTTGACGGCTTCGTCCAGTTGGCCTGCCGACCATTCGGTGGCATCGACGACGTCCCAGCCGAATCCGGCGCGCTCGACCGGAACGACCACCTGTTGCGGGGTGCCCTCGTGTGCCGGGAAGAGTGTGCGCAGGCTCTCGTGGCGGCTCACGACGTCCGCCAGCGCCACGCCGAGGGCGTCGGTATCGAGCCGGCCGCGCAGCCGCAACGCGGCCGCCATGTTGTAAAGCGGTGAGGGTCCCTGGAATTGGTCGATGAACCACAATCGGTTCTGCGCGAACGACAACGGGACGACCGCCGGCCGCTCACCGCCGACCAGCGGTTCCAGCCGGCCCGCGCTCTCCGCGATGCGGGGCGCCAGCTGGGCGACCGTGGGCGCCTCGAAGACGACGCGCACCGCGAGGTCGGTCTCCAGTGCGGAGTTGATCGCGGTGATCAGACGCATCGTGGACAGTGAATCGCCACCGAGGTCGAAGAACGAATCGTCGACACCGATGCGCTCGACGCCCAGGACTTCGGCGTAGATGCCGGCGAGGATCTCCTCGACGGCGGTGCTCGGGGCGCGGTAGTTGTCGGCGTTGCGATAGTCGGGGGCGGGCAGGGCGCGGGTGTCGAGCTTGCCGTTGACCGTCATCGGCAGCGAATCCAGCACCACCACCGCGGCTGGGACCATGTAGGCGGGCAGCCGCTCGGCCACCGCGGCGCGCGCCCTGGCCGGCTCTGCCGACCCGGTGACATATCCCACCAGACGCTTGTCGCCGGGCCGGTCCTCGCGGGCGACGACGACCGCCTGTTCGACCCCGTCGAGCGCGGACAGGGCGGCCTGGATTTCGCCGAGTTCGATGCGGTAGCCGCGAACCTTGACCTGCTCGTCGGCGCGGCCCAGGTAGCGCAGCTGGCCGTCGGGGCCCCAGCACACCAGGTCGCCGGTGCGATACATGCGGGTTCCGGGCGCACCGAACGGACAGGCCATGAACCTCGACGCGGTCAGCCCCGGCCGGCGCCAATACCCGACACCGACGCCCTCACCGGTCAGATACAGTTCCCCCACGACCCCGGCGGGCACCGGGCGCAACCACTCGTCGAGCACGAAGAACGCCGCCCGCGTCACCGGTGAGCCGATCGGCGGGAACCCCGAACCGGCCCCCAGCGGTGCGCTCTTGCAGGCCCACATCGTGGTCTCGGTCG
>NZ_SCRH01000035.1 GCF_004298145.1 Mycobacterium sp.
GCGATAGAACCCACCGGCCAGATCTTGCGGGATCTCACCGTGGGTGACGATGCACTCCTCAACGGTGGCCTCAAAGCGCATCGGTTGAAACGGCCCCTTAGTAGTCACCGTCTCAGGAATGGTGTAACCCATCGTCAGCTCCTGGTCCTTGTTCTGTGCAGCAGTGCCTATGTGACGGCCGCGATACCGCCGATGCTAGCGTCGAAGCGCCAATTTGTAAACGATCGCTTACGCCGGAGTGGCTGAAGGCTGCACCTTGGCCGGCCATCGGGATATCGGGGCTGCAACTGCACCCGGAATATCGACGTTGTGCTGCTCAGCCTGCTGCGTCCCGGCTCATCTCCCCGCTGTGACGTACTTCGCTTTCGCGGCGGGGACCTGAAAGTATCGAGCATCAGCGCCCAGCGCGCAAACGATCGTTATCATTAACCAAGCCATCGAGGGCGTGAGGGCGATATTGATCGTCGGGCCGCGGCGATAGCGTTCACCACGCCAAGTGGGTGGCGTCAATGCGGCGCGCTTGTCCTGGGCGGCGGTCCATAATCGGGCATGGTCACCCAGCACCCGCCGACGCGGACGATCACCGTCGAAGAGTATCGGGAACTGTTGGCCGGCCGGCTTCGCGCGGACGGCGTTGTCGGGGCGGGCGCCGCCGAGCGCGCCGAGCTGGTGTTCAACCTGACCCGGCTGCAGCATCGACTGTCCCGTGATTTCGAGGGCATGCACCGCCGGCGCGGCTGGACATGGGCCGGCTTTCGCATCATGAACGTGTTGTGGGCCGTCGGTGCCGCCGAATTACGTGATATCGCAAGACTTTCGGGCGCGTCACGGGCCGCCATCTCCAGCGCGCTGAACACCCTCGAGCGCGATGGGTTGGTGCTCCGGACTCGCGACAGCGCCGATCGTCGACTGGTCCGAATTCAGCTGACCCAGCATGGCCGCGATGCGCTGCGCGAGGCGATGCGGGAGCAGGGCGAAAGGGAGCGTGAGTGGTTTGCCGAGCTCGAACCCTCCGAACAGCGGCGGCTGAGCGCGCTTCTCGCCGCACTGGCCGACCGCAAGGCGCCCCCGGGCAACCGATGATCTCCCGGCGCGCCCGCAAGGGCCTCTTTCGTCAAGGTCGTGTGGGAGCGAGCGTCGCGGCGACGATCCTGTCGACGGCCCGCATCGTCCGTCGGGTCCGCTCTTCGTCGGAATAGAAGCCGATGTCCATCGCCAGGCCCCACAGCAAATCCATGCACACCTGAGTGGTGGCCTCGGTATCCAACTCGGTGTCGATCTCGCCGGTCCGGGCCGCGGTGGCGAGCAACTCGCCCATGTATTCGCGCACGGAGTCGATCGGCAGCAGTGCCTTTTCGCGAAGTTCCGGGTGGGTGATGGCGTCGGCGGTCGAGATCACGAAGAACCGGACGAACGTCTCATCGGTCTGACTGAACCCGATCGCACTTTCGAAGACCGCCATGACGCGACGGTGGGCGGAGCCGGTCTCGACCTTGGCGTCGTCGAGGATTCGGCCGGCTACGACGTCGTGGACCGAAGTCAGCGCTGCCCTGTACAGCTCGATTTTGCTCGAGTAATAGTTGGCCACTGCGTTGCGGGTGATCCCGGCTTCCTCGGCGATTTGCTTGAGACTGGCCCGTTCGTAACCCGTTGTGGCGAAGACCTGCCGCGCGCTGTGCAGGATCTTTTGCCGCGTCTCGGCGCCGTCGGCGCCCAACGGGCGGCCTGGCCGGCGGCGGGCCACGGGGGAACTCATCGGAAAGACTCTACGAGTCGGCAATGGGAGACGACGAATTTCTTGGCGCAGTCAACGGGGCACCGGCCGCCGCGCTCACTTGCCGGGGGAACCACCACGGCAACGCGCGATCGCGACGGCCCCCCAAGCGCGTCTTCGGCGTCCCTTCCTAACCAAACACCGTTCAATTAGAGTGAGTGGCCTGCGCCCGATTGAACCGCTGACCTCTGTGAACCGCGGTGGTGCTCGCAGACGACGGTTGCCACGCGGAAGGCGCTATATGTCAAGCGGTTTGGATAACTGGGACACGGTGCACCCGGGGGCTCCTGCGGTTCGTCGTGATGTCGTGCGGGCACCGAGAGCCCAATGGCGATGGCAGCACTACCTCGCGGGGATCGCGGGCCTGTTCCTCGTGTGGGGTGGGTGGACGGTCGCGGCATGGCTTGCCGCGGGCCCCCGCCCCGTGACCGCATATCGAGATCCCGCGGCGTCCGCCTTCACGATCGCGACGGTCTACGAAATCGTCGCCGTGATGTTAGTTCTCGGCGTGGGTGCGTATGTCGTCCGTGGGTGTCTGCGACAACGTCGCGTTACCTTCGACGCGCAGTTGTGCATCGCGGGGCTTTCGGCGTACTGGCTTGATCCGTTCTACAACTTCTTCGTTCCGATGAATCTGTACAGCTCGAACTTCGTCAACGTCGGCAGCTGGTGCAGCCACGCACCGTTCGTGATCAACAAGGCCTGCAGCGGCTCGCCCGAGCCGGTTCTGGTCATCGGCAGCATCTACCTTGTGGGATTCCTTGTCTGCGCGATGTTGGGGTGCGGGCTGCTGCGGATTGTCAAAGCCCGCTATCCCAGCGCTTCGATGGCGCGGATGCTGGTCGCCCTGGCGAGCTTCGCGATCATCGCCGACTTGCTGATCGACGGCGTTTCGAGCCAATTGAACTTGTGGAATCAGTTCATCCCCGCCGGCCTCAACATCGCCACTGCGGCGCGCCCTTTCCCGGTGACCCTGCCACTGTCGGCAATCCTGTTCTTTGGGGCCCCGACCCTGGCCCGATACGTGCGCGACGACAGAGGGGCAACGATCTTCGAGCGCGGGCTCGACCACCTGCGGCCACGCACCCGGAACGCCGTGTCGTTTCTCTCGCTCGTCGGCTACATGCAGTTGATGGTGGCGGTCACGATCCTGGTCACCATCGCCCCGGTCGGGCTGTACGCCAACAACTCACCGACCTACCCGGCCCACATCATCAACGGGCAGTGCGACATTGGGTCGGTGCGGGGCAGCGCGTACGGTCCATGCCCGGGAACCCCCGGCTTCATGGCCCCGCTGCGGCGTCTGCCGCATTCCTAGCCGATGGGCCAGGGTACCGCGACACCGTACAATTTTTAATCATGATTAGGTAGGTCAAGGATCGGAGCGCAGATGGTGTTTGCCGCAACTGACTGGGTGGCCTACCACGCCTGGC
This sequence comes from Mycobacterium sp., assembly GCF_004298145.1. Lineage (GTDB taxonomy): Bacteria > Actinomycetota > Actinomycetes > Mycobacteriales > Mycobacteriaceae > Mycobacterium. Next base: position 3,208 of record NZ_SCRH01000035.1, read on the forward strand.
GCCACGGTGAGTCCCTTGCCCTCGGCTGCGCCGAGGATGGACGGCGAACAACCTGGGCGCAACTGGAAGAGCGTGTCGCCGGAGCGGCCGCCACGCTGTGCGACCTCGGTGTCGGGCCCGGCGACCGGGTGGCGTTGATAAGCGAGAACGATCCGCGCGTGTTCGAAGTCCAGTTCGCCTGCATGCGCCTTGGCGCGCTGTTCGCACCGCTGAATTGGAGGCTGCACGTCCGCGAGATCCAGGAGCTCTGCCTCGACGCCCGCCCCCGCGTCATCGTCCACGACGAACGGTGGGCGGAAGTTGCGATCGACGCCGCCGCGAAAGCCGATATCGACCAGCGTCTATCGTTCGGCCGGGAGCGCGAGCGGACCGATTACGAGTCCGCGATCGCGACCGCGGCCCCGTTTCGCGCAACCGGCACGATCCCGATGGACCAGCCCACCCACATCTTGTACACGTCGGGGACCACCGGGCGGCCAAAGGGCGCCCTGTCGACCAATGCAACATTGGTGTGGCAGGCCCTCAACTCGGCCCACACCACGGGGTACGCACAACCCGGATGCCACCAACTCAACCCGATGCCGCTGTTTCACGCCGGCGGCCTCAACGTGATGGCCAATTCGATCCTGTATTTCGGCGGCGCGGTCACGACGATGGCCCGGTTCGACCCACAAGACGTACTGCACCGGCTGGTCGGCCACGATCCGCCGATCACCCATTTCGCCGCCATCCCGTTGTTCTATCAGCGCATGGCCGAGATGGCCGGTTTCGCCGACGCGGACTTCTCCCGGCTGCGACACGGAATCATCGCCGGTGCCATCGCATCACCGGAGCTCCTACAGCTGTGGGCCGACCGCGGATTCCCACTGCAGCCGCAGTACGGCGGGACCGAGATGGGCCCGATGGCAACGGCTCTGGACGACGAGGCGAAAAATCTCGCCTACGCGAAAAGGGGCTCGACCGGTCGCGCCGCGCTGCATACGCGGATAAGGCTGGTCGATTCGGCCGGCAACGACGTCGAAGACGGCGTGACCGGTGAGATCTGGTTGCAGGGTCCCAGCATCACCGTCGGATATTGGGAGCGCGACAACGCCGACTACTTCACCGACGACGGCTGGTTTCGAACCGGAGATTCGGCATACCGAGACCGAGACGGCTTCTATTACCCGGTCGGCCGGGTCAAGGAGATGTTCAAATCCGGTGGAGAGAACATCTATCCGGCCGAAGTCGAACGCGTGCTCTTGCTGCATCCCGATGTGCGCGATGTCGGCGTCGTGGGCGTGGCGGACGGGGACTGGGGTGAGGTCGGCCTGGCGGTCGTGGTACCGGCGCCTGGGGTCTCCCTCACCCTCGACGACTTGAATTCGTTTGCCGCGCAGCAGCTAGCACGGTACAAGCTGCCGAAGCGGCTGGTCCTGGTCGGCGAGCTTCCTCGTAACGTCACCGGCAAGTTGTCCCGCGAACAGCTCAGGTCGGACCATCGTGGGGTCTGACCGATCGAGTCCGGGGTGCGACGAACACCATCTCCTGGGCGACGCTGGCCACGAGTTGCCCTGAGCGGGAACGCAGTTCGCCGCGGCAGAACGCACGGTATCCGTGCGCGACGGGTGCCAGCTGCTCGAAGAGCAGCCATTCGTCAACGCGCGCCGGACGGTGCAGCCACACCGAATGGCTCAGCGTAGCTCCCAGGAAGGCTGTATGGCCGACCATGTCGCGCCACGGTATTCCGGTGGGAAAGTAGACCGGTTCGAACATCGGCAGATCCGTCGCGAAGGCCAAGGCCGCGGCATCCGCGGCGGCCACCTCGCGCGGATAGCGAATCGCTTTCACCCAGAGGCGATTTCGCGGTGGCGCGATCGAATCGCTCCAGGGTACGTGATCGATGTAGCGCAGATCGACCGGCCACCGTGCCCCGACTTCGCCCGGAAAATCGTCACCGTATCGATCGGACAACGACGCCCGGCGCGATGGCAGCGTGTCGGGGTCGGGTAGCGGTCGCGCGGGATCGCCTTGCTCCGTTGGCCATTCGTGCTCGATTGAGGGGCGCGCGTCGTCCGATGGTGGCGCGTGAAACGACGCGACGGTGGTGGCCAGGACCCGCCCGCCTTGCCGCGCGGTGACGACCCGCGTGGACATCGACCGCGAGTCGCGTGCCCGGTCGACCTCGTAGCTGATCGCCTGCGCGTCGTCGCCCGCGTGCAGAAACGAGGTGTGCGACGAATGGGCGACGCGGTCCGAATCGACCGTCGCGGCAGCGGCCAGCAAGCTCTGCGCCCCGACCTGCCCGCCGTAGAGGCGTGGCAGTCCCGAGTTTGTGGGTGCGCTCTCATACGTATCGGCGGCGACGTCCCGGAGCGCGAATATCGTGTGCCACCAGCGCACGGATTCGATGTCGTCGGCGGGATCGACCACTGTGTCGGGGCGCGAGTCAGCGTGCGGTCGCGCCGGCATCGACGGGAATCGTCGCGCCCGTGATGTAGCGGGCCTCGTCGGAGACCAGCCAGGCCACGGCGTTGGAGATGTCTTCGGCCTGGATGAGCTGAACGGGAAGGATATTGGTCATCGCGTCGAACAGTTCGGGGACATCGGGGGCGGCGCCCAAAAACGATGGATTGTTGACCATCGGGGTGTCGGTGCCCGTGGGGTGCAGCGAATTCACCCGAACGTTGTAGTCGCCCAGTGCGTTCGCGTATGCCCGCATCAGCCCGACGACGCCGTGCTTTGCCGCCGTATAGCCCAGCATGCCGTATGTTTTGGAGCGCAGGCTGCGCGTCGTTCCCTTCAGGCCGGCCGCCGAGCTGGTGATGACGATGGCGCCGCCCGTGTTCTGCTCGACGAGTGTCGGGATGGCCGCCTCGATCGTGTAGACGACGCCGGTGAGCATGACGTCGATGCAGTCGTGCCACGCCTGCACCACGGTCGACGTCGGGCCCAGCACGGGCATGATGCCGGCGTTGGCGATCACGATGTCCACTCGGCCGAATTCGGCGAGGCCCTCATCGAAGACCTTGTTGACGGCCGCCTCGTCCCGCACGTCGGCTTTGGCGGCCACAATCCGACGACCGAGCGCCTGAACCTCGGCTACGGTCTGGGCCAGCTCGTCCTCGGTTCCCAGCGGGTAGGGGACGGAGTCGATCTGCCCGCAGATGTCGAACGTGACGATGTCTGCACCGTCTTTCGCCAGTCGCACCGCGTGCGAGCGGCCCTGGCCTCGCGCTCCACCGCTGATGAAGGCAACCTTGCCGTCCAACGCTCCCATTTCGGATCTCCCCTTCGCACGCCGCGCCGTCGCTTTAACCGATCGCTGTTCGATAACGTAATGCGGCTGCGGAGCCTTGTACATAGGCATTGACTAACCAAACAATGCTGGATTAACGTCGCAGGTCATGGACAACGCGAAGGCTGAATCCGACGCCTCGGCCGCGGCGATCCTGCCGCACTACAACATGTGGGATCCCGAGCACGAGAAGGCCAAGTGGGACATCTTCTCGTACGCGCGGCGCAACTGTCCGGTTGCGCACACCGATGCCGACGAGGGCAGCCGGTACGTCGTCACCCGCTACGAGGACGTCCGCCGGGTCCTCGAGGACCCGCACACCTTCTCGTCGGCGGGTGTCTCGCCCCGCCCGTCGCCGGTGCAACTCAACCCCCTCGACGCCGATCCGCCGTATCAGGTGGAACTGCGCAGGCTCCTCAACCCGATGTTCACCCGCAACTTCCTGCTGCGGTTCGAACCCGAACTGCGGAAAAACGCCATCGACCTGATCGGTCGCTTCGTCGACAACGGACGCGTCGACTTCATCCGGGAGTACGCGGGCCCGTTCGTGGGCAATGCCTTGTCAAGGGTCGTGTTCAACGAAGAGGACCCCGAAAAAATGGACCGCGCGGCCGACGTCGTGATCCGGGTGGCGGTCGATCCCACCGACGAAGCGTTCTTCGAACTCGCCATGCTCGCCGGGCAATACATCGCCGAGCGCGAGGCGAACCCCGTTGACCGCGACGACGTGCTGAATGCGATCGCCACCGGCGTCCTCGAATCCGGCAGGCCGCTGACCGATGGCGAACGACTCGGCGTGGTCACCGTCTTGTTCCTGGGCGGCCTCGACACCACTCGAGGCGCGATTGGTTCGATCGCCTACCACCTGGCGCGCCAGCCCGAGCTCGAACAACGGCTGCGTGATCCCGCCTGGATTCGTCAGGACATGGACGAGTTCATCCGGCTGGAGTCGCCCGTTGGCTGTCTCGGCCGAACGGCCACCAGGGACGTCGAACTCGGTGGCGTGACCATCAAGCAGGGCGAGCAGTTGCTGATTCGCTTCGATTCCGCGAATCGCGACGAAGCCCGCTTCGAGGAAGCCGCGCAGCTGAAATTCGATACCCGTCGCAGTAGCTCGGCCGGCTTCGGGCTGGGAATCCACCGTTGCCTGGGTTCGCACTTCGCCCGGATCCAGATCGCGATCGCCTTCGACGAGCTCTTCAAGCGGGTGACGAACCTGCGTTTCGCCGACCCCGATGCCGAAGTACGTTGGGCCGCAGGCATTGCCAACGGTCCGGAGAGTCTGGATCTGGTCTTCGACGTGATTGGTTGACGGGGCGGGTATCGGGCGGCCTGGCGCTAACCAAACAATGTATGGTTATACTCGACGCGGGACCCGGGAGACCGAGACGAGGCCAAAGTGAACTTCATCCCCGGCGCGGACGCCGAGCAGCTGCGAGCGGTCGTGCGCGACTATCTCGGCAAGCATTCGGATGAGGCCGCGGTCCGCGAATTGATGGAGACCGAATCCGGTTTCGATCCGGCGGTGTGGCGTCAAGTTTCGAGCGAGCTGGGCCTGCCGGGGCTCGCGGTGCCGGAACGGTTCGGTGGCAGCGGCGCGAGCGCGGTGGAACTCGGCGTGGTGTTCGAAGAGATGGGCGCAGCGCTGTTCAGCGGGCCGTTCCTGTCGACGGTGGGCCTGGCCGCAACCGCACTCGTCGAGCTCGGGGATGAAGACGCCGCTGCGCGTTGGCTTCCCGGAATCACCTCCGGGGACACCATCGCGACGCTGGCCTGGTCCGGGCCCACGCCGTGCGCCAGCACGTTGGTTGCCGTCCGTGGCGACGACAACGGGTGGAGCGTGTCGGGCACGGCCCCGATCGTGGTCGACGGGTGCATCGCCGATGTCTTGTTCGTGGCGGCGCGCAGCACGGCGGGGCCGTGTCTGTTGGCGGTGGCCGGCGACGCGAATGCGTTGACGCGCAACCCGCTGACCACGATGGACTCCACTCGCAAGCTCGCCGAGCTTCGTTTCTCCGATACGCCGGCGTGCCTGCTCGGCGTGGATGGCGGTGCGGGCGCGGCGCTGCGGCGCTCCGCCGACCTGGCATCGTTGTATCTGGCCGCCGAGCAACTCGGCGGCGCGGCGCGGGTCCTCGATATGGCGCTAAGCCACGCCCGCAGCCGAATCCAGTTCGGCAGGGCGATCGGATCCTTTCAGGCCATCAAGCATCGCTGCGCCGACATGCTGGTGGACGTCGAGTCGGCGCGATCCGTTGTCTACCACGGGCTGTGGACGGCCGCACACAATCCGGAGCAGTTCCCGATAGGCGCCAGCCTGGCGCGTGCGGTCTGCTCGGACGCCTACCTGCGGTCGGCCGCCCACAACATCCAGATCCACGGCGGCATCGGTTTCACCTGGGAGCACCCCGCCCACCTGTATCTCAAGCGGGCCAAGAGTTCTCAGCTGTTGTTCGGTTCGCCGGCCGCGCATCGGGCGCGGCTGGCCGAATGGATCGATATGGCAACCATCCCCGAGGCCCCGCCCATACCGGCCGGACATCCGTCGAGCGATCGGCCGGCCGATGCCCGCGCGATCGAAAACGTCGTCTCGGAGTTCCTCGGTGAGCACCCGGTGACCGATCCCGGCGACCACCAGGCGGACCGGGCGTTGCGGGAGGCCAGGTTCGACGCGGGGCTCGCCATGGTCCACTTCGCGCCGGGGCGCGGCGGCCGCGGCCTGGACGCCGCATTCCAGGCGGTGGTGGAGCGCAGCTTCGCGGCGGCGGGCTGCCCAGACCACAGCGCCCGCAACGTGATTGGGCTGGGCATGGCGATGCCGACCGTGCATGCGCACGGCACGGAAGCGCAGCAGCGACGCTACCTGCGGTCCTGCTTCTCCGGCGAGGACATCTGGTGTCAGCTGTTCTCCGAACCCGGCGCCGGTTCGGACCTGGCCGCACTCGCCACCCGCGCTGTGCGCGACGGGGACGAGTTCGTCGTGAACGGGCAGAAGGTGTGGACCTCGCTGGGTCATGTCGCCCGGTTCGGACTGCTGCTGGCCCGGACCGATCCCGATGTGCCCAAACACCGGGGGCTGACCTACTTCGTGCTCGACATGCACAGCCCCGGGGTCAAGGTGCGTCCGCTACGCCAGCTGACCGGCGAGGCTGAATTCAACGAAGTATTCCTGACCGACGTGCGGATCCCGGCGTCCGACGTGCTCGGTGAAGTAGGGCAGGGCTGGCAGGTCGCGATGACAACCCTGGCCAACGAGCGGATCTCGATCGGCGCCCGGCCGGCGCAACGAGGCGAGGGGCCGATCGGGCGCGCCGTCGAGAGCTATCGCGAGGCGCTGGCCGCCGGACGCGCCGACGCCGCCACCACCGAGCGGCTCATGCTGTTGTGGACGCGCGCCGAAGCCGCTCGGTTGACGAACGTGCGCGCCGCGCAGGCCGGCGGGGAGCCAGGTCCCGAGGGTTCCATCGCCAAACTGCAGATGGCGGAGTTGAACAAGGCGATCTACGAATTCTGCGTCGATCTGGCCGGGCCCGCCGGGCTGCTCATCGACGGCTACACCGAGACGGCTCCAGAGTTCTCGGCGGCCTACGGCGGCGGGGACGTCCGCAAATCCTATCTACGGTCGCTGGCCAATTCGATCGAAGGAGGAACCTCCGAAGTGATGCGCAACATTCTGGGTGAGCGGGTGCTCGGGTTGCCGGGGGAGCCACGGGTTGACCGGGACCTACCCTGGCGGGAGGTGCGGCGCTGATGTCTGCACCGGAGCAGCCGACCAGCACCCCGCCGGCCGTCGAACGCACCAAGTACCGCCGTACCCCTTTCCTGGTTGTGTCGCAGGAACATTCGGTGCGCAAGGATGTGTACGGTTCCGTCGAAGACAACGTGGTGCGCTACGCGCAGTTGCTGCGCGGCGACCGCGACTCCGACACCGTGATCGTGGCGTCACACCCGATCGGATCGCCCGCCTACCTGCCGCTGTTCTCCGAATTGGCACGGACCGGACTGCACGTCATCGGCTACGCCAATCGCTACTCGGTCGGCGATTCCGCCCTTCAGATGGAAAACCATCTGCTCGACCTCGGCGCCTGCGTCCGCGAGGCACGCGAACGGTTCGGTTACGAGCGTGTCGTGCTAGCCGGGTGGAGCGGCGGGGGATCACCGATGATGGGCTACCAGGCCGAAGCGGAGAAACCCACGATCACCCAGACCGCGGCCGGTGAACCGACGCTGCTGGCGGACACCTCGCTACCGGCGGCCGATGCGGTGATGCAGCTGGCCGCCCCACGCAGCCGGCATCGTCTACTCACCGAGTTCCTCGACGCCTCGATCACCGACGAGCTACAGCCGGACCGCGACCGCGACGCCGAGTTCGATCTCTACGACCCCGCGAACCCGAACCAGCCACCGTATTCGGCCGACTTCCTCGCCGCGTACCGCGAACGGCAGCGCGAGCGCAACCGGCGGATCAGCGCCTTCGCGCAGCAGCGGCTGCAGGATTTCCGCGACGCCGGCAGGCCGCACGCCGAGCACGCGTTCGTCGTGCACGGAACGATGGCCGACCCGCGCTGGCTGGACCCGGCCATCGAACCGAACGGACGCCGGCCGCGGTGGAGCTACCTGGGTGATCCGGAGGTGGCCAACACCAGCCCCGGAGCGTTGATGCGATTCACCACCGCGCGCAGCTGGTTGTCGCAATGGGGCCTGGACACCGCCCAGGTGGACGCCGGGGACGCGGCGCCGAGGGTTTCGGTGCCGGTGCTGATGGTCGTCAATGGGCGCGACGACGCGGTTCCCACCAGTCATCAGGACCAGGTGTTCGACGCGATCGGGCACCCGGACAAGGAACGGGTGGACTTGCCCGAGGCCAACCACTACTTCAGCGGTGAGGACCAAAGATCGCACCTGTCACGGGCGGCCGATCATGTCCATGGCTGGCTGTGTCGCAAGGGCTTTCACGCGACCTGAGCGCAGAGAAGGCGAGAGGTTCCCAACTCCTCACGCGTAGCTAACAACCAAACATTGGTCGATATCAGAGGAGCCGACATGAAGTTGAGCTTGATGACTTTGGGTGACGTGGTGACCGATCCGGTAACCGGACTGACCCCCACAGCCGCCGAGAGGCACCGGGCTATCGTCGAGGCGGCAGCCGTCGCCGACGAAGCCGGCTTCGAGGGTGTGCACATCGGCGAACATCACGGGTTGGAGTACACGACGTCGGCACCGCCGGTGATCCTTGCGGCGATCGGGGAACGCACTTCGCGGCTGGGGTTGTCCACCGCTGTGACACTGGCGGCGAACCTGGACCCCATTCGGGTTGCGGAGGACTACGCGACCGTCGATGCGCTATCCGGTGGACGCTGCGAGGTCGTCGTTGGCCGCGGCAACTTCTTCGTGTCCACCTACACGCTGTTCGGGCAGCTGTTGGAGGACTCCCACGAATTGTTTGCGCAGAACGTCGAACTGCTCACCCAGTTGTGGGCCGGTAAGGAAGTGACGTGGGCGGGCTCACGCCATCGCGCCCCGATCAGCGAGTTCGTGCTGCAGCCCGCGCCGGTCGGCCCGATGCCGCTGTGGGTCGGCGGGGGAGCCTCCGAATCGTCCCTTGAACTTGCCGCGCGCCTCGGTCTCGACCTGATGCTGCCCTCGGCCTTCGGCAACCCGCAGATGTTCAAGCCCGTGGTCGAAAAATACCGCGAACGATTCGCGGCATACGGGCATCCCCGGGAGCCACGCGTCGGCGCCTGCTGGCACGTCAACGTCGCCAAGACGAGCCAGGCCGCCCGCGAGCGGTGGGAACCCCGTTATCGGGCCTACTTCGAGCTGATGAACACCGTGATTCCCCGGGTCAACCCCGACCCGCCGCCGTTCGTCACCAAGCCGTTCGATTTCGGATTCCTCACCACCAAGGGGCCCGCCATCGTCGGCAGCCCGGCTGAGGTGACCGAACGACTCAACGACTGGGCCGGCGTTCTCACCAGCGACACCAACCTGATCTACGTCGACATGGGTGGCCAGCCGGCCGCCGAATACCGCGACATGGTCGAACTCATCGGTTCCGATGTGATACCGCAACTGAACTAATCCCCGTGGTGGCCCACGTGCTGACACTATTGCGGCCCGCGACGCTGATTGTTTAATCTTGATTCAAACTTGAGGAGGTATGTCGTAATGTCCGAATCGACGCTCCATCGAATCGGGTCGCGGCGGGTCGTGAGTGCGGAGGCGACCCGCACGGGCGGGGTTACGGTTTGGGCCGCCATCGCCGTCGTATGGCTGGTGATCGCGGTACAAGCGCTGCTGCGATGGTTCGCCTCCGACGATTTCGGCCCGGCGCCTTTGCTCGGTGCGGACCGGATGCCGCTGTGGAATTTAGTGGCGTTGCGCGTCTTTGAGGGACTCAGCGCGGCGCTACTGGTCTACTTGATCTGGGCTTATGTCGTAGTACCGTGGCGCCGGAACGGAACTTTGAGCCTCGACGGCAAGTTCGTGCTCGGCGGGATGGCGGCGTTCGTCGCGGACGCCTTCCTGAACTGCTACACGTACCTGTTCGCGTGGAACGCCCACAACGTCAACATGGGCGTCTGGACTGCTTATCTGCCGTTCCACAATCCGGCGACCTCGTCGCGCTATGCGGAGTCGTTGCTGTGGGGGCCGCCGATGTATGTGTATTTCTGCGCGGGCGTCGCTGTCGTCGGCTGCCCGATGTATTTCGCGCTGCGATCGCGGTTTCCGCACCATTCGAACGTTTCGCTGCTGGCGATCATCTTCATCGGGGAGTTCGCGTTCGATTTCGTGGTGGAGAATTTGGCGATCCGATTGACGCACGGTTACTCGTTCGCGCAGACCTATGGGCCGCTGACGTTATGGGCGGGCAGTCAGTTTCAGTTCCCGCTGTACGAGTCGTTCCTGGTGGCCACGCTGGGGTTGCTCTACACCTGGATGCGGATACAGGCCGTTTCGTCCGCCGACGGGCTGTCGCCGGTCGAACGTGGCTTTGAGCGCTGGAGTCCGGCCCTTCAGCCGACGGTGCGTACGCTCGCGGCGATCGGGTTCTGCTGCGCTGCAACCATCTTGATCTACCACCTGCCGTTCAACTGGCTCGGCATCATCGGAGCGTCGAAGGCGAACCTGCCGACCTACATGTGGCCGGGCTGAGTTCGTTGTTTTGCTCGCTTAGGGGCCGACCCCAAGGTGGCGGACAGGCTCCGACACCAACTTCTCCCCTGAATCAGAGTTTGCGCGCAATGGTTTGACGTGGCCAGGGCTAGACTGGCGCTTCGAAACGAAGCGACGAGGACCCCGTTATAGATGCCAACCGTCACGCGCAGAGCTAAGCAAAGCCGGGCAGAGCGCCGCGAGGCGATCGGCAACCGGCTGTTCACGATCGTCGAGCGCCTGCTCGCTGAAGGTTCGACATTTTCTGAGATCAGCGTCGAGCAGTTGATCACCGAGGCCGACATCGCCCGTTCGACTTTCTACGTCTATTTCGAGGACAAGGGCACGCTCATGATCGAGCTGATGGAGCGTGTCACGAAGGCGGTTGGAGACGCCGCGGACGATTGGTTTCATTTACCGCCCACAGCCACTCGTGCGGATCTGCGGAACGCACTCGATCGTTTGGCGGCGGCCTACGGTCAACACGGACGCATGATGTCGGCGGTCATTGAGGCCGCCGCCTATGAACCGCGTGTGCAGGAGGAGTACGCGGCGGTCATGGAACGCCGGTGTGAGGACATGAACCGAAGCTTCATTCCCCAACAACGCGATGGATCCATCCGTCGCGACATCGATCTGACAGCTGTCACCCCCTGGCTGGCATGGATGTTCGAGCGAGGCTTCAACCAATTGGCGGGGCGCGGCGGCGCCATGACCGAATCCGCGCTCGATGGGGCCACGTCGGTGGTATGGCAGACACTCTACGAAGGCACTCGCTGAGGGTTGCTGGGAGCTAGCGGCGGCGGCGTTCGTCAGCTACTCGGGACGGCCACCACGCTTTGGGTAATCGGTACGGCAGGCATGAGCACCGCCCTACGCGCCAAAATGATCATCAGGACAAACCATCCCGTGAAACTGGTCAACGGCACCCACCAGACCAGAAGCCCGTTCCAGGCAAACGGCCCGTTCTTGGCGAAGAACGCGATGACAGCCGGAACGAATGAAAGGCTTACCCAGAACTGAAGATAAGCCGCCCAGCGTGGAAAGGCCGGCCGCGGCCGGCGGTCCGAGAGTATGGCGATACCCAAAATGATGTATTGCATCATGAACGGAGCGATTGGTGTGATGAAGAGCAACCAGCCCAAATCGCTTAGCGCCTGGGTGATCTCGGGATTCCTCTCCGGCCGGAATGCGGCGGCCGCCCACATGAAAGCGGGCAACATGAATGTCAACATCGAGACGATTCCCGCTGCCAGCTGAGTCGCGGCCCAGAAGAACGGTTTTCCTTCGATTTCCCTGACGAGTGAGGCGAGCGTGACCGTCCACGGCAGGTAGAAAACCGCGCCCAGGCTCATGAGTGCCATACCGACGCGAATCGGCACGGACCTTTCGTGAAAGAGTTGGGCAAGCTGCGGGGCGGTCAAAGCGGGGGAGACGGGCGGCACCCATTGGGCGAACGCCATGTATCCGACAGCCCATACCAGGAAGAACGCCGCTGCGCTCCATACACCGATCAGACGTGAGTTAATGGTCATCTGGGTGCTGCACTCTCGTGAGTAGATCTGGTTGCTGCACTGTCAATCCCATTCGAATTGCAAGTGTTCGGGACGATGGAAGATCATCCCGTGCTGTACCCGGATCTCCTGCTCCGGTGCGAGGCGAAGGTTGGGTAGCCGCGTAATCGCGGCCTCGATGGCCACTCGCATGTCGAGCCGCGCCACCCACTGGCCGATACAGTTGTGCGGCCCTAAACCGAAGTGGACACTCCTGCGCATTTCGGCGGCGTCGCGGTCGATGTTGAAACGCGCTGGATCTTCGAACTGGGCGTCGTCATTGTTGGCCGACTGCACGAGCAGAAACAGGTTGGAGCCCTTCTGAATCTGGTGCCCGCCGATCTCGACATCCTCTTTGGCCCGACGCACGATTCCCCGGGCCGGCGTGAGTCGACGCAGCGATTCCTCAACAACTTTCGGCACCAGAGCCAGGTCGGCTCGCACCCGCGCGAACAGGTCACGGTCCTCGCACAGTTTGTAGAGCGAAAAGCCTATTCCGCCAGCACTTGTCTCGAATCCCGCGATAACGAGTTGGCCTACCACGCCGAGGATTTCGCGGTCGGTCAAACGTTTCTCCCTATCCTCTTGGGCAAGGATCAGGCCACTGATCAGATCGTCGCTCGGTGATTTGCGGCGCTGCGCAATCGCGTCCATCAGGTAGTCGTTGAAGTCGACTTGGTCGCGCGCCAAGTGCAGGCGTCGCTCCTCGGGGATCGACGGAACGAACAGTTCGGTGATACCGAGCGTCCAGTGGTGGAATTGCTGATGATCCTCGGCTGGCACTCCGAGGATCCTGATGAGAACATGAACGGGCATAGGGGTGGCATAGCGGTCCATGAGATCGCCGCGCCCGTCATGCTGGATGGCATCGATGAGGCTGTCGGCGGCTTCGCGGATCACACCCTCCCGGGTGCGCACCGCGGCTGGGGTCAGGGCTTTGGCTGCGAGCTTTCGGATGCGTGAGTGTTGCGGTGGATCGGTGTTAACCAGTGCCGGTTGCCAGGGTGCGTAACCGTGCGGCAGCGCGTCCTTCAGCTGGGCGGGGACTTCACCGACAAGGTCGTCGGGCATGCATCCGAAACGGTCAACGTCACGCACGACGGGCAGGATGTCGTCATATCGGCTGATCACCCAGGCGTCGAGTTCGGGTAAATGCATCACCGGCGCGTGCGCGCGTACTTGCGCGAAGAGTTCGCAGGTATCCCAGGTACTGCGAAACACATCCATCATCGATGGTTGAGCCTGGGCTGTCTCGGTCATGAAGCATTGCCTCTCTTCGTCTAGGTCAGGCCAGCAGCCGCTGGCGCGTCGAGGTCAAGCGCCATTGCGGCGTAACGGTGGATCTGGTCGACGATCAGCTGATCGCCGCGTTCGGTTGACGCCACGTGCCCGGCCATACCTACGAACAGCAGGACGCCATACATAGCGCCCTCGCGGTAGCTGTCCCAGCAGGTGTCGAAGCCGAAACCCTCGACCCCGCCACTGCATAGGTGCTCGTGGTACTCGGCGATCAGATCGCGTTCGGCGCCGCGTCGATCCTCGGTTGCCAAGGCGGAACCGAGATAGTAGGCCGGGTCCACCCCCGGGGGCCCGAGTCGAACTGTCTGGAAGTCGATCACCGCGATCCGCTGGTTGCCTGGATGTGTTGAAAACATGATGTTGTCGCTGCGGAAGTCGCCGTGCTGCACCACGGTGGGGGCTTTCCAACTGCGCACCCACTTTCCCGCGTGCGGGATGGTGCGTTCGAACAGCGCGACGTGGGCTGCGTCGAGGTGGTCGCCGAATCGGGTGAGAAACGGTTGCAATCCGGCGGGCAGCGCGTCGAACACGCCGATCGTTCGTGCCGGGTCGGCGATCCAGTCCAGGGTCGATACTGCACTCGAATTCCACAGCGGTGCTTGGAATCTCGCCAGCTCCCTGAGTACGCTCGAGCACTCGTCAACAGTGCTCGGCAGCAGTACGTCGCCGGCTCTCAGCTCGCTGCTCAAGTCCTCCAGGACCAACGTGAACTTCGTGGCATCATCCGAGAGTTCCGCGAGATAACACCGCGGCAGCCCCATGTCGGGCACAAGCGGTGCGATGTCCTGATAGAAGCGGGTTTCCAGTTCGTACATGCTCATCGCATGGGCGACACCCAGGCTGCCCGCATCGTCTGTTGGGCACTTCACCAACAGCGAATCCGGTGACGACGTCGGTTCTGCGTAGCTCAGCGTTGCGTGGACCATGCGGGCCATAAGGCCACCCGACACCGGCGCAAGGGCGACCTTTTGCAGATCGGCCCCGGCGGGAATTCCCGCGCCGGCCAATACCCGCCTGAACCAATCCACGGTGAGCTCTTCGATATCTGCGACCGGCGGGACGACCGCGTCGGCGAACGTTGTTCGGTCACGTCGGGCCGGCCCAGTCGTCATCGACGGCCTTGTCTGGCGATAGGCATCACCCGCGGTCGCCGGGTCCGCAGATTGGCAGAGGCCGAGGATTGAAACGAACACGTCATTCGAACATAATGTACGACTAGAAATATGCTGTCAATCACGCTGTGCACTTGATGGGAATGGGGCGTGGACCTCAACGAGGAGGAAGAACGTGGGCTGGACCGACGCAATCGACGTCTCTGACGAGCAATTTCATCCTCGAAGCGACGACCCCTATTGGAGCGAGAACAGCCTGCTCGGCTTCAATGTGCCCGAGCGGAACCTGTCCGGCTTCATCTACTTCTACTGGCGACCGAACATGAACCTGGTGGTTGCCGGCCCGGCCATGTGGGACCACTCCGGCGAGGACGTCTACAACTGTTTGTACTACGGCTGGGACCAGCACCTGGCGATTCCCGACGGGGCCGAGATGTTCAACTTCGAACTCTCAAACTCGTTGAGCTGCAGCATGATCGAGCCGCAGCAAGAATATCGCTTCCGCTATGACCGCCACGGCGTCAAGTTCGACCTCACGTGGACGGCCATGGCTGAGCCGCATTACATGAAGCTGGCCACGAGTGGCGACGAGGACCCGGGCATCAAGAACTGGGTGAAGAAAGACGGGGACTTCTCTGTTGGCCACTACGAGCAATCCGGTTGGTTCACCGGAGATCTCGACATCGACGGTGAGCGGGTCGAGATCGACTGTGGGGCATTGCGCGATCGCGGCTGGGGACCCCGTCATGCCGACGTCGCCGACCCGTTGCGTGCCGGCTGGCCGTACGTCTTCGCGAGTCCCGACAGCGCGTGGCATCTTTATGATCCGCAGACCGCGTTGACGTTCGACGAAGACCCGATCGACGGCACCACCGAGACGGTGACGACGGGCTTCTACGTTCGCGACGGAATCAAGGCCCGGGTCGTAGGGGGTACTCGTCGTGCGGAACGCGGTCGAGACGGCCGGGTCCTGACCCAGGTTATCGACGCCGTGGATGAGCTCGGTCGGGAGCTGCACGCCGAGGGTCAGAGCCTCAATTGGCTCAAGTGGCCCATCAACAGCGACATTCTCAACTGGTGGTCGCTGGTGCGCTGGGAGTATGACGGCCAGACCGTCTACGGCAACGATCAGGACTTCATGTCCTTCCGGCACTATCGCCGCTATTGGCGACGACTGCTTGCCGAGGACCCAGCGTTGCTGAATTGCTTTCCAGCATCCGTCGATTTCCCGCCGCACGGCGGACCATGAGCACCGCGCGAATGCCGGAGTCACCGACCGCCGCGGTCCGATTTGACACGCCCGGGAGTTAGGGATGAAAGCGCGAAATCAACTGATCTGCTTGGCGAGTGGATACGGGTTCTTCGTGCTCTACCTTTTGGGACTGGTTGTAGTGGCCGGCTTCATTCCGCCGCCGGCGCCAGGCTGGGGCGACGACGGCGTCGCTGCCTACTTTCACACCCGGCATCTGCGCATCTTGGCGGGCATGTCGATCTGCGCGTTCGCATCCGCCCTTTATGTGCCGTGGGGCGTGGCGATCTCTGGCCAGATGCTGCGCGTAGAAAAGGGCCGCTTCCCGGCTCTGACTGTCGTGCAGGCTATTTCGGCAGGAATTGGAGCGGTGTTCTTTGCCATCTCTCCGTTCCTATGGCTGACCATCGCCTACCGCGCCGGCCATTCCGGCGATGTCATGGTGGCGCTCAACGACTTCGCGTGGATCTCGTGGATCGTGAGCTGGCCGTTCTTCTTCATACAAGCGGGGGCGTTCGCATTGAGCGTGTTGATTTACCCGACCGTTGTCATCCCCCGGTGGGCCGGGTATTTGAGCCTCTGGTTCGTGTTCAGCATGTTCCCCGCGAGCGCGATCGTATTCTTTTACCATGGCCCGCTGGCGTGGAACGGTGTCTTCGCGCTGTATCTACCGCTCGTGTTGTTTGCCCTGTGGTACAACGTGACCGCGTTCTGGTTGCTCAGGGCAATCCGACACGAAGCTCAGGCAACGGAAGCTGATGATCGTGAGACGTTCGAATCTCCGCCGGATAGGTCCGCCTCAATTCAGCGCGCGGGTTCTTGCCCGTGATCTGTCGAGCAGGCGGTGTTGCCCGGTGCGAAGCCTGGCCGCTCCGATGTGGACTTATCGCTACTTGCCGTTCGGCTCGTCGTACCCGTCGGGTGGGCGACGAGCCAGGCCCCACACGGCGAGCTGGGTCATGCTGTCGAGGAAGCTCTCCTGATCGTTGGTGGCACCCGGGGGTAGTAGCCATCGGTTGAACGCGATCGATCCGAAAACCATCGCGGCGATCTGTCCGCCGTGGCGCTAACCGCGCCGGTCAAGGAAGCCGCCACCGCCTAGTACCCGGTGAGCCGCCGAATGGGGAACGATCGCGTCCCGCCCGGCTCCATCGATTTTAACGTGCGCTAGAAATTCATGTTAGACTCTGGCACACGAGCTGTTGAGCTGCATAAATAGCTAACCGAGAATATTTAAAAACCCGAACTTCGTCGCTCGCTAGAGAGGAACGGGAGTGATTCGCATCCTCCTCCGCCATGGCAACTGACGCACCCTCGTCCTTTGACTCGCACGTCGCCGCGGTGAAAACCCTCTACCGCGCGCTGGCCGCCGGCGACCGCGAAACGCTCGGAACGCTGCTGCATCCCGATTTCATCGGGCACGCCACCGACGGCCTGCCGCTCGGCGTGGGGGGCGAGCACGTCGGCCCCGAGGCGATGCGCCGGGAGGTCTGGTGGCAGCTCGGGCGGCACTACGACGTGACCGCCCATCCCGGGGCATTTCACGCCCTCGACGACGGCCGCTTGCTGGTCGTCGGCCACTACCGGGGCGAAGCCCGACGATCGGGCAAGCGCCTCGACGCCGCTTTTCACCATGTCATCGGCTTTGCCGACGACGGCCGTATGACGTCGCTCGATCAGCTGACCGACAGCGCCGCCTGGGACGACGCGCTCGATGAGCCGGCCAGGTTGGAAACCATCGACTACCGCGTCACCGATGGCGTGGCGACCGTCTGCCTCAACCGGCCCGAGGCCCGCAACGCGATCGACCCCCGGATGGCGGTCGAATCCCTTGCGGTGGCTCGCAGGATCGCGGACGACCCGTCTGTCCGCGCCGTCCTCATTTGCGGCGACGGTCCGTCGTTGTCCGTTGGCGGCGACATCAACACGTTCCGGTCGGACCCGTCGATGCCCTACGGCGAATTACTGCATCGGATGACCACGTCGTTCCACGAGGCCTTTCGCGTGCTGAGCCGGATCGATGCGCCGATCGTCACCGCCGCCCACGGAGCCATCGCCGGCGGCGGTCTCGCCTTCGTCTATGCGGCCGACCTGGTGCTGGCGGCCGAGGGCACCAGGTTTGTCACGGCGTTTGCCGCGCTTGGGCTTTCGGGCGACGGGGGCGGCACCTGGCACCTGCCGCGCCTGATCGGCGCGCGTCGCGCCGCCCAGGCCTACCTGCGGAACACGCCCATCGAGGCCGCCGAGGCCCTCGAGTGGGGGATGATCAACGAGGTCGTTCCCGCCGACGAGCTGCGCTCTCGGGCGCTGGGGCTGGCCACCCAACTGGCGCAGGGTCCGACCCGCGCGTTCGTCCGGATGCGGGCACTATTGCGGGACTCCTGGCAACACGACCTGGCGACGCAGCTGCAGTCGGAGATCGAATCGCTGAAGGCGACCGCCGACACGGCCGATGCGGCGGAAGCCTTGTCGGCCTTCAGATCCAAGCGCACACCCCGCTTTACCGGAAGGTAGGACATGGGACTGGTCAACGATTCGCCCGAGCACAAGGCAATTCGGGAAAGCGTCGCAGGCATCGCCAAGCGCTACGGAGTGGAGTACTTCCTGGAACGGGCGCGCGAAGGCAGGGACATCGACGAGTTGTGGAGCGACCTCGGCGCCGCCGGGCTGCTCGGCCTGCATCTGCCCGAGGACCACGGCGGCGGCGGGGGAGGGATGGCCGAGGCCGTCGTCGTTGTGGAAGAGCTTGCTGCACATGGGATGCCACTGCTGATATGGGTCATATCGCCGGCCATCTGCGGCAGCATCCTGGCGCATCACGCATCCGAAGACATGAAACATCGCTGGCTGCCGACCATCGCGGCCGGAACCAAGAAGATGGCGTTCGGCCTGACCGAACCCGACGCCGGGTCCAACAGCCACAACGTCAAGACCACGGCGCGGCGCACCGACACCGGCTGGAGAATCTCGGGGTCTAAGTACTACATCTCGGCGGTCGACCAGTCCGACGCGATCCTGCTGGTGGCCCGCGATGCGGATCATTCGACGGCCGACCGCAGCCGGTTGTCGTTATTCGCGGTGCCGACCGACGCACCGGGGCTGACCTTTGCGCCCATTGCCACGTCGATCGTGTCGCCGGACAAGCAGTTCACCGTGTACCTCGATGACGTCGAGGTCGGCGAGGATGCGCTGATCGGGGCGGCCGGCAACGGCCTTCGGCAGGTATTTGACGGCCTGAACCCCGAGCGAATCCTGGTCGGGGCGTTGTCCAGCGGGATCGGCCGCTATGCCATCGGCAAGGCCGCGAACTACGCGCGGCAGCGCAGCGTCTGGTCGACCCCGATCGGCGCCCATCAGGGCATTGCCCATCCGTTGGCCGAATGCCACATCGCGGTTGAACTGGGACGCATGGCAACCGCACGCAGCGCCGAGCTGTTCGATGCCGGCGCACCGGCCGGTGAGGCCGCCAACATCGCGAAATACGCTGCCTCCGAAGCCGCGTTGAAAGCCCTCGACCAAGCGATTCAGACCCATGGGGGCAACGGCCTGTCGCACGAATACGGCCTGTCCGAGCTGTGGTTCGTCACCCGGCTGATGCGCACCGCGCCGGTCAGCCGCGAGATGGTGCTCAATTTCGTCGCCCAAACATCCTTGGGCCTGCCCCGGTCCTACTGAGAAGAGAGATGTGGATGAGCTCAACAGAATTCGATGCAATCGTGATCGGCGCCGGGGCCGGCGGTTTGTTCACCGCCGCCCGGCTGGCCCACCACGGTTATCGCACGCTCGTCGTGGAGCGGCTGGACAAGGTCGGTGGACGCGCCTCCACCGACGACATCGACGGGTTCAAGGTCAACACCGGCGCCATCGTCATCGAGGTAGGCGGAATCACCCAGCAGACCTGCGAGCAGGTTGGCGCTCCGTTCGACATTCGCGAACCCAAACCGGCGCTGCTCTACCGGATCGGCGGCAAGAACGTCGACGTGACAGGTGGCGGGTGGGGCTTTCTGCTGAGCAAGCTCACCCGCCAGGGCGCCAAACTGGTCGCCGGCATCGGTGCGGCCCGCAACGATTCCGGCCTGCCCGAAGACGAGATCAGCACCGCCGAGTGGGTTTCTCGCTACACCAAGAACGAACGGGTGCATGGCATCTTTCGCAATATGTGCGCCTCGATCTTTGCGGTCGGCTCCGAGGACCTGCCGGCGCGGGTGTTCCTCACCTATTTCACCCGCAAGAGCGCGTTCAAGCGGTTCGGGTTTCACCCGCAGGGCACCATCGGGCTGTGGCGTGGCCTGGCCGACGCCGTCGAGTCGCATGGGGGCCGGGTGTGGCTCTCCACGGCGGCCACCCAGATTCTCACCGACGGGCTGCGCGTGACCGGAGTCGATGTGATCCGTGCCGGCGAAAAGGTAAGCATCACAGCGCCGATCGTGGTCAGCGATGTCGGGCCCGCCGCGACCGTCAAGCTGCTCGGCGAGGATAACGTTCCCGTCGAGTATCAGGACCTGGTCAAAAAGGGCGACCGTCCGACCGCGATGATCTCGGTGAACTTCGCGAGCCGCGACCGGCTTGTCGAGGTTCCCGGCATGCTCAGCTTCGCCACCACGCGGCGACTGGCCTACATCGCGAATTTCACCGACACCTGTCCGGAGATGGCGCCGCCGGGATGGCACCTCTACGTCGGGACGTCCGTGCCCGAGCCGTCCATCGGTGACTTCGACGAGGCAGCCGAGACCGAGCTCCTGCTGCAGGATCTGCGCGACAACATCGACGGGTTCGACGAGCGGGCAAGGGTATTGAACATCGCGGTCACCCGCGACGACTGGCCACCGCAACGGGCGGTGGCGGGATTCGATCTGCCGCACGACACCCCGCTCGCCGGGCTGTGGAACGTCGGAGACGCGGTCAAGGAATACGCCAACGGGGGCACCACGGCATGCGCGGAGACGGCCGCACTGGTGGTCGACAAAATCGTCGCGGCGTACCCGCCGGCGGTCAGCCCGGCGTCGTAACCGCGACGACGATTGGTGCGCGCCCGGTGAAGATCGGCCGTGCTCGGGTGCCCGCAACCATAAAATTTATCGTGCATTAAATATGCAGGGAAGTGGCTGCCCGGCCCTTGGCCCCGTCAGGCGTCCGCCGCCTCCGCAAGTCCGTGCCGAACGAATGATTGGGCATTGGCGACCACGGCTTCCATCGAGCCCCGGCGGGGGTCCCACCACTCGACCGCCCAATTCAATGCGCCCAAGACGAGCATCTGCGCCATGTACAAATCGAGGTCGGCGCGCAGTTGGCCCGATCGCGCCATGTCGTTGATCAGCCGGCGCCACACCTCGCCATAGCGTTGTTCCTCGAGGACCTGGCGATTTCGGATCCCCGGCGGCACCTGACCGGCATTGCGGATCGCGGCCGTTGTGTAGTCCGATATCTCGAGTTCATGTCGCAGGTGCGCCTCGACCGCGGCGAGCAGGCGATCGAGCGCGGAGAGGTCCGTCGGTAGGCCCTCGAGCACGCCGATGACGTGTCGGCGCATGTCCGCGATCCCGGCCCACATCACCTCTTCGATGAGGTCGTCCCGCGACGGATAGTAGTAATAGATTGCCGGAGCCTGCAGCTCGGCGTGCGCCGCGACGTCGTTCAGGCGTAGCCCGGCATAGCCCTTGACGCTCAACACGTGGGCGGCCGCGTCCAGGATCCGCCGCCTTGTCTGCGCGGATTTAGACTCGGCGGTTTCGTCGACCCCCGGACCAGTCACAGCAGCCACGTCAGTCCGCCTCGTCATTGGGCGATCTTAGCCAGTCGTCTGCAAACGCGTCGTCGCTGATGGCATGCTTTTATCCGTTATTCGATCTGTCCCGCGTGCGCCGACGGCAAACCTGCGCCGCGCTCCGCGATGACCGCCGTGGCGGGGCATTGGTTCACCTCGGCTACGGCGGGTCCGGTTCCCGGTTGGGTCATTCTCGCTTGTTCTCGTGGTGCTTCTCGTGATGCGCGCGTGGGCTCGGTGATGCGGCCTCGCGCGTCCTCGTGGGGCGCGGCGGCGAAGTAGGCAATCCGCGGATCAGCCCGCAATCTCGCGGCCAATGATTTCTTTCATGACTTCGGTGGTGCCGCCGTAGATCGTCTGGGCACGGGTGTCGAGATAGGCACGCGCTACCGGATATTCGACCATATAGCCGTAGCCTCCATGTAGCTGGAGGCAGCGATCGATGAGCTTGCGTTGCAGCTCGCTGACGTACCACTTACCCTTTGCGGCGTCGACGGGGGAGAGCTCGCCGGCGTTGAATGCCTCGACGGATCTGTCCACGTAAGCCTCGGTGATGTCGAGTTCGGTGGCCATCTCGGCGAGTTCGAAACGGATGTGTTGTAGCGCCGTCAGGGGCTTCCCGAATGCATTGCGTTGTCGGCAGTATTCGACCGTGTCGGCGAAAATCGCGCGGGTGGTCGCGATGGCCTGGGCGGTGACCCCTAGCCGTTCGCGGGGAAGATGGCTCATCAGATATTGCAGTCCGCTGCCTTCTTCTCCCAAGAGGTTTTCGAGGGGGACCGACGCGTCATCGAAGAATAACTCGGCGGTGTCTTGGGCGGGCAGTCCGATCTTGTCGAGCTGGCGCCCGCGCCGGAAGCCGGGTGTGTCGCGTTCCACCACGAACAGGCTGAATCCCCGTGAGCCGCCTTCAGGGTCGGTGAGGGCGGCGACGACAACGAGGTCGGCCATGATGCCGCTGGAAATGAATGTCTTCTGTCCGTTGAGAATCCAGCGATCACCGTCGCGGCGGGCCGTGGTGCGGATCCCCCTGAGGTCGCTGCCCGCACCCGGTTCGGTCATCGCGAGTGCACCGATCAGCTCGCCGGACGCGAAGCCCGGCAGCCAGCGCTGCTTCTGTTCCTCCGAGGTGAGATCGAGCAGATAATGCAGCACCAGATCGTCCTGCAGGCTGATGGTAAGGCCAAACGACAAGGCGTTGACCTTGGAGACCTCCTCGCAGACCACCATCCGATAACGGTAGTCGTGTTCACCGGCACCGCCGTAGCGCTCGTCGACCTCCAGCGCATAAATGCCCGCCTTGGCGGCGTTCACGAACACATTTCGGTCAATTCGGTGCTCGCGGTCCCAATCATGCTGGTGCGGAACGACTTCCCGGTTCAGGAATTCCCGGACCGTCCCTCTATATGCCTCGTGGTCGGGGCCGTACAGTGTCCGACGCACCCGTCACAGCCTCTCGATGATCGTGACATTGGCCTGCCCGCCGCCTTCACACATCGTCTGCAGCCCGTAGCGGCCACCGGTGCGCTCCAATTCGTAAAGCAGAGAAGTCATCAGGCGGGCGCCGGTGCAGCCGATGGGGTGTCCCAGAGCGATCGCACCGCCGTTGACGTTGACCCGCTCCGGGTCGGCGTCGAGCTCGGCGAGCCAGGCAAGCACCACGGGCGCAAATGCCTCATTGATTTCGACCAGGTCGATGTCGTCGATGGACAGTCCGGTGCGTTTGAGCGCGTGCCGGGTAGCCGGGATCGGTGCGGTCAGCATCATCACCGGATCGGAACCGCGGACCGACATGTGGTGAATCCGCGCCCGCGGTGTCAGCCGGAATCGATCGACCGCGTCCTGTGACGCGATGAGCAGGGCCGCGGCACCGTCGGAGATCTGGCTGGCCACGGCGGCGGTCAGGGTCCCATCCTCGACCAGGGTCGGCAACTTCGCCATCTTCTCCAGGGAGGTGTCCGGGCGCGGCCCCTCATCCACCGCGACGTCCCCGTAAGGGAGGATTTCGCGGGTGAAACGACCATCGGCGATGGCGGCCAGTGCGCGCTGGTGGCTAGTCAACGCGAATCGCTCGTTGTCCTCACGGGTGAGCTTCCACCGGCTGGCGATCATCTCCGCTCCGCGGAACTGCGAGATTTCCTGGTTGCCGTAACGAGCTTCCCATCCGCGGCATCCAGTCCACGGATCGCTGGAGCCAAACGGCTCGCCCGCGGCGAAGGCGCTCAAGATCGGGTATTGGCTCATCTTCTGGACACCGCCGGCGACGATCAGGTCGGAAGTGCCGCTCATCACGGCCTGCGCTGCGAAATGCACTGCCTGTTGCGCAGATCCGCATTGGCGATCCACCGTCACGCCCGGCACCGACTCGGGCAGGCCCGCTGCCAGAGCCGCGGTCCGTGCGATATCTCCGGCCTGGGAACCGATGTTGTCCAGGCAGCCCAGGATTACGTCATCCACTGCCTCGGGATCCAGGTCATGCCGACCGACAACGGTGCGAATGACACTGGCGGCCATATCCGCCGGGTGCTCGTTGGCGAACCCACCGCCGCGTCGTCCGACCGCCGTGCGAACCGCATCAACAATGTAAGCTTCAGTCACTCCCTTAATTTAACATTGAATCAAAAAACTGGGGTACTCGCCCCGGGGTGGCACTTCTCTCAACGCCTACTGGCCGCGGTTCGCGTCTTCCTCGCGGTGCGGACAGGGGATTCCTTCGGCGGGCACAGTCCGTGGCGGATCAACGATTGGGCATTGACAACGATGCTGTCGACGGAGTCGCGGCGGGGGTCACGCCATTCGGCCGCCCAGTTCAGCGCTCCCAGGACCAGCAACTGCGCGTAACGAGGGTCCAGGTCGTTCCGGATCTGACCCTCCGCCAGTGCGTTGTCGAACAACCGGCGCCACGCGCGCCCGTAGCTCGTCTCCTCCTTGAGCTGCCGGGAACGCAGTCGCTCCGGGATCTGGCCGGAATTGCGGATCGAGGCGGTGGCGTAATCGGAGATTTCCAGCTCGTGGCGCAAATGGGCCTCGACGGCGGTCATGATCCGATCCAGCGGCGAGGTCTCCGGCGGCAGATCGTTGAGGGCATCCTGCACGTGTTTACGCAGTTCGGCGACCCCGCAGTACATCACCTCTTCGATGAGTTCTTCGCGGGAGCCGAAGTAGTAGTAGATCGCCGGCGCCTGGATCTCGGCATGTTCGGCGACATCCGAGAGTCTTGTCCCTGCAAACCCTTTCGAGCTCAAGACATGCGCCGCCGCATCGAGGATGCGGGCACGAGTGCGGGCAGATTTCGACTCGGCGTCGGCGGTCGTTTCGCGATTCGACGCCGCGGCAGATTTTTTACGCACCGGGATATCGTAGACGGAAATTTGAACTCGGAATCAACCGCGTTACCAGCATCGGGAAAGTGGTGTTATCCCCGCTGCTTTGTTTATCGGTGGCCTATCAGGTCGCCTATTGAAGGACCGGTCCGGAGCGATGCTCCCGGACAAGCGTCGCTCCTATCGCCAGTTCAGCGTGCGGTTGAGGGGGGCGGGCCACCAGTCGTGATACCCAACTCTGTGAGACCCCGTAATTGCGGGCGACCTGCGACTGACGGCGACCCCCGACGACAACAGCGGTGATGACCAGGCGAGCCTTCGACACCCGTTGAAACTGACCGACTCACCTATTCCTATGTCTTGAGACACCCCATTCGCATGTCCTGAAACACCACACTGTCAGCCCGACACAGGAAGTAGCAGGTGAAGAGCGGCTCAGCGCCATCTGGAGCCGCTTTTGCATTTCTGCCGCCCGGTGCGTCCAGCAACATGACGAATTCCAGGCCAGCGGTTCCGAGCGGGCGGTGCCGTGTCGTCGCGGGGCATACCCGAGACGGCCGTTGCTGCGGCACAATGCCGACATCGGCTAGCGGTCACGCTTAGAAGGAAAACGCGCATGTCTGATGAGCCACGCCCAGGGTCTGCCCCCGTCGACGATGCATCGCGTGACGGCGCGGGGGAGTCGGCGGCGATCAGCAACGGGGGCGTCCGGGACGGTTCCGCCGAGCGCTGGTTGACTCCCGGCGTTGGAGCCGTGGGAGCGGCAAGTTTCTTCTCCGATTCCGGGCATGAGATCACCACCTCGGTGCTGCCGGCGTTCATCACGGGGACGCTTGGTGCTTCGGCGAGTGCTCTTGGGGTCATCGACGGCATCAGTGACGCTCTCATCGGCGTCATGAAGTTGGCGGGTGCTCCGTTGGCCAATGACCGTACAAAGCGTGGCCGCACGGCGTCCGGGGGCTATCTGGGCACCGCGCTGGCCACGGGAGCCATCGGTGCGACGACAGCGGTGTGGCAGGCGGGGGTCTTCCGTGCTTTGGCGTGGCTTTCACGCGGGCTGCGCTCGCCTTCGCGTGACGCGCTGCTGGCGTCACTGAGCCCAATATCGGCCCACGGCAGGGCTTTTGGATTGGAGCGGGCGGGGGACAATCTCGGCGCGGTGGCAGGGCCATTGCTGGCCGCGGGCCTGGTGGCGTGGCTGGGTGTTCGACCGGCGTTGTTTCTGGCGGCGGTGCCGGGGTTGTTCGCGGCTCTCGCCATCATCATTGCGGCACGTGCGGCACGCCGGCGAGGCCGGACACAGCCCGAGCCGGCGGGTAGGCGCCTGCAACTTGCGGCGCTGCGCGACGCGGGGATGCTGCGTGCCCTCCTGCCGGTCGCGCTGTTCGAATTCGGCAACATCGCAGCGACGCTGCTCATTCTGCGGGCGACACAGCTATTTGCGTCGCCGGTCCGATCGCTGACCGCCGCCACGTCGCTGGCCATCTTGGTCTATGCGTGTCACAACGTGGCCGCGACGCTTGCCTCACTTCTGGCCGGACGCTGGTATGACCGCGCTGGGCCTCGCGCCGTATTCGCCACGGCGGCCGGTGTTTACATCATCGGATACGGGTTGTTTGCCGCCGGTGGGCATAGCGTGGCGTTGATCGTGGTGGCGTTTTGTGCGGCAGGTGTGGGCATCGGGCTGGCTGAGCCCGCCGAATCGGCGGTGGTGTCTCAGCTACTTCCGGATCGGCTGCGCGGCAGCGGTTTCGGAGTCCTTGGTGCGGTGCAGGCCGTCGGTGATGTGGTGGCCACCGTGGTGGCGGGTTTCCTGTACACGCTGGTGTCACCGGCGGCGGCCTTCGGATATGCCGCGGCGTGGATGCTCGCCGCAGTGTTCGCTGCTGGTCTGTTGCGGCCGCGCTCAGGCAGCGCCGCGTCAACCGTTCAGACCTGTTAGGCGGCAGAGCACAGTGAAGCCGTCGTCGCTGCCAGGCCAGTGCCGCCGCACCGCAACGATGCCGGCCCGGCGGACGACGCCGCGCAGGATGGCGGTCACAATGATGGCGTCGTCCGCGTAACCCACTACGGGGATGAAGTCGGGAATCAAATCGAAAGGTAACGCCAAGTACGCCAACAACGCCCAGAGCCGGACGCGCACCTGAGCGGGGAGCGATCTGTCCGCGGCCAGGCGGCGGGTGAGGCGAATCAAGTCTGGGAAGATTCGCACCGCCTCGCCCAATCGCCCACCCGGGGGGAGCGAGATGGCGACCGTCACTATCAGTGCCACCCATGTGAGGGCGGCGGCTGCGGCCAGACCGATCACGACATCCCACCAGAACGAGCCGGTCACACGACTACTTCTATCACCGCGGCCGGAGCGCCACGTCTTCGGCGGCCCGGTACCGCCGGGGCCAAACACGTAACAACACTCGGGGTCGAGTGGTCGCAGGCCAAACCCTTTCGGCCCGGCGAGGCACAACACGCTTTAGGTGGTCATCGCCGTCGGTCGCCGCGGCCGGACTCGGTGAGTTCGGGCGCGTCCTCACGGGTTGTCATTCCACCTTCCCGGCCATGATCCGCGGGCCTGAGGGGCACCCTGCGCTCGTCGTCATCGGTGTCTGAACACCCGGTCATCGCGACCCTTCGTCGACCGAAGGATTACCCACTGCGGTGCGATCGGAAGACCGCTACGACGCGATCTTGGGTGCCAGGTCGGTGCTGAGGGCGTCGAGCAGGGCGTGCAGCTGACCCAGCCCAAGCATCGACGTCGCGACCCGTCTGTCGCTTCCACGCACAGAGCGCGGATCCCGCGGGTCATGTAGCCTCGGAAATCGACCAACGCCTACAAGCCGATAAGGCAGGTACTCAACAGATAGTTCAGCCGTCCACCGGACCAGTAGGTTGCGGCCGTTGCCGCCTGACTCTGGCGATGAAGGCGACGACGGCAGCCGAGCCCGCTGCGATACCGTGCCGGCGACCTCAGACGCGGATATCAATCCCGCCTCCATTCGGCCTGTCTGGCCTCGCGCCGATCCTCGCCAGTTGTGCGTAACCAACCATTCAAAAAGATCGGACGTGACCCACATTGCTGCGGCTCGTGAACCCGCCCTGTCCGCGTGCCGTCACGCGAACGCCCTACGCCACTGCGCGCGAAGCGCGTTGAGCGTCGATGGCCATCACCGACGTACCTGAATACGCCCATCTGAGCGACGCCGACCTTGAGGCACTTGCGGCCGCATTGGAGACGATCCGCTGCGACGTCGAAAATTCGCGCGGCGCCAAGGACCGCGAGTACATCCGGCGCGCCATCGCCTTTCAGCGATGCCTCGAGGTCGCGGCGCGGCTGACCATCGTTCTCACCAAAAGCAAGCTCGGCTGGGCTGCCGGAACCGCGGCGCTGGCCGTGGCCAAGTGCGTCGAGAACATGGAACTCGGCCACAACATCAGCCACGGTCAGTGGGACTGGATGAACGATCCGGAGATTCATTCCAGCACCTGGGAATGGGACATGGTCGGTCCCTCGAAGCACTGGCAGTCCTCTCACAACCACCGGCACCATATGTTCACCAACATCGTCGGCGTCGACGACGACCTCGGATTCGGAGTCCTCCGGGTCACCCGGGATCAGGAGTGGCAGCCGAGCTCCTTGGTGCAGCCGTTGCGCGCGGTGCTGCTGGCGCTGGCCTTCGAATGGGGTATCGCGCTGCACGGCCTGTACGCCGCACGGGACCGCGAGACGACAGACGCCGGAAGATCTGCCCACAAAAGGGTGATGATCCGCAAGATGGCGCGCCAGGCCGGTAAGGATTATGTATTCTTTCCGGCGCTGAGCGGCCGCCGATGGCGCCGCGCACTTGCGGCGAATGTGGTGGCCAACGGGTTGCGCAACGTCTGGGCGTACGCGGTAATCGTCTGCGGCCACTTCGCGGATGGAGCGGAGAAGTTCAACCCGTCAGTTCTGGAGAGCGAGACGAAAGCTGGATGGTATCTCCGGCAGATGCTGGGTACCGCCAACTTCCAAGCCGGGCCGGTGTTGGCTTTCATGAGCGGAAACCTCTGCTATCAAATCGAACACCACCTCTTCCCTGATCTGCCGAGCAATCGCTACCCTGAGATCGCCGACCGGGTGCGCGCCTTGTGTGTCACCTACGACTTGCCTTACACCACGGGTCCGTTGCTTCGGCAATACCTGCTCAGCATCCGTACGATCTGTAAACTGGCGCTGCCCAACCGGTTCCTGTTCGCCACCGTCGACGACGCACCAGAGACAGCGTCCGAGAACAGGTTTCGGAGCGCCGCAGCGCAATCGCACGTGGCGGTTGCAGGCGACAATGTGCGGCGAAGGGGATTGGCGACGGCGATAGTCGCCCGAGGTAACCGACACCAGCCTAAGGGCCGGTCTGCGTAGCGTTCTGACCGTGCTACCGGAAACCGGCAAGGGGTTGAGGCGCGTATCTCGAAAGATGCGCGAGCCCCCGGGGCGAACGGGCCGGGAGGATATCGTTCAGCCCCAGGGGGTTTCGTGCTTCATGGCTAGATGGTGGTCACTCCCACCGCCTGGGGGCCTTTAGGTCCCTGGGTGATCTCGAACTGGACTCGCTGGTTTTCCTCGAGGGTGCGAAAACCGCTTTCTTGGATTTCAGAATGGTGCACGAACACATCTTTTTCGCCGCCGTCAGGGGCGATAAATCCGAAGCCCTTTTCGCTGTTGAACCATTTCACAGTTCCCTGTGTCATACTAACTTCTCTTTCTTTTCAAAGTGGATGTAATTTTGCTACATCCGGGTCAACCGTAACACGATCTCGCAAAAGTCAATGGGGTGAATTGCCGCTGGCCAGCTGGACCGGTGGGTATTGTTCGACTGCTTTGTGTTCAGATATTTCATCGATCCCGATCGGTTGCGCGCGCCGATCGAGCGTGATCCGGGTGGGTATCGAGCAAGATTGTCGCTTCAGCGCTTCTTGTTAACTCGAAACGCTTCCGGCTGCGAGATCTCGGTCGACTCGCTGCGCCTCGCGGCGCGTTTCTTTCCCAGGGATTTACCCGGTTTATTACCCATGGTTTGCCCGGGGAGATTTATCAGACATCGCGGACCTTGATTTTTGGGGGCCTGGCTGGTCCCGATCGAACGAGTGTACACCTCTCGGGATGGCAAGGTCCGCCGCGACCAAAACGGGCGCCAACGCCGAGCGATCCGAAAAATTCGAAAGTGAGACGATCCAGCTGCCACCACAAATTCGTCAACCCGACGATAAAAGTGAAGCCGAATCCTACGGTGAGAATGGTGTCGAGACTGATGCCGCGTAGTTCGGAAAGACCCGGAAGATGATCAAACGCCAACAAACGCCAACGGCCGCGATGCGCGGGCGAAGCTGCTCATGGTTCCGCATCGAACCGGGACAGCGCCCGCGGTAATGGTGTTACGGCGGGCCGCCGGCCTACCCGTCTACCCCATCGAGTCGTCCGGTCTGGCGACCACACGCCAATTTGGCCTGTGCCGTCGCCCGTCCGGCGAGGTTGTAGATGACCCGACCCACCGGCCAAGCCGAATTGGTAGCACCGCCAGCGGATCTCGCAGCTCTGCCGTGCGATCCGCACCGTGCGGCCACCACGTTCCATCGACATACCCGCTGCGGGGCGACTTTGGTTCCGAGGCGCCTCACTACCGCGGTCCTGTCCGAACGCGAGCGTGAATCGCCACGCCCGCATTTGCTCCCCGTCGCTGTGGGGTAATCACACGGCGGCACAGAGGATTTCGGTGGCGAAGATGATGTTCAGTTCCGGTCGCGCAGCTGGCCTCAGCGGATCGAAACCAGTTGGTCGATCGAATCGCGCGGTAATTCGCCATCCACCAGGGCGCTCACCACTAGCCGGTCCAGCGTGATGGCGCCTTTGTGGTTATCGAGGAATGCCGTGTCGGAGGCATCGCGACCGGTGGCGATACGCACCAGTGTCTGTCGCGGGGCCAGCAGGGTCGCATCGACGACCCGCCATTGTCCCTCGACGAAAGCCTCGGCCACCGCGTGGAAGTCCATCGGATGCACGCCGGGTGCGTAGACGGACACCAAGCGGGCCGGCACACTGACCGCTCGCAGGAGCGCCACCACCAGATGCGCGTAGTCGCGGCACACACCTTCGCCGGCGAGCAACGTGTCCACCGCCCCGTCGATCGGATCACTCGAGCCGGGTACATAGTTGAGTCTCGTGCCCACCCAGGAACTGACGTGCTCCAGCAGCGCCGTCGAATCGCGGTCATTGCCGAATTCGGTGGCGGCGAAACCGTAGAACTTATCGGCCTCGGCGTAACGGCTAGGCCGCAGGTACATCGACTGGTCGTATTCGGTCACCGGAGCCGGATCAGTGTGGCCCACGATCGTCGCTGCGTAGTCGACGCGCAGCGTGCCCGCCGCCGCGTCGAACTTGTGGATGCGGTTGCCGTGCAGTCCGCTGACCTCCAAGGGCTGGATTCGCCGTCCGTTCAAGACGAAGCGCAGCGACTCGAAGACCTCAGCATGCGGGTGCGGCGCAACGGCGATCTGGAACTCCAGCGTCGTGGCCGCGGTGATGTCGACTTCGATCTCGGCGCTCACTTCTCGTCTCATAGCGTGATAGTGCGCCGGTCGGGACCGGGTTGGCCAGCCGTGCAGACGGCGCGAGACAAACAGCCGCGGCGGGCAGAATCGTGTCGTACGTGGTGCACTCCGACGCGATCATTGCTGGTTGGGCACTTGTATTAATGGTGGGTAGTGGCTTAGGCGGTGCGCAATCAACGGCGGTTCGATGCAATAGCCCGAGAAATGGTCCAGGGGGTCTCGGGAGTATGTTGCTTGCTTCTCGACGGCGATCTGCGGATCCGGGCGGCAAGTAATGCCTACGAACACGTCACGCTGCGGGAACACCGCGAGCTGCTCGGGCAATATCTCTCGACGCATTCCCGGACAATCCCAAGGACCCGCAATCCGACGGGACGTCGAAGCTTGCGTCGTCCCTGGAGGCCGCGATGCGCGGCGGCCGCACCCACAAGATGCGGATGCAACGCTATGACATTCGCGACCCCGCCGTTCGGAACGAATTGCTGCCCAAGGTGTGGCGGCCCACCAACTCCCCGCTGCTCGACCACGGCGAGTTGGTGGGGGTGGTGCATTGCGTGAAGGAAGTTTCCGAAAGCGGGCAGCTTTTGGCGGAGGTGGTGCGCGACGTCGGTCAAGGTGACTCCTGGGATCCGGTCGAACTGCTGCATGTATTCGAGGCCGTCAGCGCCGGGGAAACCACCTGCCACCTCCAACGCCAGCAGGCGCTGGTCGCCGAAACGAGCAACTGATACGAGCCATCTTGACCCGAGACACCATCGGCCAGGCCAAGGGGATCCTGATGGAGAGATTCAATATCGATGCCGATCGCGCTTTCGGGATGCTGACCAGACTCTCGCAGGAGACGAATACCCGGACGGAGCAGATCGCGCGCGTCTTGGTCCAGTCGGACCGCCCTCCGCGTTCGAACTGAGCTGACGGCCCAGACCGCTCACCGCTCAGACGATGTGCAGGCCCTGAACCAGCTGTGACACTCCCACCACCGTGAAGAGCGTCACCAGGATCTGCCGGTGGTAGGCCCGCACCCAATCGTGCAACACCCGGAGCAGGGATTGGGTCTTTGCCGGCGTGGCCACATAGCCGACGAGGATGACCTCGACGACGGCGTACATCAGCACGATGAACGCGATGGCGGCGCTGAACTGCGCGGTGATCGATGCGCCCGAGGCCACGATGATCGCGACGATGAAGAGGACGCCGTCGACCGGTACCGAGATGAGGCCGATCACCCATGCGACCCAGGACGATCCGGTGTCCCACGCGTTGTGGATGCGGCCGAGCAGGCGCCGGAAAGCGGAGCCGTCATCCCTCGAAACGTCTTGCACTCGGGTCAACAGCCGCGGAATTGCGATGGGTGCACCCGAAGCCGACGACAGTGCCGCCGATCGGTCGTCCGGTGCGGATTGCGCCGCCCGCCGGCGCGTCACGAAGCGCACCGTCATCAGTACCGCGATCGATAGCCCGATCACCCCGAGGCCGATTTGAACCTTCCCGAGGGTCGAGGTCGTGGATGGAGAAGCCGACCCATGCGCCATGTGTCGGAACATCGGCGTCAAGTTCAGCAGCATCAGGGGGACCAACAGCTCGGGCACACATACCGTCAACCCACCGAGCCAGAAGGCAAGCAGGCTCGGTCCAGGCCGTGGGCGCGAAATCATAAGGAGGGCAAGCCCGAGACGAACCGGATTGAGCGCGGCCAGAATCCCTAAGCCCAGCACCGACCCCCACATGGGCGCAGTTCTACCCGCGAGCGCCGGGGCCTAAACACGCCCAGGCTCGCGTCACGGCTCGGGGACGCCTGCGAAACTTTGTCCGGCAAACGCAGCTGTGAGTCAGTTGTGTGAGTCCAATTCCAGGATCGTTCAACGGATTCGGGCGCAGCCGCGGGCAGCCCGGGGGAAGCGCCAATTCCACCGCCGGGCAGCTGGTGGGCATGGCGCCCGCCTGCGGTCGAAGGCCATCACCACCCACCGGCGGCCGTGAGATCGATCACAAGGGGTCTGCTCAAAGGCTGCCCGTCCGAGGTGGCCAAGGCCCGGCGGCAAATCGAAGCCAGGACGTAGCCAACGGCGGGGCGCGCTCGGTCACACTCGGACCTGGAAGCGGCCGTCGCCGAAGCCTCGCTGTAGCAAACCGGCGCCCGACAGCTACGGCGAAGCATGGTCCGGCCACGCCGATCGCCATGGTGTCGGACGGGCTTAGCAAGCGTCCGTACGTTTTTACACGGTTGTGCGAGGGCATCGGGGACGCCGCGCCGGCGGGTTATATTCGAAAGTAGCGCATCGCGAATCTACAGTTAAGAGCTTTATTTACAACGCACTTGCGGCAAGGTAATCGGTTACATCGCGGTCTATCGTTCCTCACGCCGCTCCCGCCGTCAGGCTAAGGGCAAATATTTTACGATTACGTAAGCAATGCCCATATCGCGGTGTCGGCAAATAGCCGTCCTCTTCGTGGCGGTACGCGGATGTATTCGCTGTAACCCAGCCCGTTACGGCGAAGTCGACGTCGTCGACACTCAAAGCTCTTTTGCTGAATAACGAGACACAAGTACAACAAGGGCCCTAATTATTGTCTTACGTAGGAACGTGATTCAGACGTTTCGAGGCTAGTGGTGTGGGTACACGGCGAGCGTGAATGGCAGCATTGACGGTCGTAGCGTCAGTCCGATAAGGGGGTCTGCCACGGCCGTCATGGCGCAGTTACCACTGCGTCCAATCTCACGGGCGCTGTTTTCGACCGCGTGCGCTAGTCGGCGCCGCGGCCGAGCTTGACGCTCAATCCGTAAGCGCTGCAGGGCCGCTCATGCGGCGCGCGGCGCAATATGCAGTTTCCGTTTCTGTGTTAGGGGGTCCGTCCGGTGCAGCTCAATCCGTTCGATGACGACGGTGGCAGTTTTTTCGTCCTGGTCAATAACGAAGAACAACACAGTCTTTGGCCAACGTTTGCTGTCATCCCTGCCGGTTGGAGAGTAGTTTTTGGGGAAGCCGACCGCGCAACCTGCCTGCACTACATCGAAGAAGCCTGGCCCGATATCCGGGCGAAAAATTTACGCGACACGCTGAGCGCCGGTTTGTGATCTGTCGACCGATGTCGGTATGAAGGGGTTTTCAGGCGCAAGGCGTGGGGGGCGTGGGGTGAAAGTCGGGGACCGGGCATTTCCGGTGACGCGAGGCCAGCTGGACATCTGGCTAGCACAGCAAACCGGCCATTTCGAAGTGGCGTGGCAGCTGGGCGTACTGATCCATATCGAGGGTGCGATCGAACCCGGCGTGCTGCATCAGGCTATGCGACACGTGGTCAACGAGGCCGAAAGCCTGCGGGCCTGCTTCTTCGAGGCCGATGGCCAGGTCTTCCAGAAGGCCGTCGAATACGACGATGTCGAACTGGTCTTCTATGACCTGACCGATGCGCGAGATCCGGAGCGGGAAGTCCGAGAGACCGCATCATCGATCCAGCGAACGCCGATGCCGCTCACCGGCCCGATGATCAAATTCGCGTTGTTCCGCACGGGTCCCGACGAGTATTACTGGTTTACGACCTGTCACCACATCGCCATCGACGGGATGGGCCTCGGGCTGTTGGGCCGACGGATCGCCGCCGTCTACTCCGCGCTCGCTTCCGGCAAACCGGTTCCTCCCGCCTTCTTCGGCTCGTTGCACGACCTCGTCAGCAGCGAATTGGAATACGAGGCTTCCGCTAAATTCCTTGAGGATCAAGAGTATTGGGCCGAGCACCGGCCCGCGGACGACGGGACGGATTATCCTGCGGTGGCGGTCGACGACGGGCGAGACCCGTATTCGCCGTCTCCGCCGGTGCAATTGGATCAGTCCGTGGTCCGCAGGGTCAAAGAGTTGTCCAAGGTGTTGGGCATCCGTCGGTCATCGGTACTGACGGCGGCCTGCGCGCTTCTGGTGCGTGGGTGGTGCGCTGACAACTCGGACGAAGTCGTGCTCGACTTTCCGGTCAGCCGGCGAGTGGACCCGGGGTCGAAGACGCATCCCGGCATGCTCGCCGGCGTTGTGCCGCTGGTATTGAACGCGTCGCCAGACGCGACGTTCGCCGACTTTTGCCG
This sequence comes from Mycobacterium sp., assembly GCF_004298145.1. Lineage (GTDB taxonomy): Bacteria > Actinomycetota > Actinomycetes > Mycobacteriales > Mycobacteriaceae > Mycobacterium. The sequence continues at coordinate 38,591 of NZ_SCRH01000035.1, forward strand.
GCACGTTGACAAGCGGTCCCGGGAAGCGTTGCGGCATCAGCGATTCCCGACGCGCATGCTCGCCGGCGAAGGCGACTACAACGGCCCGAGACAGGCGCCCAACCGGGTGGTCGTGAACTTCGTCCCGGCCCGCCTCACTCTCAGCCTCGACGGCGTTCCGGCAACCGCGAAATACACCAGCTTCGGCCCGGTAGGTCACTTCGGGCTGTTCTTCCTCGGCTTCGGCGACCAGCAGTTCCTCAGCACGGTCGGTACCGGACAACCGTTTTCCAACTTCGACGTCGTGGACCTGGCGGAGCGGCTGCAGCGGGTGCTGGCGACCGTGGCGGCCGATCCGAGCCGGCTGTTGTCCTCCTTGGATGTGCTCCGTGCCACGGAGCGCACCCGCGTGGAAGACCTTGGTAACAAGGCGGCTTTGAGCCGTCCGGCGAGCGCGTCGGTGTCGGTTCCGGAGTTGTTCGCCACTCAGGTGGCGCTGACACCCGAGGCGTTGGCGCTCGCGTGCGAGGGCCGGTCGGTGACCTACCGGGAACTCGACGCGGCGTCGAACCGGTTGGCGCACTTGTTGACCCGCCTGGGCGCGGGTCCGGGGCAGAATGTGGCACTGCTGTTTTCACGCTCGCCCGAAGCCGTGGCGTCGATCCTGGCAGTACTCAAAACCGGGGCGGCCTATCTTCCGATCGATCCCTCAACGCCCGAGGCCCGGATCGGGTTCATGCTGGGCGACGCCAAACCCGTTGCCGCGCTGAGCACCCTCGATCTGGCCGACCGGTTGGACGGTCACGACGTGCCGGTGGTCGATATCAACGATTCCCGCATCGATGACCAGCCCGCCGCGGCGTTGCCGGCGCCACATCCGGACCATATCGCCTACCTGATCTACACCTCGGGTACCACCGGTGTCCCCAAGGGTGTTGCGGTCACTCATCGCAACGTGACCCAGCTGCTGGGATCGCTGGATGCGGGCCTGCCGCGGGTGGGGGTGTGGTCGCAGTGCCACTCGTATGCCTTCGACGTCTCGGTGTGGGAGATCTTCGGGGCGCTGCTGCGCGGCGGGCGGCTGGTGGTCGTCCCCGAAGACGTGACACGTTCACCCGAAGAGTTCCACGACGTGCTGGCCGCCGAGGAAGTCAGCGTGTTGACCCAGACCCCGTCGGCGGTGGCGATGCTCTCGCCGGAGGGCCTGAAGTCGGTGTCGCTGGTGGTGGTGGGTGAGGCCTGCCCACCCGAGGTCGTCGATCAGTGGGCGCCGGGGCGGGTGATGGTCAACGCCTACGGCCCGACCGAGACGACCATGTGTGTCGCGATCAGCGCGCCGCTGACGAAGGGATCCGGGACGCCGCCGATCGGTAGCCCGGTGTCGGGTGCGGCGTTGTTCGTGCTCGACGGCTGGCTGCGAGCGGTGCCGCCCGGCGTCGTCGGCGAGTTGTATGTTGCCGGGTCCGGGGTGACCGCAGGATATGTGGGCCGGTCGGGGTTGACCGCGTCACGGTTCGTGGCGTGCCCGTTCGGGGCGCCCGGATCGCGCATGTATCGCACCGGCGACCTGGTGTGCTGGGGTACCGACGGGCAACTCGCCTACCTGGGCCGCGCCGACGAGCAGGTCAAGATC
>NZ_SCRH01000036.1 GCF_004298145.1 Mycobacterium sp.
TTCTCCGACCGATACAGCCGACGAATCTCCGCCCAATCCTCCACAGTGATCACTCTCCAATCAGAAGGGTGCTCACTTTTCGACCGGAACTACCTGCTCACTTTTCAACCGGAGCCGACAAGGCTGGTCCCCGACGTTGTCCCGTGCACCGCAGGCTCACGCCGTCGAACTCAGGGTTGAACGCATTGCAACAACCGCCGATGCCCCAATTTCGATCGTCCTCATTGCCTCCCAACATCCAAGGCAAGTCATTTTGCCTCGGTCCCGGTCAAGGTCCGCAGAGCGGCCACCCGGTTGAGGTATGGCCGCAGGTGACCAGTGCGCGTGGGTGGAGCACTCGGAGGGCGAGGTCTCCCTTTCGTTGCCGGTATGGCCGATGTGCGCGCTGAACTGCAGCTGGACCGGGTCTACTGATCAACCTGCCGTACCTCAGCTCACGCCTTCAGGGCCAGTGCGTCGAATCTGCTTCACGCAAAGGCGGGAGCCGGCCGGGTAGCGGGTTCGGGGGCATCGGCGCCCTGCCCGATTGCGGCGAATTCGATAGCCATCATCGTCGATCCCTGTTCTCCGCCAAGCAGATTCGGGTAGATCAGGATCGGTGTGCTGCGTTCACCAAAGACATTACGAACGCCGGCGCGGCGCAACGATGTGCTTAAACAACCAAATACTGTGGCGGTGTTGTGTCGAGCCTACAAACCGACGGCCGGGCGGTTAGCTGCACGCGGACCCGAACAATCGCCGTAACAGCAGCGCCACCTCCACGTCGAGCCGATCGTCCCCGATGGCTCGGCCGCGGCGTTCCTCGGCGCGCCCGACGCGATACCGCACTGAGTTGAAGTGCAGGTGCAGTTCTCCGGCGGCGGCGGTGAAGCTCGATCCGGAGCGCAGAAATATGCTCAAGGTCTCGCGAAGCCGTCTGTCGCTGTCGGTATCGTCAGCGAGCGGGCCAAGCACCTCCCCGATCCACTTGTGCACAGTTTCGGGTTTCTCCCTGAGCATTGCGGCAAGCAGGATCCCCGGTTGATCGGCCGGGGTAAACCGGCCGCCTTGTGAATCGGAAGCGACGGCAACCGTATAAACATCGGTGGCCTGTTCATGGGATCGGCGAAAGCCGGCCGCCCCGGGCAGGGGTGTGCCGGCTGCGATGTTCGGTGCTGTTGGTTCGATTCGGACGAACTCACCGAGACGCCCCAACGCGGTCGCCGCGGCGCGGGCCGCCAGCGGAATCCAGGCCCATCCGGTCAATCGATCTGCCGGGATGAATAGCGGGTTCTCTTGCGCCCCCAGTGATTCGGCGGCACGGTGCACGAACCGCTCCAGGGCGGCGAGTTCGTCGTTGTCGCCCGATTCTGCGGTCGACAGCACGAGCGCAAGGTGTGTCCGCCGCAGCGGGTATCCGATGGCGGTGGTCATGGCATCGACGTCGACGTCGCCGCCCTCGAGGAGTTCGCGGACACGCAAGGCACGCAGGCTGTTTCGCTTATCTTGCCAGCGATCGTGCTCTTCTTGATAGGCGGCAATCGCCTGCTGGGTGACCCAATCGATGTATCCGAAGGACAGCTCGGTTATCAGCTCAAAAGTGTCCAGCTGCAGTTGTGTATCCAGTTCGGAGGCACGGACCGCATCCAGCATGATGCCCAGGACCGTCTGGTGGCCGATCCGGTATGCGCGAACCAATGCCGTGGACGCCACTTCCCGCTGAGCCAACCTCCGCGCGTATTCCATTGCCGCGGTGGGTGGCTCGAGGCTCTCTAACGGGATGTTGTTGCGCAGTGCGGCGAAGAAGGTGTCGATGTTGGCCGCGGTGTTGTCGCGCAACAGTTGCAGCAGTTGGGTGTCACCGCGTAGCTCCGAAACGTCGCGCAGGAGGACTTGTTGGGTGGCCTCGGTGACCTCGCCCAATTGGTCACTGAGGCGAGCGATGATGGCGGCCGCTGACTCGGCTACGCGCTCACTGTAGTCACGATTCTGTGCCGCCATGATCAGAAACCATAGTGTGACGCTGCCCACCACGACAGCGAAATTGTAGGCCGGCTACAACGGCACCCGCCGAGTTGGTCAGATCACTACGTCGTCTCCCGATGAAAATCGCCATACGTTTGCTCCATAGATAAGCAAGGACGCTGAGCCGGTCGACAGGAAGGGGCCAGGCCGTGACTGACGTATGGGGACTCCTGTTCGACACCCTGCTCAGCGAGCCGGAGGAGCTCTCGCGCCAGGTTCGCCAGGCCACGCAGGATCAAATCCATAGTTATCGCGCGCTGGATCTTGTGACGCTCGATGCGGAAGTGGGCCTCGAGGTCGCGCGGGTTCCGGAATCCGCCGTCGAACGTTCGGCAAAGCGGTTGTAGCCAACGCCAATCCGGTTTGGAGCCCGCTCCGTAGACCCCCACAAGTCACCCCTCGATGCTTGTCCGTACGCGTCGCGGGCACGTACCCAGCCGTTCACCACTCGATCGAAATGGAGCCCCGAATGTCGACTGTCGAAGCAATCGACCGCCCCACACGGGAGCCTGGGGGACGCCACGCCCTCCCAGACCCCGGAGCACCTGCGCCCAAACTGGCGTTGCCCACGGTGGGTATTTTTCTGACCGCGATGACGGCGTTCGTGGTAGCGACCGTCGGCTACGCCCAGGGCTGGTTGCCGACCTGGGTGACGATCCCGGTCAACGCCGTGGTGACTTTCCTGATGTTCACCGTGGTCCACGACGCCATTCATTACGCAGTCAGCAGCGTGCGGTGGGTCAACGGAGTCATCGGTCGATTAGCTTTTGTGCTGGTCGTGCCGATCCTTTCCTTTGCGTCGTACGCCTTCATCCACATTGAGCACCATCGGTATTCCAACGACGACGACAACGACCCCGACGCATGGGCCTCGCACACACCGGCGTGGCAGGTGCCATTGCGCTGGCCGCTGCCCGAGCTGTCCTACGGCAATTACCTCATCCGCAAGTTGCGCAGCCGGCCAAAGACCGAGGTCGCCGAGACACTGTTCTTCTTGACCATGGGTGTGACCGGGCTGATTGTCGCGGGACTCACCGGCAACCTGTGGACGCTCGCGGTCGTGTTCCTGATCCCGCAGCGCATCGGTCTCGTCTTCCTGGTGTGGTGGTTTGACTGGTTGCCGCATCACGGGCTGGACGCCACACAGCGCAGCAACCGCTACCAGGCCACCCGCGCCCGCGTCGGGATGGAGTGGCTGTTCACCCCGTTGATGCTGTCGCAGAACTACCACCTGGTCCATCATCTGCATCCCTCTGTGCCGTTCTATCGCTACGTCAAGACATGGCGGCGCAATGAGGAGGCCTACCTGGAGCGCGAGGCCGCCATCTCCACCGTCTTTGGTCAGGACCTCAATCCCGACGAGTTTCGCGAGTGGAAAGAGCTCAACCGCAGGCTCGGGAGGCTGGTACCGGTGCATATGCCGGCCAAGTCAAGTGCGCCGCACGCGGTGCTGCACCGGATCCCCGTCGCCTCGGTGGACCCCATCACCGCCGACAGCACCTTGGTGACGTTCGCGGTGCCCGAGGGGCTGCGTGATGAGTTCCGGTTCGAGCCGGGCCAGCACGTGACGGTATATACGAACCTCGGCGGCGAAAGAGTGCGACGCAACTATTCAATCTGCGCGCCGGCCACCCGCGCCCAGCTGCGGATCGCGGTCAAACACATTCCCGGCGGCACGTTTTCGGGGTTCGTCGCCGAGCAGCTAAAGGCCGGCGACGTGCTGGAACTACTGACTCCCACCGGCCGCTTCGGCACCCCGCTGGACCCACTTGCGCAAAAACACTACGTGGGTCTGGCGGCCGGCAGCGGGATCACGCCGGTGCTGTCGATCCTGGAAACAGTGCTGGAGGTCGAAACCGCAAGCCGCTTCACGCTGATCTACGGCAACCACACGAAAGAGTCGACGATATTCCGGCACGATCTGGACCGACTCGAATCCCGCTACGCGGACCGCCTCGAAATCCTGTACGTCATGTCCTCCGACCCGCTACACACCCCGGAGCTATGCGGGCTCATCGACGCGGCGAAGCTCGACCGGTGGCTGACCACTTCGCTGCGGCCCAGCACCGTCGACGAATGGTTCCTGTGCGGGCCGATGGGCATGTCGACCACCGCACGCGACACACTGCTCAAGCACGGTGTCGACACCGAGCGGATCCACCTGGAGCTGTTCACTGGCTACACCAAGCCCGAGTCCGCGGCGAGCAACTATGCGCGGGCCACCGTGACCTTCCGGTTGTCCGGGCAGGAGCAGACCTTCGATCTGGCAGCCGGCGACTCGATCCTGGAAGGCGCATTACGGGTCCGCGGTGACACGCCCTATGCCTGCGTGGGCGGCGCTTGCGGTACCTGCCGGGCCAAGCTACTCACCGGCACCGTCGAGATGGATCAGAACTTCGCTCTCGGACCGGCCGAACTGGACGCCGGTTACGTGCTGACCTGTCAATCGCATCCGACCAGCCCGACCGTGACTGTCGACTACGACACATAGGAGTTGCGGATCATCTCGACCACACCATCGGCGGTTTTGGGGACTGCGTCGGCGTGGCCGGCGAGCACTGCGCGGGCGGCGTTCTGCGTCGAGGAAGTCGGACTTGCCCCGAAGGCGGCGGTCTCGACGATCGGTGCGCATCACTTCCACGACACCGATGTCGCGGCGACGGACTGCGGCGGTCAATCCGGCACCGTATGATCCGGTGCCTTCGATTGCGACGGTCAGCAGACGGCCGTGGGTGGTGGCCCAGTTGATCAACTGGCCGTATCCGGCCGCATCCGCAGAGAATTTCTCGGCACCCAGAACACCGCCAAAGTCATCGAGGGCTACCGCGACGTGGACGTACTTGTGGGTATCGACGCCGATCACATTCGATCGCGGCGCCGGTGTTGGTTCATGCTTGTCATTGCGACCTTCCAACGGGTTGTGACGTTGGCCGTTCGGGTGGACGGGACTGTGATGGGACCTGGTGAGGTCAGGCTCCTATGAGGTCACTGCCCGCCCGGCCAGCACCATATGGTGCGGCCGCCTGATGGACGACAGATCAACAGCCAAGACACCCATACCTCGGGGTCAGTCGTAAGCAAGAGCAAGGCCATCAAGCGACCAAAACTCATTCTCACAGGCGTAAGCATCGCCGACACTGCCGATCGACGCCGCAATACCCTCGAGCACAAGGGTTTCCGCGAACGCGATAGACGTGTATTGGGCGGATTCAATCGGTGGTCGCAACACCGGCTTGTTGAAGCGAGTGTAGGTGGTCGTTGAATGCTTCTGCAGGGGTGTGCCATCCACCGCCACCTCGGATACCGGGTTGCGTCCAGCCGGGCTTTCCAGCGCCCGTCAGACCTCTGCCGTACCGATCCTTCAGAGTTTGCCCGCCGCTTCGCCATCGGCACATTCCAGTTTCTGACTGGGGTAGGAATTGGGGTCAATCCACCAACGCGGGCGATTTTCGGAGGCCGAAATAGCCTCTAACCTGTGTCGGGCTGACAGGATTTGAACCTGCGACCACTTGACCCCCAGATATGTTTCCCGCGTTAGTGCATGTTCCCGTATGGTCAGTTTTATGAGGTCAGAGCGGTTTTCTTACACCGGCTTTCACCCGCTGACATCACCCAAAGGGCGTACAAAAGGGCGTAAATCGCTCCATACACCCACGCCCACCAACGCGAGGAAACCACCCAATGTCCACACTCACACCGCGAATGACCACCACCGAGGCGCAGACCGCGCTAACCCACAGCCTGCAACATCTGCGGCACGCGCTACGACTCGTCACCACCACCGACCGGCTCATCATCGCCGGCGCCCCCGAAAGCCTGGCAACGCAACGCTGCGCCGTCCTCTACTCCGACATCGCTGCGGCGGCCCGATCGTGCGCCAACCTGCTTGACCACCTCGACGGCTACGGCACCCCATCACTTGAGGACCGTCGCCAGGCGATCGCCGCCGCGATGGACCGCCACCCTGCCGGGTCCGCTTTTGGTGGTGCTCTGTGAGGCGCATGGGATGGGGTGAACGGGTCGCCCTCGCCGCAACACTGAGCGGGCTTACCGGATACGTCATCGGCGGGGCGTCGCTCACCGGCCTGCTAATCGCTGGGGCCGCGGCGGTGTTCGCGGCGATCGTCCTCGGTGCGATCTGGCTCGGGGAGAAGAAATGACCCGCCGCGGGTGGGCGCTTCCAGGCGCCCCGATGACCGGCGATGACGACACCATGGTCGGCGCTGCGGCCGACCCCACCACCAACATCCCCCAACCGGCGCAGGAAACCCCTGCGCTCGCCTGGGCCGACGACGACTGCGACGAACCAGCCACACAATCAGCGCAGGCCGCGGCCGACGGCTGGGAC
>NZ_SCRH01000037.1 GCF_004298145.1 Mycobacterium sp.
TCACGGCCGTAGGGCTTCGCCGTGATCGCCAGTGCGGCGCGGCCGGGCGCAGCGGGTCACGGCCGTAGGGCTTCGCCGTGATCGCCAGTGCGGCGCGGCCGGGCGCAGCGGGTCACGGCCATCGGGCTCAGCGCGCGCAGGTCGCCATGTTCGAGGGGCTGGCCGACGCCATGATCCGCTGACCGGCGGCGTTGAAGACCGAGCAGCTGAGCTGGCCGTAGAAGCTGGTCGCGACCACGGATTCGGTCTGCACGCCGGGATTGAGCACCACCACCTTGGACCACGGCAGCGACACGTTGAACTCGCTCTGGGGTACGCCCCGCGCATCGGTGTAGACCACGTTCACCAGGTCCAGCAGCTGCTTCGTCCCGCTCACGCTGTAGACGACGGTGCGTGGGTTCAGCGTGGCCGTCGGCGGTGCCGCCGCGAGAGGCGGTGCGGCCGTGGGTGTTTGGGCTGCCGGGGTGCTGGGCGCGGCGCTCGGCGTGGTGACCGTCGTGACGGTCTCGGGCGGCAACTGGGCCACGCTGGAGGGGCTGGGCGGGGCGGATGCCTTGGTCGTCGCGGGCGCCGAGGTCACCGGGTGGGGAGCCGGCGCTCCCAGCGTGGCCTTGGTTGAGGCGCTGTCACCGCTGTTGATGATGACGGCGGTGGCGATGGCACCGATGGCCACCACCGCGCCGAGAATCGCCGTGGCGGGTCGCCAGCGCGAATCGGCCGGCCAGCCCGTCCAGTTGTAGTCGGCGTGCAGGTAGGGGTCGGTGTCGCAGGCGTCGTCGGGATCGTCGTCCGGGTAGTTCCGGATCCTGTCGTCGAGGTGCGGCAGTGTGGTACCCATGGGGCCGAAGTTAGCCATGTGAAAGCACGGATCGGGTATCGCGCGGGTGTGTGAGACAACCTGCAAGCGAATCGTTATCCGCGCGCGACCGAACTTTCGCTGACCGCGAAGTGTGGGGACGCGACGCGGTGGGGGTCAGCGGCGTCCACTAGCCTGCAGCTGACAGGGCTGGGACTCCAATGCCCGCGGAAGACTTCGTTACCTACGGAAGGGGTGACCGTGGAGGTCAAGATCGGGATCACGGATAGTCCGCGCGAGCTGGTCCTCGCCAGCGACCAGACGCCCGCCGACGTCGAAGAACTGGTCAGCGCCGCGCTGAGCGAAGGGTCGGGGTTGCTGCGGCTGAGCGACGACCGGGGTCGCCGCTTCCTGATCCACACCACCAAGATCGCCTACGTCGAGATCGGTGTCGCCGATGCGCGCCGGGTCGGCTTCGGGATCAGCGCCGAAGCCGGGAAACACGCCGGTAAGGGACGCTAGGAGCGAGTCAGCGGCACGTGTGACAGTCCGCCCCAGGCGAACTGGACGGTGCCGTCGACGGCGTCCGCCTTGGAGATCGGGCGGTCGGAGTCGAGCCAGTACCTGGCGCAGTCGACGCTGATGCCGACCAGCCCGACGGCGATCATCCGCGCGCGATGCGGGTCCAGCCCGGAATCCTCGCTGATCAACGCGAATACCGCGTCGATGCACGATTCGGTGGCGACGCGCACCTGGGCGGCCACCTCGGGTTCGGTGACGTAGTCGTTCTCGAATATCAGCCGGTAACCCTGGCTGTCATGCTCGATGAAATCGAAAAAGGCCTGCACCGCGGCGTGCAACCGGCGGCGGTTGTCCTTGGTGGCGCTCAGCGCTTGCTGAACGCCCGAGACCAGGTTTTCCACGTGCCGCGCCAGCACCGCGAGGTAGAGCTCGAGCTTGCTCGTAAAGTGTTGGTAGAGAACGGGTTTGCTAACCCCCGCCCGATCGGCGATCTCGTCCATGCCGGCCGCGTGGTAGCCGCGGTCGACGAAGACGTCGCTGGCGACGATGAGCAACTGGCCGCGCCGCTCATCACGGGGTAACCGGTTGCCCCGCCGGTTGGAAGCTGTGGCGCCGTCCGCCGGCCGGCCGCGGTCAGCCGATCTGCCGGCACGCCGTGCCGGCATCTTGGCGAGTTCGCTCATCGAGTCCTCATCTGATCGTCAACGGCCGACCGTCGGTTCACCGGAGCCAGCCGCTCGCAGCTCGTTGAAAAGGACCTTACTACCCACGGGGTTGGTCCTCCCGCTATCGGCGTCGTCGCCGCTGGCAGAAGCGGTGTCGGACGGGGGATTCGGGCGTGCCACGGGCGGCGCGGGTGTCCCGCTGTGTAATCCTGGGAAAATGACGTCGCAGCCGCCCCCGCGTGGCACCGGTCGCGTGCCGGTGCTACGCGACGAGTGGCGCGAACCGCTGCGGGCGCTGCGTGACCCCCTAGCTGCCCCGGAAGCCGGGCGCGTGCGGGCCGACCGTGAGCGACAGCGGCGGTGGCGCAAACAAACGTGGCTGGGGCGGTTCGTCTCCACCTACGGCTGGCGCGCGTACGCGCTGCCCGTCCTGGCGGTGCTCACCGGCGTCGTCATGTATCAGACGGTGACCGGCGCCGGCGCATCGAAGCCGACGGCGAGTCAGCCCATCGAGAGTCCGCCCGCGATCGGCGCGGTGGGCACCACGATCATCGACGCCCCGCCGCGCGGGCTCGCCGTGTTCGACGCCAACCTGCCGGCCGGGACGTTGCCGAATGGCGGCCCGTTCACCGAGGCGGGCGACAAGACGTGGCACGTGGTGCCGGGCATGACGCCGCAGATCGGACAGGGCACCGCCAAGGTGTTCCGGTACACCGTCGAGGTGGAGAACGGCATCGACCCGACGATGTTCGGCGGCGACGAAGCATTCGCTCAGATGGTCGACCAGACGCTGGCCAATCCGAAGGGCTGGACGCACAACCCGCAGTTCGCGTTCGTCCGAATCGATAACGGCAAACCCGACTTTCGGATCTCGCTGGCTTCGCCGGTGACGGTGCGCGAGGGGTGCGGCTACGAATTCCGGCTGGAAACGTCGTGCTACAACCCGGTATTCGGCGCCCACCGCGACGCGCGGGTCTTCATCAACGAGGCGCGCTGGGTGCGCGGTGCCGTGCCGTTCGAAGGGGACATCGGTTCGTACCGGCAGTACGTGATCAACCACGAGGTCGGCCACGCCATCGGATACCTGCACCACGAGGCGTGCGAACAGCAGGGCGCGTTGGCGCCGGTGATGATGCAGCAGACGTTCTCCACGTCGAACAACGACGCCGCCCAATTCGATCCCGACGTCGTCAGGGCCGACGGAAAGACCTGCCGCTTCAATCCCTGGCCCTACCCGATCGCGTAGCCCGCCGACGATGCGCGCCGGGCAGCGGCGTGAGGTGGGGGTACCGCCCGCTTGCGGGCGCGAGGCGGGCAATCGGGCCTGCATCGGCGATCGGCCTTCGTTGCCGTCGCCCCGGCGGGCTGCTGTGATGGATGGAGATGGATTGAGAAGCCGTACCGCGAAACTGACCGAGGAGATGTTTTCCGTGTCGTCGTTGCCGCCCCTGGTGGCACCCGCAGACCACCTGACCGGCGACGAGGTGGCCCGCTACAGCCGTCACCTGATCATTCCCGGCCTGGGGGTCGACGGGCAGAAGCGGCTCAAGAACGCCCGGGTGCTGGTGATCGGTGCCGGCGGGCTCGGGGCGCCGACCTTGCTCTACCTGGCCGCGGCCGGCGTCGGCACCATCGGCATCGTCGAATTCGACGTGGTGGAGGAATCCAACCTGCACCGTCAGATCATTCACGGCGTGGCCGACGTCGGGCGACCCAAGGCCGTCTCGGCGCGTGAGTCGATGGCCGCGATCAACCCACTGGTCGACGTGCGCCTGCACGAGGTGCGCCTGGACTCGACCAACGCCGTCGAATTGTTCGGCTCCTACGACGTGATCGTGGACGGCACCGACAACTTCGCCACCCGGTATCTGATCAACGACGCGGCGGTCCTGGCGAAAAGGCCGTACGTGTGGGGATCCATCTATCAATTCGAGGGCCAGATCTCGGTGTGCTGGGAGGACGCGCCGGACGGCCGCGGTCTCAACTACCGCGATCTCTACCCGGAGCCGCCGCCGCCCGGCACCGTTCCGTCGTGCGCCGAAGGCGGCGTGCTGGGCATCGTCTGCGCCTCCATCGCGTCGGTGATGAGCACCGAGGTGATCAAACTCATCACCGGCATCGGCGAATCGCTGCTGGGCCGGTTGATGATCTACGACGCGCTGCAGATGACCTACCGCACCATCGCGATTCGCCGGGATCCGTCCGACGCGTCAAGGCCCAAGATCACCGAGCTCGTCGACTACGAGCGGTTGTGCGGTGTGGTGTCGGAGCCCTCAGCCGACGATGCCGCCGCGACCGTCGATAACTCGGCCATCACCCCGCGGGAGTTGCGCGAGCTGCTGGATTCCGGCAAGGAGCTGGCACTGATCGATGTCCGCGAGCCCGTGGAGTTCGACATCGTGCACATCGACGGGGCCCAGCTGATCCCGCAGTCGTCGATCAACTCCGGTGAGGGTCTGGCGCAGCTGCCGGCCGGCCGCACGCCGGTGCTGTATTGCAAAACGGGCGTGCGCTCGGCGCAGGTGTTGGCGGTGCTGAAGAAGGCCGGATTCGCCGATGCGGTGCATCTGGAGGGCGGAATTGTGGCCTGGGCGCAGCAGATGCAGCCCGACATGGTCCTGTACTGAGCGATAGGCCGCCGGTCCTGGCGACGACCCGCCGCTGTGCCGTCTGGCGGCGACCCGCCGCCAGGCTTGCGGTCGCCGCTGTTGTACTCGTTTAGAGTACCCGTGTGACAGTCGAGCCACCGCCGGACCACGTGCTGTCGGCGTTCGGCTTGGGCGGCGTCAAACCCGTCTATCTGGGCGCCAGCTGGGAGGGCGGCTGGCGATGCGGCGAAGTCGTCCTGTCGCTGGTGGCCGACAACGCGCGCGCGGCGTGGTCCGCCCGGGTCCGCGAGACGTTGTTCGTCGATGGCGTTCGGCTGGCCCGTCCGGTCCGTTCCACCGATGGGCGATACGTCGTCTCCGGGTGGCGGGCAGACACCTTTGTCGCCGGGACGCCGGAGCCCCGCCACGACGAGGTCGTCTCGGCGGCGGTGCGCCTGCATGAGGCGACGGGCAAACTGGACCGTCCCCGCTTTCTGACCCAGGGCCCCGCGGCGCCCTGGGGCGACGTCGACATTTTCATCGCCGCCGACCGTGCGGCGTGGGAGGAACGGCCGCTTGCCTCGGTGCCGCCCGGCGCGCGGGTGGCCCCCGCCACCGCGGACGCCGAGCGATCGGTGGAGCTGCTCAACCAGCTCGCCACGTTGCGCAAGCCGACCAAGAGCCCCAACCAATTGGTCCACGGGGATCTTTACGGCACAGTGCTTTTCGTGGGTACCGCCGCGCCGGGCATCACGGATATCACCCCGTACTGGCGGCCCGCATCGTGGGCGGCGGGCGTCGTCGTCATCGACGCGCTGTCCTGGGGGGAGGCCGACGACGGGCTCATCGAGCGCTGGAACGCTCTGCCGGAATGGCCGCAGATGTTGTTGCGGGCGTTGATGTTTCGCCTTGCGGTCCACGCCCTGCACCCGCGGTCGACCGCCGAGGCGTTCCCCGGTCTGGCCCGCACCGCGGCGCTGGTCCGGTTGGTGCTCTAGCCCCACCGCGTGGCGACCCGCTGCGCCCGGCTACGCCGCGCTGGCGATCGCCACTGGCCCTACCGCGTGGCGACCCGCTGCGCCCGGCTACGCCGCGCTGGCGATCGCCACTGGCCCTACCGCG